>NZ_JAMJPJ010000003.1 GCF_023555005.1 Halomonas llamarensis | reverse complement strand
CTTTGCCCGTTTAAAATCGTATCGCGCCATAGCGACGCGCTACGATAAACTGAAGCGAAACTACGAAAGCATGGTGGCTTTGGCGTGCGGTTTTTTATGGCTCCCAATGTGAAACGTCAACAGGCCCAAGCAATAAATAGCAGAAGAAGCACTCCCCCTTCAGCACGGCTGATGCGCCTTGACCGTCCTCTCCAAGAAAAGGCAAACACAACCATAAGGGTGGTCATCACGATCATTACCACCCAATCGCGTGATAAAACCTCACTACCTGTTTGAATGGGCGTAATCACGCCGGCCAGCCCCACCACTCCCAGCGTATTAAATAAATTAGAACCAACTACATTGCCCAGCACCATATCGTGCTCGTTACGCCTTAACGCACTAATAGACGAGGCCAACTCAGGTAGTGAAGTCCCTATAGCCACCACCGTAAGACCAATAATAAGCTCACTGACACCGTAAGCCGTCGCGATTTCAACCGCACCCCACACAAGAAACCAGGAGTTTGCCACCAAAAGCGCAAGACCTATCAGTGATGAATGTGAAAAGCACCAACAACAAGATGATCGCCTCCCAGCGCGCCACAAAACCATCCCATAATATCAGTCCAGTGAGGAGAGTAACGGCCAGGAGCACAGGCATCTCTCTACGAATAACGCTTGAGTGAACAGCAAGCGGTGCCAATAACGCCACAAACCCCAACACTAAGCCAATATTAGCGATATTGGAGCCATAGGCGTTCCCTACCGCTAACCCTGGGCTTCCTTGCCATGCAGCCAGAACTGACACCATCATCTCGGGTGCAGAAGTCCCGAAGCCAATCACCAGCATCCCGATAAGAAGCGGCGACAACCCCAGCCAGTGCGATGTTGCGGCCGCCCCTTCGATAAATTTTTCAGCACTCCAAATAAGTAAAATCCCCCCCCCAACGACAGAAAGTATTGGCAGCAACATGTTATTTCCTTAAATGGCAGGACCAGGCACAACTGCGCGAACATCGTTGTGCAAGCAAGCAGACAGACAGGTCAAGCATTTCATGCTATTTGTACTAAGGCTTGACTCGTGTCGTAAGGTCGGCATATTAGCATCATACATGGCGAAACTTTATGAGGCGCTCATTGCGTGACCCCCACTCCTCCAATTTGCGCTCACCCCAAAAGCACACGGGGCTTTTTCGCGTCATCCCTTATCGGCTGGCCAAACCGCGTTTACTGACACCGCCTATATCGGGCGTTGATCACGCCCCGCCAGAGGTTCGTACTCAGCGTAGGCGGCTGAGGACCTGCCACGAGTGCGACTGGGTCAGCGCATTACCGCCGCTTAAATCCGATGAAAAGGCCACTTGCCCACGTTGTGGCTATACGCTTGTGAGACGTCATCGCTACCCAGCACAACGCAGCATGGCACTGGCGATGTCGGCCCTGGTCGCGCTACTGGTCGCTATCTCATTTCCTTTTGTCAGTTTTAGTGTCAGCGGGGTTGGCAACCGTATTGAGCTTACGCAAACAGCCACCACCTTGATTGCCTTTGATCAGCCGCTGGTTGCCATTGCCGTTATCATGACCATTGTGGTGCTACCTGCCGTTTATTTGATGGGGATAACCTGGCTTCAGTTTGGGCTTCTGCGTGACCGCCCTTTGCCGTTCAGCCGCGACATCGCACGCTCTTTATCTCACTTAGCGCCTTGGCTAATGGCAGACGTCTTTATTATTGGCGCACTGGTCAGCTTAATAAAAATTGCCGGCATGGCACAGATAGAGCTAGGCGCTTCTTTTTGGGGCTTCTGCGCTTTTGCCGTATTGCTACTCGCCACCACTCAGTCGCTTGATGCCGACTGGATGTGGTTTTCACTCGATAAGGGCGAACCGCGAGCCCCGGAAGGTACACGCACGGCTGTCACTGCTTCGGCGCAAGGTTTAGCGGGCTGCCACACTTGCGGCCTAATCAACCGCCTCGATCCAACGGCAAAAAAGACGCGCTGTTTACGCTGCCACGAGCCACTTCACAACCGATTACCCCATAGCTTACAGCGCACATGGGCACTGATTATCGCCGCGACGGTCATGTATATTCCTGCTAACCTTTACCCCATAATGAATACTACAAGCCTAGGAAACACCTCTACCTCTACGATCATTGGCGGCGTGGTTGAGCTTGCCCAGATGGGTTCCTGGCCAATTGCAGCGGTTATTTTTATTGCCAGCGTGATTGTTCCCGTGGGGAAACTGGTCGCACTTACGTGGCTTTGCCTCGTAGTTAGACGCAGTAATGAAATAAATGCCCACAAACGCACAGTGCTATATCGCGTCACCGAATTCATCGGGCGCTGGTCGATGGTCGACGTTTTTGTCGTCGCCATCCTAGTTGCATTAATACGCGCGGGCTCTCTCATGTCGATAACACCGGGTTCCGCAGCGCTCGCCTTTGGCGCCGTTGTCGTATTTACCATGCTGGCCGCCATGACCTTTGACCCGCGCCTCATCTGGGACACACCACCCCCGCGTTACTCAGGAAATGTTGATGACTAACGAGAACTCAACACAACACCCCACGGATGAAAAAGACCTGCACCGCGCCAAGCCTTCGCCACAGGCACGACTGTCTCCCATTTGGATAATCCCGCTCGTTGCCATCATTATCGGCATGTGGTTGGTGTATGACAATTACTCTAGTCGCGGAACGCTAATCACACTGACCACGGAAAACGCAGAAGGCATCGAAGCCGGAAAAACACTCATCCGCAGCCGCAGCGTCGAGGTTGGCCGGGTAGAGAGTGTTCAGCTTTCCGACGATCTCTCTCACGCTGTTATTGCCGCTCGTATTAACCCAAATGCCGAGTCGATGCTCAATGAAGAGAGCCGTTTCTGGGTCGTTAAGCCACGCATCGGCCGTGAAGGGATCAGTGGCCTTGGCACTGTCCTTTCAGGTGCCTATATACAGCTGGAGCCTGGCAATGCTGAGCAACCAAAACGTGAGTTTCGTGTTAGTGGCACGCCTCCCGTTGCACCCTCAGGTGATGCTGGATTGAAGCTTAACCTTGTAAGTCAATTAGGCAATTCGCTCAATGTGAACGACCCTGTTTCCTACCAAGGGTATACCGTAGGGCGTGTTGAAGAAGCTAATTTCAACGCTGAAGCACGCACCATGCATCACCAAGTCTACATAGAAGAGCCTTACGCCAATTTAGTCACAGACAGCACGCGCTTTTGGGTCGCTAGTGGTATCGATTTTCAACTGGATGCCAATGGCCTTCGCGTCAACCTTGAATCACTTGAGGCGCTATTTGGTGGCGGGGCGACTTTTGGTGTGCCGGAAGACCTACCCATGGGTCAGCCTGTTGATGCCAATACCCGTTTCAATCTCTATGCCGATGAAAAAAGCGCCCGGGAAGGAACCTTTAACCGTTACCTTGAATATGTGCTGCTTGTTGACGAGTCTGTTCGCGGTCTGAGCAAAAGCGCATCCGTCGAATTTCGCGGTGTCCGTGTTGGCACCGTTGCCGCCGTCCCTTGGAATTTCACTGCACCACAGTCTGACTCGCGTGCGCGTTTTGCTATTCCTGTACTGATTCGTATTGAACCGCAGCGACTTGGTATCGAAAGTGCTGACATTGATTTAAATGAGTGGGACGAACGCTTTAAGCGCATGTTCAGCATAGGACTTCGCGCCTCGCTGAAAAGTGGCAATTTGCTTACGGGCGCTCTATTTGTCGACCTAAACTTCCAGCGTGACAATAATGAAGAGTATCAGGCCGAAACCTTCGCCGGGCACACCGTCTTCCCAACGGTGGCAGGCGATTTTGCTCAAATTCAGTCACAGATCATCGCCCTGCTTGATAAAGTTAACGAGCTTGAGGTGGAACCCCTGCTAACAGGCCTAAACCGAAACTTGGCAGCGTCGGAAGCAGTGCTGAAGGAGGTAAACACACTATCTCAATCCCTTAATCAGCTACTCAACGACCCTGAAACGCAAGCCGTCGGTGGCAATATCAATACGACGCTTGAAGCGTTACGCACGACACTAGAGGGCATGTCCCCAAGCTCGCCGGCCTATCAAGAGCTTATCTCTACGGCTGATCGGATAGACCGCCTGCTCCGCGACTTACAACCGCTGACGCGAACACTAAACGAAAATCCGCGCGCGCTTTTATTTGATAACGTCGAGACACAAGATCCCATTCCCCGCTCACCGCGTGATTAAGGCGTATGTTTCCGAAAGGGCAAAAGAGACAATGATATATAAGGGAAAAAAAACAACCCAATGGGCACAATGCGCACGACCAGCATTACTGGCATTACTTCTCGGCCTATTGCTGGGCGCTTGTGCGAGCAGCGTTTCACCGCCTACGCGCTATGTACTCCCCAGCGTCAATCAGCACCATGTGCCCAAATCTACCAAGGCGGAGCTAAATATTAATTCAGTGCGTTTAGCACATTACCTCGATGTTGACGGCATTATCATGCAACTCGACGATATCGAAATGCGCGAAGCGCGCGAACATCAGTGGGCAGAGGGATTAAACCGCCAATTAGCGCGCAACTTACGTGATGATCTCGCTGCCGCATTAAAAGAGGTTCAGGTGGTAAATAGCAACGCGGGAAGCGATAACGCCTTCATGCTACGGTTAGATGTCGATGAGTTTCATGGTCGTTACGATGGCTACGCGGTTGCTAGCGGCCAGTGGCAACTGCGCGACGCGCAAAATAAGCTATTACACGTCGAGCGCTTTCAAACCCGCACAGCGTTAAAAGACGATGGCTACCCGGCACTCGTTCGTGCGCTTAGCCAAAGTTGGAAAAATGTTGCCGCCGATATTGCCTCCACCTTGACCCAAAAAGGCTATTTGCCTCAGTAGGCTCGCTTTAAGCGATATATTGGCCCTGTAGGATTCATGCCTGCAGGGTTTTCGACATGTTATGATGATAGACAGTCGAATATTTGTTCTTCCCTTTATAGATGCTGAGAATTCAGCTTCACTATTTCAAAAGCGTGGCACCTTTAGCTGCGCGGAGACACTATGCACGCTTCTTCCGTTGTTACTTTTTCTGACCTATCCCTATCAGAAGACCTTTTAAAAGCCGTTAAAGCCAAGGGCTATACACACCCCAGCCCGATCCAAGTTCAAGCCATTCCCGTTATCCTGGGAGGTCGCGATTTACTCGCCAGTGCCCAAACCGGCACCGGCAAAACCGCGGGCTTTACCCTGCCGCTTCTGCAGCGTCTAAGCCAATCGACCAAGAGCCAAAAATATCACATCCGGGCGTTAGTCCTGACCCCGACGCGCGAACTCGCCGCGCAGGTAGCCGAAAGCGTGCGGGATTATGGTCGCTACTTACCACTGAAGTCGCTCGTAATTTTCGGCGGTGTTGGGCAACAACCCCAAGTTGACGCATTAAAACATGGTGTTGATGTACTAATAGCCACGCCTGGGCGGCTACTTGACCTACATCAGCAGGGGCATGTCGATCTCTCACAAATTGAAACCCTGATATTGGATGAAGCTGATCGCATGCTCGACATGGGCTTTATCCATGACATTAAGCGATTGCTGCGTTTGTTACCAAAACAGCGCCAGAACTTACTTTTTTCGGCGACGTTCTCCAATGAAATTCAGACACTGGCAAAGCAGCTCCTAAACGACCCTGCGTTTATCGAAGTCGCTCCACGCAATACTACCGCTGAAAAAATTGAACAATCGGTATATCGCGTTGACCGCGAAAAAAAGCGTGAATTACTTGCCCATCTCATCGAAAAGCATCGCTGGTTTCAAGTGCTGGTCTTCACCCGCACAAAGCACGGGGCTAATCGCTTAGCGGAACAGCTCTCCAAGCAGTCTATTCCGGCGATGGCTATCCATGGCAATAAAAGCCAAGGCGCGCGAACCCGGGCACTTGAGTCCTTTAAAAGTGGTGACTTACAAGTTCTCGTCGCCACTGATATTGCCGCGCGTGGCCTGGATATCGACGATCTACCCCATGTGGTAAATTTTGATTTACCCAACGTCGCCGAAGATTACGTACACCGCATTGGGCGTACAGGCCGCGCAGGGCGTCAGGGTGAGGCTGTATCGCTTGTCTGTGTTGACGAAAATAGCCTACTCAAAAACATTGAGAAGCTGATTAAACAGCCTCTCACGCGGCATACCGAGCCTGGTTTTGAACCCGACCCCAATGCGACACCACAGCCAATTGAAAACGGCCGCCGGCAGCAGCGCACCCCGCGTAAAGGCAAACCAACCAGTAATCAACAGGCTAGGCGCTCACGCCACTAACCCTTGCGGCTAGCTCATGTATAAGGAATATGCGATGGTATCGCACATGTTTTTATCAACCATAACTAAATCACCACAGTGGAGTGACTAATGGCGTCGTCTCAACTTATGGCGGACTATCGCCGCTGGCTCACTTTTCAACGTCAAGAGCAGCTTAGCCGCGAACATCAGGGTATTGATCAACGTATTGAACAAGCACGGGCTAGCGCAACACAAGTAGCGCAGGGTTACCGTAGCATGGCAGAAAAAGCCGCCACGGAGGGCGCTTGCTATCGAACGCTATTTCTTCGCAGCCACGACAACGAAGACGCGCTGGTGTGCGAAGGCTGGCTATTTATTCGCCGTATGTTAAGTGAAAGCAATCAAACGCGCGTGCGGGCTACCCTTTTGGAAACGTTTACGCTCGAAGACGGCATCATGCAACCCGGTGATAAACCCGCGCGAAAAGTGACATTAGAGATTTACGATCGCTTGCAAATGGAAAAGGGAATGCGCACCACACCAAGGGTTGACTGCATTGATGCGTCTGAAGGCTATCACTTCCTCACGCTATTAGACGCTGTGCGCGGCGACTTACGACCGCACTTAAAATAATCACCGCCTATGTTCTCGCGACGTTCGTTCATATTTTTACTGCTTATGGTGGCGGTAGGGCTTAACTTACGCCCGGCAATGTCTTCGGTTGCCCCATTACTTACTCGCCTACAGGAAACAGCGGGCCTCTCGCCCGCAGCCGCTGGGATGCTTACCACCCTGCCTGTGCTATTTCTTGGCTTAACGGCGCCGCTTGCACCGTTACTTGCCATCCGTTTAGGCAGCGAGCGCGCCCTAAGTGCCGCGCTTCTCCTATTAGCCACCGGGCTAATTCTGCGCGGGTTGCCATTACCCGGCGCCCTATTTATCGGTTCAGCCCTTGCGGGAAGTGCGATTGGTTTAGGTGGCACGTTATTACCGGCATTGGTGAAACGCGAGCTACCGGACAGTGCCGACCTAGTTACCGGACTTTACACCATGGCGCTCTGCTTGGGGGGGGCCCTTGGTGCAGGGCTAAGTGTGCCGCTGACGAACCTATTGGGGGGCTGGCAAGCAAGTTTAATGAGCTGGTCACTGTTGGCCATCGTCGCATTACTTCTTTGGCATTTCAGCATGCCAAACCGCCCCCAAACAGCCATCATGCAGCCACAAGCCAGCGGCTTACTGAAACTCTTAGATCAACCGCTTACTTGGTATGTCATGCTATTTATGGGGCTGCAGTCCTCTATGGCGTATGTGGTGTTTGGCTGGCTGCCCTCGCTTTTGGTTGGTCGCGGTTATAGCGAAGCCGCCGCAGGCTGGACAATGGCGATTTCTATTATGTTTCAACTAGTGTCGGCACTCACCGCGCCTTGGCTCGCTCGGCTAGGACGAGATCAGCGACCAGCGCTTTTATTCGTTCAATGCCTCACCGCATCGGGGCTTTGGCTATTATTAATGGCGCCTATGACATGGAAGTGGCCAGGCGCTATTCTATTAGGGTTGGGCCAAGGGGGAAGTTTCAGCCTCGCCTTAAGTTTGCTGGTGTTGCGTACGGCCAATTCACGCCTTGCCGGACAACTTTCAGGTTTGGTACAAGGCGGAGGCTACACGCTTGCCTCTATGGGTCCCTTTCTCGTGGGATTACAGCTTCAAGCGGGAGCCACAACCTCGAAAATCACTTGGATGCTAATCACCATCCTGGCACTGTGCAGTGTGTTTGCCCTCTTTGCTGGCCGTAATCGTCGGCTGGATCATTTAGATGGCGAGCTGATTGTGCATCGTTACTAGCCTCGCCCAGTCGTTCCAAACGGGAATTTTACCATGAGCACATCCTCTCCTTTAGCCGCGTGCGCTCCGTCTGAAGAGCGCATATTGATTATCTATACTGGCGGCACAATCGGCATGGAAGTCTCCCCCAATGGCCTAGTTCCTAGTGGCCATTTCGATAAGCGCCTCGACCAAGCGCTGACACAGCTACCCTTGCCTGAGCGCCAACACCTTCCAGCGTTTGATCTTATCAGCTACTCGACCCCCATTGACTCAAGCGCTGCTACGCCCACTACTTGGCAACGCATTGCGACTGATATTGATGCCCGCTTAAGCGATTATCGAGGCTTTGTCGTACTCCACGGCACCGACACTTTAAGCTGGACTGCGGCAAGCCTTGCCTATCAACTACAAGGGCTAGATAGGCCCGTTGTGGTCACTGGCGCCATGCAGCCGCTAGAAGTCGCCAATAGCGATGCGCTCGAAAATATCCAAGGGGCGTTACACTTTGCTGGTCAATCAGCGCTGCGAGAAGTCGCCGTCTATTTCGCAGGTCAACTCCTGCGGGGTACGCGGGCTGTAAAACAACACACCGAAGCGGCAAATGCTTTCACAAGCCCCAATTACCCCCCGCTGGGTGAGCGTGTCGCAGAGGATTTCGTCTATTACCCAAGCCGTGCCCTTTCCTACCAACAGCGCGGCGCGCCACGTTTTGAACTGCCTGACTACGCCCCACTTGATCAGGGCGAAGTGATTAGAATAACGCTCTGGCCCGGTATGGCCGCTTGGCAACTTGCAGCGTGGTTAAATGATGCCCGAGTGCGAGGCGCACTACTAGAGCTATGGGGAGCGGGTAATATCGCCAACGACCCCGATTTTGTGGCGGCTCTTGCTGCGGCAACAGGAGAAGGCAAACTCATTGCGGCCATCAGCCAAGCCCCACAAGGTAGTGTCCACCTTGGCGCCTACGCCGCCGGCCACGATTTACGAGAAGCAGGCGTGTTATCGGGAGATGGCATGACGCCTGAAGCAGCTTACACCAAGCTTATCCATTTGCTTGCACAACCTCTTACTGAGGCCGAGCGTCGTCAACAATTCGTGACGTCACTGGTTGGCGAGCGATAGTATATTTCATCGTGACCCAGTATCAGGTCATAGTGGCATAAGCGCGCATACGCGCTATGGTGAGAGTAGCGACGAATTACATGTTATCGACTGCATCGAAAGGAGAGTATAGATGGATAAACCGGTTCACCACTTTAGCGAACTGTTTGAACAACTCGGGCTAGCCAACGACGCAGCTTCAATTGAGCGCTTTATCGAACGTCACTCACCGCTGTCTGCAGAAATGCCTCTTGCTGAAGCACCGTGTTGGAATGAAGGCCAAGCAGAATTGCTGCGCGAAGCCGTAGGTGAAGACGCCGACTGGGCCGAGGTCGTTGACCATTTAGACGTCTCAATGCACAAAAGCAACTAAGTGTTCAATCGAAATAGAATCCGTTAAGTGATTGGGTTACATGCCATCGCTTAGCGCTCATTTTCTATGTCAAGTCTCGCTTGTACGCGCTCCAAAATTTGTCGACTTACCTTCCCCACCAATGGGTTCACGGCTTTATTCACCGCTTTTTCGACGAACCGATTACGGATCTCGTACGTTAAGGAGAGCGAGACTTCCGTGCCACCAGGTACTGGGTGCAACTGATACCGCCCCTGATTTTTCACGCCATTGAGCGATTTCCACGCCAGTACCTCCGGTGCCTTTTTTTCCGTGACCTCCACGTCAAAGGTCCAGTCCATGCCGACCGCCCGCACATACCAGCGATAACGGTCGTTGCCTAGCGATTCGATCCGCTGAACCAGGTCGGAATAATCAGCAAAATCCTCCACATGACTCAACAAAGAAAAAACGCTGGCAGGCGTGGCAGAAAGGATTTCACTGTGCTGAATCGTGGCCATAGAATCATCTCGCGTTGGTGGAGGCTCAGCCTAGCACTTTTTGCCCTAGCGACTCCATGGAGTCGCTAGCATAGACACCCATCACGCTGTCACGTTAAATCACGCATCAATAAGGCAAATTCGATGCGCTCAGGTGAAATTGCCTCGCCAGGCACAGGAATACGCACCACATGGCCAGAGCCAGGCGCCGCACCAACGGACTCGCCGCGCTTATTTTGGATATGCGCCAGCACAAAGCGGCGATTACCGCCCGGCAGCATCAGCTCCACCCCATCACCGACTTCAAAACGATTTTTCACGTCGATTTCTAGCTCGCCGCGAGCAGGATCATAGCTGATCACCTCGCCGACAAACTGTTGATGCACACCAATTGAGTTGCCTTGCTGGTAATTCTGGTATTCGTCGTGAACGTGGCGGCGATAAAACCCTTCGGTATAGCCGCGGTTGGCGAGATTATCGAGCTCATCCATTAAGCGCATATCGAAAGGTCGGCCCGCCACGGCGTCGTCAATGGCGCGACGGTAGACCTGCGCAGTGCGTGCCACATAGTAATGTGATTTAGTGCGACCCTCAATTTTTAGAGATGTCACCCCCATACGGGTCAACGCCGGCACGTGTTGAACTGCGCGCAAGTCTTTGGAGTTCATGATATAGGTGCCGTGCTCATCTTCAAAGACCGGCATGAGATCACCGGGGCGTGTGCGATCTTCAATTAGCGCAGAAAGCTCGTCCTGGCCTTCAATACCACCGGCGGTGGCGGTTGATTCCGCGACACTTCCAATGCCTGCGGCAATCAACCCGCCTTCACCGGGTGTCCACATGCCGCTTGCCGAATGAGCGCGCGCCGAGTTAGCCGGCACAATATCGCCGGTTTCATCCTGCGAAGCCGCCACGGTGTTGTACTTCCAACGGCAAGCGTTGGTGCACGTACCCTGATTGGGATCGCGGTGATTAAAATAGCCCGAGAGCAGACAACGGCCTGAATACGCAATGCACAGCGCCCCGTGAACAAAAGTTTCAATTTCCATATCCGGGCACTGCGCACGGATTTCCGCAATCTCCGCAAGCGACAGCTCGCGCGATAAAATAATGCGGCTGATACCTTGCTGCTGCCAGAATTTGACCGCCGCCCAGTTGACTACGTTAGACTGCACTGAAAGATGAATCACCTGATCTGGCCAGCGCTCACGAATCATCATGATCAAACCGGGGTCGGACATGATCAACGCGTCAGGACCTGCTTCAATCACCGGTTCCATATCGCGCAGATAAGTTTTCAACTTGCTATTATGCGGCGCAATATTGGAGGCGACATAAAATTGCTTACCACGCTCGTGGGCGTACGTAATGCCTTTATGCAAGTTATCGATTTTAAAGTCGTTATTACGCACCCGCAGCGAGTAGCGTGGTTGCCCCGCGTAAACCGCATCCGCCCCATAGGCAAACGCATAACGCATATTTTTAAAGGTGCCAGCGGGTGAGAGTAATTCAGGCGCTTTCATCTACTATGTCCACTCATAAGGTGGAGCGCATAGTACCAAGCTGCCCGTTCACTGACTAGGCAGCCATACCTGGTCAGAGATAGACGAGTTACGTACACTAGCTGCCTTCCGGACCGGACCCCGGAAAGCTTCTCGGCGCAGGAAATCTCATCGCGCTTGTGAGAAGAGATAAATTCTCCGACCAAGAGACGTTTTATATGCCCTACCCTTCAGAAAATACCACCGTGGTAATCTATTCCGGTGGCATGGATTCTTTCACCGTTCTCCATCGCGCCCTGCGCGAAGGGCTTAATATTCACGCGTTATCGTTTGATTATGGCCAACGCCACCGGCGAGAACTCGACGTAGCAACACAGGTTTGCCAAGCGCTCGCTATTCCTCACCAGGTGGTCGATATTCGCGCCATCCATGGCTTAATAGATAATTCAGCGCTAACTAACCTCGAGCGCAGCGTGCCCGATAGCCACTACGACAGCGAAAGTTTAGCCGCCACAGTTGTGCCCAACCGCAATATGGTGCTGCTCTCGCTGGCCATTGCCAAGGCCGTAAATATTGGCGCAACTCGGGTGGATTATGGCGCCCACGCTAGCGATCACGCGTTATATCCGGATTGCCGTCCAGAATTTGTCGATGCGATGAACCACGCTGCAGGCATTGCCAACTTCACCCCAGTAACGCTTCACGCGCCCTACCTTCACGCCAATAAGGCCGATATTCTGAAAGACGGCCTCGCCATGGGGCTCGATTATACTCACACCTGGACCTGCTACGAAGGCAAGGCGTTAGCGTGCGGGATGTGCGGCAGTTGTCGTGAGCGCTTAGCTGCCTTTGCGCAAAACGGCGTGTATGACCCCCTCCCTTATGCCCAAGAGGCAGCTCATGTATCACGTTAAAGAGGCTTTTTACACATTGCAGGGCGAAGGTGCGCAAGCAGGTCGCGCCAGCGTTTTTTGTCGATTTAGCGGCTGCAACCTATGGTCAGGGCGTGAAAAAGATCGTTCAAGCGCACAGTGTCAATTTTGTGATACCGACTTTATCGGCACCGATGGCCTCAATGGTGGTCGCTTTCACGACGCGATTACGCTCGCGATATACCTTCAAGCACTCTGGCCTAACACCACGCAAGGCACGCCTTATATTGTTTTCACCGGGGGAGAGCCGCTTCTACAACTTGATAAAGCCTTAATTGACGCACTACACGAGAAAGGTTTCGATATTGCAGTAGAAACGAACGGTACACTACCGGCACCCGAAGGCATTGATTGGCTGTGTGTCAGCCCCAAAGGTCGCAATCCCCTTGTCATCACCCAAGGGCAAGAGCTTAAGCTTGTGTACCCACAAGACACCGCAGCACCAGAGGAATTCGCTGACCTTGCGTTTACACACTTCTTTTTGCAGCCCATGGACAGCTCTTTTCTCGCGGATTCCGCTACGGTAGAAAAAGCGGTCTCACAGACCACGGAATACTGCCTAAGTCACCCACAATGGCGGCTTTCCATGCAAATACATAAAATCGCGGGCTTTGCATAATGGCGCTCTTTGTTCACAACTTGACTAACGTCGATGTATCTATCTGGGACCCTAATCACGGCTTAACAGGCATGAGCTGGCAGATTGATGTCCATTTAGAAGGGAAGCTTGGCGACGATGGCATGCTGCTCGACTTTGGTGCGGTAAAACCCTGGATCAAAGCAGTACTCGACAGCGGACCCGATCACACGCTTTTGATTCCCACCCAGGCACCTAATACCCGTATTTCCTCTTGCCAAGAGGGACTCTGCTTTCACGCAGAAACACCCTATCCGGCTGAAATCAAAGGGCCAGAAGAAGCATTCACCTTGATACCTGCCACCCATATTGATGCCGCTGTATTTGCGGCGTACGGCAGTCGATTGCTCAGTCAAGCATACCCTGACAACGTTGATCACGTCGGCATCAAAGTGCATCAAGAAGCTATTGACGAAGCGGCTTACGGCTATAGCCATGGACTCAAACGCCATTCAGGCAACTGTCAACGTATTGCGCACGGCCATCGCTCGCACTTAGCAGTTTACCAACAAGGGCAACGACAGCCGACACTTGAAGCTCACTGGGCCGAGTGGTTAAACCACCGCTATTTGGTTGAAGAGGCGGATATTACACACCAAAGTGCCAACACATTAACGTGCCGCTATACGGCGTTGCAGGGCAACTTCGAGCTTACTCTTCCGATGAACCGGTGCGCGGTACTAGGGTCTCCTACCACGGTTGAAAATATTGCTCGGTGGTTAGCCAGTCAAATTGCCCGTTACACGGGCCAAAAGACTGAAGTGGTAGCTTATGAGGGGATCAATAAAGGCGCGACGGCCGACGCTGCACCATGAGCACTTTGATTCAAACCGACCAAGCCAACTCAAATGAGGGGTGCCGTCCTGGTTGCGGCGCCTGCTGCATAGCGCCCTCCATCAGCACTCCTATTCCGAAAATGCCTAACGGAAAGCCTGCTGGAGTACGCTGTGTGCAACTCGACGAGCATAATTTTTGCCGCCTGTTCGGCGAGCCCACACGCCCGGCGGTGTGTGCACTTTTTCGCTTTGATTCAGCGCTATGCGGCGAGAAACGTGAAGACGCTCTCGCCGCTTTAAGCCAATTGGAAGACGCAACAGGCTAAGCCAGCCGCGCTAGGGCAGCTAATCGCTCGCTAGACTTTCGGGTGCCAAGCGACGGCCAAGCAGGCTGACCCATCGCACCAACACCGGTGCGTCACTGTGGCTAACGTCATTGAGCAAGCACCGGAAGGTTTCCCGAGCTTTTTCATCATCCGGTGCTATATCCGTCAACCAAAACTCCAGAGCCGCTAACTCTTGATGGCGATTGCCGTGCTCTCGCGCCTGGGAAATCGCCAGGCTAGCGAGGGTTTTCACCTCTTGAGGTGCGTACCCCATCCGCTGGCGAACGCGAGCCAGATGAGTGGCCAACTCAGGCAAAAATAGCGTGGTACGTTCCTGCGCAATAACCAAGCACTGGTCTAGGTAATCCTCTGCGGCTTTAAGCTCACCTAATGCCACACACGCATCGGCGTACCACAGCACCGGGCGCTTGTAACGATCGCGTCCATTCAGCTCGGCCATTTGATCCAAGCTTTCTTCTAGCTTTTGCAAGCCGGTCCTATCGCCACCTAACGCTTGCTGCCAGCCCAAAATGGCTTGAGCGGCAATTTGCCAAAGTTGCAAATCCGGTGTGCCGGTCATCGCCGCGGCTCGCTCGGCGTGGCGCGTCGCCAAATGCACATGCCCAAGTTGGCGATAAAGCGCAGCCGCAAACAACAATGCCATGGCAAGCGTGCCGGGGTGGCCGATTTGCTCTGCTAACCGAATCGCCGCTGAGACTTGGCGTTCAGCACGCTGGTAATCACCGCGCAAACACAAAGCCCAGCCCTGAAAACACGCCGCGGTGACTTGTGGGTGATCTGAGAAGGGCAACCACTCAATCATCATCTGCGCGTTGAGGGGGTCAATTTCATCAAGGTGATCGTGCGCTTGCTGAATACGCCCTGCCCAATATTCGCAGTGGGCTCGCGCGTAATCCGCCAGGCGCTGATAGCGTGGGTCTTCCAACTTAGCGGCGATACCCGCCAATGTTGAAGCCAGCGCAAATGCGTCCGCATGCGCGTAACGCTGACTGCGTCCCACCCAGAGCCCCCATTTCACCAGAAAGATTTGTTCTAAATCTTCTGGCTCATCAGCACTTTCCTGGTCGGTGCTACGCAAAAGCTCACGCGCACGGACAAAACTTTCATGCGCGGTTGGTGAGCCGTGCCCTTCCAAGGCAAACGCCGCCTGGCCGCGCACGGTAAGTAAACTGACTTCGCGCTCGGTTTGATGGTCTACGTGACGCAAGCTGGCAATACCAAAATCGGCCATGCGCAACGCCGTACGGTTAGCGCTGACTTTTAACGCCTCGCGCGCGGCAAGCTCGAAGTAGCGTGCACCACGGGCGTAATGGCCACTTCGGCGCAGATGGGTAGCAAAATCGCCTGGATGGCGACTCATCCACATGGGAAAGCGCTCTTCAATCAAGCTAACCACTTGCTGATGAAGCTTGACGCGCACATCCCGTGGGCAAGAAAGATAAGCCGCTTCCTGGAGCAGCTGGTGGCTGAACTGGTATTCTAAGTGATCGCCCTCTTTTTCTACCGGTTCTACAATTTCAAGCTGGCGCATATGCTCCAACGCCTGCTGCAACGCCGGTGGCTCAACGCCGCTGCACTCAGCCAGAAAATCCAACCGGAAGCGTTTGCCCAATACCGCCGCCACGTGGGCAAGATGGCGATCTTGCTCTAGCTGATCAATGCGACTAGCGAGCAAGCCTAAAAGGCCTTTGGGCAAATCATCAAACTGTATAGTGCGCCCCTCGCGACGATCCATATCTAGACGCCGACAAATCTCCTGCATATAGAGCGGCACGCCGTCGCAGCGCTCAATAATTTGATTGCGCAACCGCGGGCTAAGATGAATACGGTAGCGGCGTGACAATTGCGACAGCAACCGCGAAGACTGTAGTGCATCCAAGCGTCCTAGCGTTATTTGCTGATCCCAGTGTAGTTTAACCGGCAGCCCCTCGCGCCCATGATGGCTTGCGACAAGCATAAAGGCGGTATTGATGGGCAAGCGTGCCTGCAGGCCAGAAAGCACTTTGAATGAAGGCTCGTCTAACCACTGCAAATCATCAAGCATTAATGCGAGGGTTCGCTCCGACGCTTGCTGCTCGATCAAACGATGCAGCAGGTTTACCACCAGCTCTACGGCTTCACCGTTTTGTGTCAGCTGAGTAATCTCCTGAACGTCACGCACCCCTAACGCTTCTTCCAATAAACGCTGACGGGCGTCGTCAAGCTCAGGCATACCCAGGCGGGCCTGTAGCTCTTTGACCAAGCCAATATCAGGCTCGACATCGAGATACCAACCGATCAACGTACGAGCAACACCATAAGGCTCTAATACCGATAACCGCGTGGCAGGCTGCCAGCAAATTGCGGCGTCGCGACTGAGCTCTAACTGACGAAACCCGACCATCAGTGCGGATTTCCCCATTCCGGAAGGCCCTCGCACTAACACGCTTTGGCGCAACCCAATGCCAGCCCGCGCCAGGGCATCTCGCAGTGTGCGTAGTGCTGTTTCGCGCCCGACCAAACTTGGTGGCATGGCATCGCGCCCACCCTCGTTTTTGCCTAGCGCTAAGGCGCGCAGCCGCACACGGCCATCACTGGCTAGCAAGCGCGACGTAAGGCGTGGCTGCAAATCAAGCGCGGGCGGCATATGCTGGCTCGCCTCTTGCGAGATCACCAGTTCACTGCCTTCCGCAGCGCTCATTAGCTCAAGCGAAACCTGCGTCACTTGCCCCAACGGGTCTGCTAACTGACGCTCGGGCAAGTAAACCACACGACCGCTGTGTAAGCCCGCTGCCAACTCAAAGTGTGGTGGCTCACCGTCTCCCATCCAGTGGCGTTCGCACTCTTGCGGCAGCGCATGGCGACAATGCTCGTAAAGCGCCACTAGCTCTGCCAGCTGGTGAGCGGGCCCATGTGTGCCAAAACATGCTAGGCCTAAGCCACCCGTGGCGCCGGGTAACCAAAACCCGCCCAAGTGATGGCACTGTTGCTCCAGCCAGCGCAGCAACTCAAGCTGCAAGGTCAAGCAGCTGCGGGTCGCCCCCCGGTCTTGCCAATCTCCTTGCAAACGCAAACGTATAGCCATAACAGAAAGCTGACGAAGTTCGATTTCATCCTCGCGCAGCGGCTTACTATCTGCCGCCAAGGTCCGCGAATAGGCCCCCTGCGGGCTGATCATCCGAGGGTCCTGGTGCCCATCTGACCAATAGTTGGCAAGCTGCAAAAAGCTGGGTTCCGGTTGCTGACCCGAGAGCGCCAACAGCTGCAAGTAACTATTATATTGCTCGTGAGCTGCGGCCATTTGATCTTGCTCAGCCAACTGTTTCACTAGCCGCTCATGGAAAGGACCATAACCGGAAAAACGGCTTACCAAGGTTTCTAGCATGATATCCGGCATATCGGTGTGTGCATCTAGCACCTGTTCGGCAAAACGAATAACACGCTGACGCCACTCGTTGCGTACTTGCACCAGCCAACGTTGAAATTCGGCACAGTTGGTTAGCTGCAACTCTTCGATCAAATCTCCTTGGTAGCAGGCCAGCACAGCGTCGAGCGTTTCCAGATCGCGCGGCCCTTCAAGCAAACGCTGCAACTCATGCAAATCCACCTGCCAATGTAGGGGCAAGTTAAAGGCAATCGTTTGGCGAGAAACGCTGATCACCTGATCTGCTTTATCCCCCAGCGACTGACGCAAGCAGTGCAACGCATGACGTAGGTTAGTACGCCCTGACGATAACCCTTGGTCCGGCCAGAGAAGCTCCGCGAGCGCGGCGCGATTTACCGGCTGACGGTGAAGTAGCAAATACACCAGTAACGCTTTCACCTTGTCATAGCTGAAGTGGGTCAGCACATCCTCACCCAGGCTTAGGGAAAAATGGCCAAAAAGAACCAGCTGATCAGACTCACTTACATCGCGCATGGGACACATCCTGCCTAAGCAAATGACGGGTTACGCCGGGACACCGCTATGAAAACGAAACGCTGTATCGGGCGACATGATCAATTCCTGCTCACAAGCCACAAAGAACGCAATGCGTTCATCGATAGGCTCTCGGGTCTGCTGACCTGCCAGCAAAAGGTAATCCTCAAAATGCCGCCCTTCCGATTTCACCAGTGTACGATAGAACTTAGCAAGCTCAATATCTAAATAAGGAATCAAACAGGCAAACCGCTCACAGCTTCGCGCCTCAATCAACGCCCCGATAATCAGCACATCAATCAACCGCTCAGGTTCGTTAGGACGCACATGCCGTCTCAGCCCTTCGGCATAGCGAGAGGCCGTTAAATGACGATACGTTACGCCGCGCTTTTCCATCAGTTGGACGACTTGCTCAAAATGTAAAAGCTCTTCACGCGCTAGCTGTGACATTTTGCTAAGCAATAACGGCTGTTCAACATACCGGTAGAGCAAACTCATCGCCGTCGACGCGGCTTTTTTTTCGCACTGCGCGTGATCAATCAGCAGCAGCTCGTGATTTTCTAATGCCCAACCTATCCATGCCCTAGGGGTTGGACAGGCTAAAAAGTTCAGCAGACTTTCAGGCAGCAGGTCATCCGCTGTTAAAGAATGATCGGCTTGGTTTGATTCAGCGGTAAATATCGACATAACACCCGTACCCAAAAAAACGTTTTCGTCATTGTACAAGACATGTATCTAAAACGTAGGCACTGTGCAACATTAAGTATTATTACAGGCACACGTCATGACGTTTTCCATTACGTTATACTTCGACGTTTCATATTAACGTGGCAACGCCAGAATCACACCTGTTGGCTTATGCACTATCTCAATGCGGCTTTTTTACCTGCGGGCTTTCACCAAAGTACAAGGGCTTTGCCCGCCTGCTCGCTTAACATTGTCGACAGTTTGCCGTAGAATTGCGGACACCTAACCAGACGCTGTTTGTCAAGCGTATATCGTATGTCTGGCCTGTCCACTACTGACTTTCTGTAGCTACCCAGCCAGCCATCATAAAGCAAATGAGAGGGCCCCAACGTGCTTGAAGCTTACCGCCAACATGTCGATGAACGCGCTGCTGAGGGCGTACCGCCCAAGCCCCTGACCGCTGAGCAGGTTGCTGATCTTGTAGAGTTACTAAATAATCCACCGGCAGGTGAAGAAGAGTTCATTCTCGACTTGATCACCAACCGTGTACCGCCTGGCGTCGATGAAGCCGCTTATGTTAAAGCGGGTTTCCTAACCGCTATTGCAAAAGGAGACGCCACCTCCCCGCTGATCGACAAGATCCACGCAGTAAAACTGCTGGGCACCATGCAGGGTGGCTACAACATTGTCTCGCTGGTTGAGCTTTTAGATAACGAAGAACTGGCCCGTGAAATTGGCGAACAACTCAAACACACCCTGTTGATGTTCGATGCTTTCCACGACGTTGAAGAGCGTGCTAAGAACGGTAATGCTGTCGCCAAGGACGTTATTCAGTCTTGGGCCGAAGCTGAATGGTTCCTGTCTAAACCAGCGCTGGAAGAGAAAATCACCCTGACCGTGTTTAAGGTACCAGGTGAAACCAACACCGATGATCTCTCTCCTGCCCCCGATGCCTGGTCGCGTCCGGATATGCCGTTACATGCTCGCGCCATGCTAAAAAATGAGCGCGAAGGCATCGAGCCGATTGAACAGGGCAAGGTTGGCCCGCTCAAACAGATCGAAGAGGTAAAAGCCAAAGGCTTCCCAGTAGCATACGTCGGCGACGTCGTAGGTACGGGCTCTTCGCGCAAGTCCGCCACCAACTCCGTATTGTGGTTCTTCGGTGACGATATCCCGAACGTGCCGAACAAGCGCGCTGGCGGCTTCTGCTTTGGCGGCAAAATCGCCCCGATCTTCTTTAACACTATGGAAGACTCAGGCGCACTGCCGGTTGAGATGGACGTATCCAATCTTAATATGGGCGACGTTATCGACGTTTACCCGTACGAAGGCAAAGTGTGCCAACACGGCACCGACGACGTGCTGACGACTTTCGAACTCAAGACCCAGCTGATTCTTGATGAAGTACGCGCCGGTGGCCGTATTCCGCTGATCATTGGCCGTGGTTTAACCGGCAAGGCACGCGAATCGCTCGGCCTTGCGCCGTCTGATGTCTTCCGCCTGCCTGAGCAACCGGTAGATACCGGCAAAGGGTTTACGCTGGCGCAAAAGATGGTCGGCAAGGCGTGTGGCATGGACGGCGTTCGCCCGGGCATGTACTGCGAGCCAAAGATGACGACCGTAGGCTCTCAGGATACCACCGGCCCGATGACCCGCGACGAGCTCAAAGATCTGGCTTGTCTTGGCTTCCAAGCCGATCTGGTCATGCAGTCGTTCTGTCATACGGCTGCCTACCCGAAGCCGGTTGACGTCGATACTCATCACACCCTGCCCGACTTCATCATGAACCGCGGTGGAGTTTCGCTGCGCCCAGGCGACGGCATCATTCACAGCTGGCTGAACCGCATGCTGTTGCCCGATACCGTGGGCACCGGCGGCGACTCCCACACGCGCTTCCCGATGGGTATTTCCTTCCCCGCCGGTTCTGGCCTAGTGGCCTTTGCCGCCGCCACCGGTGTAATGCCGCTGGACATGCCGGAATCCGTACTGGTGCGCTTTAAAGGCGAGCGCCAGCCGGGCGTTACCCTGCGCGATTTGGTTCACGCCATTCCGCTTTACGGCATCAAGCAGGGCCTGTTGACCGTCGAGAAATCTGGCAAGAAGAACGCGTTCTCCGGCCGCGTATTGGAAATCGAAGGGCTTGACGATCTTACCGTCGAGCAGGCGTTCGAGCTTTCCGATGCGTCTGCAGAGCGCTCTGCGGCAGGTTGTACCATTACGCTTTCCGAGGACAGCGTAAGCGAGTACTTGAAGTCCAACATTACACTGCTCAAGTGGATGATCAGCAACGGTTATGGCGATGAGCGTACTATCAGCCGTCGTATCGAGGCCATGGAAGCCTGGTTAGCCGATCCGAGCCTGATGCGCGCCGACAAAGACGCCGATTACGCCGAAGTCATCGAGATCGATCTGAGCGAAATCAAAGAGCCGATCCTCTGCGCGCCGAACGACCCGGACGACGCCCGTTTGTTGTCTGATGTCGCTGGCGAGAAGATCGATGAAGTGTTCATTGGTTCCTGCATGACCAACATCGGCCACTTCCGCGCTGCAGGTAAGTTGCTAGAAAAGCAGCCAGCCGGCAGCCTGAAGACTCGCCTATGGCTGGCACCGCCAACCAAGATGGATCAGCATCAGTTGACCGAAGAAGGGTATTACGGCATCTACGGCCGTGCTGGCGCGCGCATGGAAATGCCGGGCTGCTCGTTGTGCATGGGTAACCAAGCACGGGTTGCCGCGAAATCCACGGTGGTCTCCACCTCCACACGTAACTTCCCCAACCGTCTGGGCGATGGCGCCAATGTCTACTTGGCCTCTGCCGAGCTGGCCGCTGTGGCGGCAGTAGAAGGTCGACTACCCAGCGTTGAAGAGTACCAGCGCTACATGGGTGAGTTTGATGCCATGGCCAGCGAAATCTATCGCTACATGAACTTCCACGAAATTGAGGAATATCAAAAAATCGCCTCGAACGTGATTCCGGTGGAACAAGAAGCGTAATCGCCTCCACCTGACCGACATCGCCGATGCTCGCACCATCACAGAAGCAGGCATTACGCTTCTGAGCCGATGACCGAACGCCCCGTTCCTGCCTTTGCAGGCGGGGCGTTTTTTCGATACTGGTCGTCATCATGGCTTATTAGATAACATCATTTTCTATTAGATAAAGCATAAGGAGTTTTCCATGAGTGTATCGATGAACCTCAATGAAAACGATATCGTGACCCCCGACATTTGCGATCGTTATCCCGACGTAAACGTTATTGAGCCACTCTTTGCCAATTTCGGTGGCTTAGACGCTTTCGGCGGGCCGGTACGTACGATTAAGTGCTTTGAGGACAATTCAATGGTCAAACGGGCCGTCGCCGAACCCGGTGATGGAGCCGTGTTGGTGGTCGATGCTGGCGGCTCTTACCGCTGCGCGATGCTTGGCGATATGCTCGCCGAACAAGCCGTCAAAAACGGCTGGGCAGGCATTGTAATGTATGGCTGCGTGCGTGATGTGGATATTCTCGCCACCCTGACCCTTGGCGTGCAGGCGCTCGGCAGTCACCCGCGCAAAAGTGAAAAACGCGATGAAGGGCAGCGCGATATTGCTGTCACGTTTGGCGGGGTCACCATCGAGCCGGGGCAGTGGCTGTATGCCGATAACAACGGGATCCTCATTGCCAAAGAACGTCTGACGCTCCCCGCTTGATTTTTTCCTCGTTTGCCAAGGGTGGTGGAACAGTGCCACCCTAGTCTTTCAACGTGAGATGGCACGGCACTGTTTAGCCACTTAACGTGTCCCACGACCGTTTCGTCATTCTTGGTCAGCTAGGTTTGTTCAACCATTACTATGCAGCCACTGAATACGCTAGGAAAGTCCTTACTCAGAACACTGCGTGACCACCTTCGGCCACTCATTGCCTTCCATCTATTTTTCACCGTGCTCGCCTCTGCTCTATTCTTACCTGCCGTTATTTGGTTGCTTCACGGGTTTTTAGCGCAGCTCAATCGAACGGTTGTCACTACCGATGAACTCGTCGCCCTTCTGTTTAGCCCGCTGGGGTTAGGCGTGTCATTGGTGGTGTTGGGTCTTGGGTTTCTGGTGCTTTATTGGCAGCAGGCCGGCATGCTTCATGTCGCCATACGCCCACGTGACAATCACTATCGCCTAGCATTAGACGCACTGTGGCTTAGCACTCGGCGTCTGCCCGCGCTAGCCGGTCTCGTCATCCTGCAGGTGGGCTCTCATCTCTTATTGATAGCGCCTTTTATGTTCGCCCTAGCGTGGCTTTATGACGCTTGGCTTGGCGGGCTAGATAGCTATTACCTACTACGCGTGAAGCCACCGGTGCTGTGGTACTTTGTTGCGTCGACTCTACCAATGGCGGGGCTGTGGGTGTGGCTTGCGGCAAGGCTCTACCTGCGGTGGGTACTGGCACTCCCTCTAGTGGCACTGGAGAACATGTCACCTTCGGGGGCTCTCAAGCGCAGCGTTATACTTACCCGTGGCTGGCATCGCTCAATTGGCACGGCGGTGCTCCTCGTACTGGTCGGCATTATTGTGCTGCCGATTTTAACCACACTGCTTTTTGATCGCTTGTTCACCCCCCTGCTTTGGTGGTTACCGGAACATAACGCCGTCCTGTTGCCGGCGATGCTGGCCTACCTAACGGGCTATGTGCTCGTGACCCTTGCCATCACGTTTTTAGGCATTGCAGTCAATGCCATGCTATCGGCCTGCTTATACCTGCAACTTACCCATCGCTCGCAGCACGCTGCAGCGCCCCAAGCCTCACACCCTGGGCGCCTTGCTTGGGCGGTAGAGCTTGGCGTACTGCTATTTGCGGGGTTACAGGCGTGGTGGATACTCAATAGCTTCGAGCTAAGCGACGATGTTGAGATTATCGCCCATCGTGGTAGTTCAATGGTAGCACCGGAAAACACGCTGGCCGCAACGCATCAGGCGATCAGAGACGGCGCCGATTCCATTGAGATTGATGTACGCTTAACCGCCGATGAACAGGTAATGCTCTATCACGACCGCAGTATGGCGCGCCTGACAGGTGACCAGCGCGAATTTAGCGATTTAACCCGCGAAAAGCTAAGCCAATTTGATGTGGGCAGCTGGTTCGGTGATGCCTTTCAAGGTGAGCATATACCCGGCCTAGATGAAACCTTACGTGCCGTGCGCGGCAAAGCCAGCCTGATGATAGACATGAAGCCACTCCCAGGCCAAAGCCGACGACTCGCCGACGCCGTCATCGCTACGCTACACACCGAAAGCGATGAGAGACGTGCTTGCTGGGCTCAACAGAAAATATCACTGAATGCTTATGCATACTGCGGTTTTCCTAATGCGTTTGCCGAAATGCGCGTAGCCACGATGACACCGGCACTACTCAGTTATTTAACAGCGCAGGTGCCCGGCTTACGTAAAACATTATTGGCCCAGCTAATTCTTCCCGGCACGCTCAACCGAGGTGAATTTGATGCGCTTGGCTTGCGCCATAACCGCATCACTAAACGGGAGATGCGCTTGGCAGTTCTTTACGGTTACGAAATCCACGCCTGGACGGTCAATAGTCGCGTCCGCATGTCAACGCTGATGGATATGGGCGTCGATGCGATTATTACCGACTACCCTGATCAACTCGCAGCGCTTCTAAACAACCGCCGCGAACTCAGCGACGGCGGTCTCATGCTGGTCAAACTGCGCAACTGGCTTCGCCAGTGACGAGAATTAATCGCCCATCACTACCCCTTCCCGCCGAGGGTCAGCTCCACCGAAAAGGGTGGCATCGTCTTGGCGCATAATCACTTGTAGTCCGCTTGTGAGCTCGCGTTGCGTTACCTGATGACCGTATTCCTCTAGCGCGTCTAGCGTCTCTTCCGGGAAGCGATCGGCTTCAACAAACACACTATCTCCAAGTGTAATGGCATGCGGGAGGTTTAGCGCCTCTTGGGCGTTTAGATCCCAATCTCGTAACGCCACTAACGTACGTGCCGTGTAGTGAATAATCGCCGCCCCGCCGGGTGAGCCCAAGCTTCCCACAAACTCACCACTTTCACGCTCGAAAATCAGCGTTGGGCTCATGCTCGAGCGTGGCCGCTTACCCGCTTCGACTCGATTGGCGACCGGTTTGCCTTCCACTTCGGGTACGAAAGAGAAGTCCGTAAGCTGATTGTTGAGCAGGTACCCACCGGCAAGCCCTGTGCCACCATCGGCGAGAATACGCGAACCAAACGCCTGCTCAATCGATGATGTCATCGCCACCGCTCGTCCGTCAGCATCCACGATGCTGATATGGCTAGTGCCATACTCTGGCTGCGAAGGTGCCACCGCCCAGCTAACGTTAAGCTCACCTGGGTTGCCAGGCTTAGCCCCACTCCCCATGCTTTTATCGGAAGAGACCAAGGCGGCACGCTTAGCCAAGTAAGCAGGCGCGAGCAGGGTATTCCAGTCACCATCTGGTGCACCTATAAAGCCAGGGTCGGCGATATAACGGTTGCGATCTGCAAAGGCAAGACGCGAGACCTCTAAAAACTGATGCAACCAGCCTCCGCTTGGTGCCCCGCTATCTAGAGGCGCTTCAAGCATCGCCTGGTGATCCAGCATGCCCAACATCTGCATCACGGTTAAATGCCCCGACGAGGGAGGCGGAAAGCCACACACCTTCCATTGACGCCACGGGGTACACAGCGGCTCCCGAATTAAGGCTTCGTACTCGGCCAAATCGCCCAGGCTTATCTCGCCTGGGCGGTCGTGATGTGTATTCACGCGTTGGACCAAATCTTCTGCGATAGCTCCTTCGTGCAAAACGTGAATACCATGCTGGGCAATCTGGCGCAGAATTTCCGCTAAAGCGGGGTTTTTTAGCACTTCCCCGATGGCCACTGGCGTGTCTTTGCCTTGATAATAAAACGCTTTTGCCAACGAATCGTTTCGAAGCGCCTCATCACTCGCTAGGCTCTGGTGTAAGCGGGGACTAACCTTGACCCCCTCTTCCGCCAAGGTAATTGCTGGGGTGAAAAGCGCGTCCCACGCGAGCGCCCCATGTTTATTATGGGCTTTTTCAAGCATTTTTAGCGTACCCGGCACGCCTACCGATCGCCCACTTGCCACCGCCTCCATAAAAGCCAGTGGTTCGCCCTCGCCATCAAGGAAAAGCCCCTCATCCACGGCTGCCGGTGCTGTCTCACGCCCGTCAAATGCTTGAACGGTGGCCCCATCAAAATGGAGCAAAAAGCTACCGCCGCCGATCCCGCTTGACTGCGGCTCGACCAAGGCCAGCACCATCTGCACCGCGACAGCCGCGTCTATCGCATTACCCCCCGCTTTGAGCACTTGATAACCCGCATCAGTAGCCAACGGGTTTGCCGCCGCCACCGCAAACTTCTCCGCCTTCCAGCCGGGTTTTTCTTCAAAACCCGACTCGGTTTCCGGCGAGATGGCCGGCGTTTCGTAGCTAAATCCCGCTGCAGATAGCGGCAGCAGCAAAAAACCTAGCGGCCAGCGTTTTTTCCAGTGGCGTAACATAAGCACTCCTATTCGTTCGCGGTGTTCATTGGCCTCACTGTACCTCAAACTAAAACGCCCAGCGTTAGGCCGGGCGTATGAAACAAAAAATGACGTTGCCGCTTTTTAGCCGAGCTTTTCGCCAGCAAGCATAAACCAAGTTTCCAAGACGGCATCAGGGTTAAGAGAAACAGAGTCGATCCCTTGCTCCATCAGCCATTTCGCCAAGTCCGGGTGATCCGACGGCCCTTGACCGCAAATCCCCACGTATTTGCCTTGCGCTTTACACGCTTGAATCGCCATCGCCAGCAGCTTTTTCACCGCTTCGTTACGCTCATCAAACAGATGCGCCACAATACCCGAGTCTCGATCGAGGCCCAATGTCAGCTGGGTTAAGTCGTTTGAGCCGATGGAGAAACCGTCAAAGTACTGTAGGAACTCATCGGCCAGTAGCGCATTGGCCGGAAGCTCGCACATCATAATGACCTTCAAGCCATGATCTCCGCGCTTCAACCCATTGGCCGCGAGCAGATCCACTACCTCACACGCTTCCTCAGTCGTGCGCACAAAAGGCACCATGATTTCGATATTGTCGAGCCCCATCACTTCTCGCACGCGTTTAAGCGCGCGGCACTCAAGCTCAAAACATGGTCGAAACGCATCAGAAATATAGCGAGAGGCACCGCGGAAACCAAGCATTGGGTTTTCTTCACCGGGCTCGTAAAGCTTACCGCCGATGAGGTTTTCGTACTCGTTAGACTTAAAGTCCGAGAGACGAACGATGACGCGCTGCGGATAGAACGACGCTGCCAGTGTCGAGATACCTTCAACCAGTTTATCAACGTAGAAGCTAACCGGGTCATCATAGCCTGCGGTGCGCAAATCAATAATTTGCTGCAAATCTGACGGCAGCGTGTCGTACTCCAACAGCGCTTTGGGGTGAACGCCAATCATACGGTTAATGATAAATTCAAGGCGCGCTAAACCCACACCCGCATTAGGTAAGCTGGCAAAACTGAACGCACGATCTGGGTTGCCGACGTTCATCATAATTTTGAACGGAATCTCTGGCATTGCATCAATGCTTGAGACATTATGATCAAACTCTAGCAACCCCTCATAGACGTGACCCGTATCGCCTTCCGCGCAAGAGACGGTTACGTCGCTGCCTTCGTTAAGCAGCTTCGTGGCGTCGCCACACCCCACCACGGCAGGAATGCCAAGTTCACGGGCAATGATTGCCGCGTGGCAGGTGCGCCCCCCCCGATTAGTGACAATGGCAGAAGCACGTTTCATGATCGGCTCCCAATCAGGGTCGGTCATGTCGGTGACCAGCACATCGCCGTCGTTGATCTTGTCCATTTCATCAGGACTAAGTACTACCTTGACCGCACCGCTACCAATGCGCTGGCCAATCGCGCGGCCGGTCACCAACGTGCGCCCCTTCTCTTTAAGGTTGAAGCGCTCGAGTTTGCCACCTTCCTGCTGAGAGACAACGGTTTCCGGTCGAGCCTGAACGATGTAAAGCTTGCCATCGTCTCCATCAAGCGCCCACTCGATATCCATTGGCCGCTGGTAGTGCGCTTCAATCGTCATCGCTTGACGCGACAACGCCATGATCTGCTCATCGTCGATGCAGAAACGACTACGGTCTTTCAGCGGCACATCGACGGTTTCCACCGACTTACCCGCGCTGGCATCTTCACCATAGACCATCTTGATCAGTTTAGAACCCAGGTTACGGCGCAGCACTGCCGGGCGTCCTGCGGCCAACGTCGGCTTGTGTACATAGAACTCATCCGGGTTCACCGCGCCCTGCACCACTGTCTCGCCCAACCCCCAAGACGCAGTAACAAACACCGCATCGCGGTAGCCAGACTCGGTATCCAGGGTAAACATCACGCCAGCCGAACCGGTTTCCGAGCGCACCATTTTCTGAATACCAGCGGAGAGCGCGACGTTTTCGTGGGCATAGCCGCGATGCACACGGTAAGAGATCGCACGGTCATTAAACAACGAGGCGAAAACTTCGTGCACCGCACGCTTGATATTGGCAAAGCCTTCAATATTAAGGAAGGTCTCTTGCTGACCGGCAAACGAGGCATCGGGAAGATCTTCAGCAGTTGCCGAGCTACGCACGGCGACTTTCAAATGCGGGTGTTGCTGTTGCAGTTTTTCGTAAGCGTCGCGCAGCGCGGCTTCAAACGTTGGCGGTAGCGGTGTATCGATAATCCACTGGCGGATATTGCGTCCGGCTTCGCTTAGCGCTTGAACGTCATCAACATCCAAGCGATTTAGCGTGTCGTTGATGCGTTCGTTGAGGCCTTCGTGGGAAAGAAATTCACGGTAGGCATGAGCGGTTGTGGCAAAACCGCCGGGGACGGTGACTCCCACTTCCGACAGGTTAGAGATCATTTCACCCAGCGAGGCGTTTTTCCCGCCCACGCGCTCGACGTCGGCCATACCCAACTGATCAAACCACAGAATATACTCTTCCACGCAATCCCCCTCGCATTTAAACATCCGTACGGCCAGTCGGCCTCTACTGATTGACGCTGACACCCTAGCACCGGCCGAATATATTCGCCATTAGTCTAAACGCGCAGAGAGTGGAGGATATTTACAACATAACGGTTTTTTCGCCCAGTTCTGTAGTGAGGCCGTTATAGCCGTCAGTGAATTTTGTCGTTCGAACGACATTGTCATCGGCATCACAACGCTCGACAATAGTCGCCACTATTTATTAATTACTGAGTTTATTGACTACTGAGTTAAGCACACCATGACACGCACTGCTTTTTTTATCTCTGACGGCACCGGGATTACCGCCGAAAGCTTAGGCCGTAGCCTGCTTGCGCAGTTTGAGAATGTCGATATCAACATGCAAACGAAGCCCTATATCGACACGCTGGAGAAAGCCCATACGTTGGTGGAAGTGATCAACGCCACTGCCAACCGCGACGGCGAGCGACCGATCATTATTGATACCATTGTGGATCAAGAGATTCGTGACGTCATTCGCCAAGCACTGGGCTTTAAAGTGGATATTTTTTCCACCTTTCTGAAACCGCTGGAACAAGAGCTCGATACGCACTCCTCGTACAGTGTCGGGCGTACGCACTCCATTGGTAGCGATGACGTCTACATGGACCGAATTCACTCGGTTCACTTTGCGCTGGATAACGACGACGGGGCGCGCACACATCAGTACAGTAAAGCCGATATTATTCTGGTGGGGGTTTCGCGCTGCGGCAAGACACCGACATCGCTCTACCTAGCGTTGCAGTTTGGGATTCGTGCGGCCAACTACCCGCTTACCGAAGACGATCAGGACGAAGATGGCGTACTCAAGCTACCAAAAGTGTTAGCGCCGCACCAACATAAACTGTTTGGCCTAACCATCGATGCCCGTCGACTTTCTGCGATACGTAACGAGCGTCGGCCCAATAGCCGCTATAGCTCAATGGATCAGTGCTTTCAGGAAGTGGAACAGGCCGAGTCACTCTACCGTTCGATGCATATTCCCTACATCGATACGACACGCTTCTCGGTAGAAGAAATCTCGACCCGCATGATTGCCGAAACCGGGCTGGCTCGGCGTTTTTCACCGCGCTGATGGCGACTAAGCGTAATGCTTCAGAGACCTTTAGGGGCAAAAATGCCTGGGGCGTTGCGCCAATAGCCTTTATAATCCATGCCGAAACCAAAGACGAAGCGATCAGCCACTTCTAGCCCGCAATAATCGGCTTTAAGTCCGGGTACTGCTTTGCGGTTGTGCTGTTTATCCACGAGCACCGCGGTGCTGATGCTCGCGGCTTGCGCTTCTTTGCAGTAGTCCAAGATAGCGGCAAGCGTGGCGCCTTCATCTAAAATGTCATCAATAATGACAACGTGGCGACCCGCCATAGGGACTTCGGGTGAAACACGCCAGAACAGCTCCCCTCCGCGGAGCTCGCTTCGATAGCGCGTCGCATGGAGATAGTCCACTTCTAATGGAAAGCCAAGGCGTGTTAGTAGATGCCCAGTGGTAATCAGGCCACCATTCATGACACAGTAGAACACCGGTAGCTTATCGCCGAGATCGCGATTAATTTCATCTGCCATACGGTCAAGTGCGTGCTCTACCTGCTCTTGGGTGATCAGGCAGTCCGCGTCGTCCATAAGCTCACGCATGGAGTCGAGCGAAGCGAGCGCTTCTTTGTCTAGCTTAGCCATATCTTACTTCCAAAAGTCACAAAAAAATTTAAGCGTACTCAGCCGCCAGTGCTTCAAGCCGAGCGTGAGTACGACGCCAACGCCCGAGGGCGGTTAGCGCATCGATATCTGGACGAGCACGCGCGTAGCGCAGTTTTGCCGGACGTTTGGCACTAACATTGGCGCAAGCAGACACCACCTCGAGTGCAGCCTCACGATCGTTACACACCAACAGCATATCGCAGCCTGCCCGCAGCGCGGCTTGAGCGCGCTGTGCTGGCGCACCAACTTCTTTGGCGCCCGCCATGCTTAAGTCATCCGAGAAAATACAACCTTTAAAGCCTAGCGATTCTCGCAGCATCCCCAGCCAGATAGGGGAAAACCCTGCAGGACGATGATCAAAGGAGCGATAAATCACGTGCGCAGGCATAATGCCATCTAAGTCGCTGGCAAGATGAGCAAACGGGATTAGGTCGTGCTGTTTGATAGCGCTTAACGGGCGCTCGTCAATGGGAAGGGCCACATGTGAATCTTCTGCCACGCTTCCGTGGCCAGGAAAGTGCTTACCGACGGCCGCCATACCCGCCTCATGGAGGCCAGAAATCAAGGCCTGGCCCAACGCACTTACTTGTTCAGGGTGGGTGCCAAAACTACGGTCACCAATGACGCTCGAAACACCGCCATCAATATCCAGCACCGGCGCAAACGTGATGTCTATTCCGCAAGCTGCCATCTCCATGCCGAGTAACCAGCCAGTATCTTTCACCAACCCAACACTTTCTGCACGCGCGGCTTGATATTGCTTACCCAGAACTGCCATGGGCGGCAGGCGCGTCACGCCCTCTTTGATACGCTGTACGCGACCGCCTTCTTGGTCCACAGCGATAAGAAGCCCTGGTCGTTGGCGACGAATGGAATCGCAAAGCGTTCTTACTTGAAAAGCATTATCAACGTTTCGCGCAAACAAAATGACGCCGCCAACGGCTGGAGCTTTTAATAGCGTGCGCTCATCACGGGTTAAAGAAAGCCCTTCAAGGTCAAGCATGACCGGGCCAAAGGGGTGCGGCATGGCGAAAGATCCTGAAAAAAGGAGCGCTAATTCTAGACAAACACTCGGTACATGCAACTATTCGCTAACCATGCACCCACACCGGCGTTCCCGGTGGCGCATGGTCAAACACGTAGAGCAAATCGTTTCGGCTTAGGCGAATACAACCATGAGACAGCGCCTGCCCCATGGGTTCGCTTTCCGGCGTGCCGTGTAGATAGATATAACGGCGCTGGGAATCCACGCAACCACCCCGGTTACGTCCTGTCTCCAATCCGCATAACCATAAAATACGGGTTAATATCCAATCGCGCTCGGGGTGCTGTTGGCCAAGCGTTGATGTGTAGACTTTACCTGTCCATCGCCGACCTCGGAATACCGCGTTCACCGGCGCACCGGCACCAATAGCAGCACGCACATAGTGCCATCCGTGGGGTGTTTTTCCGCTGCCCTCATCCTGCCCAATGCCAGCTTTTCCCGTAGAAACTAAGCAAGAGAAAAGCACTTTATCCCCTTTCCATAACGTAAGCGTCTGGCATTGGGTATCAATTTCTAGCCAATAGGCTTGCGAAGGCGGTAATTCACTGAGCCTAGGCGTTCGCATACATCCCCTCACCGACGTTTGCAGGCAGCGGAGCATTCATCGCTGCCACGACGACGGGACGCAACCGCCTGACAAGATCGCGCACTGAAACGTGTTCTTGATAGTCCTTTTCTGCAATATCGCGTAGCGCATCTAAACCCGAAAGCGTAAAGATTACCGTTCCTAGCATGAAATGCAGCCGCCAAAAACGCTCGGCATCGGGGATAGCGGGTGTTGCCTGACGCACTAGCTCCGTAAAGCGTGTGAACACATCGCCATACGCGTCTTGAATAAAACGACGTAAATGCCCTTGTGCTTGGCTATAAGCAAGGCCAAGAAGGCGCATAAATACCTTCAAGCTATTACGTTCGGCAGGCACGGCCAACACTGTCGTGGCCATGGTTTCTAGCAACGCCTCTAAGGGAATTACCTGCCCTTCGTAGCGTACTTCAAGCTCATCAAGCGCAGTATGAAAGCGTTGTGTAAAGGGATCAAGGTAGCGCGAGAACACCGCTTGAATTAGGGCTTTTTTAGAACCAAAGTGATAGTTCACTGCGGCCAAATTGACCCGTGCCTTACTGGTGATAGTACGCAGTGACGTTTCCGCGAAACCGCGTTCAGCAAATAATACTTCGGCAGTATCCAATATCCGTATCACCGTATCAGACTGAGCCATGATCGCTCCTAAAAACGAGTGTTTTAAACATTTTAGAATATTACGCCAAGCGTTATCCCGGCTCAATGCTTGAGGAATCAAGAGTTTTAAACGCTACCGTGACATTTGTACTATTACACTTAAACGCCCGCACCAGAAAATCAGGAAAAAGGCACATAACTGTTGTACTGGACAGAGCAACATACTGTATACTTAATCACACAAAACCACTTTACGTTATTGGCTTAGCCGTTTCATCGAGATGTCAAAACGTGCATAAGCCAAAACGTGCATAAACAGGAGCTTGCGATGTCACGGCCTTTAACAGCTCGTCAGCAAAACGTTTACGACTTTATTGTCAAAACCATGAGCGAGTACGGTTACCCGCCAACACGTGCCGAAATCGCTAAAGCACTTGGGTTTCGCTCCCCAAACGCAGCCGAAGAACACTTACGCGCACTAGAGCGTAAAGGCGCCATTCGTATTATCCGTAACACCTCCCGCGGCATCCGCTTACCCGCGCAAGAAACCGCCGAAAGACAAGAGCTCTCAAGCGAGAGCACCGCTGATAGCACCACGCCTAGCGGCCTACCGGTCATTGGCGAGGTCGCAGCGGGAAGTCCCGTTTTAGCCGCCGAACACATTGATCGCTACTGCCCTTTACCGTCTGAATACTTCACGCCAAAAGCCGACTACTTACTGCGTGTGCGCGGGCTCTCGATGAAAGATGTGGGTATTTTAGAGGGCGATCTGCTGGCGGTCCATCGCACCGAGCGCGTTCGCGATGGCCAAATTGTCGTCGCTCGGATTGAAGACGAAGTCACTGTTAAGCGCTTCAAACGCCAAGGGCACAACGTTCAACTGCTTGCGGAAAACGCAGACTTTGATCCGATTGTGATAGACCTGCGCACCCAAGCGCTAGAGATTGAGGGTGTTGGCGTCGGCGTCATTCGTGGCGGTAATGGCCAAGCCCTTGGCTAGAGTGTTCTAGACAAAGGATTTACTGCATATCGATATAGCGGTGGTCATTAAATGTGGCCACCCAGCTCGGATGATAGACCAGCAAAACGCTCAACAACATGCCGGTGATAAAGGCTTCAGACGGCATGAGTAGCGGTAAAAAACGCGCATATTCCTGTGCCAAATATACGGCTTCAGGATCGGTACTCGCAGCGACAATTAGCCCAACAGCGGTCAAACCACCCCCTAATGTTGCAAGAGCTGCGCCAAAAAAACCGCACACAAACAAAAAAACCATCAGGTTATCGGGCAGCTTACGATCCACAAGTCGCCAGATAATACCCACCACCAACGCCGGAATAATGCCGGTGACGAGCACATTCACGCCAAGCAATGCCCATTCATTGCGGCCAATCATTACCATTGCCACGTTAATCATCACATTGCTTATCAGTGCAAGCGGTGCTTTAAAAACCAGCGTCATCAATGCCGTAAAAACCAAGTGCAGCGTCAGCCAGTCAACGGCTTGAGCGCGCAGCTGCCACATCAACACAACCGCTAAGGTCGCCGCCAGCCAGCGATGCTGCAGCGCGCTGTCATCGAGCAAGGGCTGCCATGGTTTAAGTGCCATGACACGTAGCAGCACGGCGAGCGAAATAGCGCCACATAACCATAATGCCCAAGGAGCCAGCACACTTTCCGCAAATGACATAGCCACCTCAGCCGTCGATGAATTAGCTAAACACCACTGTTTTATTACCGTGAATAATCACTCGGTCTTCCAAATGCCAACGCAGACCGCGCGCCAGTACGGCTTTCTCTACATCACGCCCAAAGCGCACAAGATCAGTTGGGGTATGACAATGACTCACGCGATGGATGTCTTGTTCGACAATCGGCCCGGCATCGAGCGCTTCGGTCACGTAATGGCAAGTAGCGCCAATGAGCTTTACACCGCGTTCATATGCTTGGTGGTAAGGCTTCGCTCCCGCGAACGAAGGCAAAAAACTGTGGTGAATATTGATCACACGGCCTTGATAGCGCTGGCACAGCGCTGGCGGCAAAATCTGCATGTAGCGCGCTAGCACCACGCAATCAGCATCAAGGGCTTCTATTTGCGCTTCGACGGCATCAAACGCCGACTGCTTATTCTGTGGATCAACGGGAATATGAAAATACGGAATGCCATACCACTCGGTAAGCGCACACATATCGCTATGGTTTGAAATAACACCGACAATATCACACGCCAATTCACCCACTTGCCAACGGTAAAGAAGGTCCACCAAACAATGAGATTCTCTTGAGACCATCAGTACGACACGCGGAAGGCGTTTCGTATCGGTCAGCGCCCACTGCATGTTGAACGCTTGCGCTATTGGGGTAAATCCCTCGCGCAACGCCTGCGCTGTAATGCCAAGCGACTCTGCGATAATTTCATAGCGCATAAAAAAGCGCCCCGTTTCTAAATCAGAGTGTTGGCTTGCCTCGGTAATAGAGCCCCCTTGCTGGGCGATAAAACTGGATACACGGGCCACAATCCCGACCTGATCGGGACAAGAAACCACTAGACGATAATAGTGAGGCTGAGGAATATGAGACATAGAAAAACTTACTCTATTAACTAAAACTAAACGCCAAGCGGAGAAAAAAGGCGATAGTAACCACATGAAAGACGCTTAACACTACCTCCGCAAAAGGCGCCATGAATGACAAGCACGATTGTGACACGCCCCCGCAATCCCGTATAGTAAAGGCCCAACTTTCAAGGCTTTTCATCAACATGCAAGCACCGCGCGTACACATTCGCCCTCGCCGCCGCCACCCCTTGCGCTTACTGCCGCTAGGGGGGTGTGGTGAAGTGGGGATGAATTTCACGCTGTATGGCTTTGCGGAGCATTGGATCGCCGTCGACTGCGGCATGATGATACGCCAGGACTTGCCCAACACACCACTGCAAGTCCCTAACCTGGATACACTGGCAACGCTTGATATTTCCCCAGCCGCGCTATTTATTACCCACGGGCACGAAGATCATACCGGCGCGGTTGCTTGGCTGTGGCCCCACTGGCAATGTCCAATTTACGCCACACCATTAGCCGCTGGGTTATTGCGGCTCAAATTTGCCGAGCACGGCCTGAAACACGATGCCATTAAGGTCATAGAGCCGGGAGAGGCGCTAACCTCAGGTCCTTTTACGCTACGTTACTTAGCGCTAACCCACTCCATCCCGGAGAGCTGCGCACTTGTCATGCAAGCCGGTGATTACCGGATACTGCACACCGGTGATTGGAAACTCGATGCCGAGCCACTAGTGGGCAAGCCGGTCGATGCCACGCCGTTTCGCGCGCTAGCCCCGATCGATCTTGTCGTTGGCGATTCCACTAACGCCCCCATGCCAGGCCATTCCGGCAGCGAAGGCGATGTTGCCCGCGCCTTGGCTAAAACGCTTGCTACCTGCAAAGGCCGCGTCGTAGTGTCGTGCTTTGCCAGCAATGTGGCACGCATTGTCGCTATCGCCCGCGCAGCACAACGCTGCGGACGACGGATCAGCTTGATGGGGCGCTCCATGGAGCGCATGGTAACGGTCGCACGCGGGTTAGGCTACTTAGACGAGCTGCCGCCGCTGGTTCCCGCGCATGACTTGGGTTATTTGCCGCCGGAAGAGGTCGTGATTATTGCCACCGGTAGCCAAGGCGAGCCACGCGCGGCGCTTCAGCGCTTAGCGCAAGGCCGACACCCGTTTGTTGATCTGGAGCCAGGCGATAGCATCATTTTCTCAGCAAAGGCCATTCCCGGTAACGAACGGCCTATCGAGCAGCTGAAAAAGCGCTTTACTCAACTTGGCGTCATGTTGTTTGATGAATTTAACCATCCTGAATTACACGCCACCGGGCATCCCGCTCACGATGAGCTATGCACGCTCTATCGTTGGGTTAAGCCTAAGCATTTACTGCCTGTGCACGGTGAGGCTCGCCACCAGCAGGCTCACCAAGCTATTGCAGCGTCTCTGGGCATTGAAGCGCCCTTGGCGCCAATTAACGGCGACATGCTGCTATTCGATAGTCACGGGCTGAAATGCGAAGCGCGCTATCCACAGCCGCCCTGCATTGTGCATCAAAATAGTGTCACGCCCCACCCAGGGCTTGAAACGCCCAGTCATAGTTCACGACGCGGCAGCCTTTATCTCGCCCTGCCTGTTACCGCGAGTGAAACGGGCTGGTGGCGCATCGGTCGGCTGATGCTAGATAACGCAGGCGCCAGCCCGCTAGATGAAGACAGCTTTAGCGACTGGCTAGACGAGCAGCTAGACGAAATCCACGCAGATACGCTGGCGGAGCTCCGCCAAGCTTTACAACCTCGTCTGATTGCGTGGCTCGCAGAGCATATGCAGCATTTGCCTGAAGTGCATTTACAAATCATGGCCACCGAGATGCCTGAATCTCTTTGAGTCTTGAACCACTTTAATGCTGAGCTTTCGTTGCAGTTTGCCAATCACCAGCGCAAAGCATCATATTGGTCGGTATCGCGTTCTTTCACCCAGTAATCGCCTTGTTGGGCGTGCTCTTTTTTCCAAAACGGCGCCTGGGTTTTTAGGTAATCCATAATAAAGTCGCAGGCTTCAAAAGCATCACGGCGATGCGCACTTGCCACGGATACCCGCACAATAGGGTCTCCCGGCGCCATATAGCCAATACGGTGAATGATACGAACGCCCTGAAGTGACCAACGCTGCCACGCTTGTTCACCGATGTCTTCTAACGTGCGCTCGGTCATGCCTGGGTAGTGCTCAAGCGTCAAGCCGGTTACCTCGGGCGACTCATTAAAGTCCCGCACCAGTCCCGTAAAACTTACCACGGCGCCCACATCGGTACGCTCGGCGAGCAAATCATCATAGCCATACGCCATATCAAATGGGGCTAGCTGTACGTTTACGCCAATATTCATCTTACCCCCCGGTGACAGGTGGAAAGAACGCCACTTCGTCATCGTCGGTTACCGGTGCATTGTCATTGGCCATCACCTGATTAACGGCACACAACGTACGGCGATCACTCAATGCGGAAAAGACCTCGCTGCGCCTGGCAAGCGCCGCTTTAAGCCCGCCAACGTCGCGCGACTCCATCTCATCTAAGCTAATGGTAGCTTCGTTCTCTCCCAAACGTTCACGTAACTCGGCAAGAAACTTCACTCGCACGCAAGGTGAGACACAACGCTCACCTATGCGCACTTCGCCAGCCGCGCCAGCACCGGTCACAATGGGCGATGTCGTTTCGTAACCGTTGCCATCGCGCTGGTAGTCACCACTCTTACCACCCTGCTTGCTCTCAAGCTGCACGGCATCGATGCGCATCGATTTATCCACCGCCTTGCACATATCGTAAAGCGTTAAGCACGCGACCGAAACCGCCGTCAGCGCCTCCATCTCAACGCCAGTTTGCCCGCTTAGCCGACACATCGCTTCAACGTGAACACACCCATTTTGCTCGTCAATGTCAAAATCGAGCGCCACTTTTGACAGCGAAAGCGAATGGCATAGCGGAATCAGCTCATGGGTTCGCTTCGCCGCCTGAATCCCGGCAATGCGTGCTGTCGCAATCACATCGCCCTTAGGCAACGCGCCGTCCACCAATAGCTTTAGCGTTTGCGGCTGCATCACAATGCGCCCTGTTGCCACGGCCTCACGGCGCGTTGCTTGTTTATCGCCCACATCCACCATATTGGCTTCACCACGGACATTAAGATGCGTCAGCTGCATGTAAAATCACCTTGAATCGCTTTAGCGGATAGGGTACCAGGCCACGCGAGCGCTCGGCACCACCACATTCTATTACGCATTCACCTCACACGGCGTCAGTGCCCACTGTCTTACCCAGTCAGCTACCGCGTGAATATCATCAATGTCTAGTCGAGCAACATCCGACCTTAACGTGCGCTTATCTTCCGCTTTAAGCGCCGCCGCGCGCACCCACGCATTATCCAAAATAGCAGGGTCACCAACCTCCTCACGATAGAGCACCAACTTCGCCAACGGCCAGGCTTTAAAGCCCTCAACGATCACCAAATCGGGCGCATGCGGCAACATCAAACTGAGGAGGTGATTGAGATCGGGCTCCTGCTGCTCCGGGGTTTCCTGCATCAAAGCAAAGCGCTGATGCGAGGCCACCAGCATAGGCGATGCCCCTGCTTGGCGAAGCTCATAGCTGTCTTTCCCCGGCTTATCGACGTCAAAGCTGTGATGCGCGTGTTTAACTACGCCCACGTGAAGGCCGAAATTGCGCAGTATCGGCATCAGCTGTGTGAGCAACGTAGTTTTACCGGTACCGCTCCAGGCAGCAATACTTAACACGGGAAAAGGCATCGACGTTACAGGCGCAGTATGAGCAGAAAATGAAGGCGTTGACGGCATTGCGGCATGCTCCTTTTAGTTCTTAAACGGCTTACGCATCCTCACTGGCACCCGGCAACACCCAATTCAGTACAATGCCTACCAGTGCTGCAAGACTTACGCCCTGAAGCGTAAATTGACCACTGCCGAACTGCATACCGCCGATACCAAAAACAAGTATTAGCGATACGACCACGAGATTACGCGGCGCTGTCAGTGAATGCCCCGCGCGCACCAGCGTATTCATCCCGACAACGGCAATCGAACCGAAGAGCAACGTCATGATACCGCCCATCACCGGGCCAGGTATGGTCTGTAAAAGCGCTCCTAGTTTAGCAATGAAAGCCAGAAGGATGGCTATCACCGCCGCTACGACCATGTACATGGGGTTAAAAGCGCGTGTTAGCGTTACCGCACCGGTCACTTCTGAATAAGTCGTGTTGGGCGGGCCACCAAAAAGAGCCGCCAAAGTCGTCGCCAACCCATCGCCTAAAAGCGTGCGATGTAGCCCTGGTTTTTCGAGATAGTTATTACGCGTGACCGAACCAATCGCGACCATATCACCAATGTGCTCAACCGCTGGCGCAATAGCGACAGGAATCATGAACAAAATAGCGGCCCAATGAAACTCGGGGGCGGTAAAACCGGGCAAAGCGATCCAACTCGCTTCAACCACCGGAGAAAAATCGACCACGCCCATTATAAGCGCCAGCACATAACCGGTCACAATACCGCCCATAATGGGGACCAAACGAAGCAGCCCGCGCCCAAAAACGGCAAGCACCAACGTCACCAAAAGGCTTGCCATTGATAGCACAATCGCCTTGGCGTAGCCGATGTTATCACTCGTTTCACCGGTGGCCATATCCACCGCCACTGGTGCTAGCGCCAAGCCAATCACCATAATCACCGGGCCCACCACCACGGCCGGCAGCAACCGGTGTAACCATACCGTGCCTTTGAGTCGCACTGCTTGAGATATCACCACGTAAACCAAGCCCGCTGCCATCAAACCACCCAGGGTGGCGGGAATACCAAAATTTGCAATGGAGCCTTGTATGGGCGCAATAAACGCAAACGAAGAGGCCAAAAATACGGGCACGCTTTGCTTGGTAACCGCATGAAAGACCAACGTACCTGCACCGGCGGTAAACAGTGCTACGCTTGGATCAAGCCCGGTGAGTAACGGCACCAGCACCAACGCACCGAAGGCAACAAAGAGCATCTGGGTACCCGTCAGTAACATTTTGAGCCATGAATCAGCTTGCGCAGTCGTATCTGTCACTCGGGGCCTCCTTAATCTCCAGCAAAATAAGATATCCAGCAAAATAAGTTTCACGCTGCCCTATATGTTTCGTGTTTATCAGCAGGGCAAAAAAATGCCCCCACCGCACGGAGCGAAAGGGGCAGTCAAGCTAGTTGCACTTACCGCGTACCAAAAATTTTATCGCCAGCGTCGCCAAGACCAGGCACGATATAGCCATTCTCGTCTAGCCGCTCGTCGATGGACGCTGTATAAATCTCAATATCCGGGTAGGCTTCTTGCACACGCTCGATTCCTTCGGGTGCTGCCACCAGCACGATGACTTTCATGTTTTTGCAGCCGTGATCACGCAACATATCAAGGGTTGCCACCATGGAACCGCCCGTGGCGAGCATCGGGTCGATGACAATGGCCATCCGCTCTTCGATATCATTGGCGAACTTGGCAAAATAAGGCACCGGCTGCAGCGTTTCTTCATCACGGTACAAGCCGACTACACTTACACGTGCACTAGGAATTAAATCCGTTACGCCTTCCAGCATGCCCAAGCCTGCGCGCAATATCGGCACGACCGTGACTTTCTTACCTTTAAGGCGGCGAGTGGCAATCGGCTCTCCGTTCCAGCCTTTAATCTCATGATCTTCAAGCTCTAGCCCTTGAGTCGCTTCATACGTAAGAAGCTTTGCCACTTCACCGGCCAACTCACGAAAGCTTTTGGTGCTGAGATCCGCCTCACGCATCAGCCCCAGCTTATGCTGCACAAGCGGATGATTAATGGCATGAACACTCATGGGACTTCCTCACTGCAGGCATTTGATTCAACGACGTTTGTCGTCTCGACAGGTATACAAAATTGCAGATCATTCTACGCGCAACCTGCCTTGAGGTTAAGGGATTTCCAACAATTGCCAATCAATCGGCATTCGGCCTTGAGATTGAAGAAAGTCATTCGCTTGGGAAAAATGGCGCGAGCCAAAAAAACCGCGATGAGCGGAAAGCGGCGAAGGATGCGGCGCTTCAAGTACCAAATGACGCTCGCGATCAATCAATTGTTTCTTCTGCCGCGCGTGACCGCCCCACAGCAAAAAAACACAAGGAGGCGCTTTTTCACTAACCGTCTCAATCACACGGTCGGTAAATAGCTCCCAACCTTTGCCACGATGCGATGCCGCGTTACCTTGCTCAACCGTTAACGCCGTGTTGAGGAGCAGTACGCCTTGCTTGGCCCAAGATTCCAAATAACCGTGTCTAACCGGCGTAAACCCGACATCAGAGGCAAGCTCTTTGTAGATGTTGGCAAGCGAAGGGGGGACAGGCACGCCCGGTTGCACAGAAAAACAAAGCCCATGGGCCTGGTTCGGGCCGTGGTAAGGGTCTTGACCCAAAATAACGACCTTGACCTCATCAAGCGGCGTTAGCTCGAACGCGCGAAACCAGTTCGATGAGTGGGGGTATATCACCTTTTTTGCCGCTTTTTCGTCCGCGAGAAATTGCTTGAGCGAGTGCATATACTCAGCATGAAACTCACTTTCTAAGGCCTGCCCCCACTCGCCCGATAACGGATTCGCCATCGCCTCACCTCTTTATGGTCTCAAACGTCATGCTTTCAAACGTTACTTTTTAATTTGATCGACGAGCGGCTCTACATAGGCCACACCCATATCCCAGGGGAATTGGATCCAGCACTGCTGGGCCACTTCCGTGAGGTATTGGTCAACCAGCGGGCGCCCTTCTGGCTTAGCATAAATCGTGACGAAGTGCGCTTTGGGCAGCATTTCTCTAACAGCCTTGGCCGTTTTGCCAGTATCCACCAAATCATCAACGAGAAGCCAGCCATCGCCGTCATGGTCAACGCCTTTCAGAACATCCAAGCCACCCTGGTCCATGTGATCATAGCTTTTGATGCAGACAGTATCGATCAGTCGCACGTTAAGCTCGCGAGCAATCAGCGCCGCTGGAATCAATCCACCGCGTGTAATCGCCACAATGCCTTTAAAATCACGCTCAATTAACTGATGACACAGCTGACGCACATCGCGATGTAGCTGATCCCAGGAGACCGTAAAATGCTGATGATAACGATGAGTACTCATAAAGGCGTTACTCGTCTTCGGTGAAGGAACAAACCGCGAACACACCAAAGCCTGCATCGCGAATTTTCTGCGATCCACCCAGCTCAGGCAAATCAATAATGGTGGCAGTTTCCACCACGTGGCCACCGCTGCGCTGAATCAGATTAGCCGCGGCCAGCATAGTGCCACCGGTGGCGATCAAGTCATCCATCAGCAAAATGCGGTCATTTTTCTGAAAAGCATCAGAGTGTAGCTCAACTTCAGAATGGCCATACTCCAGCGTGTACGTTTCACTGATCGTTTTAAACGGCAGCTTACCCTTCTTGCGCACAGGCACAAAGCTGCAGCCAAGCTCGTAAGCCAATGGAGCGCCGATGATAAAGCCTCGCGCGTCGATCGACGCAATGGCATCTAAATTCATCTCTTGATAACGGTGCACAAAGCTATCAATTAGCTTGCGAAAGGCGGCACTGTTTTGCAGCAACGGGGTAATATCGCGGAAATTTACACCCGGTTCAGGCCAATCCGGCACCGTGCGGATAACGGACTTAATATAGTCGCCATAGATGCTCATCGCGTCTCTCGTTTCGTCGGTAAGTGTCGAGGTTTAGTCTAAAAAGAAGAATTTAGCCACGAACAGCAGCGCCAATAACACCACTGCAATATTTAAATCTTTAAAGCGCCCTGATAACGTCTTAATCGCCACGTAGCTAATAAAGCCCAGCGCGATACCTTCTGCGATAGAGAACGTCAACGGCATGGCCAATGCGGCAATTAAGACGGGCGCGGCTTCCGTTGCGTCCTCCCAGTCAGCGTGGGCGAGGCTACCTGCCATCAATACCGCCACGTATAGCAGCGCTCCGGCGGTCGCATAAGCGGGAATAGAGCCAGCCAACGGGGCAAAAAAGAGGCTAAGCAAAAACAGAACCCCCACGACCACGGCAGTCAATCCCGTGCGCCCGCCAGCCGCAATACCGGCGGTGGATTCTATATAACTCGTGGTGGTCGAGGTACCCAGGGCCGCGCCTGCCATTGATGCCGTACTATCTGCCATCATCGCGCGTCCAACCCGGGGTAATTTACCATCTTTATCCAGCAGTTTGCCCCGCTGCGCGACACCGACCAGCGTGCCAGAGGTATCAAAGAGATCGACAAACAGGAACGCAAAAATAACGCTCAGCATGGCGACATCAAGCGCGGCCATGACATCCATCTGCATCAGCGTGGGGGCAATAGACGGTGGCATTGACATCAGGCCACCGTACTCATTGTGCCCGAACACCATCGCGACCACCGTAACGCCCAAAATACCAATCATCACCGCGCCGGTCACATTCAAATACGAGAGAGCCGTGATAACGAAAAAGCCAACCAGCGCATAAATTGCCGACGGCTCAGAAAGATCCCCAAGGGCTACATAGGTCGCTGGATTTGACACCACAATACCGGCATTTTTAAGCGCCACCATGGCCAAGAAAAGACCAATACCCGCAGCAATACCCAAGCGCAGCGAGAACGGAATCGAATTGATAATCCACTCGCGCACCTTAAAAATACTCAGCAAAAAGAAGCAAAAGCCCGACAAGAAGACCGCCCCTAGGGCGGCTTCCCAAGTATGCCCCATACCCAAAACAACGCCATAGGTAAAGAAGGCGTTTAGCCCCATACCCGGCGCTTGACCGATAGGGTAATTGGCCCAAACCCCCATCACTAAACAGCCGATAGCAGCGGCCACACACGTCGCCACAAAAACCGCGCCATAATCCATTCCCGCCTCAGAGAGAATGCTGGGGTTAACGAAAATGATATAGGCCATCGTCAGGAACGTTGTAATCCCCGCGATCACCTCAGTTTTCACGTTCGTTTTGTGCTCAGAGAGCTTGAAGTGCTTCTCAAGAAATTTCATAGAGTTTTTCTATCCTTCACGCCAACGCGTAGAGTCCCTGAGTGTAAGAAAAGCCGCACATGTTATCGGAAGGCACTTGTTATCGAAAGACAATTTGTGACACGAGCACCAAAATGCAGCCGAGCGACATGGGCATCTGCCCACCTGTAGTGACTAGCAAACTTTAGGCCAAAAGCTAACCAACTGGTCAATAAATCCAAAACATCACCTACGCACGGTTCGCTAAGACGCGTTCCACCGTTTCGACAATCACTTGGGTTTGCGGATCAATCTCGATATTGACCTCATCTCCAAGCATCCGCTCGCTTAATACCGTACGCGACAGCGTCTCGGGTATGAGATTCACGCTGAACACTACGCCGCCATGCTCATCCACGCGACGCACATCAGCCACCGTCAGGCTAATACCGTCTACTCCGATATAACCTTTCTCAAATACAAACCGGCTGACATCTTTAGACAGCGCAAACCACAGGCGACGATTGTTCGGCGCTTCTTCAATCTCAACCAGCCTTGCTTTGCAGATCACGTGACCCGACATGGCATGCCCGCCAATTTCATCACCGAAACGCGCGGCACGCTCGATATTGACGCATTGACCAGGGGTAATTGCACCAAGATTGGTCAATCGCAACGTTTCACGCATTAAGTCAAAGCTCACATTGTCGCCATCAATCGCCGTTGCGGTCAGGCAAACGCCGTTGTGGGCAACGGACGCCCCAATTTCAAGCCCTTGTCGCATATGGGAAGGCATCTCCACCACGTGCGTACGAAAGGCGTCGAGTTCGCGCACCGCAACAACAACGGCAGTACCCTGGACAATCCCAGTAAACATCGCTTTCCCCCTGGACACGGTTTTTTAATCAACACGGCTTATTACAAAATGCTCGGCTGCAAATTGGTGACATTGTGCCACTTTTAGACTGAACTCACTCCCCCTTCAGCACTTATTCAGCACTTACAAAGTAAAATCTCCTACACAAGGCTTCATACATTGGCTTTAATCCTCAGACATACCCAACAAAAGATCCAAAAATAGCAAATAAATCTAAAATAGACCTTAATCATAAAAAATACCGCTAAGTCTATTTGACAGTACTCAGCCAGGTCTTTAGACTTTCGCCGCAAATGTAAAGGCGCCGATTTGTACCCAGATTGCGGGCGTCACCCTAGCGACTTGCCGGGTTAAATGCAGCTAAAAGGGTGTGTCCAGCGTTGATGGCCACCCGTCTAGGGTGGCCTTTTTTTGTTTCCCGCCCTACGCTTGCCCCTCGCACTCTATTGTCGGCCTAACTTTACGTCTTTGGCCTCACATAAGGCAGACGCAACCCATGATCGAACTTAAAAACGTCAGTAAAACTTACTATAGTAAAGCCAATGGCAGCGATGCAGGTGCTGTGCACGCATTAAAAAACGCGGACTTATACATTCCTAAAGGGACTATTCACGGCGTCATTGGCTTGTCGGGCGCCGGTAAGTCAACGCTGATACGCTGCGTCAACCTCTTGGAACGCCCGACAGAAGGTAGCGTCACGGTCAATGGTCAAGAAATAACACGCCTGAATGCCCAAGAGCTAAATCGCGCTCGCCACCGCATTGGTATGATTTTTCAGCACTTTAACCTACTCACAACGCGCAATGTCTTTGACAACATCGCCCTGCCGTTAGAATTAATGGGCCGCTCTAAAAGAGCGATTCGCGAGCGCGTTCTCCCACTTTTAGAACTCGTCGGACTCAGCGACAAAACCCATCAATTTCCCGCTCAACTCTCCGGCGGACAAAAACAGCGCGTCGCGATTGCCCGGGCGCTCGCCAGCGAACCCGCCGTATTACTCTGCGATGAAGCAACATCAGCGCTCGACCCACAAACGACCGGCTCCATTCTTGAACTACTACGCGATATCAACCAGACGCTCGGCATTACCATTTTGTTGATCACACATGAAATGGAAGTGGTTAAATCTATCTGTCATCGCGTCAGCCTGATCTCTGACGGTGAGCTGGTAGAGGACGCGGTCGTCGGCGATTTCTTCACCGCGCCTCGGACACAACTCGGGCGTGAATTCTTGAATGACTTTCTTCAGCTAGCGCCCCCTAAAGAGCTGGTGGATCGCCTACAAGAAGCCGCTAACGATTCCACTCACCCGATTGTGCGGCTCACGTTTTCCGGCGATGCCGTCTCCACCCCGCTGATTTCACAGCTCGCACGGGAGTGCGGCGTCGATGTCAGTATTCTTCAAGCCAAAGTGGAATCCATCCAGGAACGCACCTTAGGCCTAATGATTGCCGAACTGCTCGGAACACCAGAGCAAACGCAGCAAGCCATGAACTATCTTAAATCCCACCAGCTACAAGTAGAGGTATTGGGTCATGTCCAGCGCGATGATTGATCTTATTCTGCAGGCAACGCTGGATACCATCTATATGGTAGGCGTATCCGGCCTTATTTCGACATTGCTCGGTGTGCCACTAGGCGTAATGCTTTACGTGACACGTCCGCGGCAAATTCTGACCATGCCGATACTCAACCAAGCGCTCGGGATTGTGACTAACATTGGCCGCTCCATCCCGTTTATCATTCTGATGGTGGCAATCATTCCCTTTACACGCATGCTAGTGGGCACCTCCATCGGGATTAACGCCGCGGTGGTACCGCTGACGATTGCCGCCATTCCTTTTGTCGCCCGCTTAGTAGAAGGCGCACTTAACGAGCTATCTCCAGGATTGATCGAATCCGCACAAGCCATGGGCGCCACACCTTGGCAAATCATACGCAAGGTATTACTCCCTGAAGCACGTGGCGGCATTATTACGGGCTTGACTATCACATTGGTAACGCTTGTCAGCTACTCAGCCATGGCTGGCGCGGTAGGTGGTGGCGGCCTCGGAGACCTGGGCATTCGTTACGGCTATAACCGCTTTAACCCGACTATCATGCTCATTACCGTGATCATTTTGGTGGTCATGGTGCAAGGCTTCCAAAGCCTAGGCGACTATTTAGTGCGCAAAAGCGATCGTAAGTAACCATCGCAGTTATAATTAAAAAGCATTAGACATCGAATTTTTATCACTTCAAAATAATAGCGGTGGAATAACTTGCAAACAGGAAACCTACATGAAAAAGCTTTTAATTAGCGGTTTATCCGCTCTCGCCCTAGTCGGCAACGCCGCGAATGCAGACTCCCACAGCATTAAAGTGGGCACCGTGGCTGGCCCGGAAACCGACGTCATGCAGGTCGCGGTCGATATCGCCGAACGCGAGCATGGCCTAAACGTTGAAATCATTGAGTTCACTGATTACGTCACGCCCAATGCTGCCTTGGCAGATGGCAGCTTAGATGCCAACGCTTACCAGCACGAACCATACATGCAAGCCATGATAAACGATCGAGGTTACGACTTTGCCGTTGCTGGCTACACTTTCGTGTATCCGATTGGTGCCTATTCAGAGAAGCTTGAGCACATAGATGCGTTACCGGAAGGAGCCCAAATTGCGCTGCCCAACGATCCGTCTAACGAAGGGCGTGCATTAATTTTGATGCACAACCACGGTCTAATTACGCTCAACGACCCTGAAAACCTGGAAGCGACCCCCATCGATATTGCGGAAAACCCACATAATTTTCGTTTTCGCGAGATCGATGCCGCTCAGCTGCCCCGCGTACTGCCGGATGTCGACATGGCATTCATCAACAACACGTTTGCCCAGCCGGCCGGTCTTAGCCTTGATGACGCCTTGATCAAAGAAGGCCCAGAGTCGCCCTACGTCAACTTGATTGTGGTTCGCGGAGGTGACGAGGACCGCGAAGCTATTCGTCAGCTGGTCGACGCCTACCAGAGCGAAGCCGTTATCGAAAAAGCCGAAGAGCTGTTCGATGGCGCGGCCGTTCCTGGTTGGACCGAGTAAGCGCAAAACGCTTCGCCTTCAAGAACATCCATCAGGTCGGCATTACGCCGGCCTGATGCGTTATTAGGACTCAATATGACGCAACCACCTATCGATTATGCTTTACTTGGTAAGCAACTCCACGCCCTACTAGACACCCGGGACTGGCTTACTAATAGCGCGCAACTCAGTGCGTTTGTTTTTGAGCAAATCCCCGAACTCAACTGGGTGGGATTTTATCTACAGCGCGAGCCTGAAATGCTCTGCCTCGGCCCATTTCAAGGCAAGACAGCGTGTCACCCCATTCCATTCAACAAGGGAGTTTGTGGCGCTGCAGCACGCTCCGGGCAAACCCAACGAGTGGATGACGTTCACGACGTAGCCGATCATATCGCTTGCGACACTAACTCGCGCTCCGAACTTGTGATCCCCATTATGTCAGACGGCACGCTTTGGGGCGTATTCGATCTCGACAGCCCCCAGCCAACGCGTTTCAGCACGGCTGACCAAGTAGGCCTTGAATCCCTCGTGGCCATCTTTACCCAGCGCACAGAGCTGCCCCGCTTTTGCTGAGCATTTTGACAGCGCGGCATACAGCCAAGCCAAGAACAAAAAACCAATACACAAAAACGCCCATACGCTAAGCGTATGGGCGTTGTCTTGGTAGGACCAGGCGGATTTGAACCGCCGACCTCCACGATGTCAACGTGGCGCTCTAACCAACTGAGCTATGGTCCTAGAAATCGGTAGAAAACTGACTATGGCTGTGGAAAATTCAATGTCTGGTAGGACCAGGCGGATTTGAACCGCCGACCTCCACGATGTCAACGTGGCGCTCTAACCAACTGAGCTATGGTCCTGCTGCTCCACAACGGATGAGAATTTTACGGATTTACGACTGAAATGCAAGCATTTTTCGCTTAACGCCGTCATAAGAACATCCGCGTGTAGCAAGTTTACTCTGGCACACCACCCTCGGTGAGTTTTTTCGGGTCCAGTAAGCGCTCAAGCGTTGATCGATCAAGCTCCGTTTCTTCCTCGGCAACGTCGATGATCGGACGTCCGGATTGGTATGCTTTTTTGGCGATTGCGGCCGCCGCGTTGTACCCAATGACGCCGTTAAGGGCGGTAACCAAAATAGGGTTGCGTGCCAACGGCTCGCTTAGCTGGTCTTCCCGCACGCTAAATGTCGCAATCGCCCGATCTGCCAGCAACCGCGCCGTATTACTCATCAACGTGACAGACGTTAGCAAATTTGAGGCTACTAGCGGCAACATCACGTTCAGCTGAAAATTTCCGCTCTGCCCGGCAACCGTAATGGCCGTATCCAAGCCAATCACTTGCGCCGCCGCTTGCGCCGCTGACTCAGGAATGACCGGGTTCACTTTACCCGGCATAATTGAGCTACCAGGTTGCAGCGCCTCAAGCTCAATCTCGCCAAGCCCAGCAAGAGGGCCCGAATTCATCCAACGTAGGTCGTTGGCGATCTTCATCACCACACAGGCCAAGCCTTTCAGCTGCCCGGAGAGTTCGACCGCCGCATCCTGCGACGAGAGACTGGCGAAAAAACTATCGTTAGGTACAAAGCTAAGGCCGGTTTGATCACTCAAGTGCTCAGCCATTCTAGCGCCAAACTCGACAGGTGTATTAATGCCGGTTCCAACCGCCGTTCCGCCTTGCGCCAAGCGTTGAAGACGTGTCATGGCGCTCTCAATACGTTCAATCGCTTGATCCAGCTGACTCACCCAGGCGCCTAGCTCCTGTGCCATGGTTAACGGCATGGCATCCATTAAGTGCGTACGCCCCGTTTTCACCACGCCTTCTAACTCGTTAGCACGTTGAGCAATCGCCTCACGCAAGTGCATTAGCGCCGGCAGTAGCATGCTATCTACGTCAATTGCCGCAGAAACGTGAATCGCTGTCGGGATAACATCGTTACTCGATTGCCCCATATTGACGTGATCGTTTGGCAGCACCTCGACCTTTACCCGGCTAGCGAGATTGGCTAAGACCTCGTTGACGTTCATGTTGCTTGATGTGCCAGAGCCTGTCTGGAAAACATCCACCGGAAAATGCACATCATGCTTGCCATTAATGACTTCTTGCGCTGCGTCTTTAATGGCAGTGGCACGTGCCTCATCGAGCAAGCCCAATGCTTGATTAGTATGGGCCGCGGCGAGCTTGATGCGCGCAATTGCATGGATAAACGCAGGTGGCATTGACTGGTGCGATACTGGAAAATTATTCACCGCGCGCTGGGTCTGGGCGCCATAAAGCGCATCAGTGGGCACGTTTAACGCTCCCATGCTATCGCGTTCAATGCGTGTCGACATGGTGTTCTCCTTTTCATCAATGAAACAAACAAGCGTTACTCTTCAGCCTAACGCGCTTATCCGAGTAAGCAAATGCGCGATAAGCGGCCCCGCCCCCCCCCGCCTCTTATCCAGTTATTTAACATCGCACCCTCAATAATGTTGCACTGCACAAAATTAACCCCTACACTGCAACGCAACATGACGGAGATTGCATCGATATTCACACCAACGGTCTTCGCATTAACATCATAACGATCACCCTAGGAGGGTTTATCATGCGTACTATCAACACTAACGAAATGACTCAGCAGTTCGATAACATGTTCATGGCACCGGCTCGCGCTTTTGCTGCACTAAATGTCGATTTCGCTGAGAAAATATTTAACGCTCAGCTTGACGCAGGCAAAGCCTACGTTGACACCAGCATGGCTCAGGCGCGCAGCTTCATGGACGTTAAAGACGTTGAAGGTCTGCGTTCTTACATGGAAGGCCAGCAAAAAGTCGCTAAAGACCTAGCTGAGCGCGTTAAAGGCGATGCGGATAAAGTTGTTGGTTTGCAGCAGGATTTCATCCAGAAGAGCCAGAAGCTGACCGAAGATAACGTCAAGCAAGCGCAAGAAGCAGCGACCAAAATGAGCAAAACGGCTTAATCTCAACGCACCGCGCTTTGATAAAACCGCCAACGGCTTACCGTTGGCGGTTTTTTATGTTGCCCTACCAGCCTAGCGCTTGCTTCACAAACGGGATGGTCAGTTTACGCTTTGCCGACAGCGAGGCTTGATCCAGCGTTTCCAATGCGCGGCATAGCTCGCTAAGCTCACGCGGCCCGCGGTGCAAAATATAGCGCCCTACATCGTTAGGTAGCTGCATCCCCCGGCTTTTTGCCCGCAGCTTTAGTGCGCCTAGGCACTCGTCATCATCCAAAGAATGAATATGAAACGTCACGCCCCACGTCAGCCTTGAGGCAAGATCCGGCAGCACCACGGGTAACTGACGCGGTGGTGCATTGGCAGCAATCACTAAGCATTTTCCCGCATCGCGTAAGCGGTTAAACGCGTGGAAAAGCCCCTCTTCCCAACGTTTACGCCCTACAACGCACTCAAGATCGTCGATCATGACAACGTCTAAGCGTTCAATCTCTTCTAACATGAGCGGCGGAAAGTGGCCTAAATCAGCCAAGGGTAAATAGAGCGCACGCTTATCGTGATCCGATGCGGCGTGACACGCCGCTTGAAGCAAGTGGCTTTTACCGCTACCAAAACTACCCCATAGGTACAAATACGGCTCACCTTGGGACGCTATTTGGCTCACCAATGCTTGCACCAGCGCTGCGTTAGTCGCACTGGTGTAATAGTTCTCAAAAGTGGCATCATCGCGCAACCCGACGCCTAAGGGTAACTGTGCTGGCACTCGGCTCATGGTGTCCCCCTATCGTCATAAAGATCCTGATTGAGTTTGCGCTGCTCTGAGGCAGTACTTTCAGACACCGCCTCGGCATCATAAAGCGAGCTGCCTTTGTAGCGATCAAACGCTTCGCGTAAGAGCACCATGATCACCGCCGCAGCGGGCAATGCCAACAATACACCAATGAAGCCGAACAGCTCCCCCCCCGCCAACACGGAAAAAATTACCGCCACGGGATGCAGGCCAATTTTGTCACCTAGAAGTTTAGGCTGAAGTACAACACTCTCGATCACTTGGCCAATGGAAAACACCACAATGACACCCAAGATCGCCCAAACGGTGCCCATCTGAAAAAGCGCCACGACTAGCGCAATGCTCATCCCGACAATAAAGCCTAAGAACGGCACAATGCTGGCTATCCCGGAAATAAAACCGATCAAAAGGCCGAAGTTCAGTCCCATCAAACTCAGCCCCAGCGCGTATATAATGCCCAAACACAGCATTACCAGCAGCTGTCCGCGCAAAAAAGCCGAAAGCACTTCATCGCAGCGGGCGACCAACCGATACGTATCCTCGACCCACTGGCGGGGAATCAGATTGGCGATATTGTTAATTAAGCGGTCCCAATCAAGCAGTAAATAAAACGTTACGACGGGGACCAAGGCCACATACGTCACCCAAGAGACCAGCGCCATACTAGAGCGGCCTACCTGCTCTAGCGCCTGCGCTAAAAAGCCCCCAGCATCACGCCAGTTCTGGACCAAAATTTCGCGAAGATTCGCCACTTCCGTTTGCAGATCGTAGCCTGTCCACGCTTGCAGCTGAGGGGCAAGCGTGACTTCCACCCATTGCAAAATGGACGGGAGCACTTCGCCTAACTCTTTCACCTGCTGAATGATCAACGGCACCACAATCAGCAAACTCACGACCAAAATCAGCGAGAGCACCAAAAAAACACTCGTCACGGCCAGGGGGCGTTTCATCCCCCAGCATTCAAAGCGATTGGCCATCGGATCGGCCAAATAAGCCAGAATCATGCCGGTCACAAACGGCATAAGGACCGCATCGAGCAAATAGATAAATCCTGCGATAACCACTAACAGCAGGATTCCCCACCAAGAATGACGCATTCAGCGACTCCTCCATGAACCAAAAGGCTGACTAGCCTGTCGTGTTACGCTGCTTGGAGCGATGCGGCTAACGCCGCTGGGTGTTACAATTTGGCTTATACCGCATTGGCGCTGGCTATCCGCCAGCATTAGCATCGTTACTTTCATCGATATTTTTTGCACCACAGGATCTGCTATGACCGAGACCCCCTCTTCATCCACCAAACCCTCGCTAAGCTACAAGGATGCGGGCGTTGATATTGACGCGGGTAACGCCCTTGTTGACCGTATTAAGCACGTAGCCAAGCGTACCTCACGCCCAGAGGTGATGGGTGGCCTCGGTGGTTTTGGCGCTCTGTGCGAGCTTCCCAAAAACTATAAAGAGCCGGTGTTGGTATCGGGCACCGACGGCGTGGGCACAAAATTACGCCTTGCGATGGACCTTGGCAAACACGACACCATCGGCATCGACCTTGTCGCCATGTGCGTTAATGATCTGATTGTTGCCGGTGCCGAGCCACTGCTCTTTCTTGACTACTATGCCACGGGAAAGCTCAACGTGGATATCGCCGCCGACGTTGTCGAAGGCATCGGGGCCGGTTGCGAGCAAGCAGGCTGCGCGCTTGTGGGTGGTGAAACAGCCGAAATGCCGGGCATGTACGAAGGTGACGACTACGATCTCGCCGGCTTCTGCGTGGGTGTTGTCGAAAAAGCGAACATCTTAGACGGCAGTAACGTTAGCGATGGTGACGTACTCTTGGGCCTTGCCTCATCCGGCCCACACTCCAACGGCTATTCGCTGATTCGCAAAATCCTTGAAGTGAATGAAGCACCGCTCGACACCGCCATCGATGGCAAGCCGCTAAGCGAAGCGCTGATGGCGCCAACGCGCATCTATGTCAAGCCACTGCTATCCCTAATGCGCGAAACGGATACGCCCGTCCATGCATTGTCGCATATCACCGGCGGTGGGCTGTTGGAAAACCTTCCACGCGTGTTGCCCGAACACTTAGCCGCGCACATCGATATCGCCAGCTGGCAACGCCCTGAGGTCTTCAACTGGTTGAAAACTCAAGGCAATGTTGACGAAACTGAAATGCACCGAGTGCTCAACTGCGGCATCGGCATGGTGATCGTTGTCCCGCCGGCCCACGCCGACAAAGCTCGCGCGCACCTGCAAGCCCAAGGCGAAACGGTTTACACGCTTGGCAATATCGTGGCGCGTGAAGACGACGCCGTGACGTTGGAGAATCTTCCCGCATGAGCAGCACCGATTACACCAGCGATACGTTAAAAGAGATAGAACCCGAAGCCACGGACGCGCGCCGCGTTGTGGTGCTGATTTCCGGTAGCGGCAGTAACTTGCAAGCGCTGATCGAAGCACAATCCCATGACCGGTTGGGCGGCGAGATTGTGGCGGTTATCGCTAACGAGGCCGATGCTTATGGCCTAAAGCGCGCACGAGACGCTGGCATCGACGCAGTGGCTTTACCGCACCGAGAATACGATAGCCGCGAGGCTTACGACGGCGCTTTGATCAAAGTCATCGAGCGTCACGAGCCTGACCTCATTGTGCTCGCCGGCTTTATGCGCATCTTGACGCCGCGCTTTGTACAGCGATTTCTCGGGCGAATGCTCAATATTCACCCATCGCTGCTGCCCGCCTACCGGGGCCTAAATACCCATGCTCAAGCGCTTGCCGATGGCGTATCAGAACATGGCTGCAGCGTTCATTTTGTGACCGAAGAGCTCGATGGCGGCCCGGTGGTGATTCAGGCAGCCCTAAAAGTGAGCACCAATGACACCATCGAGACGCTAAAAGAGAAAGTCCACGCCCGCGAGCACTTGATTTTCCCTATTGCGATCGGCTGGTTTTTACACGGCCGTCTACAGTATAGCGGGACGGGAGCCACACTCGACGGCACCGCGCTGCCACCACAGGGCCTGCGCTTGAGCCATGAAGACGCCGCAGAGGAGCTTGACGAGCTCAACGATTATACCTAAGCCAAACACAACAACGGCGCTTGAGCGTTTCGTCGCTAAGCGCCGTTATGTGTTGTGTTGCTTTGCTTTTTAGGTTCGAGGGAGTGTCACGCCCCGTTGGCCCATGTACTTACCGCCCCGGTCTTTATAGGACATTTCGCAAATCTCATCGGATTCCAAAAAGAGCATTTGCGCCACGCCTTCGTTGGCGTAGATTTTGGCTGGCAAGTTAGTAGTATTGGAAAATTCCAACGTTACGTGCCCTTCCCACTCGGGCTCAAGCGGCGTTACGTTGACAATAATCCCACAGCGCGCGTAAGTCGATTTGCCCAAGCAAATGGTCAGCACGCTGCGAGGAATACGGAAATATTCTACCGTGCGCGCTAGCGCGAAAGAGTTAGGTGGAATAACGCAGACATCCCCTTTCACATCGACAAAACTCTTATCGTCAAACCCTTTCGGGTCGACCACCGCCGAGTGAATATTGGTGAACACCTTAAAATCATCGGCGCATCGCACATCGTAACCATAGCTTGATGTGCCGTATGAGATCACGCGCTGACCATCAACGTAGCGTACCTGCTGTGCTTCAAAAGGCTCAATCATGGCATCACTGGCGGCCATGCGACGAATCCATTTATCCGATTTAATGCTCATTGTGTTGCTATCACTCACTAAAAGAAATCGTCGGGCCTTGCTCGGCGGCGCCATCTACCTCAGAAGCGACACGCTTAGCGATCTCGCCAAATGTTTGGCTCACGGGGCTATCTGGCTCAGATATCACACTCGGATTGCCGGAATCCGCTAGTTCACGAATGGACAGACTCAGCGGTAAGCGCCCAAGCACCTGGGTTTCATATTCGTCTGCAATCCGCTCACCCCCACCGGTACCAAAAATGGGCGCTTCGTGGCCGCAATTTTCACAGTGATAGGTGCTCATGTTCTCGACGATACCAAGCACTGGCACGTTAACCTTGCGGAACATCTCGATACCCTTACGCGCATCCAGCAACGCAATATCCTGCGGTGTTGTGACGATAACAGCCCCAGACACCGGCACGCGCTGAGAGAGCGTCAGCTGAATATCACCCGTACCGGGGGGCATATCGATGAGCAGAAAGTCAAGATTATCCCACTGAGTTTGGTTTAAGAGCTGTTGAAAGGCACCAACGACCATGGGGCCGCGCCACACCATGGGCTCGCGGGTATTGACCAAAAACGCCATCGACATAGCTTGAATGCCGTGGGCTTCAAGCGGGAAAAATTTATCTTCCCCTGCGGCCTGAGGGCGCTCGCCTTCTTTCACGCCGAGCATTTGCGCCTGGCTGGGGCCATAAATATCGGCGTCCAACACGCCTACGCGGTAGCCCTGCGCCGACAGCGCCAGGGCTAAATTAACCGTTACCGTGGATTTACCCACGCCACCTTTGCCCGAGGCAACGGCGACAATATGCTTCACCCCTTCCATTCGTGGCACTCCTCGTCAATTGATTAGGCTTTCGCTTAAGATGATACGCGCAAGCGGCTCATTCATAAACTGACGAAGGCACTAACGGAAAGCGAACGGGAAAATACGTGATTTTTAGCGCTTATTTTTTCGCCATGCTATCCAGCATTTTATTCACGGCGTCTAAATGTTCCGGTTCGTTATGGCACATGCCTTGAAAGGTGGCACAGACGTCAAGAAAGCCTTTCAGCTCCATATTGGGCGCCATTTTCATCAGCCGTTTGGTCAGCCGCGTGGCTTTGGGCGGCTTCGCGGCTATACGCTCGGCATGTGCCAATGCCGCATCCATCAGCGCTTCTGGCTCGGCCACTTCTAGCACAATGCCATAGGCTTTTGCTTCTTCGGCGTCGATGATGCGGCCGGAAAGCGTAAGCTCAAACGCGCGCTGGTAACCGATCAAACGCTGCATAAACCAAGCACCGCCATCGCCGGGAATGATGCCTAGATTAAGAAATGTCTCGCCGAACTTCGCCTTGCGTGAGGCAATACGGATATCCGCCATATTGGCCAGATCAAAGCCCGCGCCAATCGCCGGGCCATTCACCGCCGCGATGATCGGTACCTCTACGTCTTGCAATGCTAGCGGTATGCGTTGAATACCACGGCGGTAGCGCTCGGCCACTTCAGCAGCATTGCCAGCAAAATCACCCCCGCGGTTGGCCATGTCTTTAACGTTTCCACCGGCAGAGAACGCGGAACCCGAGCCAGTAATCAAGAGTACTGATACGTCGTCGCAGCGGTTGACCCATTCGGCCACCGCCACAATATCGTCAACCAGCGCCGTCCCGGTTAAGGCGTTACGTACATCGTGGCGGTTTAGGGTTAACGTCGCGATGCGATGCTCTAACGTCAACGTGGCATCTTGTAGCGTCGGTAGTGTCATTAGGACTCCTTAACAATAATTCGCGCGTCCACCACGGCGTAACCATCGGGGTAGGCAATCACCGGGTTGAGATCGAGTTCAGCAATCTGCGGGTAAGCTTCAACGATACGCGATACGCTGAGCAGAAGCTCAACAAGTGCCTCTTTATCAATTGCTGATGCCCCGCGCACGCCTTCAAAGAGTTTCTTCGCTTTGATTTGCTCCACCATTGAGGCGGCATCATGATGGCTAAGGGGTATAGCGCGGAAAGCCACATCTTCAAGAATCTCGACAAATACGCCGCCAAGGCCAAACATCAACACCGAGCCGAAAATCGGGTCCCGTATCATACCGATGATCACCTCAACGCCCTTTTGCGCCATGGGCGTTATCAATACGCCCTCAATATCGGCGTTGGCATCATAGGCCCGCGCTGACGCCATGATCTGATCAAAGCCATTCTGCAATGCTGCTTCACCCGCCAGATTGAGCTTCACGCCACCCGCATCGGATTTATGCAAAATATCTTTCGATACCACCTTCATCGCCAACGGCTGAGCGCCAAACTCACAGGCAATGTCGCCAAGCTCGTCGGCACGGCGAACGACGTGCTCGACCGGTACGCGAATACCGTGCTCTGCCAGCAGCATTTTTGCTTCAAACTCTAAAAAATCACGCCTCTGAGCTTGCGCCTGGATAAATAACGCTCGACCCTTTTCCGTGGGCAGCGCCTGCTTTTGAGGCATCAATGTAGCGCATTGCGCTAGATACTCACCACGCTCACCGAGTGCTGCCAGTACTCGCACGGCATGCTCGATTGAGGTATAAACCGGCAGGCCCGCTTCATGTAAGCGCCGAAGTGCAGGCGGTTTGACCGGCGCATAAAGGCTGTAAACCACCAGCGGTTTTGCCGTTTTCTTTGAGAGATCCACCATCGCCTCGGCGCCGCGCATCTCGTCACCCAGCAGTGACTCGGCAAAGCGCAAGCTGTAGCCGCCGAACATCCCAACGAGAAAAATACTGTCGACATTATCGTCGGCGGCGACAATCTCCATGCACGTTGCCAGCAGTGACGGGTTGGCATCCGATGTGCCCGCAACGTCCACAGGGTTGGTGGTCGACGCCTGCGGGAACAGAATATCGCGCAGTTTGTTACGCGTATCATCCGAGAGCTCGGCAAGCGTTAGCCCGGCTTCGACTAAGCGGTCGGAGGCAATCGTGGCCTGCCCCCCACCATCGGCGATCACCGCCACCCGCTTGCCGCGCGCTTTTTGTAAAAGGCCCAAGCCTTCGGCCACCGGGAGAATTTCATCGGAGTACTGCACCACGCTCACGCCAGACTGACGCAGCAGGTCTACCGTCATTTGATAGCTGCCCGCCAGTGCCCCAGTATGCGAGCTAGCAGCCTTTTGCCCCTGCTCAGTGGCGCCCGATTTGTACACCACCACCGGTTTCATCGCCGTCACATCGCGGGCAACCTGCAGGAACTTGCGTCCATCGCGAAAGCCTTCCACATAAAGCGTGGCCACACGAGTGTGCTCATCCTCGCCGAGATAGCGCAGATAATCATTAAAGCCGATATCGCTCTGGTTTCCCGGGCCAATATAAGTGCTAAAGCCGACTTGGCCGTTATGCTGCGCCTCCAATGCCAGCGACAACAGCATATTGCCCGACTGCGAGACAATACCGATATCGCCTGGCTTGACGTTATTCAGCGCAAGTAAGTTCACTCGGTGATGCAGGTTGAACATCCCCGAGGTATTCGGGCCAATAATGCGCACGCCATGAGCGCACGCCTTGGCCATCATTTCCTGCTCAAGGCTTGCACCCGCCTCCCCCGTTTCGCCAAAGCCGCTGGCGAGAATCACCGCGCCTTTGATGCCACGGCGGCCGCACTCGGCTACCAACTCCGGCACGGTCGACGCTGGCGTACAAATCAGCGCAAGCGCTGGATTCCCTGGAATCTCCATCACCGATGGCCAGGCTTTCACCCCTAAAATTTTATCGGCCTTGAGGTTAACGGGGTAAATCTCGCCTTGGTAACCGTCCTTGATTAGCCCCACCATGGCTTTATAGCCGCGTTTGGTTGGGTCAGCAGACGCCCCCACCACGGCAATACCGGTGGGCGCTAGAATATCGTGAAGCGGGCTACGCAGGGGAAGGTGGCCTTCAATCGGATTCATGCCTAAACCTTTAACTTTTGCTATACAGCGAGGATGTATTGAGTCGATAAAAACAAACAGGGTTAACGGCCTTGGAAGTTCGGCATTCGCTTTTGTGCAAAAGCATCCACGCCCTCCTGCCAGTCATCCGTGGCCGAGCAGGTGAAAATGGCGTCTAACTCTTGCTGAAGATGACTCTCGACATCGTTCGCGCTACTAACATTTACCAACCGCTTGAGCATGGCCATCGACACCGGTGCCTGCTTGGCGAGCTTTGCGCCGAGCGCATGGGCTTCGGCAAGCAGCTGATCCTGCGGGTAAGCGGCCAGAGCCATTGAAATACGCGCTGCTTCTGTGCCGGTAATTTTCTCACCGGTGAACAGCAGCCGACGCGCCTGCGTGAGCCCGACCATTTGTGGTAAAACCTTCGAGACGCCACCGCCTACGCAGGTACCAATACTCGTCTCGGGAAAACCGATCTGTGCGTTTTCAGCCATCACAATAAAGTCACAGGCCACCGCTATTTCTGCCCCAGCACCCAAGGCGTAACCATTGACCGCGGCCACCACGGGCTTTTTCAGCCGATAAATCGCTTCACACACATCGTTGCCCAACTGTAAATACTGGCGGCGCTGATAAAGTGTGCGCGCAGCGCCGCCATGCGCTTTCATATCAGCGCCAACGCAAAATGCTCGTCCCTCGCCGGTTAACACCACGGCACGCACATTTTCCGCCCGCTCAGCCAAGGCGAGTGCATTAAGCAGCTCGGTATAAAGTACTTCCACCACCGCATTGAGCCGGTGCGGGCGATTAAAGCGAATTTCGAGCACCTGCTCATGCAAACAAACCAGCAGCGTTTCATAGGGTGGTATCGCATCGGCTGTCAGCGTAAGGCGAGATGGGACGTGTGAGAGGTCGTGAATCGGCATAAAGGTAGTAAAAGGCCCGCAATGAATCGTTAAGCATGAATGGACGTTGCAAAGAAGCCAACGTGCTTTTCAAAACATTTGTATCAAAAATAACTTTTTTGAATACGTTTGTATTATTCGCATCGTATTCCAGGACATCATGCTTAGTCAATACATATGTATCGTTACTATACATCAGCGAAACAAATGTGCCACCCCCCCCCCTCCACGCTCGATACAGCGCTGCCTTCCGTGCTGGTCGTAGGTTACAATGCCCCACTTTTTCGCATGCTGCCGAGGATTGAGGAGCCATGTATGTCAAACCCTACTCAGCATGACCCAGCAGAGTCCCTGTCCGATACGACACGCTCTGTACGCCCAGATGAGATTAATCAACAGCTGGCAGAGGCTTACCCAGACCTTAGCCCTCAGCTAAAGCTGGCTGCAGGTTATGTTCTAGATCACCCACTCGATATTGCCTTTCAATCGATTCGTAAATCCGCCGCCGCCGCAAAAGTGACTCCCTCTACGCTTGTCCGCCTGGCCAAAAGACTCGGGTTTGAAAGCTACGAACTTTTTCGCGAAGTGTTCCAGTCGGCGGTGCAGGCAGGGCCTGTTGAGTTTTCCGGGCGTGCCAGCCAGTTACGTAACTTAGCCAGTCACACCGATGACCAAGTGTTTCTCGATGTGGGTGATGCCGCGTTCTATAATATCGGTCGTCTATTTACCGCTGATAATCAATCACGCGTTCGCGAGGCCGCCCAGATGATTCTAGGGGCACGACAAGTGGCAGTGGTTGGGTTTCGCGATACCTTTGCATGCGCCTACCACTTTGCTTATGTAGGGCGCATCGCCATACCGGATATCCATCTCATTCGCGGCTTAGAAGGCGGGCTTTTGACCGAGCTTGACCGTTTTGATGAGGACGATGTGGTGGTCGTTTTCGGCTTTGAACCTTACTGTGCCGAAACGGTTAAAGCGCTAGACGTCACCCGTGCTAACGGGGTAAAAGCCATCGTGGTGACGGACACTATGCGATCCCCTCTGGTGCCGGGCGCGCAAATCACGTTCAACGTCGCCAATGCGACCCCTCACTTCTTCCCCTCGATTCTATCAGCGATTACGCTGATCGAAGCGATTTTGGCGGAATGTGTCGCCTTCGGCCCTAACGATTTGGTCGACAACGTTTCGACATTTGAGCAACGCATGCGCCACATGGGTGCCTATGTCGACGTGGACTAGCGGTGATGCAAGCACACTTGTGCTACGCTTCCCAGTACTGGTTGCCTCGCTGCTTAACTTAGCCTAAGAATAGCCTGTTCGCCCACCGCCCCCGCCTTGCGAGGGCGGTTTTGCGTTTTAGGGCAACTCTATTAGGGTAATAACACGGTTGATCCGGTAGTCTTACGGTTTTGCAAGGCATCCTGCGCCTTGCCTGCTTCCGCGAGTGGGTAGCGGTTGGTCACGTCGATATGGATCTTGCCACTCTCGAGCATGGCAAAGAAATCTTCGCACATCATCTCAAGGCGCTCACGGGTATCCGCGTAACCGTTCAAACTGGGGCGGGTAACAAAAAGCGAGCCTTTCTTATTAAGAATGCCGATATTCACGCCATCGACAGGTCCGGACGCGTTGCCAAAGCTGACCATCAAGGCACGCGGTTTCAGGCAGTCCAGCGACATTTCCCAGGTATCTTTACCCACCGAGTCGTAAACGACGTCGCACATCTCACCGTTGGTTAGCTCGCGCACGCGCTCCACGACATCCTCTTCGGTATAGTTGATAGTCGCCCAGGCGCCGTTTTTTTCCGCCAATGCGGCTTTCTCGGCGGAGCTGACCGTGCCAATCAGCTTTATGCCTAACGCCTTAGCCCACTGACAGGCAATCGAGCCAACGCCGCCGGCCGCGGCATGAAACAAAATGGTTTCGCCGCCCTTGAGTTCATAGGTTTGGCGCAGCAAATACTGCACAGTTAGGCCTTTCAGCATACTGGCCGCCGCGGTTTCAAAATCAACAAAATCGGGCAGTGTAACGACTTTGGCGGCGGGGAGCGTATGGTGCTCGGCGTATGCCCCCAGCGGGCCTTGGGCGTAAGCTACCCTGTCGCCTTCTTTCAGATGGGTCACGCCCTCGCCCACCGCATCCACCACACCAGCGCCTTCGGTGCCTAAACCCGAGGGCATAGCGGGCGCAGGGTAAAGCCCGGTGCGAAAATAAATATCGATAAAATTAAGGCCAATCGCCTTATTGGCAATACGGACTTCGCCAGCCGCTGGCGCATCTGGGCTTGCTTCGACCAGTTCAAGCACTTCTGAACCGCCGGTTTGAGTAAACTGAATCCGTTGAGACATACAGGTGGAGCTCCTTTTTTATTGGGAAGTATTGCACGCTAACGCTGTCGAGACGGCTGCGCAACGCGGCGGTAACAATGCGCATGATAAACTCCGGCTATATTGATCGCCGACGGCTAATGGAACGTTCATGATGCACCCAGAAATCTCACTGCCCGCCTTAATTACTCACCGCGGTTATTCGTCTGCGGCGCCGGAAAACACCCTGGCCGCCGTTAAAGCTGCGCATGATATAGGTGCGCGCTGGGTAGAGCTTGACGTGCAACTTCTTGGCGATGGCACAGCGGTTATTTGGCACGACAAAGACGTTACGCGCTGCTCGGATGGGCAGGGAGATATAAGCCGTTTAAGCTGGTCGCAAGCCTGCCAGCTTGACGTGGGCAGTTGGTTTGGCGATACCTTTCGCGGAGAGCGTATGGCCAGTTTGAAATCCATGTTGGCGCTTTTAGACACGCTCACCATGGGAGTTAATATAGAGCTTAAAGTCAACCAAGGCCGTGACGGCGAAGCACTGGTCGACCGCGTCATTCCCCTATTGATGTCAGCACTATCGCCCGAACGGTTGCTTGTTTCATCGTTTGATATTCAAGCGCTGAAACGCTGCCGCCAACACGCCAATGCACAGGAACTCGCATTGGGCGCACTCTTTCGTGCACTACCTGCCAACTGGCGATCTCAGTGCGAGGCCATCGACGCTTATAGCGTGCATTGCCACTGGCCACGGTTGTCACGCCATCACGCCAACGCGGTACGCGTCGCGGGTTACCAACTCCTTTGCTACACCGTCAACGACCCAAGTGCGTTTCACCCGTACTGGGCATGGGGTGTTTCAAGCGCGTTTACGGATGACCCGGCGACGTTTCAGCGCTACCTAAATAGCCAACAAGATAAGGCAAATCGATGAAATATACTGGCGCTAACGTTAGCTTCATCTACATGGTGGCGAGTTTCTCGTCGTCTAATACGCCGGACATACGCACCATCGCCATGGCAACATCGAGGCTTTCGACCTCTTCCACCATGAGCAGCTCGTTATTCAGTCGCACCGGCTGCCCGGCCTTTTGCGACAGCAGCGTTTCCAGTGCGACTACGTCGTTGACATCTTTTAGGCGCTCAACGTCAAGTGAGGCCGAGTCACGGCTAGGGAGATAGATGGTTCCGTTTGAGAAATCGACGGCATAGGCGATTACCCCCGGTACAATAAAGAACAGCAAGCCAACACCGTTGGCAATGGCCACGACCGGATCCACATTGCCGCTCATCTGCCCTTTACGCTCAGGATAGAAAAGCGTCCCGCAGCCACTTAATGCCACCACACAGGTGGCAACAACTGCGCCTTTTAACCAGCGATACCGCGCTTGCATAGCTCTTCCTCATCAAGGCAAAACGGTTTTCAAAACAGTTTCTAAAACAGATTTTACCAATACGCTTAAAAACACCAACATACTAGCACAGCCTAACAGACGTTTGAGTTTTGCCGCTGTCAACGCTTCGCCGTACAATGTCGGCACTTGTTCGTTGCCAGCTTACATCGGCAAGCCCACCGATCACGGCTTCACATCCACTGCTAAGAATATCAAGGGATACCTAACCCCATGCGCGCCAGCCAATTACTCATTGCTACTCTTAAAGAAACCCCGGCCGATGCAGAAGTGATCAGCCACCAGCTGATGCTGCGTGCAGGGATGATCCGTCGCTTAACCTCAGGGCTGTACACTTGGCTGCCACTGGGACTGCGCACATTGCGTAAAGTCGAAACCATCGTGCGCGAAGAGATGGATCGCGCCGGTGCCCAGGAAGTACTAATGCCGGCAGTGCAACCCGCCGAGCTGTGGCAGGAGTCTGGCCGCTGGGACAAGTACGGTGACCTGCTGCTGCGACTCAAGGATCGTCATGACCGCGACTACTGCGTCGGCCCCACCCACGAGGAAGTGATCACCGACTTGGTGCGCAAAGAGATCGCTAGCTACAAGCAGCTCCCGGCCAACTTCTACCAGATCCAGACCAAGTTCCGCGATGAGACCCGTCCACGTTTCGGCGTGATGCGCTCGCGCGAATTCATCATGAAGGACGCCTACTCATTCGATGTCGACCAGGCTGGGCTTAAGCGTTCGTACCAGGTGATGTATGACGCCTACATGCGGATATTCACCCGGTTAGGGCTCGACTTTCGCGCCGTCGAAGCTGACAACGGCGACATCGGCGGGACCGGTTCCCATGAGTTTCAGGTGCTGGCCGATTCTGGAGAAGACGCTATTGTCTTCTCGACCGAGTCCGACTACGCCGCTAACATCGAGAAAGCCGAGGCACTTGCCGCGCCTCTAGGCAGCAACGCAGAGCGCGCCGCCCCCAGCGAAGAACTTCGCCTTGTCGATACACCGGATGCCAAAACCATCGCCACCTTGGTTGAACAGTTCAAGCTGCCGATTGAAAAAACCGTAAAAACACTGATGGTACATGCCGCGGAAGGCGGCTTGATTGCGCTTCTGGTACGTGGCGATCACGAGCTAAACGACGTGAAAGCGGAAAACCATCCTGACGTGGCCGCGCCGCTGACCATGGCATCTGAAGAAGAAATTCGCGCCGCGGTAGGCGCAGGTCCTGGCTCACTTGGCCCGGTGAACCTCGACATGCCGATTATCATCGATCGCAGCGTGGCGCTAATGAGCGACTTTGGCGCAGGCGCTAACACCGATGGCAAGCACCACTTCGGCATCAACTGGGAGCGCGACGCCGCGCTGCCGGAAGTGGCAGACCTTCGCAACGTGGTCGAAGGCGACCCCTCACCCGACGGCAAGGGCAAGCTTGCGATTAAACGCGGCATCGAAGTCGGCCACGTTTTCCAGCTGGGGCAAAAATACTCTGAATCGATGAACGCCACGGTTCTTGGCGATAACGGCAAAACCAGCCACCCGTGGATGGGCTGCTACGGTATTGGCGTAACCCGTGTGGTCGCCGCCGCCATAGAGCAGAATCACGACGAAGCAGGCATCATCTGGCCCAACGCCATCGCACCGTTCCATGTCGCCCTGGTGCCGATGAACGCACACAAATCACAGCGCGTACGCGAAGAATCTGAACGTCTTTACCAAACGTTAACCGCCGCCGGGCTCGACGTTCTCTTAGACGACCGCGATACCCGCCCTGGCGTTAAGTTTGCCGATCTAGAGCTGATGGGCGTTCCACACCGTATCGTGATTGGTGATCGCGGCCTGGATAACGGCGAGCTAGAGTACAAAGGCCGCCGCGATACCGACGTCACGATGATTCCTGCTGAGCAAGTGAGCGACTTTCTGCGTGAAAAAGCCGGGCTTGCACAAGCGTAATAGCCTATGGCTTTTGCTTGCGGCGTGTGGGCTCATAAGCCTAGCGCCGCAAGCGTCTGAGCCAGCCAGCAAGACAGCACTTCGCCCCACGTTCGAAGCTGCGTCTGAATCACATATCAACACCGACCAACAGCAAAAAAAGCGCTGGGTTGAACGCATGGCACCTGCCTTAACCCGCTTCATCGCTGACGCTGCCAAACGCGATCGTTTACTGCGCCGTATCTACCTGGAAGCCAGATTAGCCGATTTACCACCGACCTTAGTGCTGGCACTCATTCAAGTTGAAAGTGGCTTTGATGCCAACGCCATCTCATCTGCCGGTGCCGTTGGACTCATGCAGATTATGCCGTTCTGGATTGATGAGCTCGGCGTGCCTGCCGATGATCTTAAAGACCCACGGCGCAATTTACGCTACGGTTGCACTATCTTGGCACACTATTTAGCCGTTGAAAGGGGCGATTTTACCCGAGCGCTTGCGCGCTATAACGGAAGCCTTGGAGAGACGTGGTATCCCGAACGGGTGCTTCAGGAATGGCGAAAAAACTGGCGCTAGGGTGCCTTATTGTTAATTTTATTTTGATTTATCTACGATAACCGTTAATTCGAAAACCTGACTTTTGGGCATTTATATTACATTATTAGGAACAATTTTTTCCTATTCAGGTATTACTCCATGCGCTCACCGTTTACGGATTTACGCTCAAGCTTCCATGCCTTGCCACTTGTATGTCTGACGGCTCTGCTCAGCTTAAATGTTGAAGCAGCGACGGTTAACGTGACCGACTTAGCGGGCAATCCCTTAGAAAATGCGGTAGTAGAAGTCTATTTCGAACCGGCGCCAACACCGGAAGATCCATCTCATAACGTCGTCCAACGCAACGCAACGTTTCACCCTCGCGTTCTTACCGTGCCTACCGGAAGCCATGTCGCCTTTCCTAACGAAGACACTACGCGACATCATGTCTTCTCTTTTTCACCGGCTAAAACCTTTGATTTGGAGCTTTACCTAAACGAAACGCCGCCACCGATTCATTTCGACCAAGCCGGTGTTGTGGTGTTGGGCTGTAATATCCATGATCATATGCAAGCATTTATCGTTGTGAGCGATGCGCCTTACGCTGCCCTGACCGATAGCGAAGGTAGGCTGACACTGCCCGCATTACCTGAAGGAAGTCACCGTATGCGGGTGTGGCACAGTCGTATGGATGATAGCCAAACCGTATGGTGGGAAGGTGATATTAGCGATTCGGAGAACGTGGCCGTTAGCCTAGAGTTAAACGCCATGCCGCCACAGCCGCCTGAACCTTCTCCGTTGCAGCAGCGATTCCAAGAAGCCACCCAAAGCCATTAAGCACAGACGCTGCCCATTAAGAGGTATTTATGCGCTTTCGCACGCGCTTGTTGCTAGTGCTGCTGACCGTTGTGATCATTTCTCAACTTGCCACAGGCGTTGCGTTTTTGCGCGCCACGCAAAACGATGCACTGGCAAAAGGCAGCCAGCGGCTTGAGGTAGGGGCGCGTGTGCTTCAGCAGCTGCTCGACGGTCGTGGCGAACAGTTGCGTAATAACGTCGCAATTTTGGCAGATGACTTCGGCTTTAAAAGTGCGGTAGCCACTAAAGACACGGCCACACTGTATTCCGTACTTGCCAATCACGGCGACCGCGCCAAAGCTAACATGGTCATGCTCAGCGACCTGGATGGAAACGTGCTGGCCAGCAGTCACCATGCCCAGGACAGCGCGGTGCCTTTTCCTGAACTTTTTGAACGCGCCCAGCAAAATGGTCATGGCGTTGGCGTGGTGATTGCCGAAGGTAAGCCCTACGAATTTGTCCTGATGCCGGTTCGCGCTCCCAATCTCATAGGCTGGGTGGGCATGGGCTTTTTACTTGACGAAGACGTTACCCAGGAAATCAATACGCTGACCGGATTAGATATCAGTATCGTGACCTACCATGCCAGCGGCCAAGTGAGTTATGTGGCGAGTTCCCACCAAGAGCAGATTGCCATGAGCCTGATGAACGACCAGGGCAACAGGCTAATGGAAGGAGGCTATACCACCCGCAGTCAGATGTCAGACGATGATAACTACCTCTCCTACGCATCCATCTTGCTTGATAACGACCGTTATCAATCGTTTGCCTTATTGCAGCTATCGCGGAATGAACTGCTGGGTGCCTACAGCAACCTAATGTGGCAACTATTCGGTATTGTCGTACTGATGCTGCTACTTACCACAGCGGCGGCCATGTGGAGTGCTCGCAGCATCAGTAAGCCGCTTATCGCCCTCGCCAAGGCGGCCCAACGTATTGGCCAAGGCGAACGAATGGCACATATTCCCGAAGGGGCTTCCGTCAAAGAAACTCGCTTACTGGCCAGTACGCTGCTTTCTATGCAGGAAGATATTGACCGGCGCGAAGCCACGCTGCGCCACCAGTCACGCCACGACCTATTAACCGATCTTCCCAACCGCATTAGCGCACTGGAAGATATTCACCATGTCATCCAGCAACAACAACCGTTCACGTTGCTGCGTATTACCGTTAATGACTTGCGCGATATTAAAGACACCTTTGGCTATGCGCTGGGAGATCAATTGCTGGTCACGCTGGCCCAGCGAATGCAACAACTGCCTGACCCCGTCAAGAAAGCCTACCGCCTGGATGGTGATGAACTGGTCCTATTGATCGAACAGCCACATTGTGAACCCGCTACCCGGGTGAAACTGATGGCCATGCTGAGCCAACCGATAGAACTGGCTAAATCCCCCATTACACCGTCGCTCTCTGCTGGCGAAGTTAACTATCCGGCTCACGGCGACAACCCACAACTGCTGCTGCGGCGTTCGGATATCGCCCTCGATAAAGCCCGCCGTCAACGCTTAAGCCATGAAAGGTACGTGGAAGGCCAAGATGAACAGCATCTGCGTCAGCTAACGCTGATTCGCGATTTGCAGGAAGCCGTCAATAAAAACGAGCTATGGATGGCCTACCAACCCAAGGTGGATACCCGCACCGGGCGAGTATGCCAGTTTGAGGCACTCATGCGCTGGCGGCACCCGACCTTGGGGTTTGTGCCACCGGATGAATTTATTGGCTTAGCTGAACGCTCGGGCAACATCGCGATGCTTAGTCACTGGATGCTCGGCCATGTTTGCCAACAGATTCACCTATGGAAAACGCAGGGGCACCACTTGTCGGTAGCGATTAACTTATCGGCAAGCGATGTGACCGACCCAACGCTACCCCAGCGGCTAAATAAGCTGTTTAGCCACTACAACCTAACTCCCGACCAGCTAGCCCTAGAAGTCACCGAAAGCGACGTCATGCAGGATGCCGATGCGGCGACAGAAACGCTGCTTGATCTTAGCTGGCTGGGATTAAAAATTTCCGTTGATGATTATGGCACCGGCTATTCGTCGCTGGCGCAAATTAAGCGCTTGCCCGTTGATGAACTAAAGATCGATAAATCTTTTGTGCTCAAGCTCGATACTCAAGAAGAAGACCTCACGATTGTGCGCTCCACCATTGAAATGGGGCACAATTTGGACCTAAAAATTGTGGCCGAAGGCGTTGAAAATAGCGCCAGCGCTGAACTACTAAGCCGTCTGCACTGCGATTACCTGCAGGGCTATTGGATAGCAAAACCGATGCCCGCCGATGCCGTTACTTCATGGCTTGCTGACTTTAAACCCCTGCTGCTGTCTGGCAGCACCACAACCAACAAATAACAGCATAACTAATGTATAACTTTATAAATAACGTACAGAGTACCGCTATGTCCCGACACCTTTTCTCCAAACGATGCCTCGCGTTCACAGCCTGCTTAGCACTTATCGCTCTACTGACGGCGGCCCCAAGCGTCGCAGGCAGCCGAATTTTAGGCACCGGTGCAGTGAGCGCCATTGAAGGCGCGGCTGGCGGCGGGCTCTCTCCCTGGGCAGTGCTCACCAGCACCGCCAGTGAAAGCGAGTTAGGCGTTACCGCCTCGGCCACACGAGCACGGCTCGATGATTACCGGCTAAGCGTTATCGGCACAAGCGTTAACATTCATGACCGAATGGAATTCTCTATCGCGCGCCAAACCTTTGAACTGACGACACTGGGCGGCGAAATTGAGCAGGATATTTACGGTGGTAAAGCGCGCCTGTTTGGCGATGTGCTGTACCACCCGCTGGGTATTTGGAGCGTCGGCGTACTGCACAAGCGCTTGGTCGATGGCACGGTGCCAACGGCACTGGGTGCCGATGACACCCGTGGTACCGACGCTTATATAAGCGCCAGCAAACTGCTGTTCAACGCCTTTTTGGGCCGTAACGTACTGGTTAACGGCACACTGCGTAACACGTCGGCTAACCAGGGCGGGCTCTTGGGGTTTGGTGGCGACCAGGGAGGCCGTGACTGGGTGGCGGAAGGCAGCGTAGGCGTCTTTATTACGCCCAACTGGATTGTAGGCACCGAGTACCGCCAAAAACCAGATAACTTAAGCGTGGCCCAGGAAGACGATTGGCAAAGTCTCTATAGCGCTTACTTCTTTAATAAGCATGTATCGCTTACCGGTGCGTGGCTGGACCTCGGTGACATTGCCGGGCTGCCCTCCCAGCGCGGCGGGTATGTGTCCCTTCAAGCGGCTTTTTAAGTTGCTTATTTCTGGGTTACGAAAAAGGAACTACCATGCGATTAACCGACATCAGCGCCCGTCACTTAATGCTTACATGCGTGCTAGTGAGCGCATGGTCTCTGTCGGGTTGCGCTCAGCGTCACGATACCTCCACGCTTTACGCACGCATGGGTGGCCAAGCCACTATTGACGCCGTGGTGGAAAACCTGCTCTACCGAATTGCCGATGATGACGAAGTGGTGAGCTACTTTACCAACACCAATATCGACCTCTTTGCCACCTCGTTTGCCACACAGCTGTGCGATATTAGCGACGGCCCCTGCCGTTACGAGGGGCCACCGATGGACCGAGCCCACCAAACCATGGGGATAACCGACGCGCATTTTAACCGTGTTGTCGCGTATTTAGATGCAGCGATGCAGGAAGAAGGCGTGCCGCTTTCTGCCCGCAATGACATGCTAGGCCGCCTAGCGCCGCTTTATGAGGAGATCATGCGCTTGCAGTAAGCATTCATTATCAAGTAGAGCTTTTTCTTTTTAACATACAAAAAAAATGCCGACCCAAACGGGTCGGCAACTGGAAGCTTACCTATTACAGCAAGCCTCCTCCCCTGACGACTGGTTGCTAATAACAAAACTTACTTCTTACGTTTGCTATCACGAACGATAAAACCGATCCATCCCGCCATAAAAACAATCATTAATCCGACGGTGACCAAACCAAAGATAACAGTGCCATCCCAATACATGTGCTTGCTCCCCCGCCGTGATGTGATGGCTTCATAGTAGTCACGAATGCGGGGAAGAAAACTGATCTACGTCAATTTTGCTGACACCAAAGCAGGCACGAACGAAACAATTTGATATGGGTCACTTTTCTATTAACGGCCGAAGCTTCTTTTATCAACATCGGACGTTATAGCACCTTGCGATCTTCTACCTTGGCATGATCGGTACCCGGCGGTAGCGGGTGTCCTTTTGCCAACTCGGCCCGGGTGGCTTCGCGCACATCTAATAGGCTCACCTGATAGTGAAGCGTTCGGCCTGCCAGCGGATGGTTGGTATCCACGGTCACCTGATCCCCGTCTACGCTAACCACAGTAACAATTTGTGGCCCCGCCTCGCCTTCGGTTTGAAAACAGCTGCCGGGCTGTAAGTCAGCGTTACCAAACGAAGCGCGGCCCACCTGCTGCACCAACGACTCGTTGCGAACGCCATACGCATCGGCTGGCATTAGCGTTACGCCAAGTTCAGCACCCGCCTTTTGGCCCTCCAGCGCGCGCTCAAGCCCTGGCACGATGTTATGGTGGCCGTGCAAATACTCCAGCGGCTTATTGCGTGCCTTGGAATCGTCAAGTACCCGCTTGCCATCGCTGAGCACATCGCTTAACACATAGTGCAACGTCACCACCTGATGCGCCGTAATCGACATGGAAAACTCCTCTCCGGTAAGCTATCGGCGTTTAAATTTTCACCGAGCAGTTTACCACCTGCCCTAGACAACGTCTTTCCAGGAGACCTTATTGATGCCTACCCCGACTCCCCAGCATAGCTGGCGGGCTGCCCTGGCGATTTATTGGCAAGCGCCGGTGCTCACCATGCTGTTTTTAGGGTTTTCCGCAGGCCTGCCGTTTTTGCTGGTGTTCTCAACGCTGTCAGCTTGGCTACGCAGTGACGGGGTGGAGGTCGCGGCGATTGGTTTTTTCGCCTGGATCGGGATGCTTTACTCGATCAAGTTTTTCTGGGCCCCGGTCGTTGATCGATTAGCCCTTCCTGTTCTGACACGCGCCTTCGGGCAGCGCAGGGGCTGGATGCTACTTGCACAGGCAATGATTGCAGGGGGGCTTATTGGGCTTGCCGGGCTTGAACCGGTGGGAAATCTGGGGTGGGTCGCCACATTCTCGCTGTTGGTGGCGTTTGGTTCAGCAACACAAGATATTGCGATTGATGCCTTTCGCATCGAATCCGCCGATGACAATGTACAAGCCGCCATGGCGTCGACGTATATCATCGGTTACCGGGGTGGGCTCATGGCCGCCGGTGCTGGCGCGTTATTTGTCGCCTCAGCCATTTCGTGGGATGTGGCGTATTTAACCATGGCGGCGTTAGTGGGCATTGGTGTCATCACGGTGTTGCTGCGCCCGGAACCGGCGCGTACCACCCTGAGCATTCAATTAATCCATGAGCCGAAAGTACGCGCTTTTTTGCGCGCTAGCCGCGGTAAACCAAAAACGTTCAGGCGCTTGGGTGCCTGGGGCATCGGCGCGATTGTTTGCCCCTTCACTGACTTTTTTACCCGCTATGGCGTCAAGGCACTCTGGGTGCTGGTATTCATTGCCGTGTTTCGCATTAGTGATTTAGCGATGGCGTCGATGGCAAACCCGTTGTACATCGATTTGGGGTTTTCACTTGGCACCATTGCCAGTGTTACCAATATCTTTGGGATTGCCATGAGCATTGGCGGTGGCATTTTGGGCGGCTTACTGGTCGCACGCTATGGCATTGGCCCGCTGTTAATCTTCGGGGCGACGATTGTAATGCTCACCAACCTGTTGTTTGTCATGCTGGCGTTGATGGGAGATCAGTTGCCTATGCTGGTACTCACCATTATCGGCGATAACCTCGCTAATGGCTTGGCCAGCGCGGTGTTTATCGCGTTTCTTTCGAGTCTCACGTCACGGGCTTATACCGCCACGCAGTATGCCCTTTTTTCATCTCTCATGACGCTACCAGGTAAGTTTTTGAGCGGCTTTGGGGGGCTTGTGGTTACCTCACACGGGTATGCAAGCTTCTTTGTGGTGGCAGCCCTATTGGGCCTTCCCGCGGTGGCCTTAGCCACCTGGGTAAACCGGGATGCTCAGTTAGTACCGCCGCCGCATAAATCTGACGCATAAAGCAAGGTAAAAATCAGACAGCATTACCAGTGCGCCAACAGCCACTTAAGCGCACCGGTTGAAGCGCGCCACTGGTCACGCATCAACGTGCGATACTGCCAGGCCTCTTCTCGGCTACCCGGTTTGATATCGCTATCCCCAGTGGGCAGCGCCGAACGAGGGTTTTCCGCGCACAACATATCAATCGCGTAACGGTTATGCTGCTTCACCATCTGCAGCGCCGCATCAGCTTCTTCATAACGTGCTAGCCGATAAAGCGCGAGCGCTCGCCCGAGCAGAATATTCAGCGGCATCGAGCCATCGTCATTGTTCTCTTCTGCTAGCGCTAGGGCGTCTTCGTTACGCTCGTCACGCAGCAACTGATCAAGTACGAGTTCACGCAGCCCCAGGCTATCCTCACGATTAATGGCCAACAGCTCTTCGGCGAGCTCCCGAGAGTGTTGACGCGCGCCGCGCTCCATCCCGACCACCAGCGCAAGGCCCGTACGCAGTAAAATAGCGTTATCCGCGTCATCCCAGCACAGATTCCCGCCGCCCTCGGCACGAGCTTGCTGCAGCCAACGCGAAAACCTTACCGCCAACGGCTCCAATAGGCTGGGCGCCATCCAGGGAAGGCTGCCAAAGCGGCTGGTTAACGCCAACGTGAGGTCCTGCACGACTTGGGGAGCATCCAGCCACTCGGGGTGCGCGCAAAGCGTCGACATCCACTCCACCGCATTACCCCAAGGGTCATCGCGAAAGCCAAGCGCTACGTCTTCATCTACCAACACCTGAAACTGCTCATGCCAGGCGGCAAAGAGCGTGGCCTCACGGGCGCTGACGTGATAATGCAAGCGGTCACTCTCTGGCGCCACGCGAACATCCAGCTTAGGTGCCGTCGGCAGGGCCGCTAACAGGGATTGCAAACCAATCAGCGGCGTGGCGAGATCTTCTTCAGCACTGAGTAGCTGATCCGCCAGCGTGGCGCCTGGGTTATTCGCCAGCGCAGCGAGAAAGTCGAGCTGGTCTTCATCCAGCTCGCCTTGGCGCACCAAGCGTCGATACCAGAAATTAGCCCGCTCTTTGGCCTCATTCTCGTGGCCTTCATGGAGCAGCAACATCGCTTCGATATAAGCCAGTGTTGGAGAATCCGGCAGCGCCTGCTGGGCCCGCACAAAGGCGGCCCGGGCACTGTCGAGATCATCGCTATCCAAGTGCATCAAGCACAGACGCTCAAGCGCCACACCGCGCAGAAACAACGGCCCCCGTTCTAGTACCTCGTCGAGAAGCTCGGCACGCTTGCGGGTAAACCCCCGCTCTTGATAGATATCGAGCAAAATTTCAAAGGCGGGCTCGGCCTGTTCCGGCAGGCGCGACCAATCGCTGCCGTCGAACAGCGATTCCAAAATCTGCATGGCACGGCCCGACTGCCCGCTTTCTGCGGCAATCAACCCCGCTTCCAGAAGTGCCTGAGCCGGCGCGCGCTGGCTCGCCAATGCGGCTTTTAGCGTGGCGCCCTTCCATTCGCGCAGCGACAGCATCCACATCATTTGTTCAGGGATCTCTGTCGGAAAATCAACGCGGTAGCAGCACTCTTTATACTTGCGCCCGGAATCGCACCAGCAAGGCTCGTTGCGCGCCGGTGTTGCCAGCGATTCACAAGCAAAGTCTAAGCGCACAAGTGGCGTCTGCGACCATAAAATGGGCGCCAATGCCTGAGCGGTGGCGGTGTCGCCGTTAAAGTAATCGGCGCCCTCGGCCCGCACCCAGATCATGAAATCGGGATAGTGCTCTTTTTGCCTAATCGCCGAGAGTGCCCCAGAAGCAAATCCCAGCAGCTGATCGACCCATACCGCCAGCATTGCCGTCTCCATACGGTGGTAAAAGGGCCGCAGTTTAGCATGTTGAGATAGGCTTACGCAGCGGTACCTTTTGCCAGACGTCTTACTCGGCACCGTTTAAGCTGGCTGACGCGCCCATGCAAGAAGCGGCTGCGTGCGCGCATGCATATCAAGCCGGGCACCAAGGCGAACCAAGTTCCAATAGTGGCCATTAAGCGCCCGCGAAAGCAAAAGCGTATCGGCAGGCGGCTGCAATCGGTCCATAGCGGCCCACACTTTGGGCGTTAGCTCGCGCAGGCGACGGTGCACCCGGACGTCGCTGAAGTCCTGCTCGCCTGGCGCAAACAGCGGCGCAACACATTCGGCGGACTCTTTATACAGCGAAAGCGGCGCGCCTTGGCCTTGGCGGCCCCCCATTTTAAGAAGCGCTTCGTCCATCGCCATGGGTTCTTTGGCAAGCGTCGCATCCAAGAGCTGCATCATCGCCTTCAAGCGTACCTCTGGCACCGGGATGACCGAACCAAAGTCGTAAATCACTAGCCGCCCGTGCTCATCAGCAGCGAAGTTACCCGAATGGGGGTCAGCATGCAGCTCGCCGTAGGTAAACAGTTCCTCGGTGATCCAATCCGCCAGGGCAACGGCAATACCTTGGCGAGTCGCATCATCAACGCTCTCTAGCTCGCGCAGCGGGGTGCCATCGACAAATTGCATCGCCAGCACATGCTGGCCGGAGAGCGCCAATAAGGGTTCGGGGATGACCAGGCGCGGATTATCCTGGTAGCGTTCGCGGTAGCGCAGCATCGCGCTAGCCTCAGTGTGGTAGTCGAGTTCCTCACGCAAACCTACCGCCAGCTCTTCAAAAAGCGCATCCAGCCGGGCTTGGGGCACTTTAAACCAGCGACCTAAGCGCATAATGCGCTTGACCTGCTTCAGGTCACTTTCCAGCACCTCGGCTAGGCCAGGATACTGCACTTTCAACACAACCGTGTCGCCGGCAACGGTTACTGCACGGTGCACTTGACCCATCGAGGCACTGGCGAAGGGACGCTCTTCAACCTGGCTAAAGTGCTGATCAATATCCCCGTACTGCATCACCAGAGCTTCGCGAATACGCGGCCAAGGCATCGGCTCTGCCTGGCGTTGCAGGCGCGCAAGTTCATCCGCCAGGTCTGGCGGCAGCAGGTCATCCCACTGGGACATGATCTGCGCCAGTTTCATCGCCGGGCCTTTAAGCTCGGAGAGGCCTTCAAACAACGCCTCGCCTAGCGAGCGCCAATCCGCTTGGCCGCCTAAACGCGTTTTAAGCAGCGCACCGCCAGTTCGGGCGCCTAAGCCCATTAGGCGTCGTGTTCTACCGCGATCTCGCATGATATTACCTCCTTAAAAGCCACTCATGCAGCTTAACGAAGGTTCGTAATTTATACAAAACTTATACGTAAAAATCGCACAATACACCTATCGACCTCTGCTACTATGAGCGCTATTCAGGCTACCGAGTAACGCGGCTTTCACCATGCGCTTAATTATCGCTGAAAAACCCAGCCTCGCGCGGGCCATCGCCGACGCCCTCCCCGGCAATACTCAGCGTCAAGAAGGGGCGATTACGTGCGGTGATACCACCGTGACCTGGTGCTTGGGGCACCTGCTGGAACAGGCCCCGCCCGATGCCTACGATCCCGCCGATAAACAGTGGCGGCTGGATCGGCTACCTATTGTGCCCCAGCAGTGGAAACTGATGCCCCGCTCCAAAGCACGCGGGCAACTCAGGGTGATTGGTAAGCTGATCAAGCAAGCGAAAGAGGTAGTGCACGCAGGCGACCCTGATCGCGAGGGCCAATTGCTGGTACAAGAAGTGATCGAGCACATGAAATATCGCGGGCCGGTGCAGCGATTGTTAATCAGCGATTTAAATCGCCCCGCCGTTAGCCGCGCACTGGCCGTGATGAAAAGTAATACTGCCTATCAGCCCCTTTTCCGCGCGGCAGAGGCACGCGCCCGTGCTGACTGGCTGTACGGCATCAACCTTACCCGCGCCTGGACGCTCACCGGCCGTCAAGCCGGGTTCGATGGTGTGCTTTCCATCGGCCGCGTGCAAACGCCAGTGCTGGGGCTGATTGTGCGTCGCGACAACGCTATCCGCGACTTTGTACCTCATCCGTTCTACCCACTGTGGGTCGATTTAAAGGTCGCACAAGGACAACTACGTGCTTGGTGGGCACCCAAAGAACACCAGCCGCTGGACGATCAAGGCCGTTTGATTGACCGCGCACCCGCCGACGAACTGGCGGCTCAATTGCCCAGTGCCAATGGCTCGCTAACCCAGCTTGATCAACAAGAGAAACGCCAAGCGCCGCCGCTGCCCTACTCGCTATCCGCACTACAGGTTGACGCCGCCCGCCGTCATGGGCTTTCCGCGCAGATGGTGCTAGATATTTGCCAGCGACTTTACGAGCAACACAAGCTGATTACCTATCCGCGCTCAGACTGCCGCTACCTGCCCGAAGAACACCGACCGCTTGCCCAGCGCAGCTTGAGCGGCGCCTGCCAAAACGACGACACCCTTCAGCAGTGGCTTAATGGCGCGGACTTTGACCTGCACTCCAAGGCCTGGAACGACAAGCAGGTAGGTGCCCACCACGCCATCGCGCCCAGCGGCAAACCGGCGGATTTCAGCCAGCTTTCCGACACCGAAGGTCATGTGTTTCGGCTTATCGTCCGCAATGTGATGGCACAGTTTTACCGTCCGCTGCGTACCTTTGAAGTAAAAGCTGAATTTACCTTGCTTGCCGAGACCTTCCGCGCTCGCGGCCAAAGTATTCTCGACCCCGGCTGGAAACCGCTATTCACCACCCGCGATGAAAGCCCGCCGCTGCCGCCGCTTATCCAAGGGGAAGCCTGCCAAGCGCTTGGTGCAGGCGTTGAGGAAAAGGAAACCCGCCCACCAGAGCCCTTCACCGATGCCAGCCTGATCAAAGCAATGATGAACATTGGCCGCTACGTCGATGACCCCGCCGTGCGCCGCACCCTGCGCGACACCGACGGCCTGGGTACCGAAGCCACCCGCGCTGGCATCATTGAAACCCTGGTGCAGCGCGGCTACCTGGTGCGCAAACAAAAGGCCCTGCGCGCCACTCAGCTCGGCAGCGCCCTGATCGCCGCCTTACCCAGCGCCGTGAGTACACCCGAACGCACTGCATTATGGGAGCAGCGTCTGCGCGCCATTGCCGAACAACACGACGACGCGAACGCCTTTCAGCAAGCGTTGCTAGAAGATTTACGCGGCTTACTCACCCACAGCAACGCGGCCAAATTAAAACAGAGCCTGCAAACCGCGCAAGGCGAAGCCAGTAGTCCGGCAAAGCGCTCAAGTAAGCCGATAAAGCGCAGAGGAAAGGTGAAACGCAAACCTGCCAAGCAAGGCTGATGCGTGGCAGCAGATATCAACAAGTGGTGACAGTTTGTTTGATACTGACTCTGCCCTATCCCCCTAGCGCAACTCCAACCCCTTTTCCGCCAGCACAGCGACCAGCTTCGCCTGAGCGAGTCCCTGGCGCAGGGTATCAGCCAGTACCCTTCCAGAGTATTTCTTCCCTTTGCGCTTAGTGACTGAGCGTTGCCAAAAACTGCCCGTTCCCGACGGGTACTGTGCAGGTAGTAACATCAGCATCTGCCGACACCAATGCCATAAAAGCCGCCATTTCATCGGCATGAGAGGCGGCGTTATCGACGACAAGAAGCCCGCCCTTTCGCAGTACCCGTTTAATAGTGGGCCACCAGTGCACGTATTCCGAGCGCTTAGCGTCGAGGAAAATCAAGTCAACATTAGCGTCGGGCCTGTTTTCAATCAGACCGCCCGCCTCCCCGCAGAGCTGGGTGATCACCTCAGAAAGACCCGAGCGCTCAACGTTTTTGGCCGCTAGTTCAAGCTTGAACTCGGATTGCTCAATTGTCGTAACGTGCCCACCGATCTTTTGTGCCCCCTGAGCCAGCCACAAGGTGGAATACCCGTTGGAGGTGCCAATCTCCAGGATACGCTGCGCGTTGGTTGACTGAACCAGTACTGACAGAAACTCCCCGGTATCGCGGGTAATATTCAGCATTCGCCTAGGACGGTTAGCAATAGCGGCGTCGTTTTCCTGACCAAATTGCTCTAATTCGACTAACAGTGCTTGTAATGCCTCGCTCGACCCGGAAGGCGAGCAGCCGCTTCCTTGAGGTTTTTTAGCCATCCCAGGCCTCCTTTACGTTTGGCTGTTAAGCGTTAAAGCTCAAGTGCATGGCCATGGAAACCCATGTATCGCCATGCAGAAACACACAGTTTTAGCTTAACGCACCTGATAATCTTTGCCAGATTGATTGGCCTTTGGCGTCTGCAGCCAAAAAAATGTCGGTTATTGCTCTTCAAACTACCCGAAAGCAGGTAGCGAGGCTTAAAGTTATTCTTTTCGTTCAGGAAGATAAACATCTTAGCGAGCCCATTTATTCGGCCGCACCACTTACCTGATTCACCTTACCGGCTAAAACACCAAGCAAAAAAACCGCCACCGTCAGCCATATAGCTGACGGTGGCGGTGGCGGTGGCGGTGGCGTTAATAATCCCGCGAAATTTAGACGTAGAAATCCAAGTCTTCCTGAGCTTTCAACAGATCGCGCATTTTGATCGGATCGTCACCAAAGAAGAAAATCAAGCCCCAATGCGTGCCGAAGGCCGACCGGTCAGGCACGGTTTCTTCTGCCGGTGCAACCAATTCGTGCGATTCAAAATAGGGGTGATCAACGCATTCCTTGGGCATTTCCAGTTTGCTGACAACACGACGGCGTGGATACACACCGAAGCAGCCCGCATAACCTTTCGCATCGACCACTTCACGGGGGAAGAAATCAGCCACTTCCTCTTTCGTGCTTTTAGGATCAAACACCAACATTGACGCTTGATAGGCGTTAAATCCATAAGCCCGCTCGATCAGCTCGAACGCCTTAAACCCGGGCGGACGATAAGCAACTTCGCCAAAGTACATTTCGCCATCAGCCGTCACAAAATACTCGGGGTGAATCAGGCCAAACTTGATATCGAACGTTTTGATCAGCAATTCGATCTGTTTGGTAATCGCGTTGCGCCAGCTCTCCAATTCCTTGGTAGCGGGCACGAATACCGAATAGCCCAGGGTGACGTATTCCGAGATATTGAGGAACTGAATTTTGCCATCGTGGACCCAAGCCTCAACAGCAAACTCCCAGCCATCCAAGTGACTTTCCATCAGCAAGGGATATTCTTCGTCCGGAATATGTTCAATTTCTTCCAACGTGCGAATCATCCGATGGCCGAGACAACCGGCTTTATCAAATGCCTTGACGTGAATCGGGTCATCCGGGTCACCGTCAAGCTTGAGCAGCGTCTGGTTGACACGCTTCATGAAGCGGACGATATCTTCTTTCTCGTGCGCCTCCTCAAAGATCCCCACACGGATGCCACCAAGCTGGGCACGGCGTTTCATTAGCGCCTTATCGCGGAAGAGAATGGACTGCCCGTACATACGAGGGCTATCGAGAAGAACGGAGTTGATCGCACCGGACCACTCAACGGTTTCCTCGAATAGCGGTATGGCGACATCAACGCCTTCTTCTTTCAGTCTTTCAGCAATTTCCATGGAACGGTCGTTCAGTCGAACGAAGTCCCATGCAATAAAAGGGATTTTGTTGGCAGTACAGAAATCGGCTGCCCATTCCGGGGCCACCACGATATAGCGACGGTCAAACTTCTGTGCTGCCTTAATGGCATTCACGCTCCAGCCAAGCAGAGCGATATAGCCTTTGTTTGGATCTTTGGGTGTCTCTGTACCTTTAACTGAATCCAATTCCGGATCACGCCAAGCTGCTACTTCTTCAGGCATTTTCTTTTCAGATGATATCGACATTCGCAGTTCTCCTTGCGGGTTGACTCAGACTGGTTGCGCCGGAAACAAAATATGATCAGCAAACTGAACTGCCGTCAGTACTGTTCACTTACCAGTACTATTCACCTACCAGTACTGGTAAGCGACAATTGAGCGAACCAGTGCTAGAAATGTTTAGCGCACTTGCCTCTTAAGTTAGTGGATTACGTAATAAATGGCAATTCAACGGTAGAACTTTAGACAAACCATTGTACAAGGTGGTTCACTGCCAGCGCGGCTTAGGATGGACGGCACAACGCCTGAAATGCTGCTTAATTCCGCCAAGGCTTACCATCGCAGGTCGCGTAGTTTTTACAATCGGCCGTACAGCCACGGCAAGGAAGTCGATACGGTGAGGGAGGTGTTACCGTTTTTTTAGATACCGTCATATCAATCTCACCTGTATTGCCAAAAGGAAGGAATTTTTACGCGAGTTTCCTCGCTAGCGGCCCTCTACGCAAGCGCCACTCGCGTCGCCCACCACTCACGACCATGCTCCAGCCATGAAAGAAGCGCTGGCGTTACGAGCAACACCAACACCATCGAACCGCCAAGGCCAAAGGCGATAGACGTCGCCATGGGAATCAAGAACTGCGCCTGCAGCGACGTTTCAAACAGCAAGGGCAAAAGCCCGCCAATTGTCGTGAGTGACGTTAGTAACACTGCCCTTACGCGCTGCACAACCGCTTCATTTAGCGCCGCGTTAATCGCCAACCCTTGTGCGCGCTGTTGGCGATAAAAGCTGACGAGAATTATGGCGTTATTGACCACAATGCCCGAAAGCCCAAATAAACCAAATAGCGACAAAATCGTAAGATCAATCCCCAGCGCCCAATGTCCCAATAGTGCACCTACCAAGGAGAAAGGGATGATCGCCAGCACGATCAGCGGTAGGCTCCAGGAAGCGAACACCCAAGTCAGCACGCCATACATAAGCCCGAGACCAATCACTAAGCCGGTACGCATATCCGCCATCGTTTCACGCTGATCTGCAGCGCGTCCTTCAAAACTAGCGCTCAAAAAATATTCACGCTCAAGGCGAGGAATCAGCTCGCTGGAAAGGCTTGCCAGCACCTGTTCTGCCGAGGTGACCTGGTCATTAATCTCCGCTGTCACTTCCACGGCCAACTGGCCATCCGCATGGCGCAACGTCTCAAACCCTTGGCGGTGAGAAAGCGTCATGACCTGAGATAGCGGCACCTGACGGCCATCCGCCAGTGTCACAGCCAGTCGCGATAGCGTCGAAAGACTTTCGCGCTGTGCTCTGGGCAGCTGCACACGCACTTCGATTTCATCGGCACCGGCCTGGTGAATCTGCACCACCTGGCCGTCGAACGCCGTACGCAGCTGGCTACCCAAGTCTTCAGTGGTCATGCCCAGCGCTTCGCCATAAGCATTGACCCGATAAATCAGCTGTTCGCGCCCCCAAGGCATATCGTCTTCGGTACTAAGCACTCCAGGCAACCCGGCCATTGCCTGGCTCAGCCTATCGGCAGCATCCCGCAGCCCTTGCGCGTCTTCACCGGTCAGTCGCACGTTGACATCTTTGCCCGGCGGGCCGGCGGCGCGTTCGTTAATGTTGAGGGTATCCAGGCCTGCCGGGGTTTGTATGCGCTCTCGCCAGGCTTGAATAAACGCCGCATTGCGCACATCACGAGCATCGGGGGAAATCATCTCCACCATCAAGGAGCCCACTTCATCCCCCGTGCGGGCAGGGGAGCCGCCGGATTGCGTGGCGCCATAGTGGGAAACAGCAACGCGCACCAGCCCCCCGCCCATGGCCTGATCGGTCTCTTGCAGGGTTGACTGCATATGATCGACAAGATCCGCCACTCGCGCACGTTCGGTGCCGGCGACGAAACTGGCATTGGCGTACACGATGCTCGATTCTGGTGAAGGAAAGAAATTAAAGCCCATCCGCCCGCCTGCCAGTAGCCCAGCGCTCACCAGGGTAATAGCCAGCGCGGTCGCCAGGGTGGCACCGCGATAGCGCAGGGTGAGCAGCGATAAGCGCCGAAAGGGTCCTTCGCGAAAGCTGTCAAAGCGCGTTTCAAAACGCTCGCGCAAGCGGACAATGCCGCGAGCCGGGTTCCATGCTTTTTTCTGCTTTTGCGACACAGAGTGCTTTGAAACCGTTTTCTTAGGCACAAACGCGTTGCGTAAGTGGGCGGGTAACACGACAAAACATTCCAATAGCGAAGCGATGAGAACGCAGATCATGATGACCGGAATGTCCCCGAGAATGTTGCCGATTACACCACCCACCATCAAGAGCGGCATAAAGGCAGCGACCGTGGTCAGCGATGACGCTACCACCGGCCATAACATACGCCGCGCGGCACCGGCCGACGCCAGCTTGGGGTCTTCCCCCATACGATAGTGGGCATCCGCGTCTTCACCCACCACAATGGCATCGTCAACGATAACGCCCAACGCCATAATCAGTGCAAACAGCGAGAGCATGTTGATCGAACCGCCAATCAGCCAGAAACTCCCCAAAGAGGCCATAAAAGCGGTCGGAATGCCCACCGCTACCCAGAACGCCACCTGGGCTGGCAAGAAGAAATACAACAGCACCACGACCAACAGCAAGCCGGTAGCGCCGTTAACCAAAAGCAGAGAAATACGCTCATCTATCAGCTGCCAAGACTCATCGAATACATCAAGCTCGACACCCGGTGGCAAAGTGGGGCGCACGTCTTTTATCCAGTTATCCAGCCGCTGCGCAGCTTCCAGCGAGTCGCCGCTTTCGGCGCGCTGCAAAATCATCTCGGCGGCAGGCTGACCACGGTAAGAAAGCGTTACCTGACCCTCGCGTGGCTCCTGATGGATGATGGCAATATCGCCCAGGCGCAGCTGCATACGGTCGCTACTCATCACCGTTAAATCTTCAAAAGCCAGGGCGTCGCGGCGCTGTTCAAGAGAGCGCAATTCGCGGGTACTGTCCTGCTGGCCGAGAAGCCCCGCGGGGAGATCCCGCGACATGCCTAGTACCCGCGCAGCAATTTCCCCAAGCGATAATCCAAGCGTCTGCAAGCGCTCAGCGGGCACTTCGATACTGATTTGCTGGGCAGGCAGGCCGTTGATCTGCACCCGGTCAATGCCCGCCAATAATAGTTCGTCCTCAAAGCGCTGAGTAATTTGGCGCAGCTCATGGGCGGCCAAATCACCGTGCACCAGCAAGCGTGCGACCGGCTCATAGCGGGCCAGGCGGGAGACCTCCGGCGCTTCCGCCGTTTCCGGCAGGTTGGTGAAGCTGTCGACCTGCTGACGAGCATCATCCAGGACCAGCACCGGGTCGCTGCCTTCATCAAACTCCAGGGTGATATTGGAGATACCCTGCGCCGAGGTCGAAGTCATCCGCTTCAGGCTATCGAGACTGCGCAGCCGTTGCTCAAGCGGGTTGGTAATGCCCTGTTCGATATCTTCGGCCGAGGCGCCGCTCCACACCACGCGCACATTGACAATATCCAGCGCAAAGGTAGGGAAAAACTGAATGTTCATTCGCGCAATGCCCAGCGCACCACCTAGCAACATCACCAGCATCACTAGGTTCGCCGCGACCTTGTGATGAACGAAAAAACCGATAAACCCACGATGCTGCGTCATGGATTTGGCCCTTCGTCATTCGCCACCTCGACGCGCAACCCCTGAACCGCATTGGGCAAATGCGTCGACATCACGCGGCCGCCCTCAGCCAGTGATTCAGCGCGAACCAGCAGCCAGCGCTCGCCGCCTCGACGGTGGGTTTCGCCCAAGCGCTTAACGCGTTGACGTTCAAGGCGGTTGTCGTCGTTAATGCGGTAAATCAGGTCATCGCCGTGCAAGGCGCCATAAGGTACCGCCAGCGCATTGGCCACCGGCGGGCGCCTTAGTTGCACAGTGACCATCGCCCCAGGGCGCAACCCATGGGCCTGGCCTTGGACGGAGAAAATGGCCTCAATACCAATCGGGTCGCTCTCCCCCGCTAAGCGCTCCAGTATAAAGTGCTGCACACCCTCTTCGCCCACGGCGATTAACGGCGTGCCCGCATCCAAGGCGCTTTCAAGTTCCGCCTGAAAGCGCTGAGGGATGCGCGCGCGTATTTCAAGCTCGCCAACAGGATAAAGCGATAACAAAGACGCTTGCGCGGCCACCTCATCTCCAGGGGCCACCTGCACGCGCGTGACACGGCCATCGAAGGGCGCATGAATACGGCCGCGCTTGAGATCACGCTGGGCGTTTTCCTGTATGACTTGGGCGCGGGCCAAACGCGCTTTAAGGCTTGCCAAGCGCGAAGGAAACTCGGCAATCGCGCTGTCACGGGCAGACACGTTCAGTTGGGCGCGGGCGACGGTATCTCGCGCGGCGTCGACATCGGCCTGCGAGGCCAGGTTGCGGCCTGCCAGCGAACGGCTACGCTCAAGCTGACGATTGGCACTGGCCAAGATATCGCGCTCTTGCGTTAATACCCGGCGATTGTTCTCATGGCGTATACGCTCGTTTTCCACCTGGGCTTTCAAATCGCCAACTTCCGCCTCGGCCTGGCGCAATGGCGATAAAAGCTCGTCCTCGTCCAGCGCCACCAGCAGCTCACCTTGTGACACGCGCTGCCCATCGCTGACCGGACGTGCGGCCACTCTTGCCGTAATAGGCGCCACCAAATCGACCATGTCTGGCGCCACCACTTCACCGAACAACGGTAATAACGGAACATGCTCACCAAGCGAGACAGGCAACGCCTCGACAGGCCAGCTGCGCTCCTGCGCTTCCACGGGAACTGGCTCAGGGCGAGTGAGACGCAAGGCCATGAAACCCGCGATACCGAGAGCCAGAATGATCAAAGGAATTAAACGCTTAAGCATAAGGATATCTGCGTATAGAATAAAGCCATCCCATCATAACGCATCGAGGCGTTTTGGGTCTTCATCATCATCCATGGTTTAACAAAACTGCCTGCGGCAATCCCGCGCAGCCAAACAGGTGTTCAATGAACCAACGACCTAACCACCATGTACTGCTCAGGTTGCTGGAGCTGCTGCGCCCTTATCGCCTGCGCCTTGCCCTGGCGGGCCTGGCCTTACTACTGGCATCCGGCAGCGTGCTGGCGCTGGGCAACAGGCTGCGCCTGGTGATCGACAACGGCTTTCTCGCTGAAGATTCGCAGGCACTGGCCAAAACCCTTGGCATGATGCTTGGCGTGGTGGCGGTGCTGGCCATGGCTTCCGCCCTGCGTTACTACCAAGTTACCTGGATTGGCGAACGCCTGGCAGCGGATTTGCGCCAACAAGTGTTCGATCATTTGTTAACTTTAGAGCCGAGCTTTTTCGAAAGTGCTAGCAAAGGCCGCGCCGCGGGCGAGATCGCCTCACGGCTAACCGCCGACACCAGCGTGCTGCAGAGCCTGTTCGGGTCATCGATCTCGCTGGCGCTGCGCAACCTGGTGATGCTGGTAGGGGCGGTGATCCTGATGCTGGTGACCCAGCCGTGGCTCTCGGCCATGGTATTGATTGGTATCCCCACGACGCTACTGCCAATTGTCTGGTACGGGCGCCGGGTGCGGCGGCTCTCGCGCGCCAGCCAGGACCGCGTGGCCGAGCTGGGCCGCTATGCCGAAGAGGCGCTGCGCGGCATCCAAACGCTGCAAGCGTTTTCTCACGAAGCGGTGGATCAACGCCACTACGGCCAGCGCGTTGAGCAAGCGTTTGACAGCGCCGTGGCGCGCACTCGCCAACGCGCCTGGCTGACTGGCGTGGCGTTACTGGTGGTGTTCACCGCCGTGGGGTTAATGCTCTGGCAAGGCGGGCAGGCGGTGCTCGCTGGCACCATGAGCGCGGGCGAACTCTCGGCGTTTATCTTTTACGCCTTGCTGGCCGCTGGGGCCGTGGCTACCCTAGCGGAAGTCGCGGGTGACGTGCAGCGCGCCGCCGGTGCCGCCGAGCGGCTGCTTGAATTGCTAGATACCCAGTCGAGCATTCAGCCCCCCGCCAAACCAGCGGCACTGCCACCGCCAACACAAGGCGCCATCACGCTGGACACTATTCACTTCACTTACCCCGGCCGCGACACCCCGGCGCTCGACGGGGTTAACCTGACGATTCAGGCGGGAGAGCGCGTCGCCGTTGTTGGGCCATCCGGCGCGGGCAAAAGCACACTGCTGGGGCTACTACTGCGCTTTTACGACCCGGACCAAGGCCGAATCACCCTGGACGGCCTGGATATTCGCACGTTGAATCTCACCGACTTGCGTGGCGCCATGGGTTTGGTAGCGCAAGAGCCCGTACTATTTAGCGGCTCGGTAGCCGACAACCTGCGCTACGGCGACCCTGAGGCCAACATCGAGACACTACGTGCTGCCGCTAGGAATGCCAGCGCGCTTGAGTTTATCGAGGCGTTCCCTCAAGGGTTTGATACGCCCCTAGGCCCGGGTGGCGTACAGCTTTCCGGCGGGCAGCGCCAGCGGCTCGCCATTGCCCGCGCGCTGCTGAAAAACCCGGCAGTGTTGTTGCTTGATGAAGCCACCAGCGCCCTGGACGCTGAAAGCGAGCGACTGGTGCAACAGGCCTTGGACCGGCTGATGATCGGGCGCACCAGTATCGTGATTGCCCACCGCCTAGCTACGGTGGTGAACGCTGATCGTTTATTAGTGCTGAAAGACGGGCAACTCGTTGCATCCGGCACCCATAGCGAACTTATTGGCACCAGCGCCCTTTATCGCCACCTGGCCGCGTTGCAGTTCGGCGCCGAAACACCTGCAACCGCTTAGGCGCCGCTATCCGCCTTGTGTAAAAGTGCTTTCATCGCGTCAAAAACTCCCCGCGCGGTCACCAACAAGTGGCGGCTGTAAAGATCGCGCGGAATATCTTCGGGCACCGGGTAGCGGTGCGCGAAAGAGGCCCCCGCCTCGCGGGCAATCAACCCGCCAGCGGCACAATCCCAAGGCGAGACGCTTTCGTAGTAAGCCCCCAACCGCCCGCACGCCACATCACATAAATCCAGCGCCGCCGAGCCGTTGCGGCGAATATCTTGGCACTGCGCCAGCACCGCCTCTAAGCGTTTCAGCAGCGCCGCACGGTCAGCTTTTTGGTAGGGAAAGCCCGTCGCCACCAACGTATGCGAAAGCGCAGTGGCGCCACTTGCCTGAATCGGCTCGCCATTGCACGTTGCGCCCTGGCCTTTAGCCGCCGCAAACGTCTCTTGTAAAAACGGCGCGTGGACCACGCCCACTTTACCCACGCCCGCTTCCAGCCACGCGATGGAAACCGCCACGTGGCGCAGGCCGTTGGCGAAATTAACCGTGCCGTCGATCGGGTCCACCACCCACAGCGCGGGTACGTCTAATTGCTGCTGCTCGGGGGATAATTCTTCGGAAAGCAACGCCTCACCGGGAAAGTGTTCTTCCAAGCGCTCAAGAATCAACGTATCAACGGCCACATCGGCATCGGTCACCAACTCCTCGCCGCCTTTCAAGCGCTGACCAAATGTTTGCGCTTCGCGAGCATCGGCAATCATTCGGCCTGCTTCCTCGGCGATAGACGTGGCAATCTCAAGGCGTTGATCTAACGTATACGTCATCGGCTCACTCACAAATCTACTTGGCTCTCGTTGGGTAGTCTTGATTAACGTTCTAACACGAGCATTTCACGCGTCATTTACCACAGTACGACACGCGGGCCTAAGAAGGCGTTTATCAATCGCCACGCCTTCCGCCCTCTTCAACATGGCTCGCTTCTTGGCAGACCCACTCTATTTGGCCGCTACCGCTTTGCAAGCGCGCCACCATCACCATGACACCATCGCGAATTTGCGAGTCGACATCAGGCAAGTCTCTGAAATAAAGGCGAAAGGTGCTGCGTGGCAGTTCATCAAACGTGCCGCTGGGTCAATGCGCTCAAGAAAGCGCCCGGAGATATCATCGAACTGCGGCTGCATTGCGTTTAACTCGCGCACAGAAGGCAACCGGCCGTTAGTGGCGACAAACTCGGCCAGTGTAATTTTGATAGTTCGCGTCAAGGTCACCCCTTCAAGCACCTGCGCCTGCGCCGGGAAATCACGATACGCCCGCATCGCTTGAATGATCAGCAAGCTGATAATCAGTATCACGATGAAAAGTTCAACAAAGGAAAAGCCGCGCTGGCGGGGTGGCATGCTTTTATCCTTGAGCGCAGGGCGTTATATCGGCGATGAATAATGGCAAGAATTATATAAGTTTTCACTCAACCGTTAAGAGCAGGATTACTTGGACTCACTCGGCAGCATCAAAATGACGAAGGCTCTCCTCTACAGCTACCCGGCAAATATTTTTCTTCAATACCGTTGCTTTTCGCCGACATACACGCCCATTTAATCGAACCACCATCAGCAATGAGTTCAACACGAAGGCGCTTGCCACGAATCGCATCGGCAACAGGCGGTTGATTACGCATTCTCATGCCTATGGCAACGTTGTCTTCCCGATAAAAGTAATCGACATTTTGAACGTAACGGGTTTGGCTTACCAACTCCTTTAAATTTGTATCCTTATCGGTACCAAAATCGCCGTCAAACGCATAACGTTCCGCTAGCTGCACTTTGACACCGCTCAACACATTCAGTGCTTCCGCGACCTGCGCCCTTGCCGTGTAATTTTGATACTGCGGCACCGCGATAGACGCCAACACGCCAATGATCGCGACGACGATCATCAGTTCAATTAGGGTGAAACCGCGTTGGTAAACGTTTTTGATCATGAAAAGACTACTCTTTTTCATCATAACAGGAGGCGGGCATATATTTTGCCGGAATCCTGGCATTACCAGTGCCGGTTGTCGTGCGGCATGAAAATTGGATCGAACCACTAGATTCATACGCTTCCATGACGATCCAACCCCCGGCAATTTCACTATTAGCAGTGTTGCTCATTTCGATAACAAAGCGTGCGTTGTACTTTCCATTTCCGGTAGCCGGAGAAATACCGATCGCTTCGACGTAGCCACCAAAGCCTTGACTCGCGTTGCCCCCGTGAACAGCCGCATGATCTGTAGGCAAACCAGCTTCTTCGTTACTCTGGGGGAAACGTCCGTTAATGGCATAATATTCCGTCATCGCCGTTTTGTAGGCAGCAGAAAGAGAGAAAGCCTCTGAAACTTGCGCCCTAGCGGTGTAATTCTGATACTGCGGCACCGCAATGGATGCCAACACACCAATAACCGCCACGACGATCATCAGCTCAATTAGGGTAAAACCGCTGTTTTTGCTATTTATCGCCATAAGAATTTATCCATGATCAGAGGCTACGGCATGAGCTGGGGAAATATTTGTCAGGAATGGAGGCATTATCGGCAGTGGCCGATTGGCATATCCACTCAAGCGATCCAGACTCTACTCCGTCTTGTGCAAATCGCGCATACATAATCATTGAGCGGCCCTGTAAATCGGGATTAACGCCCTCATTTTTGAAGGTCAAACGGAACAGGCTACGCGGGTTGCTGTTCCCCCCTGGATTACCACTACTAAACACACCATGAGCAACAACTTTTTTAATATACTTACCTGACATATCACTAACTAAGTCACCAAATTCATCATTTAGCTCTGCTTTATCTGCAGGGAGCCTGCCTTTAAGGGAGACAAAATCAGCAATCGCAGACTTAATTGGGACGGTTAGATTAATGCCTTCCGCCACCTGCGCCCTTGCCGTGTAATTCTGATACTGCGGCACCGCAATGGATGCCAACACACCAATAATCGCCACGACGATCATCAGTTCAATTAGGGTGAAACCACGTTGAGTTCCGTTCATGTCGTTTTCCTCCCAGAAAAAGGGGCTGTCAGAACAGCCCCATTACGATTGTGTTATGCGCTAAATATTAGTCTTTACAGCCAGCTGGCAGCTGATTTTCTTCAATTCCATTGCTACTACCTACCGCACATGTCCAGCCTGACTGTGGATTTTCAGTCGAAATATCCATGGTCTTGCCATCGCCTAGAGCACTATCACTATTAAAAGTAACAGTAATAGTACCTTTAGCTGGGGTTCCACTGGCAGCATATTTAGCGGACTTAACATATCGTCCACTGATATCAAGGTCAGTAGAATTTGCGTCTGCACCCAAAGCTTCGGCATTGGCTGGCATTTTGCCGGTTAAAGAATACTGCTCGGCAATATCAGCACGTGTGCCTGCCGTCACAGAGAGCCCTTCACTTGCTTGTGCGCGGGCGGTGTAGTTTTGATACTGCGGCACGGCGATGGACGCTAGCACACCAATAATCGCGACGACGATCATTAGCTCGATCAGGGTAAAGCCGCCCTGGCGGATGTTGCGCGGTGCGGTTTGGGTGAGTTTTTGCATAGAGATTCCTCTTGGTGAGAAAAGTCGTTTAGCGTTGTTAGCTAAACGTATGAGTTTATAACTGTTACAATAGCTTACGCGATGTCAATTTTCAATGTCACTTACCATGTTATATCGACTATATGTATGACAACTTGAGCGCCCTCAAGTTTCGTGCCGTGGAGGTGGTGAATATGGTACAAGTAGCCCCACCGCAAGCGTCGAGACGGCAGTGAACCCTATGACCCAACCCACGTACGAATCCACCCTTAGCCACGCGGCGGCGCGTGGGGGGCTGCGCGGTATTGCCCAGCGTTTGGTCAAGCATAAGCTGCTGACCGAGGCGCAAGCCGCTACCGCTGAATCGGCTGCCGCGCAGCAGGATATCTCGCTGCTCAGCCATGTCATTGAAAGTGGTATGGTCGACCCCGCGGAAGCCGCGCTGGCCGCGGCGTGGGAATATGGCTTGCCAGTGATTGACCTGGATTCGGTGCGTTTGAGTTCGCTGCCGCCCGCCGCGGAGTACCCGGTGCGAGTGCTACAGAATTTAAACGTGCTGCCGCTGGCGCGTCACGGCCACCGCTTGACCGTCGCAGTGCCCTACCCCGCCACACTCACCCAGCTCGATGAACTACAGTTCGCCACTGGATTGAGTGTTGAAGGCGTGCTAGCGCCAGTCGACCAGCTTACGACAGCGCTTAATAGCTACCTGGCGCAGAACGAGCGCAGCATGCTTGATGAGTTGGAAGGTGTGGACGACGCCGTCTCGTCGCTGAATATCGTGCAAAACGCCGACGGCGACGAAGTGCCGTTGGAAGAAGCGCCGCAAAACAGCGACGACGCCCCGATTGTTAAGTTTGTTAACAAAATACTGCTCGATGCCATTCGCCGCGGCGCGTCGGATATCCACTTTGAGCCGTACGAGACAAGCTTTCGCGTGCGCTTTCGCGTCGACGGCTTGCTGATCGAAGTCGCCCGCCCGCCGTTTGCCATGCGCAACCGCATTGCGGCGCGCTTAAAAATCATGGCGCGGCTGGATATCTCTGAGCGCCGCTTGCCACAAGATGGCGCGATAAAACTCAAGCTCTCACGCTCGCGCTCGCTGGATTTCCGCGTTAACTCGCTGCCAACCGTTTACGGCGAAAAGATCGTACTGCGTATTCTCGACCCCACCGCCGCGCAAATGGGCATTGAGCAGCTTGGCTTTACCGATGAGCAACGCATCCACTACGAGCATGCGCTTGAGCAGCCCCAAGGTATGATTTTGGTCACCGGCCCCACGGGTAGCGGTAAAACCGTCTCGCTTTATACCGGCATCAATATTTTAAACGAAGTCGAGCGCAATATTTGCACCGCCGAAGACCCGGTCGAGATCAAAGTCCCCGGCGTTAATCAGGTTAACGTGCTGCCCAAAATCGGCTTAGATTTCGCCAATGCGCTACGGGCGTTTTTGCGTCAAGACCCTGACGTGGTGATGGTGGGCGAAATCCGCGACTTGGAAACCGCCGAGATCGGCGTCAAAGCAGCGCAAACCGGTCACTTAGTGCTATCGACGGTACACACTAACTCGGCGGCGGAAACGCTCACACGCCTTGCTAATATGGGCGTGTCTTCTTTTAATATTGCCAGCGCCATGAGTTTGATTATCGCCCAGCGCTTAGCGCGCAAACTGTGCAAACACTGCAAGGAACCCATCGATATTCCCAAAGAAGCGCTGAGGAAAGAAGGCTTTCACGATGACGAAATCAACCGGGCGACGCTTTATAAAGCGGTGGGCTGCAAGCAGTGTACCCAAGGCTACAAAGGCCGCACTGGGATCTACGAGGTAGTGCCCATTAGTGACGAAATGCGCCAACTGGTCATGCGCGATGCCAACTCGCTGGAAATCGATAAACTCATGCGCGAAGAGGGCCACCCAAGCTTGCACCAAAGCGGCCTCTTAAAAGTCATGGACGGGCTAACCAGCCTTGAAGAGATTAACCGAATCACCAAAGAGTAACTTTTAGGAGAACACCCATGGCAAGAAAGCCACGGGCACGACGTACGCCTGAGATCCAACTTGCGCGTTGGAAATGGGTCGGCAAAGGCCCCAATAATCGCGTGCTAAGCGGAGAAATGGTCGGCAGTAGCAAAGCAGGCATCTCCACCGAGCTGCAAAACCAAGGCATTACCGTGCAAAAGCTGCGCAAAAAAGGCAGCCTAAGTGGACGGGGGCGTATTAACGCTAATGATATTATGGTCTTCGCCCGCCAAATGGCGACCATGATTCGCGCGGGGATTCCGCTTTTGCAGGCGTTTCAGGTCGTCGCAGAGAGCTTGAAAAAGCCAGCGATGGTGGCGTTGGTACAGCGCATGATGACCGAAGTCTCGGCGGGGTCAAGCTTTTCGGATGCCTTAAGCCGCCACCCCAAGTATTTTGACCGGTTGTTTGTCAACCTGGTGGAAGCCGGCGAACAGGCCGGTGCCTTGGATCAAATGCTCGAGCGCGTTGCCACTTATAAAGAAAAAACCGAATCGCTTAAAGGGCGGGTGAAAAAAGCCATGTGGTACCCCAGTGCGGTGATGGCCATCGGCATCGGCGTGACCATGTTGCTGCTGATTAAAGTGGTGCCAGAATTTGAGAGTATGTTCCAAAGCTTCGGCGCTGAACTTCCGGCGATGACACAGATGACCGTCAACCTCTCAGAACTGGCACAAAAATATTGGTTGCACGCTCTCGGCGCGGTGATCGCCAGCGTGCTACTGCTCAAAGAAGGCATTAAACGCTCGCCCAATATCGCCTACCGCTTTCACTTTTTCCTGCTGCGCTTGCCGGTGATTGGCGATATTCTGCATAAATCGGCCGTGGCGCGCTTTGCCCGCACGCTGGCGACCACGTTCGTGGCGGGCGTGCCGCTGGTGGAAGGGCTGGAAACGTCAGCGGGCGCCACAGGCAATAAAGTCTACGAACGCGCCGCCCACCAAGCCCGCCACGATGTGGCCACCGGTCAGCAGTTGCATTTTGCCATGCGCATGACCAACCGCTTCCCGGCACTGGCGGTACAGATGGTCAGCATCGGCGAAGAAGCCGGCTCACTGGACGCGATGCTCAACCGCGTGGCGGACTACTACGAAGAGGAAGTCGACAATAAAGTGGATGCTCTTACGTCACTCATGGAGCCAGTGATTATCGTCGTGCTCGGCGTACTGGTTGGTGGCGTGGTGGTTTCGATGTACCTGCCTATTTTCAATCTTGGCTCGGCGCTTTAAGGAGACATATGCATTCCACGCCGTTGATTTTTTGGCTGATTGCCCTACTGCTTGGTCTTTGCGTTGGCAGTTTTTTGAACGTGGTGATCACGCGCTTACCGGTCATGCTGATGCAACAATGGCGCGGCGAGGCCCGCGCCGCGTTAGAACTGCCGGATGAAACGCCACCGCGGTTTAATATTGCCTTTCCCGCGTCGATGTGCCCGGCTTGCCGCGCGCCGATTAAGTGGCACGACAATTTGCCGCTGATTGGGTGGCTAAAGCGTCGTGGGCGCTGCGCGGCCTGTCAGGCACGTATCAGCCCACAATACCCCCTGGTCGAGCTGTTTGGTGCTGCGATTGCGCTCGCAATCCTGGCGCTTTACGGCGTCACGCTACAAGCGCTGTTTATTGCCGGCGCCTGTTATGCCCTGCTGGCCATGGCCGTCATTGACCTGCGCACGCAGCTATTACCCGATATGCTAACGCTGCCCCTGCTGTGGGCGGGGCTGATCTACCAGCTGCTATTTCAGCCGCTGATGCTGCCATCCGCGGTGATAGGCGCTATCGTCGGCTATCTTGCGCTATGGAGTGTCTACTGGCTATTTAAGCTCGTCACCGGCCGTGAAGGCATGGGCTACGGCGATTTCAAACTGCTCGCGGCTCTCGGGGCGTGGCTTGGCTGGCAGTTCTTGCCGTTAGTACTGATTATTGCTGCAGGGCTTGGTGCCATCGTGGGCATCGCGCTGCAGCTCAGCATAAAAGACAAACGTGGCGTCCCCATGGCGTTTGGGCCGTTTCTGGCACTAGCAGGCTGGGTGGCGCTACTCGGCGGCGACGGCTTAATGGCGCTCTATCTGCAATTTAGTGGCTTAGGCTTATAATTTAGAAATCCGCGATAATAGTATGGGAGCAGCGATGATTGTGGGGTTAACCGGCGGGATTGGCTCGGGCAAATCCACCGTGGCGCGGGCATTTAGCGAGCGCGGCATCCCGTGGATCGATGCCGATGACGTCGCCCGTGAGATTGTCGCCCCTGGCGAGCCAGCGCTGGAAGCCATCCGCCAGCGCCACGGCGAGGCCGTGTTGCAAAGCGATGGCACGCTTAACCGTGCTCGTCTGCGTGAACTTATCTTCCAGCAGCCGGAGGAACGCACGTGGCTTGAAAGCGTGACTCACCCGCGCGTGCGCGAGCGCATTGTGACCCATCTTGAGCGAATGCAACGCGAAGACGCGCCCTATGTGCTGCTGGTGTCGCCATTGCTGTTTGAGTCTGGCCAAGATGCGCTAGTCGACTTTACCGTCGTGATTGATATTCCCGAAGCGTTACAGCTATCGCGCACCCTGGCACGCGACAAGGTGAGCGAAACCCAAGTGCGTGCTATCCTCGCCGCTCAAATGCCGCGCGAGGAGCGCCGCGCACGGGCCGATGCGCTGATTGATAACAGCCAAGACACCGTACACATGCGTGAGCAAGTGGCGAAACTCGATGAGCACCTGCGCGCAGCTACACGCTAATTTGACCCGTCACCCGATATATCCAGACGCTTTTAGAAGGAACGTATCCCCATGCCCACCGCGAAACACTCTGCCGCGAATAATACGCCGCTTGAAGTCGCCTGCCCGCAGTGCGGCAAAAAAGTGCCTTGGTCTTCAGAGAACACCTACCGCCCTTTTTGCAGCAAGCGTTGCCAGCTGATTGATTTTGGCGCCTGGGCGGATGAGTCGCATCGCATTGCTGGGGAATCCTCAATGGACGAAGCTGACATCGACATGTTATTGCAGCAAGCTGACCGCGACGCACCGCTGTCATAGCCGCTATGCCGACTTCCTCCTCCAACGACACATTGCTGCCGTACCAACTTCAACACCGACTTGATGCGAGCTTTGATGCAGTGCTCAATGCTCTTGAAGGCGTTGTCGCGCGGTTTGACGAGCACGCACCGGCGGTATGGGCCTTTAACAACCCAATGCCGGATGCTGCTTGGCTTCGCCGTGCCCTTTTCGATATGTGGCATGAAGAAGGCCAAGACGGCCGCGAAACGCGCAACTACATCGGCTTAATCGCTGCGGATGAGGCGCTGATTGATGCGGTGATGGCGGCAAATCAGGCCAAAAACGACGTTAGCGAGTGCCTGAAGGCCATTAAAGCGCACGCCCCTACCGCAATGAGCAGTGCCAAAGCGCAGCTGCCAATGCGACACCCGGACGTAGAGCGAGTACTGGAGAAAACCGGTTTAGCACGGCTTCATCTCAAACAGTGTTGGCGACATTTACCCGTGGCACAAGCGCCCGTCTCAAGGGTACGCTTTGCCTGGTACAGCAGCGGGCGCTCAATCAAACGCGTAACGGTACAAGAAGCCGAGAAAAAGCTATTGGCGTTGGATACCGACGCCGCGCATGTCCGCATTCAACTGCGTAAACTTGCGAGCATACCGAGCGGAGAGATTTTGGCGCAAGTGCAAACACAAGCGCCGCTAATGCGGGCTAACCTGTTTTTTACCGAGCCACTAGAAGATGGACATACGCGTCGCGCGCTGAACGTGGCCATGCCTATTTTCGTGCCGAGCCATGATGGACGTCTGCCTCACAGCAATATGCCCCCGCTTACCCCACCAGAAACCCGCACCCGAGCCAAACGCCGCGATGAAAAGCTAGAAAGCGAGGCCTTTTTGCCGAGCCTACGCGTCTATCGCTATCGCTAACGCTAACGCCTCAGTTTTTAACGTCTTCACCCTTTGTTGACGCCAAACCTGCTTTGGCCTTAGGCACTTGCCTCTCTTTCCAGTGCCCGGTACGTAACAGCGTTTCAATCAGTGCGAGAAGCTGCGCTTGCGAGATGGGCGACTCGGCCAACAGCGCGTGAAAACGCTCACGAAATACCGCCGCACTTTCTTGCTCACGAGCTTCCTCACGTTCTTGCTCACGGGCTTTTTGCTCTTCCTCTTCCAAGGCGGCTAGCGAACGCACCGGTGGGCCGGTGGGAATATTGAAGGCATTTTTCGGGTTTTCAAGCTCGCGCAGTGCGTTAGCAAACGCATCATCTAGCTCGCGAAACTGGCGCAGCTTATCCCTTTCATCTAATGGCTTGTGGTCTTTTTGATATTTCATCGACTCTCATCTTCACCTACGGAAAAGCGGCAAGACCGCTAAAATGGGCATTAATGTCTTAAAACTATGCACAAATGTGCAAACGCATACAGCAAACTTGCCTTTGGCCTCCTAAAACATGCATAAAGAACATAGCATAAGAACCTAGTATGAAAGCATGAACCGAGGTCATCGTACGTGAGTACGACAGAAACGCCGCCGGTTAGCTTATTGCGCATTAGACACCACCGTTCGGCATAAAAGCGCCAAAAGCGCTGCAGCAAAAGCTTACACAAGCAAGTACGCACCGGGAAGGTGCCTAGCAGGTAATACAACACACACCTGCCCAACGAATGCACAGGAGGCCGAATAATGTTTAATGCAATGACACGGGCAGAAATATGGCTACAGGATACCATCGACAAGCCACTGGGCATTAATGACCTTGCCAACCATTTGGGCTATTCCGACTCGCAAGTCAGGCGTCAATTTCGCGATTTTTTTCACATCTCACCCAGTGCCTACCGCGACCGGCGCCGCCTTGAGCGTGCGGCCGTGTTACTCGTTCTAACCCCTAAAAATATAGCGCAGGTGGCTCTTGAATGTGGCTATTGTAACCACTCTTCTTTTTCACGCGCTTTCCACAAACACTTTGCCGTAAGCCCGCGAGATTTCCGGCAAGCATTACGCCAAGACCTTCATCAACAATGCCCAGCTAGCGGTTTTATCACTCGGGTTGTCAAAAAGCCGCCACGACAAGTTATACTGCAACGCTACTATAAAGCACCCGAGCAACTTAACGCATTAGGCACACCCAAACTGCATGCGACACCATTAGCTATGCAGGCCAAGGCTTGGGAGAACGCCATACCAAGTATTGCCTTGCCTGATTTGCTGACCGAAAAAATCGATGCACATGTCGTTGAGTCATCACCCGTGCAACGGCGAACAGACGTGGGCCTCTACTTAACGCCTCAAGATGACTCGTCTTTAAAGCTTTCTCTGCCGATGCCTTATCGGCGTATTGCCTTAGCGCCACAATACTATGCCATCACCCGCTTTGACGATCTTTCGACGCTCTCACACGCGCTGACGCATGCTCTGTGCCATTTAACCTGCAAGGCCACCCCGTTTCATGTCAACGGTAACGCACCTTTTATATTATGGTGCAACGGTACGATGGAGCTGCGCTTACCGTTAACAGGGTAGACAATAATGTTCGCGCATTATTACGTATTGGCTGGCCAATGCAAAACCGGCATTTCAGAGAAATGCCGGTTTAAAACACTAAGCCTTAATTACCGAGTTTTCGATACTTAGTCTTCCATACGCACTAGCCAAGATTCGACCGTATCATCACCGTACTCTGCTTTCCAGCTTCTCAGGCCTTTGTGATTACCGCCACGGGTCTCAATCACATCCCCTGTGTGCGGGTTCTCGTAAATCTTGAGACGGCGTTTGCGGCGGCCATCGGTACTCTTCATTTGCTTCTGAGCATTCGACCGTACGTTCGGATCAAACAACGCGACAAGATCAGCTGGCATTTTACCAAACTCTTCCATCAGTGCTTCAAGGCGCTCTTTGAATTCAAGCTCACTCTTTAAGCGCTGATCGCCTTCCATCCGCTGCAGATCTTCTTGCAGTTGCTTAAGCTGCTGCTCTTTCTGGATGTATTCATTCAATAGGGACATTCGAGGCATCCTTTGGTGTCATTCAAGCCGCAAAATAGCGCATTGGCTGGCTCTAACATTTCAATTGTCGCTTTTCACTTAAGCGATCACGCAGTATTGCTATAAAAACAGACTCAAGTGCTTTTAAATACGCGCATATTATTGCTTTAAATAATACCACTGACAACAGTATAGTCCGTTTTAAATGGATAATAGCTATTTTTTAGGTTTAAACACCCTTTCCGCAGCAACTAAGTGCAACAGAAAACGGCTGATTTTACGCTATAAAACCAATCGCTAAAGCAATATACCAAGAGTCAAACCTTAAAATGGGTTCGGGACACCATGGATAACAAAAAATCAAATAAGCGCCGTGGAGAACGGGCACAAAAAGCGTTTCAACAAACACCTAACAAAGCCTGAACAACCTAACCGTTAGAGCGCCGAATAGAACCGAACCGAACCCAACCAGGCAGAAAAACGCCGCCCCATAGGGCGGCGTTTTGAATGGGCCTAACTGTGTACCAACAGCGTCTTAGTAAGACGCCTAAACTAACAGTATTAGTCTTGGCCCATTTGCTGCTTGATCAAGTCACCGATAGTCGTCGGAGCACCTGATTCCGGCTCTTGCTCACGAACCTTCTTCATGTTCTGACGCGTTTCGTCCTGCTCTTTCGCCTTTACTGACAGATTAATCTGGCGGCTCTTGCGATCGACACTGACGATGCGCGCCTCTACGCTGTCGCCTTCGTTCAGTACATTACGTGCGTCTTCCACACGGTCAGCGCTGATTTCAGACGCTTTCAGCACGGCGACAACGTCTGTTGCGAGTTCAACTTGCGCTTCTTTGGCGTCAACTTCAACAACACGACCTGTCACGATGGTGCCCTTGTCATTAACAGACAGGAACTCAGCGACTGGGTCGGTATCCATCTGCTTGATGCCCAGGGAAATGCGCTCGCGCTCCGGGTCGATAGAGAGGATAACGGCTTCGGCTTCGTCGCCTTTCTTAAAGTGGCGCACAGCTTCTTCACCGGTCTCTGTCCAAGAGATATCGGACAGGTGAACCAAGCCATCAATGCCGCCTTCCAAGCCAATGAAGATACCGAAATCGGTGATCGACTTGATGGTACCGGAAACACGGTCGCCCTTGTTGTACTGGGCGTTGAACGTTTCCCAGGGGTTCGGCGTGCACTGCTTAATACCCAAGGAGATACGACGACGTTCTTCGTCGATATCCAAGATCATCACATCAACATCGTCGCTCACTTGAACGACTTTAGACGGATGGATATTCTTGTTAGTCCAGTCCATTTCAGATACGTGAACCAGGCCTTCGACACCTTCTTCCAATTCGGCAAAGCAGCCGTAATCGGTGAGATTGGTTACTACGGCGTGCACGATGGTGCCTTCCGGATAACGCTGCTTGATGCTGACCCACGGATCTTCACCGAGTTGCTTAAGACCCAGCGATACGCGGTTGCGCTCACGGTCAAACTTCAGCACTTTTACGTTAATTTCGTCGCCCACGGCAACAATTTCAGACGGATGCTTGATGCGCTTCCATGCCATATCGGTAATGTGAAGCAGGCCATCTACGCCACCCAAATCAACGAAGGCGCCGTAGTCGGTAAGGTTCTTAACGATACCTTTAATCTGCTGGCCTTCTTGCAGCGTGGCAAGCAGCGCTTCACGCTCGGCACTGTTCTCAGCTTCAAGAACGGCACGACGCGAAACCACCACGTTGTTACGCTTCGGATCGAGCTTTATCACTTTAAAGTCGAGTTCTTTGTTCTCAAGGTGCGCGGTATCGCGAACCGGACGAACATCGACCAAAGAGCCCGGTAGGAAGGCACGAATGGAGTCTACCTCGACGGTGAAGCCGCCTTTGACTTTACCGTTGATCACGCCTTTGATGACTTCATCTTTCTCGAAGGCTGCTTCAAGCACCTTCCACGCTTCGGCGCGTTTGGCTTTTTCACGGGACAGACGCGTTTCACCGAAGCCATCTTCTACGGCTTCCAAGGCAACGTGTACATCGTCACCGATGGCGATGTTCAGTTCACCGTTTTCATCGCGGAATTGTGCCGCGGGGATCTGACCTTCAGACTTCAGGCCAGCGTTAACGGTAACCCAGTCACCGTCAATGTCGACAACCTGGGCCACGACGATGGCGCCCGGCTCCATATCGATGTCGTTAAGAGACTGTTCAAACAGTTCAGCAAAGCTTTCGCTCATGGTTTTCCTACGTGATCAACGTTGTTGAGGCATAACTGCCTTCTCCGCACCACCAGCAAGTACGGGCCTAATGTCACTCTGCTTTCGAGGGCGTTAGCGCTGGTTCGACCTAGCCGGGCTCACCGCAAAGAGTTAAGTGCCCTGCCACGTCATGACACCGGTTCGAAAGCGCCGCAAGGGAGAATCAAACGCCGGATGCTATACCTTTATTGGCCAGCAATTCGGTCATCCAATCTACCACTTCCGGTATACTCAGGCGCGTGGTATCAAGCGTAATAGCATCATCTGCTGGCTTGAGTGGAGCCACTTCGCGCTGCGTGTCGCGTGCATCGCGTGCCTGAATCTCCTCTAAAAGACTCGAAAGACTAGCATTCACTCCAGCTTCCTGCAACTGAAGATGCCGCCGCCGTGCCCGCTCTTCGGCACTAGCGGTTAAAAAAATCTTCACCGGGGCGTCACGAAAAACCACGGTACCCATATCGCGACCATCGGCCACGAGCCCCGGCGCCTGGCAAAAGTCGCGCTGGCGCTGCAAAAGCGCCGAGCGTACCGCAGGTAGCGCGGCCACTTGCGAGGCTCGCTCGCCTGCGGCTTCTGTGCGAATCGCGCGTCCGACATCTTCACCTTCCAACAATGTCTTGGGCGAACCATTTTCGACTGGAAAGGCAACGTCAAGTTGTTCCGCTAGCTGAGCCAATGCGGGCTCATCGTCTAGAGCGACTTGGTGCTTAGTGGCCGCGTGAGCGGTAAGACGATAAAGCGCGCCGCTATCAAGCAAATGCCAGCCTAATGTTTGTGCCATTAGGCTACTGATCGTGCCTTTTCCCGCGCCGCCGGGCCCGTCAATAGTGAGAACCGGTGCCTGTTCAGCCATTTTCGCCCTCCACCTTCATCCCCATACCGATGCGTGTCGCAAGCTCAACGAAATTGGGAAACGACGTCCCCACATTGGCGCAGTCGTCGATGACGATTTCATCACTGGCGCGCAGGGCAGCAACCGCAAACGCCATCGCGATACGGTGATCTCCCAGGCTATCAATGCGCCCGCCGCCATAACTTGGCGTGTCCTCGCGGCTATGACCCACGATATCAATGCCGTCTTTCACCACCGTATGTGCAACGCCCAGTATCGCCAGGCCATCGGCCATTGCCTGAATACGGTCGGATTCTTTGACCCGCAACTCTTCTGCGCCGCGCAGGCGAGTCGTGCCTTCAGCGTTAGCAGCGGCGATGAAAAGTGCCGGAAATTCATCGATTGCCAGCGGCACCTGATCAGCGGGAATATCAATACCCTTGAGCGGCGCATAGCGAATACGAATATCCGCCACCGGCTCACCGCCGACCTCCGTTTGGTTAGACAAGGCAAGATCCGCGCCCATCAGCGTTAAAATATTGATCACGCCGATACGCGTTGGATTGATACCAACATGCTCCAGGGTAATATCCGCCCCGGGCGTAATCGCCGCCGCGACCAAGAAAAACGTCGCCGACGAAATATCCGACGGCACATCGATCGGGCCTGCCGTGAGTTTGCCGCCACCGGCTAGCCAACAGGTATCGCCATCGCGCTGCACCGAATAGCCAAAGCCGTTCAGCATGCGCTCAGTATGATCGCGCGTCGGCGCAGGTTCGCGCACACGAGTTTCCCCGTCAGCGTACATGCCAGCAAAAAGCAGACAGGATTTCACCTGGGCGCTGGCCATTGGTAAATCATAGCCGATGCCTTTTAGCGCTGACCCACCGTGAATTTTAAGCGGCGGTCGCCCTCCTTCGGCAGTATCGATAACGGCACCCATTAGGCGCAAAGGGTCAGCCACCCGCCCCATCGGACGTTTGTTGAGCGAGGCGTCACCGGTCAATTCGCTATCGAATGCCTGCCCGGCCAAGAGACCCGCAAATAAGCGCATCGCCGTGCCGGAGTTCCCCACATAAAGCGGCCCGGAAGGCGCTTTTAAACCGTGCATTCCCACACCGTGAATGGTCACGCGACCTTGATGCGGGCCTTCTATCGCCACGCCCATTTCGCGAAAGGCCTGCAGCGTCGCCAGGCTATCTTCCCCTTCCAGAAAGCCCTTTACCTCGCTTACGCCTTCGGCAAGCGCGCCGAGCATGATAGAGCGGTGAGAAATCGATTTATCGCCGGGTACCCGTAAGCGGCCCTGGGCTTGGCCGCCGGGGCGCACGCGGTACGTCACTTGACCCTGTGGTTGCATTAAGTATTCCGCCTGGTAACTGGTATCGTTCAAAAGCGATTCGAAGTAGTGTCGCGCATGGCTTGCACGGTCAAACGTGGCCAGCATCGCGTCGCTGTTGCCGGCTTCAACGGCCGTGCGCAGCGTTGAAAGCCCGGCCTCAAAGTCATCGAGTGATGCCAGCACGGCGTCGCGATTGGCAATGAAGATATCCCGCCACATGACAGGGTCACTGCCGGCGATACGGGTAAAGTCGCGAAACCCGCCCGCCGCGTAGCGAAAAATGTCCAGCCGCTGATCCTGGCGTGCCAGCGTATCCACTAGCGAAAACGCTAGAAGATGCGGTAAGTGACTGGTGCGAGCCAGAACATGATCGTGCTGTGCTACGTCCATTTCTAACACCTCGGCACCTGTCGCTTGCCATAGCGCACGCACACGCGCAAGCGCTTCAGGGTCGACATCAGGCTCGGGAGTGAGAATCACTTTATGGTTCACATAGAGCTTGGGGTTAGCCGCTGCCACGCCGCTTTTTTCCGAACCCGCAATCGGGTGACCGAGCACCAGCGTTGGCGGCACCCGGCCAAACACGCGATGCGCACATTCGCGAATCGTCGCCTTGGTACTGCCCACGTCGGTGATCACCACGCGCGTCATATTCGGTAGCACGTCGGCAAGCTCACGCATCACGCTTTCCATCGCCAGCACCGGCACGGCAAGCACGATCATACTCGCCCCCGGCGCTTGCTGGGAAAGCGTTGTCCCGCCGGAATCAATCAACCCCATGTCGATACCGCGCTCAATCTCTTTGGCGTCGGGGTCGCAGGCGACGATCTCACCGTCAAAGCCCGCCTCTCGAAGCGCTGCCGCGAGAGAGCCGCCAATCAACCCCAACCCAACGATCAAGAGCCGCGATTCGCTCACCCGGTTCGGCATAACGGCATTGGGGCCCGCTACGCTCACATCACGCCCTTGGGATAAGAACCCAAGACCCTTAAATCGGCAGCGCGCAGACGTACTTCTTCGAGCATAGCGGCCACATGCGGTTCAGCGTAGTGGCCTTTAAAGTCGATGAAGAAGACATAGTTCCACACACCGCTTCGCGAAGGCCGTGTTTCTAGGCGTGTCATATCGATCTGATGACGATGAAAAGGCTCTAGCAAATCGTGCAATGCGCCGGGCTGGTTGCGCATTGCCACCACCAGCGAGGTTTTGTCATCACCGGACATCGGCACATCTTGGCTGCCGATAATCAAAAAGCGAGTAGAGTTATCCGGGCGGTCTTCAATTTTTTCCGTCACGCGGTCTAAGCCATAAAGCTTTGCCGCCATATCACCGGCAATCGCCGCGCTATGCCATTCGGTTTTCACTAGCTTGGCGGCTTCAGCGTTGGACGCCACCGGCACGCGCTCGGCGTGAGGGAAATGAGCATCGAGCCATTTGCGGCACTGGGCAAACGATTGCGGATGCGAGTAAACGCGCGAGACCTTGTCTCGCCGGGTATTCTCACTCACCAGTAAATGGTGATGAATCCGCAGCACCACTTCACCGCAGATATTGATAGAAGAATCCATAAAGGTATCCAGCGTGTGGTTAACCACGCCTTCGGTAGAATTTTCCACCGGCACCACGCCGTAGTTCACCGCCCCCGCTTCTACCTCGCGGAACACTTCATCAATGGCGGCCATCGGCAAGCTGACCGCGCTTTCGCCAAAGTGTTTAAGCGCTGCCTGCTGGGTGAACGTCCCTTCCGGGCCGAGATACGCGACCTTGACCGGCTGCTCTAACGCCAAACACGCGGACATAATTTCACGAAACAGCCGCGCCATTTCTTCATCATCTAGTGGCCCGTCGTTTAGCTCCATAATGCGACGCAATACTTGAGCCTCGCGCTCAGGGCGATAAAACACCGCCGAGGCGTCATCGGCGAGTTTGGCCCGGGCAACTTCTTTCGCGCAGCTCGCGCGCTCACTGATGAGACGCAAGACATCGCTATCAAGCTGGTCAATGCGCTGGCGAAGCGCTTCAAGCTTATCGGACATCGTGGCTTTAACCCCTTCTCTGTTCAAAATCTGCCATGAAGGCAATCAGCGCATCCACGGCGTCTTCCGATACCGCATTGTAGAGACTGGCGCGTATGCCCCCGACGCTGCGATGCCCCTTGAGATTTAACAGCCCGGCGTTATCGGCCTCGGCTAAAAAAGCACCGTCCAACGCCGAATCCGCCAGCACAAACGGTACGTTCATGCGCGACCGGTCAGGCTTTGCTATCGGGTTGGCGTAGAAATCGCTGGCATCAATCGCACCGTATAACTTATCTGCCTTACGTTGATTGATCGCCTCCATCTGCGCAAGCCCGCCAATATCATCCTTCAGCCATTGGAACACCAGCCCCGCTAAGTACCACGCGTAAGTCGGCGGCGTGTTGACCATTGAGTTCGCATCCGCAATGGCACGATAGTTAAATAGCGACGGTATTGGGCTCTGTGCTTGGTCAAGTAAATCATCGCGCACGATCACCAGCGTCAAGCCTGCCGGGCCAATATTCTTCTGCGCGCCAGCGTAAATAATGCCGTATTGCGACACATCAAGCGGCGCAGCGAGAATATTCGATGACATATCGCACACCAGCGGCACTTTTGTGCCATCGATGCGCTGTGCATTGGGCGTGTAATCAAACGCCAGACCGCCAATGGTCTCGTTGGAGGTAAAGTGCAAGTAAGCGGCATCGTCGCTTACCTGAATCGCACCCTGACGCGGTACCGCCGTGTGTCCGTTTGACTCGCTGCTGGCCGCCAAATGGTGCGGCAACCCAAGTTGGTTAATTTCCGCCAGTGCCTTTTTGCCCCAAATACCGGTATGGATAAAATTAGCACTGCCACCGCGACCCAACAGATTCATCGGCAACATTGAAAATTGCAGGCTAGCGCCGCCTTGCAAAAACAACACTTTATAGTTGTCCGGCACGCCAAGCAGCGAACGAAAATCGGCTTCTGACTGCTCGGCGATGGCGATAAAATCATCGCTGCGGTGGCTCATTTCCATTACCGAGAGGCCATGCCCTCGGTAATCAAGCATTTCCGCCTGCGCACGTTCGAGCACTGCCGCAGGCAGAGCCGCCGGCCCCGCGCAGAAATTATAGTGACGCGTCATCAGCTCCCGTGGCCTCCTCTTTATTTTCATCTACCACGTCGTTTTCATCTAGCACTTCGAGTTCGGTATCTTCCGGCTCATCGACACGCACTGTTTTCACGAGCTTTTCGTCTTTACCCAAGCGAATCAACATCACGCCTTGGGTGTTTCGCGAGGTCGTTGAGACTTCCTCAACCCGAGTACGAACCAGCGTGCCGCGATCGGTAATCAGCATCATTTCATCGCTGTCATAAACCTGCATACTGGCGACAAGCGCGCCGTTACGTTCGCTCGTTTGCATCGCAATCACACCCTGGCCGCCACGACCACGCAACGGGAACTCACCCAGGCGCGTACGTTTGCCATAACCGTTTTCGCTCGCGGTAAGGATATAAATCGGCGCTTCTTCCGCCCCGGCTTCAGCGACAGGTAAGGTGTCGTTGCCTTCTGCGTCTATTTCGGCATCAATTTGCTGATGCTTGGGAATAATCAAGCTAATGACTTCCGCGTCGCCTGCCAAGCGCATGCCGCGCACACCGCGTGCAGTGCGGCCCATCGCGCGGACGTCGCCCTCTTCGAAGCGGATCGCCTTGCCGTTGGACGAGAGCAGCATGGCGTGGTCATCGCCGGTAGTAATTGCCGCGCCGACCAAACGGTCGCTGTCATCGAGATCAATGGCGATCAAACCCACGCTACGCGGGCGCGAGAACTGCTCAAGGCTGACACGCTTGACCGTCCCTTTGGCGGTGGCGAAGAAGATGTAGTGGCTAGGCTCGTAGTCGCGCACCGGAAGGATTGCGTTAATCGCCTCCCCGTCCTCTAGCGGCAGCAAGTTCACCAGTGGCTTACCTCTTGATCCACGGCTTGCAGCTGGCATCTCGTAGACTTTCAGCCAGTAGACCTTGCCCCGATTTGAGAACAGCAGCACGGTATCGTGGGTCGAGGCGACCAGCAGGTGCTCGATGACGTCCTCGTCCTTCATCGCCGTGGCTGACTTACCGCGCCCGCCACGATGCTGCGCTTGATAATCCGAAAGCGGCTGCGTTTTGGCGTACCCCGAACGCGACACCGTGACCACCATATCCTCTTCAGCGATCAGATCCTCCATGGAAAGATCAAGATGGCTGGCCTGGATAACTGTGCGTCGCTCATCGCCAAACTGATCGCGAACGGCGTGCAGTTCCTCACGGATCACCTCCATCAGGCGATCCGCGGAGGCGAGAATTTCGGTAAGTTCCGCAATTTTCTCCAGGATCGAGAGGTACTCATTGAGCAGCTTCTCGGTTTCAAGTCCGGTTAAACGGTGCAAACGCAGCTCAAGAATCGCTTGTGCCTGGGCAGGCGATAGGCGGTATTTTGTCGCTGAGGGATTAAGGCCGAAGCCTTCTTCTAACCCTTCCGGTTTGCAAGAGGTCGCGCCAGCGCGCTCCAGCATGCCGGTCACCTGCCCCGGCTGCCAATCGCGGTCAAGCAGCTTCTGTTTGGCTTCCGCGGCGTTAGGAGAGGCTTTGATCAGCTCAATCACTTGATCGATATTGGAGATCGCGACGGTCAAGCCTTCCAAAATGTGGCCACGTTCACGGGCTTTTTTCAGCTCATATAGCGTACGACGCGTCACCACTTCACGGCGGTGGCGTATAAAGGCTTCTAACAGCTCTTTAAGGTTGAGCGTGCGCGGCTGGCCGTTTTCCAGCGCGACGATGTTAATGCCGAACACGTTTTGCAGTTGAGTTTGGGCAAAGAGGTTGTTAACCACCACCTCGCCGGACTCGCCGCGCTTAATTTCAATCACCACGCGCAAGCCGTCTTTATCCGACTCATCGCGCAGTTCGGCAATGCCTTCGATGCGCTTTTCTTTGACCAGCTCGGCGATTTTTTCGATCAGCCGCGCTTTATTCACCTGATACGGCAGCTCGGTGATAATGATGTGGTCGCGACCGGTTTTATCGTCGTGCTCGATGGTGTGGCAGGCGCGCACGTAAACACGCCCACGGCCGGTGCGATAGGCTTCGAGGATACCGGCCCGGCCATTAATGATACCGCCGGTGGGGAAATCCGGGCCCGGGACATAATCCATCAGGTCATCCACCGAGAGCGTGTAGTCGTCGATCAGTGCCAAGCAGGCGTCGATCACTTCACGCATGTTGTGCGGCGGAATATTGGTCGCCATACCCACGGCGATGCCCGAGGAACCATTAATTAACAGGTTTGGGACTTTGGTGGGCAGGACATCGGGGATGCGTTCGGTGCCATCGTAGTTATCGACCCAGTCGACGGTCTCTTTTTCGAGATCGGCCAGTAACTCGTGGGCCAAGCGCGACATGCGCACTTCGGTATAACGCATGGCGGCGGCGCTATCACCGTCGATCGAACCAAAGTTACCTTGGCCGTCTACCAGTACGTGGCGCATGGAGAAATGCTGCGCCATCCGCACGATGGTGTCGTAAACCGCGCTATCCCCGTGAGGATGGTATTTACCGATGACATCGCCGACTACGCGCGCCGATTTCTTATACGGTTTATTCCAGTCATTACCCAACTCGTGCATAGCGAATAAAACGCGCCGATGCACGGGCTTTAAGCCATCGCGCACGTCTGGAAGCGCGCGGCCGATGATAACGCTCATCGCATAGTCGAGGTACGACTGTTTGAGCTCGTCTTCAATATTGACGGGCAGAATTTCTCTGGCGATGTCACCCATGAAAGTCAGATCCTTTGCACTGCTTTGGCACTGCGAGAGTTGAAAGCGCTTAAAAATACCGCCTTGGGTCATACAACACGGCGGCGCGCAAATACCGCAACATCATACCATTACAGACGCGGCAAGGGCAGTCAGGGTAAGCAGGATTCCCTCTGCCTTTGGCCTAAACGCTAAACGCCTCTTTACTCAGGATGAGCGTATTCAGCGCTTCACGCACATCGCCCTCAATCGGTGAGGCTTTATTGGCTTTCACATCTAGCAGCACAAAGGTCAGGTCCGCTTTTGCGACCAAAGCACTATCCTGGCGGCGAACAATCTGATGGTGGCAAACAGCACTGCGATCACCAACCTCCACCATACCGGTTAACACCACCAGATCATCACCGGCCACCGCGGCGGCGCGATAATCGATGTTTAAGTTCACCACCACAAAAGCCTTACCCGCTTGATGCAGCTCTTTTATTAACACGGGATGCTCATCAAAGAACGCCCAGCGCCCTTCTTCCATAAACTCTAAATAGCGCGCGTTATTGACATGACCGTAGCCATCCAAATGATAGCCGCGAACCCGCAGTGCCGTGCGTGAGAATAAATCGCTCATTATCAAGCCTCCTATCTTTTATATATGTGCAATGTGCGAAAGACTAAATCAAACACAAGTTTGAAACACATACAACAGTCGCATACCTTGGCACTTGGATTCAGTAATCGTGCTGGCAGGCAGGCGCCGCTTTCGCCATAATGATCGCCCTTTTCTTTAGGACAGGCGATATGTGGTTTAAAAACCTGCTGTTATACCGCCTTCACGGCGCATTGGGAGACGCTCAAGAAAGTGCGCAAACTCCCCCCCTCGACGCGTTAGGTGATGCCCTAGAAGCGCACGCGGCCCGACCGCTCGGCAGTGCCGATGCGCGTCGACTGGGCTGGACAGCGCCTGGTGGCCGCTTGGGTAGCGGGCAATACGTGCACGAAATTCAAGGGCACCGGCTGCTCTCCGCCCTGCGCCAAGAACGCCTACTGCCGGCTTCCGTGGTCAAAGAAGAGCTGGAAGATCAGGTGGCTAACATTGAGGCAAGCGAGAGCCGCAAGGTCACCCGCAAAGAAAAAACCGCGCTCAAAGAGCAAATCACCGAAGCGCTGTTGCCACGTGCTTTCGTCCGCAGCCAAAAAACAGACCTTTGGTGGGATACACGCCGTGGGCTCATCGGCATTAACGCAAGCTCCCGCACCCGGGCAGAAGAAGTTTTAGACTTGCTGCGAGAAACGCTCGGTAGCTTAAAAGTTACGCCACTGGCCACGCAAACGCTGCCCATTCGCGCGATGACGACCTGGCTTAACGACCCGACAACGCGCCCAACGGATATGCAGCTTAGCGATCAGGTCGAGCTCAAAGCCAAAGGCGACGACGGCGTACTGCGGGCGCGCCAAGTGGATCTTGACGGTGACGATATTCAGCAGCTTTTAGACACCGGCCGCCAGGCGAGCAAGCTGGCGCTAGGGATCGAAGGACGGCTAAGCTTTGTCTTACACGATGACCTGGCGCTGAAATCACTTCGCTTTGGCGACGCACTGATCGAGGAAGCTGACCACGCCGACGACGGTGACGATGCCCTCCTCCGGTTAGAAACCGATTTTATCTTGATGGCGCAAGCATTGACTGAAGACATCGAGCGCTTAATCGGCTGGCTAGGTGGTGAAACACAATCCCAATCGCCATCCTAGATATTTGCGTATAACGCTTGGATGACACCTTTTCGCATCGCTATCTATTTTGACGGATCGCATGACTGAGACCAACGCTACCGGCGCCACCACGCGCGCCAATACACACACAGCAAACACTGACGACCCTTGGGCCGAGGTTCGCCCGTACCTGGATCATGAAGTGGCCGACGTGCTTGCTCGCCTTTCACGCGATAGTGAACTACTCAATGCCCTAACGCGTTTCCGCCTGCCCCGGCTTGCCCGCTGGGCACCCCCGCTTGCCCGCGCGCTGGCAAGCCACGCCGTGCGCCGCGAGGTGAAAGGCGTCAAAACCGTGTACGATTTTCAAATGCGTATCGCAAGTTACATGGAGCGCATGATCCGCACCTCAACCGACGCGTTTGAGGTCGCGGGACTGGATAAGCTGGATGAGAATAGCGCCTACCTTTTTATCGGCAATCACCGTGATATTTCACTTGATCCGGCATTTGTGAACTACGCCCTGTATCAGGCAAACCGCGATACCGTGCGTATTGCTATTGGCGATAACCTGTTGAAAAAGCCCTACGTCACCGACCTGATGCGGCTTAATAAAAGCTTTATTGTCCCGCGTAGTGCGCGTGGTAAGCGTGCCATGCTCGCCGCTTACCAGCAGTTGTCGGCCTATATTCGCCACTCCATCACCGTGGATGAACACTCCATTTGGATGGCGCAACGCGAAGGGCGGGCAAAAAACGGCATCGACCACACTGACCCCGCTATTATTAAGATGCTAACCATTGCGCGCCGTGGTGCTGATCGCCAAGCCAATTTTGGCGACGCCATCGCCGAGCTCAAGCTAGTGCCTGTCTCGATCAGTTACGAATTTGACCCTTGCGATACACAAAAAGCCCAAGAGCTGCACGATATCGACACTCAAGGCAGTTATGCCAAAAGCGAGTTTGAAGATATTAAGTCTATTGTGGCCGGCATTACCGGGGGCAAGGGGCGGGTTCAACTGCGCTTCGGCACTCCGATTGGCACCGACATGGCAACCCCGGATGAAGTCGCCGCGGAAATTGATCGCCAAGTGATTGGCGGCTACCGGCTGTACCCAAGCCATTATCTTGCGTTGGAAGCGCTTGGCGATGCCCCCGAACTTGTCGCCTGCAAGGCCATCACCCGCCAGGATCGCGAGCGATTCCAAGCGCGCCTGGCCACCGTGCCCGAGCATTTACGGCCTTACTGGCTGGCGCAATACGCCAACCCGGTAAAACACAAAGCGGGACGCCTGACGATGTAAGCATGCTATTTTTATACAATGCACACCGAACACGATGCACGTCGCATCATGCCCTGAAAGGCAAAAAATGCTATGGTCCATGCAGTTATTGGCGAGACCAAGCCGGGTCGTTAAGGAGAACCTTTATGTCCGCTTCAGAAATTCAAAAAACACGTATTATTAATGAGCTGCAGGGCTTTATTCGTAAGCTTTTGCAAGACCCAAAAATTTTAGAGCAGTCGCTTGAAGTCGCACGCAAAGAGTTTGCCAATGGAAGCACGCCTGAAGTGATGGCCCGGGTGGCCAATGAAATCTCCGACACCACCAGCGTGCATATTCCTGAAGACTCGGCCGAGCACTCTGAAGCCGATAAACTCTTTTTAGCCCTTTTGCGCGAAGTGGTGCTAGAAGAGCAAGCGCTCTACTAACAAGCCCACGCCCTACTACCTTGTCACCGGCGAAGCATCGGCTGCTTTGCCGTCTTTGCTTACAGTCTGCTGACGTCAATGGAAATGTCATTACCTATGTCCCATACCGCCACGCGCAAAATCCTGGTTACCAGCGCGCTCCCCTACGCCAACGGCGACATTCACCTCGGTCACCTGCTGGAATACATTCAGACCGATATCTGGGTGCGCTTCCAGAAAAGCCGTGGTCAGCAGTGCTACTATGTCTGCGCCGATGATGCGCACGGTACCGCGATCATGCTGCGCGCCGAACAAGAGGGCATTACATCTGAAGCGTTGATCGAGCGTGTCTCCCACGCTCACCAAGCCGACTTTGCTCGCTTTGGCGTCAACTTTGATAACTACCATTCCACCCATTCGACAGAAAACCGTTATTTCAGTGAGCTGATTTACACGCGCCTGCGCGATAAAGGCCACATCGCCACGCGAGATATCGAGCAAATGTTCGACCCGCAAAAAGGCCTCTTTCTCGCCGACCGTTTTATCAAGGGCACCTGCCCGAAGTGCCACGCCGAGGACCAATACGGCGATAACTGCGAAAAATGCGGTGCGACGTACACCCCGGCGGAGCTAATCGACCCGGTCTCCGCGATTTCCGGAGCAACACCGGAAGTACGCAGCTCCACCCACTACTTCTTTAAGCTGCCGGATTTTGCCGACTTTATGCAGAAGTGGATTAATGACGGTCACGTGCAGCCGCAAATTCGCAACAAACTGATGGAGTGGTTTGAGTCGGGCTTCAACGAGTGGGATATCTCCCGCGATGCGCCTTACTTCGGCTTTGAAATCCCCGATGCGCCGGGTAAATATTTTTATGTTTGGCTCGACGCGCCGATTGGCTATCTCGCCAGTTTTAAGAACCTGTGCGAGCGCGAAGGCATCGATTTCGATAGTTTCTGGCAACCAGGCTCCGATGCTGAGGTGTACCACTTTATCGGCAAAGATATCGTCTACTTCCACGCGCTGTTCTGGCCCGCCATGCTCCACGGCGCTGACTTTCGCACGCCCACGGCGGTCAACTGCCACGGCTTTGTCACCGTCGATGGCGCCAAGATGTCAAAATCCCGCGGCACCTTTATTAAGGCCGCCACCTATGCCGATTACCTCAACCCCGAGTACCTGCGCTACTACTTCGCTGCTAAGCTCACTTCCAAGGTGGACGATCTCGACCTGAATCTTGACGATTTTACCGCGCGAGTAAATAGCGATTTGGTCGGCAAAGTTATCAACATCGCCAGCCGTTGCGCGGGTTTTGTGAAAAAAATTGGCGGCGGCACGCTATCGTCAAGCTGCGCCGATCCGCAGATGCTGGCAAGCTTTATCGCCGCCGGCGATGATATCGCCGCTGACTATGAAGCCCGCGAATTCAGTCGTGCAATGCGCCACATCATGGAGCTGGCCGACGAAGCCAACACCTACATCGCCGATGCCGAGCCATGGGTGCTCGCCAAGCAAGATGGCCGCGAGCAAGAAGTACTCGATATTTGCTCGATGGGCATTAATCTATTCCGTCAGCTGATGGTTTATCTCGCGCCGGTTGTGCCAGCCATGGCTAAAGAGGCGCAAGCGTTCTTAAACCTGGCAACGCTTGACTGGCATAGTCGCCACGAGGTGCTGTCAAACCATGCCATCAATAAGTTCAAGCCGCTGATGACTCGCGTAGAGCGCGACAAAATCGATGCTATGATTGAGGCATCCAAGGAAGATCTCGTGGAAGAACAAAAACTCAAAGACGCCCCCAAAGGGCCGCTTACGGATGATCCTGTTGCCGATGAGGTCAGCTTCGATGACTTCATGAAAGTTGACCTGCGCATTGCCCGTATCGCCAAGGCGCAGTACGTTGAAGGCGCTGACAAGCTGCTGCAGTTGACACTGGATCTTGGCGGCGAAACGCGTAACGTTTTCTCCGGTATTCGTGCCTCCTACGCGCCGGAAGCGCTGGAAGGTCGCCTAACGGTCATGGTCGCCAACCTTGCGCCTCGCAAGATGCGCTTTGGCGTTTCCGAAGGCATGGTACTTGCCTCTGCTAACGACGACGGTATTTACCTGCTCTCACCGGATGCGGGTGCCGAACCGGGGCAGCGTGTTACCTAACCAGATCAACTAATAACCTGAGTCACCGATGAGCGAACTGTTCGTCATCCTGATCGGCACCGCGCTGGTCAACAATTTTGTCCTGGTCCAGTTTTTGGGGCTCTGCCCCTTTATGGGGGTCTCAAATAAGCTGGAATCCGCCGTGGGTATGTCGGCGGCCACGACCTTTGTACTCACGCTCGCCTCGGCGGCGAGCTACGTGGTGTATCACGGCTTGCTGGTACCGCTGGAGGTGACCTACTTACGCACCATTAGCTTTATTGTGGTGATCGCGGCGGTGGTACAGTTTACCGAGGTGATGGTGCGCTACATGAGCCCGCTTTTGCACCAAGTGCTGGGCATCTTTCTGCCGCTGATTACCACCAACTGCGCAGTGCTGGGGGTGGCGCTTTTGTCGCTCAACCGCGAGCTGAGTTTTTTCCATACCACGCTTTACGGCTTTGGTGCCGCGCTCGGGTTTTCGCTGATTCTGGTGCTGTTTGCGGCTCTGCGCGAGCGCTTGGGCACAGCCGATATCCCCAAACCCTTTCAAGGCGCGGCGATTGCGATGATTACGGCAAGCTTAATGTCGTTGGCCTTTTTAGGCTTTTCTGGTCTCGTTCAGCTCTAACGTTGTTGACTCCCTCTGCGAGGATCCCGCCATGCAGGCATCCAATACGCTGATTTCGTTATTGAGCGCCATTGCCGTGCTGGCCGGTCTCGGCGTGGGCTTTGGCGCACTATTAGGCTTTGTGAGTGAGCGGTTTAAAGTCAAAGGTAACCCGCTGGTGGAGAAAATCGATGCCTTACTGCCGCAAACGCAGTGCGGCCAGTGTGGCTATCCGGGGTGCCGCCCCTACGCTGAAGCGATCAACGAAGGGGATGCCATCAACAAATGCCCGCCGGGAGGCGAAAGTACCATTGCCGCCTTAGCGGATTTGCTAGGGCGCGAGCCCGAACCGTTAGACGGCGAGTCCCAAGCCGAAGAGCGCGTGGCCGTCATCCGCGAGGACGAGTGCATCGGCTGCACCAAGTGCATTCAAGCCTGCCCGGTCGACGCCATTATCGGCGCCGCCAAACAGATGCACACGGTCATCGAGGATGAATGCACCGGCTGCGATCTGTGCATTGCCCCCTGCCCGGTCGACTGTATTGATATGCTGCCCCGAAGCACACCGCTCACCCAGTGGCAGCCGGTCGTTAACGCGTCCACCGCCGACCTCATCGCCAGCGACCGCGCCGAGGAGCCACCCCATGTCGCGCGCGTTTGACTTTCCTGGCGGCGTTTACCCTCCCGAGCGCAAGACCCGTTCAACCGAGCGCCCTTTAAGCGATACGCCACTTCCTGATCGGGTCGTTCTACCACTCAGTCAACACAGCGGGCGCCCCGCTGTGCCCTGCGTAGCTGTAGGCGAGCAGGTGCACACTGGCACGTTGATCGCCCAGCCCGACAACATGATCTCAAGCGCCCTGCACGCAAGCATTAGCGGTAAGGTGGTGGAAATAAACACGGCGCACATCATCATTGAAAAAGACACGGGTAACGCAGGTGATAAAAAAGATACCGAGACACGCCTTAAACCGCTGGATTGGCGCGCCGCAGAGCCTGAAACTCTGCTTGAACGGCTTGATACCAGTGGTGTTGTCGGGCTTGGTGGGGCGGGCTTCCCAACGCAGGTAAAAGCCCGCGTGCGTGAGCGCCATTCGCTCGATACGCTGGTGGTCAACGCCGCCGAGTGTGAGCCTTATATCACCGCCGATGACGTGACGCTACGGCACTTTGCGGCTGACGTGCTCGAAGGCGCGCAGTTAATGGCCAAGCTTGCTGGCGCCGAACAAATACTCGTCGGCATTGAGGACAATAAGCCCGAGGCCATTGCCGCATTAGAAGCGGCGGTGCCTAAAAGCCTGCCGCTGCCGGTGGTGATCAACGTCATCGAGACCCGCTACCCCAGCGGCGGTGAGCGCCAACTGATTAAAAAGCTGCTCGACCGCGAAGTGCCCAGCGGCGGCTTGCCTGCCGATGTCGGCGTGCTGTGCCACAACCCCGGCACGCTCTCGGCAGTGCTGCACGCCGTGCGCGACGGCGCTCCGCTAACCTCACGAATCGTCACCCTGACCGGCAATGCCCTCGCACGCCCCGGCAATTACCGCGTACGCCTTGGCACGCCCATGCGTGAATTGTTGCAACACGCGGGCCTGAACGCTGCCAAGTTAACGACGCTGATTCATGGCGGGCCGATGATGGGTGTCGCGTTAACCGACCTTGACACCCCGGTGGGAAAGACCACCAACTGCTTGATTGCCGCCACGGCTGATGAGCTGCCAGCCGCGCCAACGGAGTCGCCCTGTATCCGCTGCGGCGCCTGTGAAGACGTTTGCCCGGCGTCATTACTGCCGCAGCAGCTGCATTGGTATGCCCGTGCAGGGGATGACGCCCGCTTGGAACGCTACCACCTTTTCGACTGCATCGAGTGCGGTGCCTGCAGTTACGTCTGCCCGAGCCATATCCCGCTAGTGGATGATTACCGCGAGGCCAAAGCACGCCTGCGCCTTAAACGCATCGAAGCGACAAAAGCCGAGCACGCCAAACACCGCTTCGAGTTCCGCCAAGCGCGCTTAGCTCGCGAGGAAGCCGAGAAACAGGCCCGGCGCGAGGCGCGTCTCGCGCAAGCTAAACGTCCATCGCAAGCGGAGGAAAACGACGGCGCCAGCAATCAAGCCGATATACGCAGTCTACGTATCGCCCAAACCGCGGCGAAAGCGGCCGTGCGCAAAGCGGAAAAAACGCTCGCCCGAGCAGCACAACAGGACCCGCAGCAAGACCTCTCAGACCTGGAAACCCAGCTCGCGACGGCGCAGGAGAACTTAAAAGCCGCTGACGCCAAGCTATCTGCCGCCCGCAAGCCATCAACCTCTTAAGGAGCCAAACGCCACGATGAGCTTTTTGCATCACACGGCGACGCCCGTCAATGCCCAGCGACCCAACAGCACGCCGGTGCTGATGCGCTGGGTACTGATCGCTACGCTGCCCGGTATCGCCGTGATGACGTATTACTTCGGTGCTGGCGTGCTGGCCAATATCGTGATCGCCACGGTCATTGGCTTGGCACTGGAAGCGGCGGTGCTGACGCTGCGTAAACGCCCCATTCGCCCGGCGCTTAATGACTCCAGCACGCTGGTCACCGCCGTGCTGCTGGGCGTCGCGCTGCCCCCTGCAAGCCCGTGGTGGCTGATTAGCGTGGGCATGGTGGCTGCCGTGGTGGTGGCTAAACAGCTTTACGGCGGGCTGGGGCAAAACCCCTTCAACCCGGCGATGGTGGGCTATGCGCTACTTTTAGTCTCCTTCCCCACCTACATGACGCTTTGGTCGCCGCCGCAGCCGCTTCTACCCGAGACACTGTGGGCACAAATGTTGGGCCTTTTACCCGCAGCCGAGTGGGATGCGACCAGCGGCGCCACCCCGCTGGACGCGTTCAAACACAAAGGCGAAGCGGTGCTTGCCAGCGAATTCTGGGCGACGAATCCGCTACCGCCGGACACGCTTGATGCCTGGCAACACAGTGGTTGGGCATGGCTTTTAGGCGGTGGGCTTTTGCTCTACAAACGCATCATCAGCTGGCATATTCCCGTAGCAATGCTGGGTAGCATGACGCTGCTGGCGGCGCTGTTTTATGCCGGCGACCCCAGTCACTTTGCCTCGCCAAGTTTTCATCTTTTTACCGGGGCAGCGATTTTCGGGGCGTTTTTTATCGCCACCGACCCCGTCTCAGCGGCCACTAGCCGCCGTGGCAAACTTATCTATGGCGCAGGTATTGGCGCATTAGTGATGTTGATACGCACCTTCGGTGCCTACCCTGACGCGGTGGCATTTGCCGTGCTGTTGATGAACCTGTGTGTGCCGCTGCTGGATCTTTACAGCGACCCGCGCGTCATGGGGCACGCGAAGACGACTCGCGGGCAGCGCCCACCGGGAGGCGAGGCATGAGAGTGCAAGCGGCGATCAAGCAGGGAGCGTTAGCGCTCGGGGCGTTTGCACTGGTCACGGCTGGCAGTGTCGGGGTGATTCGCGCGCTCACCGCCGAACGTATTGCCACCAATGCCGAGGTGTATCAGCATCAAAAGCTACGCGAGGTGTTGCCGCCAGCGCTAGCAAACGTTGGCATCGAGCGTATTCTTGAAGGCGCCTTTGCCCTACCCGAGCCGCAAGCACTTGGTCACCATGGCCCCGCTCAAGGCTGGTCGATACAAACACAAGACAAAAGCATCATCATTCTCCCAGTCGTTACCCACGAAGGTTATAGCGGGGACATACATCTACTGGTGGGCATTGGTGCCGAGCGGCACATTAGCGGCGTGCGCGTCACCGAGCATCAGGAAACGCCGGGGCTTGGCGATAAAATCGAGCGGCGCCGTAGCGATTGGGTCACCGAATTTAACGGTTTGCGCTTGGACAGCCTGCCCGAGCGCGCCTGGGCGGTAACCAAAGACGGCGGTGAATTCGACACTTTCACCGGCGCGACGATTACGCCCCGCGCCGTGGTCGACGCCGTGTATCAAGCCCTGCTCTATGCCGAGCGCACGCCGCTGCCCGGCTTAGTAACACCCAATATCATGAAGGAGCCCACGCCATGAGCCAGTTTTCTGCTCTCGCCCGCGAGGGGCTGTGGCATCAAAACCCCGCGCTGGTACAGCTACTCGGCTTGTGCCCGTTATTGGCCGTGAGCAACAGCGTGGTGAACGCGCTCGGGCTTGCCATCGCCACGCTGTTAGTGCTGGTGGGCTCAAGCAGCGTGGTGTCGCTATTACGCCACCAAGTGCCCGGCAGCGTGCGCTTGCCCGCGTTTGTGATGATCATCGCCGCTTTTGTCACCTGCGCCGAGCTTTTGATGGCCGCCTATGCGTACCCGCTCTACCAGGTGCTGGGCATTTTCATTCCACTGATTGTCACCAACTGCGCGATTTTAGGCCGCGCCGATGCCTTCGCTTCACGCCATCCGCCGCTTATCGCCGCCTTTGATGGCTTGATGATGGGGCTGGGTTTTGCCGCCGTGCTGGTGCTGCTGGGCGCGCTACGCGAGCTGTTGGGCCAAGGCACGCTGTTTAGCGATATGGCGCTACTATTTGGCGCCGCTGCCAACAGCTGGGAAATGGTGATTATCGCCGATTATCAGTTTCTGTTTTTCCTGCTGCCGCCGGGGGCATTTTTTGTCGCGGGCCTGCTCATCGCGCTGAAAAATGCCATCGACCAGGCCAATGCCGCACGCGCCAACCCCGTCGATGCCGCCGCGACAACAGAGCGACGCGTACGCGTCACCGGCATGATTAAATAGCAGACAGCCCGTTGAAAACAGCACATAGAACAGGATGCTGCATGAACGCACAAAAACGCTACGAGATTTTTTCCCGCCTCAAGGCAGAAACCCCGCAGCCGACCACTGAGCTCAATTGGTCCTCGCCGTTTGAGTTGCTCGCCGCCGTTTTGCTTTCAGCGCAAGCCACCGATGTCGGCGTCAACAAGGCCACCGCCCGGCTCTTTCCCATCGCCAATACGCCTCAAGGCATTATTGACCTGGGAATAGACGGGCTCAAAGAGCACATTAAGACCATCGGGCTTTACAATACCAAGGCCAACAACCTGATGAAGACGTGCCATCTATTGGTGGACCAACACGGCGGCGAGGTGCCCAAAACCCGCAAGGCGCTGGAAGCGCTGCCCGGCGTGGGACGCAAGACCGCCAACGTGATATTGAACACCGCCTTTGGCCTACCCACCATCGCCGTGGATACGCATATCTTTCGCGTCTCCAACCGTACCGGCATCGCCAAAGGCAAAGACGTGGTGGAAGTCGAGCAGAAGCTGTTGCGCCATGTGCCGCGCGAGTTCAAGCAAGACGCCCACCACTGGCTGATTCTGCACGGACGCTATACCTGTGTCGCCCGCAAACCTCGCTGCGGTAGCTGTATCATCGAAGATCTCTGTGAATACAAAGAGAAAACCGAGCTAGGATAATAACACCTGATACTCTCCCTCCCAGGCGGGCCATTCCCATTGTGCTGTAGCAAGAGGTGGCGGTCGGGAACTTGGCGCCGTCAGCCACGCGCGGAGCGTATCGGTCAGCCCTTTTCGTGTGCCATCGAAGCGATAAGCCTTCGGGTACAGCTCGGGAAAGCAAAGGCGATCCGGCACCAGCGGCAGCACTCCCCGCTGCGCCGCCTCCATGATCGCTAACCCTTGAAACTCGTGCCAAGTGGTCGACACCACGATTCCGGCACTTGCCAACAACGCATGGTATTCCGTCTCTGGCTGAGGTCCCCAGGCCACTATTCGGTTGGCTAAACGCTCGCGCGCTTGATCAAATACCGGCGGCGTTTGCCGAAACTGCTGCCCCATCACGGCGAGTTCAAATGCCACGCCTTCTTCACTCAGGGCAAAAAGCGCGTGAAAGAAGTCATCCGGGTTTTTATCGTACTCCCAGCGATGGTTCCAAACGATCCGCTGGGGCATGTTCTGCTGACCCTCATCCGAGGCAAGCGGCAAAATCGGCACCGGCAACACCCGCGCGTTTTGGCGCAATGTTTCGAGCAACTTAGCGGCGGGCAGATTTTCTGGCATGCGCTTGAGAAAAGCCCGCGCCCCGTCGATAAACGAATCACGGTTATACGCGGAGTTAAACACCACCTGATCAGCGGCGAGAGCGGCATAAAGATTGACCATTTTCGCCTCACCCTGCGGCGCCTGCTCGGCGGACTCGGGGTAAGCGAACTGGTTTTCATGGAAATACACCACTTTCTTAGCACTCCCCAGATGCGGATACAGCCCAATCAGCGTGGCGACATCGACCATGGATGTCGCCAGCACGAGATCGAACGGCTGACTCAGTGCGTGGTGTTCTTTCAGCGCCCACGTCAGCGGATTTCCGCGAATGCGCCAGCGAAAATGTCGCGGCGGCAGGGTTAAACACGTCCACTCGGCCTCGGTATGCGCCATCACCTTCTCCGCCCAAAACCGATGGCTCACCGCCGAGTAGGCCGATAATAAAAGGGCTCGCATAAGGTTTCCTTTAATTTTAGCGTGATTCCCACAAAGCGCAGCGACTTTAGCAGCATTCGGCCAAGGTCGTCTTGGCCGAATGCGACCGCCCTCATACACTGAAAGCGACAACAGCGATAAAGTACGACTTAAACGCTAACCACCGATCCAAAAAAATAAAACACAGCATCCTGGGAGAGCGAGATGGCCAATGTGTTGGTAGTCGATGACGAGCCCAATATCGTTCTGTCTTTAGAGTTTTTGATGGAGCAAGCCGGTTTTCAGGTCACGATAGCCGAGGATGGCGAACAAGCCTTAGAAAGCGTTAAAAACGCCCACCCCGATTTGATTTTGCTCGACATCAGCCTACCGGGTATCAGCGGCTTCGACGTGCTAGAGCAGCTACGCGGGCAGCCGGATACCGCGTCATTGCCGATTATCATGCTCACCGCCCACGGTCGTGAGGTAGAGCGTGAAAAAGGCATGGCACTAGGGGCCGATGATTACATCACCAAGCCTTTTTCGACCCAAACCCTGGTCGAAAAAGTCAAAGCGCTACTTAATGGGGCACCGTCATGAAACGCCACGGACTCCCCAAACGTCAGCGGCTGATTGGCCTTTGGCTTTTACTCAGTGGCGTAAGCTTATTTGGCGGTGCACTTTTCGCGGGCTGGCTGGACGCGCACCTCAATCCTGATGGCTGGCAACGTATCGTGCTGTGGCTGGGTAGTTTTTCAGGTGGCGGCACCATTTTTCTTGTGGGCCTTTTGCTTGAACGAATGCTGTTTACCCCGCTACGCCATTTGCAGGTGCAACTGGCACGCTTGGTTTCAAGCCCCGATGCCCGCGATGAGCATCCGCCTGAAGGCTGGTTAAAAGGCTTAGGCCCTGACCTTCGCCGCGTGCATGAAAGTTGGCGCGACGACCGGGCGCGGCTTGCCACCGCGCATGCAGAAGGTGCCCGCAGCGCGGCACGTATCCGCCAGGAGCTGGAAACCCTGCTACAAGTGCTCGAAACGCCCCTGCTGCTATGCGACCACCACCGTCGTGTCATGCTCTTTAATCAAGCGGCAGAAGATTTTTTTTCTGGCCATGACGGTCTAGGCCTCGGCAAGCGGCTAGAAACATTGCTTCCCAGCCCCAGTTTGCAGCACTCGCTGTCGCAACTCCCCCACGATGGCTCTCCCCGTGAGCTGCTCGCCCCGTGCGATGAACGCTGGCTAAAAATCATCCTGCGCCGTGTACCAGGCAGCGACGGCGAAACCTTATTGACATTTACCGATGCGACCGCCTCTTGGTCGAGTGAAATGGGCGTGCGCGCGGAAATCGCCGCCATGTTAACGCCGCTGCGCCAGCATACGGCTAGCCTCACCAGCGCCGCCGATGCGCTCATTCAACTTCGCCAGCGTGATGATGCGACCGATTCGCTCCGTGAACGCCTTGAGCGGGTTATCGAAGAAGAAGGCGTCACCCTTGGCGACAGCGTGGCCCGCATCGGCACGCTTTTAGATGACATGCAGCACCAGGGCGAGCGCTTAACCCCAATGTGGTCAAACGATTTCTGGCAGGCATTAGATGAGCACCTAGACCCCGAGCATCGCCTGATCACGCCCATTGGCATGCCGGCTTGGTTCAAAGGCGACGCACCGGCACTGATTGCGCTGCTGGCGTCACTGGTCCAACACCTTAACGCGTACTTGCCGGATAACGGCTTCGAGGGTGAAGTCTGCCTAGGCAACAAGCGCGTTTATCTCGACTTCATCTGGCGCGGCAAGCCACTGCCCGAGCGTGAACTGGCACAGTGGCAGCAAAAAACGCTGGAGAGTTTACCCCTTTCGCCGACCGTCGCCGACGTACTGCGCCAGCATGCCAGCGATATCTGGAGCCTGGCTGACGAAACCAGCGGCTATGCCCGCATCCGTTTGCCGCTGCCTGCTACCGAGCGAGTTGGTGCCCCCCGCGAAACGACCCCACCGCGCCCGGAATTTCACGACTTTGGCATTGCCGATTTACCCCCGCCGGACGATGCACTCGCAAATCGCTCCTTGCGAAGCCTTGAAGTCGTCGCCTTTGATACCGAAACCACCGGGCTGGAGCTTCGCCGAGGGGATACCGTGATTAGCGTGGGCGCCTGCCGCGTGGTCAACGCCCGCTTACTGGCAAGCGAAGTATTTGACCAAAAAGTCGATCCCAAGCGCCCGATCCCGCCGGCAAGCACGGCAATTCATGGGCTGACCGATACCGACGTTGAAGGCGCGCCGCCGCTCGATATCGTGCTCACGCGCTTTCGCCAATACGTCAGCGACGCGGTGTTGCTCGCGCACAACGCCTCGTTTGATATGTTGGCCATTAGTCATCACGGCGTCGATTTCGATCTTCCCGTGCTGGATACGCTGCTGATTTCCCGCGCGTTGGATGAAGCGATCGACGGCCACGACCTCGACAGCCTAGCGAAGCGTTACGACCTTTCCTTCCCTCCTGGCACGCGACATACCGCACTCGGCGATGCCCGGGTAACAGCCGAGCTTTGGCTTGCCCTACTTCCACGACTGGAAGCGCGCGGTATCGACACCTTGGAAAAATTACTCGCCCTGCAGAACAATGCGTTCGACAAAGAGGACGCCAGCGCATGAGCCCTAACCACGACGTACCGCATGACTCACACCAAGCTCCACACCGCGATTCACGCCACCATGCGCGTCTTATCGCGTTGATACTGCTCGCGGTATTGCTGTTTTGCCCGCCGGTACTTGTGGTCATCGACCGCTTGCCCGGCGTGGCAAGCCTGGCGCTGTATCTTTTTGGCGCCTGGGCGCTGGTGATTGCGCTAGGCGCTTGGTTAATGGAGCACTCCGCAAAGCATTGAAACCTGGAGCACTAACGCAGGCATACCGCCTCTGAGGAGTTGCGCCGATGCGCACAGACCCGATAATCCTTACCGCTGCTTTTGGCTATTTAGCCCTGCTGTTTGTGGTGGCGGCATGGGGTGATCGTCGCGCGGAAGCGGGTCGCACGGTGATCGGCTCGCCAACGGTCTATGCGTTATCGATTGCGGTTTATTGCACGGCGTGGACATTTTACGGCAGCGTCGGGCGCGCGGCTGAACGCGGGCCTAGCTTTTTACTGATTTACCTCGGCCCGACGCTTGCCATGCTCACCGCGCCTTTTTTGCTGCGCAAAATGGTGCGCATCGCAGCGCGTGAGCGGATCACCTCGATCGCCGATTTCATTAGCGCACGCTATGGCAAAAGCACCGGCCTTGGCGCGCTTGTGGCATTAATGGCGCTGATCACCATCACGCCGTATATCGCCTTACAGCTCAAAGCGATTACTGTCAGCCACGCGATACTGATTAACTACCCCGATAGCGCTGACACCACCCTGACCAACGAAAGCTTCTGGGTGGATAAATCCTTCTGGGTGGCACTCGTGCTTGCGGTGTTCATTATCCTCTTCGGCACTCGCCACCTTGATGCCAGCGAGCGCCATGAAGGGATGGTCGCCGCCATCGCCTTAGAGTCCTTAGTCAAGCTAGCGGCGTTTCTCGCCGTGGGGCTATTCGTTGTTTTCGGGCTATTCGCCGGGCCAGGAGATCTATTCCGGCAAGTCGCCTTAACGCCCGAGCTTAACGATTTAATGAGCCTCGAAAGCGTGCCCGGCGGTGTAACCGGCTGGGTGGGCATGCTGGTACTGGCGTTTTTGGCCTTTATTACCCTGCCCCGCCAATTTCAGGTCTTGGTGGTTGAGAACGTCGATGAGCGCCACCTCAAGCGCGCCAGCTGGTTGTTCCCGCTCTACATGCTGCTGATCAACCTCTTTGTCATCCCGATTACGCTGGCTGGCTTATTACTGGGCGAGGCGGCTGGCAACCCAGATAGCTTTGTCCTTACGCTGCCTTTGCTTGCCGGAACCGAGGCGTTACCTTTATTTGTCTTTATCGGCGGGCTCTCCGCTGCCACTGGGATGGTGATTGTCGAAACCATCGCGCTTTCCACCATGGTGAGTAACCAGCTCGTTATGCCGTTACTGCTCCGGCTAAAGTACCTGCATATCAACTACCAGGGCAGGCTTGCGGGGTGGCTTTTGGGCATCCGCCGCATCTCTATCGTGCTGATTTTGCTCTTGGGTTATCTCTATCACGCGCTGATTGGCGACTCTTATAGCTTGGTCACGATTGGCCTTGTCTCTTTTGCCGGTGCCGCGCAACTTGCGCCTGCTCTTCTGCTGGGCCTTTATTGGCGCGGCGCGACCCGCCAAGGCGCAACGTTTGGGCTCATTGCCGGATTTGCCGTCTGGGTGTACACCCTGCTACTGCCGGGGTTTGCTCAATCCGGGTGGTTGAGCGCCACACTGCTTACCGACGGCCCTTGGGGCATTGGCTGGCTAACACCCTATGCGCTATTTGGCTTAAATGGCTGGGATATTTACACGCATTCGTTGCTTTGGAGCATGATGGCTAATGTGGGCTTGTTAGTGGGTGTCTCACTATTCACGCGGCCAACGACACTTGAACAAACGCAAGCAGCGCTTTTCACCCGAGCCCTGCACCCCAACCTGCAAACCACATCACTCTGGCGTGGCCAAACCACGCGAGGAGAACTGAGCGAGTTACTTGAGCGCTACCTGGGGGCGACAGCCACACAGCGCGTTTTCGCTAACGCCCCTCACCGAGATGATGCCACCGAAGAGCCAGCCTCTACAGAGCTTATTACGCGTGCTGAACAAGCGCTTGCGGGCTCACTGGGTAGCGCATCTGCCCGAGTGCTGATCAACTCGGTGGTGCGCGGTGAGGCGGTTGATCTCGCATCCATCTTGAGCATTCTCGACACCACCTCACAAACGCTGGAGTCCAACCGAGAGCTAGAGCAAAAATCTCAGGAACTTGCCCGCATCGGCGAAGAATTGCGCGCGGCCAATGAACGCCTACGCGAGCTCGACCGGTTGAAAGATGAGTTTGTCGCAATGGTGAGCCACGAGCTGCGTACTCCGCTTACCTCCATCCGCGCATTCGCCGAAATTTTGCGCGATAGCGATAAAATGCCCGACGAGAAACGCCAACACTTTTTGGGTGTTATTGTGCATGAAAGTCAGCGCCTCTCACGGTTAATCGAGGAGATCCTAGATCTGGCGCGTTTAGAAAGTGGCCGTTTAACACTTAACCCGGAAACGCTGGATCTCGCTGAACTTGCCCGCCATAGCGTCGATGCGATCTCGCGCTTGCAAGAAAACCGCGGCGTGACGTTGAACGTTAAGATAGACATTGAACCCGCCATGATTGTCGGCGACAGCGACCGCTTAGAACAGGTTATTATTAACCTGCTAGATAATGCGGGTAAGTTTGCCGACCGTGACGATCCGCAGGTATTGCTGCGTCTTTATGCACACAAAAAACACTTCCGCCTTAGCGTGGAAGATAATGGGCCGGGGATTAGCGCGGAAGAACGTGAGCGCGTCTTCGAGAAGTTCCACCAAATCGAGCAGTCAAGTGGTAGTGCCACTCGCGGGCGCCCCAAAGGCAGCGGGCTGGGATTACCCATCAGCCGTGGGATCGTCGCCCACTTAGGCGGGCGCTTATGGGCGGGCGAAGGCTCCACGCTCGGCGGTGCCTGCCTGGTTATGGAGCTCCCGAACGCACCCGAGACTGAGCGTGACTGACAAACTTCCGAATCTGCTGGAAGTCGTATTTGAGCATGTGCGTTTGGTCATCGCGCAACTTTGCGCTATCCACCCAGCCGTCGGCTACTTGGCCAAGCGACAGGTTATGGCGCTGCTGATCAAGCGTTAGCTGCTGTAAACGCTCAAGCGTGGCCACTAGACCCTCTGCCTGATCACGTGCCACGCCACTCGCGCTATGCTCTCCTAGTTCTTGTAGCCGCTTGCGGGTACTTACCTCACGCACACCAGTGTGAAGGCTTAAAAGTCGCACCGCACTAACAAGCGGCATCAGCCCTTGGTGTTTAAGGTCGATAGCCCCAGAAAACGGCGCTTCTTTTATGCTACCTTTCAAGCGGCCAAAGCGGTCTAACGCCACAGGCAACTCATCGAGTAGCGCCGCCATTTCATCCATAAACAGTGAGCGCTTTGGCACGATATCCGCCACGCTCTGTAATAGTGCTCTAGCCAGGCGCGTCTCGCCTACGACAGGCGTGAAATCCAATAAGATATTGGTTTGCTGTACGCGCTTAACGCGTCGCTCTTGCGTCCATAACTCCAGCTGGGTACGCCACTCACCAAGACGTTTACGCCACATGGGCCAACGCGCCATCACATGGCCTTGGCACAGCGGTATCCCGGCTTCATCCAGGCGGCCCGTAAAACGCTCGCTTAGCGCCTGAAAGTAGCCATCGATTTCTCGATGACGGCTGTCAGGGTAATCGTCGATGATAAGTGCATTATCTTGATCCGGCCCGAGCAGACTTTCATCGCGAGCGCCGGAGCCTAGAATAAGAACGCAATAATCTGCCGGAGGCGCGCCCCAGCCTTGGCTTTGCATTTCATCCAACGAGAGCGTAATCGCTTGCCGGTGAAGCAAGGCGTTATGGTCGCTAATCAATTGACTAATACGCCAGGCGGGCAACTCATAACGTACAAGCGTTTCCACCAAGTGCTGCTGCCACTGATAAGCATTATGGAGGGGGCTTTCGACGGGTGGTGCCGCGTCTAGCACATCGTTTAACGGCGCAAGAAGTGCGCTCACGTCACGCGTCTGACCATGTTCAAACAGGCGACACCATGGCGATGAACGATGAACCCAGCGCATGGTGTTGAACCTACACGCCGGATGAATCAGCGGGCTTTTGACGGGGGTCGGGCTCAAACATCGTCTCGCCCACTTCGTCGATATAGCGTTTTGCCTTCGTCACCATCATCTCATCGCAGCCATCACGACTTGGCAGCATGTCGGAGCGCTCAAAGCGGTGCTCACGCACATCGCCATCGTCTAGGCGCTGACGGATAATCCCGCTCACACGGTATTGTCCACTTTGGTCATCCGGCTCGGAAATGATCACGTAACCGTTATACTCGACGGCATCTGCCGCTTGAGGGCGGCTACCTTGCTGCGTTTTGTCACCGCCTAGCAGGCCGGTCATTAGCTTTTTCAGCATATAGGCTCCTTGTACGCAAGGCGGCAGCCCTAAGGCTGCCGCGGGTCTTGCGAGTTAACTTTGCTTACGGCCTTTACCGGCGGCAATACGCAAACGCAGCGCGTTGAGCTTAATAAAACCTTCCGCGTCTTTTTGATCGTAGGCACCGGCATCGTCTTCGAACGTGGCAATCGACTCATCAAAGAGCGATGCGTCAGATTTACGCCCCACGACCGTTGCGCTGCCTTTATAAAGCTTCATGCGCACCACACCGCTGACGTTTTTCTGCGTTTCATCAATGGCAGCCTGCAACATGCGGCGCTCGGGGCTCCACCAGTAGCCGTTGTAAATCACCTCGGCGTACTTCGGCATCAGCTCGTCTTTCAGGTGGGCTTCTTCACGGTCAAGCGTCAACGACTCAATGGCACGGTGGGCGCGCAGCATAATCGAGCCACCCGGTGTTTCGTAACAGCCGCGCGACTTCATGCCTACATAGCGATTTTCGACGATATCCAAACGGCCAATGCCGTTATCACCGCCGAGCTTATTGAGCTTTTCCACCACTTCGTGGGGCCGCATCGCCTGGCCATCGATCTCCGTGATGTCGCCCTGATCATAGGTCAGCTCAACATAGGTCGGCTGATTCGGTGCGGCTTCGGGGGAGACACTCCAACGCCACATATCCTCTTCGGCTTCGGCCCACGGGTCTTCCAGAATACCGCCTTCGTAGGAAATGTGCAGCAGGTTAGCATCCATGGAGTACGGAGATTTTTTCTTCTTGCTGGAAAAATCCACCGGAATATCGTGCTGCTCGCAGTAAGCCATCAGTTTTTCGCGCGAGGTAAGGTCCCACTCACGCCACGGAGCGATCACTTTCACGCCGGGCTTCAGTGCGTAGGCGCCAAGCTCAAAGCGTACTTGATCGTTGCCCTTGCCCGTAGCGCCGTGGGAAATGGCATCGGCACCGGTCTCGTTGGCGATCTCGATTAAACGCTTAGCAATAAGCGGCCGGGCGATGGAGGTGCCCAACAAATATTCGCCTTCATAAATGGTGTTAGCACGAAACATTGGATAAACGTAATCGCGCGCAAACTCTTCGCGTAGATCCTCAATGTAGATCTCTTTCACGCCCAGCGTTTGCGCCTTAGTGCGTGCAGGCTCGACTTCTTCCCCTTGACCGATGTCGGCAGTAAACGTCACCACCTCGCAGTTGTAGGTTTCTTGCAACCACTTGACGATAACGGAAGTATCCAGGCCACCGGAGTAGGCCAGTACAACCTTTTTAACATCGGACATTCTAAGCTCCTCGTTGATCTAAAACGGCGCGGCTTGCGTCTGCGCCTTATAGTGAAACGTTAAGTATAGCGTTCTGACACGTCAACGAATACCTTCTACGGCGTGTCGACCCCAAAGCTGATAGAATGACTCACTATTACCTGCGCGCTATTGACTATTTGCTTTAAGGAGAGCTGCATGAGCGAGGCAATTGCCCGCGATTTAATGGCCCAGCGGTTTCGCAGTTACCTTCCCGTCGTGGTGGACTTAGAGACAGGCGGCTTTAACGCGAAGGGGGATGCCCTGCTAGAGATCGCGGCCGTAACGCTCACGATGGACCCGGAAGGCAACCTGCTACCCGATGCCACTTACGCTTATCATCTAAAACCGTTCGAAGGTGCCAACATTGAGCAATCAGCGTTGGATTTTACCGGCATCAAGCTTGATGACCCATTGCGTCAGCAAGTTGCCGTGACCGAAGCCGAGGCGCTGGGGGAGCTATTTCGCCCCGTGCGCAAAGCGATCAAAGCCCACGGCTGCACCCGCGCAATTTTGGTGGGCCACAATGCTGCTTTTGATCATGGTTTTTTAAATGCAGCTGCCGAACGTTGCGGCATTAAACGTAATCCCTTCCACCCCTTTTCGAGCTTTGATACCGCATCACTGGCTGGGCTGGTCTATGGCCAAACGGTGCTCGCCCGCGCTTGTCGCGCCGCCGGTATCGAGTTCGATAATAAAGCCGCCCACTCAGCGCGCTATGACACCGAACGCACCGCCGAGCTTTTTTGCACCATGGTCAACCGCTATAAAGACTTGGGTGGCTGGCGTCTTGCCCAGCGCGAACAAGAAATGGACCGCGCCGACGATTAAGGCCATGGATGCAGGGATACCCCCTTTACGTTAAAATGCACTATTAAACCGATGCTTTTACACGCCTGCCCTTCAAGGCGCCATTGCTTTCCGAGGGGCAGGTTCTTTAGCTTCATCTTGTTAGCCCCGTTTCCAGGAGATAAAACGTTTCCATGGCCCAGCACAATGCCTTCTATGCCCAGTCCGGGGGCGTCACCGCCGTCATCAACGCCAGCGCCTGTGGCGTTATTGAAGCCTGCCGTGAAGCAGCCGATCAGATAGGCAAAGTATACGCCGGCCATAACGGCATTATCGGGGCGTTAACCGAAGACCTTATTGATGTCTCCCAAGAGAGCGACGCGTCGATTGCCGCGCTACGCCATACACCCGGAGGTGCTTTTGGCTCTTGCCGCTATAAACTCAAAGATATTGATACCCATCGCGCTCAGTACGAGCGCTTGATTGAGGTCTTCAAAGCCCACGATATTCGCTACTTTTTTTACAACGGTGGTGGCGATAGCGCCGATACATGCCTGAAAGTCTCACAGCTGTCGGAGAAAATGGGTTACCCGTTGACCGCCATCCATGTGCCCAAAACCGTGGATAACGACCTGCCAGTGACCGACAACAGCCCCGGCTTTGGCAGCGTGGCCAAATACATCGCCACCTCGACCCGAGAAGCGTCACTGGATGTCGCCTCCATGTGTGCCACCTCCACCAAAGTGTTCGTGCTGGAAGTGATGGGCCGCCACGCTGGTTGGATCGCCGCCTCGGGCGGGTTGGCTGGAGAAGGCGAAGGCGAACCGCCGCATTTGATTATCTTTCCGGAAATTGCGTTTGATCGCGAAGCCGTCATGGCGCGGGTAGATACATGCGTAAAAGAGTATGGCTACTGTGCAATCGTCGTTTCCGAAGGTGCACGTTATGAAGATGGTACTTTTTTAGCGGACGCGGGCAACACCGATGCATTTGGCCACCGGCAGCTCGGCGGGGTCGCTCCCACGCTGGCCGGCATGATCAAGCAGGATTTGGGTTACAAATATCATTGGGCCGTAGCTGACTACTTGCAGCGTGCCGCTCGCCATTTAGCCTCAAAAACCGACGTCGAGCACGCTTACGCCGTAGGCCGCGAGGCGGTTACCCTAGCGCTGGCAGGCAAAAACGCAATGATGCCCGCGATTCGCCGTGTATCTGAGTCGCCCTATCAGTGGGACGTCATCTCAGCGCCTTTGAAAGAGGTCGCTAACCAAGAAAAATTTATGCCGCGCAATTATATCAGCGAAGACGGTTTCTCGATCACGCCAGCATGCCGACGCTACCTATCGCCGCTGATTCAGGGCGAAGACTTTCCGCCGTTTGAAAATGGCTTACCCATGGTGGCCAAACTAAAACTTGCCAAAGTAAAACAGCGCCTGCCAGCTTTTACCCTTTAACGACTCGCACACCATAAGCCACTTGCGCGCTAACGCAAAAGCCAAGTAAGCACCAACAGCAGCAATAAGATTCCCGCTACCCCCTGCCAAAAACGGCGGGAATCGCTGCGCGCCTCTTGTCGATCCCGCCCACGCGGGCGCCCTAGCGGAATACGCAGCGCATGCAAAAACTCTGACATGCGCCGAAAGCGCAGCCCACGCTGCGGGGCTAACGCCCGACGCAAGGCATCGTCTAACTCAGGTGCAACTTCCGGATTAGCGGCCCGCGCACTGCGGTAGCTCAAGGCTTCAAGGTCGGTATGGCCACGTAGCCGATCAGGAGTCAGTAAATAGGGCATTTGCCCGGTGAGTAGCCAATAGGCGGTGGAGGCAAACGAATATTGATCGCTACGTCGGCCAACGCTATCGCCTAAGGCATACTCGGGCGCTGCATGCTCGCTTAGACCCACTTGGCGCAACAATTCGCCTGAATGACGATGGCCATCTGCTTCACGTACGTGGCAGGCGCTAAAGTCGGTGAGCACGAGCTTACCGTGAACATCTATCAGCACGTTATCCGGATTCACTTGTTGGTGAAGCACTTCACGGTGATGAAGCGCTTGCACCGCTTTGCCTAGCTGATTGGCGATTTCTAAGCGCTGGACCAGCGTTGCCTGTGGATGGCGCGCCGCCCATTCGCGCAGCGTCTCGCCTTCGACGTTCTCCATCAAGTAATAAAGATAGCGCCGCGGCCGTGACGGCTCTACCACGCGAACGATAAAGGGCGAATTAACCCGTTCGACGACCCACTGTTGCATCAAAAAATGCTCCAGGTAGGCGTTGCGCAGCGAAAGCTCTGGGCTTGGGGCTTTCATCACCACGGTGCGCTGTGTATTGACATCGCGAACCCGGTACACCCGCGACTGTGCCGTACGCGATAGCACTTGAATGACTTCAAAGCCGTCTAAACGCTCGCCTGCGCTCAGCTCGGGAGGAATGGGCAAATCGCCATACACTTGGCCGGGATGGTCGCTCGCCTCTTCGGGCAACTCGTCGATACGTACCAGCTGAAAGCAGAACTGATCGCCCCCGTAGCCCCGTTCTTGAGCACGGGTTTTGGCCTCATTTGCCAAGCGCTCGCACGCGGCGTCCAAGTCGCTGGCATCTTGGCGGATCAATCGCACGTAGTCAGAAGGCAATAGCGTGCCGCGCACAGCTTGGGTAGTGAAGAGAAAAATATCACCTTGTTTGAGCGGCAACTGCGTATAGTCAATATCAACGCTACCATCTAACCCCAAGGCCCGAGAGGGGTAGCGATAGCCGCCAATGTCCGTCACGTGATCCCGCGATATTTGCTCAAACTCGGCCCCACGCAAGCGAAACACCAACGTATCGCCCATATGGAAGAGATGCGCTTCACGATGGCGAAATACCAATGCCGAGACCGAAGAAACAAAACCACCCTCATGCACATTCTGGCTTTGACTGTAGCACCAACTATTGAGCGCTCTTAGCACACGGGTCGCCGAGGTTTTAACATCCCAGTGATCCGGAGTGGAGAAGTAGTCGGCCAAAAACCCCCTTACGCTAAGATCTCCCGCCTGCTTCGCTATGGTGTTGCGTGTGATCGAGTCACTAATAACCGCACAGCCGCCTTTTGCCTGCAACAGCGGTGCGTCGGGAATTTGCACTGACATTGAGCTGCGGTGCTGGCGACGTTCAGGCGCAACAAAGCCTTGGCCATAACTAACCAGCAATTGGGCATGCGCCAAGTTTTCCTCCTGGGAAGCGTGACAACCGATAGTGAGGGCCGAAATTACCCCCGTTATGCCAATCTATGACGTGAACGCTATGATACACATACGCCATAATAAACATAGTGGCGAGCAAGTACCTACGAAGCCGCCACCGACCTATGTTTTAGAAACGTAGGTCGCATTGGTAATTCACTTATCATGTTCGTATAATATTTCGCCATAAATGTTGGCTTATCTCCGCTCAGCCATTTGCACGCTTTTCAGTACGTTTTTTAAGTACGCTCAAGGAAATCACGATGAACTTTGACAACATCCCCGCCGGTAAAGACCTGCCCAACGATATTTACGTGGTTATTGAGATCCCGGCTCACCATGCGCCCATCAAGTATGAAATTGACAAGGACATGGGCTCCTTGTTGGTGGATCGCTTCATGGCAACGCCGATGTTTTACCCGGCCAACTATGGCTTTATTCCGCACACCTTGGCTGACGATGGCGACCCGCTTGACGCGCTGGTGGTAACACCGCATCCGGTTCAGCCGGGCTGCATTATTCGCGCCCGCCCGGTCGGTATGCTCAACATGACCGATGAAGCCGGTGAAGACGCTAAACTGGTATGTGTACCCCATGCCAAGCTTTCTGCCCTTTACGACGACGTTCAAGAAGTGACCGACTTACCGGAGCTACTGCGTCAACAAATTGCTCACTTCTTCGAGAACTACAAAGATCTCGAAAAAGGCAAATGGGTAAAAGTAGAATCTTGGGAAGGCGCCGATGCCGCGCGCAAAGCCATTGAAAAATCGATTGCCGCGTACCAAAAAGCATAAGGCGCTGACACATTATACATCATCAAACGGGCTGCCCTTTCACGGGCAGCCCGTTTATATTTAGTCACCCCATTAAGTCATCATGAAATCCTGCGTCATGTCAGCACAGCTATCCACGCAAAACTTTTGACTAAGTTATGCTGTCTCACGCTTTTATTCCCACCCTATATAGCGTGGTGGCGTATTTCATACTTCCTGACGCTGACGACTTAAGGAGATTCTGTGTTGCCGCTTCGACGTCCGCTGCTCACGCCCAGCCTTTTATTGGCTTTATTGCTTACCCCCCTACTTGCCAGCGCTCAGTGGTTCTCCTCGTCTGACGCGCAAGGCGATTTCCTTCCTGTGATGGAAGCCTTTCAGCCCAGCGCCTGGCACGATGGCGAGACGCTCTTTATCGGCATGGAAGTCGCCGACGATTACTACCTCTACCGTCATCAGTTTTCCGTTGAAAGCCAAGCCGAAGGCGTTGAGCTTCAAGACCCTAATCTGCCGGAAGGTACCTTCACCACCGATGAGTTTCTTGGCGATGTGTACATATTTCGTCAACGCGTGGTATTCGGGGTGCCTTTCGAACCAGCGCATAGCGGGCCACTGGCAATTCAGCTGACGTTTCAGGGGTGCGCGGATGCCGGACTTTGCTACCCACCAGAGCGCACAACTTTACAGGCAATGGAATCTGAGGCACCGCCCGCGTTTGCCGACTGGGATGACACCGAGACAACCGCACCTTCTGCACCTGACGCTGACGCCGACACTGCCAGCCGCTTTGATGGCCCACAAAGCGATGATCGCCGCTTTACCACGCTCTTAAACGAAGCAAGCCTTCCGTTAGCGTTAGGGCTCTTTTTTATCGCCGGGCTCGGGCTTACCTTCACCCCTTGCGTGTTACCAATGATCCCTATCTTGTCGTCGATTGTGGTAGGGCAAAACCCGACAAAGCCGCGCGCATTTGTTCTCTCGGCGAGTTACGTGCTGGGGATGTCAGCAACGTACGCGCTCGTGGGTATTCTCATGGGCCTGTTCGGCGCCGGTTTAAACTTGCAGGCACATTTACAGTCGGCCCCGGTGCTCTTAGTGTTCGCTTTGCTCTTTACTCTCTTTGCGCTGGCCATGTTTGGCGCCTTTGACATGCGCCTATCGCCTCGCCTTACAAGCCGCGTGGACGCATGGCAAGCGCGCGCGCAACAAAGTGGTCCGTTAGGTTTAGCGGTTGCTGGGGCGCTCTCAGTTTTGGTGGTATCGCCTTGCGTCACTGCACCGCTAGCAGGGGCGCTCGTTTTCATCTCCTCCACGGGTGATGCCGCGTTAGGCGGGGCTGTACTCTTTGCGCTGGGCCTCGGCATGGGCATCCCACTACTGCTCGTCGGCACCTTTGGCGCGACATTACTGCCGCGCTCAGGCGCGTGGATGAATGGTATCAAAATCGCTTTTGGCATACTGCTATTAGGGGTCGCTATCTGGATGATTGAGCGCTTAGTTCCCGCCACGGTAGCGTTACTGCTATGGGCGGCACTGGCTATCGGCGCTGCACTGACACTCGGCGCCTTACAGCTGAATCAGCCGCAAGGCTGGGCGCGCGTGCGCCAAACACTGGGGATTTTGCTGCTAGCGTGGGGACTCGCCCTGGTCATTGGCGCGGCTCAAGGGGGCACCAACCCACTGCGTCCACTGCAGTTCACTTCATCGAATACGAACACAGGCAACGAACAAACGTTGGCATTTCAAAAAGTCGACCGGCTTAGTGATTTAGATGCTGCCTTAAACGTCGCCGCCGACCAAGGCCAACCCGCATTCGTTCACTTCACCGCCGACTGGTGTATCTCCTGCAAGCAAATGGAGCGGGAAGTTTACCCTAGCCCTGGGGTTGCCCGTGCGCTGAAGGCGTACACGCTCATTAAAGCTGACGTTACCCAAACGGATGAGCAAAGCCGTACTCTGCTTGAGCACTACGGTCTGTTTGGCCCGCCGAGTCTGCTCTTTTTCCATCAAGGAGAAGAAATTCTTGATGCCCGTATCCAGGGGGAAGTCAACGCGGACGAGCTTGAGCAACACCTGCAAACGCTAAGTGACTGGCTTTCAGGCTGACAAAAGCAGGATAAGGCGGAGCTTACTGATCAACTGTCCGCCTTATGCCGCGAACGTCGTCAAACATCTGTTTAAACACCCCTTCCTTAGCATAGTAGATGCCTGTGCTGGACAAGCCCTTCCTTTTTCGGCAAACTCGACCGCATATTGGTCAAAATATAGCGCTTAAAATGGCTCACAAAGAGGTAACGTTCGCTAACGTGTCGCGTTCTCTTATATTTTGACCCAGGTTTACTGCGCTAGCAGACATGACGATGATACGCTTCGTGCATCTGCTAGTTGCTACCTTTTATCTACACGCTTATTGCTCTTTCATTTATTTACCACCTTTAAACACAAGGCCATGTCATGGATATTCGCAAAGTCAAAAAACTTATTGAGCTGCTGGAAGAATCAAACATCAGCGAAATCGAAATCCAAGAAGGCGAAGAGTCGGTTCGCATCAGCCGTCATCCCAACGGTAGCGAGCAGCCAACGCAACCGATGCCGCAATATGCCCCGCAAGCCGTAAGCACCCCGCAAGCCACCGTTCCGGTAGCCAGCGAAGAGGCTGCAGACGCGGGAGTCAGCTATCGTGGTGAAGCCGTTAACTCACCCATGGTGGGCACCTTCTATCGCAGCCCGGCACCGGGCGCAAAATCCTTCATCGAAGTCGGTGACACGGTAAAGCAAGGTGACACCGTCTGCATCGTGGAAGCAATGAAGATGATGAACCAGATTGAAGCCGACGGCGATGGCGTCATTGAGGCGATCCTCGTGGAAGACGGCGAGCCGGTCGAATTTGATCAACCCATGATCGTGATTGCTTGATCTTCTCTTTCTGACACGGGTGGACTCACCATGCTGGACAAGGTACTTATCGCCAACCGCGGCGAGATTGCCCTTCGCATTTTGCGCGCTTGCAAAGAATTGGGCATCAAAACCGTGGCGGTACACTCCAAAGCCGACCGCGAACTCATGCACGTACGCCTCGCGGATGAAGCCGTTTGTATAGGCCCAGCCTCTTCTGCGCAGTCTTATCTTAATATCCCGGCGCTGATTAGTGCGGCTGAAGTCACCGACTCAAGCGCTATACATCCCGGTTACGGCTTTCTTTCCGAAAACGCCAATTTTGCCGAGCAGGTAGAGCGCTCAGGCTTCACCTTCATTGGCCCACGGGCTGACACCATTCGTCTGATGGGTGATAAGGTCAGTGCGATTGAAGCGATGAAAAAAGCCGGGGTTCCTACCGTACCGGGCTCCGATGGCCCGCTGGGTGATGACGATGAGGTTAACCTCGCCACCGCCCGACGCGTTGGTTACCCCGTGATCATCAAAGCCGCCGCTGGCGGTGGCGGGCGCGGCATGCGCGTGGTTCATACCGAAGGTCACCTACTCTCGGCGATCAACGTCACGCGCACCGAGGCGCACTCGTCTTTTGGCGATGGCACGGTATACATGGAAAAATTTCTCGAAAAGCCGCGCCACGTAGAAGTCCAAGTACTCGCCGACGGCCAGGGCCACGCGATTCATCTGTATGACCGCGACTGCTCGTTGCAGCGTCGCCACCAAAAAGTGCTCGAAGAAGCCCCAGCGCCAGGCATTGATCCAGCTGCACGCGCCAAAGTGTTAGCCGCGTGCCGAGATGCTTGCCTCGAAATTAACTACCGTGGTGCCGGTACCTTCGAGTTCCTTTACGAAGATGGTGATTTCTTCTTTATTGAAATGAACACCCGCGTACAGGTGGAACACCCGGTAACCGAGATGGTGACCGGCGTGGATATCGTCAAAGAGCAGCTGCGCATTGCCTCCGGCATCCCCATGTCCATCACACAAGACGACGTTAAGGTACGGGGACACGCGTTTGAATGCCGTATTAATGCCGAAGATTCGCGCACGTTCATGCCCTCTCCTGGCAAGGTCTCGCTTTACCACGCCCCGGGCGGCTTGGGCGTAAGGATGGATTCGCATCTGTATACCGGCTATACCGTGCCGCCGTATTACGATTCCCTTATTGGTAAGTTGATTACGTGGGGAGAGGATCGTGACATTGCGCTCACACGCATGCGCAACGCGCTTGATGAGCTTCTCGTGGAAGGCATCAAAACCAATATTGATCTACAAAAAGACCTGGTACGGGATAGCTACTTCCGTCAAGGCGGTGTCAACATCCACTACCTGGAAAAGAAACTCGGCTAATCATTTACCCTAAGCGTTCAATAAAACGGGGTGGCCATGCCACCCCGTTTTGTTTAATGCCGATACTCGCCTTAATTACCCACTTTTTTATTCTTCCCCGCCTTGTGGAGACCGCATCATGCCTTGGCTACAACTCAAAGCCCACGTAGCCCCAGAGCAAGCAGAGCTACTTGAAGAACTTTTGCTAAACGAAGGAGCCACCGCGATTGGCCTGCAGGATGCCCACGATGACCCGGTGTTTGAACCGGAACGTGGCACCACGCCGTTATGGCAAGACACGATTTTAACCGGCCTTTACGATGACCTCGAAGAAATCGATGCCATGCTCGGGCGCATCCACGCCGCCTGGGCGGAGCAGATACCTGGCGAGCCGTGCCCCGAGATCGAATACGAGCTGCTTGCCGACCGCGATTGGGAACGCGAGTGGATGGACGATTTCACCCCGTTGCAGATGGGAGAGCGGCTCTGGATTGTACCGAGCTGGCACGCACCACCAGAGCCGGGTGCAGTGAATCTCATTTTAGATCCTGGCCTTGCCTTTGGTACCGGCACCCATCCAACAACCGCGCTTTGCCTTGAATGGCTAGATACTTTGGCGGTCAATGGCGAACTAGCGAACAAAAAAATACTCGATGTCGGCTGCGGCTCGGGTATTCTCGCCATCGCCGCACTAAAGTTGGGCGCGGTAAACGCTGATGCCACCGATATCGATCCCCAAGCGCTTCAAGCCAGCCGCGAAAACGCCGAGCGCAACGCGATTGAAGCGCAGCAACTCGCACTTTACTACCCCGAACAGTTACCTGCTAGCACCTACCCCGTGGTAACGGCTAACATTCTCGCTGGCCCATTAGTAGAATTGGCCGCGACCATTGCGGGTTATGTTGCTCCCGGTGGGCGCTTAGCCCTTTCGGGTATTTTGGCCAACCAGGCCGATGAAGTGCAGGAAGCTTATCAAGCACAAGGGCTTCAGATGCACGCGCCCCAACAGCGCGAAGGCTGGGTGAGATTGACCGGCACGCGAGCGAGATAACGTTACCATCACGAACGCCGGCCTTCACCCTAGCGGTGAGTCGGCGTATCATGTGTCCCCTTCTCGCCACTGACTCGCTGCCCCGACCTGCAATGCTATGACACGTAATGCCATAAACTCATGCTCACCACTGCCGTCGATTGGCAACCATACGCTAACGAATCGCGCCATTTTAGCGCCTATGGCAGGGGTAACCGACCGTCCTTTTCGCCAGCTGTGTCGGCGCTTGGGCGCTGGCTGGGTCGTTGGCGAAATGGTCACCTCAGACCCCAGCCTCTGGCATACGCGCAAATCTCAACAGCGCATGGACCACAGCGGCGAACCTTCGCCCCGTGTGGTACAAATTGCCGGTGGAGACGCGCGCATGCTTGCTGAAGCCGCCCATCTAAACGCCGCACTTGGCGCCGAGGTCATCGACATCAATATGGGGTGTCCGGCGAAGAAGGTATGCAACAAAGCCGCTGGATCGGCGCTTTTGCGTGATGAAACCCTCGTTGCTTCGATTGTGAACGCCGTTGTTGCGGCGGTCGATATTCCGGTGACGCTGAAGATCCGCACCGGCTGGTGCGCCGAGAGCAATAACGCCGTGCGCATCGCGAAAATTGCTGAAGATGCCGGCATTCAAGCGCTTGCCGTGCATGGTCGCCATCGTCAGCAACGTTACAACGGCTACGCCGAATACGACACCATCGCCGATATCAAGTCACGCGTTAACATCCCCGTCTTTGCTAACGGTGATATCACCAGTGCATCAAAAGCGGCCGACGTGCTTCATTATACCCAAGCCGATGCGGTGATGGTCGGGCGTGGCGCTCAAGGTAATCCGTGGATTTTTCAGCAAATCACCCACTTTTTGGCACATGGCCAACACTTGCCTGCGCCAACGCTTAGCGAGCGACGCGCGGTGCTGAGCGAGCATTTATCGGCACTTCACGGCTTTTACGGTCACGTGATGGGGCCAAAAATCGCCCGCAAACACATCGGCTGGTATATCTGTGCCGATACACGCTTTAACGATACCGAGCAGCGTTCGCTGAAACGCCAATTTAATGCACTAGAGTCGCTCGAGTCCCAATTTGAATGGATCAATGACGCGATGGCTTGCGATGCCAGCGCGCGTCTTTTTGTTAAAGGAAGCCATGCCGCATGAGTGAACGCGATCTTTTATCCCAGCTCCCTGCAAATCACTCAACGTTATCGGCTTCTGAGCCTACAGGCGATGCGCCGACATCAGCGCCACAACCGCTGCGTGAAGCCGTTGAAGTCTCCATGCAACGCTACTTTGAACACCTTGACGGCGGCGACACCACCGACCTTTATGCCATGGTGATGGCGGAGGTCGAAGCGCCGCTTTTGTCGTCGGTAATGGCGTATGCCGAAGGCAACCAGACGCGCGCTGCCACCTTGCTCGGCTTAAACCGCGGCACCCTGCGCAAAAAACTGAAATGCTATGGCCTGCTTGAGAAAGACTCAGGCCTTCTTGAAGGTGACGCCCCTTAACCGGGGCGTTGCTGTTTTTAATGACCCGATCCCCAACGTGAGCACACCCATGGCTGATAGCACTGCAACCCCCGTTCGTCGCGCTTTATTAAGCGTGTCTGATAAAACCGGCATTGTCGACTTCGCGCGCGGTTTAAGCGACCAAGGCGTTGAGCTACTTTCGACCGGGGGTACCTTCCGCCTGCTGCAAAAGAATGGTATTGCGGTTACAGAAGTTTCTGAGCATACCGGTTTTCCTGAAATTATGGACGGCCGCGTCAAAACGCTGCACCCGAAAATTCATGGCGGTATTTTAGGGCGTCGCGGGCAGGACGATGCGGTCATGGCAGAGAACGACATTTCTCCTATCGATATGGTGGTGGTCAATCTTTACCCCTTTGCGGCCACCGTGAGTAAAGCAGACTGCACGCTAGAAGATGCCATCGAAAATATTGATATCGGTGGCCCGGCCATGGTCCGGGCCTGCGCTAAGAACCACGCCTTCACAACCATTGTCGTCAATACGGATGACTACGCGCGCGTACTCGGTGAGTTAACGGCGCATGGCGGCCACGTCAGTCAAGCCACTCGCTTTGACCTAGCCGTTAAAGCCTTTGAACACACGGCTGGCTACGATGGCGCTATTGCCGACTATCTTGGCCGTCAGGTCAGCGACGCTGATTCGCAGTTCCCGCGCACATTCAACCGACAGCTGCAGAAAAAACAGGACATGCGCTACGGTGAAAATCCGCATCAAAACGCGGCGTTTTACGTCGAGCCGGACACCCAAGAGCCGAATGTGGCCACCGCCCGCATCCTGCAAGGCAAACCGCTTTCGTTCAACAATGTCGCTGACACTGACGCCGCCTTTGAGTGTGTTAAAGCCTTTGATGATACCGCCTGCGTTATCGTTAAACACGCCAACCCTTGCGGTGTTGCCGTTGGCCAAACCGCGCTTGAAGCGTATGACAAAGCCTTTGCAACCGACCCTACCAGTGCTTTCGGCGGCATCATTGCCTTCAATACGCCACTTGATGCCGACACTGCGCAAGCGATTATTGATCGCCAGTTTGTGGAAGTGATTATTGCGCCCGGGGTTAGCGATGAAGTGGCGACCATTGTCGCCACAAAGAAGAATGTGCGCCTACTCGACGTTAGCGACCACTGGCCAAGCAAAACTCAGCCAGCGCTCGACTACAAGCGTGTTAACGGCGGATTGCTGGTACAAGAGCGCGATCATGGCATGGTCGGCCGAGAGGAACTCACCGTCGTTAGTGAGCGCGAGCCAAGCGAGCAAGAGTTGCGCGACCTTGCCTTTGCTTGGCGGGTAGCGAAATTTGTCAAATCCAACGCCATTGTCTATGCCAAAGAGGGGCAAACCATTGGAGTCGGTGCGGGACAAATGAGCCGTGTCTACTCAGCCAAAATCGCCGGCATTAAAGCCGCGGATGAAGGCCTCTCTGTGCCGGGGTCCATCATGGCGTCTGACGCGTTTTTTCCTTTCCGCGACGGCATTGATGCTGCAGCGGCAGCCGGTATCACCGCGGTGATTCAACCAGGCGGCTCAATGCGCGATCAAGAAGTTATCGATGCCGCCAATGAAGCGGGTATTGCGATGGTATTCACCGGTATGCGTCACTTTCGCCACTGACGGTTTGGCTGGCTAATGCCACCGGCAAACAAAAACCAGCGGCTATGTACCGCTGGTTTTTTGTGCTCTACCTACCCATCAGAGTTCGGCAATGTGGGGGCGGGTCATCCCAAATCAATACACACGTATTTGGTCTCCAGGAACTCGTCTAACCCTTGATGCCCGCCTTCACGGCCTAAACCCGAGGCTTTAACACCGCCAAAGGGTGCCGCTGCATTCGAGATCAAACCGGTGTTGACGCCGACCATACCGTATTCCAATGCCTCGGAGACACGCCACACACGCGCTAAATCGCGTGAGTAGAAATAGGAGGCTAAGCCATATTCGGTATCATTCGCCATGGTAATAGCGGTTTCTTCATCATCAAAAGGAAACACGGCCGCCAGCGGGCCAAAAGTTTCTTCTTTAGCGACTTTCATTTCACTGGTCGCAAAACTGATTAATGTTGGCGAGAAGAAATTGCCGCCTAGTGAGTGCGGATGACCACCCAACAGCAGCTCCGCGCCACGGTCTACCGCGTCTTGAACGTGTTCACTGACTTTTTTGACGGCGTTATGATCAATCAGCGGCCCGATATTGATATTGGGCTTACTGCCATCTCCGACATGTAGTTCACTGTTCATGGCAACCGCCAGCTTTTCACAGAAAGCGTTAACGACGCTGGATTGAACTAAAAAGCGGTTGGTGCACACACACGTTTGCCCGGCATTACGAAACTTAGCCGCCATCGCACCTTCAACCGCAGCATCCAAGTCGGCATCTTCAAACACAATAAATGGTGCGTTGCCGCCTAGCTCTAGGGATATTTTTTGTATGTGCTCAGCCGCTTGGGCCATCAGCTTGCGCCCGACATCGGTAGAACCGGTGAAAGTGATTTTACGCACTTTTGGGGATTGCGTTAGCGCCGCGGCGATTTCAGATGCTTGACCAGGTACCACGTTAAACACACCGCGCGGAATCCCTGCACGCTCAGCCAGAAGCGCTAACGCAGTCGCCGAAAACGGGGTTTGGCTCGCAGGCTTTACAACAATCGTACAACCAGCGGCCAGAGCAGCCCCGGCTTTTCGGGTGATCATTGCCGCCGGGAAGTTCCACGGTGTAATCGCCCCCACGACGCCCACTGGCTGTTTAGTCACAACAATGCGCTGGCTGGCCTTTGCCGAAGGAATTGTCTCACCATAGACGCGACGCGCTTCTTCTGCGAACCAGCGCAAAAAGCTGGCTGCATACGCAATTTCGCCTTCTGCCTCTTTCAGCGGCTTACCCTGCTCAAAGGTCATCAACATGGCTAAATCTTGCTGATGCTCCAGCATTAAATCATGCCACTTTAACAACAGATCTGCGCGCTCTTGTGCCGTCAGCGAACGCCAAGCAGGCAAAGCAGCATCGGCGGCATCCACCGCCCGTAGCGTTTCTGCTTTACCTAGGCGTGGCATATCGCCGACTAACTCTTGGGTTGCAGGATTATACACATTGATCTGCTCACCGCTATCAGCCGCCACCCAGCTGCCGTCGATATAGGCGAATGGGCAATAAAGATGGGTTTCTTTTAGCGCTTCCATGTCAAACTCCTGACCAAATAATGGCCGCACGAATAAAGGATGAACTTCATGCTAAGACGAAACGCCTCATTTGACCAACTTGAGGAGACAATTTTGCGCGTTAAAGAACCCATGCCACCGCTTATCTTATCTAACTTATAAGCATAAGGAACTCTTGGCGTGTGGCCTGATTCTCACGGAAATCACCTAGCATCACCGACGTCGTCATGCTGGAATTTTGCTTTTCAACACCGCGCATCATCATGCATAAGTGTCTAGCTTCCACCACCACCGCCACGCCGCGCGCTTGGGTCACTTGTTGAACCGCTTCCGCTATTTGGCGAGTCAAGTTCTCCTGAATCTGCATCCGACGGGCAAACATGTCGACGATTCGAGCAAACTTCGAAAGCCCCAATACGTTGCCACTAGGTAGGTAGGCAATGTGGCATTTACCAATAAAAGGCAATAGATGATGCTCACACATCGAATAGAGTTCGATATCTTTCACTAACACCATTTCGTCGGTTTGCGATTCAAACACTGCCCCGTTAACAATATCTTCCAGCGACTGTTGGTAACCCGCATTGAGAAACTGCATGGCCTTAGCAGCACGCTTAGGTGTATCGCGCAGCCCTTCGCGGTCGGGATCTTCGCCTAACTGCTGAATGATTTGGCGATAGTGATGGGCAATATCATCGGTCATGTTCAGCCTCGTGTTTAAATACGGTTCGCTCTGGCACTTAAATTTATCTGTTACTAAGCCAGCCGGTCAGGAGAATTAATGCTCATTTATTGTGACTACCTAGCCACGACGACACTCGCGTCAAGGCGTTGATGCCACCTTGCAAGCGAGTCACTCTTAGCAGCTCACTCACAGCAAAATTCAATGCAAAATGTATACTTCAAACAATAATTGTACAATTAAAAACTTAGATTGGGTCTATTCTATCGCACTCATCCCCCCTGTGGCAGAGTGCCACGCTGGCGCATCACGGGCGATTGACGCTGTGTTATAATTACATTAGCGAGTCAATACGTTGCTGATGACGTTTTTGCCACAATTCATCAGTAATATCTTATTCATTCAGCGAGAGCCCGTTATGTCGTTTAGATCGTCTTTAAGGTTGACAACCACTTGGTTCGCCGCACTGGCCACACCGCTTTTGGCATTGCCGCTTTATGCCGCCGAAGACACCCTATCGCTGCCCGATAACGCCACTATTGGGGTAGAGCTCGTTGACGCTATCGCTTTCAGCGACGGGGAATCGCGCAAGGAAAGCATTCTTTTAAGGCCAAGCCATTACAGCGATGCATCACACGTGCTACCCGAGTATTGCGTCTTGATTGGCGATGCTCAAATGTCGGATGATCGTTTGCGCATCACCGCGCACGATGTCACTTGCATTGAGACAGATAACGCTGACAGCGCCATTTTTTCAGGCGCTATCAGCGCCAGTGCATATGACAGCGATGGTCAATATGGTCTCACTTGCGATAAAGACGAATGCGTCACGTCCTCGGGACGTAGCTTCTCGCTCACGCTAAGTGAGGCTCTTGAAGTCAAAGCGCAGGACAATCCTTCTGCGGAAATTAACGAAAAGCGTCGCCAAGCCAATGGCGATGGTGTTGCTAACCCCATCCCGTCTGAGCACTCAGACCCAGAAAACCAGTAGTTATTCCTTTACCCCAAACCGTCAGGCAAGCCATTTGGGGGATGCCAGCTGGAGTCTTTGCTGCTCTAGCTGGCGGATGTGTTGATCCCAATAGCCACTGCCGGCCACCCAGGGAAATGCCTGCGGAAAGGCTGGGTCATTCCAACGGTCCACCAGCCAGGCAGTATGACGAACCAAGCGATAGCTCCGTAATGGCTCAATCAAGGCCAGCTGATCATGGGGAAACGCCCTTTCTTCTTCATACCCCTCTGAAATCTCGCTAAGTTGCGACCGCCATGTTTGGGGGTCATCTATCGCAAGCAGCATCCAAATATCTTGTATGGCTGGCGCCATTAAGCAGTCATCAAAATCGACGAGGGTAAAGTCTTCGTCTCGACCCAAAATATTGCCCAGATGACAGTCCCCATGACAGCGAATCGTTGCCACCCCTTTTGCTTGATAAGGTGCTGTTTGCTCCTGCAACTGTGTTGTCACACGCTCATAGGCGCGACGTTGGTACGCTGTCAACCAATTACTCGCCAAAACACGTTCACGGGCTTGTATGATGCCTGCTGGCATATTGAGCGTAGCCCGATGAGCAAATGCCTTTTTCTCTCCAACATGGTGCAATTTCGCTAGCAAGCCGCCTAACGCAAAAAGGTGAGCGGGGTTATCCAGCTCAGGGGCTTGCCCAACACATTGGGGAAATAAAGCAAAATCGTACCCTGTATAATGGTGAAGCGAACGCCCTTCGCTATCACGCCAGGGAGCAATTACGGGTACTCGAGCGGCGCTGAGCTCGTGTAAAAAATCATGCTCTTCCTGGATGGTGGCCTGCGACCAGCGGTCCGGGCGATAAAACTTCACCACCCAATTGAGGCGTTCATCGTCACGAAACATCAGCACGCGATTTTCATAGCTATTAAGCGCAAAGGGCTCACCCATGGGCCAAATCCCAATGGACTCTATCGCCGACATCACAACATCAGGGGATAGCGCGCGATAAGGGTGCGGCATGCAGACCTCCTCTTCTATTGGGAGCGGTATTCTATCAGCTCAACTGCCTCACTCGGCTTATAACCGCGTTGCGTTTATTTTTAGGCTTTGTCTGAAAAGTCGGCGAGCGAAGGCCAGACAAGGCAAAAATCGGCGAAAAGACGGAGTTTACGTTGTGTAAATGAGTACTTTGAGCCGATTTTTAACGCCGTATGGTCGAGCGCAGCCAGTTTTCAGACAGAGCCTAGTACCGTGGCGTACGTGCGAGGGCATATACATCAACTTCCTCCGCGCCCGCTTCTTTTGCCGCCAATGCCAGCGCATGAGCCGTGGCCCCGGTTGTCAGTACATCGTCAATAATTGTCACACGTTTTGGTAGACGGGCGGTCATTACAAATACCCCTTCTAAATTGTGTCGCCGCGCCATACGTCCAAAGAGGCGCTGACTCGGTGTATCGACCTTACGCACTGCATTTATTATTGGAATATCCCAGGTTCTGCGCAGCTCTTTCGACAGCCACTGCGATTGATTAAAACCACGCTCGTGTGAGCGCTTTTGATGCAGCGGCACAGGAATCAACGCCTCCGTAGGGCATTGGGCTAGCGTTTCTTTGAACAACGCCATTAGCAGCACACCCGCCCGTGGCGAAGCGTGAAATTTGAAATCGTGCATGAGTTGACGAACCTGTCCCTGATACAAAAGCGGAACATGCGCTCGTGTAAAGGCAGGCGGCGAATCCACACATTCACGACACGTCATTGCCGCCGCAAACGGAAGCGGCTCACCACAACACCGGCACGCTTTTTTATTCCAAGGGAGCGAAGCAAAGCAAGGCGCACACCAAGCGTCGCCAGGCGGCACCTCCCCTAAGCAGAAAGCGCAGTAGCCAGGTAGCGCCAAACGCAGCTGCCGCTCTACCCACTCAATGACGTTCCGGCCTCGCCGCTGCGTTTGCATTTTTTTCTCCTTACGGCTAATTCACATCAATAATTGACTTTTAAAAAATAACTGCTATTGTACGCATCAGTTCTGCGGATGTGGTGGAATTGGTAGACACGCTAGATTTAGGTTCTAGTGCCGTAAGGCGTGGGAGTTCGAGTCTCCCCATCCGCACCAATTTAATTATATAGTTTTTCTTTATCTATCTCTTATCCTAAGTCAAAAAATCTCAGTCCACTGTGATTGAGCTACGACTTACGGCTGCGTTAACTTTTATCGTCTCAACGCCATTAAATATACTTATGCTTTCCCTTAAGCCTCGTCTTTGAAGAATACCCGTGTTTATTCGTACAGCCCGTATCGCCACCCAGCATTCTATGCTGAAATAGCCTTTAACAAGCTTTTTGGGTACGCGTAAGATGAGGCCTTGCCTGTGAAAAAATTTATAATACTTAGCTTACTAAGCGTTCTATCCGGTAGCACGTTTGTGAATGTGGCGATGGCCGATGAGAACGATAGCGACTTACCTCGATGGGCCAATGACAGTATTGAGCCCACTCGCGAGCGTGTCGGCGCTTGGGTCGACAGCACCTCACGGAATATTGACAACTTCTTTGGTACGAATGAGAGCATGAACGTCGAAAACAAGTCGTATCTTCGCCTTGGCCAAGAGCTAGACTTCATGGAAGGCGACGGTGTTGATGCTGAAACGACGCTTCGCTATCGAATTGACCTACCGACCTCTGAAGAGCGTTTGCGCCTAATTATCGAAAGCGACCCCGAAGAGTCTCAGGGCACGCTAGAAGAGCAGGGCTCTGGGCGACTGGCTAACGATCAACGCGACAGACGCACCTCAGTTTTAGGGTTAACTTGGTTTGAAAAACGCGACAAACGCAAACACTGGAACAACGATGTTAGCGCCGGGGTTCGTTTACGTCTTCCGCTAGACCCTTTCGTGCGCTTTACCAGCGAACGACTTTGGCATTTAGGCGAGAGCCCTTGGCAGCTTGAGTCCAACAACCGACTTTCCTGGTTTAATAATGACGGTTACTCCGCACGCACACGCTGGGATGTAGGACGGCCATTGAGTGACGCTCAGCATCTCCGTTTTATTACCACCGTGCAGTGGCGAGAAGAAGAAGACACGCTAGAATTTAGCGAAGTAGCAGAACTCAATCACCGGCTTAACAACCGAAGTGCCTTACGCTACTCGGCCATTGCCATTGGCGAGAGCGCATCTCATCCGCGCATGACCAATTACTATTTGCAAACTCGCTACCGCCGCGATGTACATAAAGGGGTACTGTTTGCTGACATCATTCCTGAACTGCATTTTCCACGTGAATCGAGCTATGACCCGCGCTGGGCCATGACGTTACGCCTCGAGATGTATTTTCAGCGACGTGTCCAACGCAACTATTTTTAGCCTCTCTATTTGCTGCCTGAGTATTACGGATACTTAATTTACAAACGCAGGCCGCCGTCGCACTCAATAATACGGCCGGTGAAGTAATCATTAGTGAAAACAAACTCAACGCTTTGTGCAATGTTATCGGCTTCGCCGAGCCGCTTCAGTGGCACCCCTGACGCAATACGCTCTAGCATATCGGGGCGCATCGCGGCGGTCATTTCGGTATTGATAAAGCCGGGTGCCACGGTACCGGTACGAATCCCATAGCGTGATAACTCATTTGCCCAGGTTACCGTAAGCGCGTGAATCCCTGCTTTGGCCGCCGAGTAGTTACTCTGCCCCATATTACCCGCACGAGAAATGCTGGAAATATTAACAATAACGCCCTCTTTACCCGCCTCAATCATCTGAGTAGCAGCTTCACGTCCACATAAGAAAACGCCTGTAAGATTCACATTGATGACACTTTGCCAGGCATCAAGCGACATGCGCTTTTGCACTTCGCCATCTCTAGCTTTTACCAACAACGCATCTTTCGTAATCCCCGCGTTATTCACCAAGCCACTAAGCGCCCCCATCTGCTGGGCAATATCGGCAAATGCCTGGGTAACAGAGACTTCTTCTGCCACATTGACAACAAACGCTTGGGCATCAACCCCTTCACATCCAAGTTTTGAAACGGCACTATCTAACGCTTCTGCGTTCATATCTAGCAAAGCAACCCTCGCTCCTTGCTGGCCGAGACGTTTCGCCGTAGCAAACCCGAGGCCACGAGCGCCTCCTGTAATCGCGATAATTTGATTATTTAACTCCATCTGCCACCACCTTTCATCAATGTCTTGGATATAACGGCACCGACCGGGAGCGATGCATTAGCCGAACACTAAGCTCAGCACTAGCCACAGTACTGGAAGCACCACCAAAGACCGTACTGAGCATCGCACTCAGCAGCCTGCTAAATATAACACTAATGGTTCAATGCAGCGTAGTGGTGCCAATAAGAAAATAAAAGCGCGCCTAAAGGTCATACCACTAACATTGACAACGATAACTCCCATTCTCGCACTGACTAACGCTTGCTTTAACGCCTAAGCGTCTCCATATTTTCAGCTGCACATTGTTGGAGCGAACCATGCCCGTACTACTTTTCATCTCCCTTTTCACGCTGCTCGATTTTGTGGTCCTTTTTTCTGTAGGCGGCCAAATTGGCCTTCTTGCGACCTTGTTATTGATTTTGATCACTGGCATTGGCGGGCTTCACCTCATCCGCCGCGAAGGCGCGTCCACGTTGGCGCGCGCGAAAGAGAAAATGAACGCGGGTGAGATTCCTTCGACTGAACTATTGACCGGCGCTGCACTTATTTTTGGCGGCGCACTGTTAATGGCACCGGGCTTCTTATCTGACGCCCTGGGGTTAGCGTGCTTACTCCCTAATGCTCGCCGCTTGATGCTCAAACTACTGACATGGTTCGGTCTCAAAGCCAGCGTAAGCACACAACACCAGACGGGTGGGCAGCAGAACAGCAAGACTTACACCGACACTCAGTCAGATTCGTCGTCTGACGCCCATCAAGATGGCCCGCTAGAAGGTGACTTCATCAGTCGCGATGAACCACGCCCACGCCGCTGAACTAAGAAGGGCACGGCGATGGAAAAAAAAGCCCTTTTTTTCGCCTTCCCCCCTTGAAAGGCTAACGCCAGCCCCCACTTTTGAAGCAGCACACAAGTTCGGCGAAGGCACATGTCTTTCGCCATTAACAATGAAGGTCACACAACCTTCACTTCTTGTTGGTAAGGCTTTTTAAGCACGCCACGAGAAGCGTCATTTGGAAACCGCCCATTAGGGCTCAAAACGATACTCAGGAGAACGTGAGCATGAATATCCGTCCTTTGCACGATCGCGTCGTTATCCGCCGCGTAGAAGAAGAGCAAACCACTGCTGGTGGCATCGTGCTTCCGGGCAGCGCCCAGAAAAAACCCACACGAGGCGAAGTACTCGCCGTGGGTAACGGCCGGATTTTGGATAACGGTGATGTCCGCGCGCTGGATGTCAAAGTAGGCGATAGCGTGATTTTCAAAGACGGCTTTGGCGTCGAGAAGCAAAAAATCGATGGCGAAGAAGTCTTGATCATGAGCGAAGCCGATATCCTGGCCGTCGTCGAAGGCTAAATAGCTAAAAGCAGCTATTCTCTTCTGGCAATTTGCCAATCCGTTTCATCGTTGATTTATATTTAACCGTTAGGAAGTTACGAACATGGCAGCTAAACAAGTTAAGTTCTCTAATGATGCACGTGTGCGCATGGCGCGCGGCGTAGACGTTCTTGCCAACGCAGTAAAAGCGACTCTCGGTCCGAAAGGCCGCAACGTTGTAATAGAAAAATCTTTCGGCGCTCCCACCGTCACTAAAGATGGTGTTTCTGTCGCCAAAGAAATTGAGCTGAAAGACAAGTTCGAAAACATGGGCGCACAAATGGTCAAAGAGGTCGCATCGCAAACCTCTGACGCCGCCGGTGACGGCACCACTACCGCTACCGTTTTGGCACAAGCGATTGTGACGGAAGGCCTTAAGGGTGTTACCGCAGGCATGAACCCGATGGACCTTAAGCGCGGTATTGACCAAGCCGTCAATGCGTCTGTGAAAGAGATTAAAGCGCTATCCGTGCCGTGCACAGACTCCAAAGCGATTGCCCAGGTTGGCACCATTTCCGCCAACGGCGACGCACGTATCGGCGAGATCATTGCCGAAGCGATGCAGAAAGTCGGCAAAGAAGGCGTTATCACCGTCGATGAAGGCCGTGGTTTCGAAGACGAACTGGAAGTCGTCGAAGGTATGCAGTTTGATCGCGGCTACCTCTCGCCCTACTTTGTCACCAATCAAGACACCATGGCGGTTGAGTTGGAAGATCCGTTCATCCTGATGGTCGACAAGAAGATATCCAACATTCGCGAATTGCTGCCGACTCTTGAAGCCGTGGCGAAAGCTGGCAAGCCGCTGGTGATTATCGCCGAAGATATCGAAGGCGAAGCGCTAGCCACACTGGTCGTCAACAACATGCGTGGCATTGTGAAAGTCGCTGCCGCTAAGGCGCCGGGCTTTGGCGATCGCCGCAAAGCCATGCTGCAAGACATCGCGATCCTGACCAACGGCACCGTGATCTCTGAAGAAGTAGGCCTCACACTTGAGCAAGCGACCCTGGATCACTTGGGTACGGCCAAGCGCGTCACCATGTCCAAAGAGAACACCACCATCATCGATGGCGCCGGTGTTGAAGCCGATATTGAAGCCCGCGTTGGTCAAATTCGCGCGCAAATCGAAGAGACTTCCTCTGATTACGATAAAGAGAAGCTCCAAGAGCGTGTCGCTAAGCTTGCTGGCGGCGTTGCCGTTATCCGCGTCGGCGCAGCTACCGAAGTAGAAATGAAAGAGAAGAAGGCTCGCGTTGAAGACGCGTTGCACTCAACTCGCGCCGCCGTGGAAGAAGGCGTTGTGCCTGGTGGTGGTACCGCACTGATCCGTGTACTTACCAAAGTACAGGGCCTCACCGGCGACAACGAAGACCAAAACCACGGCATCAACATGGCACTCCGCGCCATGGAAGCGCCGATGCGCCACATCGTCACCAACGCCGGTGTTGAAGCCGCGGTTGTTATTAACCGCGTGAAAGATGGCGAAGGAAACTTTGGCTACAACGCACAGACCGGCGAGTTTGGCGACCTGTTCGAAATGGGTGTCCTCGACCCGGCGAAAGTCACGCGTACTGCCCTGCAGTCTGCTGGCTCCGTCGCAGGTCTGATGATCACCACCGAGTGCATGATTGCCGACGATCCGGACGAGAAAGACGCCGCACCGGATATGGGCGGCATGGGTGGAATGGGCGGCATGGGCGGCATGGGCGGTATGATGTAATGCACCCTTGAGCCACACCGCTCATTTGACGCCAAAACGTCAGCAAGAACCCCGCTTCGGCGGGGTTCTTGCGTTATAAGCGTGTTAATATTGCGGTTTGCTCACACGCTTACTTGCTCACATACCAACTTGCTCACATACCAACCACTGCCTGTTTAGGGTTTGAATTTCGTGCTTTCCAATATCCGCATTATCCTGGTACAGACGTTTCACCCCGGTAATATCGGCGCCACTGCCCGCGCTATGAAAACGATGGGCCTTGAGCACCTTACGCTGGTCAACCCACGAACCTTTCCCGATGACGAAGCGACGCGACTTGCGGCCGGCGCCACCGATGTGTTGGAAAATGCGCGCGTTGTTGGTTCTCTCGATGAAGCCGTAAGTGATTGTGTGCAGGTGGTTGGCGCCAGCGCGCGGCTTCGCAACATGCCGCTTCCACATTTTGACGAGCCGGATGACATGGCCGAAAGCGTGGTGGAAAACACCATGGCAGCGCCCGTCGCGCTAGTATTTGGAAGGGAACGTTCAGGGTTAACCAACGATGAAATCCGTGCCTGCACCCATCAGGTCAGCATCCCAGCGAACCCGGAATATGGCATCCTCAACCTGTCTCAGGCAGTTCAGATTCTCGCCTACGAAATCCATCGCTGCTTTCGAAAACGCCCCGACAGCGGCTTTGTCTACCAAACGCCAACGCAAGCAACACCGCCCAGTCGCGAGCAGTTTGGCTATTTTCAAGATCACTTACATCAGGTGATGCACAAAAGCGGCTTTATCACTCAGCCCCACGCGCGAACCGAAGAACAGCTACAGGCGCTATTTGCCCGCTCGGAGCCCTCGCGACGCGAACTTTCGCTGCTACGAGGACTACTTAGCGCCGTTGAAACGCACTTACCACCCCAGCAAGAAGAGTAACAAAGGCCGGGGACGGCGCTTAAAAGCGCGTTACAGCATCATAGCGGCAAGCCAACCAAAGCCGATCAGCGGTAGATTATAGTGAATAAACGTCGGCACAACGCTATCCCAAATATGGTCGTGCTGGCGGTCGACGTTAAGTCCTGAGGTAGGCCCGAGTGTGGAGTCAGACGCGGGCGAGCCAGCATCACCAAGCGCCGCTGCTGTCCCCACCAGCACCACAGTTGCCATGGGCGAAAAGCCAAACTGTACCGCCAACGGCACAAAAATCGCCGCGATAATCGGAATAGTAGAAAATGACGAACCAATCCCTAGCGTGATAAACAAGCCCACCAGTAACATGACCAAGGCGGCCAAGCCGCGGTTATCGCCAAATAGAGCAAATGCCCCGTCCACCAACGCATCAATGTCCCCGGTGGTTTTCATCACCTCGGCAAACCCCGCAGCGGAAATCATAATGAAGCCGATCAACGCCATCATCCGCATGCCGCTAGTGAAAAGGTCATCCGCCTCCCGCCACTTAAAAATACCGCCCAGTGACAAAAGCGCTACACCGACTAAGCCGCCTAAAATCATCGAACCGCTATAAAGCTGCAACCCCAGCGCCGCGGCAATCGCTACGCCCGACATGACAAGCTCCAAGGTGTGTGGCTCTTGAGGGACGGAGTGCCCTTCATGGGCGTTGGCACTCACAACATCTGCATTGTTGTTGTAATGACGCGGCTTGCGATAGCTGAAGAAAATCGCCACGGCTAACCCCAGCGCCATACCGCCCACGGGAACTGCCATCGCCATAGGCACCATGCCACGGGTAATCTCAAGCCCTAGCGGCTCGCCAGCGCTATTCAAATTGGCAAGTAAAATATCGTTTAGGAAAATAGCGCCAAACCCGACCGGCAGCAGCATGTAAGGCGCCGTCAACCCAAACGTTAGCGCGCAGGCCACCGCACGACGGTCAAGGTTAAGCTGATTCATCACCTTTAAGAGCGGCGGAATTAAAATCGGGATAAAGGCGATATGGACCGGAATCAGGTTTTGCGACGAAATCGCCACCAGCAGCACGGCGGTAAGCAGTAGCGTTTTCACACGCAACTGCTGCGCGGCACTGGTTTCCTGCCCGAGTAACGCAATCAACCGTTTGGCGAGCAAGTCCGGCAGACCCGAGCGAGAAATCGCCACCGCAAACGCCCCTAGCGTGGCGTACGCCAATGCCACCTGCGCGCCGCCACCGACACCTTGATGAAACGCATCCAGCGTTTGCTCAAGCGTCAAACCGCCTACCACGCCACCTACCAACGCCCCAACCACCAGCGCAAACACCACGGAGACCCGCGCCAGCGATAGCGCCACCATCACCAGTACGGCAACAATTACTGCATTCATGAGATTTCCTAGCAAGAGTCAGTGAATGTATGAATAAGCAATGACGCAAAAGCGGCGGATTTTAGCAGATAGCGCCGGGTTAAAAAGCCATCGCCAGTCAATAAACCTTAATGCGCGACCAAGATCATGGCGTTTGTCTCTAACGCTTGCGGCTATTGCCTTCGCTACTTACTATCGCTTCTTCGATTAACGTCACTCAGACTCTGCTTAGCAGCTTTTAAAACAACTACGCCTCCCATGCTTGGCAGGTGCTGCCCCGGTTAAACTAAACCGAGCCGCGTTAAGCAGTCGCTGGCGATCACACGCTCTTCATCGGTCGGGATCACCCACACGCCCACGCGGCTATCCATGCTAGCAATCCGCGTTTCGTCGCGCGCATTAGCGTCGTTATCAAGCTTTACATCCAGCCACTCGCACTGCATGGCGACTTGCTCGCGCACGCGGGCGGCATGCTCGCCAATACCGGCGGTAAAAACCAGCTGATCTAACCCGCCTAACGCAGCGGCCAAACTGCCGATTTCACGGGCAATACGATAGCAATAGAGTTCAATCGCTTCTTGTGCCTCAGGCGCGTCGCTTGCTAAAAGCTCGCGCATATCGCTGCTAATGCCCGAGACGCCCAAAAGCCCCGATTGCTTATACAAAAGCGTGGAGACATCCTGTGCTGACATGCCCTCCTGCTCAATCAAGTGCAGCACTAAACCCGGGTCGAGCGAACCCGAGCGCGTTCCCATTGCCAGCCCTTCCAGCGCGGTAAAGCCCATGGTGGAAGCAACGCTCTTGCCATTATGTATCGCGCAGAGACTCGCACCATTGCCCAGATGTGCCACAATCACGCGCTCGCAAGCGGCGTCGCTAGGCAGCACCTCAAGCAGCGTACGGTTGATGTAATCATACGAGAGCCCGTGAAAACCGTAGCGAATAAGCCCTTTGGCCGTTAGCTTCCGGGGTAGTGCGAACTGTTTGGCCACCCAAGGCTGGTCGGCGTGGAAGGCGGTATCAAAGCTTGCTACCTGAGGCACCTCGGGGTGGTGCGCCATCAAGAGCTTAATCGGCGCCAAGCAGTGCGGCTGATGTAGCGGCGCCAGGCTTGAGAGCGTTTCCAGCTCGTCCACGTCATCAGCACTCAATACCACGGCTTCACGGTAATACTGCCCACCGTGAACGACGCGATGGCCGATCCCCACAAGGGTTCCGCCCCCTTCGCGGTTGGCAAGCCACGCCATCAATATGGTGATGGCATCTTCATGATTATCGGCCGCGTGTAATTCATCAAGGGCTTGTTCTTCGCCGTTCTCGGTTACCTGCTTGAGGGAAACCGCAGCACCCTTCGTGCCCAGACCAGAGAAATGCCCCTGATAATGCAGCGCAAGCGCCTTCAATGCGGATTCACGGTTTGCCTCTGGCGTCTTTTCAGCGGCATAGAGGGCAAATTTCAAGCTGGAGGAGCCGCTATTGAATACCAAAATCTCATTCATCATCACGCTCCTTTCAACGCCGCGGAAGCAACTGCACGATGCTGTTGATCGGCCAACAAAAGTGCTAGCGCGCAGGAAGCCATTCGGGTCAAGGCATCATCGGCGCGGCTGGTGAGAATAATCGGCACGCGGGCGCCCACGACCAAGCCCGCGCCGGTGGCATCGGCAAGGTGGCTTAGCTGCTTCATTAGCATATTGGCCGCCTCTAAATCGGGCGCAAGTAGAATATCCGCGCGCCCCGCAACTGGCGAAACAATCCCTTTGGTTTTGGCGGCGGCTTCCGAAACAGCATTATCAAACGCTAAGGGGCCATCCAAAGTACCGCCGGTAATTTGGCCACGGTCCGCCATTTTGCACAGCGCCGCCGCATCCAACGTTGAAGCAATTTTAGGGTTGATGGTCTCAACGGCGGAAAGAATCGCCACTTTGGGGTCGAGGTTGCCCAGCGCATGGGCAAGCTCAATGGCGTTTTGCACGATATCGCGCTTCTGATCCAGCTTCGGGTAGATATTGATCGCCGCATCGGTGATCAACAATGGGCGCGGGTAGGTCGGTACATCGAAGGCCATCACATGGCTTAGGCAGCGCTCGGTGCGCAGCCCACTTTCCCGATTGACCACTTCGTGCAGCAGCTCATCGGTGTGCAATGCCCCTTTCATCAGCGCATCCACGCTGCCCTTGCGGGCGAGCGCCACGGCTTTTTCCGCGGCAGCGTGGCTATGCGGTGTATCGACCAGCTCAAAGCCACTGATATCGACCTCGGCACTGTCAGCAGCTGCGCGGATTTTCATTTCTGGCCCCACCAGCACCGGAATAATCAGCCTATGTGCCGCGGATTCCACCGCACCGCGAATGGAGCTTTCATCCACGGGGTGAATCACGGCGGTGCGCATAGGCTCGGGGTGATCGGCCGCGGTTAGAATCTCATGCAAACGACCGCGTTCGGTTAAGCGCACTTTGGGCATAACAGTGCGCGGGCGGCGAATTTTTTTGGTTGGCGCGAGAATTCTCGCCTCCCCTTCAATCACGGTATCACCGCGTTGATTTTCGCAACGGCAGGCGAAAGTGATCTGGTGGTGCGCTTGATCTTTCTCCAACACCTTAACTGATACCTTTAGCACATCGCCAAGCCGCACCGGCGCCTTAAAGCGCAGCGTTTGGCCCAAATAGACTGTCCCTGGTCCGGGTAACTGTGTGCCAAGTACGGTCGAAATAAGCGCCCCGCCCCACATGCCGTGGGCAATCACTTCTTGAAAGCGACTGCTTTTGGCGAAATCATCATCCACATGCGCCGGATTCACATCGCCGGACATAATGGCAAAAAGCTTGATATCCTCCATCGTCAGGCGTTTTTCTAAGTGCGCCTCATCGCCCACGCAAATTTCATCGAAGGTGCGGTTCTCAATTACTTCGTCCAAGTCACTCATTCTGTTCTCCGTTTTATACAACTCAGCGGTTAAACGCGGATATGGTGGCCCGCATCCACATAATGGGTAATACCGGTGATCGCCGCGCCAGCCTCCGATGTCAGATAAACCACGGCATTGCCGATGTCGCGTGAGAGATATCCATCGCCGATGCACAGCCAAAAACAATGCTGTCGTCATTGGCAAGACTCGCTACAATGCTGACTTTTCCGTGCATAGAAAAACCTGAGTCACGAAAAACTCCTTGTTTAGCGAAATATAACAGTAGCACCTACATTGCACTGCAACATTGATAATGATCAAGATCAAAGCAACATCGCTTTACATTGGATATGATTAGCACTAAAACGTGACAACTTAACGAACGACACTCTAAAACTTTTGCGGGCACCCGATGGATTTTTTAATCTCACTCTCTCGACAGCTAAAAGACAGCCTGCGCGACCTGGCACCAGTCGTACTGGTGATTGGCTTTTTTCAGTTTGTTGTGATTCGCCAACCTCTATCTGACTCGCTGGCCATGGTCAACCTTGCCCTGGGGTTGGTGTTTGTCGTAGTGGGCTTAACTTTTTTTATCAAAGGGTTAGAGCTGGGGCTCTTCCCCATTGGCGAAAATCTAGCACGCGCTTTTGTGCAAAAGGGCTCGGTAGCTTGGTTGCTCCTCTTTGCGTTCGCTTTAGGATTTGGTTCTACGGTGGCAGAACCCGCGTTGATTGCCGTTGCCGCCAGGGCAAGTGAAGTTGTTTCTGAAGGTGGGTTGATTGCCAGCAGCAATTCGGCACAACAGTCGTTTGCGTTTATTTTACGTATGGTAGTGGCCATTTCCGTCGGCACAGCCGTGGTGGTCGGCGTGTTGCGAATACTGAAAGGTTGGCCGCTGCACCTGATGATTATTGGGGGGTATGTCTTGGTTCTATTACTGACGCTACTCGCCCCAAATGAAATTATCGGCATCGCTTACGATTCCGGCGGCGTCACTACGTCCACGATTACCGTGCCTCTCGTAACCGCGCTTGGTGTAGGTTTGGCTACCGCCATTAAAGGACGCAACCCAATGCTGGATGGTTTCGGTTTAATTGCGTTCGCCTCGGTCATGCCGATTATTTTCGTGCTGTTTCTGGGGATTTTTGGCCTTAACTTTATTGCAGGGAGCGCCTAATGACGTTAATTGCCATGTTCTGGGATACATTGCTCGATATTTTGCCAATAGTCGCGATTATCTTTGGTTTTCAATATTTGGTTATCCGCAAGCGTATCAAGCATCTCTCTCAGGTATTGGTCGGGTTCTTTATGGTGTGGGTGGGGCTTTCGTTCTTTTTGGTTGGGCTAGAACAAGCGCTTTTTCCCATGGGCGAACTAATGGCCACACAGCTTACCGATCGTAATTTTTTGCCCGAGCTTACCGCTGGCGCCGATCGTCACTGGAGCGACTATTATTGGGTTTACCTGTTCGCGTTTACCATTGGTGCTAGTACCACTATCGCCGAGCCTTCCCTTATTGCCGTTTCGCTTAAAGCCGGTGAAATTTCCGGGGGTACGATTAACCCACTCATGCTACGTATTTCGGTGGCACTGGGGATGGCATTTGGGATTACGCTGGGCACTTGGCGGATCGTGATGGGTTGGCCGCTGCAGTGGTTTGTGTTGTTGGCTTACATTCTCGTGATTATCCAGACATTCCGCTCGCCTCGGAGCATTATTCCGTTAGCATTCGACTCTGGCGGGGTCACCACCTCCACCATCACCGTGCCAATTATTGCCGCATTAGGGTTAGGCCTTGCTACCGCAATCCCGGGCCGCAGCCCCATCATGGATGGTTTTGGCATGATTGCTCTTGCTTGTTTATTCCCCATTATTACCGTGATGGGTTATGCCCAAGTCGCTGAATGGCTAGAAAAAAGAAAACCATCGTCAGACACCACCCACTCAGATCACACGACATAACACTTACACGTCTAAATTATTTGGCGTTATAGGGAGAATGGAATGCGTTTTAAGCTAATTATGGCGCTCGTCGACGATGAGCGAACCGACGCTATCCTCAAAGCGGCGCGTGACGCAGGTGCAACAGGGTCGACGGTTATTAATAATGCGCGCGGGGAAGGGTTAAAAAAAGCCCGTGGTATTTTCGGGATGGAAATTAATGCACAGCGTGATGTATTGCTATTTCTCGTCGAGGAGCATATTAGCCGCGCTATTCTTGAGGCGATTGCAGAGGTAGGCGAGTTTGATGAAACACCGGGCACAGGCATCGCGTTTCAAGTCGATGTTGAAGATGCTATCGGTGTCAATCACCAAATCAAATCGCTATCCGATACTGTCAACCAGGCACTATAAAGGTAAGGAAAGAACCTCATGTCGACTCAAGAAACCGCTATCACTACGCGAGATATCATGCATCAACGCTATCTGCTCGTTGATGGTTTTGTCACCGTGGCAGACGGTATCAAGCTTTTGTGCGAACGTAACGCGAGCGCCTTGGTGATAAAAAAACGCAATGAAAACGATGAATATGGCATCGTGCTGCCGTCTGACATTGCAAAAAAAGTACTCGCGCCGAATCGGGCGGCAGAGCGTATCAATTTGTATGAAATCATGAGCAAACCTATTATCGGCGTTCGCCCAGAGATGAACGTACGTTACTGCGCGCGTCTGTTTGATCAGTTCGGCTTAGCACTCGCTCCCGTGATTGATCACCAGCACCAGATAATGGGCATTGTCGACTACTCAACCCTGGTACTTCACGGCCTTGCGCCACAACACGGCATTTGCGTTTAACGCCGCACCAAGCCTTTCTTCTTAAGAGCCTTTCTTCTTAAGACATCATGCGCCAGCGGCGCCGCTGGCACATGGTCACGCCATGCTTGGGAGAAAACGGAAAACAAGCCGGTTGGGTTGCGACCAGTATAATGGCACCGCCGGAGGCCACATCCAATAAGGCGCTGGGGCATGATGGTTCTCCGCTGTGTTAAGCTCTTATAAATGAACACTGTAGCCTACTAAAAAAACCAGAGTGCAAATAGTTTAGCCATGACAAACGATGATGCACTAAGGTACAGGATCAACGCTAATGAGCTTTTTTATTCACTTTGATACGTTTACCTAATGAGTAACTACCCGAATTTTTCAGAACGGCCGTCAAAAACACCTTTACAAAGTGGTGATGCGTTACCGCCCGTAGAGCAGCACGTGCGTCAATATGAAGCCGTGCGCAACGCACATGAAACTGAGTTAATTGAGGATTACGTCGAGTTGATTGGCGATTTACTGCTACATCGGGAAGAGGCGCGCGCGGCAGATATCGCTAGCCGCATGGGCGTCAGTCAAGCGACGGTTTCGAAAATGATTCGCCGTTTAAACGAGCTAGGCTTAGTGACAAGCAAGCCCTACCGCTCGCTGTTTCTCACCCAACAAGGACAGGCCATGGCAGATGCATCGCGTCAGCGCCATCGTATTGTGCTGTATTTTTTACGCGCCCTAGGCGTCAGCGATACCACGGCACGCATTGATGCTGAAGGGATGGAGCACCACGTGAGCGACGACACGCTCGCCATTATGCAGCGATACACTGAAACACAAGAAACCCGTTAGCGGCCGTAAACGGCCACACCGCTTCTGCCCGAATGTTTAACACGGTACATGCATTGATCTGCGGCATCGATCAACTCGCGAATGTTGTCGAATTGACCATCGTCGAGGCTAGCGATCCCAACCGAGGCTGTCACATAGAGAGGTTTGCCTTCCACATAGATCACCGCCTCATTGTTCAAGCGCTGCAAGAAGCGCTCGACCATCGCGAGCGCATCGCTGGCTACTTCATCCGGCAGAATAATCAAAAACTCTTCGCCCCCGTAGCGACCTGCTAAATCGCCCTCGCGTATTGAGGACTTAAGCACTGCGCCGAATCGCTCCAGCACTTTGTCTCCCACTTGATGGCCGTATTCATCATTTAAATGTTTAAAATGATCAATATCGATAAACACAATCGACATTGTGCGGCTTTCGATTTGACAAAGGGCAAAGCGTTGCTGTAATTGCTCTTCAAGCCATTGCCGGTTTGCCAAGCCCGTCAAAACATCTTGGCGGCTGCGCGCTTCTAGGTCATCTTGACGCTGGCGTAGTGCTTCCATCTCATTTTGCTGCTTATCGAGCCTCGCGCTCAACGTCAGCGTCTGCTTAAACAAGTGCTGCTGCGCTTCTTGCAACATCGCTTCATTATCGTGTAGCGGTGGTGCGGTGACATCCAACAGGCTTGCCATCGCCGGTAACTGATGGTGGATATCGTTTAATAACTGATTAACCGAAATACTTTCCATCCCATCGATTAGCTTGAGCCGATGCATTAGGTTAACCAACGATTTTGCTGGCGACGGCGAAAGCCACGCATCTGCTATTGGCCCCGATAGGCGCAAACATAAAAGTTCGACAGGAATTGACGTTAACGGGCCATGACTTTGCTGGATACCGCTCACCAAGTGGCCTGGAACGCCCCAACGCTGCGCCAGCCATGCCCCCACAGCGGCATGATCTGAACCAAACGACACGCGCTCTTTCTCTTCTAACGTTGAATGGCAAGAGATCACATCGGCATAGAGCCTTTCAGTCTTCTTGGGAGCCATGGCGTCCAACGCCAAAATGCCAATATCTTGCAACAACGCCATGGTAAAAAGCGTGCCCGAGTGCAGGGGGCAAAGCTGCTGCGCTAAGTAGCGAGCAGCTAGAGCGGCTACCGTAGCGCGCTGCCATAAAAGCATTAGATGGCGGCTTTGATGGCCTGTGCGCGATAAGCCAAAGCTCATCACCGCGGCTAAGGTAGCATCAAGCCCGATGCGTGATACCGCTTCATGGCAAGTGCGCAGCGGAGTTTGATGGCGCGAGTAAAAGGCACTATTGGCTAACGACAGCAAGCGCAACGTGAGCGCAGGGTCGTTTTCGATTGCCCGGGCAAAATCGACAAGGCCTGCATCAGGATGCCGTGCAACAGCCAACACCCGCCCCACCGCTGCCGGCATAGAGGGTAAGTTTGTGCCTTCATCAAGCTGCGCTTGCAACGGCTCAGGCAATGAAAGCAGCCGTGTCGGTTCAGATATCTCTGAGGGAGAATTTACCTCGGGCATGCCCGCTCACCTATTGTAATAGCTATTTAGCACAAAGCTCGCTGACATTATGCCAACAAAGTCGCATTAGCCTACTACACTCTCAACAATACCTGCATCACGACTTCACCCGTAAATCGCTTCACGTACCATGAATCAACTTATGACTTATCTCAAAAAGCACTTCATTCGTTGCTTTTTTGACCACGGGGATACACTACCGTGCTTAAGCAAAATCCAGCGTGAATAGCTTGATGCACACGCACCACCCTTTCACATCAAACGCACGTCACTATTGAAAGGCAGATAAGGCTATTGCTTTGCGTCATACGAGACCGTGAATTCGCTAGGCTCTGTCTGAAAACTGGCTGCGCTCAACCATACGGCGTTAAAAATCAGCTCAAAGTACTCATTTACACCACGTAAACTCCGTCTTTTCGCAGATTTTTGCCTTGTCTGGCCTTCGCTCGCCGACTTCTCAGACAAAGCCTAAAACAAAGAGGGATAAGTATAAGGAAGGAGAGAATAAAATTAAGATCCAGAAATGGAGGCAGCCCCAAAAGCCACATCCCGGCACACACATCCACCACTACCGTTGCTCCCTTCCGGGCCTGGCGGAGTTCGCAGCTTAGTGTTGCGGGAGGACCTAAGGGGCCACCATAATCGCGCGTACTGTTTACGTTGCGCGCATAGTACTTACACGTACGTACTTACGCTTTACGCTGCATAATACAATATTATGCCCGCTGTGGTGGCTACGCCCTGATTTGAACAGGGGACCCCATCATTATGAGTGATGTGCTCTAACCAACTGAGCTACGTAGCCTTTCCCTAACAGCGGGTGAAGATTATGCCTATCTTAATAGATAAAGGCAAGCCAGATTTCGGCTTGCCTTTTTGTATCGCTCGGCACGCGCGATAAAGCCGTTATTTAAGGGCCGCACGCACTGCAGTCAAACCCGGCTCACCATCGAAGGTGGTCACACCGTCGAGCCACTCTTCTAATAGCGCATCGTCAGCCTGTTGAAGATAGTCACGCGCCGCTTCGCGCGGGTCTTCACCGTCATCCATGATCTCGCCCATCAGCTGATTTTCCATCTCCAGCGTGAACGTCATGTTATTAAGCAGCGTACCTACGTTTTCACATTCTTGTGCGTAGCCACCACGAGTATTGGTATACACCGTTGCGCCGCCCAAATCCGGGCCGAAGTAATCATCAGCGCCAGAAAGATAGGCTATATCAAAGTTGGTATTCATCGGGTGCGGCTCCCAACCCAGGAACACCATCCATTTTTCATTGGGTACCCGCGCGCCAAGCTCCGCGAGCATACCCGCTTCGCTGGAATCAACTAAACTCCACTCGCCTAAATCGAAGGCGTCGTCGTCAATCATCTGCTGAATCAGTTCGTTACCGTCGTTACCTGCTTCAATGCCATGCAAGTCGTTGTCAAACTTCTCAGCGTTTTCTGCTAGGTCAGACACTGAGGTAATGCCCGCATCATAAACATACTGCGGTACGGCCAAGGTGTACTTAGCTCCTTCTAGGTTGGCAGATAAGCGATCAACGCTGCCATCTTCTACATAGGGATCGCTGATGGACGCCATTGATGGCATCCAATTACCCAAAAAGACATCGAAATCGCCATTTTTCATACCCGAGTAGGCAATAGGGACTGAAACCGTATCAATACGTGTCTCGTACCCCAGCGTTTCCAGCACCTCGGTGGCAAGCGCGGTGGTGGCAGTGATATCGGTCCAGCCGACTTCAGCAAAACGTACTTCTTCGCATTGATTGGCTTGAGCCGTCATTGGCAAGCCTGCGGCGATGAGCAGCGTACCCGCTACACGATAACGTGAAGTTAATAATGACATAGCCATCTCCTTAATAAGGTTCTTACGCGACACAGATTGAATCACTGAGCCTCTCAATATCAAAACCTTTTTATTGATTGAACGTTCAATAAAAAGATGTCACACTACACAGGTAATCACGCTTGAAGGTTAGATTCAAGCCCATTTGGCGTTACGTGAAACGCTTATAAGCTAATGCCGCCAAGCAGTGACGACGGCCGCCGAACGTTGATAAGGAGGACACTGTGCCAAAAGTCGGAATGGAACCCATTCGCCGCCAGCAACTGATTCACGCCACCATGACGGCCATTGATGACGTCGGATTGGCTGAGGCTACCGTGCTGCGTATTGCGCGCCATGCGGGTGTATCGGCAGGCATTATCAGCCACTACTTCGGCGGTAAAGATGGTCTTTTAGAAGCCACTATGCGGCAGATATTGACCGATTTAAGCGATGCTGTCTCAGCACGTCGACGCATATTGATCGATAACTCCCCGCGAGCACATATTGGCGCCATCATTGAAGGTAACTTTGACCGCACCCAGGTCACCGGGCCCGCGGCCAAAACATGGCTCGCCTTTTGGGCCAGTAGCATGCACAAACCAATGTTACAGCGCCTGCAAAACGTCAACGACCGACGCCTCTACACCAATCTTTGTCACCAGTTTCGACGCGTGATGCCGCGCCCGCAAGCGCGTAATGCGGCACGCGGCTTGGCCGCGATGATTGATGGCCTGTGGTTACGTGGCGCGCTAACGCCGGAAGGCTTAGATGTTGACCAAGCACGCGCGCTAGCCCTCGCGTATCTCGACCAACTACTTGCTCAACCAACGGCTTGAAGGCGTTTGATGCTTTCTCGTGTCAGCGCATTTTTATCTGTTTCTGATTAACCGATTTTTGCTATTCCCATTTTTGCGATAAACGAAAAGGAGCAACGCATGGCTCAACAAGATACCCTTTCCGATACCCTTCCGCTTTATATCGACGGTCGCCGAGTAAAGGCTACGTCCGGCGAAACGTTCAGCATTACCAACCCATTCGACGGCAGCCCACTGGCCACGGTTGGCCAAGCGAGCCAAGCAGACGTCGACGCCGCCGTTGAAGCCGCTCAGCGTGGTCAGCGCGAATGGGCGGCGATGACCGGCATGGAGCGCGCACGCATTCTGCTGCGTGCCGTCGCCCTGCTGCGCGAACGCAACGACGAGTTAGCCGAGTTAGAAACGCGCAACACCGGCAAACCGATTAGCGAAACCGCGAGCGTGGATATTGTGACCGGGGCAGATGCACTGGAGTACTACGCCGGCCTTGCCCCGGCCATTGAAGGTAGCCAAATTCCGCTGCGCGGTAGCGCGTTTGTGTACACCCGCCGTGAACCGCTCGGGGTCATTGGCGCTATCGGCGCGTGGAACTACCCGATTCAAATCGCTTGCTGGAAAGCTGCTCCTGCTTTGGCCGCCGGTAATGCCATCGTGTTCAAGCCCAGCGAAGTCACGCCGCTCACCACCATGAAGCTTGCCGAAATTTTCACCGAGGCGGGCTTACCCAACGGCGTGTTCAACGTGGTGCAAGGTGATGGCAGCGTGGGCGCCATGCTCACCGCGCATGAAGGCATCGATAAAGTGTCGTTCACCGGTGAAGCCGGTACCGGCAAGAAAGTCATGTCGGCAGCCGCTGAGTCGACCCTGAAAGACGTCACCATGGAGCTGGGCGGCAAATCACCGCTCATCGTGTTTGCTGATGCCGATCTCGACCGCGCTGCGGACGCGGCGATGATGGCGAACTTCTACTCCAGCGGCCAAATCTGCACCAACGGCACCCGCGTTTTTGTCGAAGCAAGCGTCAAAGACGCATTTGAAGCCAAGCTGGTAGAGCGCGTTAAGCGCATCAACGCCGGCGACCCGATGGACTCCGCCGTTAACTTTGGCCCGCTGGTCAGCTTCGAGCATCAGGAAAAAGTGCTCTCCTACATTGCGCTGGGCAAAGAACAGGGCGCGCGCCTTTTGATCGGTGGCGACACCTGGAACGCGGGCAACTGGGCGGACGGCGCCTGGGCTGCACCGACGATCTTCACCGACTGCACCGACGATATGCGCATTGTGCGCGAAGAAATTTTCGGCCCGGTGATGTCAGTGCTCGCGTTTAACGACGAAGCCGAGGTAATCCGTCGTGCTAACGATACGAGATATGGCCTCGCCGCGGGCGTCTTTAGCGAAAGCCTCAGCCGCGCGCACCGGGTAATCCATCAGCTGGAAGCCGGTATTTGCTGGATCAATACCTGGGGCGAGTCGCCTTCCGAAATGCCGGTCGGCGGTTACAAAGAGTCCGGTATTGGGCGCGAAAACGGCGTTGAGACACTCGCCCACTACACCCAGACGAAATCTGTACAGATCGAAATGGGTCCGTTTGAATCGGTGTTTTAAGGAGGCGTTATGGTGCAAATAAGAGAGTTTGATTACATCATTATTGGTGCGGGCTCAGCGGGTAACGTGCTGGCCACACGCCTAACCGAAGACAGCGACGTAAACGTATTGCTGCTGGAAGCTGGTGGCCCGGATTATCGCTTTGATTTCCGTACTCAAATGCCCGCTGCCCTTGCCTACCCGCTACAGGGCAAGCGCTACAACTGGGCGTTTGAAACCGACCCAGAACCGTATATGGATGACCGCCGTATGGAGTGCGGTCGTGGCAAGGGGCTCGGTGGCTCGTCGTTGATCAACGGCATGTGTTACATCCGCGGCAACGCCCTGGATTACGACAACTGGTCCAGCCAACCCGGCCTTGAAGACTGGGATTACTTAAGCTGCCTACCCTACTTCAAAAAAAGCGAAAGCCGTGATATCGGCCCGAATGACTATCACGGCAGTGATGGCCCCGTAAGCGTGACCACTCCTAAAGCAGGCAACAATCCGCTTTACCGCATTTTTATCGAGGCTGGTAAGCAGGCGGGCTATCCGGCAACCAAGGACGTCAACGGCTACCAGCAAGAGGGCTTTGGCCCCATGGACCGTTTCGTCACGCCTAAGGGCCGCCGCGCCTCGACCGCGCGTGGCTATCTGGATACCGCCAAGCAGCGCGACAACCTCACTATCGAAACCCACGCAGTCACCGATGTGATTGAATTTGACGGTAAGCGTGCCGTGGGCGTTCGCTATGAGCGAAAAGGCCAGCCCCAACAGGCTCGCGCCCGCCGCGAAGTACTGCTGTGCGGTGGTGCCATTGCCTCTCCGCAAATTCTGCAGCGCTCGGGTATTGGCAACCCTGAGCTGCTCCAATCGCTAGATATTCCCGTCGTGCACGAATTGCCCGGCGTGGGCGAAAACCTTCAAGATCACTTGGAGATGTACATTCAGTACGAGTGCAAAAAGCCGATTTCGCTCTATCCGGCACTCAAGTGGTACAACCAGCCAAAAATCGGTGCGGAGTGGCTGTTCAAAGGCACCGGCATTGGCGCTAGTAACCAGTTTGAATCCTGCGGATTTATCCGCAGCCGCGATGAAGAAGCGTGGCCAAACCTGCAGTACCACTTTCTGCCCATTGCCATCAGCTACAACGGTAAGAGTGCGGTGCAGGCCCATGGTTTTCAGGCTCACGTTGGCTCCATGCGCTCGGAAAGCCGCGGGCGTATTCAACTGACCTCGAAAGACCCGCATGCAGCACCCAGCATTCTCTTTAACTACATGTCAAAGGAGAGAGATTGGGAAGAGTTTCGCGATGCGATTCGCATTACCCGCGAGATCATTGCCCAATCGGCATTTGAACCCTATCGCGGTCGCGAGATTGCCCCAGGCCCCGATGTGCAAAGCGACGAAGAGCTAGACAGCTTCGTCAAGCAGCACGCGGAAACGGCCTATCATCCCTGCGGCAGCTGCCGAATGGGAGAGAACGACATGGCGGTTACCGATGGCGAGGGCCGGGTGCATGGTATTGAAGGGCTGCGGGTAGTCGATGCCTCGCTCTTCCCCCTCATTCCTACCGGCAACCTGAACGCGCCGACGATTATGCTAGCGGAAAAAATCGCCGACCGCATTCGAGGCCGCGAGCCGCTGCCCCGCGCCAATGTCGATTATTTTGTCGCTGATGGTGCTCCCGCCAAACGCCTCTAAACCAAGCCTTCACGGCTATACGCTAAAACGTCGCGGCCAATGCTGCGGCGTTTTTTTATGTCCGCAAAAAACGCCGAAACGCTTGCACTAAATGGTGCCGGTCTGCCAATATTCAAACATGTGTTTAAATACGCGTATTATCTATACTGCTCTATCCACACACTTGGAGTCACTCTATGCTCACCCTTTTACTGATCGTGCTCGCCGCTGTCGGCCTGCTCGTGGTGATGCGCCGCGAAGCCGGGGCAACACCTGCGCTTGCGGTACTGGCTGTACTTGGCGTTATCGGGCTGTTTTTTGATGCATCGGTTATCGGCATACTGCTGCTGATCGGCGCTGCCGTTATCGCCATTGCCGGCTTACCCGCCCTGCGCCGCCAATGGCTCACCCCGCGCCTTTTTGCGATGTTTAAAAAAGTCGCGCCTAAAGTCTCCGATACCGAGCGCACCGCGCTGGAAGCAGGTACCGTCTCCTGGGACGGCGAGCTGTTCTCCGGTAAACCTCAATGGAACAAGCTGCTCAACTTTAAAGACAAGGGCCTACGCGAAGATGAGCAAGCCTTCCTTGATAATCAGTGTGCCAAAGCTGCCGGCATGTGTAACGCCTGGGACATTGCCCAAGAGCGCGCCGATTTACCACAACAACTTTGGGACTACCTAAAAAAAGAAGGCTTCTTCGGCATGATTATTCCGAAGGAGTACGGCGGGTTAGGCTTCTCTGCCAAAGCGCAATCCATGGTACTGCAAAAAATCTCGGCCAACGAAACGTTGATGGTAACGGTTGGCGTACCTAATTCGCTTGGCCCGGGTGAGCTTTTGCTCAAATACGGCACGCAAACGCAAAAAGATCATTACCTGCCTCGCTTGGCAGATGGTCGCGAAATCCCGTGCTTCGGTTTGACTGGCCCGCGCGCCGGTTCGGATGCCACCTCGCTGCCGGATACCGGTATTGTGTGTAAGCAGACGATCAACGGTAAAGACGTGATTGGCGTAAGACTTAACTTTGAAAAGCGCTGGATTACACTCGCCCCAATTGCCACCGTTATCGGTCTCGCCTTCCGTTTATTTGACCCCGAAAACCTATTGGGCGACGAAGAAGATCGTGGTATTACCCTGGCGTTGATTCCCCGCGATACCGACGGCATGGAAATTGGCCGCCGTCACCACCCGATTGGCAGCCCGTTTATGAACGGCCCAATCAAGGGTAACGACGTATTTGTTCCGCTAGAGACCATCATCGGTGGCGAGAAGATGATCGGCGAAGGCTGGCACATGCTGGTCGAGTGTCTCTCGATCGGACGCTGCATCACCCTACCCTCAGGCGCCACCGGCACGGCCCGCTATGCACTTGGCTGGAGCGGTGGATTTACCCGCGTGCGGCGTCAGTTCAACGTCCCTGTAGCAGAAATGGAAGGCGTGCAGGAACCCTTAGCGCGCATGGCATCACTCGGCTATATTGCTCAGGCAACAGTGTATCAAACCGCCAACCTGATCGACCATGGCGAGAAGCCCGCCGTTCCCTCAGCGATTCTCAAAAGCCAGCTAACCGAATTCCAGCGTAACATTCTGGCTGATGCGATGGACGTACACGGTGGCAAAGCAGTAACGCTTGGCCCGCGTAACTACTTAGGTATTGGTTATAGCGCCAACCCGGTGGCGATCACGGTGGAAGGCGCAAACATCATGACGCGTAACCTCATGATCTTCGGCCAGGGCGCGATTCGCTGCCACCCTTACGTGTTAGAAGAGCTCGCGGCAAAAGACGCCAACGACATCAAAGGCTTTGATAAAGCGTTCTTCGGCCACACCGGGTTAATTTTCGGCAATGCCGCGCGTGCCTTTACCCAAGGGCTGGGGCTAGGCAAGCAATCAACACCGTTTGACCGCCCCGCCAACGTATACGCGCAAGATATCGCCCGTCTTTCGGCAGGCTTTGGTCTGTGTGCCGATGCGGCCATGGCAAGCCTAGGGTCCGCGTTGAAGAAGCGCGAAATGCTTTCCGCACGCTTAGGTGATGTACTCTCTAACCTCTATCTTGCCTCCATGGTACTCAAGCAATGGCAAGCGGGTGACAAGGTGGAAGGCGAAGAGGCGCTATTGCACTACAGCTGCCGCTTCTTGCTCCAGCGTGCCGAGCAGGCGTTTGTGGAAATTTTCGATAACTTCCCTAATCGTTTACTGGGTAAGACATTGAAAGCGATCGTGATGCCGACCGGCCGCCGCTGGAATCGGCCACAAGATGACTTAGCGCGTGATATTGCCAAGCGCGTCTCTACCCACTCAGCGCTACGCACTAAGTTATTAGGTAACACCTGGGATAAAGACGACGGCGAACAGCGCAATCCGCTGGCCCGCTACAATGCGCTGCTGCTCGATTATGATCGCGCCGAAACGCTTTACCGCACGCTTAACAAAGCCTATGCCAAGGGCGAGTTGCCGCAGACGGCGCTTCACCCTGAGCAGCGTGTCGAGGCTGGGCTGAAAAAAGGCTTGATTAACGAAGAAGACGCAACGTTCATGCGCGAATTTGAAGCAAAAGTGCTAGAAATGCTCACCGTTGATGACTTCGCCTATGATGCATTCGCAAGCGACAAATCGACATTGATCAACCACAACCCGGACCCCAGCACGACCATTCCGGCTGCCACAGCAGAAGCCAACGTCAAATAGCATTTATGTAAAATACCATTGACGTTGACGCACAACGAGCCGACCTTTCGAGGTCGGCTTTTTTCATTGGTGCTCGTTGCACTCGCCTGTGCATTGATGCGGTGAGTGTAGCGAATTTATCAGCAATGATTTATATATCAAGCGGCGTCTTAATTATTGCTCTCGCCACTTTCACTGGCTTCGTTGCTTTCACTGGCTTCATTGCGATTGGTAGCATTCTTATCGTTCACGCGACCTTGTAAAGCAGCTAACTCTTCACGCCAATCTTCCAGCTGAGTGTTTAACCGCTCAAGCTGAGTTTCGCGTTCGTCAATCTTTGTGTTGATGCTTGCTTGCTCTTCGCGGCCGATCTCAAGCGCGACCATCAGGTCATCCAACTCACTGCGCGTGCCCTTAAGGCTTTGCTGCTCCTCTTCATGCAGCGCTTGCAGTGACTCTACTTCGCTTTTCAGTTCATCACGCTTGGCGGCAAGCGAATCGCGTTCTTCTACTAACGCGTCACGCTCTTGTTGCAGGGCATTAATCTCTTCGTTAATAGACGTAAGCTGTGCGTTAGCCTCTTCAAGGTCGGCATTCAGCGTTTCCAACTCCGCCTCGGCTTGCTCACGTGCTGCGACCGCTTCCTCACGCGCCTGTTCTGCTTGGTCGCGAGCATCAATTGCTTTCTGGTGAGCTTCTTGCGCCTCTTGACGCGCCTGTTCAGCAGCGTCGCGTGCAGCCTCAGCTTCCTCCTTCTTGGCTTCTACTTGAGTATACGTCTTACGCAGCTCATCAAGGCGACGCTGCGTCTCTTCTATTTGCTGGTTGAGCGTGTCTAATTTCTCTTGGCGGGCTTCACGCTCAGACGACAACGCGGCCAACTTTTCTTCAGTGCTAGAAACCTCGCCTCGGGTTGATTCTAGTGTCGACTGCGCCTCAGTTTTCTCTTCTTCTAACGCTTGCATTTCCTGCTGCAGCGATGCCAGGTCCATCTCTGCTTGCTCAACGTCGGATAACTCTGAATTTAACTTCTGGCGCTCGCGCTCGGCTTCTGCGAGCTGCTCTTCTAGCACTTCAACACGGTCAAGCCGCGTTCCTGCGTTGGACTGCGCGACAATCGCCCAGATCACGGCAATGGCCGCAATCCCGGCAATCGCTCTTACACGATTATCGCTCAGTAGTGTTTTAGTGGTGGGTTTATTCGCGTCTGTCATTGGTGCGTTCCTCTTTGTCTAGCGCTACCGCGAGCGATAGCTAACGAGTGTATGCAAGAAGACGATTTTAATTAGCTCACCCTGTACAGCATACACAGCTACACATTTCTAGCCAGTCGCACTTTGCCGCAAAGCGTTAAAACGCCTTACGTTTCGTTGCATAATGATCAATTGACGCTTTGCAAAAAAGAAGAATGATTTTTGCCAAGATAACCGCTTGCTTGGCTGGCGTGAGCGTCAAACCACGCCAGTGTCGTGTGAAGCGCTACGACCTCTCCCACAATCAAAAGTGCAGGAGACACCACTTCACCGGCCAAGAAGCGTTCGGGTAAGGCAGTGAGAGTGCCCACATCAACGCGCTGATCCTGGGTTGTGCCATGCGACACCAACGCCAACGGCGTTTCTGCCAACAGGCCGTGCGCTATCAACTGTTGGCTAATGTCGCTCAAACTTCCCAAACTCATGTAGAACACTAACGTTTGTCCTGGCCGCGCCAGAGATTGCCAATCAAGATCACACCGACCGCTTTTCAAATGGCCAGTCACAAAGCTCACCGATTGCGCGTAATCGCGGTGCGTCAGGGGTATCCCTGCATACGCTGCGCAACCCGAAGCGGCGGTAATACCGGGAATGACTTCAACAGTAATCCGCTCAGCCGCTAAGGCTTCAAGCTCCTCACCGCCACGGCCAAAAATAAAGGGGTCACCTCCTTTTAAGCGCACTACTGCATTGCCCGCCTTCGCCCAATCCACCAGTGATTGGTTGATACCTTCCTGGGGAACACTGTGACAAGAGCAGGCTTTACCCACGTAGAAACGGCGGGTTCTTTCAGGGATCATATCCAGCACTTCTTGGCTCACCAAGCGGTCATAGAGCACAATGTCGGCCGCTTGCAGTCGCCGATAGGCCTTCAACGTAAGCAGTTCAGGATCGCCGGGGCCAGCGCCTACTAGGCTCACGCTGCCGGATGGTTGATAGGAAATCGAATCAAAAAGCGCCAAGTCACACCTCAGGGTGGATAAACAGTTTCAGCTAAGGACCACATTAGCGAATCCCGAAAAGAACAAAAAGAAATAAATAATAAGACTAAAAGACCAAAAAAGAATATACCCAAGATATTGCCATGGCAGCCCTCGGCGATTTGGCATCCCTTCATTTGCCACCTATCCTAAAAAGTGAAATAGCCTTTTTAACGCACTTTTTAAAGTGCTTTTCAGAGCACGGTGCAATCTTGCGATATCATTAAGTTTAGGAGGCAAAACATGACAGCACTCGCAAAGCAAGCATGTGAACCTTGCAGCGGCAATGCCACGCCTATGACCGAAAAAGAGGCACAAGACGCGCTGAACGCACTACCACAGTGGAAGATTAGCGACGGCGATGGCATGATGAAGCTTACGCGAAGTTATCATTTTGACGACTTCGCCGACGCCTTGGCGTTTACCCAGCGCGTTGGCGATATCGCTGAGCAGGCCGGTCATCACCCCATGATCACCACCGAGTATGGAAAAGCCACGGTGACATGGTGGTCGCATGAAATCGGCGGACTGCACCAAAATGACTTCATTTTAGCCGCCAGAACTGATGAGGTAGCCGAATAAATGTTTGAGCATATTGAGCGAGTCCCTGGAGATGCCATTCTCGGGCTGATCGAAGCTTTCAAGAAAGACACCAACCCACAGAAGGTGGACCTCGGTGTCGGCGTTTACCGTGATGCCGAGGGCAACACACCCGTAATGCGTGCCGTAAAGGAAGCTGAAGCTCGCCTGCTCAAGAATGAAACCACCAAAACCTATATTGGCTCGCACGGTGCCCCCGCTTACGGCGAAGTGGTGCTACCGATGGTACTAGGGGAAAACTCTCCCGTACTGGATGCCAATCGCGCCAGCGCGACACAGTCACCCGGCGGAACAGGGGCGCTGCGCTTAGCCGCAGATTTTATTGCAACACAGCTTCCCGATAAGGGAATTTGGGTATCGGATCCAACGTGGCCAAACCACCACGGCATATTCACTGCTGCGGGTATTGCCCTGCACAAATACCCTTACGTTGATGCCGACAACCGGCTTGATTTTGATGGTATGCTAGCGGCACTTAAGCAAATCCCGGAAGGCGATGTGGTCGTGCTGCATGCTTGCTGTCATAATCCTACGGGCTTTGACCTCTCCAAAGAGCAGTGGCATACCGTGCTTGAGGTCGTGCGCGAGCGCCACCTGTTGCCACTGATTGATTTCGCCTACCAAGGTTTCGGCGAAGGCTTGGATGAAGATGCTTATGGCGTGCGCTTGATGGCCGAAGAACTGGATGAAGTGATCATCACCAGTTCCTGCTCGAAGAACTTCGGCATTTACTGCGAACGCACGGGTTGTTTAATCATGGTGGCGAAAAATAGCGAGCAGATGGAAAACATTCGCTCGCAGATTGCCATTGCCGCGCGGGAAAACTACTCCAACCCGCCCGCCCACGGTGGCGCCATCGTCAGCGACATTCTCCATGACGACGAGCTGACTGCTGTGTGGCATGAAGAGCTCACCGAAATGCGTGACCGCATCAACACCCTGCGTCGTGACTTCGTTGAAGCGCTGAAGCCTTACGGGCTGGACGATAAGTATGCCTGCGTCGCCGAGCAGCGCGGTATGTTTTCTTATACCGGTTTAACCCCGGAGCAAGTGGACCGCTTACGCGATGAGTTTGGTATTTACATGGTGCGCTCGGGCCGCGCCAATGTGGCCGGTTTCTCTCATGAGAACCTGCCTTACTTGGCTAAGGCGATTGCCACCGTGAACGGCAAGGCATAACGCGCGCTTACCCTTTGTAATACCGCTTAAACGTCCAGGCACTGTCTGGGCGTTTTTGCTTTTCTACCGTCAATTATTATCACAACAATCCGCTTTAAGGGGCACGTCATGGCAACACCTGCCGGCATTTCCTACCCTTGGTACAAAAAAGAAGACACCGATGCGTTCTTTGCGCTGTTTCAAAACAACATCGCAAATTTCGTCATCATCGCCATTACCATGCTGGGCATGGGCTTTCCCGCTTCTATCGTGTACGGCCAAGTGCTGCCCGGCGCTGCCGTTGCCGTGATGGCGGGCAACTTCTATTACGCCTGGAGCGCAGCCCGCCTGGCTCGCAAAGAACAGCGCACCGACGTTACCGCGCTCTCCTACGGCATTTCCACGCCGGTCATGTTCGTCTTTCTCTTCGGGGTGCTTCTCCCCGCTAAACAGCTAACCGGCGATGCGGCGCTTGCTTGGAAAATCGCTGTTGCTGCGTGTTTTATCAGCGGCGCCATCGAAGCGGCGATTAGCATTATCGGCCGTTGGGTGCAGTATCACTTACCGCGCGCTGCCATGCTCGGCGCTGTTGCGGGGGTGGCGCTCACCTTCATCGCCGGGGAAATGCTGTTTAAAACCTTGGAAATGCCGATTATCGGGCTGGTGGTTCTGGCGATAATCATCATCGGTTTGATTGGCCGAGTGAGCATGCCGTTTCGCCTACCCACATCGCTTTTTGCCATTGTGGTTGGCACTCTCATGGCCTACCTCATCGGCGATGCCGACAGCGCCCGCTTCAGCGATGCTTTCAGCCATCTTGGCTTCTATCCGCTACTGCCTAACCTTGCCTGGTTTGAAGGCTTGGGGCTGCTCTTCACTAGCATGCTGGCGGTGCTCACCGTGGTGCTGCCAATCACACTGTATAACGCGATTGAAACCATGAACAACGTCGAGGCGATGGAGGCCGCTGGCGACAAATACGATGTGCGTGAGTGCCAAGCGGTGGATGGCGCTGGCACCATGATCGGCGCACTGTTTGGCGGTGTTTTCCCTACCACGGTGTATATCGCCACCGTTGGAGCGAAGTGGATGGGCGCCGGTCGTGGCTATAGTCTTTTAAACGGCGCCGTATACGCTATCGCCACCATGTTTGGCCTCATTGCGGCACTGGCGGCGATCATACCCGTTTCCGTGGTCGCACCGATTCTGGTTTTTGTCGGCATTTCGATGATTGCCACGGCGTTTCAAACCAACGATACCCGCTACTACCCGGCGGTGGCGTTGGCGATGCTACCCTATTTCGCCAACTACGTAATGACACGCTTTAACCGCGGTGCCGAAGAGGTGGTCAGCGATATCTCGAATGCCATTGTGATCATGGGTCAGGGGGCGATGTTTATGGCGATTTTTCTCGGCGCGATGACCGTTTCTGTTATCGACCACCAGTTCCGCCGCGCCGCCGCGTTTGCCGTGATTGCGGCGGGGTTCTCGTGGCTAGGGTTGATGCACGCCCCCAAACTCGCCCTAAACGCTGCGCCGGATTTTGTCGTAGGCTACTTAGCCATGGCGATACTTTTTGCTTACTTTGCCTTTCAACAGCGGAACGAGGGGCACTAAACCGGCTTTGCGACACCCGCCTGCCGATGTGGGCGGGAGAGAACTCGTTTGAGCACAACCCACGCGGTCAGACCCGCCAGTACATTGCCGAAAGCAGCACCTAACGCCAACCCCAGCCATCCGCCAAGCTGTGCTCCCATCCACAAAAAAGGGAGATAGCAAACAAAGAGCCGCACTGCGGAAATCAACATCGACCGCAGCGGCCATCCCAACGCGTTACCCGCCGATACCACCAACATACAAACGCCTAGGGCGGCATAACTTGGCAGCAAAAAGCGAATCAAAAGCGCCAGCGCTTGCTGTACTTCCGGATGGCCGGCCAGTGCCAATGCCACCCAAGGGGCGCCCAGTGCCATCAACACACCGAGGCTCAACTGCCAAACCACGGCGACTTTCAACGCCAAGCGCAACAGTCGGTGAATTTGTGACCAATCTCCTGCGCCGTAGCAGCGCCCAAGCCAAGGCGGCAGTGACATCGTCATGGCCAAAATCACCATCAGCGACAGCGTTTCCAAGCGGCTGGCCAAGCCCCAAGCCGCGACATAGGTTTCTCCAAGCGGTGCCACGATGGAAATAGCGAGCATAGCCGCCAACGGTGGCATAAGCTGGCTCATCATAGCCGGGCCAGCGATCCCGGCAAACGGCTTATAGGAAAGCAGCGCTTCCGTTTTTAACCCGTTAAAAGCCAACCAGTTTTGCCTTGCAAGCTTACGGCAAGTAACCCCTAAACCAATCGCAAACGCGAGAATCGTCGCCAACGCAGCCCCCGGTAGCCCTAAGCCCTCACATGGGCCGACACCGAAGATAAACAGTGGGTCAAGTGCCAAGTTAACCAAGCTGCTCAGCACCATCATTTTGCCCGGCAGTTTGGTATCCCCATGGGCACGAAAGATACTATAAACAAAATACAACAGTGCCCCGAGCCAAGCGGCTACCAGCTGCGGCGCCCAGTAAGGGCGAATATTAGCCAATGCAGTTTCATTCGCGCCGAGCAAGGTGAAAATTGGCCGCTGCGTTCCCCATAGCAAAAGCACCAGTAGCGCAATCAACGCCCCAGCGACCATGAGCACTAAGCTACCTAAGCGTTTAGCTCGTGCTTTCTCTCCAGCCCCTAATGCCCGGGAAATGAGAGCCGCAATAGCAATCCCTAGGCCTACCTGAATGCCGATGATGAAAAAGGAGAGCGGAAAGGTAAACGACTGAGCGGCAAGTGGCGCCGTCCCTAGGCGGGCGATAAACGCACTGTCTACCAGCTGAAAGCCCAGCAGCGACAACACCCCAATTGCCATTGGCCACGTTTGCTGCCAAAGCGTTTCACCTAATCCATAGGGTTTCTCGATATCGACCACCTAATCCAACTCCCACGCCATCTGTGTAAAACGCAAAAACGCCACTAACCTATAAAAGGAAGGTGGCGCTATTTATCAAGTCTCCTGCTTACTGGCGAACGCCTTCAAATGTCACGTAGAGCTCAAGCTCGTGCATGGCCTCAGGGAAAGTATTCATATCGATGCCAAAGTCAGAAAGCGTCAGCGTTGTGCTACCTTCAAAACCGGCGCGATAGTTACCCCACGGGTCGTCGCCTTCGCCCATCAGCTCTACCGGCATTTCAATTTCTTGGGTTTCGCCATGTAGCGTTAAATCACCCGTGACCACACCTTCACTGGCGCCGCTCGGCTCAAAGCCTGTCGAGATAAACGATGCTGTTGGATATTGACCCGCGTTTAAGAAGTCGTCGCTCAGGATATGGCGGTCGCGCTCGGCATGGTTAGAGTTGAGGCTATCCACCTGCACTTCCATCTCAAAGGATGAGTCTTGCAAGTTCTCAGGGTCATAATAAAACTCGCCGGAAAACTCTTCAAAGTTACCTAGCAGACGGGAAAAACCTAAATGGCTAATTTTAAATTGAACAAAGGCGTGCTGGCCTTCGGTATCAATGACGTAAGTATCCGCTTGTGCTTGGCCTAGCGGCACTAAGCTTGCGGCAGCGATAGCGGTTGCAATGGCAGTTCTCTTTAACATCATCTATCTCCTTCGGGTGAAATAACGCATCACTGCGATGACTCGTCAACGTGATGGCTATATTTAGGGGTTAGCATACGCACAAAAGTTTTGTGGTGGTCGATAACATGGTGCTTAAGGGCGGCAAGGCTGTGGCCAGCGGCTAGCACAATTAGCGCTAGCGCACTGTACCAGTGAATATCACCTGCAAGGCTCGCTTGATTAGGTAGACCGTACAGCAACGCGGGCACTTCGAACCAGCCAAAGACACCAATGCCACTGCCTTTTGCCGTGGAAATCAAATAACCACTCACCATTACGCTTAAAAGCAATACGTACAATGCAATGTGCCCTATATGCGCGGCAAGCGCTTCAAAGCGGCTGCCCTCGGCGTGGGGCGTGGGTTGAAAAAGGCGCCATGTGAGACGCATAAGCGTAAAGAAAAACAGTAACACGCCAATCGAGCGATGAATCCACGGCGCTTGGTTGTACCAAGAGTCGTAATAACCCAACCCTGTCATCCACCAACCAAGAATGAAAAGCCCAATAATGGCAACGGCACTCAACCAGTGCAATACGATACTGATAATGCCCCAACCGCTGCGTGTATTGCCCCACATGGTGTTGATTCCCTTTATGTATTAAGTTACTACCATGATACTCGCCACTGCCGCTAAAAACTGCTGAAAAAAGCAGAACACACCATTCGTAAAAACCGTATTCGCAAAAATCACCACGTTCGCTGCTTACACATGACATCTCTATTCGCCAAATTCTGTTGAGCGGGGTGTTCAACTTTGCTACATTAACGCTAATAGTTATCATTAACACAGGAGTTTTTCTCTCATGCAACTAGGGCCTGTTGACGTTTCACATTGGGAGCCATAAAAAACCGCACGCCAAAGCCACCATGCTTTCGTAGTTTCGCTTCAGTTTATCGTAGCGCGTCGCTATGGCGCGATACGATTTTAAACGGGC
>NZ_JAMJPJ010000039.1 GCF_023555005.1 Halomonas llamarensis | reverse complement strand
TGCCGAACTCAGTAGTGAAACCGCTCAGCGCCGATGGTAGTGTGGGGCCTCCCCATGCGAGAGTAGGTCATCGTCAGGCACTTATCCGAAAAATCCCCCCGGGCTCAGGCCCGGGGGGATTTTTTTTTGTTTTGGGGTATGGCGTTACCTGTCAGTTTTTTATGTCAGAATGTCATGTCCAAGGAGGAGTGACATGATACAGATGCACTGGGAGCAGCTGCTTTCACCACAGCGCCTTCATGATAAGCGCTTAGACAGCCATTTAGACAATACGCGTGAAATAGGCCGTAGTCCTTTCCATAAAGATCACGACCGTATTGTTTTCTCTGGCTCGTTTCGTCGTCTGGGGCGGAAAACTCAGGTGCACCCGCTGACAGAGAATGACCATATTCATACTCGCTTAACACATTCACTTGAAGTGGGTTGTGTTGGCCGTTCGCTTGGGATGATTGTTGGCGAATTGTTGCAAGAGCGTTTGCCCCCCTGGATCTCGCCGGCTGATCTGGGGGTGATTGTCCAGACGGCATGCCTTGGTCACGATATCGGCAACCCACCGTTTGGACATGCCGGCGAATATGCGATCCGTGACTGGTTTCAGCGCGCACAAGTGAGCGGCTGGCTCGATGGGCTCACACAAGCCGAGCGCAATGACCTACTGACTTATGAAGGCAATGCGCAAGGCTTTCGCGTAATTACGCAAATTGAGTACAACCAGTTTCAAGGTGGTATGCGCTTGACCACGGCAACGCTCGGTACGCTAGTAAAATACCCGTGGGCGGTAACTCACCGGAGTCAGGCGGGAAAGTTCGGCGCCTATCAATCTGAATTACCCCTATTGCGTGATGTCGCTAATGCGCTGGGCTTACTGCCGCAAGGAGAAGATCACTGGTGTCGCCATCCCCTTGCCTGGCTGGTCGAAGCGGCGGACGATATTTGCTACGCCTTGCTGGATCTTGAGGACGGTCTGGAAATGGGCATTCTGGGTTACGAAGAGGTAGCCGATATTCTTCAACATATCGCCGGTGAAGTGCCCGCGGAGTACGCGCAGATGCAGGCGCGCGGCGTTTCACAGCGGCGTTGTATCGCATTGCTACGCGGGGCCGCCATGGAGCGTGCAGTCAACGAAGTGGGTGCAGTGTTTGTGCAGCACGAACAAGCGTTGTTAAACGGCCGCTTAGATGCCGACTTATTGGAGCTTTGTCACCCCGATTTAGGTTGGGGGGTGCAGGCGGCGAAACAGCTTGCCCGCGAGCGAATCTTCCAAAATGAGCGCAAGGCCAAGCTAGAAATCGGCGCCTATACGACGCTGGGGATTCTCCTTGAGGCCTTCATTGGTGCTGCACATGAGCTCCATCAGGCGGGACAGTCATCGTTTAAACATCAGCGAGTACTAGCCTTGATAGGAGAAAACCGACCGCAGCGTGAGTGGCCGTTGTACGATAGCTACCGGCGTATGCTTGATTTTATCGGCGGCATGACGGATCACTATGCAGTGGATTTAGCTCAAGAGATGGGCGGTAAACTGAAAGGCGATTAAAGCCATGACGTTATACAGAGGGGTGGCGTAAGTGTTTAAGCTTCATCAAGCGCGCCCTTTCCAGCAGAAGATATATGACCTTGTCGTGGATGGCATCGCTTAGCTCGCCGGGTTTTAACTCGGCGAGTTGGCGTGACAGTGTATCGCCGCTTACAACGAGTATATCGTTAGCCGCATCGCGGGTATCGATCTCCCAACCGGGCAACACTAAGACGCCGCGAACCGGGACACGCAAACCACAGCGTTTTTCTAGCCACTGACTTAGCCACTGCTCCGCCTGACGCGTTTTATACAGAGGGCGGTGTTCTTGCCAGTGTGGAAAGCGTAGCCGCTCGCGCTCAACAAATACTTGGTTCAATTCGCGTCCATCTGAGCCAATAGCACGAGTACGTGCTCTGGTTTCCACCACAAATACGCCGTGAGGCGTGACGACCACATGGTCGATGGTAAAGCTATCAGTGGGCACGTCATGAAAAACATAGTAAGGGTGCGCGTCGGGGCGAATAAGGCGCTCAAGCTCCTGTCCAACGGCAAGGTCACACGCTAAGCCTAATTTTAATCGCCGAATACGCTGATAGTCGCGAATAAGAAGCAGCGAAAAAAGCAGTACCAACAGCGAACTTAGCAAGCCATAAAGAGCCCACTCGATCCAGTATTGCCGTGCGACGAATAGCATACGCCCCATGCCATAAACCAGCGGCGCTAAGCTGATGAGAGGTCCTAACGAGCCGTTTAAAAAGAGGCTGGAAAAGGCGTTATCGAGTCGGTTGCGCAGTGCTTGACCGGGGGCACATAGAAGGTGTGTGTCGAAAGGCGAATGAACACGCCCGTCGTGTAAGCTACGAAGCGCCAACACGATGCCGCCCATGGCGGCCATGGGGAAAAGAAAAATCAGTGGTAATAGGTATTCCAGCCAAACCATACCATTGCCTTGTCGGGTTGCGGCTAGTTGTCACCCTGAGGTTAAGAGGGAAATGTCTTAACCGCCAGCCAATTTGACGGTATAACCTAGGTCGGTCAGTGCCTGCTTTAGTATCTCACGCTGATCACCTTGAATTTCAATCACGCCATTTTTCACGGCACCGCCAGTGCCGCAGCGCTTTTTTAATCGTTTAGCTAAGGTGGTGAGCTCGTTTTCAGGCAGAGGAATGCCCGTTAACGTCGTTACGCCTTTGCCTTTGCGTCCGCTGGTTTCACGGCGAATGCGCACGATGCCATCGAGTGCGGCGATTCGTTGCTGTTCGGACAATTCCTTGCAACGGCATTTGTCCAGTGGTTCTCGGCATGTCGGGCACGTATCGCCTTGGTCAGTAGAGTAGACCAGCCCGCCGAGCTGATCACGTAATGAGGGCATAATTACGCTCCTTTTATGGTCGTGCTTTTAGCCGCCACAGCCTGCAAACTCGCGTTCGCGTCCCATTGTTGTCGCGTTAGATGCTCAACTATGGTGGGTAGCTGATGCATGCTGCTGATCATGATGGCCCCTTCCGGGGTTATTTCAGCGTCGGGGAAACGGTTCAGGTGAATGACGGTCATACCGGCTTCGAGTGCGGCTTGGACGCCAATTAGTGCATCATCAATTGCAATACAATCACGGGCAGCAAACCCCATAATGCTGGCAGCATGCAGATGTAAGCAGGGTTCTGGCTTCCAGCAATTGGCGGTATAGCCGCTAAATAGCCGTTCACCAAAATGCTCACTGAGCCCTGTCGTATGAAGGGCGGTACGAATTTTATTCTCTGGACCATTCGAAACCACGGCACTTGGATAGGCGGAAAGCTGATTCAGTGCTTCCCGGGCGCCGGGTATGGTCGTTAGCTTACTGGCCAAGCGCTCGGCAAGGTTCGCGCGCATGGCGCTTTCCATAATATTGAGCTGGTCGGCGGCCACCTCGCCATGACGTTTTTGTAACTCCGCAACAATGCGGCGAAAGCGGGCACCACGAAATTCGCCCATGTAGTCAGAAACAGCAAAGGGTAAGCCAATAGCATTCAGACCAATGGCCATTTCTTCTGCCAGCAATGGCTCGCTATCCACTAACGTTCCATCGCAATCAAACAGCAGAAGAGGCAAAAACATCGTAATTCCTTGCAACGCTCTAGGCGTGCTTATCGGACACAAAAGAGAAATGCGCGTACAGACATATTATTTTACGACGTTGGCGAACAGTGTTCTATCTCTTTCCCGCCCGCGTTGTTGGCCAAGCAAAAAAGGCAGCCACTTTGAGCTGCCTTTAAGAGCCGTCATTAAAGGTTGTTACGTCACCTTGGGATCGAGCTCGCCGCTTTCATAACGCCGGAACATCTCTTCGAGGTTGATCGGTTTGATCTTGGAGGCATTACCAGCCGTGCCGAAAGCCTCGTAACGTGCGATGCACAGATCGCGCATGGCCGAGACGGTTTCCTTGAGGAATTTGCGCGGGTCGAATTCCGCAGGGTTCTCGGCGAGAAAGCGACGTACCGCCCCGGTGGAAGCGAGGCGCAAGTCGGTGTCGATGTTGACCTTGCGTACCCCGTGTTTGATGCCTTCGACGATCTCTTCTACTGGCACGCCGTAGGTTTCGGGGATCTCGCCGCCGTGGCGATTGATCACATCAAGCCACTCCTGCGGTACCGAAGAGGAACCGTGCATCACCAGGTGCGTATCGGGGATGCGCGCGTGGATTTCTTTGATACGCTGGGTGGATAGCGTATCGCCGGTGGGTGGACGCGTGAACTTGTATGCGCCGTGGCTGGTGCCGATGGCAATGGCGAGTGCGTCCACGTGGGTGGCTTTGACGAATTCAGCGGCTTCTTCCGGGTTGGTTAACAGCTGCTCCATGTCGAGCTTACCTTCCGCCCCGATGCCGTCCTCTTCGCCAGCCATGCCGGTTTCCAGGCTACCCAAGCAACCCAGTTCTCCTTCGACGGAGACACCGCAAGCGTGCGCCATTTCCACCGTACGACGCGTGACGTCGACATTGTAGTCGTAGTCCATCGGTGTCTTGCCGTCTTCGCCGAGCGAACCGTCCATCATTACCGAGGAGAACCCTAGCTGAATTGAGCGCTGGCATACGGCCGGGCTCGTGCCGTGGTCCTGGTGCATGGCGACCGGAATATGCGGGAACTCCTCGACGGCCGCTAGAATTAAATGGCGCAGAAACGGTGCACCAGCGTATTTACGCGCACCGGCAGACGCCTGAATGATGACCGGTGAATCGGTCTTATCGGCGGCTTCCATAATCGCGCGCATCTGCTCAAGATTGTTGACGTTAAATGCGGGAATGCCGTAGCCGTACTCGGCAGCGTGATCCAGCATTTGGCGCATGCTGATTAAAGCCATAGGGACACCTTACTTTAGTTGTCTGTGTATATAATGATTTGTATGAATGCGTACGCGTGCAAACGATGACGTATTAACCGCGTTGGGCGGCGGCCTCTAGCGCGGCAACAGCAGGCAGCGTTTTGCCTTCAACGTATTCCAGAAATGCACCGCCACCGGTGGAAATATAAGAAACGTGCTCAGCGATGGTGTATTTATCAATGGCGGCTAGCGTATCGCCACCGCCCGCGATGGAAAAGGCCGGGCTTTCGGCGATGGCCTTTGAGATCACTTCGGTACCCTTGCCGAACTGGTCGATTTCGAACACGCCCACCGGGCCGTTCCATAAAATGGTACCCGCCTCTCTTAGTAGACTGGCCAGGTGCACGGCAGTCTCAGGGCCGATATCCAGAATCATTTCGTCATCGCCGACTTGGTCAACCGGCTTCACCGTCGCCTGCGCCGACTCAGAAAACTCGGTGGCCACCACCACATCGGTGGGCAATGGAATAGCGACTGTTTCCATTAGTGCTTTGGCCTGCGGAATCAAATCAGCTTCGTGAAGCGATTTGCCCACATTATAACCCGCTGCGGCGATGAACGTGTTGGCGATACCGCCACCCACAATGAGCTGATCACACGTCTTACAAAGCGCATTCAGCACGTCGAGTTTGGTCGATACTTTGGAGCCGCCAACGATAGCCGTCATCGGCCGTGTCGGGTTAGCTAGCGCTTTCTCCAGCGCTTCGAGCTCGCTCGCGAGTAAGGGGCCAGCACATGCCTTTGGCGCAAAGCGAGCAACGCCGTGAGTTGATGCCTGAGCGCGGTGAGCGGTGCCGAACGCGTCCATCACGAAAATATCGCACAGCGCGGCGTACTGCTTGGCAAGCGCCTCGTCGTCTTTTTTTTCGCCTTTGTTAAAGCGCACGTTTTCTAACAGGACGACCTCGCCATCGTTCAGTTCAAGGTGACTGCCTAGGTAGTCCTTTACCAGCTTGACGGGGCGTCCTAATAGCTCGCCAAGATGGGTGGCCACCGGCGCTAAGGAAAACTCCTCGGCAGGTTCGCCTTCCGTGGGGCGACCGAGGTGACTCATCAGCAGCACTTTCGCGCCAGCGTCAACGGCAGCTTGAACCGTCGGTAGCACCGCGCGCAGCCGGGCATCGCTGGAGACGCTGCCGTTTTTGACCGGGACGTTTAGGTCTTCACGAATCAGTACGCGTTGCCCGTTTAGCGGCAGGTCGGTCATTTTTTGCACGTTCATGCGAAGCTGTCCTCGTATTGATAGCGGTAAAGAAAATCGATCAGTTCGTTAAAGGCATCAAGCGGGGTTGTGGGCGGAGCGTCGCTAGGTGCAGACTGATATCCAGCATGCGGTTGGCAAACCCCCACTCATTGTCAAACCAGCAAAACAGTTTGACGAGCCGCGTGCCAGCGACACGGGTTTGGGTAGCATCGACGATGCCGGAGTGCGGGTCATGATTAAAGTCGATGGACGCCATAGGCGCCTCAGTGTAGCCGAGTACACCATTTAGCCGTGTTTGGCTCGCCGTTTGCAGCAGGTGATTGACCTCATGCGCATGAGTATCGCGGCGTACGGTGATGGCCATGTCCATGGCTGAGACGTTGATCGTGGGGACCCGCATGTGCAGGCATTCAAAGCGATCAGTAAGTGAGGGCATCAAGCGGCCAATACCGCGAGCAAGCCCAGTATCGACCGGTACAATCGACTGCATCGCCGAACGCGTCAAGCGCAGGTCGGTCTGGTGATACGCGTCAATGACGGGCTGATCGTTCATCGCCGAGTGAATGGTGGTGGTGACGCCGTGATCCACCCCGAGCGCTTCATCTAACACCGTGAGTAGCGGCACGAGGCAATTCGTGGTGCAGGATGCGGCAGAGAGAATGCGCTGCCGAGTATCCAGCGTGTCGTGATTGATGCCCCACACGATCGTGGCGTCGACGTCACTCTCCGCTGGCTGCGAGAAAAGCAGCTGCTTGGCCCCAGCCGCTAAATGCTGCTCTGCGGTGGCGCGATCCTTAAAACTGCCCGAGCATTCCAACACCAAGTCCACGTTGAGCGCGCGCCAAGGGAGCTTTGCTGGGTCAGGTTCGCTCAATACACGAATATACTGACCGTTGATGATCAGATGATCACCACCGTTTTCTTCTGCGTGTTCCACCGTGCCGGGAAAGCGCCCGTGGGTTGTATCAAAACGGGTTAGGTAAGCGATGGTGGCAAGATCAGAGAGTTCGTTGATGGCCACCACGTGAAGGTGGGGCAACTGGCGCTCCACCAGCGCGCGCAGCACGCACTGTCCGATGCGGCCGTAACCGTTAATGGCGATGCGGTAGGGGGCAACTGGCTCTCCCATGTCTCTCCTCAATTCGCAGGCTGTTATCCGCCGAGCAAGCGCCAGGCCAATGGCAGAAGAATGGCCGTAAAAATGCCGGTCAGGCTCATACCCAGCGACGCGAAAGCGCCAGCAGTGGGCCCGATTTCGAATGCCCTTACCGTGCCGAGCGCGTGGCCGTTGAGGCCGAGCGCAAAACCAATCAAGCGTTCGTCACGAATTTTCATCACCCGCGACACCAGACTGACAAAGGCAATGGCGGCGACACCGGTAATCAGCAGCGCCCCCATTAAAAGCGCCACCGAGCCGCCGAGTTGTTCGGTAATGCCAATGGCGATCGGCGCGGTAACCGATTTAGCTGCCAATGAGGCCATAACGTGATCGGATGCGCCCATCAGCTTTGCGATGCCCACCGCATAAAGCGCCGCAAGACTGGCGCTAATCGGCAAACAAATGGCAAGCGGACACCACAGCTCACGAATTCTTGGCAGCTGTTGATAAAGCGGCATCCCCAGCGCCACCGTGGCGGGGCCGAGTAACACGGAAAGCCAAGTGGCCCCGTTTTGGTAGGCGCTGTAATGAATGCCGCTAATGGCGAGAAAGCCCGCGAGCAGCAGCGCCGCAATCAATATCCCCGGTAGCCAAGGCGGCTGCTTTAAGCGCTGAAAGAGCGCCATACCCAGCAAATAAGCGGCGAGCGTCAAACCAACGGCAAAGAGCGGGGTATCGGTCAGCCGTTCGATCAGCGGCTCACTCAGCATGATGACCTCGCATGAGGCGCTGCATCAGCCATAACGTGGTCACAACACTGAGCAGCGTGCCCAATACCAACCCAACAAGAATCGCTGTCCACTGCCCGGAAAGCTCGCCGACAATAAAGAACACACCCACAACGCCGGGCATAATCAGCATCGCTAACAGGGCAATCAGCGGTTGCGCGGCGGTGGCTACGCTCTCGGGGACACCACCGCGTAGGGCAAGCGTGATGCATAATAAAAGCATCCCAATCACCCCGGAAGAGATCGGTAAAGCAGTGAAATACACCACCACTTCACCGATAAGCCAGAAGCTGATTAGCCACAGAAAACCGCTCAGTGTCGCCATGATCGCTGGCATGTCAATGCGTTAGTGTTGGCTGAGCAGTTCGCTTGCCTGCTTCACCACGTTATCGACGGTAAAGCCAAAGTGCTTGAACAGATCGCCCGCCGGGGCGGATTCGCCGTAGGTGGTCATGCCAATCACGCGACCACCTAAGCCCACGTACTTGTACCAGTAGTCAGCATGGCCCGCTTCGATAGCAATACGCTTGGTGATGTGGCTGGGTAAAACGCGTTCACGGTACTCGGCATCCTGGCCATTGAAGCGGTACGTCGAGGGCATGGATACGACGCGCACGGCGTGCCCGGCGCTTTCCAGTTCGGCGGCAGCGTCCATGGCCAGTGCGACTTCTGACCCCGTGGCGATCAAAATCAGCGCCGGCGTACCGTCGCCGTCTTTAAGCACATAGCCGCCGCGTTGGATATCGGCCAGCTGAGTTTTGCTGCGCGTTTGGTGTGGCAGGTTCTGGCGCGAGAGCACCAGCGCTGACGGGCCGGATTGGCGCTTGAGCGCGGCATCCCAAGAGGCAGCCGTTTCGGCGGCATCGCAAGGGCGCCAAGTACACAAGTTGGGCGTGGTACGCAGGCTGGTAAGCTGCTCAATGGGCTGGTGCGTCGGGCCGTCTTCGCCGAGACCGATAGAGTCATGGGTGAAGACGTAGATAGCCTGTTGCCCCATTAAGGAGGCCATCCGCACGGCGTTGCGCATGTACTCCATAAAGATCAGGAAGGTCGCACCGTATGGCACGAAACCGCCGTGTAGCGCGATGCCGTTCATGATCGCGCCCATGCCAAATTCGCGCACGCCGTAGTGTAGGTAGTTGCCGCTGGCATCGTCTGGGGTGATCGCTTTGGCGCCGTTCCAGAAAGTCAGATTAGACGGGGCAAGGTCGGCGCTACCGCCGAGTAACTCTGGCATTTGCGGGCCAAGTGTATTGAGCGTGGCGAGCGATGCCTTGCGCGAGGCAATGTTCTCGCCTTTCTCTTGCGCCTGTTGCACCAGTACTTCGCTGGAGAGCTCCGTCGGCAGTTGCCCCTTGATGCGGCGCTTGAACTCACGCGCTTCGCTGGGGAAGGCCTCGGCGTAGCGGCTGAAGCGCTCTTCCCAGGCTTGCTGGCGGGTTTTACCCGCGTCGCGTGCATCCCAGGCGGAGTAAATCGGCTCAGGAATATGGAACGGTGCGTGGGTCCAATCGAGTTGCTTGCGCGCGGCGGCGATTTCGTCGTCACCCAGCGGCGCGCCATGCGCATCTTCTTTACCCTGCTTATTAGGGGCGCCAAAGCCGATAATGGTTTTGCAGATGATCAGGCTGGGCTTGTCGCTATTTTGCTTGGCAAGTTCAATCGCCGCCTGAACTTCATCGGGTTGGTGGCCATCGACGTTAGGCACGACATGCCAGCCGTAGGCCTCAAAGCGCTTAGCCGTATCATCAGTAAACCAACCGTCCACCTCGCCGTCGATGGAAATGCCGTTGTCATCGTAGAACGTAATCAGTTTGCCCAGCTGCTGTGTGCCAGCGAACGACGCGACCTCGTGGGAAATACCTTCCATCAGGCAGCCGTCGCCCACAAAACACCATGTGTGATGATCGACGATGGTGTGGCCGGGGCGGTTGAACTGGGCGCCCAGCGTTTTTTCTGCCATCGCCATGCCCACGGCATTGGCTAAGCCCTGACCCAGTGGGCCGGTGGTGGTCTCAATGCCCGGCGCGTAGCCGTATTCCGGGTGCCCTGCGGTGGGCGAGTGGAGTTGGCGGAAGTTGCGCAGCTGCTCAAGGCTTAAATCGTAGCCGCTTAGGTGCAAAAGTGAATAGAGCAGCATCGAGCCATGGCCGTTGGAGAGCACAAAGCGGTCGCGGTCGGGCCATTTGGGGTCTTCAGGGTTATGCTTGAGGTAGTCATTCCACAGCACTTCAGCGATATCTGCCATACCCATGGGCGCGCCAGGGTGGCCAGATTTAGCTTTCTGAACAGCGTCCATGGAAAGGGCACGAATGGCATTGGCCAGCTCAAAACGGGACGGCATGGGGGTGCTCCTCGCCTGCAAACGGAAATATTAAGGGCGCTATTGTCGCTGACTTCGGCAGCGGCGGCAAATTCTACCGCGCTATCGTGGGGGTGGCGTCTGGGAAGCACTGCCAACAGCGTGTAAACTCTGCCTCCCGAAGCGGGTAATCCGCTTCTTTATATTATGTGGGCAGGGCACTCCTGCCGTGATTTCCTGCTGATGCTGTATGCCGCAGCCGTCACCCAGAGGGTCAAGACGCAATGAGCGAATATTCCCTGTTTACCTCCGAGTCCGTTTCCGAAGGCCACCCCGATAAAATCGCCGATCAAATTTCCGATGCGGTGTTGGATGCCATTATCGCTCGCGATAAGCAGGCGCGTGTCGCCTGTGAAACCATGGTCAAAACCGGGGTCGCAATTATCGCCGGTGAAATCAGCACCAACGCCTGGGTGGATCTCGAAACCTTAGTGCGCGAGGTGATTATCGATATCGGCTATACGTCTTCCGACGTGGGCTTTGATGGTGGCACTTGCGGCGTGGTGAACCTGATCGGCAAACAGAGTGTCGATATCGCCCAAGGCGTTGACCGCAGCAAACCAGAAGACCAGGGCGCGGGCGACCAGGGCTTGATGTTTGGCTATGCCACCAACGAAACCGCCTCGATGATGCCAGCGCCGATCCACTACTCGCACCGCTTGGTCGAGCGCCAGGCGGAGCTGCGTAAGCACGGCCTGCTACCGTGGCTGCGTCCGGATGCCAAAAGCCAGGTGACTTTCCGCTACGATGCCAACGGCCAGCCCTGCGGTGTAGACGCTATCGTGCTTTCCACCCAGCACAACCCCGAGATCGATCAGCAAGAGCTACGCGCGATGGTCAAGCATGAAATCATCGACCAGGTGATTCCGGCGGAGTGGCTAGACGATAAAACGCAGTACCACATCAACCCGACCGGCAAGTTCGTGATCGGCGGCCCGGTGGGCGATTGCGGCTTGACCGGGCGCAAAATCATCGTCGATACCTACGGTGGCATGGCCCGCCATGGCGGCGGGGCGTTCTCGGGCAAAGACCCGTCCAAGGTCGACCGCAGCGCCGCGTATGCAGGCCGCTACGTGGCCAAAAACATCGTCGCTGCCGGGCTTGCCGACAAGTGTGAAATTCAGGTGTCGTATGCCATCGGCGTGGCCGAGCCGACCTCGGTATCCATCGACACCTTCGGCACGGGCAAAATCGAAGACGCCCAGATCGTCAAACTGGTGCGCGAGCACTTCGACCTGCGCCCATTTGCCATCACTAAAATGCTCGACCTGCTGCACCCGATGTACCAGCTCACGGCGGCCTACGGCCACTTTGGCCGCGAGCCCTTTGAGCATCGCTACCACTGGGTCAATGATAAAGGCGAAGAACAGGTCGAGACCTTTACCGCCTTCCCCTGGGAAAGGACCGACAAGGCGGACACATTGCGCGAAGCCGCTGCGTTGTAAGCTTTTTCTTAACGCTATGTAAGCAAAAGCGGAAAATGTCAGAAAATGCCCCTTTGGCTTATGCCGGGGGCATTTTTGTTTTCACCGATGTAAGCCGCTGGGCTAGGCTGACAGAAATATTCCAGAGGCGATGACAATGCGAAAGCGGTGCTGGGTGGGAGCTTGGGGTGTCCTGATGCTGTTGATCGTGCTTACCGTTCGGGCAGCACCCGTTCAGTCGGCTCAATGCCCCGGGTGGTCGGAAGACCGGCTAGAGGCCGAAATAGAAGCGCTTGGCGAGCGTGTCGCGCGTTGGGATCGCGCTTATTATGCTTCCCAAGGACATCCAGACGGCGCCTCGCCGGTGGCCGATGAGATTTACGATCAAGCGGTAGCGCGATTAGAGCAGTGGCGCCGCTGTGCCGGGGCGCCGACGCCCCATGTGCCTGAGCGACGCGTGACCTCAAGCCGCGATGCACGCGAGCACCCTATGGCGCAAACCGGGTTAGAAAAACGCGATGAAACCGGCGTAAAGCGCTGGACGAGCCGCCGCGACGATCTTTGGATTCAACCTAAAGTGGACGGCGTGGCAGTCACGCTGCACTACGTTGACGGCGAGCTTAACGCGGCGGTAAGCCGCGGTGATGGAGAACGCGGCCAAGACTGGACCGGACGTGCCCGCGATATCCCCGCCATCCCCAATGAGCTTTCTGAGTCAGTGTCCGCCGTGCTGCAAGGCGAGCTTTACTGGCGCATGGAGTATCATATTCAGGCGAAGCACGCCCATCGTCGCGCGCGCAGCCAGGTGGCGGGCGCGATGGCACAGCATCAACCCGATGAGGCGACCTTAACCCGCATCGGGCTTTTTGTGTGGGGCTGGCCCGACGGGCCGACCCGCATGCCCGAGCGGTTAACGCAATTAACCATGCTCGGGTTTGATACCGCCGATTACACCCATGCGCTGGACGGGCGACGTGATGCGGCTTTCTGGCGCGAGCGCTGGTTTCGTGAGCCGCTGCCGTTTGCCACCGATGGCGTGGTCCTCAAGCAAGGCGAACGCCCCGGTGTTAGGCGCTGGTCAAGCGCGCCGCCCGAGTGGGCATTAGCGTGGAAATATCCCGCCCAGCAGGCGCTGGCGGAAGTGCGTGGCATTGAGTTTCGTGTTGGGCGTACCGGGCGGGTGACGCCGCTGGTGTGGCTCAATCCGGTACAGCTAGAAGGGCGGCGCATCAGCCGCGTCTCGCTAGGGTCGCTTGCGCAGTGGCAAACGCTCGATGTGCATCCTGGCGATCATGTGGCGGTGACACTGGGCGGGCTGACCATTCCGCAGCTGGATACGGTGGTGTGGCCCGCGCAAGCGCGGATGACGCTAACGGTGCCGAGTGCAGATGACTATCACCTGCTGAGCTGCTTTACCTTGGAAACAGAAAAATTCCGTTGTGACAGCCAGCTACTGGCGCGGCTAACACACCTGGGAGAGGCGCTGGGTATGCACGGTGTCGGCGAGGGCACTTGGCGCGCAATGCTCGACGCAGGTGCTGTTACCTCGCTGCTTGACTGGTTATCGCTGGATCACGCCGATCTCACCCGCGTGTCGGGGGTGGGGGAGGCCACCGCGAACCAACTACTAGCGCGCTTTGATGCCGCACGGGAGCAACCGTTTCACGCTTGGTTAGACGCACTGGGCGCGCCACCGGGCAGCGAGCAAGCCAGCAGTGATTGGGCAACACTTTCGGCTTACCGGCGTGAACAGTGGCAAGCGTTGCCGGGTGTTGGGCCGGTGCGGGCTGACGCGCTGATAGCGTTTTTCAGCCACCCGCAGTTGCAGCGCATGGCCCGACAGCTTCAGCAAGCGGGTGTTGCCGGTTTTTAGCTAACGCAATCACTAACCCAGCCCGGTGAGACGCAGCATCAAGCTGAGATAAAGCGGAATCAAAAAGGGCGCCATCAGCGTGGTGACCAGCACGGCTAATGCGCCTTTTTGCGGCGCAATACCCAGTTCCATCGCCACCACGACGACGTTGGCTGCCATAGGCACCACGCCGAGTAGCAAAATCGCCATGGCGAGTTCCGGTGAGAGCGCTACGACGGACTGCAGCAACAAGACAATGGCCAGCGTGGCCAGCGGCCATAGCCCGTAGCGCAGCACCACACAGGCAACCACCAGGCGTGTATCCCAGGCGGCGAGCGTCACCTGACTTAACGTCATGCCAATGATCATCATGCCGAGTAGCGTATAAGTGGCGGGAAATACCTCAAGTGAGGTCATTAACGAGACGGGCAGCGCCACGTCGAGGTGCGAGAGCAAAAGCGCTGCTAAAAAAGCATATAGCAGCGGCAGGCGGGCAATTTTCACAAGGCTCTGGCGTACCGAAAACTGCCCGCGAGCGCTAACGTAGAAGCCCACCGTAAACTCATACAGCGTGATGCCTAAAATGCTGAACAGATAAAGCGTTATGCCTTCGGGCGGCAGCACGATCATTGCCACCGGCAAACCAAAGTAGCCGGTATTGCCCGTGCCCGCGGAAAAGGCCAACAGCGCACCTTCCTGCGCACCAAAGCGTTGATGCGTGAGCCCACGAACGGTGAGTGCAATGGCGCTACTAACGATAAACAGAATCAGGGTGAGGAGCAGATAGTCAGGGGTGGGCCCACCGTCCATTAGCGCGCGAAAGAACGTTAACGGGGCGATCAGGTAGACCAGAAGTGTGGCGATGGGGCGCGGGTCAACGCGCAGCATTTGTGCGGCCAGCCAGCCTAAGCCGACAAAGCCGAGCAGCATCAATAGCGGCCCCATTAATGTATTAGCGGCAAGATTCTCCATGAATTTTTTCCTGGCAGTTTCTGATGCGGTTTCTCTAAGGGGTACCCATCATGAGCTGAATTAACGTTGGCGCGTGGAATCTTTCATTGGCCGCCGCGCTTTCAAACGGCCAAAATAGCGGATAATACAACGCTATTATATTAACTGGTACTTAACCGACTGACCCATGAGGATATTTCATGAGCCGCCAAGAACATCCCCTCGGCATTAGCTTTGAGTTTTTCCCACCCAACACCGACGCAGGCCGGGAAAAACTGATGCACACGCGGGATCAGCTGGCGGCGCGAAAGCCACGCTTTTTCTCTGTGACCTATGGCGCCGGCGGCTCTACCCAAGCACGCACCCGTGAAGTGGTGCGTGAGGTGGGTAAAAGCGGCATTACCACCGCGCCGCACCTATCGTGCATCGGCAGCGAAAAAGCGCAGCTGCGCGACCTGCTGGCTCAGTACCGCGAAGAGGGTATCGATAGCCTAGTGGCGCTGCGCGGTGATATGCCGTCGGGTATGGCGAGTATCGGTGAGCTGCGTTACGCCAACGAGCTGGTCGAGTTTATCCGCGACGAAACCGGCGATTATTTCGAGATTGCGGTGGCCGCTTACCCAGAATCTCATCCACAGGCACCCCATCTCGATAAAGACGTGGAAAACTTCGCACGTAAAATGAAAGCAGGCGCCAACATGGCGATTACGCAGTACTTTTTTACTGCCGATGCCTACTTCCATTTTGCCGATAAAGCGCGTGCCCTTGGCGTGGAACAGCCCATTATCCCGGGGATCATGCCGATTACCAACTATACCAAGCTGGCGCGCTTTTCCGATGCCTGCGGTGCTGAGATTCCCCGCTGGATTCGTAAGCAGCTAGAAAGCTACGGCGACGATAGCGATGCTATCGCTGCGTTTGGTACGGAAGTGGTCAGCCGTCTGTGTCAGCGGCTATTGGAAGGGGGCGCACCGGGGCTGCATTTCTATACGCTTAATCAGGCCGCACCGGTACTCAAAATCGTCGATAATCTTGGCTAACTCTCTCGCCGCCACGGCATAACATCAGATATAAAGAAACCCCGTCTCAGCGAATGAGCGCGGGGTCTCTTGTGCCGTGCTATAGGCCAAGCGTGTTAACGACTAAGCATCAGCTAGACGTTGCCGCTGCCGGGCCGTTGCCGTAAAGCTTACGTTGCATAATAAACAGAACGGCACCAATCACCAGGCCAGCGATATCGGAATAAATGCCGCCGTAAATCATAAACAGTGCGCCTACCAGCATTACCACGCGCTGCAGCGTATTTACCGGGCCGAAGAACCACTTCTGCACCATCCCCGAGAGCAACACAATGCCTAGCGTCGCGGTAACGCCTACTCGGAGTATTTGCATGGCGGAGCCTTCCATCAGCATCGCCGGGCTATAGAAAAACATGAATGGCACGATAAACGCGGCCAAGCCGATTTTGAATGAGGCGACCGACGTCCCCATGGGATTATCACCGGAGATACCTGCCGCCGCGTAGGAGGCTAAGGCAACGGGCGGGGTAATCGCCGAGACCACCGCAAAGTAGAACACGAAAAAGTGGGCAACCAGTGGCTCAATGCCGATGTTGATCAAACCCGGTGCCACGACCGAGGCGGCAACGGCATAAGCGGCCGTCGTCGGCATGCCCATGCCCAGCATGATGCTGATCAACATGGCGAAGAATAGAGCGAGTAGCTGGCTGACGCCCGCCAAGCCTAGCAGCAGCGAAGAGAAGCGTGCGCCCACCCCGGTCAACGAAATAACCCCGACGATCAAACCGGCACAGGCACACACCGCGATAATTTGAATCGACATGGTACCCGCTAGCTGCAGGGCTCTTAAAATGGCGCGAATGCCCATTTTGTTCGGCGAAATCCAGCTGACAACCGCCGCTGACGCGGTGGCCAGTGTCCCTGCGCGGATGACCGAGTAGCCCATAAACAGCGCAACGATCAAAATGATAATCGGCGCGAATAGATAGACCTGTTTCACTAGTTTGGAAAACTGCGGAATCTCGTCATCGCGCATGCCACGCATGCCTTTGCGTGCGGCTTCAAAATCAACCATGAAGTAAACGGAGGCAAAGTAAAGAATCGCCGGAATGATGGCGGCAATGGCAATCTCGGTATATGGGATACCCGTGACTTCCGCCATAATGAAGGCACCCGCGCCCATAATCGGTGGCATGATTTGCCCGCCGGTCGAGGCGGCCGCTTCAATGGCCCCGGCACTGCGCGCGGGGTAGCCAACCTTTTTCATCAGCGGGATCGTCAGCGAGCCAGTGGATACCACATTACCAGCGGAGGTGCCGTTGATCATGCCCATCAGGCCGGAAGCGAAGATAGATACTTTCGCCGGGCCGCCACGCGCACGACCAGCGGCGGCAAAGGCAAAGTTGACGAAATAGTCGCCCACTTTCGACGCCTGCAGAAAGGCGGCGAAAATAATGAACAGGATAATATACGTCGATGATACGGCGGTAGTTGGGCCGAGTATGCCGGTATCGGTGTACACCTGGCTAAAGAAACGCTGCACCGACAGGCCGGGGTAGCCCAAAAAGCCGGGTAAATAGGGACCGGCAAAAACGTAGGTGAGAAAGACTGCCGAAATCACTACTAACGCTAACCCGGCCACTCGGCGGGTCAACTCGAGGATCAACATGGAGCCAGCAATCGCCGCCCAGGAAATACCGGATGGGGCGAAGGACGTACCGGTCGACATGCGAATATTGGTGTTAAAGGCCACCAGTAAATAGCCAGCACTGGCGATCGCACAAACCATGAGGACCAAGTCGGCAGGGTTAAAACGATGGCGCGCTTGACGATAAAACCATGACAGCACAACCGCCACGGCCGTCGTCGCCATGAGCGGATAACCGTAATGCCAGTTCTCGATGCTTGGGTCGATGCGCATGGCACTGCCGCTGAGCGTTTGGTGCATTAAGAACACTTGCGCCAGTGTATAGGCAGCGGGAACCAGCAGTGCGTAACTCGCCCACTTCAGCCAAGCACCTGACGCGTGACGATCATCTTCGGCGAAACGAGCCCCTGCAAATAACCCATAACCGAGAATCAGCGCACCGGCAATATGCACGATACGAAACGACCAAGTTTCCATGGGATACACGTTGAGTGAAATCAGGTGAAAACTTGAGTAAGCAATGGCGAGCACGGCAAATAAGATAAACTGCCAGCCGGTAAAAAGGCGGCGGTTGGATTCAACAATCTCTTCATCGACGCCTTCGGCGAGTATCTCCGAGGCGGGTGAAGTAGCCTGGGCATCATCCTTGAGACCGTGGGATTCTTGGTCGGTTTTGTGACTCATTAGAGTTCACCCTCACAGCAAACAAAGGGGCATCAGCAAAAACTGCCCCGCCCAACCAGGGTTGGGCGGGGCGCACGATAATGAAAAAGCCTTACTTGATTAATGCTTCATCAATTTCGTAGCCGTTCTCTTCGTACCAACGTGCAGCACCTGGATGGAAAGGTAGCACGGTGTTGTGCTTGATGTTTTCCGGAATGGTGGTGGCCGCACTGCGGTGAACCGACATCATGCGATCGTTGTTTTCCATGGTGGCTTTGGTGGCTTCGTAAACAAAGTCTTCCGGCAGGTCACAGCCGGCAATCGCAAAGTTCCACATAGAAACGGCGCGGGCATCTTCTTCCAGCGTTTGGTACGTACTAGCAGGAATCATGAACTCAGCCACCGGGAAGTTCTCAAGCACGGTGTGCACTTCTTCTTCGGTGAACTCAATGATGTTCACGTCGGTTTGCACTTCGAGCTGGCTAACCGCAGGAATCGGGATACCGGCAGCGAAAGCGATAACGTCGATCAGACCGTCTTGCAGCTGCCCGCCGAGGTCGGACCAGCCACCGTTGCGGCGATCAAAGTTAACGCCCAAGGTTTCCAGCATGGCCGGGAAGTAGGTGTCGGATGTTGAGGCTGAGGGGCCAAAGCCAATGCGAGCGCCGTCGGGAATGTCCGAAATCGACTCAATGCCCGAGCCTTCCAGGGCCGTAATTGAGAACGGTGTCTCGTACATCGGGAACATGGCGCATACGTTGTCCATTTTTAAGCCCGGCGCGAGAGGGCTTTCGCCATTCACTGCGTCAGCCGCAGGACCCATAGTGGTGAGGCCAAAGGCAGCGTTGCCTTCGTGAACCAGTGCCAGGTTTTGCGTCGGGCCGCCGGTCACTTCGCCACCGCCTGATACGTCTAGCTCGTCGGCGATAAAGTTGGCCCAGCCGGAACCATAAACAAAGTAAGTGCCACCTTGGCTGGCGGTGCCGACAGTGAAGTTATCCGGCCACTCAGAGCGGTCTGCTTGAACACTACCGGCGGCAAGCAGCGCGCCACTGGCGAGCAGTAGCGCTGATTTAGACATCATATTGCGCATGGCGATTTTCCCTTAATGCTATTATTGAGTGTTTGTACGCGTCGAGAATCGCTTGGCGATCTCACTAAGCGTAGTCGTTATAGCGATCACCGTGCCATGTTTATTCTTAACGTTTAAAATCAGTCATCTATGGGGTTATTATTAAACTTTGGTCTATTTGAATTTTTCGCAAAGTGTCCGGGTTCTCGCACATAGAGACTGCGCTTTTGTGCGGTTTTTCACACAGGTTTAGCGGTTGGTCGCGGGGAATAGAGTCAGTGCTAGTTATTAAGTATTAAGCACTAAGGGAAAGGCAGCGATGACGAAAAAGTAACCGCTTCACGATCACTCGGCGTCAGCGCATAATTCTCCTTGGCGTTGGGCTGTCAGGCTAGCATTATGAAAATACCCTTTTATCGCAGCTTATTTGTTAGAACGGCCAGGGTCGAGAATACGCACCGGTTGCACATCCTGCTGTTTTTGCTCGTTGCGTACTTGGTTAACGCGGGTTTCAATTTCGGCGGCTGATTCATCTTCGATGGGCAGCTGCTCAAAGAAGTCGCAGCTAACGCATTCACGGTAGCGGATGCCGTTTTGCTCCCAGGCGCGAATGCGGTCCATCGCGGCGCATCTTGGGCAGGTGACGCCGGCAATAAAGCGTTTCACAGATGACATACTCGGCTCCTCGCGCGGCAGTTAAGCGCCGCGCGGTGGGTTAGGTGAGAGGTAAAACCATAAAACTAGGCAGCACGGATGCCGCTATGGCGTAAAAGCGGTTCGACGCGGGGTTCGCGACCGCGGAAGTCGTGGAAAAGCTCGGCCGCATCGCGAGCGCCGCCTTGCTCAAGAATTTGGGTACGAAAGCGCTGGCCGGTTTCTGGGTCGAAAATCCCAGCTTCCTCGAAGGCACTCCACGCATCGGCAGAAAGCACTTCGGCCCATTTGTAGCTGTAGTAACCCGCCGCATAGCCCCCGGCAAAAATGTGCCCAAAGCCGTTTTGGAAGCGGTTGAACGCCACTTTCGGTACGACGGAAACGTGTTCGCGTACGTCATCAAGCAGGGCTTGAATATCGGCCGCGCTCGGCGCGTTAAGCTCATGGTGAAGGCGCAGGTCAAACAGCGAGAATTCAATCTGGCGCACCATGCCCATGGCGGATTGGAAATTTTTCGCCGCCTGCAGGCGCTCGAGTAGCTCAGCGGGCAGCGGCTCGCCCGTGTCGACGTGCTTCGCCAGCAGGTCGAGCCCTTCGCGCTCCCAGCAGTAGTTCTCCATGAATTGGCTGGGGAGCTCCACGGCATCCCAGGCGACGCCGTTGATGCCGGAGATGTCAGCGATATTCTGCTGGGTCAGCATGTGGTGTAGGCCGTGGCCGAACTCGTGGAATAGCGTAGTGACTTCGTCGTGAGTCAAAAGCGCCGGCTTGTCGTTGACCGGCGGCGTGAAATTGCAGGTAAGAAAGGCCACCGGTAGCTGTAGGCCGTTGTGTGTCTGGCGGCGCACACGGCAATCCGCCATCCAAGCTCCACCGCGCTTGCCTTCGCGGGCGTATAGGTCAAGGTAGAACCCGGCAATCGGCGCGCCGTTTTCTGTGATGCAGAAGTAGCGCACGTCGTCGTGGTAGCGCGGCACGCCGTTGTCTTCCTCAAAGCACACGCCGTAAAGGCGCTCAACGACTTGAAATAGCCCATCGACAACCTGGGGCGCTGGGAAGTAGGGGCGTAGCTGCTCTTGAGAAATCGCATGGCGCGCTTCGCGCAGCTTCTCGCTGGCGTAGGCGACATCCCAGGGCTCAAGCGTTTCAAGGTCTAGCGCGTCACGGGCAAAGGCGGCAAGCTCGGCAAACTCCTCTTTCGCCTGCGGCACGGCGCGGCGAGCGAGGTCGTTGAGAAAATCAAGCACCTGCGCCGGGGAATCGGCCATTTTGGTTGTCAGTGAGTAGTCGGCGTATGTGTCAAAACTAAGAAGTGTCGCGAGCTCTTGGCGCAGCGCTAAGAGCTCTTCCATGATCTGAGCGTTATCAAATTCGCCTGCATTCGGGCCTTGGTCGGAGGCACGGGTGACAAACGCCGTGTAGACCTCGCGGCGCAGGTCGCGGTTGTCGGCGTAGCTTACCACCGGAAAGAAACTTGGGAAGTCGAGCGTGATGCGGTAGCCGTCGAGGCTTTTGGCGTCAGCGGTGGCTTTCAGGGTGTCGAGCGCGCTTTCGGGCACACCGGCGAGCAGGTCTGCGTCCTGAATGTCTTTGTGCCACGCTTGGGTGGCGTCAAGCACGTTATTAGAGAACTGGTTGGACAGGCTCGATAAGCGCGATTGAATCTCGCCGTAGCGGGCTTTCTTCTCGGCGGGAAGATCGACACCAGCCAAGCGGAAATCGCGCAGGGTGTTTTCTACCGCGCGGCGCTGTTGTGCATCGAGCGACTGCCAGGTAGCGCCGTCTTTTAGCGCCTGCCACGCGGTAAAGAGCCCTTCGTGCTGACTCACCCAAGTGCTGAATTCTGACAACTTACCAATGCAGGCCTCGTACGCCTCGCGCATTTCGGGCGTATTCATGGTGCCGTTTAGGTGCGAAATCGGCGACCAGACGTTCGAGAGACGGTCGTTGATCGCTTCCAGCGGGGCGGCGAAGTTTTCCCACGTGGGCGTGGTGGATTGCGCCTTTTGAGCGAGCGCATTGATCTCCTCACAGCTCTCGTCAAGGAGCATTTCAATGGCAGGCACCACATGGTCGGCACGAATCTCGTCAAACGGCGGTAACGCGTGCACTTCAAGCAGGGGGTTGTGGGACATAGCAGCCTCGGTTGGAAAAACATGTGATGTGATGAGTTATAGAATGTGGGCGCGAAGGCGTGGTTTCAATCCTCACGGCGTTACGCAAGATTGGCGTGAGGGCGAGCGCCTGCTAGGCTTGCTGGCTTTGTCAGGTAATGCAGCCGCGGTTTTTTGCCGCCAACGTGTCATTTTCTTAAGCAAACGGGACAGGCAATGAGCGAGACGCTAGAGCGCTGGGGATCAAAGCGGGCCTTCATTTTAGCCGTGACAGGCGCGGCGGTGGGGCTAGGTAATATCTGGCGCTTCCCTTATGTGGCGGGCGAGAACGGCGGCGCGGCGTTTTTGCTGATTTATGTCGCCTTTGTGCTACTGCTGGGCTTGCCGGTGATGATGGCGGAAATTCTTATCGGTCGTGCCGGACGGCGCGGGCCAATGCAGGCGTTGGGCGTGCTGGCGGCCGACGCTGGGGCGTCGCGACATTGGCGTTGGCTGGGGTTGTTTGGCGCGTTCACGGTGTTCTGTATCTTGTCGTTCTACTCGGTGGTGTCGGGCTGGTCGATCGAGTTTCTGGTGGCGTCTATCAACGGTAACTTCCAGGGAGCCTCGGCGGCGGAAATTGGCGCCGGTTTCAACGCGTTTTTGGCTAATCCAGGGCTTTTAGTGTTTAACCATACATTGTTTCTATTTATGACCATGTCGGTGGTGGCTGCCGGTGTGGCCAAAGGGCTGGAGCGGCTCAATAATCTACTGATGCCGTTGCTTTATCTGCTGCTTTTGCTGCTGGCGGGCTACGCCACCACGACTCAGGGGTTTGGCGCGGCGCTGGCGTGGTTGTTTCTGCCAGAGTTTGGCGCCGTCACTCCCAGTGTCGTGCTGCACGCGATGGGGCATGCCTTCTTCACCTTGGCCGTCGGGGCGTGTGCGCTTATGGCGTACGGCGCGTATATGCCGGATGACCAAAGCCTGCCCAAAGCCGCTGGTGCCGTGGCCATTCTCGATATTAGCGTGGCGCTGCTTGCTGGCATCGCGATTTTTTCCGTGGTGTTTGCCCAAGGAATGGATCCCGCTGACGGCCCGGGGCTGATGTTTGTGACCCTGCCGATTGCGTTTTCGCAGTTGCCGGGTGGCTCGCTGTGGTTAAGCGTGTTCTTTTTATTGTTGTTGCTCGCCACCTGGACGTCAGCGATCAATCTGGCCGAACCGATGGTTGCCACGCTTCAAGGGATGGGGTTGCGCCGCAGTCTCGCGACGGCAGTGGTGGCGCTGAGTGTGTGGCTATTGGGGCTACTTTCGGCGTTCTCCTTCTCGTTTATGGCGGACTTCCGCCCGCTGTTTGGGCGTAATATGTTTGAGCTGGTCAGTAGTATTCCGCCGGATATTTTCCTGCCGATAGGGGGGCTTTTGATCGCGATATTTGCCGCCTGGGTGATGCCGCGTGCGACTGTTATGCGGGCATTAGGAACGAGTCAACGCCACTTTTACCTATGGCAGAATATAGTGCGTTGGGTTGCCATTCCGTTGACCTGTATCGTGTTACTAAGCGCGCTGGTGTAAAACGCACAGAGTCGTAAGAGGAGAGAACAATGAGTACAGTATTACGCCCTTACCAAGGCCAAACGCCAACGCTGGGTGAGCGGGTTTATATCGACCCGGCAAGCGTCGTGATTGGCGATGTGATATTTGGTGATGATTGCTCGGTGTGGCCGATGACGGTGATTCGTGGCGATATGCACCGTATTCGCATTGGCGCGCGCGTTAGCGTACAAGATGGCAGCGTGCTGCATATTACCCACGCCAGCGACTACAATCCCGATGGCTTTCCGCTGACCGTGGGCGATGATGTCACCATTGGCCACAAGGCAATTCTGCATGGCGCCACCTTGGGTAACCGCATCTTGGTCGGCATGGGGGCGATTGTGATGGACGGCGCGGTGGTGGACGATGACGTCATCATCGCCGCAGGCGCGGTGGTGACGCCGGGCAAGCATCTTGAAAGCGGCCATGTGTACGCTGGCAACCCGGCGAAGGCGCTGCGCGCCCTCAAAGAAAAAGAATACACGTTCTTCTCCTACACGGCAGGTAACTACGTCAAATTGAAAGACCGCTTTCTTGCTGAGGCATCAGTATAATCCACGCATTGGGGGCCGTTCGCCTAACGTCACAGACGGGCGGCCTGTTTTCTTTTGATTTTTCTGCGTTATTTAAGCGTTAGTTATGTTGCGGTGAGGCGAAATCTGGTAATTTATCCAGTTTTCTAGGGTGCCGCGACATGGCTAACTTTCGCACGCATATCACCGTCGCGACGGCGGGTGGCATTCTGGTGGCGTACGTCGGCTGGCAGGCGCAGTGGTGGCCTTCATCCCAGGCCATTTTGGTCTGTGCGCTCACTGCGTTTGGCGGTATTCTGCCGGATATTGACGCTGACCGCTCGCGTTCCATTCGGTTAATTTTCAACCTGCTTTCTGTCCCGGCGTTGGTGCTCGGTGTGCTGCTGCTGCAGACGTGGCTCACGCCGGGTATGTTGTTAGTGGTGTGTGGCGGTATCTATTTTAGCGTGCGCTATTTATTGGGTGTGGTGTTTTCTCGGCTCACCGTGCATCGCGGCATTTGGCATTCGCTTTTGGCCGGTTTTCTGTGCGCGATGCTGACGGCGGCATTGAGTTTTCAGCTGCTGGCGCAGTCGGCGTGGCTGGCTTGGTCTCACGGTATCGCGGTCTGGGTAGGGTTTGGCATTCACTTGCTGCTCGATGAACTTTACAGCGTCGACCTTGAAGGGGCGCGGCTCAAACGCTCTTTCGGCACGGCGTTAAAACTTACCGATGGCCGCCGCCCGATGTCGAGTCTGTTGATGCTGATCGCGACCTTGACGCTGATTCCGTGGCTGCCGCCGTGGGCGGCGCTGGGTGAGCTTTTGCATCAGGGCTCGCTATTGTGGCGGTAATCCTCCGCGCGCAGGCCATGCTTTTTGAGTTTGTCGTAGAGCGTTTTGCGCGGAATGCCGAGGTGCTCACACACCGTCGTAGCACGTCCGTGATGGCGGGCAAGCGACAGGCTGATTAGGCTTTTTTCAAACAGCTCGACCTGGTGCGGTAGCGAGGAGGCTTGCGTGTCGGCATTTTCCCCTTCTAGTAGCTCATCCAAACGGTAGTCGAACGCGGCTCCGAGCAGCACGTAGCGCTCGGCAAGGTTGCGTAATTCGCGCACGTTGCCCGGCCAATCGTGGGCCAGCAGGGTGGCCACGGCCTGGCTATCCAGTGGCGGCGCTTCAAGCCCACTGCGGTTGGCCGCCACGACGGCAAAGTGCTGAAAAAGCAGTGGAATATCTTCACGCCGCTCGCGTAGGGCTGGCAGGGGCAGCGTGACCACGTTGAGGCGATAGTAAAGGTCCTCGCGAAAGCGACCGCTTTCTGCTGCGGCTTTTAGGTCTACCTTGGTCGCGGCGATAACACGAATGTTCAGCGGGATAACGTTGTTGGCGCCCAAGCGCTCAATGGCGCGTTCTTGCAGTACGCGCAGCAGCTTGACCTGAAGCGCTAGCGGCATTGACTCAATTTCGTCGAGAAATACGGTGCCGCCATTGGCATGCTCGAACTTGCCGATGCGCCGCTCTACCGCGCCGGTGAAAGCGCCTTTTTCATGGCCGAATAGCTCCGACTCGATAGTGTTTTCGGGCACTGCCCCGCAGTTGATCGCCATAAAGGGGTGATTGCGCCGCGCGCTGCGTTCGTGAATCGCCCGGGCGACGAGGTCTTTGCCGGTGCCGGTTTCGCCAAATAGCAGCACGTCAGCTTCTACCTGACTGATGCGTTGGATCATCGCTGCCAAGCGGGATACAACGTCGGTGCGCCCGACGAGCCGCGGGCCGAGAGCCGCCTGCTGCGCCTCAAGTTCGGCTTTTAAGCGGTGGTTTTCCAAGCTGAGCTGGCGCTTTTCAATCCCGCGGCGCACCACATCAAGCAGTTGATCCCCGGCAAAGGGTTTTTCCAGAAAATCCCAGGCACCGGCGCGCATCGCCTCCACGGCGGTGGAAATATCGCCGTGACCGGTAATCAAAATAACCGGTAGCGTCGGGTCGCGCTCATGCAGGGTGCGCAAAAGCGTCATGCCGTCCATGCCGGGCATGCGGATATCGCTGACGACCACACCAGGGAAATTAGGCGTTAGCGCTTCAAGCGCCTGTTCGGCGGATTCAAAACAGTGCGGCGTGTAGCCTTCGAGCTCCAGCGTTTGGCTTGCGGTGATGCGCAGGTGCGGCTCATCGTCGATCACCATGACCGGTAGCGTCGACGGTTCATGCATGAGAGGGTTTCTCCAAAGCGGTATAGGGAGCGTCGGCAAGCGGTAGCGTGAGGCTAAATTCGGCGCCACCTTCATCGCGGTTGTAGGCGTAAAGCTTGCCGCCAAGGTCTTCCATGATACGCGATGAGATTGAAAGGCCCAGCCCTAAACCGCTGCCGGGTGCCTTGGTGGTAAAAAATGGCTCGAAGATCTGGTCGAAATGCGCTTCATCAATGCCAGACCCGTTATCGACAATGTGAATAGAGGCGTGGCAAGCATCGGTTTTGACCATGACCATAAGAGTCGGTATGGGGGTTTCTTTCATCGCTTGAAGCGCATTGCTGATAAGGTTCACGATAACTTGTTCTAAGCGTACAAGATCACCCTTGACCCACAAGGTTTCGCGGGGGATATGCTGTTCTACGCTAATTTGGTCGGCCCGTAGGCGGCTATGAAAGAGCCTAAGTGCATACTCAACGCAGGACTGCACCGAAATGGTTTCTTGGTGCTCGCTGCTTTTGCGCGAGAACTGGCGTAGCTGGGCGCTGATTTCTGCCATGCGATCGGTGAGTTCAATGATTTGGGCGAGATTGGCGTCGGCTTGGTCCACGCGCGAGAGTTCAATAAAGCGGCGGGCGTTTTCCCCATAAGCGCGAATCGCGGCGAGCGGCTGGTTGAGCTCGTGGTTGATGCCTGCGGCGAGCTGGCCGAGCACGGCGAGTTTTGCGGCTTGAATCAACTCGTCTTGGGTTTGCCGCAGGCTAGCCTCAGCGCGACGGCGCTCTTCGATTTCGGCCGATAAGCGTTGGTTGCTGGCGACTAAGTCGCGGGTGCGCCGTCCCACGCTTATTTCCAGCTCATCGCGTACGCGCGCAAGCGTCTGGCGTTCACGTTCGGCGAAGGTTTCGCGCTCGCGACGCAGGCGCAGGCGCTGCCAGCCGATCCCGCCACCGAGCGCGACGACGCCGTAAAGCCCCCCCGCCATCAAGGCCGTCATCCACTGCGCGCTGACGACCGAATCAATCGGCTTAAGAATGTGCATCTCCCACTCAAACTCAGGTAGTTGGCGCGTTAAGCTCAAGTAACGATGATCGCTAAGCGGCCCGTTATCGAAACTGACCAGCTGAGTGCCCGACGCGTATTGCGCTTCCATTTGGATATCTGATGCTTCTAGCGGTTCAGCGGCGTAGCGGCGGGTTTCGCGCAGAACCTCGCGCTGCTCATCGGAGAGTGGGTGGAGCGCATTCATACGCAGTTCAGGTTCGCTCGCCAGAAAGATGATGCCGTCTGTGTCGGTGACAAATAGCGTGGCGTTCTGTTCCGCCCAGTTATCTTCCACATCGTTTAGCAGTACCTTCACCACCATGACGCCATCTGGGCGGGCGTCGGGCGAAGTCGTGTCTAGCCATACCGGGGCGGAAAAATAGTAGCCGCGCTCTTGTGACTGCACGCCCAGCCCGTGAAAGCGCCCTTGGCGGCCAGCAATGGCTTCAGTGTAGTAGCTACGAAACGCGTAGTTTTGACCAATAAAGGTGTTGGCTCGGTGCCAATTGCTCGCGGCGAGCGTGGTGCCCTCGCGATCCAGCAGGTAGACGTCCGACACGCCAGCAGTAAAGCGGAAACGGTCGAGCAGCAGGTTGAGCGGCATCACGTTTTGGCGTTCGGGGGAGGCAAGAAAACGCTGAACGCCCTCGCGAGTGGCGAGCATTTGCGGCAAATAATCGTAGCGCAGCAAGTAGCCGTTTAGGTTGGCAGTAGAGAGGCGAAGCTCATTTTCGGCATCCTCTTGAAGGTTTGTTAGCGCTTGCTCTCGCGCGAACAGCGCGGCTTGCCACATCATTACAAGTAATCCTAACGCGGCAATGAACCAGCTAACGTGTCGCCACTGCTTTAACGCTTTCTTTTGTATCATGCTGGTGAAGAAACACTTTGGGAGCGACGTAGGGCACGTTGGGCACGGGTCTCGGCGCGCGCCATTTCGAGTAAGCCTTCTTCGACAAAGACGAGATGTTCGTGGGCGCGGGTGCGGGCATCTTCGGCGCGGCCGTCTAAAATGGCATCCAATAACGCGCGGTGCTGCTTCATCAACAGGCTGCGCGAGCCGGGCTTCGCGAACAAGTGCGCGAGGTTATCGACAATGCTTTGTTCCAGTAGATGAAAAATCCCCCGAATGGTATGCAGCAGCAAGACATTATGGGCGGCTTCGGCAATGGCGAGGTGAAAAGCAGCGTCTAGCTTGGCTTCCTGGGCGGGGTCGGCACCGGCAAAGCCGCCATCCAGCTCTTCAAAGCGTTGGATCAGCACGGCTTTGTCAGCGGGCGTGGAGCGCAGCGCCGCATAGTAGGCGGAAATACCCTCCATCGCATCGCGAAATTCCAAGAGATCAAGGTGAAACTCTTTATGTCGCGAGAGCATTTCCAGCAGCGGGTCGGTGTAACCGCTATTGAGCGTGTCGTTGACGAACGTGCCTCCCCCTTGACGGCTGCTTAGAAGCCCGCGCGCGGCCAGTTTTTGAATGGCTTCGCGTAGTGAGGGGCGAGAGACGCCAAAACGCTCGGCCAGCTCGCGTTCCGGCGGTAAGCGCTGCCCCGGCTTTAGGCTGCCTTCTAAAATCATGGCCTCTAGACGTTCGGTAATGACATCGGCTAAGCGAGGTTGGCGAAGCGGCGGGTAAGTCATAAGAAGCTCCTTAATTGGTAAGACCAATATTAAGCAATTTTTAAAACACCTTCAACTCGCCTAAATAGCGTGATCTGTGTCATTGGCTGTTAGTCATAAAACTAAAGTATAGGTTTAAAGTGCGTTAAGAATTGCGGGTAAATTTGACAGCACTTTTTCTTCTACTTAGTGTGAGTGTTGTTCTTTTTGTTAATTGGTTTTACCAATTTTGGGTTTCTTAAACCTTGGGCGGTGTCGTGAGGTTGTCGGCGTATAACGCTGCTTCTTAGGTGAGTGCCCCCATATACAGCGTCTCCATTGCATAGGGCTTGCCATGATCATTTCAGCCTCTACGGACTACCGCCAAGCTGCCAAGCGCCGTATCCCTCCTTTTCTGTTTCACTACGCCGATGGAGGGTCTTACGCGGAGCATACGCTGCGGCGAAATGTTGATGATCTCGCGGGCGTCGCGCTGCGTCAGCGAGTGCTAAAAGATATGTCATCGTTATCATTAGAGACCGAGCTATTTGGCGAAAAGCTGGCGATGCCTATCGCCCTAGCGCCGGTGGGGCTAACGGGTATGTATGCTAGGCGTGGCGAAGTGCAGGCAGCACGGGCAGCGACGAAGAAAGGCATACCGTTTATGCTCTCGACGGTATCTGTATGCCCTATTGCTGAAGTGGCAGCAGCGATTGATCGACCCATCTGGTTTCAGCTGTATGTGCTCAAGGATCGAGGTTTTATGAAGCATGTTTTGGAGCGAGCCAAAGCCGCTGGGGTTAAAACATTGGTCTTTACTGTCGATATGCCTGTACCCGGTGCGCGCTATCGCGACGCTCACTCAGGCATGAGCGGCAAGCATGGGCCGATGCGGCGTATGCTCCAGGCTGCGATGCATCCTCTTTGGGCTTGGGATGTAGGTATCCATGGTCGCCCCCATGATCTGGGGAATGTGTCTGATTATCGCGGTCAGCCGACAGAGCTTGAGGACTATATTGCCTGGCTGGGTGATAACTTTGATCCGTCTATTTCTTGGCAAGATTTGGAGTGGATTCGAGAGTTCTGGGACGGTCCGATGATTATTAAAGGGATACTCGATGCCGAAGATGCTCGTGATGCGGTTCGCTTTGGTGCCGATGGCATTGTTGTTTCCAATCACGGTGGTCGTCAGCTGGATGGTGTTCCCTCTACGGCGCATGCTTTGCCTGCTATTGCGGACGCGGTAAAAGGGGATTTAACCATTTTGGCGGACTCCGGTGTACGCAACGGGCTTGATGTCGTAAGAATGATTGCCATGGGGGCCGATACGGCATTGATTGGGCGTGCCTTTATCTACGCGCTTTCGACGGCTGGAGAGGTAGGCGTTGCTCACCTGCTTGAACTTTTCGAAAAAGAGATGAAAGTGGCGATGACGCTCACGGGTGCGCGAACAGTCGCTGATATTAATTCGGATTCGCTTGTGTCGAATTCACTGCGCGATATCTAGCCTGTCGTGAAGAGGTTTTTTAGTAAGTGGCGTTATTGTTTCATTTGAATTCACTGGAAAAGTGACTGAAAGTAAATTTTATGCCACAACCCCTTGCCAACCCGTCATTGAACCCGTAGAGTACGCATCCGCTGCCGGGGACGCACAGCGTTACCAGCGGTGATTGAGGTGTAAAAACCTTGGTTTGTCAGAAGGTTAGGGGGTTGATTGAGTTGTTAGTTTGTATCAATCGCTCGACTGTTTCCTTCACGCGTTTATCGCCATCTTAGCGAAAAGCGAGTTGACAAACACCACGGAATGCGTAAAATACGCTTTCCTCGCTGAGGCAAGCCATTCAGGTTATCGAATGACTTCCTTCAACGACATGCTCTTTAATGATGTGATCAGGTAATTCATGTGGGCGCTTGCCGATGAGGGTGATAAATCACCGATTATCAAGGCAAGCGACTCGACCAAGGTCTTCGGATCTTGAGAGAACGTTTGAAAACCTTGAGCCAAGTTTGA
>NZ_JAMJPJ010000038.1 GCF_023555005.1 Halomonas llamarensis | reverse complement strand
ATGTTTTATAACAGTCGGCGGCGGCATTCGACGCTGGATTACAGCAGCCCCAATGATTACGAATCAGCAATGGCAGAACTGAAGAAAGCGGCTTAACTGGGTTGTCACAAATTGCTTGACCACTCCACCTGCCTGAGTGATCCAGATAATCTCGACACCGTGCACGAAGGCCTGTTGCGGTTGGCCATCTGGCGTTTGAGCAGCCTACCTGATGTTACGCCATACGCGGCTGATACGCCGATGACGCTCGATATTGATGGACTGCCTATCGAGGTCTTCGGCCATCAGGGCGGCAGTGCCTACAATGGCTACGCTGGCTCACGGATTTATTCTCCTTTGGTGGCGTCGATCGCCGAGACCGGCGACATGGTCGGTGGCCTGCTGCGCGAAGGCAACGCCGGTCCGGCGGAAAACGCGGATACCTGGATCCCTCATCTTGTTCAGCGCCTGATGGAAGGCACGAACCGCGACGTGGATCAGTTCCGCGTGCGCCTAGATGCTGGCTTTACCGATGGAGAAACACTGCGCGCACTCGATTCAAGGGATATCGCTTATCTGGGCCGGTTAAAGAGCAACAACGCTCTACAGACACTGGCAGCCCCCTATCTCAAACGGCCGCCCGGGCGTCCACCGGAGATGCCACGAGAGTGGTGCCATGATCTGGACTATCGGGCCGGTAGCTGGGAATCACCGCGGCGTGTGATATTGGTGGTGCAGGAAACGCCTGATGACCTGCTGCCGCATGCGTTTTTCCTGGTCACTAACCTCAGCCGCTATCACTACCCGGCTGAGAAAGTCCTGGCGCTCTATCGCAAGCGGGGCAAGGCTGAAGGACACATGGGCGAACTCAAATCAGCGCTTAATCTGCACCTGTCCTCGACAGATCGCGGCCATCTGACCACCCAGGACGTCATGGCCCGCAATCAAGTGAATTTGCTGCTGAGCCTCTATGCGTACCAGGTGCTGCACAGCGTGCGTTGCGTGATGGAACGCCGAACCGGACAAGGTTGGAGCTTGATCAAGCTGCGTGAACAAGTGTTGAAAGTGGCGGCCACGTTCACAGTAAAAGCCCGCCAAATCCGCATGCGCTTGAGTGGTGCGGCCAACAAGTGGTGGCCTCGATTACTCCCAGGCATCCGACGACTACAACCACTTCCCGACTGACATCGGCGGCTTCAACGGCGTAAACATCATCATCGGCCAAGGGCTGAGAGCACACCGTGGGCAAATGGCGGCTATCTATGCAAAAACGCGATAGAAACGGGACACTGAAGGCCTATCTCGCATAACTATCGCGTCGGTAAGACGTTAAATAGCCTCAACGCATCCACCATGCAGACGTAAAGCGCTCAATAATGGCGCTACCACCGCCGCGATGAATGAGGCGGGATTAAGGGTATAAAACGGATGGCATACTACTAGGGCTGAAGAAGCGTGATTATGAACGAGAGTATGGTCAGCCGTGGTGGACAGAGAGTGAGCTACAAGTAGTATCCCGATACTTTCCTGCGCACAGCGCTTCTGAGATTCAGTGCCGCTTTCTGCCTCATCGTAGCATTCAGGCAATACTTCAAGCGGCGTAGAGAAGAGGGGCTGGTTTACGTTCCCCGCGGCGATGGAGAAGATGGAGACCCGTGGAGCGAAGATGAGCTTCAGCGCCTGAAAACCCATCGTCATTTGCCTGCAGAAGAGCTAGCCAAGTTTTTCCCAAATAGGCAAAAGCGTGCGGTGATAAACCAGCGCTATAAATTGGGCTGGAGCCCGGCCAATTTCTGGTCAGAGGCAGAGTTAAAGCTTTTGCACCAGCACCTTGATGCCCCAAGGGATGAATTGTGCCGTTTATTTCCGGATCGCACCTGGATAGTAGTAAGAAAAAAACGCGATAAGTTGCGCCGTAAACCAACCAGTACGCAAAAGCCGAATACGCGGAAGGCATGAAGTACTGCTAACTTACGGGGGTATACGTTTTGCGAAAAAACCAAGCGCTAAATTTAACGTAACGCCTGCCAAATCAGATTAAAGCCGACCAGGAACATGGCGAAAATCACCAAGCGGTAAAACAGCGCTTCGTTGACACGGTTTTGCAGCCAGAGGCCGTTGCGCACCCCGATCCAGGCGAAGGGCACCAGCAGTAGCGACGCCCAGGCGCTGGTGACGTTGATCTCGCCAAGCCACATATAGGGCGCTAACTTGATCACATTGACCACCGCAAACGACACCGCGCAGGTGGCGATAAAGGTCTCTTTCGACAGTTTGCGCGGCAGCAGGTAAACGTTCAGCGGCGGCGCGCCCGCATGGGCCATAAAGCTGGTGAAGCCGCAGACGCTTGCCGCGGGCAGTGCCCAGCGGGAAGAAATGGGTTTTTTGGCGACGGGCTTGAGGAGCATGTAAGCGGCAAACAGCAAGGTGATAATGCCCAAGGTCAGGCGCAAGCCCTGCTCGCTCAGGGTGTCAAACAGCAGCGTACCTACCGCCACGCCGATAAACAGCCCTGGCACAAAGCGCCACACTTCCGCGTTTGACTGCCTGCCCCACCACGCCTTCACCGTAAATACGTCCATGACTAGCAGCAGCGGTAGCAACAGGCCAGCTGCCTGGACCGGGCTGACCGCCAGCGCCATTAGCGGTACCGAAAGCGTACCGAAGCCACCCGCAAAGCCGCCTTTTGAAACGCCGGTGAGGTAAACGGAAAAAATGATTAATAGCCAAGCGATGACAGAGTAGTCGGGGAGCATGGGGTTCTCTCGGAAATTAGCGCCAATAAAAAGCCCCGCGAGTGCGGGGCTACAAATCATAGCATTAGATAAATGTTAGCGGGCGAAGCGTTGCGCCATCAAGTGTTCATTAGCCACTCGTGGTCGGGATCGTTGTGGAATTTCCACACCCGTTTGGGGCCGGCCATTACGTTTAAGTAATAAAGCGAGTAGCCGTGGGCGGCGCCAACAGGGTGATAGCCCTTGGGCACCAGTACGCAGCAGCCATTTTCCACTGCCATGGTTTCATCAAGGCTGCGATCATCGGTGTAGACGCGCTGAAAGGCAAAGCCTTGGGAGGGGTTGATGCGGTGGTAGTAGGTCTCTTCCAACTGCGACTCGTGGGGTAAGTTATCCGCATCGTGTTTATGCGGCGGGTAGCTCGACCAGTTGCCCGCGGGGGTGAATACTTCGACCACCAGCAGGCTATCGGCAGCCTCGGTTTCCGGCAGAATGTCGTGCACGTGGCGGGTATTCGTGCCTTGCCCGCGGGTGCTCTGCTTGATGTTGTCAGGCGCTATCAAGCGTGGCGCATGATTGCCATGCCCTGGGGCCGCACACACGGCCAGTTCGAGATCGGTGGTCGCTTCTACCGAATAGCTAACCCCATTGGGCAGGTAAACCGCGTAGGGCGGAATCTGTTCAAAGATATCCATGCGCTCGCCGATATTATCAAAGCGATGCTCACCGCAGGCCACATTGGCGCGACCAGTGAGCAGCACCAGGCAGACTTCCTGATCATCGCTACTTGCCTCCAGGCGCTTGCCCTTGGCGAGTTTATGCACCCGAAAGCCGACATGCGTCCAGCCAGCGGAGGCGGGGGAAACGTCAATTACGGTGCCTTGTGCATTCGGGGCGGTGGGGCGTACCAGTAGTGAAGTCATTCTTCGCTCCTCCTAACGGTTTGGCGGCGGTCTGGTCAGCCAAACGTCTTGAAAATAAAAACTTTACGTGGCTGTTTAAACCGAAGCATCGAGCAGGATTTTGCGCCCTTCGCGTAGCGAGCGCTCTGCTGCGTCTGCTAATCGCAATGCTTCCAAGCCATCCTGAGCGCCTGCCAGAGGGGCACGCTTTTCGCGCCAAGCATCGACAAAGTCGCCAATCTCTAATCGATAAGCCTCGGCATAACGCTCTAAAAAGAACCATTTGGGTTTGTCTTCCACTTGCCCTGCCTCGCCGGTAAAGCGTAGCCGGGTATCAGACTCGTTTTGCGCCTGGAGCATGCCTTGGCTGCCAAAGGTTTCGATACGCTGGTCGTAGCCGTAGCTGGCGCGCCGGGAATTGCTGATTTGGCAAAGCTTTCCACTAGCGGTGGTGAGGGTGACCATGGCGGTATCCACGTCACCCGCTTCACCAATGGCTGGGTCGATAATGCTGCTGCCGACGGCAAAAACACTTTCGATCGGTTCATCCAGCAGCCACCGGGCCATATCAAGGTCATGAATCATCATGTCGCGAAACAGCCCGCCTGAGGCACTGACATACTCAGCAGGCGGGGGCGAAGGGTCGCGGCTGATAATCGTCAGGGTTTCCAGTGCCCCGATACGCCCTTGGGTAATGGCCCGTTTAAGCGCTGCAAACTGTGGGTCGTGGCGACGATTAAAGCCTAACGCACAGGTCACCGGATGTTCGCTTAGCACCTGCAGAGCATCGCGGGTGCGCGCCAAATCCAGGGCGATGGGCTTTTCGCATAGAACCGCTTGGCCTGCGCGAGCGGCGCGTTCCAGATACGCCGCGTGGGTGGGAGTGCTAGAGGCAATCAGTACGGCGTCAATGTCGCCATCCGCAAAAATCTCATCAACGGAGGTCGCTTTGCTGCCGTACTGCTCGGCCAGGGATTCTGCGGCAGGCTGATGAAAATCGGCCACGGCGGCTAGGGTAACGTCTGGGTGTGAGTGAATGGCCTGGGCATGCACCTTGCCGATGCGTCCAGCGCCGATAAGTGCGAGTTTCATGAGCGCTCCTGTTTTGTTCTTGGTGTTGGCTTGTTTTGGCGTTTAGGTCTTGCGTTTTTGGTCGTGGTCCTTTTCTTTGTCACGTGTTTTGTCTTGCCGCACGCCTAGTGCAATTGCCAAGGTCTGGGTCAGGCAGAGTGATGCGGTCAAGCTGCGGAAACTTTTCACTTCAGCTTCATTGACAACGAAGGCAATATCCGCGAAACGAGCCAGCGGACTGAGGGTCGAATCGGTAATCACCACAATAGGCAGACCGCGCTGATGGGCGTCTTCGCAGGCTTTTTGGCTCTCTTCGGCATAGGGGGAGAAGCTGATGGTCAGTAGGGCGTCGTGTTGGCTCATGGCGCGCAGCTGCTCGCCGTACATGCCTCCCAAACCATTGACCAGCAGCGCAGGTTTATCCACATGCGCCAAGGCATAGGTCATGTAGCTGGCCACCATAAAGCTCCGTCGGGCACCCATCACATGAATGGCGTGGGCCTGCTCAAAAATATTCAGCGCCTTTTCTAGGCTCTCTGGATTAATGCGGCTAGGCAGTTGCTCCAAAACGGCGCGGTTGGCGTCGGCGAACTCCCACAACAACTGGGTGCTGTCCGGTGTTTCTCCGGTAGCGCTGCGTACTGCTCGAATTCGCTCGGTGTAGTTGGGCAGCTCATCGACCAGGCGGCTGCGAAACAGCTGCTGCATTTCGGAAAAGCCCTTAAAGCCCAAGCTATTGGCCAGGCGAATCAAGGTGGAAGGGGTGACATCCGCCTGATCGGCAATTTTAGCCACGGTCGCCAAAGCCACCTCTTGGGGGTGATCAAGCATAAATCGCGCGGTTTGCTGCAAACGTTTGCTTAGCGTGGCGTATTCGGCGGTGATCAGCGTTTCCAGCTCACGGTAGCTTTGAGGTGGCTGCGGCATACAATTTCCTTAGCGTTAACGCGTGTACCACTTAGCTGAGAGAAAACTAAGCAAAGGGGCTGATTGTTGAGCAGTCTAGCTGGTTGGAATTAATATTCCATTTATACCAAGGTATAGAATAAATAATTTGCATGTATTGCTATTTGGAATCTATATTCCATAGCGCCAAGGCATTAAATGCCACTTCCCTACCAACAACGATAACGTTATGAGGAATTATTTATGGCACGTCTATCTCAATGGCTTCTAGCCTCCGTCGCCACCACGGCGCTCATGGCGGGTGCCGCACAAGCACAGGAAACAGCAGAAGAAGAGAACCGCTTTGTCATGGTGACCCATGGCGTTCCCTCTGATCCTTTCTGGTCGGTGGTCAAAAACGGCGCTGAGGCGGCGGCTGATCTTGTAGGCGCGGAGCTTGAGTACCGCGCACCTTCGACCTTTGATATGGCCAAAATGCAGCAACTCGTCCAGGCGGCAGTGGCGTCTCAACCAGACGGCTTGATTCTCTCTTTCACCGACGAAAATGCCCTAGGCAGCGTTGTGCAAGATGCGGTCGATAACGGCATTCCCGTCATCACCATTAATTCCGGCGGCGATGTATCAAATGATTATGGCGCTCGTTTGCACATTGGGCAGAGTGAATACGAGGCGGGTAAGCAGGCCGCCGAGCGTATGCAAGAGACGGGCGTTGAGAAAGGCGTTTGCGTCAACCATGAGCAAGGTAACCAAGGGCTCGATCAGCGCTGTGATGGTTTTGTCGATGGCTTTGATGGCAACGCTGATCAGTTGGCGACTACCTACGACCCCACCAATATTCGCAACGCCATCGTGGCTTATCTCAACCAGAACAGCGACGTTCGCGGTGTGTTAACGCTGAGCGCGCTGGCGGCCGATCCAATGATTAAAGCCATGCGTGAGCAAGGTGCTACCGACGCATTCACTCTGGGTACCTTTGATCTCTCACCCGGCATTCTAGAAGCGCTTGATGCGGGCGACTTGGACTTTGCGATTGACCAACAGCAGTACATGCAGGGTTACTTGCCCGTCATGTTTCTGGATCAGTTCGCTAAGAATGGACTGTTGCCCGCAGGGGATATTGCTACCGGTCCGGGATTTGTTACGCAAGAAAATGCTGCGCAGGTTATTGAGCTGAGTAGCCAGGGCATCCGTTGATAACAACCTAAATCGGAAAAGGCTCGGCGCTGCCGAGCCTTGGGAGTCGAGCGCCATGAGTTCCAATGAGACTAACCCATCGGCTGCGCCAGCAGCGGTTGATCAAGACGAACGGATCCAGAGAGTATCGTTCTGGAAGAAAGCATTAAATCGCCCTGAGTTGGGGGCGCTGGCCGGTACCGTGCTGGTGCTTGCCTTCTTTATCGCCGCCTCCAGCGGCACCGGGATGTTTACCCCCGCGGGTATTATTAATTTCCTCGAAGTCGCCGCACAACTGGGCATTATCGCCACGGCGGCTGCGCTGCTGATGATCGGCGGTGAGTTTGATCTGTCGATTGGGTCGATGATTGGCCTCGCTGGCATCCTGATCGCCATTCCTGCCGTGGAGTATGGCTGGCCACTATGGGCCGCTATTTTATTGGCATTCGCTTGTGCCGGGTTAGTGGGCTGGATTAACGGTAACCTGGTTAATAAAACGGGGTTGCCGTCATTTATCGTTACCCTGGGCTTTCTGTTTATTCTGCGTGGCCTTGCGATTGGTGTCAGCCGGTTGTTGACAGGGCGTACTCAGGTCGGGGGCGTACAAGAGAATATTCCTGGCGATTGGTTCGCGGCACTATTCTCAGGCGAGGTAGCCACGGGCCTGTTCTCCTGGATGGCCACGCAAGGTTGGATCGGCACTAACTTCGCGGGCAACCCCGTGGTTTCGGGCATTCCGGTCTCTATCGTCTGGTGGTTGGGTTTAACCGCCGTGGCAACCTGGGTACTGCTGTGCACGCCCTATGGCAACTGGATTTTCGCCAGCGGCGGCGACGCCAACGCTGCACGTAACTCAGGCGTGCCTGTCCACCGCGTCAAGATTTCGCTTTTCATGTTTACCGCTTTCTCCGCCACCATCTTTGCCTGCATTCAGGTCATGGATACCGGTTCGGCGGACACCATTCGCGGCTTGTTAAAAGAGCTGGAGGCCATTATCGCAGTGGTGATTGGCGGCGCTTTGCTGACCGGTGGCTATGGGTCTGCCATTGGTGCAGCGCTGGGTGCGCTGATCTTTGGCATGGTGCAAATGGGTATCTTCTATACCGGTGTTAACACTGACTGGTTCCAGGTCTTCCTGGGCATGATGCTGCTGGTGGCCGTGCTGTTCAACAATTACATGCGCAAGAAGGCGATGGAGGCCAAGTAACATGACAACTCAAACGCCAATGATTGAAATGCGCAATGTCAGTAAGCATTTCGGCAGTGTCATCGCCTTGAGCGATATCTCGATGCAGGTCTGTTCTGCCGAGGTCATGTGCCTGCTCGGCGATAACGGCGCCGGTAAGTCAACACTGATTAAAACTCTCTCGGGGGTACATCAGCCGACCCACGGTGAGATGCTGCTGGATGGCGAACCTGCCCGCTTCAAGTCACCGGCTTACGCGCTAGATGCGGGTATCGCGACGGTTTTTCAGGACTTGGCGATGGTGCCGTTGATGTCGATCACCCGGAACTTCTTTATGGGTCGCGAACCGACGGTGGGTTGGGGGCCGTTTAAACGTATCGATTGGAAATACGCCGACCGCATTGCCAAGCAGGAAATGGCCAAAATCGGCATTGATGTGCGCGATCCGAGCCAGCCGGTGGGCACGCTTTCCGGTGGTGAGCGTCAGTGCGTAGCGATTGCCCGGGCGGTCTATTTTGGCGCCAAAGTGCTGATTCTGGATGAGCCAACGTCCGCCCTCGGGGTCAAGCAGGCCTCGGTAGTGCTGCGCTATATCGCCAAGGCGCGGGCCGATGGCTTGGCGGTCATCTTTATTACCCACAACGTTCACCATGCCTTCCCGGTGGCCGATGCGTTCACCCTTTTATCACGTGGCGGCAGCCTGGGCTCCTTCCGTAAAGAAGAAGTTACCCGCGAAGAAGTGCTCAACATGATGGCTGGTGGTGCTGAACTGGAGAGTTTGGATGCAGAACTCGCTGAGTTTCAGCGCAGCGACCGTGAAAAAAAAGCCAATAGCGCTGCTGCCGACCAGCCCACTCCGAAGGCCGCTGGCGCGAATGTCGATGAGTCTGCCGAAAAGCGTTTAGCAGGCGGCTATTAAGTATAAGACAGTGCCGTGGGGAGGATTTATGCGCAATAACAATACTCAACACCGACCGCTTGACCTGATTTGCATGGGGCGGGTGGCGGTCGATCTTTACGCCGAACAGATTGGCAGCCGTTTAGAAGATGTGACCAGCTTTGCCAAGTACCTGGGTGGCAGCTCGGGCAACATGGCCTACGGAACTGCGCGGTTAGGGCTGAAATCCGCCATGCTCTCGCGAGTTGGCGATGAGCAGATGGGCAGCTTTGTACGCGAGGAACTGGCGCGGGTAGGGGTGGATACCAGCGCGCTACAAACCGATCCTGAGCGCCACACCGGCTTGGTACTGTTGGCGCTGAAAGACCGCGAAAGCTTTCCGCTGCTGTTTTACCGTCGCGACTGCGCCGATATGGCCATCGATGCTGACGCTATCGACCCTGAATTTATTGCCCGGGCAAAAGCCCTGGCAATTACCGGCACCCACCTTTCAACAGATACCACCCGGCGGGCATGCCGCAAGGCGCTGGACGCCGCCGCTCATTATGGCTTGAAGCGGGTGCTGGATATCGACTACCGCCCCGTGCTGTGGGGACTGACCAATCCCGGCGATGGCGAGACCCGCTTTATCGCCGATGAAAAAGTCACCACCGATCTGCAGCGCTGGTTACCCGATTTTGACCTGATTGTGGGTACTGAAGAGGAGTTTCATATTGCCGGCGGCAGTACGGACACTCTGGCGGCCCTGCGCGTAGTGCGTGAGGTTAGCCAGGCTACCCTGGTATGCAAGCTTGGGCCCATGGGCTGTGTAGTGTATGAAGGGGCTATTCCTGACCGCATTGAAGACGGTATTTTGGTTAAGGGCGTACAGGTCGAAGTGCTCAATGTACTGGGTGCCGGTGATGCCTTTATGAGCGGGCTACTGCGCGGCTGGTTACGCAATGAGCCCTGGCAAACCAGCGCTGCCTATGCCAACGCCTGTGGGGCGCTGGTGGTCTCCCGCCACGGTTGTGCCCCTGCCATGCCCACCGAGGACGAGTTATTTGATTATCTAGCCCGGCGTGATGATGTTTCCCGCCCGGATATAGATCAACGGCTGAATCATCTACACCGGGTAACCACCCGCGTGCCGACCCAATGGCCAGAAGTGCTAGGTTTGGCGTTTGACCACCGCCGCCAACTCACCGATATGGCGCGCGAAGAGCATGCCGACAGTGCACGGCTACCGGCTCTCAAAAAACTCTTGGTCACCGCCGCCGAAGAAGGTGCAAAACTAGGTGGCCTAAGCACCCCGGCCATTTTGGTCGACGACGTACTGGGTCAGGAGGCGCTTAATCAAGCTAGTGGCCAAGGCTGGTGGATTGGTCGTCCGGTGGAACTGCCGGGCTCACGTCCGCTGCGCTTCCAGCATGGCGATGATTTAGGTGCCTGCCTGCGCCAATGGCCGCGGGAACAAATCATCAAATGCCTGGTGTTTTATCACCCCGACGATGACATCTCGCTACGCCTGGAGCAGGAAGATCGCCTGCGCCAGCTCTACCAGGCAGCGTGTGCCTATGGGTTGGAGTTACTGATTGAAGTTATTCCCCCTGCCGATATGCCCAGTGACAACACCACCTTGCCTCGCAGCTTGCAGCGGCTCTACAACCTGGGGATTTGTCCCGACTGGTGGAAACTTCCCGCCATGTCAGATGCCGCCTGGCAGGCGGTGGGCGAGACGATTGATCGCGAAGACCCTTACTGCCGAGGAGTTGTTCTACTTGGACTCGACGCGCCTATGGACGACATGAAACGCGGCTTTGAAGAAGCCGCTAAACACCCTTGCTGTAAGGGGTTTACCGTTGGACGCACGCTATTTGCCAGCGCGAGTCGCGACTGGCTGGCGGGGCTTATCGACGACGCTAGCTTGGTAGAGCGGGTCTCCCAGAACTATGCCGAACTGATAAAGGCGTGGCGGCAATTAAGGAAGGCGCAGCCGCAAACGCTAGCTAAGACGGAGGAGGCGTAAGATGAGCACCATTCGACTCACCATGGCCCAGGCGCTGGTCAAGTATCTTGCCGCGCAACGTATCGAGATTGATGGTCAAGAGGTGGCGCTGTTCGAAGGCGTGTTTGCGATTTTTGGTCATGGCAATGTGGCTGGGTTAGGCGAAGCGCTTTACCACGTGCAAGACACGCTGCCTACCTTTCGCGCTCATAATGAGCAAGCCATGGCTCATGCGGCCATTGGCTTTGCCAAAGCCAATGGCCGCAAGCGGTTAATGGCCGCCACCAGTTCGATTGGCCCAGGGGCGACCAATATGATCACTGCGGCGGCGCTGGCCCATGCCAACCGACTGCCAATTTTGTTGTTACCCGGGGACACCTTTGCTACCCGCGACCCCGACCCGGTCCTCCAGCAGGTGGAGCATTTCGGCGACCCCAGCATCAGTGTTAACGACTGTTTTCGCCCGGTATCGCGCTACTTCGACCGTATCAGCCGCCCCGAGCAACTGCTGACCAGCTTGCCCCAGGCGATTTCCACAATGCTTGACCCCGAGCACTGCGGCCCTGCGACCCTGGCGCTGCCCCAGGACGTACAGACCTTTGCCTACGACTACCCGGAAGCCTTTTTTACCCCCAAGGTGAATCGTATTCGCCGCCCGCCACCGGATGCTTACGAGCTTCGTCAAGCAATCGCCGCGCTGCAACAGGCCAAACGTCCGCTGATGATTGCCGGTGGTGGCGTGCACTACGCGGATGCCTGCAACGCCTTGGCCGAATTTGCCAAAGCGCGCGGCATCCCGGTAGCCGAAACCCAGGCGGGCAAAGGCGTATTGGCCGACAGCCACCCCTGCGCAGTAGGTGCCATTGGCGTCACCGGTAGCGCAGCCGCCAATCAGTTGGCGGAGCAGGCCGATGTCATTCTGGCGGTGGGCACCCGGCTGCAGGACTTTACCACCGGCTCCCGAGCATTGTTTGAAAGCAATCATAAAACGCTCATCGCCCTCAATGTCGGGCGTTTCGATAGCGTTAAGCACCAGGCACTGTCGTTGACCTGCGATGCCTTGGCAGGACTTGAGCAACTCGATGAAGCATTAGTCGATTGTTGCGCCAGCAATGAATGGCGCGAGCAGACCGAAACGCTCAAGCGCGAGTGGGCCAAGACAGTGCATCAAGTAACGGCTGATCAAGGGAGCGCGTTGCCCACCGATGCCCAGGTGATTGGTGCGGTTAATCGCCAGGCAGGCAACGATACCACTGTGGTATGCGCGGCCGGTGGTTTGCCCGGCGAGCTGCATAAGCTCTGGCAGTGCTCGGGCCCTGGCAGCTATCACGTGGAGTACGGCTTCTCCTGTATGGGCTATGAAATTGCCGGTGGTTTGGGGGTTAAAATGGCCAAGCCTGAGCGCGAAGTGGTGGTGATGGTGGGCGATGGTAGCTACCTGATGCACAACTCGGAGCTGGCGACTTCGGTGATGCTGGGCCATAAGCTGATTGTGGTGGTGTTGGATAACCGTGGCTATGGCTGTATCAACCGCCTGCAGCACGCCACCGGCGGCGCGGGCTTCAACAACCTACTGCAAGATTGCCACACGGTGGAGGCGGGCGCACCGAAAACTGATTTTGCTGCCCATGCCAAATCCCTAGGCTGTGAGGCGGAATCAGTGAGTGGTATTGCCGAACTGGAGCAAGCGCTGGTGCGCGCTCGCGCCGCCCACTCTACCTATGTGATCGCCCTGGATACCGACCCGTTACCCAGCACCGAAGAAGGTGGTGCCTGGTGGGAAGTGGCCGTGCCCGAAGTTTCTGAGCGTGAAGCGGTCAATAACGCCTATCAAGGGTACCGCGAGGCCAAGCAGCGCCAACGCCATTAATACCAACAAACACAATCATAAGGAATACGCTATGCCAACGGTTACTTTAGGCATCAATCCGCTCACCTGGACGAACGATGATTTGCCCAGACTGGGCGGCGCAACACCGCTGGAAACCTGTTTGAAAGAGGGACGCGAAGCAGGCTTTAGCGGCTTTGAACTGGGCAATAAATTTCCCCGCACGCCCGACGCCTTGAATGAGGTGCTTAGCGCTCACGATTTGGCGCTTGTTTCGGGCTGGTACTCCGCACATCTGCTGGAGCGCAGCCCGGAAGACGAGATTGAAGCCATTCAAGACCATATGAACCTGCTCAAGCAGTGTGGCGCCAAGGTGATGGTGCTGTGTGAAGTCACTCACTGTGTACACGGCGATCAGGAGCGCCCGCTCTCCCAACGTCCGCATCTTGCCGAGGACGAATGGCAACGCTTGCTCAAAGGCTTGGACGTGGTTGGCGACTACCTGAAATCCCAGGGCATTCAACTGGTGTACCACCATCATTTGGGCACGGTGATCGAAAGCCAGGCCGACGTTGAGCGCTTAATGGACAACACCGGTGAAGGAGTAGGGCTGCTGCTTGATTTTGGTCATCTGTGCGGCGCGGGTGGCGATCCGCTCGCCATCGCCAAACGCTACAGCCAGCGTATCCACCATGTGCACTGCAAAGACCTGCGCTTCCCGGTGCTGGACGCAGTGCGCAACCGCGACAAAAGCTTTTTAAACGGCGTGCTGGACGGCCTGTTTACCGTGCCGGGGGATGGTGATGTGGCGTTTCTGCCCGCCTTAACCCACCTGTGTGAACAGGGTTATCAAGGCTGGTTGGTGGTTGAGGCTGAACAAGACCCCGAAGTCGCTCACCCGTTGACTTATGCCCGTCTGGGCTACCGTAACCTACGTCAACTTGCCGAGCAGGCAGGGTTTGACATTGCCGACTAAAACAGTACCCGCGACGTATCTTTCAGGAGTCTTTATGAAGACGCTATCCCACTACCTCAATGGCCAACATATCGCAGGTCAGAGCCAACGCACCTCGCCGGTTTACAACCCGGCCACTGGTGAGCAGAGCGCCCAGGTGGCGCTGGCCAGTGCCGACGAAACTCGCGACGCAGTGCGCATCGCCGATGAGGCTTTTGTCGCCTGGTCAAAAACCTCGCCGCTAAAGCGCGCTCGAATTCTGTTTAAATTCAAGGAACTGGTCGAGGCGCACACCGATGAGTTGGCGCGACTGATCTCCAGCGAACACGGCAAGGTGTTTTCCGATGCCAAAGGCGAAGTGACCCGTGGTTTGGAAGTGGTCGAGTTTGCCTGTGGCATTCCCCACCTGCAGAAAGGCGAGCACTCCATGAACGTCGGTACCGGCGTCGATAGCTACTCGATGATGCAGCCGCTGGGCGTCTGTGCGGGTATCTCGCCGTTTAACTTCCCTGCCATGGTGCCCATGTGGATGTTTCCCATCGCGCTGGCCTGTGGCAACACCTTCGTCATGAAACCGTCTGAAAAAGACCCCTCTACGCCGCTGCGATTAGCCGAGCTGCTTAAAGAAGCGGGCCTGTCTGATGGCGTCTTCAACGTCGTGAACGGCGATAAAGAAGCCGTGGATGTGCTGCTCACCGATGAGCGTGTCCAGGCGGTAAGCTTTGTAGGCTCCACGCCCATCGCCGAATACATCTACGCTACGGCATCAAAACATGGCAAACGCGTTCAGGCCCTGGGTGGGGCCAAAAACCACATGGTGATCATGCCTGACGCGGATCTGGATCAGGCGGTGGGTGCGCTGATGGGGGCCGCGTACGGCTCGGCAGGGGAACGCTGCATGGCGATTTCTGTCGCGGTGCCCGTGGGCGAAGAGACCGCCAACCGCCTGCGTGAAAAACTGGTAGCTGAACTGGAGAAATTGACGGTCGGGCCTGGCCTGGTCGATGGCCCGGATAACGATATGGGCCCGCTGATCACCCGCGAACACCGGGACAAAGTGGCGGGTTATATCCAAACCGGCGTCGATGAGGGCGCCGAGCTTGTCGTGGATGGCCGTCAGACAACCATAGACGGCGCGGGCGATGGCTATTTTATTGGCGGGACGCTGTTTGACCATGTGACACCTAAGATGCGCATTCACTCCGAGGAGATCTTCGGCCCGGTGCTGGCGATTGCCCGTGCGGAAAGCTTTGACGAAGCCGTCAGCATGGTCAATGCCCACGAGTATGGTAACGGCACGGCGATCTTTACCCGGGATGGCGACGCTGCGCGTCAGTACTGCGAGCAGATCCAGGTCGGCATGGTGGGTGTTAATGTGCCGATTCCAGTGCCCATGGCGTTCCACAGCTTCGGCGGCTGGAAGCGTTCGTTGTTTGGCCCGCTGCATATGCATGGCCCGGATGGCGTGCGCTTCTACACCCGCATGAAAACCATCACCCAACGCTGGCCCAGCGGCATCCGCGAAGAGACCAATCACTTCACTATGCCGACGATGTAAACAGCCTGATAGTGGCTCACTAAAACAGGTATGTATATCTGGTGATGAGGGCAGATTTCCGCGAGGGCGCTGTGAACCCTTCCATGGGCGCTACTTTCGCCATCCATGGCGAAAGACCCTCGCTTCAAACTGCCCTCACACCACGTTTATGGAGCCTGTATTTTACCGGCAGTGAAATTGTTAGCAGGGATAATCACAATGAAAACCCTCAAAATTGGCTTAATCGGCACCGGCTTTATGGGTAAAGCCCACGCGATTGCCCTTAACGCGGCGTCCAGCGTTTTTGAACTGCCCACTAAACCCGTGTGCGAACTGTTGGCGGATGTCGACCTCGCCACAGCCGAAAGCCGGGCGCGGGCCTGGGGCTTTGCCCGCGCCACTGACGATTGGCGTGCCCTGGTGGCAGACAGTGGAGTGGACGTGGTGGATATCTGCGCGCCCAATTTTCTGCATAAAGAGATGGCGCTGGCCGCCATTGCCGCGGGCAAGCATGTTTACGCTGAAAAGCCGCTGGCGCTAAGTAGCGCCGATGCCGACGAGATGGTCGCTGCGGCTGAAAAGGCGGGCGTCAAAACCCTGGTGGGCTTCAACTATATTCGCAATTCAGCCACCCAATTGGCCCGCGAAATTGTCGCCAGTGGTGAAATTGGTGAGTTGATTCACTTTCGTGGACGGCACAACGAGGATTATCTACTCGACTCTCAAAAGCCCCACGACTGGCATACACAGCGGGCAACAGCGGGTGCCGGCGCGCTAGGTGATGTGGGATCGCATATTCTCAATATGGCCGAGTTTTTAACCGGACAGCGTATTACCGAGGTATGCGGTCAGCTACAAACCGTCATCGCCTCGCGCCCCAAGGCTGACGGCAGCGGTATGGCCGCAGTGGAAAACGACGACCAGGCCCAGGCCATGCTGCGTTTTGACCAGGGGGTAATCGGCAATATCGAGACCTCACGGGTAGCCGCTGGCCGCAAAATGGGGTTGGCCTATACGCTAACGGGCACTCAAGGTGCCATTGTGTTTGATCAGGAGCGCATGAGCGAACTTCAGCTATATCGCCATGGTGATGCCCCAGGGAGGCGCGGCTTTACCACCTTGTTTACGGGCCCCGAACATCCCGACTATGCTGCTTTTAGCCCCGCACCGGGGCACGGTCTGGGCTATAACGATCAGAAAATTATCGAAGTGCGTGATCTGGTCGAAGGCATCATCAACAGTCGCCCCCTCTACCCCGGCTTTCGCGAAGCCGCGCGGGTTAATCGACTGATCAATGCCATCGAAACGTCAGATAAGACGGGGCAGTGGGTGGTGGTCTGACGGTTATCTCTTCTATGTCTTTATAAAATAATCAACGTCGCGAGCCCCAAGAATGACAAAAATCCGACCACATCGGTAACGGTCGTTAAAATCACCGCGCCGGACAGTGCCGGGTCAATCTGCAGCTTTTTTAACACTAATGGAATCAGCACCCCAGAGACATTGGCCAGGCTCATATTGATAAAAATGGCCAGTGTGATCACTAGCGTAATCAACGGGTCGCTAAACCACAGATAGGAAATGAAGCCGACGACCAGCGCCCACACCAAGCCGTTGATCATGCCTACCCATAGTTCCTTGTTATACAGCCACTGTTTATTGTTACCCGCAAGTTGGCCCAGAGCCAAACCGCGGATGACGACCGTCAGGGTTTGGCTACCGGCAATACCACCCATGCTGGCAACGACAGGCATCAGGATGGCTAGTGCCACGATTTGATCGAGTACTGCTTCAAACTGGCCAATGACGGAGGCGGCTAAAAAAGCGGTCAACAGGTTAATACCCAGCCAGATGCCGCGGCTTTTGGCACTGCGCAGGATGGGGGTGAACACTTCTTCTTCATCGCTGACGCCCGACATGTGCTTCAAGGTCATATCAGCGTCATCTTGGGTGATTTCCAACACATCGGCGGAGTTCAGCTGCCCAACCAACAGTCCATCGCTATCACATACGGGCACAAAGGGCAGTTCTTTGGAGCGCAATAATGCCGCTGCATCACTGACTTTCATTTGATCGTTCAGGGTAAAGAAATCATCCATATAGTCATCAACCACGGCATTTTGTGGTTGTTTGATCAAATCAATCAACGTCAGCGTACCGAGCAATCGCTTATCTTTATCCGTGATCATGATCTGCTGGGATTCATCGTCGAGCAGCTGGTGGATACGTATATAGCGTTGCACGGCCCCTAGCGAGACGCCCTGTTTTACATTGACCGTCTCAGGGTCCATGTAGCGCCCCACGACGTCATCTTCATAGGCATGCAGGTTTTCTACCTGGGCGCGAATTTCTTGGTCCAGGCTGGCATAAACGCTGGTTTTGATGGCTTCGTCAGCAACGTCCAGTACTTCTGCCACTTCCTGGGCATCCAGGCCCTTGACGATCTGCTCCACATCGCTGGCCGATAAATCTTCGATGTAGTCAGCCCGGATGTCTTCATCGACTTCTGCCAACACCTCGCCGACTAGCTCGGCAGGGATGTACTCCCAGAGCAGATCGCGGGTTTTGGCGGGGAAAGACTCAAGGGTGCGCGCAATGGCCAGGATGTCCAGCTCGGAAAATAGCTCTTCCAGGGCGGTACCGTCTTCGTCATCCAGGCTTTTTTGAAGATAAAGCAACTGCTCTTCGGTATTGGTGTATTTTTCATCATCGCGCATAGCGTCCATCCTTCGGCAAATTGATCGTCAACACAGCCACTTGAAAGCTCTTGATGGCGCTCTATCAATCTTATAGACAGGCTTGGTTAAAAGCGACGCGAACACCATGGGCCATGCGCTGCTGAGCAGACACAGGTGGCACATTGGTGCCAATCATTTCGTCGGCGGCGTCAGCCCAGGTCAGCGTACCGTGGGTGAAACCTAGCGGCACCAGCGCACGGCCAATCCATTGTGTGCCGGTAAAACGTTGCGTTTCGCCATTCTGATCGGTGAGCAAACTGACAGCGTTATCCCGATGCAAGCGAACGATGTACCAGCCCATATCAAGCCCGTGGACTTCTATGTCGGGCAGCGGTGTGGCGTATTGCGCAAGGTCTTCAAGGGTAACGCGAGCGGGAAGTGTGGAAGACATGGCGAATCCTCATGAGTGAATATTCTATACGCTAAGACTAAAGGCTTAACTGCATTTGTACAGCTCTTTAAGGAGTTGGTTTGGGCCTTTACAGAGCGCACTTGAAAGATGATGAATTGAGCAGGCCAGGCGTCAATTTAAGACGAGGAGGAAGGCTCTGGCCGGGTAGCGAGCCAAATGGCAATCAGCACCAGTAGCGCTATCACCCACCAGCGGGTCCAACCGGGGCCGAGCGACCAGCCGGTAATCAGCGCACTCAACGCGATCATGCTAACGGCCGCCAACTTACCGCGCTTGGAGATGGCACGCTCTTGCTCCCAGGCAACTAGCAACGGGCCGACATAGTGGCGGGAGCGGATCCATGCCTCAAAGCGGGGCGAACCTCTGGAGGCGCAGTAAACCGCCATTAGCATAAAGACGGTGGTAGGCAGCAGGGGCAGAAAAATGCCAAGTGCACCAATACTAAAGCTCAACCCCGCCAGTACGACCCACATGAGGCGGATCAGTCTCATTCTCGCTCCCGGTAGGCACGTTTCAATAAAGTCATCGTGCTGAGTATTAAATAAGTATGGACTTATGTCACTGCTTTGCCACACAGACAGTCTTCATCTAAAGGCAGGCACTTCACCATCGTATTGTCATTATGTATCCCGTCGTGATGTGGTGCGCGGTGGTTTGAGCATGGCCGCTGCCTTGATGCTTAGCTTTGGCGGTGCTGCTCGAGCTTGAGGATCACTAGGCGCTAGCGGCTAAGTTAGACAGTTACCCCAACTGCCTGCGCCAGCGGTTCTCGATAGTGTCCAACTCGGCAGCCCCATAATGTGCATGACTGTGTTGCCCGTAGTAGGCCCATAATGGATCGCCATAATCGAAGTGCCACCATTCGCTGGGCAGGTTGGTGAAGCCTTGTTCGCGCATGATGTGATAAAGCAGGCGGCGGTGATCACGTGCTTTGTGTTGCTGAGGGATTAGCGTTTCCAGATGCTCGAAATAGTCGCTATGAGAGGCCGGTAATGCCTCGTCAAACAAGGTGCCCATGTCCAGCGGTAGGCCATCGGCACCACACAGCGTGACGTCGACCGCCCCGCCGGTAAGGTGCGGGCTGGGGGCGAGCGGATCACGGCTGGGTACCGAGACAAACTCCCTTGTGCGCTCCAGTAACTCCGCTTCACTGAGGTCGGGTTGGTGGTGGTGGATAGCTTCGTGCAGGGTATCGAACAGATATTGCTGCACCCGCCATGGACGCCAGCCGTCCAGTACGATTAAACCGATGCCGTCGGGCAAGCTGCGTGCCGCGGCGAGTAGTGCCCGATAAACCCCCTCACGAACGAAACACTCCGGTATCGCGCCCGGAATGCCCAGCCGTGCATAGGCGGGAAAAACGCGGATCGGTGAGGGCGCGAGGCTCATCGGCATCAAACGCTCACCATTATCGTCAATGGGGACGCGGCGCAGCTGTTCCCAGCGCGGTGCTGGGTAGCTGGGGACAGGCGGCAAGGCCTTCAATAGTGTGTTCAAAGGCATTGTCTTATCCAAGCAGGGTGGGTAACCACAGCGTCAGCGGTGGAAAGAGAATTAATAAAATAAGTACCGCAATTGCAGTCAGCACAAAGGGCCAAATGGTTCTGAATAGCGACACAATTTCAAGACGACTAACCGCAGCCGCCACGAAGACGCAGGCACCCAGCGGCGGCGTGATCAAGGCAATGGTGATGTTCAGCGTGATGATAATACCCAGATGGATAGGGTCGATACCCGCCATCATGGCCACTGGTGCGAAGATAGGCGTCAGTAGCATTAACGCCGATACTTCCTCCATGAACATGCCCGTGACAAAGGTGATGGCGCTGAGCAGTAATAAAATAACGACGCTATTGTCCACATAGGGTGATAACAGTGACACAAACTGTTCCGGCACCTGAGCATAGGAAAGCAACCAGCTAATCGTGGCTGAGGCCGCCATAATCAGAAAAATGGCAGAGGTCAGGCGTGCCGTATCCAAAATGGCTTTCCAGCATTCCTTGAGCCGTAACCCACCCAGCATGACGCCACATAAGGCGACATACAGTGCGGTCAACGCGCCCGACTCCGTGGGTGTAACAAAGCCTAGCACGATACCGGCAACGATGATGAAGGGAGCAATAAGCGCAGGCAGCGCCGCGATAAATGCAAAGCCAAGCTGACCCAATGAGGGTAATTGAGTGCTTTTGGGTAATCGGTGGCGCCAGGCATACCAGGCGTTCATGCCCATAAAGGCAACACCCAGCAGCATTCCTGGCACAACGCCCGCCAGAAACAGATCACCGACTGACGTATTCGTCAGTGAGGCGTAAAGAATCATAAAGATACTGGGCGGAATAATCGGGCCGATCAGCGAACTGCCCGCAGTTAACCCGGCAGCAAACGCCCTTGAATAGCCTTCTTTCTCCATGGCAGGTACCAGCAGCGACCCAAGCGCCGAGGTATCGGCCACCGCTGAGCCATTAACGCCTGCAAAGAATACGCTCGAAACCACATTCACATGGCCCATGCCGCCGCGTAAGTGCCCGACTATCAGGCGAGCGAATCCCATCAGACGCTCGGTTAAGCCACTGACGTTCATCAGGTTGCCGGCAAGAATAAATAACGGAATGGCCATCAGTGAGAAAACATTGATACCACTGAAGAATTGCTGGGGCATCATGCGTGGAATCATCGAGAAGTCGACAAATAAAAAACCCACAAACGCGGTGGTTAACAACGCAATAAACAGTGGCAGCCCAAGTAATACGTGACCAAGGAAAACGACCAGCATCGTCACAGTCATAGGGAGTCCTCAACGGTCTTCATAGAAAGTCCTCAACGGTTTTCATAAAGAGTCCTCAACGGTCGTAAGCGGGGCAGGACCATAGAGAAGGACATGCCAAGTCAGTAGCAAGAAGCCAATAGGTAATGAAAGTAATGGCACCGTGCGGCTAATGCCGAGCCCAGACGTGGTGAACATGCTGACCGATAATGCATAGCGATAGCTGACCCATGCGCCGCCCGCTGCAATCAACAGGGTAAGTAGCCATTGGTACACATTGAGCAGGCGTGCGAAGGGGGCTGGCAATAGCTTCTCTAACAGCCCGACGCGCATATGTCCGCCTTCCGACCAGACGGCTCCAGCCGCAAGCATTACGGTGGCGATGATCAAGAAACGGGATAGCTCATCTGTCCAGATAGGAGCGCCACCGGCGATGTAGCGTGCAAACACCCCAAACAGAATGGCGGCAACATTGAGGGATAACAGCGCGCCCGCCAGCGTTAGGGTAACAGGGCGGCTGATCGCCAAAAGACGGGATCGAAGCGTATTAAGCATGGCAGCCTTCCATGAAGCACAGAAACGTTAAGCACTAATATTAAGTACGGGAACATTAAGTACTGGCAATAGAGGGCCGGTAAGGTACCAGCCCCCGTCGTCGTTGCAGTACTGGAGGCCGTTAGTCGAGCAGGTCGCTCATACCCGCATCTTCCAGCGCCATGTCGATCCAGCGTTGCTCGATATCACGCTCTTCGAGCCATTCAAGGTAAGCAGGCTGACCAATGTCGCGAAAAGCGCTTAAGTCTTCTTCAGAAGGGCGAATCACTTCCATACCTTGTTCTTCCAGGTAGGCGATACGTGAATCGACCTGCTCCTCGTTGTGCTCACGGGCATTGTGGTTAGCTTCGGCGACGGCTTCCTGAAAGGCACCACGAAGCTCGTCATCCCAACCGGCGATCATTTCGCTGTTGCCCACCAGGAACTGATTCGAATACTGGATATTGGCAAGCGTCAGGTAGTCCTGTACTTCGTAAAGGCTGCCCAGAATGATATACATCGGTGGGTTCATCTGGCCGTCCGCTACCCCGGTGCGCAGTGCCATGTAGGTTTCTGTCCAGGGAATCGGCGTGCCGGAGGCACCGAAGGCCTCATAGAGAGCAACCTGGCTGGGGTCCATGGCCCGGAAGCGGAGACCTTCGAAGTCGTCAGGGTGACTGATGGGCGTCTCGTTATTGGTGAACGCCAAAAAGCCGCCCTCTTCGACGACTGCCAGCATATCGATGCCGGCCCGCTCCTTCAGCGCCGCACTGACTTCCTGCCAATACGCCCCTTCATCGAAGAAGGTGCGAGCCGCCGCAAAATCGTCGAACAGAAACGGAATAGCACTGACGAAAATCTCATCGACGAGAGGAGAGACGCCCGCGAAGGACGCCACATTGAGCATCGGCGTGCTCATGGTCTGCTCCATGCGTTCCTGCTCTTCGCCCAGCGAGCTATTGGGATATAGCTCTAGCTGGATCTGGTTGTCGGTTTTTTCTTCAACCAGTTCTTTAAGGTTAGTGGCAAAGACGTGGACGGCATTCTTCTCGGGGTCGGGGGCGCCGTTGTAACCCAAATTGATCGTGGTCTCGGCGACGGCATTACCAGCCATCAGGGCAGAGCCGATTAGGCAAGCCGAGATGAGCCGCTGGGGTGAAAAGCGTTGAGTCAACACTGGGTAAGTCAACATAGTCAGTCTCCTGGTTTATTGTCGTGAGCTGTAGGGTGCTGAGTGAGCGTTATTAGATTTATAGGTGTTGCCTACAGGAAGACTATGTATTGAGGCGTTGACTATGCAAGGCCTTTAGTGTGGACTTTATTGCAACAGTCGTGGCGCATCGGCCGAGAAAAAGCGCATGCCTTTGTGTAGATGATCGATACAGGCTGTAGAAGCCACGGGGAGTTCTTGCCCCTTCAAGCTAACGATCTGCGCACGGGTACCGTTCATCACCGGGTAGCGCATGGGAAGCGTGCAAATTTCGCCGCGCTCTATTTCATCAATGACGGTGATTTCCGGCATAAACGTAACGCCAATGCCTGAGCGAACGAAATTCTTCAACACGGATACAGAGTTGGTGTGCAGGCGTGCTTCAAGATGAATACGCTCCTGGTGAGCCACCATATTGACCATTTGCCGCATGCCGAAAGGATTGTCCATTAACGCCAGCGGCCAATCTTTTAAGTCATGCAGCGTCACGGGCCGATTCAGCTCAATGAGAGGGTGATTGGGGGGAACAATGACATCGAGTGGCTGGCGCGTTTCCACATGGCAGTAAAGCTGCGGGTCGACCGGCGGTGCATAAAGTAGCGCTATATCCACTTCGCGATCTTTGAGTAGCGACATCGCTTCATTGACACCCGCCATACGGACTTCGACATTAATACCCGCAAACGCCGACATAAACGTGCCTAGCGGGGCAGTGATCAGATCAGCGATAAACCCTTCCCCAACGGCAATACGTACTTCGCCTTTCGCCAGGCCCTGAAGTGCCATGAGTTGGGAAAGTACAGCTTCTTCTGAGGCCCGCTGGGCATGAAAGTGATGCACCAGTAACTGACCGGCTGCGGTTGCGCGCATGCCGCGTCCGTGTCGCTCGCACAGCTGCGTATCCAATTCTTCTTCCAGTGCTTTTAATTGGCGGCTAACAGCGGAGGCATCGACATTCAGGTGGGCCGCGGCGCGCCTTAGCGAGCCGCGGCGAATGACTTCATTGAGGTAAGTTAACGCACGCTGATTTAGCATAAATACACCTGACCATAAGGTGTCATACATATTAACGGATGACCGCTAAGCACGTGCAATTGATGCAGGTAAGGCTAGGCGAGAGGTTGTGTAGATCGTTCGCTTTGTGCGTCTTTCGCCTCCACCGCATCCGCCAGCATGTCGGCGGTGATCGCGGAGAGCGTCCAGCCCAGGGCACCACGCGGCGGGTGCTGATGCCGGGGAAGCACTCTTCGACCCAGCGAATCAGCGGGCGGATGCGATTATTCCGCGGGCCGGGCGCGCGCAATGATCGCCGCACAATCAAGCCCGGCAGGCAGCGTGCCGGTACTGAGGCCGTTTCGTTCAGCCAGTCGTCCGGCACAGAATGCATCGGCCACATAAGCGGGAGCGTGCTGCACCAGCAGGGCGCCCTGTAACGCTAGGGCCATACCATCCGCCAACTGACGAGCGCGGTACTGAAGCGCTTGGGTATCCTGCATCTCCCGCTGTAATTGCTGAATAAAGCGGTCAAGATGCGAATCAGCGCCTTGTGCCTTGGCGAGTTCCGTAAAGTAGGCGTCGAGCACCTCGGGCTGCTTTTCAATTGCGCGCAGGATATCCAGGCACTGAACGTTGCCACTGCCTTCCCAAATGGCGTTGATGGGCGATTCGCGGAATAGACGTGGCATCATGTGGGTTTCCATGACGCCGCTACCGCCGATGACTTCCATCGCTTCATAGGCGTGGTGGGGCGTGCGCTTGCAGATCCAGTACTTGCCGACGGGCGTGGCGATTCGCGCCAGCAGGCGCTCATGCTCGTTGTCTTGCTGATCCATGGCTCTCGCCATGCGCAGCATCAGGGTCGTCGCGGCTTCACTCTCGATGGCCAGATCGGCGAGCACGTTTTGCATCAGCGGCTGTTCGCTCAAACGCGCCCCGAAGGCATGGCGATGGGTGGCGTGGTGAATTGCCTGGGCAGTGGCCTGGCGCATGCCGGCTGCAGAGCCGATCATGCAGTCGTAGCGGGTCATGGCCACCATCTCGATGATGGTGCGCACACCGCGTCCCTCGTCGCCCACCATCCAGGCAAAGGCGCCGCGTAGCTCGGTCTCGCTGGAAGCGTTCGCCACGTTTCCCATTTTGCGTTTGAGCTGCTGGATATGCAGCGGATTTTTAGTACCGTCGGGTCGCCAGCGCGGCAGCAGAAAACAGCTCAAGCCGCCGGGGGCCTGGGCGAGCACCAGAAACGCGTCGCACATGGGTGCGGAGACAAACCACTTATGCCCCACCAGCTCGTAGGCTTCACCTGGCCCGCCTTGATCAATCGGATAGGCGCGGGTGGTGTTAAGCCGCACATCGGAGCCGCCCTGCTTCTCAGTCATTGCCATGCCGAGGGTGACGCCCTGTTTTTCGAAATAGGGCACGTTGCGCGGGTCGTAGTGCGGCGCGGTGATTTTATTGCCCCAGTGTTCAAGCAGGCTGGGCTGGTGGCGTAACGCAGGCAGGGCAGCAAACGTCATGGTAATCGGGCAGCCATGGGCCGCTTCCACCTGTGTGTGTAGAAAGTAGTTGGCGGCCCGGTTGACGTGGGCGCCCGGCCCTGGGTTTCGCCAGGGGCTGGCGTGCAGGCCGTGCTCCACCGCTGTTTGCATAAGCTGGTGATAGGCCGGGTGAAACTCGACCAGATCGACTCGATGGCCTTGCCGGTCGTGGGTGACCAACTGTGGCGAGTGGCGGTTGGCGTCAAACCCTAAGGCGATGGCTTCAGCCGAGCCTGCCCACTGGCCAAACGTCTTGAGTGAGGCGTCGTCAGTGCCGCCTTCGCGCTTGACGCCTTCCTGTAGCGCGCGGTCAGTGGTGAAGCTGTTGACGTTCTCCAGCGACGGCGGTTGGTTTTCCACCTGATGGGTACTCGCTTGTAGCTGATCGGCGAGGGGGAAGTGCGACAGCATAGTAGCCACCTCTTATTGTTCAATATCAGGACTGCTTACTGTTCATAAGTATGGACGTATATTATGGCTTTGCCACCCGGCGGGATAGTGCTCGATGGTTGCTGCTAGCGGTCTTAAGGCGATAGTGCTAGCAGGGGTTTGCCGTGAGGAGTGCCCTCTATATGTTGAAGCTCGACTGCGTAAACTTGCGCGATAGCCGTAGGGTTGAGCACTTGGTGGGGTAGCCCATGGTCAATACGTTTGCCTTGATGCAGCAGCCAAACCTGGTCGGCGTAGGTGTTGGCGAGATTAAGGTCGTGTAGCACGCAAACAATTGCTATGCGGTGCTGCGCGGCCCAGGCGCGTAGCTGGCGCATTAGGCGTTGCTGCTGGCCGATATCCAGGGCGCTGGTCGGTTCATCCAGCAATAAAAGACCGCCATCCCTGGCGGTAGGAGAACACCTTGAGAGGAGCTGGCAAGCGCCTCGCGCGATCATCACCCGTTGGCGCTCGCCGCCGGATAGCGAGAGCACGCTGCGCTTGGCGAGATGGGTGAGATCCAGGTCGTCGAGTAACTCAGCCACCAGTGATTTAGCCGGGTTACTGCCAAGACTCACTAGTTCGATGGTTTGCCAGTCAAAGCCGGGTAGCTCCTGCTGGGCGACCAGCGCACGACGATTGGCAAGTTCGGCGATGGGCCATTCGCGCAAGGGCTTGCCATCCAGATGTAGTTCGCCTTGCTCGGCAGGGCGAAACCCGGACAGGAGGCTGAGTAGCGTGCTTTTGCCCGCGCCGTTGGGGCCGACAATGGCCAGCAGCTCGCCGGGGCGAAGAGTGCCGTCCAGAGGGGCGATGGCGGGCGTGGTGGTTAAACCCGTCTGATGAAGCGTTAGCATGTTCGGTTCCTGCGCATCAGTAGGTACAGGAAGTAAGGCCCGCCCAACAGGCTGGTCAGCAGTCCGACGGGGATTTCCGCGGGCACGGCAACGGTGCGGGCCAGGGTGTCGGCCACGACCAGCAGCAGCGCGCCGCCTAACATTGAGGCGGGGAGCAGCAATCGGTGGCTAGGCCCCAGCCAGAGCCTTAGGCAGTGGGGTACCAGCAGGCCTAGAAAGCCAATCACGCCAGTAAGCGCCACGCACAGCCCTACACCCAGCGAGGTTGCGACCACCACCCGGCGCTTTAAGCGGCTAGCATCCAGCCCCGCCGCATGGGCGGTCGCTTCGCCTAGCTGCAGTAGGTCGAGTTCGCGCGCGCTGCGCATTAACCGCCATAGGGCAACGGTAATCAGTACTATGGCGAGCGCTGTAGTGCGCCACAGGGCATTCGTCAGCGTGCCCATGCCCCATAAACTAAGCTGGCGCAGCTGTTCATCGCTGGCGATAAAGGCTAAAACCCCACCACCAGCGCCGGCCAGCGTATTGATGGCCAAGCCCGCTAATAGCAGTGTCATTACCGCAGCACTGCCGCTGCCCTGGCGCTTGGCTACGCCAAACACAATCAAACAGACGCATAAAGCGCCCAGAAAGCCCGCCGCAAACTGGCCGTAAAGGCTGCCTGCGCCGCTGTCTTGAAATAGCACAATCCATAGTGCTACAAACAGCCCTGCGCCGCTGGCAAGGCCCAGCAGAGTCGGGTCGGCCAGCGGGTTACGAAACAGCCCCTGCATGGCGGTACCGCTACCGGCAAGCATTGCCCCCACCGCGACGCCTAACAGTAAGCGTGGCAGACGTAGCTGCCACCACACCTGAACATTGAGCGAGTCGGCCTCGCCGCTGATTAGCTCCCAGGGGGATACGCCCAACGCGCCCGAGGCGGCTGACCAGCCAAGCGCGACGAGTAATGCAGCTGTTAATCCTGACAGCACACGAGTGGTTCGGCTAATCGGCAGACGTAGCCGAAAACGGTAGACGTTGAGAATGGCAATCATGGGCTTACTTGGGCGGTGGTGGCTCGGGCAGAATGAGTCTGGGCGTTCATAGATGTGCTCAAGAGGGCTTCAACGTCCTGGCGCAAAGTGAGTAGCTGATCAGGTGTGCGCGGGCCAAAGCCGAGCAGCGCTTGGTCATCAATCGTAATCAATTGTCGATGGCGCCCCGCGGGGGTCAATGCCATACTAGGCAGTTGCCATAGCGCGGCTTCGCCGCCTATTGCCGCCAAGCCCCGCTCGGAGACAATCACAATGTCGGGCGCTTTCTTGGCTAGCGCTTCGGCGCCTACGCTGCGATAGCCTTGCATTTCAGCAAAGGCATTTTCCAGGCCCACCGCTTCAAGCGCCGTATGCGCCGCGGTATCGCTGCCTGCTGCCCGGGGGGTTAAGCCGCTATGCTGCATAATAAATATAGCGCGAGTTGGGGGCAGGGCGGGCAGGTTGGCTAGCTGCGCTAGTTTATCGTTCAGTGTATCGGCTAAGACATCACCTTCTTTTCTGCGATTGGTGAGCTGCCCAACGGCACGGACTTTGTCGCCAATGGCCTCCAAGGTGGGCGGGGTGCTGATGATCTCTATACTGACACCAACAGCCGCTAGCTGCTCCAACACTTCCTTGGGGCCTGCGTGCCCAGCTGCCAGGATCAGGTCGGGTTTAACAGAAAGCACGCTTTCAGCGGAGAGCTGGCGCAGGTAACCCACCGAGGGTAGCGCCGCCATGGCAGGTGGATACACCACGGTGTCGTCTCGGGCGATAACGTTAATATCAGCACCCAGGTAGGCCAGCGTTTCGGCAATATCGCCACCCAGCACCACCCAGCGCTCGCTGGCCAATGCGGCCCCGGTGGTCAGCCACCCCATCAGCAGTGCTGCCAGTGAGCGGCGTATTAGGCGTGTTGCATTCATGCCACTGCCTCCTGTTTGCCGAGTTCATCCAGCAACTGCCGCCACTCTCGGCGCTCCGCGCGGCCTTCCTGGCGTTCTGCGTAAAGCTGCAGCACTAGCGCACCCTGGGCATCGAAGGCCTCAATGCTGGTCACGCCGCCGTCACGGTTGGGTTTGCTGACTTGCCACACTTGGTCAATCGCGGTGTCATCAAGGTGCAGGGTGAACTGCTCGCCAAACAGGTTCAGCCAACCGCGGGCACGTTGCGGGGTGGGCAATATGCCGGTGCGGATCTGAACGCAGCCGGGGCTGGCAACAAACAACATCAACGGCAGTGCGCGTTGGCTGGCCTGCTGAAACACGGTTTCCAGTGAGCGCGTAGGCAGCGCACGCGTAAAGCGACCCTCCATTAACTGGTTGGCCTCAATACGTTCCAGGTGGTGACGCTTTAGAAGCGCAAAGAACTGGTGCACATCGCGCATCTCACCCCACTCGCTAGCCAGGGTGGGTATTTTGGGGAGTGGGCGCTTGAGGCGGGGCATGCTCTGGGTAAACGCCGGCGTGTCTTGAGTGCCCAAGGCCGCTAGTGCGCCCCAGGGGCGCGGCAGCGGGTTCTCCAGAGCAAAGCACTTATGCACGGCGCAGCCATGCTGGTTAAATATCTGCAGGCTCCACCGCCACTGTGGCTCTTCTTCGTTGCTGGAAGGCATGAGGTCGCGAATCAAGCAGGCCCAATACCAGTGTAAGTAAAGTAACCGTAGATCCAAGCCACCGGGGGCGAGCAGCAGGCCTGTTTGTGGCCTGTCGCGTAGTGCCGGGTAATCGCCGGTTTGCTCTAACACGGCCAGCCGTGAGCGAGTCAACGCCTTCACCCGCCCCAACTGAGGCAGATAGGCGGCAAGTTCGTTGGGCGTGAGCGGTAGCGTCCATACATTACGGCCCAGGCGGGCGGCCTGGAGTTCGCCTTCACTGATCGATAAGCGTTCGGCAATCTCAATGGCGGGAAGGCGCGGCTGAGCGGCACGCGCCGCGTCAAGGGCTTCGATAATAGCGATCTGTTGGGATGAAATCATGACGCACCTCTAGGTTTACCACTACATGGGGGTTATCACTGCATGGGTTTACCACGACACGGAACTACCACCGCCAATTGAAGGTGGCGAACAGGCTGCGCCCATCGCCCAGGCTACCGTCGGGGCGGTACCACACCTTGTCGCCAAGATTGGCAAGGCGCAGCGAGGTATCCACGGCCGGGGTGATTTGCCAGCCGAGATGAACGTCGTGCAGGCCGTAACCGGGCAGGCGCTCATCGTCGCCCTGTTTATCAAACGATTGGGCAAAGCGCGCTTGCCAGCCCAGGCGCACACCGCTGCGATACAGCACAAGCTCGCTACCTAGGGTGGCTTCCAAAGGCGTTTGGCTGCCCAGCACTGCGCCAGAGTCGCGGTCTTTGCCGGAGACTTCCGAAAGGCCCACAAAGCTGGTCAGCGGCGGTAAGGCACTGGGTTGCCAAGTCACCCGAGCGTCATACCCCCACAGCTGGGCGCGCTGTACGTTCACCGCTTGAGTAGTGCCTGCCATGATGTCGACCTGGGTATCAATAAAGTCGTCCGCGCGGGTATCGAAGTAGCTGGCGCGAACCTGCCAGTCGCCCTGGTGCCACACCACGCCGCTCTCCCAGGTGTGGCTAGATTCAGGTGAAAGGTTGGGGTTGGGGATCCAGTAGTTGTCCGGCGTGCAGAAGGTTGGCCCGGCGCAGAAACCGGCAAAGTGGCGCTCGTTGGCGTAAAGCTCGGAAAGGCTGGGAGCACGGAAGGCTTCGGCGTACCCCGAAAACAGCATCAAGGCATCGTCGGGCCGCCAGGCGAGGCGAAAACGCGGCGATATTTGGTCGTGGACGCTATCAGCGTCGTTTTGGCCACTGGCATCGTAGCGGTCGTAGCGAGCACCCAGGCCAACGTCAAATTGCCCGGCGCCGCCATCGGCTAGATAGCGTCCAGCGGTAAGGGTGGTGTCGAGATAGGCTGCCTGGGTGTCGATATCGGCGTTGGGGAAGCCATTGGCTTCGCCCTCTGGTCGTTGGCGTGCCTGCTCCAGCTCGACACCGAATACCAGCGTTTGCGAGAGCCCGCCGTGATCCATACGGTGGTAGCCGTCGCTCTGCAGCCCGACCCGCTCTAAGGTGCGGTTGGCCTGGGGTTCATCGATAGTCTGCTGACTAAAGGTAAGTCGGGAGGTAACGTCGGTGACAGCGCTGGGCTGCCAGCGGTGGCCTAACTGGACGTTGTGGCTCTCCACATCGCGGTCACGCAGAGGGTTGCTGGCATCGGTGGAAAGCTGCTGTGGGTTGGCGGGCTGGGTGGCGCGTTCGTCGTAGTGCTGCCAGCTCATGAATATCCGCTGATCGTCACTGGGTTCCCAGCCGCCTTTTAGCAGCAGGCTATTAAGCGTGGCATCCTCTTCGGCTTCATCGCCCCCGGCGCGGCGAATATCGCCGGATTCACTGCGACCAATTGAGAACAGGCCGTCCACCTTGCCGTTGGCGGTATCTCGGCGACCAAAGGCGGTCAGGCTGCCGCGAAGTTCGTCGCTGGCCGTTGCCCCGCCGACGGAAAGGCGCAGGCCGCTATCTTCGCCGGGGGCCAGCAGGTCATCGGACTCCACACTGGTGAAACTGATCACCCCGCCCATGGCATTGCTGCCGTAAAGGCTTGAGAGCGCACCACGGGCAATCTGGACCTCTTGAATCAAGCCTGGGTCGAGGAAGAAGTTGCCGATGTGCCCGGTGGAGATATCCTGACGAACACCATCCAAGCGCGAGATATAGTCGGATGTTGTGTATGGAGGACAGAAGGAAGGGTGGCGTATCCTGTTGATTGATCACGACCAAGATTTCAACCAACACAAATGGATACGCCATGACAGATTCTACCCTCCAAGCCA
>NZ_JAMJPJ010000037.1 GCF_023555005.1 Halomonas llamarensis | reverse complement strand
GGTACGTCTTCGAAACATTGCCCACGCTCAACGACGACGAGCTCACCACGCTGCTGCCCTGGCACTGGAAGGACACATTACCCGGCTGAGCGACGCCTGCCCAGATGTGGTTAATGGCTCGCTTACAAACTTTTTACAACCGGTATGACGTGCGTGGCATCACCTAGCGCAGACAGCCGCATGATGCAGATGGAGTTGAGCATACATTTTTCATCTTTCATGGAAAAAGCCCTCCTAGCGGTCAACCTTTCAACTATCCAGTAATACTTGTAAATCGCGAACCATCTGATAGCTGCATGCGCATTTTTTCATATATAAATTCACTAATCCCAAAGCTCCAAATTAACAGGTTCTGCCTGTCCAGTTTTTTCAAAAAATTTCTGCAAAACTAGCAAGCCTATCAAGTGCTCTTGACGTGTGTTCATAAACTTTTCCAAGTAAGCGTTAGCATTTCGCACGATATTATTTGCTTCATCGGGGTTTTCGATATAGTACTGTAGTTTTTCTTCTAAATCTGAATAATCACTTGCTAATTCAACATAGTGATACCCTGGAATTAATGTTCCTTCCATAAACCATGTTTCATATTTTGGCTTGGTCATAAAACAAAGCGAGTTAGACCCCATTATCCACTTTAAGTTAGTTGCTACATCGTTACCTTCAATGCTCAGAATAAATTTATATTGAAGCTGTTCTGAGAGAGTCATAAAACCCCGGTGCCAAGGTTTATCTTTGAACTTCGGGTGACTATCCCCAATATCGCAAAGTGGGTGATCATAAAACTGACTTACAAACGCTTGGCGGTGTGGGCGATGACAAGCGCCTCGCCATACCAGTTTACTTCTTTTCTGTTCATACGGGATAGAATCATTGACGAAAAAATAGTGACGAATACGATTAAGCTTTAGCAACACAGAGTGAGCATTGTTTCCTGCAATAGGGCGGCTTTTTAGCAAGGTAGGATGATCAGGCACAGTGCGAATATCACCGGGCAAATAGGAAAAATGTAGTGCAGGGTCGAAGGCCAGCAGATACTTTTTCATATCAATATAGTAGGCCCAGCTTTTTCCTCTGGAAAACTCCCCTATATACGGCGCCTCTACAGGCAAATTTTCCGACAGCGTCAACTTATTATAATAATTTACGCGCCGAGAAATCTCTTGCCTTGTTGAGTTATCGCACATCTTAATCGACTCAAAGAGCGTCTTCTTTTTTTCATCATAGTGGCGTCTAGGTAAGCCAATTTCCGCCATACCCTGAAGATAAAACCGAAGCTTATGGCGATTTTTTTTCCATTTATCGGCCAGCAAAAGAGCCCCCATCACATTACTTAGCAAGTTTATGGTAAATATGGTGATAACTTTCCGCCATTGCCTGTGGGCTATACATATGCAAACGACTGTAAGCGTTTTCCGCCATAGCCGTGCTTGCTTTATGATTATTTTTAGCCTGAATAATGGCATCTTTAAGGGCCGTGGCGTTATTGGCCTCGACTAAAACACCTGTATTATTTTGATGAACTAAATCGGGTATGCCACCCACATCGCTCGCAATAATAGGAACCTTCGCCTGCATCACATCAAGCAGCACCGACCCTAGCCCTTCATTACGCGATGGAAAAACAAACAGATCCAATGCAGGGATAAAATCCCCAATGTTAGGGTGGAATCCTGCCCACACCACATTGGATAGATGCTCACTCTCTTGCTGCAGCGCTTCCTCATCTTCGCCTTTGCCAAAAAAAACAAATAGTAATTCTGGGTGACTTTTTTGCAACTGTCGTGCGGCCTCCAAAACCACCCGCTGCCCTTTATGACGATCCACCAATGCACCAATATGTCCGACGATAAAACGTTCAGGGTAGCGAGTTCGGAACTGCTCAGCGACATGCATGTTAGGTGAAAAATTCGACATGGCACTAGGAATGACCGGGACCGCGTGCTGAGTCCAAGCTACTAGCTGTTCTTTGATCATGGTAGAAATAGCCACACAACAATCCGCGTTGCCGTAGAACCGTCGGTTCATCCACTTATCCTTGACGGGCGTATCGACACGACGCGTCACAACATAAGGTGTACGATACAAACGCTTATGTAACCATGCCCAATGTACTGCTTTCGCTTCGTGCGCATGGACCACTGATACCCTACCTGCCTGTAGGTGACCACTTAGTTGATGGTTCGCGCTCACAAAACTCAGCCGGTCTACCTTCTGCAATTCCTCATGCAGTGGAGAGTCGTGCCGGCATACAAGCGTTTGTGATTCAACACGACTAGCAAGCGCCTGTATAAGCAGTGCTGTCTGTCGTTCGCCACCACGAAATCCTTTAGCAAGATTGACGTGAATAATGTGCAAAAAAAGCCCACCCCAGATATCGTTGACTCAAGTGCTGGTATAATACTCCATCAACCCGCAATAAGAGTAGGACCACCCCCATGCCAGCAGATGTCAGCGTCGTTATCATTACGCGTAATGCTGCTACCACATTGCGTCATACATTAGATGCTATACAAGATTATGACGATGTGGTGGTTTATGATAATGGCTCAACGGACAGTACAGGCGCGATCGTGAAGGAATATGCCAACACCACCCTGCATCAAGGCGAGTTCCTAGGTTTTGGCCCCACCAAAAAACACGCGGTATCGCTTGCAAAACACGATTGGGTGCTTTCCTTAGACGCTGATGAAGCCCCAACCCCAGAGCTAAATGAAGCCATTCAGGCATGGCTGGCTCACGCGGCACCGCAACAGGCAGGTAGCGTTTTACGTGAAAATTGGATGATGGGCCAGCCAGTGCATCATTCGGGCTGGGGCAATGATTGGCTGGTAAGGGTTTTTAACCGCACAGAATGCAATTTCAACGATGCTGTGGTGCATGAGTCTATAAAAACGCTACCTAATACTGAAATTTATAAATTAAAAGGTAAAATAAGGCATCTCGCTATTACTGACCTTGGACAGTTCCTTGAGAAAATAAACCGTTACTCCAGTTTGAGAGCTGATTCCAAAAAACTGAAGCAGTATTCATTTTTTACCATACTATTAAAATCAATATTTGCTTTTATCCGCACCTACTTTCTCAAACTAGGATTCCTAGATGGATGGCGAGGCTTAACGATATCAGTGGCCAATGCTAACGGCGTATTTTGGAAATATGTTAAAAACCACACCAATTAAGATACCGCTGTATTTATTATTATAATGAAAGGAAGCTCGAAAATCATGCAGGCTAGTCATCAAAGTATATCGCACAACTTACAAGAGTGGCAGCGATATATTAGCGAAATATCTATTTTTTTATTAGGCAGCCTAGTCCTAATATTACCTTCTGGTTATTCGATTGGACCGACTATACTTTTCTTATCATCTTTTTACCTCATTATTAAAAGACCTTACCTATCAATAAATAACAACGATTGGGCTATAATAGCAGCACTTGCAGGGTATGCATTAACGATAGTAATTATCAATATATGGCATAATGAACCATCAGCATCTTACGACAAGCCTTTAAGGTTTCTTCTAGCCATTCCTGTTTTACTGTGGCTTCTTGTATATCCTCCTCGGCTTTCTTGGGTTTGGTCTGGCATTATCATCGGGAGCTTAGGCACGGGCGCTTTCGCCTTATATCAAAAAGGTTTTCTCAGCATTGATCGTGCTCACGGGCATACGCAAGCTATTCAGTACGGCAATTTAAGCCTTTTATTAGGCATGTTCTGTTTAGCTGGGCTTGGCTGGGCATCACAGCGAACGCACCGCCACCTCTGGATAGCTCTAATACTGATGGGTGCATTAGGCGGTTTTTTAGCCTCACTACTATCGGGTAGCCGAGGCGGCTGGGTTGGTTTGCCGCTCATGCTGTTAGTCCTTTACCGAGCTTACGGTGATTTTTTTACTACGAGAAAAAAAATCATTGGTAGCACTCTACTTTTAGTTATAGTTATACTTCTCTATCAGATTCCACAAACCGGAGTTCAGTCTCGCGCAGAGCAGGCATTCGAAGATATTCATCTTTATACAAGCGGCGAGAAAACCACAACATCCGTTGGCTTTCGCTTCGATATGTGGAAGGGTGCATTACAGCTGGCATACCAAAAACCGTTTTTAGGATGGGGAGAAAATGAATATCAACCCGGTATGCAGCAAGTCGCATCTGAGGGACTTATTCATCCATTAGCCGCTAGCTTTGGGCATGCCCATAATCAGTTTTTAGACACTTTAGCAAAAAATGGAGTAGTTGGTTTAGCTGCACTCCTACTATTATATTTTTTACCCCTTGGTCATTTTAGTAAATATTTAAAATCAAAAAAAATGAGCCAGCGTTCCATTGCAACATCTGGTGCATTGTTATCAGTTTCATACATCGACTTCAGTCTTACTCAAGGATTTCTTAATCATAACAGCGGAGTAATGATGTATGCATTCTGGGTTGTTATATGGGCAGCCCTTTTACGCCGAAATAACTCATTCACAACTTAATTGAAAGGTGTTTTCTTGCTGCTTTATAAAATCCTCAATAACTAGACTTCTCTGCAATAATAATTTAGATGCTGAGGAAAACTCTCTAATAGAATAAAAGCAAATGGGTATTTCTGGATAGAGTATATGAAGAGTAAAAAGTGCTGTAGAATTAATACCAGCTATTTGACTGTAACTATTTTTCTGCTGCCCTACGATTTTTTCCACGGGCTGTGTATAAGTCATAACTTTTAAATTTTTTATCTCTTTAATTTTATCTAGCGTCTCTTTACTTTCGCTTCTATGCGGCAAATACCAACATTCATTTTTACTTTGAAAAGAAAAGTGTGACACTATATCAAAATATTCTTTATCACTTATTTCTTTATTATCGACAAAGGGCTGCCCGAGAAAAAGATGTTTCTTAGGGATACCAACTAAGCATTCACATGGTTTATCTGATGTCGTTTTTAACACGGAAAGACTGTTTTTCTCACATTTTACATACTCATTGCTAGCCAATGGAAAAAGAGAAAATACGGTGATTGGCCATGGTTTTTTTATCTTCGTTCTTATTCTTAAAAAACTTAAGAATATTGATTTTCCAAACTTTTTCTTTTGATAATCAACCCCTTTTTCAAAAAATTCATGGTAATCAAACAGTGTCATTGTGCCATCATCAACAATAATACGCTCTTCAAACCGCAAATTCGCAAATACAATATTCTGCCACCATGAGGTTAGTTCTCCTGATATGACGGTTTCCCATTTGGTAGGGCGTAGTTTTTTAATCAGGCACTGTAGGTAAAAAAATTTATTTTTATTCTCAAAAATAATTATATCTCCCCAATCACCATAGTCCAGTATAAGTTCGTTCTGGAGGGCCTGCGCGCTGGATGATTTTTTAGAAAACTTAACAACGAGTATTAAATCTTTTTTATATAGCCCTCTCTCCACACATAGCTGACGAAGATTAATGAGCTGCAAAGGTGATGTAATTAACGCAAGATGATGACGCGACATTTACAGCTCCACTTTTTCCAGCGAAACCGGCGTAAAACGCTCAACACTTTTCATCATTTTTTTCCCAATTAATTTCTTTAACATTTTGGGTGGCAAGCCATATCCTGGCCTGACACTTCTTACGGCATTTTCCGTTATAATATCTCCGGCCTTTAAATCCTTGACGAAGTAGAGCGAGCGACGAAACTGGGCATTACCCTGTTCGCTAGACTTTCGGCCATAGTCTACTTGGCCTAGCGCCTGCCAGGCTGTTTTAGCATCCCGACACAAAGCGGCGAGCTCAGCAGGTTCCAATGAAAAGCTGTCATCGGGGCCGCCACCATTGCGGTCAAGGGTAAAGTGCTTTTCGATCAGGCTCGCCCCTAACCCGACGCTGGTAATGGCAGTGATATTATCAATGGTGTGATCAGAAAGCCCCGTTACCAAGCCGTGGCGCTGGATCATGTCGGGAATGGTGCGCAAATTATAATCTTCAGCCGGTGCAGGGTAGCCGCTGACGCAGTGAAGAATTGCGAGTTCCTGACACCCCGCAGCCTTTGCCGCATTAATTGCTTCCTGGATTTCTTCAACATCGGCCATACCGGTGGAGATGATCATAGGTTTACCGGTTTTCGCCACGTATTCGATTAGCGGCACATCAATGGCTTCAAACGAAGCGATCTTGTAAGCGGGCGCGCCGAGGTCTTCGAGCAGATCGACAGCAGTGGTGTCGAAAGGCGAACTGAAGATCGTGATACCGAGCTTGTGCGCGTGCTCGAAAAGTGGCTTGTGCCATTCCCAAGGCATATAGGCTTCTTCGTAAAGCTCATAAAGCGTGCGCCCATCCCACAAACCACCCTTAATCTTAAATTCATCGTTGTCGCAATCAAGCGTGATGGTATCAGGGCGGTAAGTCTGTAGTTTGACGGCATCGGCGCCCGCCTTTGCTGCTTCTTCGATAATCCGTTTCGCCGTTTCAATGCTGCCATTATGGTTGGCCGATAGCTCAGCAATGATATAAGGCGGACAAAAGGGTCCCACTTCACGCCCAGCGATCTGGATAGTCATGGAAAGTTAGACTCCTTGGCAAGCGTGCCATTCGCTATGGAGTAAGCCGTAGCCAATGACGTCATGATAAGTGTGACCATCAAAATGATGGTCGCGTAAATGTGACTCTTGAATGAATCCCAAACGTTCGTGAAAGCGTTGCGAGCGTTTATTGCCGAATAACGCTTCGCCGCATAGCTTGTGCAATTTGAGAACATCGAAGGCATGCTCTAACGCGGTAAAGCCAAGTGCCTGACCGCTACCTTGAATCGCTTCAGGCGAGAGATAGAACCCCCACTCGCCGCGTTGTGCTTCGTTATCCAGTAGCTGAATATTCACAAAGCCAAACGGCTGACCCTTTTGCTCGACGAGCAGCAGATGGCGGTTAGGGTTATCATGGGAACGCTGAAACCAGGCTCGATGCTCTGCCTCACTGATTTCGTGCTGGGTATACATATGGCGGCGCACTTCAGGTGCATTTCGCCACCGCAGTAGCATCGCAAGATCGTCCTCCCGGAGAGGGCGTAACGTCGTTGAATGCATCATGCGCTTACATTCTCTTGAAGCAGGATACGACAGATCGCTTCCCCCCCTTCACCAGACGTCTGCCTCGCTGCGGCGTCGCTCATAGCCTGCAGAGTGTTGGGGTCCTGAAGGGCTACCACTTGGCGATTAAATACATCGGAGTTGAAATGCCCCAAGCAAACTGCTGCCCCTACCTTATCTAAGGCTTGAGCAATCGCTTTCTGGTTTTCCGCTAGCACCAACATCAAAGTAGGCAACCCAAGACAGCAGCGCTCCCAGGAGGTGCTACCGGCGGCGCCGATGGCAATATCCGCTTCTGCCATTCGCCGCGCCATATCATTAACGCTAACCACCACCTCTGTAGGCCATGACAGCGCATTTGCTTTGATTTTGACGTCATCCAGCCAAGGGGCCGTGGCACCCATGATCACGGTAATGCCGCAGTGTTCAGGCAAGCTACAGCCATTGAGCGCTTCCAACACCTGCCCGGTCACGTTGTCTTTGTCGACACCGCCGAGGGTAATCAGCAGGCGCTTGAGTCTCGGCTGCTCACGACGTCGCGTGAGGCTGTCATCGCGCCACTGAGCAAATTCTGAGCGCAGTAGCGCGAACTCAGGACCAATAAGGCAGTGACATTGCGCAGGTACTAACGTCGTATAATCTTCCATGTTTCGCCCAAGATTCTGATCCAGCAGTACGTCGGCCAGATGCTCTCGGTCGGCCAGGTCGTCAATGGCTAACAATCGCGTATTGACAGGGCAAGTCGCCCCTTCCCAGCGGGTATCTAACGCGTAGTGGTCTACCACCAGCCAATCCGGCGCAAAAGTTTCAAGAATAGAACGGCAGTCCTCAGCATCATTTTGCCATGGTACGCCCAGCCAATGGGCGTGGTAAGGCAATGCGGTATCTTCAGTAGAAACAAACGTTTTTATCTCCACCGACGGGTCATATTTAAGCCGGTATACCTGAAAGCCTTGCTCTTCTATCTGTTCAATTAAATGACCTTTATGCTCACGGCAAAGAAAGTGACATTCACCACCTTGCTCACGTAGCGCATTAGCCAGTGTCAAACAACGCATGACGTGACCGGTACCGATCTCGACAGAGGCATCAACGCGAAAGACGATTTTCATTGTGCCTCTGCCTCCATGGCCCTGAAAAGCCATTCGGCGCGCTGCCAATCTTCTGGGGTATCGATATCTTGCACGCGGTGGCGCGGTAAAATTACGGGCACCGCGCGTTCCGAGAACAATGGCTGGCCGGTGAGCCATGCGCCGGCGCAGCCCCAGTAAAACTGCCCGGCATCGTGCCAAGCGTCTTCCAAGTCCTGGGAACGTATAGTGAAGTTTTCCGGCTGAAACATGGTGACTCGCCCACTTTGTGTAAGGCGTAGCGCACGCTGAATAGGAAACGCATAACTGGTCACGGAAAACGCATAGTCAGCACCTGACTGCCGCAAAGCCTGCAAGCCACGCTGCAAGTCGTCAAGCTGCACAAAAGGCGCTGTGGCGTACACGCAGCACACGGTTTCCGGTGCCGGGCCATTATCGCTGAGCCACTGCACGCTATGGGCTATCACCGGAATAGTGCCAGTATGATCGTCTGACAAAGAAACCGGACGAATAAAAGGTGTTTCCGCCCCCCATTTGCGCGCCACAGCGGCAATCTCTTCATCATCGGTCGAAACAATAACGCGATCGAAGCAACGACTTGCCAACGCCGCCTCGATGGACCAAGCAATCATAGGCTTGCCACAGAACGGCTTGATATTCTTGCGTGGTATACGCTTACTACCGCCCCGAGCGGGAATGATGGCAACGGTTGTCACAGCTTATCTCCCAACACGCTGTTCAAAACGTAAATCACCTCATCCTGCTGCGACTCGCTCATGGTTGGGTACATTGGCAAGCTGATCGCCTCGCGGTAGTACTGCATCGCTTCTGGAAAGTCTTCGGGTTTAAAGCCCATAGCCTGATAATACGGCTGAGTGTGCACAGGGATATAGTGCAAGTTCACCCCAATGCCTCGCTCGTGCAACGCTTCAAATACGTGTCGGTGCGTTTGGTTGATGGCATTCAGTTCCAGGCGGATCACATACAGGTGCAAGCCCGAATAACTGTCCGGGTGTTGCCAAGGCAGGATTACCGGCAATTCTTTCAGCAGTTCGTCGTAGCGTTTAGCCAGCTCATGGCGGCGGACGACAAACGCATCCAGCCGGTCCATCTGACTTACGCCCAATGCAGCCTGTAGCTCTGTCATGCGGTAGTTGAAGCCAAGCTCCACCTGCTGGTAGTACCAAGGGCCGTCCGCTTTATGCGTCATCAGCGCTGGATCGCGGGTAATACCATGGCTGCGCAGCAAATTCATGCGGCTAGCCAGGTTATTATCATTGGTCAGCGCCATGCCGCCTTCGGCGGTAGTGATGATTTTTACCGGGTGAAAGCTGAATACGGTAATATCGCTATAGTGGCCGTTGCCGATAAATTCGCCTTGGTATTTACCACCAATGGCGTGCGAGGCGTCTTCAATGATATGAAAACCATAGCGCAGGCTGAGTGCGTGAAGTGCCTGCATATCGCTTGGTTGGCCGCATAAATGCACGGCAACGACGACCTTAGGCAAACGCCCTTCTTTCTCAGCTTTTGCTAACTTAACTGCCAACGTCTTCGGGCAAAGGTTATAGGTGCGCGGATCAATGTCGACAAAATCCACCTGCGCACCGCAGTAAAGTCCGCAGTTAGCCGAAGCAACAAACGTGATTGGCGAGGTCCACAGCCAGTCGCCTTCGCCTAGCCCGAGCGCTAGGCACGCGAGGTGTAATGCCGACGTAGCACTGTTCACAGCTAACGCATGTTTGGCGCCTACGTGCTGTGCCACGGCTTTTTCAAAGCGTGGTACCTGCGGCCCCTGGGTGAGAAAGTCAGATTCCAATACCGATACCACAGCGTCGATATCCGCTTGGGTGATCTCTTGGCGACCATAGGGAATCATTAAATGGCTCCGATTTTCTCGCGGTTCTCATCGACCCAGGCTTGTAGTTCAGCGTCTGTCATCCATTCGCTATTATTATCACTGGCGTAAACGAAATCTTCGGGTACTTTCTTGCCATCCTTGATGCGGTTAGCATCTTTATCCCAGCTGTTGATTTGCGGCAGGATCTTGAAGTGCTCAGGGTATTCGTAGGTGTAATAAGCATCTTCGGCGCTGATCATTTGCTCGTGCAGCTTCTCGCCGGGGCGAATACCAACGATTTCCTGCTTAGCCTCAGGAGCAATCACCCGCGCCAAGTCTGTCACCCTCATCGACGGAATCTTTTTAACGTAGATTTCGCCGCCTTCCATGTCTTCAAACGCGTGCCACACCAGCTCAACGCCCTCTTCCAGCGAGATCATAAAGCGCGTCATGCGCTCGTCGGTGATCGGCAGCACACCTTTGTCCTTGATCGACATGAAGAAGGGAATCACCGAACCGCGCGAGCCCATGACATTGCCATAACGCACCACGGCAAAGCGCGTAGGGTTATGACCGGCATAGTGATTACCCGCCACGAACAGTTTGTCGGAAGTTAGTTTAGTCGCACCGTAAAGATTAATCGGGCTGCTGGCCTTATCAGTCGAAAGCGCCACCAGTTTTTTTACCCCTTTATCGATACAGGCATCGACCAGATTCATGGCACCCATCACATTGGTCTTGATGCACTCGAAGGGGTTGTACTCGGCCGTTGGCACAATCTTCGTTGCCGCTGCATGAACGACGTAATCCACACCGTCTAACGCGCGATAAAGACGATCGCGGTCGCGTACGTCACCAATGAAGAAGCGAACACGAGGATCTCCCTCAAACTTTTTTGCCATCTCCCACTGCTTCATTTCATCACGAGAAAAAATGATAACTTTTTTAGGGTTGTAGCGTTCCAGCAGCATGGGGATAAACGTATGCCCGAAGGAGCCCGTTCCTCCTGTTATCAAAATAGACGCTTGATTAAACATATAAAATTCCCTTACTACCCTGGGTACACGTTATAAGAACTGTCAGCTGGAACAACACAACACGTCCTGGCTTGGCGGGTTCCGCTCTGCAGTTCGTGCCTTTAATTACGCTCATGATAAGCTCTCCTACAACTCAACGATAGCGCAACACAGCGAGTCACTATGAACATCAGCGTTTTTGGTACGGGGTACGTCGGCCTGGTCGCGGGAGCGTGCTTAGCGGACGTAGGTCATCAAGTGATCTGCATGGATATCAACGCCGAGCGTATTGCTCTCTTGGAAGCCGGTGAAATTCCCATTTATGAGCCGGGCCTGACAGAGCTCGTCGCGCAGAACGTGGCTACCGGGCGTTTGCGCTTTACCACTGATACCGCAAAAGCTGTGAAAGAGAGCGAGCTTCTGTTTATTGCCGTGGGCACGCCGCCGGATGAAGATGGCAGTGCAGATCTTCGTCATGTGCTCGCCGTCGCGCGCAGCATCGGCGAGTACATGGATGATTACAAGCTGGTGATCGATAAATCCACTGTACCGGTAGGTACGGCTGAGAAAGTACAGGCCGCCATCGCTGACGCGCTTAACGCGCGCGATTTATCGCTTGATGTTGATGTTTGCTCCAACCCCGAGTTCATGAAGGAAGGCGCGGCAATTGAAGACTTTACCCGCGGCGCGAGGATTGTGGTCGGTACCGATAGCGAGCACGTTGAAGCGCGTATGCGCGCCTGTTATGCGCCGTATAACCGTAACCACGATAAGTTAATGTTTATGAGCGTGCGCGCGGCTGAGCTGACTAAGTACGCTGCTAACGCCATGCTGGCCACTAAAATCAGCTTTATGAACGAGATGGCGAACTTAGCCGAGCGCCTCGAGGTGGATGTAGAAGAGGTACGCCGTGGTATCGGCAGCGATCCGCGTATTGGCTACCATTTTATTTACCCCGGCTGTGGTTACGGCGGCTCTTGCTTTCCTAAAGATGTACAAGCGCTTGAGCGTACCGCGCGGGAATACGGCTATCATCCCGCGCTTTTGAGCGCCGTCGAGCAGGTAAACTATCAGCAAAAGCAGACGCTATTCACCAAGCTACAGCGCACGCTAGGCGACGTTATTGGCAAAACAATTGCCGTTTGGGGTCTAGCATTTAAACCTAACACCGACGATATGCGCGAAGCGCCCAGTCGCGAATTGATGGAAGCCCTGTGGGCTGTCGGAGCTAAGGTGCAAGCCTACGATCCAGAAGCGATGGCGGAGTGCCGGCGACTCTATGGCGACCGCCACGATCTGATTCTCACCTTTGACCGTATCCAAGCCATTAAAGGCGCCGATGCGCTCGTAATCTGCACCGAGTGGAAAGCGTTTCGTAGCGTAGATTTCACTTGGCTCGCGGGCGAGTTGAGCGAAAAGCTGGTGATAGATGGCCGTAACCTCTACGACGTAGGGGATATGACCGCGGCAGGCTTGCGCTATGTGGGTGTTGGGCGTAACAATTTACGATTGGTCAACGCTACCTACTCGTCAGGAGAGCCATGCCGCGATTAACGTTACCCCAGCCATCTACTTGGATGCCGATCGCCGCGATCAGCCTAAGTCTTGGCTATACCATCGCCACGCTAACGTCTTTACCTTGGTGGTCGCTATTCCTTTTTGCCGCCGCTGGGGTATGGCTGGGCACGCGTTTTCACTTAGGGCAACCGCGTTTTCGTCGTTACCGCAAGGTATGGCCGTGGTCCCTACTGCCGCTGTGTCTTTGGGGACTTTACGTTTACCTGGCGGATAGCTTTGGCAAACTCGATCTCGGTGCGGTATTTTTTCACCTGCAAGCGGGAATGTCGGATCACGGTGGCACAGGGCGTATGGTTGCAGCCGCAGTGTATACGCTCTGCATGCTTGGCGTGCTGCTAGCGTTTACGTGGCTGACCCGCAACGACTGGCGCTGGCGGCGAGTAGATCCGCTTCTTGCCGTGATACTAATCGCGTCGAACCCGCTGATTTTGGGTCTGGGCCAGCGTAGTGCGGTTGTCGTGACCGACGATGGCGGCTGGCTAGAGCGACGCTATGTCACACCGCGTGTTCAAGCACAAGACGACCCGCCAAACCTAGTGCTGCTCTACCTTGAAAGCATCGAGCGTACTTACGGCGCTCCAGTTTTTGGCGACGCCTACGATGATCTTGAAGCGCTCGGCGAACGCGGCGTGGTGTTTGAGGGTATTCGCCAAATCGCCAACACTGGCTGGACCATGGCCGGCATGATTGCAAGCCAGTGCGGTACGCCGCTAATGCCGGCGGGGCTTTTACACGACCGTCAATTTGAGCCACTTTCCGCCGTTGTGCCCGGCGTTAACTGCTTAGGTGACGTGCTTTCTGAGCAGGGCTACCGCCTGACTTATCTAGGCGGTGCCAGTATCGAGTTCGCAGGGAAAGGGCTGTTTTATAATGGTCACGGTTTTCAAAATGTGTATGGCCTAAAAGAGCTACAACCTCAGCTCGATGACGAAACGTACGTCAACGACTGGGGGCTTTTCGACGATACGCTTTACGAATTCACCCTGAACGAAATTGAGCGCTTAGAGGCAGAAAGCGACTCACCCTGGGGGATCGTGAACTTAAGCATTACCGGCCACGCGCCTAGTGGCTACCCAGCGCGGCGCTGCCGTGAACGCCAAGGCGAATGGGATGGTGAAGATATCCTCTATTCAGTTGAATGTTCAGCATGGCTGGCACGCGATTTTGTCGAGCGCTTAGAGGCCAAAGGGCTGTTGGATAATACCGTCGTCGCCATCGTCAGCGACCATTTAACCATGCGCGTTTCTGCATGGGACACGTTGGAAACCTTACCTCGGGAAAACACCTTTATATTGCTTGGCAACGACCTTGAGCCGCAGCATATTTCCCGCGAGGCCTCAACGCTGGATATATTCCCTACGCTATTAGACGCATTGGGCTACCCGGCTAAAAATCACCAAGCTGGGCTGGGTGCCTCACTGCTGGATGACACAACCTCAACGTTGCTTGAGCGTCATGGCGAGGAGGCTATCAACCGCCGCTTGCATGAAGAAAGTGCCTTGCAACAGCGGCTTTGGGATGGGCTTTCACCACACCAGCACAAGACGCCACCCCGCCCCAAGCCAGCCGAACAAGGGCTAGAAAACCCCAGCGACAGCACCGACGAAATAAACCTAGAGCTTTAAGCGTTCGCCAGTATCCGCTGACACCGCCTGATAAAGCGTTTCAGCATGCATTTGATTAAGGCAGTTGGTGTGTCCTAGCGGGCACTCGCGCTTGAAGCAAGGCGAACACTCAAGGGCGAGATAATGGATATGAGCGTTACTTGTCAGCGGCGGTGTGTAGCCTGGCGAGGACGAACCATAGATCGCCTGTACCCGCGTGCCGACTGCGGCGGCAACGTGCATCAATCCAGAGTCATTGGTCACCACTTGGCGGCAATCAGCGAGCAAGTCGACCACATCGGCCAGTGCCGTTTTGCCACATAGGTTATGCGCTTGCGAAACCCCGTGGACGATCTCCTGCCCCGCGGCATGGTCCTTGGGACCGCCAAAAATACGCACTTCAAAACCATCGTCCACCAGCCGCTTGGCCAGGGTGTGAAAGTACGCTAAAGGCCACTGCTTAGCGGGACCATACTCAGCGCCTGGCATCAGGCCAATCGCAGGGCGCGATGACAGCGCATGCGTAATGCGTAAATTGACGAGGTTATCGCAGTCAATCTCAAGGCGCGGCTGAGGAATGGCAAACTGCCCGCTTGCTGCTTCGTCTTCGGGTAGCCCGAGCGAAACGAAACGCTTCACCGTTTGATCTAGCACCTGCTTATCAAGCTTACGTCGCTCTTTCAGCAGGCCGTAGCGCTGCTCGCCCAGAAAGCCAATGCGCTCGGGTATGCGGGCAAGAAACGGTACCAGCGCCGCCTTCCACGAGCGCGGTAGCACAATTGCGCGGTCAAAGCGGCCTTTCAGTCGGTTGGCAAGTTCTCGCCGGGTAGCGAGCCCGAACTCGCCATGACTGACCGACAGCGGCAGCACTTCGTCCACCTCCGGCATGCGCGCAAGAATCGGCTGCGACCAGGCGGGCGCCACCACGCCCAGCGTTGCGCCAGGATAGCGCTGTTTTAGGGTGATAAATAAGCTCTGGGCCATCACCATATCCCCCACCCATGAGGGACCAATCACCAATAGGCGTTTTGCCGGCTCATTCATTAAGCCACTCCAGGTACGCCTTCACCCCCTGGGCGACGGTTTTGAATTCTATATCGCAGCCGGTCTCGCGCAGTTTGGCAATATCCGCCCGCGTATAGCTTTGATAACGCCCTTTTAGCTCTCCAGGAAAATCAATGTAGTGGATCTCGCCGTTACCGTAGTAGTCGATGACGGCGTCGCCAATGGCTTTAAACGGCTCCGCCCGGCCAGTGCCCAAATTAAAAATACCGGACTTCTCTGGATGATCGAGGAACCACAGGTTCACATCCACCACGTCGCCCACATAGACAAAATCGCGACTTTGCATGCCAGCATCGTAGCCGTCGTAAGCACCGAATAGCTTTAGCGTCTCACCGTTACGCACTTGCAGGTGATTGTGGTAGGCAACGCTTGCCATCTTGCCTTTGTGTTGCTCTCGCGGACCGTAGACATTGAAGTAACGAAAACCAACGACTTGAGTGGTTAGCTCCTCCCAACGGGCACGCACGTGCTGATCGAAAAGCAGTTTCGAGTAGCCGTAGACGTTAAGCGGTTTCTCGAACGCCGGCGCTTCTTTAAACACGCTGCTGCCGCCGTAGGTGGCGGCTGACGAGGCGTAGAGAAAGGGAATACCAAACTTTTCACAAAAATTGAGCAACACCTTGGAGTACTCGTAGTTATTCTCGAGCATAAACCGCCCGTCCCACTCAGTCGTATCTGAGCAGGCACCCTCGTGAAAAACCGCTTCGATCCGAGGAAGATCAACCGGCTCGCCCTGCATCGCGGCTTTTACTCGCTGAATAAACGCTTCTTTATCCAGATAATCGGTTAACGTGCAGTCGGCTACGTTAACGAACTTGGTCCCGTCACGCAGGTCATCGACCACCATGACATCGGTGCGCCCGCGCGCATTCAGTGCTTTTACAATATTGGCACCGATGAAACCGGCACCGCCTGTCACGACGATCATCACACTCTCCTTAACAAGTAACCTGTACTGACTTACGGCCTATGTCGGCCTGCGCCTATAACCTATCTGCTTGGGATTGTATACTTGACGCCTTCTGAATTCATGGCCAATGGTGCTTTTCCCGATGAGTGTTTCAAGTCATAGCTCGACACCAGGCGTGTCGACCTTTCAAGGATTAATCCTTGCGCTGCAGCAGTACTGGGCTGAGCAAGGCTGCGTTGTACTTCAGCCACTGGATATGGAAGTGGGCGCCGGTACCTTTCATCCGTCGACGTTCCTTCGCGCCATTGGCCCTGAGACGTGGAACGCGGCTTACGTTCAGCCATCACGCCGCCCCACCGATGGTCGCTACGGTGAAAACCCCAATCGCCTGCAGCACTACTATCAGTTTCAGGTGGTGATGAAACCCTCCCCGAGCAACTTGCAGGATCTTTACCTCGGCTCACTTAAGCGCTTAGGGCTGGATCCGCTGATTCACGATGTGCGCTTTGTCGAGGATAACTGGGAATCGCCCACGCTCGGCGCTTGGGGCCTGGGCTGGGAAGTATGGCTCAACGGCATGGAGGTGACTCAGTTCACCTACTTCCAGCAAGCGGGCGGCATTGAGTGCTACCCCGTTACCGGCGAGCTCACTTACGGCATTGAGCGGATCGCCATGTACTTGCAGGATGTAGACAGCGTTTACGACCTGGTCTGGACCACCGCCCCCGACGGCAGCAAAGTCACTTACGGTGACGTTTACCTGCAAAACGAGCGCGAACAATCCGCCTATAACTTTGAGCACGCGGATGTCGAACAGCTATTCAAATCGTTCGATCATCAGGAAAAAGAGTGCGGAAAACTGCTAGACGTAAACCTGCCACTGCCGGCTTACGAGCAAGTGCTTAAAGCGTCGCACACGTTTAATTTACTCGATGCCCGCCACGCCATCTCGGTAACCGAGCGGCAACGCTTTATTCTGCGCGTGCGCACCATGGCGCGCGACGTAGCGCAAGCCTACTTCGAATCGCGCAAAGCCGCAGGCTTCCCTATGGCGCCGGACGCACTGCGACGTGAACTGTTAAACGAACCCTCCGACGCTCAGGGAGATGCATGATGGCCGTTAATACGCTTTTACTCGAACTTGGCGCCGAAGAGCTTCCTCCCACAGCGCTGGATGCGCTCTCAGACGCGTTTGCCAGCGGTATTCAGCGCGGCCTACAAGACGCGGAAATTCCCTTCAAAAGCGTTGAGGCCTTCGCTACGCCGCGACGGCTCGCCGTTCGTGTTGCCGACCTGGCCGACAAACAGCCTGATCGCGACGTTGAAAAGCGTGGCCCGGCGCTGGCCGCTGCCTTCAAAGATGGCCAGCCGACCAAGGCCGCAGAAGGCTTTGCTCGTTCCTGCGGTGTCAATGTCGATGAACTCATTCACCTAGAGACCGACAAAGGCACTTGGCTAGGCTACCGCGAACAGCAGACCGGTGAGACCGTCCAGGCGCTACTGCCGGAGATCCTGCGCAAAGCCATTGCCGCGCTACCCGTTCCCAAAAACATGCGTTGGGGCACGTCACGGGTCGAATTTTCCCGCCCGGTACACTGGCTAGTCGCGCTTTACGGCAGCGATGTGATCGCTGCAGAGGCCCTCGGCCTGGAAGCCAGCCACACCACTTACGGCCATCGCTTTCATGCACCCGGTGCCATTCAGCTCGCTCACGCGGATGATTACCTGAGCGCGTTAGACAATGCCTACGTACTGGCCGAACGCGCTCAGCGCCGCGAGCGGATTCGCGAGCAGGTACTCGCCGAAGCTGAAGTGCAAGACGCCACCGCCGTCATTGATGAAGACCTTCTAGTTGAAGTCAGCGGTTTGGTGGAGTGGCCGGTTGCCCTTACCGGTAGCTTCGATGAGCGCTTTCTGGAGGTACCGGCAGAGTGCTTGATCTCATCGATGAAGGCCAACCAGAAGTACTTCCACCTGCTGGATGAAAACGGCAACCTCATGCCGCTTTTTATCACCATCGCCAATATTGAAAGTCTCGACCCGGATCAAGTCATTCAGGGCAACGAGAAAGTCATCCGCCCACGCCTGGCCGATGCCGCTTTCTTCTACGACACTGACCGCAAGCAGACGCTGGCTAGCCGCCTACCGGCACTTGAGGGCGTAGTCTTTCAGCAAAAACTTGGCACGCTGGCAGATAAAGCCCGTCGCAGCGAAACCGTTGCCGGCTATATTGCCGAGCATATTGGCGGCGATGTGGCATCAGCGAAGCGAGCCACGCAGCTAGCTAAGTGTGATCTCGTCACCGAAATGGTACTCGAATTCCCCGAGCTTCAGGGGGTTATGGGCCGCTATTATGCTGAGCAGGACGGCGAGCCCGCTGAGGTAGCCAAAGCGATTGAGGAACAGTACCTACCCCGCTTCGCTACCGATGCGATTCCGTTTACGGTTACCGGTAAGGCACTGGCCCTCGCGGACCGTCTTGACACCTTGGTGGGTATTTTTGGTATCGGTCAGCGCCCGACCGGCGCGAAAGATCCCTTTGCTTTGCGTCGGGCATCTATCGGCGTATTGAATATCTTGATCAAGGGCGAGCTCAACCTCGACCTGCGCGAGCTTTTGACTTGCGCCGCCGAGCAACATCAAAACCTGCCTAAAGCAGAAGGTTTAGTTGATGATGTGCTGACTTATATGCTCAACCGTTTCCGTGCGTGGGGGCAGGAAGAAGGCATTACCGCCGAGATGTATCTCGCAGTGCGTGCCCGCCCGGTGACTAAGCCGCTCGATTTTGCCCGCCGCCTACGCGCGGTTAAAGCCTTCGCCCAGCGCGAAGAGGCCACTGCGCTTGCCGCCGCCAACAAGCGGGTTTCCAATATCTTGGCCAAGCAAGCGCACGATGGCAGTACTCAGGTTAACGGCGAGCTGTTAAGCGAAAAAGCCGAAAAAGCGTTATTCCACGCGCTCTCTACCAGCCGTGATAGCGTTGCCCCGCTGTTTGCCGAAGGCCACTACATGGAAGCGCTAGACGCGCTAGCCACGCTGCGCGAACCGGTGGATAATTTCTTCGATCAGGTGATGGTGATGGCGGATGATGAAGCCGTACGTCAAAATCGTCTTGCGCTACTCGCCAACTTGCAGGCGCTGTTCCTAGACGTCGCGGATATTTCCGAGCTGCCGCAGTAAGCTAACGCTTCTAAAAAGCCACATACTCAGCCCGGCAAAAGCCGGGCTTTTTTATCGTTTGTTATCCCTCAATGGTTCGGACAGTTTCATGACGCAACAGCGCCGTAGCGACACATCTGCTCAAAGTCGGGCCGGGATTTTATGCAATTGAAGTCCCGACCCAAGTAGGAAGAAAAGCGTTCGAGCAGGTTCAGCGCGGTCATCGACGCGTTGAAATGGAAGTGCAGCCCCTTTTCGGCCCTGCCTGTGCCGCCGCTGTAGAACTTACCCAACTCCTCGGTATGTCGGCCGCTTTTTGGAATGAAACGGCAATCCATGGCGGCGATGAGCGTGTTAGCCGTCTCTTCACTGAGTGTCAGCAAACTCAAAAACGTCTTCTCATGATAGTCACTGTAACGGCTGAGGTGACGAAAATTGACGCGGCCTCTCAAGCACATCAGCAAGGGAAGCAAGGCGAGCATAAATCGCCGCTGAGGCTTTTTGAGACTGGACATCTGCTGTAAGCCCGTATTGACTATTTTCATGAAAGCCTGTGCTCGGGTGGTGGTGGTGTCGAAGACCCTATTATCTGAGCATCAGGCTTTCTTTAAAACTGTCCGAATCATTGTTGATCGCTACCACCGTTATGACGAGCTCCCTCTATTTTGCAAATGAGAAGTATTTACTATAAGATGTGTAAGGTTTATTCGCCTCAAAAAGTCGACGGGTTACAACCCGTTCTTTATTAAGCAGGGTATTAAGCATCATGGGCGCCGAAAATCCCGCATTGCACGAACAGGTACACACACTCTACAGCGACCACCACCGGTGGTTGCTGGGCTGGCTACGCACTCGGGTAAGCTGCTCCCACCAGGCCGCCGACCTGGCGCAGGATACTTTTGTACGCCTGCTGGGCGCGCACCAAACCGGCAACCCCCTGCCCAGTATTCGCGAGCCGCGCGGTTTTCTGACCACCATTGCTAACCGGGTGCTGGTGGACTGGATTCGCCGGCGCAGCATTGAACAAGCCTACCTGGACGCCCTGGCCCTGCAACCCGAGCCTTGTGCCGTGTCGCCGGAGGAACGCGAGCTAATCATCGAAGCCCTCACCGCCATTGACCGCCTGCTGGATACCCTGGGGGAGCGACCCCGGCAGATCTTTTTGATGGCCCAGGTTGACGGCCTGAGCTATGTGGAAATAGGGCGGCGCCTGGGAGTGTCCGTCACCACTGTGCGGAAGCACTTTATTCGTGCCATGGCCTCCTGCCTGCAACAGTTGGACGACTGAGCTCATGGCAGTCTCTGATTCGTCCTCCGAGCACCCTGGCGCCAATCTCGCCAGCCCCGATACGGCGACACTGGAAGCCGCTGCCGAATGGTATGCGGAGCTACGGGAGGCGGCACCAGACAGCCCGAGACATGGGGTCCATCGGGATTGGCTGGACCAGCATCCCAGCCATCGCCAGGCCTGGGCGCGGGTGGAAAAACTGAACCAGCAGTTCCAAACAGCCCCGAGCGGCATGCTGCAGCCGATTTTGAAGCGTGCCCGTAGCACACGTCGGCGCTCGGTGGAGCTGCTGCTGATTCTGCTTATGGTGGGGGTGGGTATCCTCGGTGGCGGCTGGCAAGCCGGGCTGCATCACCCGCTGATGGCCGACCATGCTACCGCCACCGGCGAGCGCCGCCAACTGCGCCTAGCAGACGGCAGTCTGGTACACCTGAATACTGGAACCGCCCTGGACGTGCATTTTGATGACAAGCAGCGCCGCATTCATCTGCGCCAGGGCGAAATCCAGGTGGCAACAGCGGCCAGCGACGACAAGCGGCCCTTTTTCGTGACCACCGCCGAGGGCCGCGTTCGGGCCTTGGGCACTCGCTTTCTGGTACGCAGACAAGGCGACCAAAGCCGGGTAACGGTGCTGGAGCACGCCGTGGACATTCACCCCGCACAGGCACAAGGTGCTGTAACCCGGCTCGACGCCGGGTATCAGGCGCAGTTTTCCGACAACCAAACCACGCCCCCGCAGCCGGTCACCGGTCGCCCCGCCGCCTGGGTACAGGGCCAACTGATCGTCAGCGACTGGTCGCTGGCCCGTTTCGTCGAAGAACTCTCCCGCCACCATAAAGGCGTTCTCAGCCATGATGCCGACGTGGCGGATTTGCGCATCTCCGGTGCTTTCCACCTGCATAGCACCGACGCCCTGCTGGACAATCTGGCCGGCACCCTGCCAGTGCGCATCCGGCGCTTCACGCCTTACTGGGTGCGGGTGGAGCCCTTGGAGTAATAAAAAAACGGCCAAGGGGTTGTGATGGGGTAAACATTTACGCCGCCTACTCCGAACCCCCCAACCACTGCTGCGAAATAACAATGGTTTGGACAGTTTCATGACGCAATAGCGCCGTAGTGACACATCTCATCAAAGTCGGACCGGGGTTTTATGCAATTGAAGCCCAGAACCAAGTAGGAAGAAAAACGTTCCAGCAGATGTGCGTTAGCTTTGCGGGTGTTCCAGCGGGCGATAGAAACCACTCGCCTGTCGCCTGATTGTAAACGAGCCATTAACCTTGCAATTACCCACAAGTCCTCAGCTACATAAGCGCACTATTGATAAAGTAAAACCTAATGTGTTTCTTTGGCTCCTCAGTTAGTTCGATATGATAAGAGGTACCAATATGGGACAACACTGAGTGAAAGAAGAAATGACAGGCTGCGACTTGGGGGACGCGCGACTGAATCAAAGGTTGGCCGTTATGCTGGAAGCACTCGGTGATCGGCCAGACAAATCACTACCCACCGCATTTCAGGACTGGGCCAATACCAAGGCCGCCTACCGCTTCTTTGCGAATGAGAATGTCAGCGAGGACAAGATTTTGGAGGGGCACTTTGCCGCTTCGGCTTTGCGTATCCAAGCCACCGATGGCCCGATATTGATCCTGCAGGATACAACCGAGTTTTCCTTCAAGCGCTCGTCACCTGAGAAGATTGGCTTTATCAATGAATCAACCGGGCGCAAAATGAAAGAAGGACGGCACCTTAAACATACCGTCTGCGGGCTTTTAATGCACGCCAGTCTGGCTATCACAGCGGAAGGGCTACCATTGGGTCTGACCGCTGCCAAATTCTGGACACGGAACAAATTCAAAGGCACAGAGGCTCTCAAGCGCAAGGTTAATCCGACCCGCGTACCCATCGAACAGAAAGAAAGCATGCGTTGGCTCGACAACCTGCAGCGTTCTACTGAGCTGGCAAGTTCACCTGCACGGTGCGTGCATATCGGTGATCGCGAAAGTGACATTTTTGAACTCTTTTGTCTGGCTCAAGATCTAGGCACTCACTTTTTGATCCGCAGTTGCGTTGACCGTCTCGCCGAGGATGGAGACACGACTATTTCTCAAGTGATGGCCGAGACCCAGGTCAGTGGAACACACGATATTCACTTTCGTGACAAGCGAGGCAATCAACAGCAGGCGACCCTATCGGTCAAGCATGCAAAATTGACCGTTTGTCCACCGATTGGAAAACAGAAAAAATATCAAAAACAGGCGCTTGGTATTATTTTTGCTGAGTAGAGAAATCCGCCCGACGGGCGTTCCCCTGTTATTTGGAAGTTGGTCACTAACCTTCCCATTGCTACTCGCGCCGACGCCGTGCAAAAGCTTGTTTGGTATTCACGGCGTTGGAATATCGAGACATTCTTCAAGACGCTGAAAACAGGTTGCCGTATTGAGGATATACGCCTCGCTACAGCAGATCGACTTGCCAACTGTATTGCGCTCTGATGTGTCGTATCTTGGCGAATATCATGGTTGACTATACTGCGGCGCCCATCCCCAACAACCTCTCTTGCAGCTGTTTTTACTGATACCGAAAGAACGCTTCTCGATCGATCAATGCCGTCAAATAAACACGGCACACGACGCGATATAGCTTTTTACATGACCGCTGTCGCTCGTCTGGGTGGTTATCTGGGTCGCTCCAGTGACCCTCCCCCAGGAACAACCGTTCTATGGCGAGGCTTCATCCGCTTAGCTGATCTCGTTGCTGGATTCCAAGCTGCCAATCCAAATGCATCATCGACTTGTGGGTAATTGCAAGGCAATTAACCACATCTTCTCACGTTGAGTTTTGCTGACCACACTGCGGCTCTCTTTATCCAGGAGATTCTCATGAACCACGAACTCGATGCCATGCAGGCTTTCTGGCTCGGCCCAAAGAGCCGGACATCATCCCCGAGAAACAAAAAATGAGCAAAGGGGTTTCAGATTCCTATTCTTATTCGACTTATAGATAAAGGCCCAACAATGGGGCGTTATCTGGTAATGAATGCAATTGGGGGAATCCATGCACCGAACACGCACACCGCAACCGATGGCACAACCCGTTTCCACTGCGGCTCCGCGCCAGATGTCATCCGTGGCGCTGGTCGCCGCCGTTTTGCTGACCCTGGTCACCGGCCTGCTGGGGACCGGCGCGGCTCAGGCCCAAGGTAGCGAGCAGGAATATCGACTCGACATCCCCGCCGGCACCCTGGAATCGGCGCTAACGAAACTGTCCACTACCACCGGCGTCAGCGTCTCCTTCACCCCGGAAATGGCCAAGGGCCGGGAAACTGCTGGCCTGATCGGCAGATACACGGCGGAAGAGGCCCTGCATCGGCTGCTGGCGGGTAGTGAGCTGAGTTATCGGTTTACTGGGGCGAATACAGTGACCTTGGCAGCGGCGCAGGAGGGCAACGGACCAATTGAAGCAAAGCATCGCTTGCCAGATTTAATGATCTATGACCAGGCTCCTGACCCATTAACCAGCAGTAAGGTTTTGGATGCAGAAGCAATCCGCCAGCGTCCAACAGGCGATGGCAACCTCACTGATCTTTTGCGTGTGAACCCAGCCGTGCAATTCTCGAATAGCAGCAATGGCATGGATCAGGGGGAAATCAAACCCGAGAATATTTCAATCCACGGCTCGCGTGCATACCAGAATAGCTTTCGCTTGGACGGTATGAGCCTTAATAACGATCTTAACCCAGCCGACCCCAATCTGGGCGTGACACTGACAAACCTGGGTAGTGATACCCAAGGCTTTTATCTTGATAGTCGCCTAGTTGATTCCGTTACAGTCTACGATGCGAATGTTCCGGTTGAATTTGGCGGCTTCACAGGCGGCAGCATAGATGCACAATCACGCAGCTGGCGCAGTGGACAGAGTGGTCAACTTTATTATCGTCACACGGATGCCAGCTGGAATCGCACTCATGTCGATCATCAGTTGGATTTCGATTCGAGTGAAAATTCTCGTGCCCATCCGTCACGCTTCCAGCCGGACTATCGCAAGCACAGCTTTGGGCTGAATTTTGAGACAGGACTGACCGATCGACTTGGTGTTGTATTTTCCATGTCGCGTCGCGAGTCAATGATCCCGAGTCAGCATGTTGGTGGGTTAAGTATCGACCTTGATGAAACTGGCGAGCATTTGGTTTTATCTAGCCGCGCAGATAAGGTCAAAAATCAAACGCGCACAAGCGATCAGGTGTTTTCTAAGCTCAGTTGGTATCCTCAGGGCGGTACTGAGTTGCATTGGTCCACTACCTATACTGGCTACAACTCCAGCCAATTCCTAAATGGCGCCGCCAATTCTGACTATGAAGAGGAACATTCAGGCATAGGTTCTCAACTACAGTGGCAACAACAAACAGGTTGGGGGCAGAGTGATTTCAACCTGAGTTGGCAACAGCTTGAAGATGAGCGCATTTCGGAACAGAAGTACTCTCTACAGCTTGAGGATTTGACTGATTGGGAGCAGCGCCGAACCTATGATTCCGGTGGCCCCGGAGACTTGATCTCGCGACAGGAAAATATTAGCGCGCGTCAAGCGTTCAGCTGGCACCCGATTGTTCTGGGTGAGCTGGAGCAGCGTTTTCGTGCCGGGGCGGAGGTTACCCGCACAGAGGCAGAATACGAGCGTCGTGAGCCCTTCTTTCGCAATGGTTTCATCATGACCGAGGGTATGGGTGGTGAGCCTAACCTCATGGGTGGGCAGGTTGAGGCTTTCTTTGCCGGCCGCCATCGCACTCAGTTCACTCAATCTGCTGTTTTTGCAGAAAACAACCTCAATTATGGGCGCTGGAATATACGCCCCGGTGTCCGCCTGGATAGAGACGACTTTGTTGAAGAAACCAATTTTTCGCCTCGTTTTGTCGCCAGCTTAGATGTGTTTGGCGATCAACACACCCGAGTGACGGCGGGAGCAAACCGTTATTATGGGCGTTCTATGCTCACCTATGCGTTGTACGAGGCGCAGAATGCGGGTTTGCATCTCTGTTACTGGGGTTGCACACCGAACAGCATGGAGAATGAGTGGAACCCCGCGCGTGATTATGAAGGTATGGCGGATCTCAGCACGCCTTACAGCGACGAACGCAGCCTGAGCGTTAGTCAGTTGTGGGGACCAACATCATGGGATCTGAGTTATGTGCAGCGCGATAATCACGATGAAGTGCGTAGCCGGCCCAAGTACCCCGGTACTGATAATCCGCAAGAAGCTCGCATTCGGACGTTTGACAATGGCGGCCGTAGTGAGCATGAGAGCGTTTCGCTGACTATTAGCCATCTGGATGATGTGGCAATTGGTGCTACAACTCACCACTGGACAGTCACGGCAGCTTGGCAGGAATCTGCTAGCAATACACCCAAGGACCAGGGATATGCTTTTTTTGATCCAAATACCAATCTCAACATGGATTATGTTGATTATCGAGGCAAGATTATTCGTGCAGATGAGCTGCCCTCGACCGACTTCAATGTGCCTTTTCGCGTCAAGGCAGAGTTAACGTCAGTGTACGCCCCGGCGCAATTAAGTTTATACCAGAGCTGGCACTGGGAGAGTTCGCGTGATCAAGCGACGCGCCATGCGAATGAATACACAGACCTACCTGATACTGACCAGCAGGTGCTCAAGTACGAGCAGGTTGATTATGCCTCGACGTTTCGCTGGGACATGAAGCTACGCTGGGAGCCCTCATGGGCACAGGGTATAGGCGGCTCTGTTGAAGTTACTAATGTGCTGAATAATCGTAATGCAACCGATGCCTTTGTGCATTCTGATAAGGTCTACCGGTCCTATGCGCCCGGACGACAGTTTTGGTTGCAATTAGATTACAGTTTTTAATTAAACGCCATGTTGCTTCAGCAGCTTTTCAGGCCTCGGTCTGACTCTGCTGTGGCAACAGTGGGGTGATTAAAAATCTCCTGCTTGGATAGCCTTTTCTTTATATATCTTTGATTTCAACACGAGAGTGCACACAGCTTCGTGTTGATTTTCTGTCGTTGGTGGTTAAATGCAGGTGTTACAGAATTTTTGGTGCTTGACCCGGTCATACTGGGTGGGTCGTCGTGCCTGGCCACAATTGTCCTTGTTAGCAGTGGTACTGGTCACGAGTCTCTCCTCGGTGTGGTTTTCAGTAAAAATAAACCAATGGAACGGGGACTTTTTTAATGCCCTTCAAGCTCTGGACGGTGAGACGATCTACCCCTTGCTGTTGCAGTTTACGGTGTTGGTGGCCGCCTACGTGGTCGTCATGGTTTATGCCGATTATTTACAGAAAAAAGTGGCGATCAACTGGCGAGAATGGATGACCCGGGAATATGCGTCACGCTGGCTGTCAGACCGTCATACCCATTATCAACTGCAAATGCAGCACCAAGAGCCGGATAATCCTGACCAGCGTATCGCTGCGGATATTCGTTTACTGACTGAGGACTCGTTGAAACTTTTAGTGTCGTTTTTACGCTCAGTGCTGACGCTGTTTTCATTTCTGGGCATTTTATGGCAGTTTTCGACCTCGTTTGAGTTTGTTTGGCTAGGGGTAGACTGGGCCATTCCGGGTTATTTGGTCTGGGTGTGTCTGATCTACACGCTCGCCGGTACCTGGATTACCCACCGCATAGGCAACCAACTGCAATCGCTAAACTACCAACAGGAGAGAAATGAGGCCAATTTTAGGCATTTGTTAATGCAGCAGCGCGAATCCAGCGAAGCCATCGCCGCTCAGCAGGGCGAAGACTGCGAGCGCAACCGCTTAAATGACAGTTTCAAGCATGTTGTGCATAACTGGTACGGGCTGATGCATCGCGAGAAAAACCTCTCCTTTTTCACCATTGCCTATTCACAAGTCACCTTACTGGCACCGATCTTTTTTGCACTCCCCGCTTTTCTAGCAGGTTCGATTTTGCTCGGCGGTTTGATGCAGGTGCGTCAGGCCTTTGGTCAGGTAGCGGGTGCATTAGGCTGGTTTATCTACGCCTATGAAGATTTAGCAAGCTGGAGTGCGACGGTAGAACGCTTAACGCGTTTCACTCAGAATATGGATCGACTTGCCCCTATGCCAGCAACTGCTGCGGCGGATGAGGGACTATCAGCGGCCATGCAACTCAACAAAGCCGACCAGACACCGCTCCTACATTTGCCACAAATTCAATTGGCCCAGAGTGACTTTTTGCTGGTTGAAGGGGCTTCGGGTTTAGGCAAGTCGACGTTACTGCAGGCCCTTGCGGGTCATTGGCCGAATTTTGTAGGCCAACTCAGCCGCAACGATAACCTGTTTTGGGTGCCGCAGAACCTATACCTTCCCAGTCTGTCGCTAAAGGAACTCTTGTGTTATCCACAGCCCGCTTCAGCCGTGAGTGATGCGGACAGCGTGCGGGCATTAAAGCAAGTGGGACTGGGGGCCTTGGAAATGGAGCTGGAGCACCAAACCGATTGGCGCCTGCGACTCTCTGGTGGTGAGCAACAGCGAATCATGTGGGCGCGTGTGCTATTAAACCGTCCCAGAATCGCGCTGATGGATGAAACCACCAGCGCGCTGGATACGCCCAGCGCTGTCGAGTTAATTAGCAAAGTGAGAGCGGCGTGTCCATCCATGATTCTGGTGCTGATCAGTCATCAAACAGACCATGCAGTGGGAGCGCAATACCATTTATTTTTTAGGTCCGGTCAGCCAGCCCAGGGATTTTTAAAGGAACAAGAAGTATGAAATTGAAGATTGTGAGTTTTATTGTCTTGACCGCCAGTCTGTTGTGGGGATGCGCGGCAAACCAGGTTGAGTCGACCTCAGACGAAAAGAAATATACTGAACTGCCTGATCATCCTGATCTGATCCGCCATACTTTGGCATCCGGCACGGATGTATTGCTGCTGCCGAAATCGGGTCGTGATGTTGAACTTCGTTTGGTGGTCGATGCGGGTTCAGTACACGAGGCTCCGCATCAGCGTGGTATGGCTCATTTAATCGAGCATATGGTATTTCAAGGCACGCATGGCGACCCCCAAGGGAAAGCTTTGTCGCAGCTAGCCGAAGATGGCGTGACCCTGGGAAGCCATGTGAACGCGGCGACAAGCTTCTTCAATACAACGTATCGTCTCTCTTTACCCAATGCTAAAGGGCTCGAATCGGCCATCCATCTGCTATCTGACCTGGTAAGCAGTGCCTCGTTTGATGTGGACGCGTTAGCCAGTGAGCAGCAAGTCGTGGAGGAAGAATGGCGTTTGCGTCAGAGTGGCGGTACTCGGATTAATCAGCAGCTTAGCGCTTTCCGTTATCAGAGTTCTTTGTTGGCCAGGCGTGAACCGATTGGCCATCTACCCGACGTGCTGGCGTTTACGCGTAGTGATTTACTTCATTTCTACCGGCAGTGGTATCGCCCTGATCGCATGACCTTGATTGTGGTGGGTGATTTCGACCCACAAACGGTGATGGTGCAGGCGAAAAGCGATTTTGCCAAGGCGCGCTTTAACAACTCCAAACGTAAGGAGACGTTGCCAAATCACCAACGGGCGGCCTTTCCGCCTGCCCAAAAAGCACCCATGTTAAAGAAAGTGCTTGATCCTGAGCAGGGACAGAAGTTCGTTCAAATCATGCTACAAAGACCGCTTCCAGAGTCCATGCATAGTGTCAATGGCCAGTTTCGTGACCTGATTGATCAGCTATGGCTTGAAATACTGACCCATCGGTTCAACCAACTGGTCGATCAAGATGAGCTTCTACGGGGGCAAACTTCGCCTTTTGCCCAGTTATTGACGCCCAACTTCCAGCACTATCTGCTTATTTTACATCCCAAAAAAGGCGACTATGCTCAGGCCGTGGATATTGGCGCCCGGGAACTGGCGCGTTTAATGCAGCAGCCTGTACTGGATAGTGAGCTCCACCAGGCCAAGCAACGCCTAATGAACAAGCGTCGTGATCAAGTACGCTTTGCGGACGCCATTCCAGCTCGGCGGTTGGCCGATAAGTTCGCAAATGGCGCTGTTTATCAGCTTCCGCTGTTGAGTGAGCAGCAACAGTTCCAGTTAACAGAACAGCTACTGGCCGATATTACGCCGACGCATCTCCGGGCCGCGTTGCTTGAGCTGCAGCAGCAGGCGCAGGTAAAGATAGCGGCCATTGGGCCTGACAGTGATGCGGAACGCATTGATTTATCTGCGCTAGAGACGCGGTGGAAGACGGAGTTTGCCACCGAGCAACCGCAGTGGGTCAGCCATACGCCTGAAGAAGTAAACCTGCCCCGACTTGAACAGGCCGAATTTACTGAGCGTCAGCGCGTTGATCACCTGTCATCAGAAAACAGTAGAACCGAAAGCGTCGAACTCAGTAATGGTTTGACATTGCTATGGCGGCAAGATCCGCAACTCGATGATCAGCTGCAAATTGACCTCCGTTTTGCGGGTGGTCGTTCTCTGGAAGATCCGAACAAAACCGCGTGGGTTTTCTGGTCGCTTATGTTGCCTGAAGCCTGCGGGTATGGTGATTGGACAGCATCGGAACTTATGCGTTTCTCACGGGCACACCAGATCAAGGTGCGCCCCTATGTAGAAGAGCTTCATCATGGCTTTCGGGCTAACGCCAGCCCAGCGCAAATTGAACCGTTGTTGCAGTTGTTGCAATTGAAAATGTCGAAGCCACGGTTTTGCGATCAGGGTTTGGCTCGTTGGCGTAAGCAGCTGGAGCAACAAGCGCTTCATCAGCCAGTAGAACAGGTCTTTTCTCAGAACATTCAGTCAATGGCATTTAGTAACGGCGAACTGTTGAAGTCGAAAACACTGTTGCGTGGGCTCGATACAATCGACTTAGAGGCCTTGGAAGGTCAGCGTGCCAAGCTGTTTTCGAAGTCTTCAAATGGACGAGTAGGGCTGGCCTCTCGGCCATTGCCGAAAAATCTGGAAGTGCGCCTGCCGGCCTGGTTGGCTGCGCTGAGTACAAGTAATGAACCGGCACTCGACTGGCGTGACCGAGGTGTGCGACCGCTGCATCAATCGATGGCAGCGAGCTGGCCCCTGAATTTAAGCCCGAAAGTTCAGGTACAAATCCATTTCAGCCAGCCAGCTGAGTGGACTCCAAAAAAGGCTATTACCGCAGAGTTAATCGAGGCCTGGCTGCATGAGCGCTTACAAACCAAGCTGCGCCACGATCTGAGCGGTGTCTATAGCTTTAGAATGAGTCATTTGCTGGCGCGTGACCCAGAACCCTTTTATTTGGGTCGCCTGAACTTCAGTGCTGCACCTGAGCGGGGTGACGAGCTTATCGACGCTGCCCTTGAAGAAATCGAGAAGCTACGTCTTAACCCACCTACCGCAGCGCAGTGGCAACAAGCTCAAAAAACCTGGCTATTGAAGCGGGAGCAGCGTGAACGCCAATCCTATTTCTGGAGTGCTGCGCTTGCGCGCAATACCACGCCTGCCCAAGAAAAACTGTTGGCGCAAGCATCTTCCATGGGGAGACGCATCAGTCCTTCTGATGCGCATACCCTCATTTCTTCTTGGCTGGCTGGACCCGCTAGAATTTTCAAATTGACGCCCGAGGAGGGAGAGGAAGAGGCAAAATAGCATTAAGAACCTTTTGTCGCAGACCGGGTGGGTGGGTCATCATACCGCCACCGGCGAAACCCAGGAGGTAGTTTTGACCGATGGCACCCGTGTCTGCCCTGATCGATGAGTATTGAGGCGGAAACAGAATAGCAGCACGACCTAAATAGCAGTAAAAGCTGTAGTACAAATAGTCTGGATACCATGCTTTCATGATAATTTCATTCAAAGACAAAGGCAGCGAGGATATTACAATGGTTCGGACAGTTTCATGATGCGATAGCGCCATGGTGACACATCTGCTCAAAGTCGAGCCGGGATTTTATGCGATTGAAGTCCAGACCCAAGTAGCAAGAAAAGCGTTTGAGTTATTGTCAAATTTTGTGTATGACCGTTTAGGCGGCGGTCCTATCTGACTGATCTGTTAAGGGCTCCCCATCCTGGAATTTCACGTTATTCACGACCAGTTCCAGTTTGTTGAACCCCGCTATTCGCTTCCAGCGCTTCTGAGCGCTCTGAAGCAGTTTAAATACCATTGCCAGGGTCGTTGCCCGAGAGCCGCAGTTCCGGCTGCGCTTGCTCCGCAGGCGAACCGTGGCGAAAGTCGATTCGATCGGGTTAGTGGTGCGGATGTGTATCCAATGTTCTGCCGGATAGTCATAGAACGCTAGTAGCGCCTCCCGATCCTTCACCAAGCACTCCATGGCTTTGGGGTACTTGGCGTCGAAGCGTTTTACGGTGCGATCAAAGGCTTTATATGCCTCGTCGCGGGTTTCGGCCATCCATATCTCGTGGAGGTCAGCCTTGACCTTGGACTGCACAGATTTTGGTAGCTTATTCAGTACGTTGGCAGTTTTGTGAACCCAGCAACGTTGATGATCCGTTTCCGGGTACACCTTGCTCAATGCGAGATATAGTCGGATGTTGTGTATGGAGGACAGAAGGAAGGGTGGCGTATCCTGTTGATTGATCACGACCAAGATTTCAACCAACACAAATGGATACGCCATGACAGATTCTACCCTCCAAGCCAT
>NZ_JAMJPJ010000036.1 GCF_023555005.1 Halomonas llamarensis | reverse complement strand
AAGATGGCCGAGCCAAAACGCCTGCATAGCATTGAGTTCTTGGACCATGAGGATCTCCTGGATAAAGAATGCCTCAGTGTGATCAGCAAAACTCAGGTTGAGAAGATGTGGTTAGTGGCGCGCTTACCATCAGCTCGCAGTTTTGCGTCCGGCTTCCTCCAGACCGATCCTCGCGGAGCGGCCCTTGCCATTCGCTAGTGGTTGGCGTTCAATCGGGGAAACCCAAAGGACGGTGATCTTCCCACAGGGGACTTTCACCCCATTAGTTCATGCCCATGCTGGGCGTACACAAGTGGCTGTTGTCGGACGCACCTGTGCTAGCGCTCCGGTACGCCGCAAAGCCAAGGCGTTATGTTTTTAGGAGACTCAACATTGAGCTACGTTAAGGATAAAAACAAAAATCAAATTTTGGATGAGATGGAAGGCACAGCACAGGTTGGTAGCTTAATACATGAACAACAAAGAGCGGCAATTTCGGTTAGATGTACGGAAGATATTGAAGCGGCTTTAGCTAAGGTCGAAACGCAGTTAAAACTCAACTCGGAATCATCAGACAGAGTTAGCAACAAACTGTTCTGGTTAAATGTTGTTCTGGCTTCGGCAACTCTTGTCGCTGCAGTTGCAACAGTGATTATTGCTATAAAAACATAATAATTTTACTGTCAGTAAATAGTGCTGATGATGAGCTTAAGTTATGTATCGGCAAGTAAAACATAAAAAATTGCTTAATTTCGCTCCGGCCACAAACAGCGTGGCCTCCATTGGACAGCCTACGCTGCGCTACGGCAGCCAATTAGCAAAGTGTTATGTGTATTTATACAATTTGTGTGCTTGAACAGTTTTTGGTCAGGGTGTAGGCTGATTTTGTGTACAAAATTTGTACACCAATCGGTCAGGGTAATCCTGGAATGCTCGCACCCTTGAGGAGGGTTCAAGATGGCAGTCAAGCACACACCAACAGGTGAAGTTCACAGCGGTAACAAAGGCGGTAAAACTGGGTGCGGTTTCGATACCCGTGACAACCCCAGCCACTGGGTTTCATCGCATGAAGGAATCACGTGCGGCAAAAACGGCTGCAAAAACTGATTCTTACATGGTTTGCTTCCGTTGCAGTTGGCCTGAGATCAAGTCAAACGGGGGCAAACCACATAACCAGTCAATTAAGTACGTTCCGGTCTACGGCCTTCACCGGACGCCCCTGACGGGCCGCCGCTTATTTCCGCGTTATGTGTTTTGGAGAGCTAGGTGAATATTGGCATTTTTATCTACCCCGACGCGGAAGTGCTCGATTTTTCTGGGCCATTTGAAGTCTTCTCCACAGCATCGCGTTTGTGTGGCACCGAAAATCCGTTCTCGGTGTTTTTAATTGCCGAGAGCAGTGCATTGGTTTCAGCCCGAGCTGGATATAAAGTACTGCCAGAGTACTCAATTGATGATCACCCTCCACTCGACGTGCTTATCGTCTCTGGTGGTGTGCACACCCATGAAATGGGAAACGAGAAAGTCCTTGCCTGGATTAGGAGCCAGGCGGAGTGCGTTACGTTGATAGCTACCGTTTGCACTGGCATCTTTCTTTTGGCTAACGCTGTTCGTTCTCTCTCGTGCAAGGTCACCACACACTGGGAGGATATTCCAGAACTCAAAAAGAGGTTTGGCCGACTTCATGTGGTCGAGGGCGTGCGGTGGGTTGATGAGGGCAGTGTTATTAGCTCGGGTGGTATATCTGCAGGTATCGATATGAGTCTGCATCTCGTGAGTAAGTTACACAGCGAAAGTTTGGCGGAAAAAACGGCGCTCCAAATGGAGTTCGCTTGGACAAAAAACACATAACCCGTGCTGGCATGGTGATGCTCACTACATTGCGCCTTCGGCTCCATTCCATGGGCGCGCAGTGGCCGCAAGCCGCGTAAACAGGCAATTAAAACCAATGAGCATTCTATCTTAAATTAATGCGGTAGTGGTCTTGGCGGTGGGGGCCAGAATAGCTAAAGGGCTAGCGGCAACACTGCACCGCCTCTTTCAATTGACCTCCTTTTGGCAAGTTGCTAGCTTACGCACACTCTCAGGTGCTGATGGTGGTTGCCGCCATCAGTTAAACGGGAAGTTGGTGATCGTTTTGTGAATCCAACGCTGCCCCCGCAACGGTGATCGAGATAAGAACGGCTATAAGACGCCACTGTGCTAACGCATGGGAAGGTGGTCGTTCAGAGAGGGTTCGTGCTTTTAAAAAGCGGCCTTTCGCTCGTCAGCCCGGAGACCGGCCTAAGCGTGATGGTTCTAAAGAACCACTCCATACCGAGGCGCGGAGGGCGGCTCAGGGTGATGCTGGTGGCTTTCACACTACCGATGTTCCCTTGGCTTTCCTCTGCTCGGTCAAAAAACACGCTGTGCGGGTGAGCACAGTGAGCAAGGGACCCTTCCATGAACCACCGTTTTCACACCACCGCCAAACGGGCGGCGTTTGCTATGGCGGCACTGCCGTTAGCCATCTCCTTTTCAGCCCAGGCCCAGTACGCCGATGCGACGAATGAAGTAGCGGCACTTGATCCTGTTGTTGTGACCGCTGCGTTAGCACCCCGCACCGCCAACGAAAGCCTCGCTTCTGTTAGCGTGCTAGATGAAGCGACGTTTCGCCGCCAAGACCCTACCCGCCTAACCGATCTTCTGCGCGGCCAGCCGGGCGTTGATGTCACTAGCAACGGCAGTTTTGGTAAAAGTACCAGCGTTTATCTGCGTGGTGCGCCCAGCGATGCAACCGTGCTAATGATTGATGGCATTCGCCTACGTTCCGCCACGGCAGGGGGAGCCGCTTTTCAGTATTTAGACCCTCGTATGTTTGACCGCGCGGAAATCTTGCGCGGCCCGCGAGGCAGCCTTTACGGTGCGGATGCCGTCGGCGGCGTGATACAGCTCTTTACCCCTGACGGTGATGAGCAGGGCCCGCAACCCAGAATTTCGCTCGGCGGTGGTTCATTCAATACCCAGCGGTTAAGCGCAGGTATTTCTGGCCGCGAGGGAGGCACGCGCTACAGCGTTGCCGCTAGCCATTTCAATACAGATGGCCAGCCTGTTCGTCGCGGGGGTGACGACAAAGGCTACGACAACACCTCTGCGCTTGCCCGTGTGGCACATACGTTTGGGAGTGGTGCTGAAGTCGGCGTGCTGGCGCTGCGCGCTCGCGGTCACAATGAATATGACGGCGGTGAGAATGACTTCGTTCAGCAGGTGGCGGGTATTTACGGCGAGCTGCCGGTCACCGATACCTGGCGCAGCCGGTTAACCCTTAGCGAAGCCCGTGACGAGCTGGATACGATTGATAATTTCGGTGGGTCGGTGATTGATACCCGTACCCAAACCGCCCGCTGGCAGAACAATATTCAGCTTGGCGCCCATGCATTAATCGCGGGGGCAGAAATCAGCGAAGACCGCGTTGCAAGCACTAATGATTTCGCTGAAACCCGTCGCGATAACGTCGCGGTATTTACTCAAGCGCTGCTCGACTTTTCGCCGTTCGCTATTCAAGCAAGCTTGCGTTACGACGACAACGAAGCCTACGGCGATGAAGTCACTGGCAGCTTGGCGCTGGGCTACGATCTGGATAATTACCACACGCTGCGAGCCAGTGCAGGCACTGCGTTTAAAGCCCCGAGCTTTAATGACCTTTATTGGCCGAATTCGGGTAACCCTGATCTCAACCCGGAAACCTCTGAAACCGTTGAAGTGGGCATTCGTGGCCAATACAGCCAGTGGTTCTGGGACTTGGCCGTCTTCCAAAACGACTACGACGACCTGATTGCCTGGGCACCGACGCCAAGCGGTTTGTGGGCGCCGCAAAACGTCAATAATGCGCGTATTCGCGGTGCTGAGCTTTCAAGCGGCGTTGAAATCAACGAGTGGGTACTGCAAGCCACCTTCACCTACCTGGACCCGGAAGACCAGGAAACTGGCAATCGGCTAGCCCGCCGCGCCACTCAAAGTGTGCGACTGGATATCGACCGTGATCTTGGTGATTGGTCGCTGGGCGGCTCATTAATTGCCCAAAACCACCGTTACGAAGATGCCGCTAACGAAGAGCGCCTTGGTGGTTATGGTCTAGTCAACCTGCGTGCCGGATGGGCGTTTGCACCGCTCTGGACGGCGCGGGTGACTGTCGAAAACGCGTTTGATAAAGAGTATGAGACAGCGAGTGACTACATCAACGCCGGTCGGGCGGCTTTCCTCAGTGTTCATTTTGGCCAGTAACCTCACCAGGCTGTTGCGCGGGGCTTTATGCCCCGCGCTGCTCTCTGTCGCGAGTTTTGCAGCGGCTGAAGTCGAACCGGATTCGCTTGCCCGTTGTGTGATCGACGACCGCGACCGCAAAGTGTGCCTGGAGGCGCCTGCCCAGCGTATCGCCACGCTTTCGCCGGGTGCTACTGAGCTGACCTACGCGGCGGGTGCCGGAGAGCAAGTGGTGGCGGTGGTTTCTTACAGCGACTACCCACCCGAGGCCAAAGAGGTTCAGTCGGTAGGCAGCCACACACGCATGGATCTGGAGGCGTTGGTTACACTGCGGCCGGATTTGGTGATTGGTTGGATCACCGGTAACCCACCCGAGCAGCTGGAAACCATCGAAGCGCTGGGGTTGCCGGTGTTTTATATTGAGCCACGCGGCGTTGACGGCGTCGCCAGCGTGATTGAACGCTTGGCCCGGCTAGCGGGTACCGAATCGGTGGGGCAAAAAGTTGCCGATGGGTTTCGCAAGGGGATGTCGCAGTTAAAAGAACGCTATGCTCATCGCGACCCCGTGCCGACGTTCTATCAGGTGTGGGACGAACCTTTGATGAGCATTAACGATGAGCACCTTATCGGCCAGGTGGTGCAGCTGTGCGGAGGCGCCAACGTGTTTGGCGACCAGCAGCGACTGGTCCCACGGCTAGACGATGAGGCCGTGCTCGCGGCCAACCCCGAAGCGATTATTGCTGCTGGCATGGGCGAGGAAAACCGCCACTGGCTCACCCGCTGGAAACAGTATGATGAACTTGAAGCGGTCGCCCAGGGCAACTTGTTTTTTGTACCGCCTTCGCTGATTCAGCGCCCCACACCACGCCTATTGGAAGGCACAAAACTGCTTTGCGAAAAACTCGAGACCGCCCGTGAGCGGCGCTAACCCAGGGTGCTTATGTACCGCCAACTGAGTCTGCCGCTATTGCTCTTGGCCGTGCTGGCGCTGGCCGCTTTTAGCATGGCGTTAGGGGTAGGCAGTGCCTCGCTTTCGGTCGGCGATGTATGGGCAGTCGTGCGGGGGGATGGCGATGGGTTGGCGCGCACCATGGTGGTTGATTTACGCCTGCCACGGGCGCTTTCCGCGTTTGCCGTGGGTGGGCTGCTGGCGGTGGCGGGTGCCTTGATGCAGGTGCTACTGCGTAACCCTTTGGCCGACCCTTATGTGCTAGGGCTTTCTGGCGGCGCCTCGATTGGTGCGCTGGGGGCAATGTTGGCAGGTTTAGGTGGTGTGTTGATGTCTGGGTCGGCGTTTGCCGGGGCGCTTTTTTCGACCTTCCTGGTGTTTGGTCTCGCCCATGGACGTGGTGGCTGGACGCCCTCGCGGCTGCTACTCACCGGCGTAGTGGTCGCGGCGGGGTGGGGCGCCGTCATCACCTTAATGCTGGCGTTAAGCCCGGCCGAGCGCCTACCGGGAATGCTCTATTGGCTGATGGGCGATCTGTCTTATGCCCGCACGCCCTGGCCGCCGCTTATGCTATTGATCGCGATTTGTCTGGTGCTGGTGCCGCTTGGCCGCAGCTTGAACGTGTTGGCGCGTGGCCCTCAACAGGCGGCTGCCCTGGGAGTCGACGTGCGCCCGCTGGAATGGGGTATCTACGTCGTGGCGAGCATTTTGACCGCCGCCGCCGTCACCACCGCCGGTAGCATCGGGTTTGTGGGTCTGGTGATTCCCCACATGCTGCGCTTGCTGTTAGGCAACGACCAGCGGCTGATATTGCCCGCCTGTGCGTTGGCTGGCGGTACTTTATTAGTGCTGGCCGATACCCTGGCGCGTACCATCATTGCCCCCGAGCAACTGCCGGTGGGGGTGATTACCGCGCTGCTCGGCGTGCCGACGTTCCTGTTTCTGCTTTACCGGAGCCGCTGATGAGTCGCCTGGTTACTCAAGATCTCATCATCGACGTGCCCGGTCGCCAAGGCGGAACCCCGCTTAATCTCACTGTTGAGCCGGGCCAGAGCTGGGGCGTGTTAGGCCCAAACGGCGCAGGCAAAACCACGCTGCTGCATACCCTGGCCGGGCTCAAGTCACCGCGTTCGGGGCACGTTAAGCTTGCCGACGAACCGCTAGCGCAACAGCGCAGACGGCACATTGCCCGCCAGCTTGGCCTGGTGTTTCAAGACCGCCAGGACGGTTTTCCCGCCACGGTGCTGGAAACCGCCTTGATGGGTCGCCACCCGTATTTATCGCCCTGGCAGATGGAAGGTGCCGACGACTATGCCCGCGCCGAACAGGCCCTGGAGCGGCTTGATGTGGCACATTTGCATGACCGTCTGGTGAATACGCTCTCTGGCGGTGAGCGTCAGCGGGTGGCGATTGCCACGGTGCTGACTCAGGCTCCTTCTATTTGGCTGGCCGACGAGCCGACCAACCATCTTGATCTTCACCACCAGAGCGCTGTGATGGCGCTTATGGCTGAACAGGCTAGGGAAGGCCAGGCGGTGATGATGTGTCTGCATGACCTCAATCTCGCCGCCCGCTGGTGCGACCATATTTTGCTGCTTTATCCCAATGGCGATGCTTGCTGGGGACCCAAGGAGCAGATGCTTGTGCCCAGCGCGCTGGAAGATCTTTACCGCCAAAAACTCACCGTTGTTGAGGTCGAGGGAGCGCCGGTGTTTGTGCCGATAAAGGGGTGATGACAAGCTTGGCTAGCTCAACATTTAGCGCTCAATGCTATGTTAGCGGGCATCAAGTAGGTTTTCTGGTTTTTGCTGTCGCTGGTTTGATTGGCGCTGGCGGGACATCAGAAACAGGCCTGCGCCCACCAAAACTCCGCCAATCACTTCATGCCATGCCGGGTGTTGTCCGATCAATATAAATGCAACCAGGGCGGCAAACAGGGGGCAGAGAAACAAGAAGCCGCTTGTATGTACGGAGCCGCCAATCTTTAACGCCGCAAACCAAAGCCCGATAGCCCCAGTCGATGCGGGAATTGCCAGCCACATAAACATTCCCCAATGGTAAGCATCCGTCGGTAGGGAAAAAGGTTGTTTGCTGCAGGCAGCTATCACCATAAGCAGCAGGGAGCCAATCAACATCTGCCAGAAAGTGACTATCCAAGGTGAGGGCGTCATGGCAAATTTCTTACTTAACACGGTAGAGCAGGCCCAGCAGGTTGATGCCAGCATAACCAATACTTCCCCATGCCCGATTCCGTGGTAGCCGTCAACGTCGATCCCAATACAAATAACCACTCCAATAAATGCAGAGGCTAAGCCGAATAAGGCAAACGTCGAGGAGCGCTCGCCTAAAATAAACCATGCCAAGACAACCACCAGTAGAGGATTACTGGCCATAAGAATGGCCGCTATTGAAGAGCTGGTCGCCGTTAGTCCGATGTTGAGTAGCGACATGACGCCGACTGTTTGAAAACTACCAATTATTAGCAGTTTTACCCAAGGAAGCTCTTTAAGAGATATTTTATGCCTGCGCATTTGGATAAAAACAAAAGGCGACAAAGATACTGCTGCGACCAGGAAACGAGCAGACGCTGCCCATAAAGGCGACATCTGCTCCATGACGAGCTTAGTGCTGACAAAAGAAGACCCTTGCAGGAATGTAGATGCGATTATCAGAACGTAATAGTGGTCAGTGAGTGACGTTAGTGAACGTTTCATATTCCTCTACCGATTATTTCAAGAAGTAGAGAAACAATATCAATCTCACGCGGATTCTATTCTTCCATGCGAGACAACTTTGTTTGAGAACAGGACAGATCGTTTAAATACTCTCGGGGAGATTTACCCGTGACACGTTTGAACATAACGGTAAACGCCCCTTGTGAAGCATATCCTAGATGCTCCACAACTTGGCTAACGCGTTGCCCGGTGCTTAACCCAGACATGGCACTTACAATGCGTACCTGCTCTCGCCATTGAATAAAAGAAATACCTGTCTCAGTGCGAAATAGTCGGGATAGTGTCCGAGTAGTTGCTCCGACCTCATTCGCCCAATCTGCCAATGAGCGCACGTCACCCGGATTTTCCAGCAACGTATTGCAGATCTTTTTCAAACGCTTATCTCTGCCTATGGGCAGTTTTAATCCACACTCGAAGGCCTGCTTCATTTCTTCTAATGCTAGCCGCAATAAGCGTTCTTCGAAGCTGTCTGGATGATAGGTGATTGAAAAAGAGGAGGCCCTGATCAGCAGTTCGCGTAAAAGGGCAGTGACGCCTATTCCTACTGGATGACTGGGCAAGTTCAAGGTGAACGATTCGACATTGACATATAATGTCCGCAAACAAACCCCTGTGCTGGCGCTCATTTCATGTTCTACGTAAGGAGGCATCCAGACGCCACGAAACGGAGGTAATAACCAGTATTCATCGCGGGTGCATAGTCTCATCGTACCTGTGCTGGCATAGATTAACTGTCCACGCTGATGTTGATGGGGAGGGATGTGATGGCCCGCAGGGTACTCTTTAAACATCGACACCACAGGGTTTTTAGCATTTTCCCATTTAGCAAGATGCGCATTTGGTGGATGGTCAGTACTCATTTGGGCCCCAATATCTTAACCAAAAAAACGCCTCACTATATCCTGTGGTATCGCCGCCTTTTTCGTGGCTTTTACCTTATGTCATTTGCCTCATGTCATTTGCCCTTTGCCAACGTTTCTAAACAGCATTGCGAAAACGCATGACCTGCTTTCCATCGACAGGATCATCGATCACATGGGCATATACCCCAAAGGTCTGTTGTAGCCTGTTGGGCGTGAGTATGTCGTGGGGTAAGCCGCTGTCGATCAGGCGGCCCCTATCCATGACACCGATGCGGTCGCATTCCATGGCGTGGTTAAGATCGTGTAGCGAGATAATCACCGTGATGGGCAGTTGCCTGACTAATTCAAGAATCGATAGCTGGTGGCGAATATCCAGATGGTTGGTAGGTTCATCCAGCAGCAGAATCTTGGGTTGCTGCGCGAGGGCGCGCCCAATATGCACGCGCTGGCGCTCGCCGCCTGAGAGGGTATGCCAAAGGCGGTCGGCCATGCGGTGCATATCCACATCGTGCAACGCCCGGGTGACAATGGCTTCGTCCTCCTCGGACCATGGGCGCAGGGCGGATAGAAAAGGCGTACGACCCAGTGCTACCACCTGGCGCACGGTAACTCTGTCGGTGGTATCGGCCTGCTGTTCCACCAGGGCGATTGACTGGGCGATCGCCCGTTGCTTGAGGCTGTGCAGGGGCTGGCTGTTAATCAGTACTCGTCCTGCTTTGGGTTTGTTCAACCCCGCCAACAGGCGAAGCAGAGAGGTTTTACCCGAGCCATTCGGCCCCACTAAGCCAAAGGTCTGGCCGGGTTCGACGGTGAGATTGACGTCAATGAGCAGTGGCGTGCCATGCACTGCCCAGTCGAGCTGTTCAGCCGTTAAGCGCATTTAAGACCTCTTGCCGCGAACCAGAATCAGCGCAAAAGCGGGCGCGCCAATCAGCGAGGTGATCACCCCGATGGGAAGTACCTGGCCAGACACCAGCACTCGGGAAAGAATATCTGAGCCAATTAAGAACACAGCGCCAGCCAATGCAGACGCTGGCACCAGCCGGGTGTGACGGCTTCCCACGATAAAACGCATTGCGTGGGGAATTACCAGGCCAACAAAACCAATCGCCCCCACGATGGAAACCATCACCGCCGTGACCAGCGCCATGGCGATAATCAGCATCCCGCGCACCGGGCGTACCGCAATGCCCATGGACGCGGCGCTGTCGGCACCGAAGGTAAACGCATCCAGGGAGCGTCGGTGCCACAGGCAAACCACTAGCCCGAATAGCGCAGCAGGCACCGCTAAGGTCGCATCGGCCCAGCGTACCCCAGAAAGGTTGCCCATCAGCCAAAACATAATACCCCGCGCCTGCTCAGCGCTCGCCGATTTGGTAATGATAAACGCGGTCAGCGCATTGAACAGCTGTGAGCCTGCAATCCCAGCCAGAATAATTGCCCCCGCGGCCTGAACGCCGCGCCCGCCACCGACGCCGCTGTTGGCGGCATGGGCGAGCATCACCACGATGCCAAAGGAGAGAAGGGCGCCAATAAAGGCACCCAATGAGAGCGAAAGCGCCCCCGCGCCTACCCCGGCGACCGCCACCGTTACCGCGCCCGTAGAAGCCCCCGCGGAAATGCCCATTAAGTAAGGGTCGGCCAAAGGGTTACGCAGCAGTGCCTGTAGCACGACCCCCGCCAGCGCCAAGCTGGTACCGCAACAGGCGGCCACAACGGCGCGGCTAAGCCGGTAGTTCCAGATAATCCCCGCGTCGATTCTGTTGACTGTGTAATCCGCGCCGAGCAGGTGATTAGCGAGCACTTTGAGAATCGTCACAATCGGAATTGATGTTTCGCCGATGGCGGTGCCCGCAATCAGTGCGGCCACAAGCACCGCTGGCGTTATCCATAGCCAGCGCAACCCGAAGCTTACCGTCAATGGCCACGTTAGCGCGATTCTCATTCGTTAAACGCCATATCAGTTGAATGACACATTATTTAAATGACATAGCTGATAGCGCCTCGGCCAGGGACTCAAGGCCGTAAATAGTGCGCATGGTGGCGCTCATGGCGTGGGCATCCATCTCCACAATTCGGTCGTTCTTGACCGCTGACATTTCCCGGGTGACCGGGTCGCTGTGTAGAAACTCGCGTTTGGCTTTTACATCGTCGGCAGGAAACCGGCGGCGGTCCATGGTGGCGATGACGAGCACATCGGGGTCCGCTTTGGCGACCGTTTCCCAGCCCACGGTGGGCCACTCTTCATCCGACTCAACCACGTTGCGAATGCCCAGTTTATCCATCATGTAGCCCGGCGCGCCCAGTTGCCCCGCAACGAAAGGGCTAACCCCGAGGTCTGTCGATGAAAACCAGAATGCCGCCGACAAGTCTTCCGGCAAATCAAGGTGACTCGCCTGGTCGATCGCGCGCTCTTCGCGGGTGTTAAGGTCGGCCACCAGCGCCTCACCTGCGTCTTGAACATCGTAAATCTCGGCTAGCTCGGTTATGCCTTTGTAGATGGAGTCCGTCGAGAAAGCGGCGACGCGCGTGCCATCACCGCCGGTCGTATTATCCTTGGTGTCGCAGTCGGCGGGCATCACGTAGGTATTGATACCCAGCTCATGAAACTGGTCGCGGCTGGCCACGATGCCGGTGGGGCCCACGTGCCACTCGTACTGAACCGTCACCAAGTCAGGGCGTTTATTAACCACAGCCTCAAAGCTGGGGTCGTTGTCGGCGATTCGTTCGATGCCCGCGTTAACGTCGGCAAATTGTGGCAGGACTGGAGTGAACCAGACCGACGTACCCTTCACTCGATCAGCGAGCCCCAATGAATAGAGGATTTCCGTGGCTGACTGACCGACCGTCACCGTACTTTCAGGCGGGGCCGTAAAAGTGATGTCTACGCCGCAATTGGTCAGGCTTAGTGGGTAGTCGGTTGCGTCAGCCATTGAGTAACCAGCAGGCAGTAGCGAGATAAGCGCGAAAAGGCGATGAGTAAGCGTCATGAGTCGGTATTCCAGTGATATAAAGTTTGCCACTGCAGTGTCAGTGGCGAATGAAAGTGCTGAATGGGTCCTGCAGCCAATACTTTTTGTTTAACCCGTCATGATTTACGTTCTTTTTATGCCAAAATAACGCGCTCATCAGACAGGCAAAAAACAGCTAATTATTCAAAACATTTGGTTATTTTAAATAATTTTTTTATGAATTACATGCTAATATTATTGGTTATTATTATGAATTTTGTTCAAGTTAGTGTGTGATAATATGCCCGTTACAACCCTCTTTGACTGTTGTACCTTGGGCATAACGAATAGCCAGTAAAATAGCAATCCGCCGGTTGGAGATCGCGGTGACACAGTTTCCCTTTGCGGCCGTTATTGGCCAGGCGTCGTTGAAAACAGCGCTGCTGCTCAACGTGATTAACCCCCAGATTGGCGGCGTGCTGATCAGCGGCCCCCGGGGGAGCGCCAAATCGACCCTGGCGCGGGCATTGGCGGCTATTCTGCCGCCGGATAGCCAGGGGCAAAAACCGCCGTTTGTCACCTTGCCGCTAGGCGCTAGCGAGGACCGTCTGACGGGAAGCCTGGATTTGCAGCGGGTGCTTGCCGAGCGTGAAACCACTTTCCACCCCGGCTTGCTGGCCAAGGCCCACGGCGGCGTGCTGTATGTGGATGAAGTCAATCTGCTACCCGACACGCTGGTCGATCTGCTGCTGGATGTGGCGGCCAGTGGGACCAACATCGTCGAACGCGACGGTATCAGCCATTCCCACCCGGCACGCTTTAGCCTGATTGGCACCATGAATCCGGACGAAGGCGAGCTACGCCCGCAGTTGCTGGACCGTTTTGGGCTGTGTATCGATCAGCCCGCGAGCATCAGCGTGGAAGAGCGAATCGCCATCGTCCAACAGCGCGAAGCCTTTGACCGTGACCCTGCGCACGCCAAGGATGATTTCGAGGATGCCCAGGCGGCGCTGACCGAGCGCATTCAACAGGCCCAGCGCCAACTGGTTGATGTCATTACCCCGTCTTGGGTGTATCACACCATCGCCTCGCGCTGTGAAGCCGCCGGGGTGGAAGGCCTGCGAGCCGACGTGACCTGGCATCGTGCCGCGCGCGCTCACGCCGCCTGGCGCGGCGCAAGCGAGGTAGCGCAGCAGGATATCGAGATCATCGAGCCGTGGGTGCTGGACCATCGGCGCACCCAGCCTCCCGAGCAGAATCCGCCGTCATCGCCGCCGCCACAGGGTGAAACACCGTCGGGTGGAGACGGTGGTTCGTCGTCGGCGTCTAACGAGTCGGCGGGGACATCCGACCAGAGCGGCGAGCAGGGCCAGTGGGGCGCCATGCCGCCCCAGGCTCAGCAGACGATTTCTCAACTTGCCCCCAATCTGGTGAAAACCCCAGGCGCTGATACTCGGGACAAGACAGCGGCAACCCCGGCCTCGGTTGGAAAAGGGCGTATAGCAGGCAAGGGGCGCTCCCAGGTGGAGACCTCTCGTTTGGATGGCTTCGGCACCCTGATCGCCAATTGCGGCCAGTGGCCCTGGCGAGAGATAAAAATGCGCAAATCCCGCGCGGGTCAGACGACGGCGCACCTGGTGCTGCTGGACACCTCCGGCTCTACCCTGGGGCAGCGCTTGCTGGGTCAGGCGAAGGGGCTTGTGGAAGCGCTGGTGAATAAGGCCTACGCGGCACGCGAGCAGGTAGCCGTGGTAGGGTTCGGCAACGGGGGTGTGGTGCCGCTTCTGTCGCGGCGCCGTGCGCCCAAGCGCGTGCAAGACGCGCTGGAGGCGGCGACGGGTGGCGGCGGTACGCCGCTGCGCGAGGCGGTTATCGAAGCCAGGCGCCTGATCCATCAGTGGCAACGCCGCGAGCCCGGGCTGCATATTCGTACCTACCTGATTACCGACGGGCGTACCCGTGAATCCGTCGCCGACCTTGGCCCGCTGGGCGACTGTATCTTGATGGATACCGAGTCGTCCAGAATCAAACGCGGCCAGGGGGCGCGCATCGCCCAGCAGCTGGGGGCAAGATACTGGACACCTTTTTCTGGACGGGAAACCCCATGAGTGACGATCGCCATACCAACCGCATGCAGCGCAAGAAAGACGTGGTCGACGAGCGCATCAGCCGTGCCACGGAAGAGCGCGGGGTGTTGATCCTGCTGAAAGGCAACGGCAAGGGCAAAAGCAGCTCCGCCTTGGGCACCATGGCGCGTGCGCTGGGTCACGGGCAGCGCTGCGCGGTCATCCAGTTTATCAAGGGTCGGCGCGAAACCGGCGAATACCTGTTTTTCCGCGATCAGCCCAACCTTGACTGGCACATCATGGGCCAGGGGTTTACCTGGGAAACCCAGGATCGCGAGCGTGACATTGAAGCCGCCCAGTCGGCGTGGGCAGTGGCCAAGGGATTGCTCGAAAACCCGGATTACCACCTCATCGTCCTCGATGAAATGAGCTACATGTTCAAGTACGGCTACCTCGACCCGCTGCCGGTGGTCGAAGCGCTCAACCAACGCCCGGCGCATCAAAACGTGATCATCACCGGGCGCACCATGGCGACGCCGCTTCAGGAAATCGCCGATACCATCAGCACGGTGCAAGACGAGCGTCACGCCTTTCGTGGCGGTGTTAAAGCCCAGGCGGGGATCGAATACTGATGAGCACAGCCCTGATGAGCACAACCACTGCATGCCCTGCGCTATTTATTGCCGCGCCTTCTTCAGGGCAGGGCAAAACCACCTTTACCGCCGCGCTGGCTAGGGCGCTGCGCAACCAGGATAAGGTGGTGCGCGTGTTTAAAACCGGCCCCGACTACCTGGACCCCCAGGTGCTGGCCCAGGCCTCTGGCCAGCCGGTCGACCAGCTTGATTTGTGGATGGCGGGCGACGCCTACTGCCGCCAGCGCTTTTATGAAGCCGCTCAAACGGCGGATATGATATTAGTTGAAGGCGCCATGGGCCTGTTTGACGGCGAACCTTCCAGTGCCGACCTGGCTGCGCGGTTTGGCTTGCCCATGGTGGTAGTGATGGACGTCAAAGGCATGGCGCAGACCGCGGGCGCACTCCTGGCGGGGCTGGCGGGCTTTCGCGACGATATCCGCATTGTCGGGCTCATCGCCAACAGCTGCGGCTCCGAGCGCCACCGCGAGCTGATCGAGACAACCCTGCCGAGAGATATCCCGCTGCTCGCTGCCATCGCGCGCAACCCAGCGCTTTCGCTGCCCGAGCGCCATTTAGGCCTGGTGCAGGCCGACGAGATTCGTGATGACCTGGAAGCGCGCTTTGAAAAGGGCGCAAGCGTTATCGAGGCGGAAAACCTGCCGCAAACGCTGCTCGCCCTGCCGCCGGTGACGTTTTACGCCGCACCAGAGATCGCCACAGCGGCGTTGCCGTCGCTTGCCGGGATTACCATCGGCGTGGCCAAAGACGCCGCGTTCAGCTTTATTTACCAGGCCAACCTGGACCTGCTCGAGCAGATGGGCGCGAAGATAAATTTTTTCTCGCCGCTAGACGATAGCGCCCTGCCAAGCTGCGATGCACTGTGGCTGCCCGGTGGCTACCCGGAAATTCACGCTGACAAGCTGGCGGCCAACACGACCATGCACGCGGCGATCAGGCAGTTGTTTGCCGACGACAAGCCGATTCTTGCCGAGTGCGGCGGGCTGCTTTACTGCCTGGAAACCCTGACCGACTACGACGAAACCACCCACACCATGCTGGGCCTGCTGCCAGGGCAGGGCGCAATGCGCGGGCGGCGGGGCTGCCAGGGAATGCAAACCGCCGAGCTGCTCGAAGGCCCGGTGCGCGGCCATGCCCATCATCGCTCGATGGCCGTGGGAACGCCCGAGCCCATTGCCCACGGCCGCCGTCAGCGCCACCCCGCGCCGGGAGAAGCCATCTTTCGTGAGCGTGGGTTGACCGCCACCTACTTGCACCTGTTTTTTGCCAACAACCCCGCCGCGATCGCGTTGCTGTTTAGCGGCAAAGCGTCGCCAGCGCGTCAACCTATCGATTCTGAGGACCAGACCCATGCAGTTAAATAAGATACCCGCCACCGTGGTCACCGGCTTTTTGGGCAGCGGTAAAACCACTCTGCTGGCGAGCATTTTGCGCCAGGTGACCGGAAAGCGGATTGCCGTGATCGTCAATGAATTCGGCGAGCAGGACATCGACTCAAGCCTGCTGCGTGGCTGTGCCCTCGACTGCGAAGACGGTCAGGCGGTGGAAGGCGACGACAGCGGTATTTTCGAACTGGCCAACGGCTGTATCTGCTGCACGGTAGAAGAGGAATTTCTACCGGTGATGAAAAAGCTGGTCGCCCGCCGCGACGATATCGACCATATTCTGATCGAAACCAGCGGCCTGGCGCTGCCCAAGCCGCTGGTGCAGGCCTTCAACTGGCCGGAAGTGCGCCAGCACTGCACCGTTGATGCCATCATTACCGTGATCGACGGCCCCGCCGTGGCCGCCGGCCGTTACGCCAGCGATGTGGCCAAGGTAGAGGCCCAGCGCCAGGCCGACGAAAGCCTGGATCACGACCCCAGCCTGCAAGAGCTGTTGGATGACCAGCTAAGCGCGGCCGACCTGGTGCTGGTCAGCAAGACGGACCTGCTTAGCCCGGACGACAAGGCGCGGGTCGAGGCGTTGATCCAAGCGCGGGTGCCTGACTCCGTGAAGTACCTGTTTGTCGATCAAACCCTGGCCACCAACACCGTGCAACTGGAAGCCTTGATGGGCATCGGGGCAGCCAGCGAAGCAAACATCGACCTGATCACCAATCACCACGATAAGCACCACGCCGAAGGCGCTCATCACGACCACGCCCACGATAACTTTGACTCCTGCGTGATCAGCCTGGGCGAAGTCGACGGCGACCTGCTGGCGGCCAAGCTACAGCACATTGTCAAAACCCAGGAAATCTTCCGCGCCAAGGGTTTTGCGGCGATTCCCGGCAAGCCGATGCGCCGGGTGATCCAGGCCGTGGGCGAACGGCTGGATGGCTACTTCGACCGCCTCTGGGCGGAAGGCGAGACGCGTCAAACCCAGCTGGTCATCATTGGCAAAGCGCTGGACAGCGACGCGCTGCGTGAAGCGCTTGCCGAAGCAGAGGTAACAACAGCCGCCTAATGCACCTTTTTGCTGCCAAACCCGGCGGCTTTGTTGATGACGAAGGCATTGTCGATCTTCAACAGAGCCCTGCGGATGTCGTGATCCTATCGGCTGCCGATAGCAACCTGTCGGCTCTGGCCCAGGCGATCGATCGCCTGGGCGAGCGCTATCCGTCGGTACGTCTGGCCAACTGGATGAACCTGGTCAAGCCCGCCGCCTACGACCTTTACGAGGATCGGGTGCTGGAAAAGGCGCAGCTTGTCGTCGTGTCGATGCTGGGCGGTCAGGCCTACTGGCAGTACGGCTACGAACGGCTGCTGGCCTGGTTGAACGCCAAGCCGGGCCGCCAGTTGATCCTGGTGCCGGGCTGCGACGCGCCGGACGATGCGCTGCTGGAAGCCTCTAGCGTCGACTATGAAAGCGCCCACCGGGTGTGGCGCTACCTGCGCGAGGGCGGCGTGGATAACGCCGAACAGCTGCTGCGCTTTGTGGGTAGCGAATGCCTTGAAATGCCCACCGCCTGGAAGGAACCCAAGGTGGTGCCTTCGGCGGTGATCTACGCGCCCAGCGACCCCTCGAGCCCATCCGGGCGCCAGGTGATGAGCCTGAGCGAGTGGCGGGCCAACCAGCAGCCGGACAGGCCGGTGTGTTTGCTGCTGTTCTACCGCAGTCACTTGCAGGGCGCCAATACCCTGGTTGTCGACGGCATGATCGAGGCGCTTAAAGCGCAGGGGCTTGAGCCACTTGCCATCGCCGTTGCCTCCCTGAAAGAGGCCGACTGCATTGCGTTTGTCAATCACCTGATCGAGCAGACCGACGCCATGCTGGTGGTCAACACCACCAGCTTCTCGATTAACCGCAATTCCGACGACACCTACCCGCTGGGCGGCGCGATCCCCGAGAGCGTTTTCGTCGGCCAGCCGGTCATTCTCCAGGCGATTCTATCCAGCAGCACTGTCGAGGACTGGCAGGCCTCCGCCGCCGGGCTGAGAAGCCGGGATGTGGCGATGCAAGTCGTGCTCCCGGAGATGGATGGCCGGGTGATTACCCGGGCGGTGGGCTTCAAGGCGGAAGCGCTTTACAACGCCCGCAGCCAGCTGTCGGTGACCCACCACGCCCTGCATCCCGAGCGTGCTGAGTTTGTCGCCAAGCTGGCGCGCCGGTTTTGCCACCTGCGCACCACCCCCAATCACGCCAAACGGCTGGCGCTGGTGCTGGCGAATTACCCCAACCGCGACGGCCGGATTGGCAACGGCGTGGGGCTGGATACGCCCGCCTCGACGCTGCAGATATTGACCGCGCTGCAAAAAGCAGGTTACCCGGTGAGCGACCTGCCGGCGAGTGGCGATGACCTGATCCGCCTGCTGCAGGGGGCGGTGACCAACGACCGCAACGTCATCGACCAGCGCATGTGCTGGCAAAGCATCGGCGTTGAAGAGTACCTGGCATGGTTTTACACGCTGCCCGCCGAACTCCAGGAAACGGTATGGACGCGTTGGGGCGCACCCGCTGATGACCCCAAATGCCGTCAGGGGCGGCTGATGATCTCGGGTATCCGGCTGGGCGATACCTTCGTCGGCATCCAACCCGAGCGCGACTTTATCGACGACCTGACCCAGTCCTACCACGATATGCAGCTGGCGCCGCCGCACAGCTACCTGGCGTTTTACTTCTGGCTGCGCGAGCACTACCAGGTGGAAGCGGTGATTCACGTCGGCAAGCACGGCAACCTTGAATGGCTGCCGGGCAAAAGCAGCGCCCTGAGCGCCGAGTGCTGGCCGGATATTGCGCTGGGGCCGGTGCCGCACTTCTACCCGTTTATCGTCAACGACCCGGGCGAGGGCGCCCAGGCCAAGCGGCGCAGCCAGGCGGTGATTATCGACCACCTGATGCCGCCGCTGGCCCGCGCCGAGCTGTATGGCGATATGGCCAAACTGGAAGCGCTTACCGACGAGTACTACCAGGCGCTGGATATGGACCCCCGGCGCGAAGCATTAATCCGCGAGCAGATTCTTGAGCACCTGCGCGAGACCGGCATCGACCAGGAGCTTACCAAGGCCATCGACAGCCAGGACGAAGCGCTGATCCTGAACGAGCTGGATACCTTCTTATGCGACATCAAGGAATCGCAGATTCGTCACGGCCTGCACGTCCTCGGCACGCTACCGCCCCAGGATAAAGTAGTCGGCACCCTGGTGGCGCTGCTGCGCCTGCCAAGGGGCGAGAGCATTGCCCAGCGCGGCCAGCTGCATAACCTGGCCGATGATTTGGCCCTGCACGATGACGAGCATGCGAATTTTGACCCGCTGATGGCCGACGCCGAGCCCTGGACAGGGCCGCGGCCAGATGTGCTGCGCGAGCTGGATAGCGCCGCCTGGCGCAGCGGCAACGACACCCGCGAGCGCCTGGAAGCGCTGGCCCACCAGCTGGTCGAAGAATACGTGGTCGCGCCCGGTTGCCTGGAGGTGTTGGCTGCCCGCTATCCCGCGACCGCCGAGCAGCTGCGCTACGCAAGGGATCAGCTGTGGGTGGCGCTTCAGCAGAGCGCCCAGCTGGAAATCAGCTCGCTGTTGGAAGGCCTTGACGGCCTGTTTGTGCCGCCGGGGCCGAGTGGCGCTCCCAGCCGGGGTCGGCTGGATACGCTACCCACCGGGCGCAACTTCTTCAGCGTGGACAACCGCTCGATTCCATCGCCCGCTGCCTGGACGCTGGGCGAAAAATCCGCCCAGGCGTTTGTCGAGCGCTACCTGCAGGATAACGGCGACTACCCCCGCCGCCTGGGCTTATCCATCTGGGGCACCGCCACTATGCGCACCGGCGGCGATGACATTGCCCAGGCCTTTGCGCTGATGGGCGTGCGCCCCATCTGGTCGCTGGGCTCGCAGCGGGTGATCGACATCGAGGTGATTCCCTCGATGCTGCTCAACCGCCCGCGGGTGGACGTCACGCTGCGGGTCTCCGGCTTCTTCCGCGATGCGTTTCCCAACGTGATCCGGCTGTTTGACGCCGCTGTGCAGGCGGTTGCCAGCTACGCCGAACCGGGCAACAGCAATACCATCCGCGATGCGGTAATGGCCCGCCAGCAGGTCTTGGAAAAGCAGGGGCTGAGCCCCGAGATGGCCGCCCAGCAGGCGGGCTATCGGATCTTTGGCAGCAAACCGGGCGAGTACGGCACTGGCCTGAATAGGCTGATCGACAACGGCGCCTGGGAAAATGCCGATGACCTGGCGCAGGCCTACCTGGACAACGGCGCCTACGCCTACGGGCAGTTTGCCGAGTCGGGCACGGCCGCCCCGGATGCTTTCGAGCAGCAGCTTAAAGGCCTGGAAGCGGTGATGCAGAATCAGGATAATCGCGAGCACGATATCCTCGATTCCAACAGCTACTACGCCTTCCAGGGCGGCATGGCCAACGCCAGCCGCTCGCTGAGCGGGCAAACGCCGACCATCTATCACGCCGACCATGCCAACCCGGCAGCGCCCAAGATTCGCACACTGAAAGAAGAGCTTGCGAAGGTGATTCGCTCGCGGGTACTCAACCCCAAGTGGATCAACGCCATGCGTGAGCACGGTTATAAAGGCGGCTTCGAGATGGCGGCCACCATCGACTATTTATTCGCCTACGACGCCACCACCGACCTGGTCGCCGACTACCAGTACGCCCAGGTCACCGAGGCGCTGATACTGGATGACGCCAATCAGCAGTTCCTGCGCGAGCATAACCCCTCGGCGCTGGAAGAAATGGCCGAACGCCTGCTCGAAGCCGCCCAGCGCGGCATGTGGCAGGCGCCCGGCGAGCAGGGCGACGCGCTGAAAGACCTGCTGCTGGAAATGGACGAGGCGAAAGAGGTCGCGGCGGATGTCGGCTGAACCTCGCATCAAGGGCTGGTGCCCCGGTGCCTGGCAGCCGATGGCAACCGGCGATGGCTGGCTGGTGCGCGTGCGCCCAAGACTGGGCCAGTTAACGCGTGGCCAGGTGCTGGCGCTGTGTGACGCGGCGGAGAATTACGGTAGCGGCTTGATCGAACTGACCAGCCGCGCCAATCTGCAGTTGCGCGGCGTCACCGAGGCGAGCTGGCCAGCCCTGATGGACACGCTGATCGCCCACGAGTTGGTTGACGCTGACCCGGAGGCGGAGCGTCGCCCGCAAATTCTATTGGCCCTCGGCTGGCAAGCGGGGGACGATACCCATAAAATCGCCAGCGCGCTTAACGACCGCTGGCACGAGTTGCCGGTGGTGCCCGCCAAAGTCGGGATCGCCATTGATGCAGGCAAAGCGCCGGTACTCGGCGATGCCTCGGCGGATTTTCGTATCGAGCGCGCCGATTCGCGCGGCCTGCTGGTGCGTGCCGATGGCCATGCATCAGGCATCGCGGTGCCCTCGATTGACGCGGCCGTGGCGCAACTCATACGCCTAACGCATTGGTTTGTTGAAAGCGGCGGGTGGGACAGCAAACGCATGCGGCGCCATCATGTTCCGCTGCCTGACTGGGCCCCTGCCAACGCAGAACCCGCCGCAACGGGCAGCCAACTGCCCCTGGGCAAGTACGCCCACGGCGCGGTGTATGGCCTGCCGTTTGGGCGGGTGCCCGCCAAGGTACTGCGCGACGCGGTGACGCCTGCCGAGGTTACCGCCCTGCAGGTGACGCCCTGGCGGCGTATCTGGGTCGCGGGAGCCAGCGCCGCGGCCATTGACGGGTTGATCAGCGACGAACAGGACGCCCGCCTGCGGATTGATGCCTGCCCCGGCGCGCCCTATTGCGAGCAGGCCAGTGTTGCCACCCAGCCGCTTGCCGAGCACCTGCGTGGCGTTACCCAAGGTGCCGTGCATGTATCCGGCTGCGCCAAGGGCTGCGCCCGCCGCTCACCGGCTGACGTTTGCCTGGTTGGCGAGGCTGGCCGGTTTAATCTGATTGTTAACGGCCGTGCCGATAGCACGCCGGTTAAAACAGGCCTCACGGAGACTGAGGTTGTTGCATATTTGGAGAGTTTAGGTGCCCCACATTTATGAAACAGACGGCCCGGCGATTTACCGGGAGTCCTTTGCCACCATTCGCCGTGAAGCAGACCTGGGGCGGTTTTCTCGCGATGAAGAGCCGATTGCCGTGCGCATGATTCATGCCGCCGGCCTGGTGGAGCTTGCCGCGTCGATACAGTTTTCAGGCGATGTGGTCAGCCACGCCCGCCAAGCGCTCGAAGCCGGCGCGCCGATTTTAAGCGACGCCCGCATGGTGTCTGAAGGCATCACGCGTAAACGCCTGCCCGCCGATAACGCGATTATCTGCACACTGAATGACGAGCGCACCCCGGCACTGGCCAAAGAGATGGCCAACACCCGCTCGGCGGCAGCGCTGGAGCTCTGGCGGCCGCACCTGGAAGGCGCGGTGGTGGCGATTGGCAACGCGCCCACGGCGCTGTTTCATCTGCTCAATATGCTCGAAGACCCCGACTGTCCCCGGCCCGCGGCGATTATCGGTTGCCCGGTGGGCTTTGTCGGCGCGGCCGAGTCCAAGCAGGCGCTTTGGGAAAGCCAGGTTAGCCCCTGCTGCACGGTGCAGGGTCGTCTGGGCGGCAGCGCCGTGACCGTCGCCGCCCTCAATGCCATCGCGGACCGCACAGAATGACCCAGGGAATCATCTACGGGGTAGGCCTTGGCCCGGGAAGCCAGGACTTGATGAGCGTGCGCGCTGATCGGCTGATCCGCGGCGCCTCTCACGTTGCCTATTTTCGCAAGAAGGGGCGTACCGGCCATGCGCGCAGCATCGTCGAGGGCATGCTGGCCCCCGAGGTCAGCGAGCTTGCCATGGAATACCCGGTGACCACGGAAATCCCCTTCGACGACCCGCGTTACAATGAGTTGCTGGCCAACTTTTACCAACGCAGCGTGGCGCTACTGATCGAGCTGGCCGAGGCAGGGCGCGATGTGGTGGTGCTCTGCGAAGGCGACCCGTTCTTCTACGGCTCCTTTATGCATCTTTATACCCGGTTGCTGGACCGCGTGCCGGTCTCCGTGGTGCCGGGGATCACCGGGATGTCGGCGGCCTGGACCGCCACCGGCCAGCCGATCACCTGGGGCGATGATATCCTCACGGTGGTCATGGCCACGCTGCCGGAGGCCTCCCTGGCCGCGCGCATCGCCGAGACCGATGCCCTGGTGGTGATGAAAATCGGCCGCAATCTGGACAAGCTGCGCCGGGCGCTTGCCCAAGCCGGGCGCGATGACGAAGCCTGGTTGATTGAGTACGCCGCCATGAGCCAGGAGAGGGTGCGGCCCTTCAAGGACGCAGGCGAGAGCGTGCCCTACTTCTCGATCGTGCTGATTCACGGCCATGGGAGACGTCCATGAGTGGCTGGCTGAAAATCGTCGGCTTGGGGCCGGGCAGCGACCAGCTGGTGACTCCCGAGGTGTCGGCGGTGCTCGTCGAAGCCACCGATGTGGTGGGCTACGTGCCCTACGTTGAACGGGTCGCGCCAAGGGCCGGGCTTGTGCGCCACGGCTCGGATAACCGGGAAGAAATCCAACGGGCCGAGCAGGCGCTCACAATGGCCGCCGACGGCCGCCGCGTGGCGGTGGTGTCCTCCGGCGACCCTGGCGTGTTTGCCATGGCCTCGGCGGTGTTTGAAGCCTTGGAAACGGGCGATGCCCATTGGCGCTCGCTGGACGTTCAGGTGCTGCCGGGGATTTCCGCCATGCTGGCCGCCAGTGCAAGCGTGGGCGCGCCGTTGGGGCACGACTTCTGCTGCATTAATCTATCCGACAACCTCAAGCCTTGGGCGCTGATTGAAAAGCGCCTGCGCCTGGCCGCCGAGGCCGACTTTGCCATGGCGTTCTACAACCCGCGTTCCAGGGCGCGGCCGGAAGGCTTTGCGCGTACGCTGGAGGTACTGCTCGAAACCTGCGGGCCGGACCGGTTGATTGTTTTTGCCCGCGCCGTCTCGACCCCTGACGAATCGATTCGCGTCACGACCCTGGGCGAGGCGACGCCGGACATGGCGGATATGCGCACCCTGGTCATCGTGGGCTCCAGCCAGACGCGGCGCATTGAAAGACAGGGCCCAAAAGAGCGCGAACCGTGGGTTTATACCCCCCGCTCGGTGGACTCAAAAAGCCAGGCCAGCACGTCATCCAGGGCGTGATACTCCCGGCGGGATGGCAGCGTCGGCCGCTCGATCATCACCACCGGCAGGCCGAGCGCGCGGGCGGCGGTGAGTTTGGACACCGCGCCGTTGCCGCCGGCGTTTTTGCATACTAGGCGATCAACGGCGTGGTCTTTTAGCAAGGCCAGATCGCCCTCTGTGGTAAACGGGCCGCGCTCGACGGTGATAGTCTGGTGGGGCAGCGGTATCGGCTGCTCGGGGTGATCGACCAGTCGCAGTAAATAGTGATGCTGCGGCTTCGCGGCAAAGGCTTCCAGGTGCTGGCGCCCGATGGCCAGCATGACGCGCTCGGGCCGGCCATCGAGCTGGTTCACTGCCTCATCGATGCTGGCAACGTGAGTCCAGTTATCGCCGGGCTGGGGTTGCCAGGCCGGGCGGGTGAACACCATCAGAGGGACGTTACACTGCGCGGCAGCGTTGAGCGCGTGGCGGCTCATCTGCTCGGCGAAAGGGTGGGTCGCGTCAATTAGGTGGGTAATGCCCGCTTGCTGAAGATACGCGATGAGGCCATCAACGCCGCCAAAACCGCCAATACGTGTCGGCAAGGGTTGCGGCTTTGGGGTGCTGACCCGCCCCGCATAACTATAGATGGCCGGGATCGAACGCTCGGCCAGCAGGCTGGCCAGGGCGCTGGCCTCTGAGGTTCCGCCAAGAATCAGGATATTCATAGTGATTAACGGTAACGAGGTTCCCTGGCTGACGATAATAGGCTGGGGGGAGAGTGGCACAAAGGGTCTCACGGCGGCAAGCCGCGAGGCGCTTGCGCGTGCCGAGGTGGTGTTTGGCGCGCGCCGACACCTGCGCCTGCTCGAACCCCTGAGCACTGACTTGAATGCCGACCTTAAAACTGACCTTAAAACCGACCTGCAAGATAAGTTGCGTGAATGGCCGGTGCCGTTTGCCGACGGCATCCCCCAACTGCTCGCCGAGCGCGGCCGATGCGTGGTGGTGCTGGCCTCCGGCGACCCCTTCTGGTTTGGTGCGGGCACCTCCATCGTCGGCCACCTTGAGCCCCAGGAATGGCAGGCGCTGCCTTCGCCCTCCACGTTCAGTCTAGCGGCTTCACGCCTGGGCTGGCCGATTCAGGACTGCACCTGCCTGGGTCTGCACGCCAAGCCTTTAACCCGTGTTCGGCCCTACCTGCAGCCTGGCAGGCGTTTGCTGGTGCTGGCACGAGACGGCGACGCAGTAGCGGAGCTTGCCCGCTGGGTCTACCAATTCGGCTTTGCGGATTCAACGCTAACGGTGCTGGAAGCCCTGGGTGGCGAGCACGAGCGGGTGCGCACCTTTACGGCAGCAGCGACGCTTCCCAATGACATCGCGCATCCGGTAGCGGTAGCGCTCGAGGTTGCCGGGGAGGGGCCCGCATTGCCGCTGGCGTCTGGGCTGTCCGATGACTTTTTTGAGCACGATGGCCAGATCACCAAACAAGCCATTCGCGCCATGACCCTGGCCGCGCTGGCCCCCAAGCCCGGCGAACGGCTGTGGGATATCGGCACTGGCTCGGGCTCGATTGCCATCGAGTGGCTGCTGGCGCACCCCGACAATCAGGCGGTAGGCGTTGAGCAAAACGCCAGCCGCGCCGCTCGCGCTGCTCACAACGCCAGCCAACTGGGCGTTGACTGGCTCACGATCATCGAAGGCAGCGCGCTGGACGCGCTTGCCAAAGCTCCGCCGCCGGACGCGGTGTTTATCGGCGGCGGTCTTTCGCAAGCGTTGTTAGAAGCGCTCTGGCAGCAGCTCCCTGCGGGCACGCGGCTGGTGGCCAACGCGGTGACGCTTGAGTCCGAAGCGCTACTGGCCCACTGGCACCAACAGGCAGGCGGCGAGCTGCTGCGCCTGGAGCTTGCAAGCGCCGCGCCGCTGGGCACTCGCCGGGGCTGGAAAGCCAGCTACCCGATTGTGCAGTGGCGTTGCTCACGATAAAGCATGAGACAAGTCGATGAAGAGCAAGTTGATGGAGTGCCGGCTGATGAAGAGAGAGTGCCGATGAGGGTGGTCGGGTTTGGCTTTCGCCGCAGTGCTTCGCTTGCCTCGCTGGCAGCGTTGCTCGATACGCTGACCCAGCGCTTTGGCGCAATCGACGCCCTGGCAGCGACGCAATCCATGCGCCCGCTGGTGCAAAGCCTGGGCCAGGCGCGTTGCCTCCATGTCATCCTGGTCGCCGATGCGGACCTGCCAAGCGTTACCACCGTCACCCACTCCGCACAAAGCCTGCAGGCGCGGGGGACGGGCAGCGTGGCCGAAGCGGTGGCGTTATTGGCCGCCGGGCCTGGGGCGCAGCTGCTCGGCCCACGGCACATTTCCGCTGACCGGCAAGCAACGGCGGCCATCGCCATAGGAAAATCATTATGACCGTTCATTTCATCGGTGCCGGGCCAGGCGCCCCGGACCTGATCACGCTGCGTGGCCGCGACCTGATTGCCGTGAGCCCGGTGTGCCTCTACGCAGGCTCGCTGGTACCGGAAGAACTGCTTGAGCACTGCCCGCCAGCGGCGCGTATCGTCAACACCGCGCCGCTGTCGCTGGACGAGATCATCGAGGAAATTCAGACCGCCCACACGGCTGAGCAGGATGTCGTACGGCTGCACTCGGGGGATCTATCAGTATGGTCGGCGGTGGGGGAGCAGACCCGCCGCCTGCGGGCGCTGGAGATTCCCTACACCATCACCCCCGGCGTGCCCGCCTTCGCCGCCGCTGCGGCCAGTTTGGGCCAGGAGCTGACCCTACCGGGCGTGGCGCAATCGGTGGTGCTGACGCGTACCTCCGGGCGCGCCAGCGCCATGCCGGACAACGAAACCCTGGCCAACTTTGCCCAGACCGGCGCGACGCTGGCGATTCATCTGTCGGTACATAACCTCGAACACGTAGTGGCGTCGCTTACACCGTACTACGGCAATGACTGCCCCGTGGCCATTGTGTGGCGTGCCAGCTGGCCCGATGAAAAAATCATCAGAGGGCGCCTATCCACCATTGAGGCGCTAGCCGCCAACACGCTCCAGCGCACGGCGTTGATTCTGGTCGGGCCGGTGCTTGAGAGCCAGGACTTCCAGGAAAGCGCACTGTACGCCGTCGGCTACGACCGCCGTTTTCGGCCACAGTCCGCGGACTCGCCGTTTGCCAATACTCCAGACGATGAGGGCCGCGACCTATGACGACGCTTTCGCTGATCGGCATCGGCACGGGCAACCCCGACCACGTCACGCTCGCCGCCGTGCGGGCCCTCAATGACGCCGACCTGATCCTGCTGCCGCGCAAAGGCGAAGCCAAAAGCGACCTGGTCGACCTGCGCCGCCTGCTGTGCCAAACCCTGCTACGCGAGCCCGAACAGGCCCAAATCGTCGAATTCGACTTGCCTAAGCGCGGCGAGCGGGGCGATTATCTTGGCGCCGTTGATGAATGGCACAAGGCCATCGCCGAGGTGTGGGCATCGCTGATGGCACGCCACCTGCCCGAAGGTGGGCGGGTCGGCATGCTGATCTGGGGCGACCCCTCGCTCTACGACAGCAGCCTGCGCATCGCCGAACGCCTGGGCACCACCGGGGGACAAGTAAACGTCGAGGTGGTGCCAGGCATCACCAGCCTGCAGGTACTCACCGCCGAGCACCGCATACCGCTGAACGCCCTGGCCGAGCCCATCCAGATCACCACCGGCCGCCGCCTGCGCGAACGCGGCTGGCCAAGCGACGCCGCCACCGTCGCCGTGATGCTCGACAGCGGCGGGGCCTTTACCACGCTGCCTGCCGACGATACCTACATCTGGTGGGGCGCCTACCTGGGCATGGAGAAACAGTGCCTGATCAAAGGCTGGCTAGATGAGGTCAGCGACGAGATCATCCAGCATCGCGCCAGCCTGCGCGAACAGCACGGCTGGATTATGGATATTTACCTGCTGGCTAAAAAGCCGCTGTGAGCTTCTGAGTACAAAAAGCACACAATGTGCTAAGCTTGGGCTTATGAAACCGATCTCATGGAACCCAGAGAAGAACAAACGTCTCCAAGGAGAAAGGAACATCTCGTTCGAGGATGTGGTGTTGCATATCTCGGTTGGGGGCATTCTGGATACGTTCGAGCATCCGAATCAGGAGCGGTATCCTGGCCAACAGATTCACGTGATTGAGATAGAAGGGTATGCCTATCTGGTGCCCTTTATAGAGTCGGAAGATGAGGTTTTTTTGAAAACGATCATCCCGAGCCGGAAAGCGACCAAAACCTATTTGGGAGGTCCGAAATGAGCAGGCTGGATAAAGAAGAACAGGAAATTCTGGATGTCTTCGATGCCGGAGAGTTACAGCGAGCATCAGAGGTTGAGGATAGAAAAGCGCGGCACCAGCAGTATGCCGAAGCCATGTTCAAGAAAGATGCTCGTATCAACATCAGGCTGTCTTCTAAAGATCTTCGTGGGCTCCAGAAGAAAGCCCTGGAGGAAGGGATCCCCTACCAAACACTTGTTGCCAGCATCCTCCATAAATATGTGGAAGGTCGCTTGCATGAGGATCGGTAGCTAACCAAGCCATGCACCGGATGACAAAACCCCCGCTCCACTCTGGTTTTGTCACCTGTGATGGCAAGCGATATGACGCCGGTATCAATATGGAATGTTTTTCCATAAAATAACCGTATTGACTAAATAATTGCGTTATCAGGAGCGACCATGAGCTTTTACGTTTATCTATCCGGCGAGATCCACACCGACTGGCGCGATGAGATCCAACGCGGCGCCGACGCGGCAGGCCTGGATATCGTCTTCACCGCCCCGGTGACTGACCACGACGCCTCGGACGCCGCCGGTGACCACCTCGGCAAACCTGAAAATAGCTTCTGGCGCGACCACCAGTCCTCCAAGGTCAACGCCATCCGCACCCGCACCATGATCGAACAGGCCGACCTGGTCGTCGTACGCTTCGGCGACAAATACAAGCAATGGAACGCCGCCTTCGATGCAGGCTACTGCGCCGCCCTCGCCAAGCCCTACATCACCCTGCACAGCGAAGACATCGTCCACCCGCTAAAAGAAGTCGACGCAGGCGCCCAAGCCTGGTGCACCACCACCGACCAAGTCGTCGAAACCCTGCGTTACGTCCTCAAAGCCTAAAACGCCCACCCAGCGAAGTGCACGGTGCCCTGCAGGAGCGCAACTCATTGCGTAATCAGCAACCACCGTGCCACCAAGCCCGCGGTGAGAGGGCGTAGGAGCCCAATTCATTGGGCGATCAGCATTAAATAAGCCAACGAAAACAATAACTTGTAAAATATTGCGTTCCTCCACTTCGCATGCCCTCAACCCCACACCGGCAAAATTTTACCTGCCCGACGCGTGACCTAAGCCAAATTTATGAATAGAGTATGATTGAACAGAGCAAAACAAGCGGACGCGCGAATTTTGGATATACAGCCAAACTATTGTTCATCGACTTGAATATCAGATGATTATGGCTGTTCCGGCGCGCGCGATATGAATGATGAATAGCGCAGCGCGTTTATTCAATATCAGAACGCGCAGTCTAATCACTGTTATGACTAAGGAAAGCAACATGCAGAAAAAGGAAATTTCGGAGTACATTGTTGACCAATACCAGGGGCTGGTTACGGTCGATGCCTGGGGCGAGCAGTCGTTCTTCTACAACCCTGACCGGCGACTTCCTCGGGGCGTTTATTTTGCAACACTCAAAGACAAGGATGGGGATAATGACAAGGGGTCGAACCTCAGTCGTGAAGGGGTGTTCCGGTTCAATTTCGGCATAAGTAAATCGTCCTACGAAAAAACACTGGGGAAAAGGCCTGCCAGGCCTGGTGCTGGTGGGGTGGTGAATACGCGCCATGATTTCACCGAGTTAAATACTGTCTTACCGCACCCGGTATACGCGTGGATGTCTTGGGTATGTGTTCTCAATCCCGACAAAGCGATGATCCAAGAGTTGGAACCTTTGCTGAATGAGTCCTATGATCTTGTGGTCAAGAAGTATGCTAAACGTATCAAGTCATAACCATGCCAGTCACGGCGACGGTTACTGCATTGCGGCTCCGCCTCCATTCCGTAACCGCGCGTGCTGAGCGGCGTTATGTGTTCAAAAGGAGAGTCGATGTCTTTCAGTGAATTACAAATGTGGTTATGGCTGTCTAGCGTTCAGCTTGTTAGGCTAAACGAGAAGAGCTTGCCCGCCGGCATTGCGTCTGGTTGTTTGATAGATTATTTGGGAAGACGCATCCTCTTGACGGTATCCCACGCCACAGGGGACCAAGGTAATTGGGCGATACAGCAGAAATACGTTCCAGGGCGTGGGACATGCAACTATCAATTAGGCGCAATGAATTTCCTTGCAAAGGCGACGTTATCAAACCCTACGCTTGAGGATGTAGATTTTTCTTATGTAGAAGTGCCATCAAGCTTCATCGCCTATCGACAAGAAATCGAGGCTTCCGATAATTCAGTTAAATCGGAAAAACCAATTAATGTGCATTCACCAAGCTTGTTGGACGAGCCAGATAATAGTGAAGAGTTCGGGTTTTGCGGCATGGTGATGCCTTCTGCGGAGAACCACTTCGGGCAAGTTTATTTCGGCGGCGAGATTCGAGTATACGATCAGCTAAGGTTCCTGCGTACTGAAGACGATTATCATTTCTTCAAATTACCTTTCTCGCATCCGGGCCATGATCACTTTAAAGGATGTAGCGGAGCTCCAATCATGGACAGATCCGGGCGTCTGGTAGCGCTGGTTTGTGGCGGGTGCCAGCATACCAGTGAAGTCTGGGGTATTTCAGTCAAAGCCTATAAAACACCAATTGACATACTGGTCGGTAATGTGTCGTAGGGAATCACACAACCAAACCATGCAGCCGACGCTCGTGCCTCGCGCGGCTGATGGCCAGCGTTAGATTTTTGGAGGATTCATGCCACTGGTCGAAGAGAAGATACAGCTCGAGTTGGATGGGCGATGGAGCTTAGAAGAGCTATCCGATGTCACGAAAAACTATATCCATCTTTACGGTTTCGCGTATTCTCTGATGCCAGAGTTGTCATCTGCTCGGCGAGCAGAAATTGACTACATCTATGGAAAATTTCCGTGGAAAGGCGGGTATAGCACTGTAAACTTTTTCAATCAGTTGTTTCATAAAATACCCCGCGAACGTCGCCCTGAAGTCCAGCGAATCCAGTATGCATCACCTGGATTCATTGAACTTTCTCTCCTCCTTCTGGCAGCAAGTACTGTTGCAGGAATAGTCAAAGCGGTTTGCTCATCAATAAATGCTGCCCACGATACTTATCGGAACATTCAAAAAGGGGCAGTCGAGCATAAACTTTCCCAAATCAATTTGGCGAAGGAAGAGCTTGACCTCAAAAATCGACAAATTGAGTTCTGTAAAAAATCATCCAAGGAGCTTGTAAAGGTCTTTGGCCTATCGCCAGAGCATGAGAGCTTGATCGATCAACGGACTCAAAACAACCCAGTGATGAAGCTTAAAATTTTATTGTCGGTGTTCAGGAGAGTCGCTCCATTGGCTGATAAGCAAGCGGAAGGTAAGTTGAACGTTAAAGGTGAGAAGTCAGAGGAATCTAACCAATAGTTCCAGTTCGTTCCGGGCCTGGCGGCCCTCCACCGGACGCCCTTTTCTCCGCTTCGCTACAAAAAGGTCGCCGCTGAACAACGGCGTTATACGCCAAGAAGAAGATGATGAGCATGGATTCAAACTTAGCTAGTGCATTAATAGCCGCAACAGTTTCACTCATTGTTTCACTGGTTACATTATGGGCTACTCGCTATAAAGCGGAAACGGACAAAGAGCGTCAGGAAAGAGAGTTGGAGAGAAAGCTTACAGAAAGGCTATATGAGAAGAGAATCGAAGCCTACCCTAAAGCTTTTAGTATTACCCAAAATTTATTAAGTAGCATCAAAGAAAATGACGGGTTGAAACAAGAAGAATTAACGAAAGTGTATCATGCCATTTCGGAATGGGCGTCCAATGATGCGAGCTTTATATTATCCTTGAGGTCATTAAACGCATATTACCGGCTTCGAGAAGCCATTCTCGTTGAGCCTGATGAGGATGGCAAGTATACGCGAGAGCAGCGAGAGCATATATGGAAAGCAAAGAACAAGCTCAGGGGCTCGCTTAGAGATGATGTTCATTTACTTTTCCTTGAAGACCAGAAATGAGCATGCATAACAATGCCATTCAGCCGACGCTCGTATATTGCGCGGCTGATGGTTGTCGTTATATTCAATTCAGACTCAGGAGACGTATGCGAAATCTCGTAGTTGCTTGCTCTTTACTAGTTTTGGTTGGGTGTGGAGAAGAGGAGACAACAGATAATATTCAGAAGAAGCTTGAAGCCGGTGAAGCTTTGACAAAGAAGCAGCAATGTATAGCTGACACTGTCGTCTCGTCAATTATCGACCCTAAGAATGTAATGCTCTATGCGGCAACGTTCGATGTGCTTAGTCGCGCCTACATTTCCCAGAGGGCTCAAATTATTAATTATTGCCGCCCAATGATCCAAGGATCTCGACACGATGATGCACTCGAGGATTTTTCAGAAGTTTGCCCTGAGGAACTCAAAAAATTGAGTAATGATCAGCTGACAGAGCTTGATGTACGAGCGCAGCAGTTAGCGAACATGGCAAAAGATCTTGATGGTAGCCCCCTAGATGTTGCGCTTGGCCGTTGTGCTGATCTCTAAGAATATAACAAGGCAATCAAATTCGTTCCGGCCTACCCCCCTCTGTCAGCCTAGTTGTCCGGTTGGTGATATCGCCTAAATCAAATCCAGAGGGAGCGGCATGGAGCACGTGTGCCACGTTTTTCGCCTCATCAACTGCTTGGCATCGCGAAACGTAAGCGAGCCATTAACCACATCTGGGCAGGCGTCGCTCAGCCGGGTAATGTGTCCTTCCAGTGCCAGGGCAGCAGCGTGGTGAGCTCGTCGTCGTTGAGCGTGGGCAATGTTTCGAAGACGTACC
>NZ_JAMJPJ010000035.1 GCF_023555005.1 Halomonas llamarensis | reverse complement strand
ATCACCACCATGGCGTTCTGATCGTAGTTATAAGCCTTGAAGCGCGGCATGCTGACCACTCCTCGTCTGTTTCCTCAATCCTACCAAAACTTAGGGGTCAGCGGGGTTTTTCTACAGCCTCAACGCCTGCAGCACGCGCAGCTTTGTAGTGAAGGCGAAGCCGCAACGAAAAAGCCGTCGCCATGCCTGCGTTTGTTAACTGTTCATTTCTCGTCGACTAACTGGCATTCGAGTGTCTGCGGTACGAAGCTGTTTTTTAAAACCTCGATTACCTCTTATCACTTTGTTTCCCGACTTATCGATAGTAACGAGTGTTTCTTTATCGACATTCCTATACTGACCATCTAATTCATACTCAAAACTCACAATATCTGTTTTAAATACCCATTGCTGTAAGCCTAACGCAAGAAAACTATACTTTTTTCCATCAATGACAAGCACGTGAGCATGAAGAGCCTTTGTATTCCCCCCTCTACTCGGAGGCCTAGACTTTTCCTTTAGATACTTCTTATAGTCTTCAATATTAGCATTTTCAATTTTCACAGGAACCTCGGTCATTAGGGAACAGTTAACGCTTGGGTTTGCGGCGTGCCGCAGCGAAGCGTAGGTGCATCCGTCAACAGACACTGGTTATGTTTTTTCCCTCGAAAGAACCCGCAGGAAATTCATCGCCGTCTTGAGAAAGTTATTTCTGGTGAAATGGAACCTTTGATTATCCCCCTGCATTCCACCAATATCAGAATCATCTATTTCTTCCTCAACTAGCATCCCTACAGGTTTGCCAAGTGCAAGACCAGCTCCTTTCTCTTCTAAAAGCCATGCAGCTGTCGTGAACTTTCCGTTTTCCTTTTTATCTCGCTTTGTCATTACTATAACTACCGCATCGGATATCTGTATTTTCTCTATTATTGCTTGGGATATTGAGCCAAGTCCATCGGCCTTACCATCGAGAACCTCATACCGCTTGTCGCTTAAAAGCTCTTTAAAACCTGAAACGAACTCATCATCTTCTTGACGATAACTATAGCCAAGAAAAACAGTTTCTATTGAACGATTACTCGTCATCTGGATCTGAGTACTCGACCCACGGCTTGCTTTCTCATCCTTAATATTTCTCTTTACTTCATTGAGCAAGGGCCTCGTAATGTCCCGACCATATTTATCATTTTCAAAAACACAATCTTCTTCAGCGATGACCATAATAATTCCGAAATCTAGATTTCTATATTCATTATCAACACATTCCTTGGCTGTATTTTCTGTTTCAGAAACTAGCAATCGCTCAACTTTTGAAGGCTGTATAAAGTACCCATTGAACTGAAATTCCTCGTTTAAAAGGTAAGGCTCTAGTACGTTATTCACGATTTCGTCTTTATCGTCATAATTTAATTCGTAAACAGGGCCTGTTTCTGCCGTTTGCAACAGCACATGGAACTTCATATAAACCTCTTCAATTAGTCCTTGTAAATATAATGCTTCAAACACAGGCGCAGCTTTGCTGCGTCCGAGTGCTTTGACTTGTTAGAAGCCCGTTAAGACTTCCAATTTTCAATAAATTTTTCAAAATCTAATTGACTCCACTCATTTTTCCACAATTTTAGGTAAGGTATATCGTTGGAAGATGGTGGCATATGTGTTTTATCAATCTTTACAAGAGACGGCAATATTGCTGCATCACCCATTAACAATGCCTCACCTGTTTGTAGAGATGACAAGTTAGAGGTCAAATTACCAAAAGTATCAGGCAAAATCCTACGAACATAATTTTGGTCATCAGGGTTCGTTAATCGCATAGCAACAAAGTTACTACACTGAGAAAATATAGTTTCCGAAATTTCAGATGGTCGTTGACTTGCTAGTAACAGAGTTACTCCATATTTTCGACCCTCTTTAGCTATTCTCTCTATTGAGTTTTTTGATGCTTTAAATCTAGCAAGATCGCTTTTAGGAACATACTTATGTGCTTCCTCAAGAACAAGCAATATAGGAATATCATGTTGATTTTCAGCTTTGTTACTAGCATATCTTTTATAGTTATAGCCGAAATCAAATAACATTCTTGAAATCAAAGAAACCGTAATACTTAGGACTTCAAATGGTATTCCACTTAAGTCAATAATTGTTACATTCGATTCCTGTTCTTTCGTATATCCTAGAAATTGTTTGATTGCATCTTCAAACGAAATTTCTTTAGAAGCTTTTCCAAATAAAAACTTTAATCTATCTTGCTTATATTTAGACACAAATCGTGATACGAATTTATCTAATGTCCCATCAGCATAATCACCCTTCGTTACATTAGAATTCTTAGTTGGTCTAAACTCGTATATATCTGAAAAGTACTTATTTAGCTTATCTTCGTTTGATAAATAGACTCCAGATTCTGCTGTCGTTGAACTGTTCTCTGAATCACCTTCTTCGCCTGCAATCATATAACGATCAATTGCTTTTGAGTTTTTCGTTTCATTTTTAAGGTTGATAAGGCAATTTAAAACCTCATCGATATCGAACTTTAATGGACTATCGTAAAATATCTTGTCAACACTAGGATTGTGCTTCTTTTTGTTTTGCGTAATGACGCTTCTTAAGACTGAAGATTGGTTGTAGTTATTGTTATCTCCCGAATCAAGGAATAATTCTTCAAGTTCTTCACTATTTAATAACCAGTATGGGAGAACGATATCATCAACATTTAACTTATTAGAAAAGGGGAATGCTGAAGGATATTCAGCATGTATATCAAATACTATTATGTGTGAATTGTTCAATCCGTCATATGCGTTACATTTTTGTGAAACTGCTTTTTGAAGTATTGTAGCTATTGTGTGTGATTTACCTGATCCCGTGGATCCGACGATACCGATATGCTTATTGAAAAACTTATCTCCATCTACCGGAACTCGAACACCGCTATTATGTGATAGTTCAGAAAAATCAAATTTCTCTTTATCAGCTAGCCCATAAGTATAGATCTGTTCAATCTCCGATATTTTAGCTGGCTCAACTTTTTTCGGTGGGATTGCAATCGAATCTCCGCCTCGAGAGAAAATCCCATTTTTAATTACGCCTAGTGGACTTGCTTCAATGATATATTTTCTATCGCCATTATCCTTAACTTCAATAGCAAAACTATCAATAACCGCTACTAATACGACATCATCACAATCTGCGATCCTAAGGTACGAACCAACTTTGAGATGCTCTTCTGCCAAGCGAAAAGAGTTTAAGTCATCAACAGCAACTTTTACTTTGTCTGGGTATACCGAAATCACTTCAGCGTTAATCGAATCTGTCATCTTGTTAAATCCCTTATATATCCAATATCTTCAATTCTAATCTTTACGTTTTTATGTTGATTGGTATCGAAATAGATCTGATCTTTATAGAATTGATAGATTTCCACTGTAGATCCTGATTCATTAATCAAAATTTTTAAATCTTCAATGGTATCAACAAACTTAAATTTCACCCTATTCTCTATAGACGGCTCGGCGTAAAAATGTTGCGTACAGAGTGTAGATCCTTTAAACGGGTATGGATCTAAAAAAACGGTACCTTTCGAATATATTCGATTCTTAAGCTCAATGAGCTTGTCCGGTTTCAATCCATTAAGATAGATAGATGGACAAAATTTTGGCTTTTGCCTTTTAGATAATTTAGACCATTTATTTGCTAGAAGCAGAACGACTTCTTCAAGTTCTGGTAGATTCTCATCAAAATTACAGTCTATCAAAAAGAATCTATCAAACGGCTCCATATTTAAGCCATTTGATAGGTACTCTCTTTTTACAGATTTTATATATTCTTCACGACCTTTCCTCTTTATAAACCATGCGTCAAATATTTCATCCTTCACACGTATACGTTTCAAAAAATCCGACTTGGTAATATATCGATCGTCACGATTTTGCTCAATTGATAAATCCCTAATGATTTTAAGTGCAGAATTGTAATGATATAGTTCAGCTTCTAATGGAGAAACATTTATAATGCTTGCTATCTCTTGGATAATTTTTTCATACTGCTCTTCGATCGATGGGGCTCGAATGTCTAGCATTAATAGACTCAAAAACTCCTCTAAATCGCTGTCTGTTAGACTAAGCTCATTATGAACATAATTAGTTATTTTCTTTTTATTGCCGTCAGTGTCCTTATCGGTTTTGGTATAAGTTAAAAAATTGCTCTTTAAAACGTCACATGTTAAAGCGGGCAGTTTTTCATGCCCTGACTTATAGTGACCATACAAGTGATACTTAATATCGCCATGTCGATTTTCTGCAAAATGACGGAGCATGAGAATAATTGGATTTTTTATAACCGAGTGATTATATTCGGTTTTCGCGGAATACTTACACTGAACGGCATTAGTTTCATTTGCGTTAACAATATCAATGTCTTCAATACCCTCAATGCAGATAGAAACGTCCGTGTCTTCTTGTTGCAATAGTTCCAGTATCGTTTTATCAAATTGATAGAAATATCCAGTTATTGTGTCAATTGCTTCTCTAGTAGACATTGATACTTCATCCTGAAAAAGGGCTTCTAACGCCGCGCTCTGCGGCAAATTTGGAGCGCAGCGGAAAATTTGTCCGACAGCAGCGCTTTGTTAAGTGATTTCACCCCAGTGCTATCCATTTAGTGACGCCAATTAAGACACCAAGAGAAATGTAGAACCCCCAAACTGAAAAGGATTTGGCGGCTTCGAACTGTAGCGTCGACATATTACCAACGGGCATGACGGAATAAAGGTCTTGTTCGGTAAGGCTTCCAGCTCTCAGCCTGGAAACGAATTGGTTATAAGAATTGCGAAAGCCCTTTTCTAGAGCCAAGTAATAGGCATCAAGAGCCAAAAATACCACTGTTGGTAAAAGTGCAATCCAAGCATAATCTGGTTTACCTTTATCAGCTATTATCACAAGGACAGCAGCTACTAAGGTCACGCACCATGCTTTGCAATTGGTGCTATTTGTTGACATTCGCTGAATGACGTTTTGAATTATTCCAAGGTGCGTCTGAATCGAGGCTGCTTCGGGGTCGATTTGGAGCGGATCTTCACTCATATTTAGTTCCGTTTGTTCTTAATAGCGTGGTCAATCCAGTCAGAAATATTTGCAGCGATATCCCGATAGGCTTGTGATGGATCAGGATCGTAACACGGAACCACGGATGACAGCTTGCGGCCATCATTAAAAGTGAATTCATCAAAGGGGTTGGCGCCTTTTCGGCACGCGCCATTTCTTGCACATCTAATGTTATGTATGTAGATTCCGATAATGGCTTTACCTTGGTTCCAAGCCCTCTCTATCTCGTATTTTACCCAAGGACGTGACGCAGTCTCTGAACCAATAAGAACAATCACACACCTTTTATACTTCATGTTTTGATCGATCCAGTTTTGCACAGCGGCCTTACCACTCCTTTTGATCTGCTCCCACTCATTGGCATTTACTGCGGAGTTTCCTTCAATTGCTCCAATGTTTCTTATTTGCTGAACACGCATAACATCATTAGCGAAATGAAAGCTGTAGAAAACGGGAATTTTCGCCACTTTTTTCTCCTTACTATTCAGTGTCAATGCACCGCCAATTACACCGCCAGCCAGTAAACCACCTATGCCCGGCATCAATACATTGCCCAAAAGCGCGCCGGCTGCCGGCCAGAAAACTTGCTCCACCTTGAATTGGCTACCTTGTTTTTTTGGCGCCTTCAATTTTATTGGGCGTCGGCTCTTGCTATGTGCCATCGAAAACCTATTGGAAATCTACATATTGCCACTAGAGGTTGCTAATCCTAGTTCCTGAATTTGATCCAGCGCCAAAAGCTGCATAACCAGACCTTCCGGTTTGTTTATCAGTTCCTTCATCAATCTTCTTGTACAACTGAAGATATTCGTTCCCGTACCAATTCCCAGAGTCATCTTCGGTAGGAATGATTAGCATTTTTTCATACCCTTTTTGGGAATCGGCATACCCAATCTCCCAAGGACACCAACGTGATTGAGTGGAATTGCTCGTGGCCAAAAACAGAAACCAGTCTGTTGACGTTATTTTTGACTTAATCTTACTTGCCGTCTCCTTATTGGGCGAGCTCGGCATTTCATTGTCTTCCCAGTCTATGTAAACATCCCACCCGTTCTCTTTCAGCAGGACTTGAAGCCCTTTCGCCAGATCTTGATCCTTATGGCTATGACAAAGAAATGCTGTTTGTTTATTCTTCGACAAAGCTTCATTCAATGACTTAGCAACGACAACACTTCCTGATCTTCCCGCTGCGAACCTTAGATTTCTTGTTTTAATCGCCAATTTTTACTCCAGTTTCAATTTTCAAGCCAAGCACTTAACGCTTGCAGCATGCGCGCCCATGAAATGGAGCCGAAGGCGCAATGTAATGGGCGTCGCCGTGCCTGCACTTGTTATACCCGGTGGAGCCAATAACCCGGCTTACGGCTTTGATGCATTATCGCAACTACGTGGCAGGTAGAAATGGAAGGCTTATACACGATAGCGTATGGAAATTTTGTCAGTAAAAACCTGCGTGTGCGCTTACTGAATTTCGGCCATGTTTCTGGCAACGACTTTATCGACTCGTAGGCAGACTCCAGTTCGCTGACGAAATCATCCCCCAAACCAACTGCCTGCTGTTCGTACCATGAGTAAGCTTCTTGTAACTCGTCATATATCGCTGGATGAAAACTCAACTCAGCCATTACGAGGGACGCTTAAGTTGGCCTTTAATTTCTTCCCATGACACCCCTTGAACTTTGCCAGTCTCAAGTTCATCGATTCGCTGTTCAGCAAGAGAAGACCAAGCAGCATCGACCCCTTCGTCGTGCTGAGTTTCAAGGCTAGAAATCAGACAATGGGCAAGCAAAGCTCGATCATTGGCTGAAAGCCCTTTTGTCTCTTGAATGACTTGTTCGAGTCTCATGGTCGTGGAACCTCTTCGCATTAGCAGATTTACTTTTCAATTCTAGCATGACGGAGACGGGGGGCTGAAAGAAACGGTATAACAGCGTATTAGACAGCGCGTTTTATGATTGAATGAACGTGCTGGCACTTTTTTCCGGCAAATGCAGCCCGCCAGATTCTCCCAAGCCTATGATTCTTTAGACTATTAATTCCCATTAGGCTGTATATCCAAAATTCGCGCGCCTGCAGCATTTCCCGGAATGTCCGTTTCGGATCGAAAGACTTCATTCGTTCTCTTCCCCACCAAACGCCACCCTACTCGTTATCGCTCCCATCCCTTCAACCGGCTGCTCGTAGCTCCATGCAATATCTTTCTTGTCACCCAGCGAGTAATACGCCGTGTTGCCTTTAAACGTGCAGTGGGTCGTCGTTTCGGAAAGGGTCATCAAATCCATCCGCACGTCGTCGCGGGGAAAGTAATGGCGTGGAGGGTAGCCGCGCTCGCGGAGTTCGAGGGCATTGGTGCTCTTTACAACTTCCACAAGCAACGTGCCATCAACATGAACTTGCATGCACTGGTTGGTGGGGTGAAGCGTTATGCGCTTTGCATCCTGCATTGTGGTGCTCCCTGCGGCGATTTTCGCTCTAGTAATTTCAGCCTAGCAGCTAAATCAAATTGAGCCCACCTATGGATGCTTAGTTTTTAGTCGGTAGCAGATGCCCTGTTAGGTGTGCGAGTCATCACTTCCACACTACCGGCGAAGGCTTGCCAGCAGTTGGCGGCGTTTAGCGGTGGCGGGGAGTCGTTGGCATCGAGAGCGTTAACACGTTGCTTTTGTTAATGCAGTTGATCAAAGACTTCAGGGTGTTGCTCAGCAATACGCAAAAGGGCAACGGCGGGGCCTTGAGGCTCTCTTCGCCCTTGCTCCCAATCCTGCAAAGTACGCATGCTCACCCCAAGAAGGCCCGCAAAGGCTGATTGCGATAAATTCAGTTTATGACGAATGATTTTGGGCGGTGAAGGCTCGGCTAACTCGTGAGTTCGCAGCGCGATTTTGCCTTTTTTGAATTGCTTAATTTCATCAATTCCGTCGAGGATCTCTGCCCCTAAGTTTCTATCAACCATTTTTGATTGCCTCCGCTATTTGCTTGAGCATATGCCCAGGAATACTGGCACGCTCGGTTTTACTGTACAGCGTGAGCATCCATATCTCGTGGTCAGATTTCTTCCAATAATAGATAGCTCTAACCCCACCGCTCTTTCCCGAACCTGCTGATGACCAGCGAACCTTACGAACACCACCCGAACCTTTGATGAGGTCTCCCGCGTCCGGTTTCTGTAGCAGATACACTTGCAGCCCACGGTATTCCTCATCCGTGAGGTAGTTCGGTAATAGCTTGGTGAACGCTGAGGTTTCGATGAATAACATCATTAAAATATACGGCAATGCCGTATCAGTAGCAAGATTGGGTTATTGATGCTATCAATCCCCCTACTCTGGGGCAGGACATCTTCCGATAACACATATCACCCTCGATTCAGGCCTTCTTCACAAACTGTGCAGTGACCATCATGTCGCCAGCGCCGTCGACCTTGCAGTCTAGCTGGTGGTCCTTGCCTTCCTTGAGCCGTTTAATCACGGCTTTTGTGCCGATCTTGAGCACGAGAGAGCTGCTTTTCACTTTGAGGTCTTTGATCAGCGTGACTTTGTCGCCTTCTGCCAGCAGGGTGCCGTTGGCATCTTTGACGGTGGCCGCGTCTTCAGCGGCGACCTCAGCGGGGTTCCATTCATGGGCGCATTCGGGGCAGATGAACAGGCTTTGGTCCTGGTAAACAAATTCAGACTGACAGCGGGGGCAAGGCGGGCACGACATAGTAATGGCTTCTGTGGTTTGATTAGCGGCTTATGATACTGCGCCTTGGCGGCCTTGGCGAATGGTGTCAACGCCAATGAATGTTGCCTGCCCTGCCTATTGCTCCGGTGGGGACAGGTGGGCATCGGTCAAAGTGCGTGGTCGGTAATCACACGTTGTATCGCCCCAGCGCTTCCAGACACTGTCATCGATTGAAATATTGACTGCAGGTTTTCCCTGCATCCCTTGTGAATATTGTCGGTAGAACCGGCCGTCTTCTGTCTCTCTAAAGCGTTTGTATTTAGCGTACCAACCCCACAGAAACTCGGCGAAGGAGTCTCTTGGCGCTGTCTTCCAGGCATCCTCGGCAACGTCGTAGTTATCCACGTTTAGGCCAGCCTTTTCCGCCTTGCCTAACATCCAGTTCAGCGAAATATCGGCCAGTGTGTCGTCAGCGCCATACCCGCCGCCTACATTGGCGTGGGCGCCGATAAACCAGCGCTGCTCTACGTCCAGGTTACCCGCTTTTGGCTTGCCATCCGTGCTGGTCCAGAGCGATACGTTGTAGGTCGCTCTGTGCTCGTCAAGCGCAACCGCTTGATACGCACGATCGACAATGCTGGAAAGCTCCGTATCGTGCCAATCGTATTTGCTTTTAAACAGGTTGGTTCCGGGCACGCCCAGTGCACCAACGGTATCCCAGATGCCAATGAAATGAATCCTCGGCTGACGGCTGAAGCTTTTCTTGAAATCCGTGCAAACGCCATCGTCTGGGTGCAGATCTTGGTCTCGATAAATGCTTTCGGCCTTTTCGAGCAACCCTGGCGTGACAACATGCACTAACCCACATTTTCGTATCAGCCCCACCAGGCTTCTGGCCGTGTAGGCACCGCGGCTGAAGCCGAATATCCAGATCTCGTCGCCTTCTTGATAGCGCCTGCAAAGCCAGTCATAGCCTTTCAGTAAATTTTTGTTCAGCCCGACACCGAATGCACCGCCCCTGAAACGCTGAAATCTGGAGGTACCCACGCCGGGGTCGTAATAGAACCGTTGCTTTATATCATCATCGTGATCATGGATACGCTGCGTAACGCGAAAAACATTCGTTTGGTCTTCAGGGTCGTTCCAGGTCCCATCAAATAGCAGAATCAATTTTTGTTTTGTCATTGTGTTCCCCATGATGCGCACCCTTGAAAAGCGCTCATTAACATTATGTAACTAATTGTAGTCGAAAATTCTTTCCGCCACCTGTTTGTCGCCAATTCGAAGCAGTGCTCCGCAAGCGGTTGCCTTCAAGCTTCTTGCGAGGCGTTCAGTTGCGTGTAGATCCGCTCCACCGTCCCGGATGCTTGCGCTTCGCCTCGGCATAAATCGCATCACGCCTGGCCAGCACGGCCTCATCTTGACCAGCGTGCCGCTCCGCCAGCGTTACGAAGCGGATCGCACTATGGCGATGCTCGTGGTTGTACCACTGCACGAAACCGACCACCCATTGCTGCGCTGCCGACAAATCGGCATAGCCATCGGTCGGGTAAGCGCTTATACCAGCGCCTCCTATGAAAATATTCGTGCTGCTGTTTCGGCAGGTCTCGGCATTGGTGTACTTCCCGCCAGTGCGCTCGCTGAAGACCACATTATTCTTGGCAACAAAGAAGGGTTTCCGTCACTGCCGATGGTGGAACTCGTGATGGTTCAGGCATCACAAAAGCGTGCCACCAAACAGCTAGCGGACTTTCTCGCGCTTTCCTCGGGGATGAAGTCACCCGTCGTTAGCGAAGAGTGTTGATGCGTACTGGAGAAAACTGTCGACGATATTCTCTCGGTGATAGCTGCACCAAGCGGTTGAAAAGAGCGCAGAAGGTTGCCACATCCCGATAGCCAACGCGCTCGGTAATCTGCGCCACCATCAAGGATGTCGACCGCAGTAAGCTCTTTGCCATATGTACTCGGTGACGCTGCAAGCAGAGTAGCGGTGTGGTGCCACTCTCATGGCGGAAGCGGCGTAGCAGTGTGCGCTTACTGACATGGAAGGCGTCCGCCAAGCGCTGTAGATCGTAGGGTTCGGTATATCGCTGAAGCAGCCAACGCTCAACCTGGGCGGAAAACCGTTCTTCATTGCTTCGCAACAGCTGTGGTTCGATGTACGGCGCTTGGCTTTTACGTGATGGCGGTATCAAAGCTAACCCACTCACCTGCTGGGCCAAATTTGGGCTAGCGTGTATGCGAACCAGGTGCAGCGCCAGATCGGCCGCGGCACTAAATGCGCCAGCCGTGGTCACTCCCCCGTCTTCTACCAACAGGGCATCAGGCTCTACCTGGACGGTGGGATAGAGGCGCGCCAGTTGGGGCGCAAATAGCCACGCCGTCGTTGCACGCCGACCGTCCAGCAGGCCTGCTTCTGCAAGCAGGAAGGCCCCCGCGCAGATAGAAGCAACCGACACTCCGCTTGAAAAGCACCTCCAGATAAAGCGGATCTCCTGACCGAATGCGTTGAGATCGTCCCGCCCTACCTCAAGTTGCGCAAAATCAATTCCCGGTACAATAAGAAGATCGATCTTGCACGTCGCGAGAGTCGTATCTAACTCAATGCATCCGGCCGCTTTAATCCGCCGCCCTCGTACGCTAATCACCTCCACCTTGAACGGAGGCTCATCTTGGTTCGTGCTGTACTGCGCAACACGGTTGGTCATTAGCAACAAATCGCTAACGGTGCACACCTCCATTGCTGGGACAACGCAGTGGCGGAAAGCTTTTTTGCCAGTCTTAAAAAAGAGCGAGTCCAATGGAAACATTACCAAACCCGCGCCGAGGCGCAACGAGACACCTTGGACTATATTGCGATGTTCTATAACAGTCGGCGGCTACACTCATATCTAGATTACACTAGCCCCAATGATTACGAATCAGCAATGGTAGAACTAAAGAAAGCGTCTTAACTGAGGTGTCACAAACTGGTTGACCACTCCAACGGCGCGTGGTGCCCGCCAGGGCCTCGGTGGTTAAATGCCGTCCTTCACGCTTATATAACTGCTCCGGCGGGCAGCCAATAAACGCCTCATAGGGGGTAAACTGAAAACAAAAATGAAAACAGTCCGCGGCTCCCGCCTGCCAGCGTGACAGCAGTGCCCACGAGTTGGGGGTTTCTGGTGTTTCAAGACATGTTTCACGGGAAAGCACCACCTTGGGCGTATGCATAAGATAGTCAGGGTTCGTCGCCTGCGCCACCCACGCCGCCCACTCTTTTTGGCTGGGAAGGTCTTCACGCTGGTAAACAAGGGGCTGCAGGCGAGGCAGCGGCTGCTCCTCTACCAAGGCGTCTAAACAGGCATGGGCCTGGGCGATTTCGGTACTAGGGCAGCGATCATCGAAACGTAGATTAAGTGATAGCGTTGAGCCGCCGGGATGACGTTTAAGCTCGATGCGCGGTAGCACAAAGTGGCAGGCGGGAAAGTTCTCCCACCCTGGCGCGCCCGGGTCGAAAGCCATACCGCCAAAATAGTCGGGCTGCTGGCCGCCGACACCTGCCAGCGCAGCAATGTCAGCATCCAGTACCGCTAGTGAATCAAAGGCGTTAACAGCCCCCAGCGTTGCATACTCAACCGCGCCCGCATCACGCGCATGCCAGTAGAGGCGAGGGTACACGCTTTGCACGTTTAGCCACCCCATTAGGTTATCCACCTGACAGGGGGCAGTTAGACGGATAAACCCTGTTTGAGCGGTATCGCAAAGCGTACCAAGCTGATATCTGAGAGCTTCAATAGGGTTAAGTGCATAATTAGAGTGCATAGTTCGCCTGTTAGGCCAGCGTGAGTCGACCTTTTTCGGCAGAGGCTGCACATTTGTCATGCTCAATTCGTTGCCATGTTATCGTTAAGCGTCTGGGGATCGAGTTCCGCATAGATGACCCGGCTGAAGGCAAGGGTCAGCTCCGCCAGGCGAGCGTAGTAGTCTTCCTGGGCATTCTCAGCAACGGAGTCGGCCAGGCGGGGAAGCCATCGTCCCAAGTGCTCATTCCAGAACCGGATACTGCGTACCCGCCAGACAGGATCATCGCCTTGGGCCTCGTAGAACGCCAGGTAATACATAAACTCGAGTTCATGAGCAACGTGGTCAGGCGGCTCAGTTTGCCGTTTCCCCCGTCCCAGGCCCGCCTCAGCATAGGCCTTGGCAGCGTACTGGCTGACTCGTCCGAGCAGTTGCTTCTGCGGATCCAGATAATAGGCCGCCCAAGGTGGGGTCAGTATTTGAAACGGGTCAATAAACAGCTTCGAATGCGCCTGGGCGATCCGGGGTCGTCTGTCGAGGCATTCAGCCTGGGCGGCAACAGCCTCGGCCAACCCGGCCAGGTTTTCCTGCCAGGGGACGAAGCCTTTTCTCAACAGTTGCCCCATCTCCTCGGGCCAGGTAGCGGGGAGATCATAGGCACGGGAGAGCACCAGGAAGGCGTTCGCCCGATATTCGGCATTGCCAGGCATCGGTGGTCCCCTTGTTATGATGGAAACGACAAGAGTGTCGACGTCATTTATTGAAGTCGCGGATATAGAAGACGTGCGGCTTGGTTCCCTGGTCCCGCTGGAGCACCCGTGGGGTGTACTTGGCCAGTGCCTTGCTGGGCGGGCTCTCCAGGTCGTTCAGGTCACCAAAGATACGGGCATCTGCGGGGCAGGCGACCACACAGGCGGGATCCTCACCCACTGCAAGACGGTGGTCGCAGAAGGTGCACTTTTCGACCATGCCGCGATCACGAATACCCTGATAGGTCGTGGCCCTTGCCGGGTTGTAGTAAGGAATCGGTGCATCAGCCGCCTGGGCGACCTCCTGGCCGGTCGAGGTTCCCCCCGGTATGGCTGGCTCGCTGTCGCGCATAAAGTTCTGGTGGGGATCTTCCTTGTTGAACCAGATAACACCATAGGGACAGGACAGTTGACACAGGCGGCAGCCGATACACTTGTCGGTGTCATGCAGGGTCAGCCCATCCTCACTCTTGTGCATCGCCGTGGTCGGGCAGTTAGTGACACAGGGCGCATTTTCACAGTGGTTACAGAGGGTCGGGATATAGTTGTAACGGGTATCCGGGAAGGTACCTGTGGTCTCGATGATGTGATTCGACCAATGGAACTCCACCGGCACGTTGTTCTCACTCTTGCAGGCGATGTCGCAAGCCGCACAGCCAACGCAGCGATGCAGGTCGATCACCATGGCATAACGCTTGTCACTCATATACTAGCCTCCATTGCCAGGGGTTAGACCCGCTCGACCTTGACGCGTGATTGGCCACCGTGGCGGGCGGTCGAGCCGCTGAGGCGCTCGAATTCAGGGTACAGAATTTCGTTGTTATTGCCGCCAAGCGGCACATGCTCGGCGAAGTTGGCGGCGGCGACCCGGCCATAGGCCCAGTGGCCCTGGCCATAGCATTTAGCCACCGTGCCCGGCCTGAGCCCTTCCCAACGCTTCAACTGAACGGTGATCGATCCCATCGTCGAGGTGACTTTGACCCTATCACCGTTGTTTAGCCCCAGGGCGTCTGCATCGACCGGGTTCATCTTGAGTACGTCACTCCAGTTCTCGTCACCCGGGTCGACGTTCTTATGCGCCTGGTACCAGGTACAGTTGGCCGAACGCCCTTCGCGGTTCAGGCGAGAACGGTGTTCGAAGAAGATGAAGGGGTATTCGGCCTCATCACCATGGCGAAGGGCGGGTTCGAAGTGGGGAACGAAGGCGAGCTCTCCGCGACCGACATAGTTGGTGGCATCGAGCACTTTGTCTATTGTGGTGTCATGGCGGTTGGCATGCCCCTGCAGAGCGGCCTTGAGTGTTTCGCTATAGAACTCGACCTTGCCTGTCTGGGTGGCGAATTTATCGATACGCTGACCATATTCGTAGCGATGGGAGTTCCATACCCCCTTCTCCTTGAAGTCTTCCCAGCCCTCGAGGCGGTCGCCATACCGGCCATAGTCCGGGTGGGTGCTGTCCCAGCAGCCGCGAGTCAACATCTTCAGGGCGGATTCGGTGAATTCCTCGCCATTGGTCGGCGCCGCGCCGGTTTCTGGATCGGCGAAAGCCTCGGTGTAGTAGCGATAAAGGTTATCGAAGCCCCGCTCGGCCAGTTTCTCCGCTAGCATGAAGGGCACTTCCGTTTCGTCTTGCTTGACGTCCCAAAGTGGCTCAATCACCCGCTGATTCAACGAGACATAGCTGTGCAAATTCTGCTTGTTCTTGACGAAGCCCCACTTCTCGAACAACTGGTGGGCCGCGGGCAGCACTAGGTCCGCAAACATCGACATTTCCGAGACATTGGTAGTGAGGTGCACGAAGAAGGGAAGCTCCGACAACGCCTGCTCCCAGCGATAGGAGCCGGAGGTGGAGAAGCCGAAATTCGACCAGTAGGCGATGGCCACCTTAATCTCGTTAGGGCTCTTGGCGAGCATACCGTCGGCAGCGGCATTGGTTACCACACCGCCCCCGCTCTTGCCGCCGTTGAGTGATGGGAAGGCCAGCGTGCCGCGCTGATCGATCTTGTCGTACTTGCTATGGCTTGCAGCCAGCTCGTCCTGATAGGTCGTTAGGTCGGGTATATCGCCGGTAGGATCCTTGACCTTGGCGACCACGCCCCCTTTGGCATCAATGGAACCCACCAGGCCGTTGAGGGCATGGGTGGCCATGGATGAATAGCCGCCACGTGCTTGCATGGAGGCACCGGGGGAAAGCCAACTGATGGCTCGCGAACCGGCGGCGGCGAACCCCAGCGCCACGCGCCGAATCTGTTCTGCAGGAATGCCAGTACGCTCTGCTGCCCACTCCGGGGTGCGGTCCTTGAGCTCAAGATTCCACCATTGAACCACGCCATGGGTATGGATCTCGTTGAAGATCGGTACCGAGGTGGCCTGGATGTCTCCCTCTGTGACCTCATCGGCAACCGAGGGCGGCGGCTCATCGACGGCCTGCCCCGGCACGAAGCGGTTTTCGCCATCGATGAAATCTCCGACGAAGGCCTTGTTCCAGACGCCTTCAGCAAGGATGACGTGAGCCATGGCCACCGCCAGGGCGCCATCCTCCCCGGGGATTACCGGCAACCATTCATCGGCTTTCGCGGCGGTGGCAGACAACCGCGGGTCAACGACGGCCACGGTGGCACTGTCGCTCATGTCGCCCCAGAAATTGATGGCATGCGGCACCTGCCGGTTGGAACTTACCGGGTCGGCGCCCCAGCAGAGCACATAACGAGTGTGTTCCAGGTCATAGTCCCGGTAGTCCCACTGGCCCTCAACATAGTAGGGTCCGAACTTCTCGGCCTCAGCGCAAATGGCCGAGTGACTGATATTATTCGGGCTGCCGATGATCTTCGGTACGGCGGAGTAGAGAATATCGCGCAGGTAGGTATAGCGCCCGCGGAAGAGCGCAAACTTCTCGGGCTCCCCGGCATCACGCAGTTCCATGATCTTGTCGGCGAGCATGTCCATCGCTTCATCCCAGGAAATCGCCACGAAGCCCGGATCCTTGCCGCGCCCCTTTTCGGGATTGGTGCGCTTCAGCGGCTGACGCACCCGGTCGGGGTCATAGACTTGTTGCAACGCCAAGTGCGGGCGTGGACAGATCTTGCCGTGGTTGGCCTTGGCCAGCGGATTGCCACGCAGGTGAACAGCGCGGCCGTCGACCACTTTGACCTGCACCGGGCACCAGCTCGTGCAGCCCTGGCAGGTAGAAGGCATCCATTTGCCTGCAGCTTCTACGGGTTGTGCCTGGGCGCTGGCCTGCGAGAAGAAACTCAGTGCAGGGCCCCCTGCTGCTGCAGCGGCAACCGTACCGGCGCTGCCTTGAAGAAAGCCTCGGCGAGAAATCTGCCAAGCGTCATCATGTTTGGATGTCGGGATCTGATCCGTCATGGGAAAAACTCCTCAGGATAAAGTAGCCAGCGTCGAGATCGAGGGACTCAACTGCCCACCCAGTACTGCTATGTAACGGATGGCGAAGCCGCCTCCCAGCATCAGCACGCACAGGATGGCAGTGGCAAAGGCCGGCAAGGAACGGCCCCGTTGGCTCGCCAGCAAGGCGACGAGGCACAGGGCCAGGGCTCCGAACAGTGCAGTGATAGCCAGGATGATGAGGCTGCCATAGGTCGCCAGCACGGCGGCTATCACCTCCTGGTCGCGTGTTGGGCCGAAGCGAAGATCTATCCACCAAGCCAGCAAGGTGACCAGCAACAGAGCCGTTGACACCAGCATGACCAGCACCAGCGGGCGCAACCCAACCCAATACGCTTTAAGAGAACCCTCCTCCGGATGGGCTCCCAGAATGGCCGTGCGAATCATGTGAATCAGCAGAGCACCGGCGCTCCCAGTGACCATGAAGAGCAGCACAGAGGCGATGACCATCTGGCCCGTGGCCCACAGCGGGTGCGAGGAGATCACCGCCAGCAACACACCGTGATAGAGGCCGGTAAGCACGGCCAAAGGAACCGCGACCCAGCCCACCACTCGTGCACTCAGCCAGTCGAACAGGGAGACGTTGGGGAACAGCAGACGAAAGGCAAAGATAGCGCTCAAGCCCACGAAGGCGCCCTGCAGCAAAGCGCCCCACCACATGATTGAGGTCGGAGCGAAATTAAGCCCCATCTGATAGACGTGGAGCTTAAAGCCGAGTTTCGAAAACAGCAGGGTTAGGCCGATGGCCACCGCTACCGGAGCGATCACCGCGGCTGTCTGGGCCAGGGGCCGATAGCGACGATCCGCCAGGCACCAGAGCAGGAAGGCGAGCAGAAATGCGCCAACGCCGAGGCCGCCCAGGGACAGATCCCAGGCAACCCGCGAGTCCCAGATAATGCCGGGCTGTATCTCATAGAAGGGTGACGTATCCATGATCGACCTCTTTGTGATGGTGAGGGTTGTTTTGTCTGCTGCTACCCACGGTCATTGTCCGTGCCGACAGGCGGGACAGCGGCGAAATTGTCGTTCGATATCCGCAGCGCCGGTCGTCGAGGCGAGCTTTGCGATCATCGAGTCCAGTAGCGTCACGGGCATGTGCGAGCTGCCGCAGGCGTCGCAGGTGGCAAGCGCTACTTCATTGAGAGGCTGCCAGCGATAGCGTTGTGCCGCGCTGGCCAGTCGAGGTTGCAGGGTGATGGCATCTTCCGGGCAGAGACGTTCGCAGAGACCGCACTGGATACAGTTGGCCTCGGCGAGTTCCAGCCGGGCGGTATGCTCGTTCTCACCATAGCGAATCGAAGCCGTCGGACAGGAATGAGCGCATACCGAGCACATAACGCAAGCTTGAAGATCGACTGAAATCCCTCCGATCGGCGATCCGACCGGCAATTCAAGGGGCTGCCGGTCGCCAGGCGTCAGGGCTTCCTGCCAACGGCGCAGGGCGGCATTGAGCAGCTCACGCTTGCGTGAATCCTGAGAGAGGACAAGAGGCTCGTTGAACACGTTATGGAACATGGCGATGCCAGGCTCGGGTTCATGTTGATGCCGATCGCTGCTGTTGCTGATAGCGTCTTGGCCCAACCCCATGGCCTCGGTGATGCAGGCGATCTCGGCCAGGCGCTTATCCAGCAGTTGACGAGTGTCACCGGGCAGCCCGGCTTCGGGCGACAGCACCACGCGATTGACGCCACGGGCTAGCGCAGCCAGCCAGAGTTCCTCGCCAAAGGCAGCGATCACCGGAACCTCCAGGACGGCATGCAAGCCGAGTGACTCACTGACGTCGCAACCGGGACGGACACCTCCTGCCACGACGTGGAGTGTTGATGGGGGGTGTTCGCGCGCATCAATGACGCTGTTCATGCGCTCCAGTAGCTCTAGCCGACGAGGCTGGGCGACACTCAGGGCCCCCGTTGGGCAGGCCAGCGTACAGGCGCTGCAGCCCTGACAGAGGTGGGGTTCGACACGAATCAGGGCACCTTCGGAGCGGATAGCGTCAGCGCCACAGACATCAAGACAGCGCGTGCAGCCCGTCTGCCCGGCGATCTCGTGGGCACAGATTTCCGCTGTGTAGGCGAAGTAGCGGGGTTTCTCAAAAGTACCCACCAGCTCGCTTGCATGAGCGGCGAGATCCGACGGCATGACCGACGCATCGGTATGCAGGTAGCCCGGTGGATGAACCGAGCGTGCGAGTAGCGGATGCGTCGAGAGATCAATGATGATGTCGGCGGTCAGCGAGTGAGAGGCATTGGTTTCTGTCATCGTCGATTCGATACGAAAATCGCCCAGCCAGCCCTCGATGCGTAGCGGCGCGGCGTCGACCACCGTCCAGCTCTCGGGAGTCTGGCTGGCCGCCAGCCCCGGCGCCATGGCAACGATGCGCCCTTGGGTAAAATCACTGGCGAGTGTCAGCAGCGTCGATGCGCGGTCACTGATCAGCGCCACAACCCCGTCAGACTGGTAAGTAACCCCGTTCACTGCGGCCCTTCCCGCAGCGACGCGCGTCAGAATTGGTGTCCGACAGGTTGATCCATTGCTGAAGGGTTGCTGATTCATTTCGACTCCATTGCGGACAGGGGCATCACCCAGTGCTGACGTTGCAACAGCCCGCGGCTGCCTGTAGTCCCTGTTGATATCTACCGTATCTAGCAGGCTGAGCTCGGTATTGCTTCTTGCCTGCTCCAGGCTCTGGCGAATTTGCTGGACTTCCTCAGCCAGGGCTGCGCGCTGGATCTGTCGATTAAAGTCAAGACAACTAGTCCGCAATTTGCTAGCCCATAGGCCCAGGGTGTAGATGACCCTTGGTAAACGATGCGGGCCGACGACGATCAATGTGATCAGGCAAACAACCAACAGCTCCCAGGTGCTAACATCAAACATAGCTATAGTAGCAAGGTTCGGGGAACATGGCTCAGGCTCCTTGGCCAACAACGACCTTCAGTCGTAACACTTTAGAAGCATTGAGATATCGTGCCAGCATTGATCGGCGCGAGCTTGATTCAGGTCAAATATCAGGAAAGTATTGTGTTCTTTGCGGCGAAGTATCTTGGCAACCACGGATACTGATCTACCGAGCCTAAATGCGGCAAACTGACATCAGCTTTTTAAATGAAATAGTTAATAGGAACAATGACGTAATGGAATCACCCGCTAAACGCCGCCACTACCAAGCCTGGTTGCTAGCCGCTCGCCCCCGAACGCTCCCGCTGGCGTGCGCGTCTATACTATTGGGCAGTGGGCTAGCGGCTAGCGTGGATGCTTTTAATGGCGCGGTACTTTTGCTCGCCCTGCTGACCGCGACTGCGCTACAGATACTCTCTAATCTCGCCAATGACTATGGCGACGCGGCTTCCGGCGCTGATGATCAGGCACGCATTGGGCCGGTACGGGCGGTCTCTTCAGGCCTGCTAACGCCACAGGCAATGCGCACTGGGATGGTTGTTACAGCAATCGTAGCAGCGCTGTTAGGGCTGTCATTACTGGTGACCGCCTTTGGCAACCAGTGGGGCCAAATTGTTACTTTCCTGCTGCTAGGTGCCGCCTCTTTATGGGCTGCCGTGACCTATACCGTTGGGTTGGGTGGAACGCCCTATGGATATCGGGGGCTGGGGGATATTTCCGTCTTCATATTTTTCGGCCTGCTAGGCGTGCTGGGCACTTACTACCTCTATACGCAGCAACTCAGTTGGTTGCCGTTACTACCCGCCGCGGCGTGTGGGCTGCTGGCCACCGCCGTGCTCAATGTGAATAACGTGCGTGATATCGAAAGCGATGCACGCAACGGCAAGATTACCCTGGCAGTGCGGTTGGGCCGCAAGAACGCGATTAACTACCACTGGGCATTATTGGGACTGGCGCTGCTTCTCACCGTGGTTTATCTGGTAGCTTTCCCCGCCCCCTGGTTGAGCTGGAGCTGCCTGCTGGTCGCCAAGCCACTGACGGATGCCGCCAGAACGTTACGTCATACTCGTGATGGCGAGATTCTGACCGGCATGCTGAAGAAAACAGCCATTTCAACCCTGCTTTACAGCGTACTACTTTCTACAATGATTCGGACAGTTTCATGATGCAATAGCGCCGTAGTGGCACATCTCTTCAAAGTCGGGCCAGGATTTTATGCGATTTGAAGTCCAGACCCAAGTAGGAAGAAAAGCGTTCCAGCAGATGCGCGTTGGCTTTGCGGGTTCTCCAGCGCGCAATGGAGATGACATGTCTATTGCCTGCCTGATGCTGTCGGTCTTCAAGCTTGAGCAGATTCAACGCCGTCATCGATGCGTTGAAATGGAAGTGTAACGCCTTTTCCTTGCGTGCCTGACAGTCGTTCAGCCCCAGAAACTGCTTCGCATCGCGAAACAGGAACTCAATCTGAAAACGTGCCTTGTCGTACGCCACTAATGTCATGGCGTCCAGCGACGTATCCGTCGAAAACAGCAAGGCAGTTTTTACCTTGCCGCCACAACGTGAGCATAAATCGCCGCTGAGGCTTTTTGAGAAAGGGTAATCGCATTTTTAAAATGCTTCTCATTTGCATCCTTACGCTGAGAAGGTGTTTACAAATTTAAGTGTTGCTGGTTAATCGCTTCAACAGTTGCCTACCTGATGCGAGCCAAACCCATGCCTCAGATACATCAGTGAGGCGATCATGGTGCATGATCAGCCGCCGAGACTTTTCTAACCAAGAAAAGGTTCTCTCGACTACCCACCGCTTGGCTTGAACTACAAAACCATGCATATTCGTAGGTTGGGTGAAGAGGTCTTCTTGCTCAGGAAGACACCAGCTCCCTACTTTTCCACTCCGAGGACGTCGAATGATATCGACGGAAATTCCGTGTTGTTGATTTATGGTTTGGGCGCATTGACCAGCGTAACCACTATCTGCAAAAAACCTTTGATATTGAAGGGTATTTAGCAACTGTGCTCGCCATGACTGAGTGCGCTCCATGGGGATCCGGGATGCTGGCGGCCGTGACACTAATCGCTAGAACAAGTCCTAGCGTGTCAACCAAGATATGTCGTTTTCGGCCTTTTACCTTCTTTCCTGCATCGTACCCGCTCTCGCTTCCCTGAGGAGAGTGACGTGTTGATTGAGCATCCAATACTGCTCCAGTTGGTTCCGCATTGCGCCCTTCTCGTTCACGCCACTGCGCACGTAACCAGTCATGCATTTTTCCGAATTTTCCCTCTGCGCTCCATCGCCGGAAAGTTCGATACACATTTTGCTAAGGCGGGAACTCTTTTGGCAGTATCCGCCACGAGCAGCCACTTCTGACCACGTAACAGCAGGCATCGACAAGTAGGCGCCTTGGGTAACGCGGAGGAACTCCGCGGCCACCTTCCGTTTCAAAGATGTCTGATACAAGCTCCCACTCAGCACCACTTAAGCAGCTTGGATACTGCTGCTCTGGGGCTTGATGAAGATGTTGGTCAGTGTACCCATAGGGAGAAGGTTCCTCTGTTCTGGTCGGGGAATCCACTGTGGGCGACGGTTCTCTTAGGCGTTTAAAGCCTTTATCTTTCAGTTGCTTAGATAGATGATCTTCATGAGTATGTACGCCTGTCCGGCGAGCAAGTTCATCACGAAGCTCTCCAAGGCTTGACTCTGGCTTCTCCTTGATAACTTCACGTAGTACTGCAAGTTCTCGTTCCTGGATCTTGCTTGGACGACCTCGTTTCGCCATCTGCTGCTCTGCCTTTATATCTCAAACTAAGTCAGTACAGCATACTCTATTTTGTAAACACCTTCTCAGGCTCAAGTTCTTCTGAATTTCGAGAGATTGGCTCCGAAATGGGGCCAATTGCTTTTGCAGATTATTCGCAAATTCTGCGCATGGACCCATTTGCTTATTTAGCTCATTTATTGCTTTGACGGTATGTGCCCTTTTAAATATTTTCAGCACGCTTTCATAAACATCGTAGGATGCTGGCTAGGGTGGATACGCTGGGGCCCCCTGAGTCGTCGCTAGCTGAGGCCACCTGTATAATTTCTCCTAACAGAAAGCCGTCTGCTGAAAGCTCTCTCGCGCAGTAACGCCAGCGTGCCATGCCTGAAGCGGCGGGTAGTCTTCTTTCCAGCTCACCTCTGGCAGTCTGAAAGCGAGGTAATCCAGCGCCACTGCGGTGGCGATGTGGCCCAGGTTGATAGTTGAGGTCTGTTGTTCTTCGCCAAGCTTACCGTCCAACTGTTTCAGTAGCCGCTGAATCGCCCGCGAACGCCGCTGCCCAAGCTCGCTAGCGTCAATCTCGTTGCCGTAATGTTTTCTGGCAATCACGGTGTTGAACGCGGCATCCATCAGGTTTTGACCCAGCCCCGCCAGGTGCAGCACCTCGCCCAAACAGTCTTGAGGAATCATCGGCATGCTGGGACTGACGCCATCTAGGTAAATGGCAATCAGCAGTGATTCGCTCAGCGTAGTGCCCTCCTCCGTTACCAGCGCCGGAATACGCCCGGCAGGGTTGGCCTTTAATAGGTCGGCATCGTCTGCCCAGGGGTCGCACCACTTCAACGTGACGCTTTCCGCTAAGCCTTTTTCCACTAAAACGATTCGCGCCAGGCGCGCATAGGGTGATGTGGCGTTCAGGTAGAGTTCCATTATTGCCTCCCTGGGTGTGAATATCGGTGTGTAGATTGCTAGGTAGAAAGGTGCGCGTGGCGTTGCTGTACACCACGGCTAAGCAGCACCAACAAAAAGCCTGCCGCGAGCATAAAGCCGCTGATGGCAAAAAGAGGGGAATAGGTGCCCCAGGCGTCGTAAAGCGCTGACATGGTATAGCCCGCCCCTGCCTGGGCGGCAGCGAAGGCGGCGGTTGCTTGCCCCCAACGTTTCTTGTGCGCGGCAGGGCCGACTAATTCGGCAAGGCGACCTGAGGTTAACGCGACAATGCCGGGGATCATCGCTCCAACAATGAAGGAGGAAACAGATTGGCTGAGCAGTGCTAGCGAAAATACCGGCAACGAGACAGCGGCAGCTTTCGCCAAAAAGGCGATCGCCAAACCACGATGCCAGCCCACTCGCTGCGCCAAGGCACCCACCATCAGCGGCCCACATACGGCACCCAGGCCGAAAACACCCCACTGTAGGGAAGCCGCTTGATTACCCAGGGCGTTCTCCCTGACGAGGTAATCCACCCAGAACACGGTATGGGGCACAAACCCCACCGCGTCCAGGGCATAGGCGCCCATCACCAATAGCACCACTAGCTTTACACCCGCAAATCCCTTCTGGCTATTGGCCGATGGGCTAGCACCTGAAGTTAGTGCTAATGGCGTCACGCGTTGTAAAAAAGCATCGCCTAAAAGACCCGCCGCAATGCATAGAAGCCCCAGCGTTCCCCAGGTGACCGTCAGGCTTAACTCAAGAAGCACAGGCACGATGAAGGCCGAAAGCAGTGCGCCCAGGCCAATCCCGGTAAACACCATGGCACCAACGCTAGCTCGCCTTTCAGGCGGAGTGGCCGCCAGCGCCAGCGAAGGGCCAACCACCATCAAGATAGCCCCGGCAATGCCGGAGACTAATCGCCAGAAGAAGAACCAGGCAAAACTGCCCGCACCAGCGCAGAGCATAAAACTGAGGGCGATAGCGGCGAAACTTGCGCCGATCACCAAGCGGGAAGAAAAACGCTCACTCAAGGCGTGGGCGGAGAGCGCGCCGATAAAGTAGCCCAGCAGGTTGGCGGCCCCTAGGTAGGCGCCTTGGCTGGCGGTGAACCAGCCCTCTTGAATAATCGCCGGTAAGAGGGGCGTGTAGGCAAAGCGCGCAATGCCAATTCCCGCCAAGGTTGCCATTACCCCAACACACAGAGCGGGCAGGTCTTTGCTATTGATCATGTCGTGTCCTTTGCATACCGCCATTTGGGCAAAGTGGTCAGCTAGCTGCTATAGGGACAGACTACGCGCGCAGACGGGTTTTCTGGAAACGATTAGTATTGATCGCTGCTATCTTGTTTAGAGATAACGCTTGCTTGACATAGCAATCGCCTGGCGGGGAGATAGAGCATGCAACTTAAATCACTGCGGCTATTCATGGCAGTGGCCGAAACGGGCAGTTTCGTGGCGGCGGCCAAACAGCTGCACACGGTGCAATCCAATGTGACGGCCCACATCAAGAAACTTGAGGATGAGCTAGGCGTGCAGCTGATTCAGCGTGCGGGCCGCGTGCGCCCTACGAGCGCTGGTTTGGCATTGGTGGAGTATGCTGAACGCATATTGACGGCCCACGATGACGCGGTATCGCTATTCAAGGGCCAGGAGAAGGCGTGTGGCCGATTGCGTATAGGCGCTATGGAAACCACGACCGCCGTGCGCCTGCCGCCGATACTGGCGGCCTACCATGCCGCGCAGCCTGACGTTGATATCCAGATCAAAACCGGACCAACGGCCGAACTGGTCGAGTTGTTGCTGGACGGGCAGGTGGACTGTGTCTTTGTGGCCGGGCGGCTTGAGCATAGCCGCTATCACTTGCTCAAGGCTTTCAGCGAGCAGCTTGTGCTGGTGGGTTCAACGCCAATGTCGACGATGCCCTCTTCTCAGGAGCTGCTGACGTCGGCTTTCTTGGCGTTTCGTCAAGGGTGCAGCTACCGCCAACGCATCGAGCTATTGCTGGCCTCCCATGGCGTTAATGCTGGGCGGATCTTTGAATTTGGTTCACTGGACGCAATGCTTGGCTGCGTCGCGGCTGGAATGGGTTACACGGTGCTGCCCCGCGGGACAGTCGACGCCCACCAACACCGGTTCGGGATTCACACCCTAGAACTGCCCAAAGCCATCGCTCATATCGATACCTATTTTGCCGCCCCGGAACCAGAAACCTGGACCCCCGCCCTGGCAAGCTTCGCTGACACGTTGCTTGATGCGGTGGTGTTGGATGAGCCACAGCTCACTGAGTCGTGAATGAGATTAACAATTGAATTTACCAATAACTCTGTTGCCAAGGCCAGCGCTAAACGTTCTGATCATCACTATTGATAAACGCATACAGCTGAATATCCGAACGGCACGCCCAGCCCTGATTGGCCCAGAATTGTTTGGCCGTTTCGTTCTCGGGGAGGATCATCAGCCCGCCTCATTTATCGCGGCGGTGGTAGCGCCATTATTGAGCGCTTTACGGCTGCATGGTGGATGGCTTGCGCCGTTGAAACCGCCAATGTCAGTCAGATAGGGGGCCGCGAGCGTCTGCAGGGCGTTGTTGTTCTTCAGCCGCCCGAGGTGGTAAGCGATATCCTTTGCGTCGAGCGTGCGTAGCGTTTCCCCATCGGTAAAGCCTGCATCCAAGCGTACATGGAACGGATCCACGTTCCGGTTCGTGCCTTCCATCAGGCGCTGAACGAGGTGGGGGATCCAGGTATCCGCGTTTTCCGCCGGGCCAGCATTGCCTTTGCGCAGCAAGCGGCGATCTCGGCGATCAAGGGCGAGTAAATCCGCGAGCCAGCGTAGCCATTGTAGGCACTGCCGCCCTGATGGCCGAAGACCTCAATAGGCAGTCCATCAATATCGCCCTGGCTCACGCGCCGGTTTGGGGCAGCGGAGAATCGGTCGCCGTGCAGCCGATTGTTAAATATTTTTACGTACGTTATTCTGTACATGCTCAACACTTCGTACAGGAACCCCATTATGGATGCCATCAGCTACACAGCCGCTAGAACCAATCTAGCAAAAACTATGGAACAGGTCTGTGAAGACCATTCTCCGGTGATCATCACGCGGAGCAAGTCGCAATCCGTGGTAATGATCTCTCTTGACGATTATGAGGCGCTGCAAGAGACTGCATATCTGCTGCGCGCACCGAAAAACGCCCGCCGTTTGCTGGAATCTGTTACCGAGTTGGAGCAAGGCGGCGGTCAAGAAAAGGAACTTCTTGAATGAAGCTCATCTTCTCCGAGAACGCTTGGGAAGACTATCTGTACTGGCAGAAAACCGACAAAAAGGTTCTCAACCGAATAAACAAGTTGATTAAAGAAACCAAACGCGAACCTTTCGACGGCATCGGTAAGCCGGAACCCCTCAAGCACAGTCTCGCTGGTTACTGGTCCCGCCGGATTAACGACGAGCATCGCATGATCTACAAAGTCACGGATAACGCTTTGCTCCTTGCCCAGCTCCGGTACCACTACTGATTTGACGCCCGGCTCACGCGCCAGTTTGGAATAGAGGCGAAGCCGCAATGGAAAAGACGTCGCCGTGACTGGCATGGTTATGTTTGATGCTCGATCTCCACTGCCGACTCATCTCCACAATGAATGAAAAATTCCCCTTTTGCTAAGCGTGAAGAGTGGACCTGAAACCAACCACGCCCGGATTTCTCGCTGCCATCATCATTTCCAGACCAAGAAAACTCGACTCGTTCTCCATCATCAGAAACGCGGTAATCAATTTGCCCCTCGACTGCACCGAATACAAAAAAACCAAGACCATCTTTATCGAACTGGAAGTATCCAGGCTCGACAAGATCCACAAAGTCTTGATCCCACATCTCCATCCATTTAATGCGCCACCGTCCAACGACTTTACTCAAGTTGCCTCCTTAAAACATAACGCTCCGCTAATGTGCGCCGCCTGCGGCGTCACCATTGAGCGGCTTGTGTACGCCCAGCATGGGCATGAGCTAATGGGGTGAAAGTCCCCTGTGGGAAGATCACCGTTCAATTCTGCTTTACCCGATTGAACGCTAACCACTAGCGAATGGCAAGGGCCGCTCCGCGAGGACCGGTCTGGAGGAAGCCGGACGCAAAACTGCGAGCTGATGAACAAGAACGTCATATGAGGCGTAGGCTGGAGGCGAGTTGGCACAAGACAACGAAGCCGTGTGATCTAACGGCCACCGTAAATGACGCAGTTGCGCAGTGACAGTTCATGCTCTTATCTGGGGAGATCTGCTTAACCCGCGATCGGTAAGCAACCAGTAAGGCTCTGGTCTACAAGTGCCTTGGCTCTCCAGCCTCATCAACCGGAGAGAGCAAACCGATGAAAACCGATAGCGCTCACAGGGGTAACCCTGCGAGTGATTAGGCAGAAGTCAGCAAAGGGCATAGTAGCCAAACACCTGCCGTAATGGGCAGGACACGGTGAAGGCCTGAACACTCAGAGAAAGGAGGAGCCTTGTCAAACTTGAATACACGAATGCCGACCGGTAATGACGTGACTCAGCGTATTGACCCGAAGCCAGCCTTTAGCAACGATCTGTTCGAACAGATGCTTCAGCCTGCGAATTTACAGCGGGCCTGGAAGCAGGTTCGAGCTAACAAAGGCGCTGCCGGAGTTGACGGTATGTCCGTCGATTATTTCCCGACGTGGGTCAAATCGGGGGAATGGGAAAAGGTAAAAGCCGCACTCCTTGAAGGTTACTACCACCCGCAACCCGTCAGGCGTGTTGAGATCGAGAAACCTGACGGTGGCAAGCGTCCGCTTGGCATCCCGACGGTTATTGATCGAGTCATACAACAAGCTATAGCCCAAGTGCTTACGCCCATCTTCGACCCGTCGTTCTCATCGAATAGCTTTGGGTTCCGGCCGGGGCGAAATGGGCAACAAGCGGTAAAGCAGGTGCAACAGATTATCAAACAGAAACGGCGAATCGCCGTTGATGTGGATCTGTCACAGTTCTTTGATCGGGTAGATCACGACTTGCTGATGACGTTAGTGGGACGACGAGTCCACGATAAACGGTTACAGCAGCTGATTGCGCGGTACCTACGAGCTGGGCTTATCGATAACCAACTCTTCCGCGAGACCCGAGAAGGTGTTCCACAGGGTGGCCCATTGTCACCACTGCTGGCCAACATCATGCTTGATCCTCTGGACAAAGAACTGGAGCGGCGCGGCCACAAGTTCGCCCGTTATGCCGACGACTTCATCATCCTGGTGAATAGTCGGCGTGCGGGAGAACGGGTGCTGCGCAGCATCACACAGTACCTGCAAAGTCGACTAAAGCTTGTGATCAACACGGAGAAAAGCCAGGTGGTGAACACCCGCGAGAGTAAGTTCCTGGGCTTCACCTTCCAGAATGGACGCATCAAATGGCACCCGAAAACGTTGCAGAAATTCAAGCAACGGATACGGCAACTCACCAACCGAAACTGGGGCGTGAGCATGCGCTACCAGCTCTTTAAAACCAGTCAGTTTATACGCGGCTGGATCAACTACTTTGGTATCGCCAACTGCTATCAGCTGTGCTGCGATCTGGATCACTGGATACGCAGGCGTGTACGAATGGCATATTGGCGACAGTGGCGGAAACCACGAACCAAAGTCAGAAATTTATTGAGGCTGGGCGTGCCGATCAAGTCTGCGGTTGGGTGCGGAATCACCAGCAAAGGCCCATGGCGGAGCTCGAAAACACCAGGGATCAATCAGGCGCTGAATGACGCGTACTTGAAGAAATCAGGGCTAGTCTCGCTGCGCGATGGATGGATCAAGCTTCACTACTCTGAGTGAAACGCCCTGTGCGGATCCGCATGCAGGGTGTTGTGGGGAGGGGGAGCTAAACACTCCTCCTTACCCGATTAAGGGCCTGTTTACCCTTGATTTTTGAACTGGCACCCAATGCTGAATGCCGACTCCCGATACTGTGTACCAACTTGACCCATGGCGCCAGGAACCAGAGCACCGAATGCGCGGAAAATACCCAGTGATTGCGCCGGATTGCCCCACGACCTGAACACCAGATTACCGGCCAAAACCGTTGCCGGACTGAGGGCTGTTTTCTGCCTGCAGGCCACCACTGAAACCGGAGCCAAACACCAAACCCAGGAACACCGGAGTAAGGCCTTTAACGCCTGCAGCACGCGCGCCCTTGGAACGGAGCCGAAGGCGCAATGTAAAGGGCGTCGCCGTGCCTGCATTGGTTAGCACTTGTTGACGCCTGCGTATATTCTGATAATATACTTTTATGATCAATTGGGCACAAGTTATTGGCTTTGACTGGGACGAAGGCAACTCCCGAAAAAACGCGGAGAAGCATGGCGTCAGCCAGTCTGAAGCGGAAGAAATTTTCTTTAATGAGCCGCTTCTATTGCTGGAAGACTCCAAACACAGCCAGGCTGAGGCCCGTTTTCACGCTCTTGGTGAAACAGATGATGAGAGGCTGCTCCACATCACGTTTACATTAAGGCAGGGCGGTACGCTGGTTCGGGTGATTTCCGCTCGAGACATGCACCGTAAAGAGAGGGCTGTTTATGAGCAAGCTAAAAAAGATGCCTGAGTTCAAAACTGAAGCAGAAGAGCGAGAGTTCTGGGAGACCCACGACTCCTCCGATTACCTGGACTGGAGCCAGGCAAAACCGGCTTCTTTCCCGAAGTTGAAGCCGTCAACCAAGACGATCTCCCTCCGCTTGCCCGAAACCCTGCTTGATCGGATCAAAATCGAGGCCAACAAGCGGGATATGCCCTATCAGTCACTGATCAAGGCTTGGCTTGCAGATGACGTGGACGACAGCCGTCGGGCCTGAGGTGCTAACGCCCGCAATAAACGGCGCGAGGAACGAGCGTCCGGCGACCGCAGGGAGCGAATTTAATTGCCTTGTTAGTTCATTCACGGCGAGCCAATAAAAGCCCAATACCAGCACTGCCAAGGAGCCCCGAGCAAATCCGGTTGAAAACACGACGCATGGAAGGTCGGGAGAACCAATGCCGCAATGCTTTCCCAAAGAATGCATACCCAGCTATCGCTACCCATTCAAGCATCAAGAACAGAACACCTAGAACCAGGAACTGAAATCCTACAGAACCAGTGGGGTCAACAAACTGAGGGAGAAAAGCTGTAAAAATCAAGATAGCCTTAGGGTTTCCGGCTGCTAGAAGAAACTCTTGCCGCCCCAATTGGAACAAGCTTCTTCCTCCGAGTGCTTCGTTACCACCGTCAGAAGGATCTGCAGTCCACAGTTGAAATGCAATCCAAAGCAGATAAAGCCCTCCAACAATCTTTATGATGAAGAATAGCTTTTCTGATGTGTACAGCACAGTTGCAAGCCCTGTTGCTGCTAGAGAAATCATCCCCACGAATGCAATAAGGCGACCAATCCCAGCATAACAGGCGACTCTTACGCCGTAGCGCTTCGCATTGGCCATTGACAGCAGATTGTTTGGCCCAGGTGCCATGTTCAGAGCAAAGCATGCTGGTACGAACAGCAAAATAGTCATTAGCGACACAACTGATTCTCCTTCTTGAACTAACGCCTCAAACACCGGCGTGGTGAAGTTGGCGGCTTTTGTGCGTCTTTACGCACAAAAGGTGACAGCTTTGCCACGTCCGCGTGGTTTGATTTGTTAGGTTACAAACATTGGCAGAACCAAACCGCTGACAATTGCTACCACTAGCGCCAAGACTGAAATAATAAATGTCCATTTTTCATAAGAAAATCTCCTATCCTCTTTACCAGACAAGCTAATCCAGACGTATGGGAATAATTTTTGAAAAAACATCAAAAGTGTTATGATCACAAGCGCTAGTGTTACAGCAAACCAAAATACACCCTCAATGAGCTCATCACCTTTCACCAAACTTGTTGCATATTGAAAGCTGGTAATTACAGCGACAGGAGATATAAAAGGCGAAAACCTCTGAATTGGCGAATACCAAGGTCTTTTGGCTTTAAAGAATTTTCTTAATTTTGAGTCAGTCCCTAAGAACCATGTCTCATTCTCTGAATGCAATTGGTAGCTAATATTATTACGGTTAAAGCTCACTGAAAGACCTGATACGATATTCGTCTCTTTCCATACGCGAACAGTAAGGCTCATATAGTTTGTAGGAGGAATGGCCGATATTGAGTTTAATGATTCAATATCAGTGATATTTATACTCTCCTCGTTATTCTTATACTCGATTTCTATTTTCTTTTCTTCTCCGGACTGAGCTTCAATTAATTCACATAATTCCAATATATCCTCTCGATACATGAGAACAGGTTTCACTGACACAAGGTTTCTGTACTCTTTTTCCATGTATCCTCCCGGATCAAACCTAACAGGTATTAGACTGCCCATTCTATGATTGAATGAACGTGCTGGCACTTTTTTCCAGCAAATGCAGCCTGCCAGATTCTCCCAAGCCTATGATTTTTTAGGATATTAATTTCCATTAGGCCGTATAGCCAAAACTCGCGCTCCTGCGGCATTTCCCGGCACGTCCGCTTAGGGTCGAAACACATCATTCGTCCTCTCCCCCACCAAACACTACTCTACCCGCTATCGCTTCCATCCCTTCAATCGGCTGCTCGTAGCTCCAGGCAATGTCTTGGTTTTCACCCAGCGAGAAATACACCGTGTCGCCTTTAAGCGGGCAATGGGTGGTCGTTTCTGAGGGGGTAAGCAAATCCATGCGCACGCCTTCGCGTGGAATGTAACGCTGTGACGGGTAGCCGGTTTCGCGGAGCTCGAGGGCCTGGGTACTCTTTATAACTTCCGCAAGCAGCTCGCCATCAACATGCACCTGCACGCGTTGGCTAACGGGGTGACGCGAAATGCGTGGTGCCTGTGGCATGAGATTGCTCCCTGCGGCTTTTTAGCTTTAGTAAAATTAGCCTAGCAGCAAAGCTCGTTGAATCCCATGCTCGTCCCATCACACTTTAGGCGCGGGAGTGATCTGAATCATGTGGGTGTGATAACGGCTAAACGTTCGGGTTATCCCCCTTCACAAACGAATACAGCTGAATATCCGACCGGCACGCCCAGCCCTGATTGGCCCAGAATTGTTTGGCCGCTTCGTTCTCGGGGAGGGTCATCAGGTGTGATTTCAGAATGCCCTCACGCTTTAGCGCTTCCAGGCAAAGGCTGACCAGCCGGGCCGCGGTGCCTTTGCGGCGATGGGAATCTGCCACCGATAAGTGCTGGACATAGCCACGCTTGCCGTCGTGGCCCGCCATGATCGTTCCCACCAGTTGTCCATCTACTTCTGCCACAAAGCTTAAGCCTGGGTTGCGTAGCAGGTATTTCTCTATGCCCTCCCAGGAATCCGCCTCGCGCAGCCGCACGCCCTCACTTTCGCTCCATAGGGCGATGGTGGCGTCATAGTCGTCGATGGTCATGGGGCGATAGTGCATTGATGAGGCTCTCACGAATGGCGGTTAGTTTAGGGCGTTAATGTGTGCGCCCACATATGGCACGAATATCGTCGATATCAACGGGCCTTGCGAGCATCGACTTATAGCGAATCAAGTCTTCCTTCAACATCAGGGGAAGCACCAGGCCCAATAATTCGACGGTTTCATAACGATCAAAAGCTATATCGAGCGGTACCCAAGTCTGGCTGGCGGCATCTAAAATGTGCGCGCCTTCGGCGTTGCCAACTTCCACCTTAATGCCTTCATACTTGAACTGGACATAAGTTAAATCCCAGCCCTCCTCGCAGCGGTGCGCCGCGGGCTTGGAGATATACGCCTGCCCCACCTGCGCTACCGCCGCAAAATGCTCACCAGGGACAAACAGGTCAATATCATTGAGCGCTCGCACAGCACCATAGCCCTTTGCGGCGAGCCCTCCGCAGACTTGGAACGGGATATTCCTATCCTTGAGTAGTCCCACTATCCATTGGGCGGCTAACTGATGCATGACTGTTCCATCTTGTTGGCTGACACAACCTTACCGTCGTAGCAGGCTTCAAACTCCCCAGTCACTCTAAAACCATATTGCTAATAAAGCGCTTTTGCAGTCACGTTGCTTTTGCCAAACAGAGCGTAGCGGGACTTCCGATCCAATGCATGCCTTCTTTTTGGACACCAACCTCAGCAAGTTCAATTGACCGCTGGAGAAAGCCCTGCACACTACCGCAAGCACGGCAGTACTAGGCGCACATGGGCGAGGTCAAGTTAGCGCTTGACGTGTATCTCTCGTCAACAAATTTATACGCACCCACCGCTCAAGACTCATAGCCCGCAATGAGAGGGGCGGTGCCCAGAACAAGGGCCTTCACAGCGCCCTCATGAATGAGGAGGGTTGACCTAACTCATTAGCCGCATTAGTTTTAAAGTTGGCTGTTGTAAATGGGACTGCTCTTGTGACGTCAAAACGAGGCTAGATATAATTGCAAATATCTTGAATATCATTTCAAAATGCTCGCCTAACATTTTAATTTACTACAAAAAAACAGGAAGTGATATAAGATGGCGACAAAGCTCACTCAATCTCTTAAAAACGACTATCAGATATTAATGGAGGTTAAAAACAACCTTGGCGTGAACGATGATGAGTACACTAACATACTTTCTTGGGCTCTCGAAAAATTAAGAGTGACCTGCTTTAGCTATGTATACGCCTGTTACTCTCCTACCGAAATCTCACCCCCTGTCATCATGGGAAATTACCCTGAGGAGTGGGTTATACTTTATCAAAAAAAATCCTTGTACAAACAGGACCCTGTAATAAAGAAGTCCTGCCAGACATCCTCATCTTTTTTCTGGGATAAGCCAGAATATGGGGACGATGAACAACAATCAATATTCAAGCTATCCTCGAACTACGGCATAGAGCAAGGGTTCACTGTGCCAATCCATGAGCCCGGAAACGCTTTTGGGTCCATTCACTTTGCATCCGAGGAAACCAATACTGACTTTAGGGAAGTTATCTCCTATCATGGCCATTTGTTACACTATTTAAGCTTTCTTGCTCACCAATACCGCCCCGCTAAGGCTCGACAAGAAAAAAGCAAACTATTGACTCCTAGAGAAACCGAGTGCTTACACTGGGTGGCAATGGGAAAAACATATGAAGAAATAGCAACAATACTCAATATTTCAGAAAGAACTGTAAAATACCACACAAGAAACATCATTGAAAAAATGGACGCTGTAAACATCAAACAGGCAATGGCAAAATTGTTTCAAATGAACTAAAACTGGAACTACTAAATCCAGCCTCCTCCATTCTTTCCAATAGGAGGTTGACTTTTTCTTTAACGGAAAAGTGATTTTCTTCATCGCAAAAGAGAACGCCGTAGTAAATCCTCTCTCCCTGAGTTCCATAACTAGTATGTAAGCGCTCCACCAAACACATCTTCTCACGTTGAGTTTTGCTGACCACACTGAGGCTCCCTTTATCCAGGAGATTCTCATGAACCACGAACTCAATGCCATGCAGGCTTTCTGGCTCGGCCATCT
>NZ_JAMJPJ010000034.1 GCF_023555005.1 Halomonas llamarensis | reverse complement strand
TTGAGGCTGGACATCTGCTGCAAGACCGTATTGACTATTTCCATGAAAGCCTGTGCTCGGGTGGTGATGTTGTCAGAGACCCCATTATCTGAGCATCAGGCTTTCTTTAAAACTGTCCGAACCATTGAGGTAATAAAATTCACGATAGAGAGAAGTTGCCATGACCGTTACCAACCAACCCAAATGCGCTGAACCTTCCCCCAATCGTCTGCCATGCCGTGGCTGTTTGGCGAGCTGTAAAAACTTCGCCACTTTCGAAGGTAAACCCTGGCGGACTCAGCCGGGTTAATTTCTGGCCTGGTGGAATCCGGAAAGCATGACGGGGAGAAATCAGATGATGAGCAAACCAAACGCAGCGGCCTTCTGGCGGTTTCTGGTGGCTGGAGTAACTCTGGCGCTGCTGGCTGGGTGCAGCGACCCGGCCCCTCGGGAAGTCACCCTGGCCGTGCTGGCAACCAATGGTAGCGCCCATGACGGTAACCGGGTGGCCACCCAGGGGCGCGTGCGGTCGTTCGATGACCCGCTGCATTACTGGATTGAAGATGAGGACCTGAACCGCGTGGAGGTTGCCCCCCATGCGCTGGTTGCTCCGCATTTGGGGGAGAGGGTGCGAGTGGTGGGTGGCTTTACCTACTCCCCTGAAACAGGGCGTAAGCTTGAACTGAAAGGTGTAGAACCCCTTAGTGAAGCCGACGATTAACGGTAGCGTTCAGGGAGTGCGCCGCGGGCTGGCAATCAGCTCCAGGACCATATGTGGCACGGTCAAGACTGCCAGCCCGATAAAAACAATCCGCATTAGCGCTGTCTCGCTAGGCAAGTCGATCAAAAACGGCAGTGCCCCAAGTGCAAGCGCATAGGTGGCAAGAGTAATGGGGGCAATGGCTTTGAGACGTTCACGCCAGCCATACAGGCCCAGATCTCGGGCGGCCAGTTCCAGGTGGCGCGGGCTGTGCAGAAAGCACCAGTAAGCGATGAAATACGCCAGCGGGTGCAACAGCATGGCACCAAAGGCGAGTAACAGGGGGTCGCGCCAATCGCTGGTGGCTCGCTGGGGCCTGAGTATCAGGCAAACAGCGAGCACCGCTCCGCTCAGCGCCAGGGTATAAGGCGCCACCGCCACTAGCTGAGCCGCCTGGGTGGCGCCGAGCATTTCAAATAATGGCGTAACCTGTTCAGGGTGCAAACCGACAGGCAATGATAGCACCCACAGCCCATAAGCCGTGCCGCCGAGTTGGCCGATCCGCACGGCGATATCATCCGCGAAATGAAACGCGGAATAGAGCAAAAACGCCACCAGGGCGACATTCGGGGCTTGCCACCAGAAAGCCAGCACCATCCCTCCCAGTGCCAGATACCCCACATAGAATCCCAGCATTTGCAGCCGACCGTTAAGCGGCAGATGGCGTTTGGCCACTGCACTGTCCAGGCTGCCATGGGGCAAGCCCAGAATCGCTGTGCTGACCGCGAGTATGACGTATAGCGGCCATTCGCCGGGCACAGCAGAAAGACCAAGTGCCATTCCAAGACCGACAGGAAACAGCCAGAAGGCGGGAGGGCGATTGGCGGTTCTCATGGGCGGTGGCCCTCCATTATTGAAATGCAAATTGACGTTACGGGTTAACCATGGACACCATGACGTAAAGCGGTTGTTAGCGAGCGCGGGATGCCATTGCCCAGGGTGGCAAGGCAGCCCGCATAAAAGGCCCCGGTGGTAGCGCTTTCATGATCGCTAGCAGGTCGCTCCAGCGGGGTTGGTCACCCAGAAAGCGCCGCTGCTGGCCCGCCGATGTGGCGGAAAACAGCGCTAAAAACCAGCCGGGGGCGGCTTCGGGGTGTTGGCGGATAGCGTGGAGAAACACACTGTCCATCCAGTTCAGCGCGGGGGAACGCAGCCGCGGAGGCGTTAGCCGCCAGTGGCCGCTGGCTCTGGCTTGTTGCAACTGCCTGGCAACTTCGGCGGCGCCTTGCTGGCAACTGGCAAACATGTAGCCGGTCGCCGCCCGCATCCAGCCGCCGCGAATGCCTGCAGAGAGATAGCGTGCGTTCAGGGTGGGAGGCGTTACCGACATCATGGGCAGGCAACCGGTTTCGCTGCGCTGCACCGACCAGTGCTTGCCAAGCTGTTGATTCAGCCAGTCGGCAAGCATCCAAGGAAGCCCAGAAGCGAGTAGCGTCCGACACTGTTCACTGTGCCTGTCAGGGTGAAAACAGGTCCATTCTACCAGCAAGCGCTGCTCATCCAGTGGTAACAGGTAAACAAAATTAATGCCGTCCTGCCCGATTTGAAAATCCATCAGGCAGGCGCTGGAAAGGGCATAACCGTGGCCGGGTTGATAAACTTCCACGCCATGAAAAACCTGCCAGACACCCATGGATTGCGAAAGAGCGCTCAAAGGAGGTGGCCGCGTGTCGATGACCAGCCGGGCATTGAGGTTGCCATGGGAGGTAGTAACACGCAGTGATTCATCCTGCGGTATGACTGAACTGACCTCGAGGCCACGTGTCAGCTGGAGTTCTTCATGCAATGCAAATCGGGCATAGGCCGAACGGCGCATGGCATTAGCCGTTAGCATGGCGTAAGCGTTATCAGGGTCGCAATGCTCGACGCGTTGGCCCTGATGGCTAACCTGCCAGCGTGGCCAGCGGTGGCTGATAGCCTCACGGAAAGGGTGGGGCTGCTGGTCCCAGAAGCACCAAGTGCGATCATGGGTGTCTTCCTCGCGGGCTTCCAGCAAATGCAGGTGCGGCAGCGGCGCATTGGCTGGCGTTATGTCGACCAGCCAGCTGGCAATGCTCAAGCCTGCCAGGCCAGCGCCAAGAATGGCGACATCGGTATCGGCGGGCAGTGTCATGGCGCTGTTTTTCCCGCGCTGTTTTGCGGGGTATTCGCCAGCGTTCTGGGGGTAAGCGCATAGGCTGCCAGAGTTTTTTCAAGCCCCTGGTGAAGCGTTTGGTCGTGGCGGGCCGGAGTCGTATGCATCAGCGTTGGAAGCGCCAAAATGCTTTGCCGCACTTTGTTGGGGGTGGGAACAACCACCCGCTGAGCCCAGTAATCCGGCGCATTCAAAGACACAATACGCCGCCCGATCTGGCGGTAAACCCGCAGGGCAATGCCAATCGCCAAGCGTGAACGAGCGGGTAAATACGCCAGGCCCTGCCAGCCACTGGCGTAATAATCTTCGGCACGCGCAACCAGATAACGGGTTGCCTGCCAGGCCTCGTCGCGGGCATGGGGGGTGCCGCGTACAATCGCATCCGCTGTGACGTTATCGCTCATCCAGGTCTGGGGCAGGTATATTCTGCCGCGCTGAGCATCTTCAAGCACATCACGGGCAACATTGGTCATTTGCATGGCAATGCCCAGGTCAATCGCGAAGGCTAGCGAGTGATCCGGTTCGCGGGCATTCATCAACTGACACATCATGACGCCGACCGTGCCGGCAGCGCCATGGGCATAATCAAGTAGCGCCGGTTCGTCTGGCAGGTGCAAGGGTGAGAGATCCATCACCATGGTGGCCACCAGCGCTTGCATGGCATAAAGGCAGCGGGCATTCTGTTCAAACAGCGCCACAATATCGGCTTCAAGGGCATCGACAAGTTGCCGGTCGGCGTTGGTCAACCCCGCATTGGCGAGTGGCTGGCTGGCCAGGTCAGGCAGGTGAGCCTTTAATCGGGATTGCAAGCAGCAAAGCACCTTTCTGGCCCGTTGCCGTTCCGGGGTGCCCACCGCGTTATCGGCAATATCGTCTACTTGACGGCAGACATAATAAAGCCTGGCACCATCGTCCAATTGCTGACGAGGTAAAAAAAAACCGGCCCAGTGAAAGCTTTTACCATGTCGCCGTAAAGTGGCGTGTGAGGTTGTCGTCGCTGTTGTCGTCATGCCGGGGTCTCGTCCTGAGTCGGTGTATCTTGCGGGCGAGTAACCGGGTGGGCTTTTCTTACCAGCCTTTCTACCACCCCGGCAGAGGACACCACGCCGGGCACCCCGGCGCCGGGGTGAGTGCCAGCCCCTACGAAGTAAAGGTTTTGATAATGCGGCGAGCGGTTGTGGTAACGAAAGCCGGCTGACTGGGTCAGGGTTGGAGCAATGGAAAAACCGCTGCCGAACGGGCTGGAAAGCTCACTGTGAAAATAGCGCGGCGAAACGGTATACGTTGCCCCCAGTTGCTCAAACAGGTCTGGCATCAGGCGTTGCTGGAGTGTTGTCAGAATGCTCTGGGTCAGCTGAGGCTCTAGAGTCGCCCAGTCCTGCTGGCCTTTCAGGTTAGGTACTGGGGCCAGCACGTAAAAGGCATCGCCGTTTTCCGGCGCCATGTCCGGGTCTGTTGCGCTTGGCCGGTGCAGATAAAGGCTCAGATCTTCGGGTATTTCGAAATCATCAAAGATGCGGTCAAGAATTTTCTGGAACGTGTCTCCAAAAACGATGGTGTGATGCTCAAGCTCGGTGTAGCGGCGCCTGGTCACAAAATAGACAACCAATAGGCCCATGGACTGTTTCATTCTGCGCCGAAAGCCGTTGAGCAGTTTGCCCCAGGCGGGCATGGGCAGCCAGTTTTCATAAACGTGCAGTGGGTCGACGTTGCTGACTACGATATCCGCTGGGTAGTGCTGTCCGCCGCTGACCTCAACCCCTGTGACTTCTTTTTTGTTTACCTGCAGGCTTGTCACCTGCTGATGGCAGTGGATAACGCCACCATGGCGTTGAAACAGTTCCGCTAGAGCGCTGACCAGTGCCCCGGTGCCCCCTTTGGGAAACCAGACGCCGCCACGCCGCTCGAGCGCATGGATCAAGCCGTACAAGGACGATGTGCGGAAGGGATGGCCGCCCACCAACAGCGATGGCACAGAAAAAGCCCGCCGCAGGCGCTCATCATCAAAAAAATCCGACACAAACGTATAGAGGCTTCTATCGGCTCGCAAGCGTACCAGGTCGGGCAGTACCTTGAGCATATCGCCGACCCGGGTAAAAGGCTGTTCGGCTAGATCCACGAAGCCGCGTTGGTACATTTTTTCGGTGGCGGCAAGGAAGTCGGTATAGCGGTGACTGGTTCCCGGCGCCAGACGTTCGATTTCCATCATGGTGTCGTCAATGCTGCTTTTATAATCAAAGTAGCTGCCATCGGCGTAATCCATGCGATAGAAAGGCTCGACCGGTAAGAGCGTTACGTGATCGTCAAGACGTTCACCGAAGCGCTCGAACAACGCTTCAAACAGAAAGGGGGCGGTGATCACGGTTGGGCCTGCATCAAAAGCCACCCCCTCAAGATGAAAAACGCGAGCCCGGCCACCGAGGTCGCTATGCCGCTCAAGCAGCTCGACTTGCCAACCGTCAGACAGTAACCGTAACGCTACCGCCAGGCCACCAAAGCCTGATCCAATCACCACCGCGCGACGGCGTTTATGGGGAGGATGAGAGACACAATCCTGAGACTCAAGAGGCGCGATAGCAGTCATCGGAGCGATTCCTTCGGCTAATATGAGGGTGACATTGTCTGGCGATGTGCTTGAAGCTGGTCACGTAATCTGGTCAGGATGGGCAACAGGGCAGCGCCCAATTGCTCAGGAAAATGACTTACTAGATTTTCCGCACGTGTTAGTGCCGCAGACGCATGGCAAATGCAGCGCTGCAGCGTGTGCCAGGCAGGGTCAGGCAGCCGACGGGTGAAAAACGGCCAGTGCTGTGGCCAGGCGTGGTAAGCATGAAAGGTTTGTGGCTGACAGCGACTCGCTGCGCTCAGGTCAACGTCATCCAGGTCATCAATGATCTGGTAAGCCAATCCGACCGCTTCGGCAAAGCAACGAATATGGCGGTGTTGGTCGTTACTCAGGCGGCCACCCAGGGCGCCGGCCTCCAGAGGCAGGGCAATGAATGGGGCCGTTTTGGCCAGTGTGGCTTCAAGGTAAGCGCCAAGACTAATACGCCTGACCGGAGCAAGCGGCGAATGATTGTCTACCGAGCTGATGGCAGATTGCTGGTCAGGGCGAGCTGTATCCGCCACTTCAATGCTTTGGCCAGCAATAACCCGGCTGGTTCGGTCCGTCAGCAGCTGCAAAAGCGCGAGACAATGAGCCGGTGTATCACTTTGCATGGCCGCCTGAAAGGCGGCGGTTAACAGCAAATCACCGCTACATAGCGCTACATTGGGATTATCGCGCCGCCACACGGAAGGCTGGCCGCGGCGCTGCACATCGCCATCGCACAGATCATCATGCACAAGAGATGCGTTGTGAATTAGTTCCGAGGCTGCTGCTGCCGCAATGCAATGTTGCGAAGGAGCGCCATAAGCGGCACCGCTCAGCAGTGCCAGGCGGGCGCGCAGCTGGTTACCTCGGGTTGAGAGATGATAAAGACTAGCAGCGGTAGCGGGCCAATCGGCAGGTGCATTGAGGCTTTTGCGCATCAAAGTATTAACCTGCGCCAATTGGCGAGCGATATCATCGTCGCTTTGAGCACTTTCACACGCTGTTCGAGCAGGTACAGTACTGTCGTTATTAGCGTCGTCATTGACACTTTCAATGGCATGGGCACGGCAAGACCGGTATACCGAGGTGCCTGTATCACCCATGTCATTGAAAGTGACATTTTGATTGCAAGTTGCAGTGGCCATACCAACATCCTTTTGCTCGTGGCCTTCCCTGGCCAGAAAACTCCTACAATGGACGGTCGAGATTTACGAGAATTTCGATGTCTCTTCACCTTCGACGCTATTTTCGTCTGCCGGTGTGGCAACAGCGGTTTCGCTGTTGGCTTCTTCACTTTCGGCCTGCGACTTGCGCATCGCAATAAAGAAGATGAATACCCCGAAGACGGCTTTGGCGACGATGTCGGCGACGGTGTAACCAATTTCAACAGCTGCGATGGCTGCACCACCGGTCAGGCCCACCAGCGGGAAGAGGTAGACGATCGGGTAGAATAACCAAGAACCGATGACCAGGTAGATTGAAATCTGCACCAGGTTCTGAACGCTTTTCGGCTGCTTGGAAATCGACTCTTTTAAGCCAACCACCAGCTGATAGACGATAAAGACGAACGGAATCATCGACAGTACCCAGAAGACAAAGCGCAAACCACCGACACTTGATACTTCACCCGGGTAACCCAGGATAATCATCAAGGCCGCGGCACCACCCAGCACAGTCGATTTTTTGATGGTGTCAGCTTTCGACAGGCGCATGACCAGAATCAGCTCAACGAGCAGAAGGGGAACGGTCAATAACCAATCTACGTAGCGATAAGCCTGGTTAAAGGGCTTGCCGGTTGCAATAACCTCGCCTGACGTTATGTCAACAGCAGCATTCCACGACAGCATAATCTGCAGATAGTGATAAGCCGCCACTGCGGTTACCAAGCCCGTGATAGTAACGGCTAAGCGATAGGCAGGGGCAATTTCAGACTTCATTAACCAGAAAAACAGCGTAGCGGCTGCCATCACGGCAAAGCCAAACGAATAGCCATTCTGAACAAATGAATACTGTCCCAAGGATAAAGCTTCAAGTTCCATGAGTTGTTCTCCAGCGGCGTTAGATGGTGCAAGCAGTCACCGTATACTTGCTTCTGACCTGCTCGCGCACTTATCGGAAAATGTGCTTGATCAAACCAGTAAGTACAGGCACACGGTGTGCTGCCGACAGGTTGCCTTTCACAAGGGTTATTCATGAGCCAATTATTGAATAACGTTAATTAGGCTAGGTCACAGGAAACTCCGCCGCAAGAATATTGTACAAAAACTATCCAAAAATATACTAACGTATATTTAAGAATTTACTAATAAATTGTTTGTTATGCCGGGTACAAGGTTTTTTATTGCCAAGAGTGGGCTTTGTCTGCTTATATGCTTGAAATGATGATAAAAATCTACGATCTTGCTCATTTAGGGAGCTAAGCCTGGGAAGTAGTGATGTCAGATCGTGAAGATCAAAAAAGTTATGCAGATAGCCCGCGCTTTGCGAAAACTGTCTCTTTTGATGACGAGCCGCTTGTGCTGGTGGATGAGCACAACCAGATACGTGGTTATGCCTCCAAGTGGGATTGTCATCAGGGGGAAGGGCAATTGCACCGCGCATTTTCGGTGTTTGTGTTTAACAAGCACAACGAACTTTTGCTGCAACAACGCAGCTCGCAAAAACCTCTCTGGCCGCTTTACTGGTCGAACAGTTGCTGCAGTCATCCACGCAGAGGTGAGGAGGAGGCTTCAGCGACCCGTCGGCGTTTATGGGAAGAGCTTTCTCTGGAGTTGGTTCCGACTTTTCTCTATCGGTTTCGTTATCACGCCCGTTACGGCGAGGTAGGCGCCGAACATGAATTGTGCTCGGTATATATTGCCCGTTCGGATGCTCCGGCTACTTTCAATGACAACGAAGTCGCCGACTGGCGGTATGTGGCACCGGAAGCATTGGATAACGAGTTGGACGTGAATGCGCAACATTACACGCCATGGCTAAAGCTTGAGTGGCCTCAACTGCGCCGTCAGTTCTGGCACCAGGTAGAAGCCATCTGAGATTCCTGAATCCGTGAGAGTGACACTGCGATAGTATTATAAGACACTGATATTAATGGTAAAATAGCCGTTAACATCCTTCACTCAAACCGTTCTCATGCCCAATATTAAATTCCGCGCCAGTTGCCGTACCCTCACCCGCCATGTGGGGCTGTCTATCATCGGCTAGTGCCTTGAAATCGCCGCCGTCGATAGTATCGACGGCCGTTTCCCCACCACGCTTGGCATGCGCACCAGTGACGTGATCAAGAACCACCTAGGGCTGCTGTGCCTGGGCATGAAAGACTATGATGCCATCGGGGATTTCCGCCGTGACAAGCCCTTTCAGCAGCTGCTGACCTTACAAAAGCGAGCACCGCCATGTTGCGCCAACGACTGGAGAAGCTCGCTGTCAACGATCTACAGGCGCGCACCGCGGCGTGGTCCACGACCCTGCTGTTGCTGGCCGAGGTACCCATCACCGCCGAAAAGGGGCATGTCTGCCTGGACATTGATACCTTCGTCATGAACAACAGCAACAAAACAGCGGCTTCGACAGCAAGGCCCATCTGGCGGTGGTCGAGCAGCAACGCCAGGCGTTTGCCGAAGACGGTCGAAAGCTCGACTATATCGTCAAATTGCTGGTCGGAGACTATCCCCAGGCAATCTGCGAGTGGCGATCACCGGTCGCAGGAATGCCCGTGTCTGGAAGGTCGAAACGTGAGGGGAATCGGGGGATTAGGCTCACGCAGCTCGGACATTTCCGATGGAAACGAACCCATGCCTCCCATATATGAAGCGCGCGTGATCAAAAATTGCTCACTGGCGACGATAGGGAAAGTGCCAGCTTCACGGCTTGTTAAGGCTGGACATCTGCTGCAAGACCGTATTGACTATTTCCATGAAAGCCTGTGCTCGGGTCGTGGTGTTGTCAGAGACCCTATTATCTGAGCATCAGGCTTTCTTTAAAACTGTCCGAACCATCCCGATGGTGGCGGTAATAATTGCGCGCCGCTTTTATTCGAAAGCGCTTATCCCTCTGTCGGCAAGAGGTCGCCATGTCTCGCCAAATGTTCGCCATAGCGCTGGCGCCCCTGCTGGGGTTATTTATTCTCGGGATCGGGAATGGCTTTCTTTCCACACTAATCACCGTGCGCTTGGATTCGGCGGGGGAGTCGGCGACGATGACAAGAAGAAGACCTAAGCCTTCGCGCTAAGCCAAGCGGTAAACCGGTGGCGACACTAGGGTTAAACTTTAGGTGAATGGTGTGCGAGATGTAGGGAAACTACTATCATGAATAGATAATTCCTTAATTTCACAATGATTTCTATCATCATTCTCCCAATCGAGGCCTTGCATGAACTACTACGCCGCCCCTGTGCGTGATCTACGCTTTGTATTAGAAGAGCAACTAGAACACCGCTCACTAAAGCTTCCTGTTTTTGAAGATGCGTCGCCTGATTTGATCGACGCTGTGTTGGAAGAAGCGGCCAAATTGGCCAACGATGTTTGGGCGCCACTCAACGACGTAGGCGATAAAAAGGGCACAACGCGCAACAACGACGGCAGCATTACGACGGCGACTGGTTTTGCCGAGGCTTACCAAGCCTATGCCGAGGGCGGTTGGAATGGCATCGGTGTTTCTGAGGCGCTTGGCGGGCAAAACCTGCCGGAGGTCGTGGCAAGTTCGGTGCAAGAAATGCTCCACGGTGCCAACATGGCTCTTGGGTTGTGCCCGATGTTGACCGCCGGTGCCATTGAGGCGCTGGCCCACCACGGCAGCGAGGCACAAAAAGACCGCTATTTGCCCAAGCTGGTCGAAGGCACTTGGACGGGCACCATGAACCTTACCGAACCCCAGGCGGGCTCGGATCTATCTAAAGTTCGCACTAAAGCGACCCCCGAAGACGATCACTACCGCATTAGCGGGCAGAAGATTTATATCACCTGGGGCGAACACGACGCTGCTGAAAACATTATTCACTTGGTACTGGCACGTAAACCCGATGCGCCCGAAGGCAATCGCGGTATCTCGCTGTTTTTGGTGCCTAAATTCTTGGTCAACGACGATGGTTCATTGGGTGAGCGCAACGACGTGACGTGTGCCTCCATCGAGCACAAGCTGGGTATTCACGGCTCTCCCACGTGTACCCTGAGTTTCGGCGAAAAAGAGGGCGCGATTGGCTATCTCATCGGCGAAGAAGGACGCGGGCTCAACCATATGTTCACCATGATGAACGAAGCTCGCCACAAAGTCGGCGTTCAGGGCATCGGCGTGGCTGAGCGCGCTTGCCAGCACGCGTTTGCTTACGCATTAGACCGAACCCAGGGGCGCAGCCCGCGCTCGGGGAAAGCCGATTGCACGATCAGCGACCACTTGGATGTGCGTCGGATGCTGCTTTCCATGCGTGCGCGTACCGACTCGCTGCGCGCCTTAGCGCTAACATGCGCCGCCGAGATGGATACCGCCCGCCACGGCGAATCAGACGAGGTGCGCGGCCAGGCTCAGGCGCGTGCCGATCTGTTGATTCCTGTCATCAAAAGCTTTTCCACCGATCAGGCGGTGGAAATTGCCTCGATAGGGATTCAGGTTCACGGAGGCATGGGGTACGTGGAAGAGACCGGCGCTGCACAGTTACTGCGCGATGCCCGTATCGCCCCGATCTACGAAGGCACCAACGGCATTCAAGCGCTGGATCTTGCTGGTCGCAAATTACAGCGCGACGGTGGCGAGGCCATGACAACGCTTATTGACGACGTGAATGCTACGGCCGATAAGCTTAAAGCCCATCCGCGTTTTGCTGGCCTAGGGGAAGCGCTTGCCGCTGGCAGCGACGATCTGCACGCCGCGATGGCCGTGGTGTTGGGGCAAGGTCAAGAGCTCGGTCCAGATGCTGTTCAAGCCTATGCCACGCCGTTTCTGAACTTGGCTGGACACGTGCTCTGCGCTTGGCAAATGGGCGAAGCCGCGCTAAAAGCGCAGGCGGCAATCGATAACGGCGCGAACGATCCTTTTTATACCCAAAAACTCGTCAGCGCCGATTACGTTCTCAAGCAGTGGTTGCCCGTGGGTCGCGCCCAGCGCGCTGTGATTGATGCCGGTATGCAGTGCTTAAGCGATTTTGCCGTTAGCTCGTAATGCAGTTCGACTTTCGGATACGTTTCTCAGAAAAATGACAAAGACAAATGAGGTCATGATGACGTCCATCTTCGAACAGGATTTGCCCAAAACGCAGGCCAATCACGTACCGTTGTCGCCACTGACGTTTATCGAGCGCTCGGCATCGGTGTACCCAAACTACCCGGCGGTTATTCACGGCAGTACGCGACGTACGTGGTCGGAAACCTGGAAGCGCTGTCGGCAGCTTGCCTCAGCCCTGCAAAAGCGGGGGCTCAACACGGGGGATACCGTAGCGGCGATGCTGCCCAACGTGCCGGCGATGTTTGAAGCGCATTTTGCGGTGCCGCTGTCGGGCTGTGTGCTGAACACATTGAATATTCGCCTTGATGCCGACGCGATCAGTTACATGCTGGAGCACGGTGAAGCCAAAGCCGTGCTGGTCGATCCAGAGTTTGCCGATGTCGTTCAGGAAGCCGTCGCCAAACTGAACACTCAACCGCTGCTGATCGATATCGCGGATGTGGAATTTGTCGGCGAAACTCAAGGTATTGGTGAAGTGGAATACGAGGCGCTGTTAGCCGAAGGCGATGCCGACCACCCCTACCAGCTACCGACCGATGAGTGGCAGGCGATCTCGCTCAACTACACCTCAGGGACGACCGGTAAGCCCAAGGGTGTGGTTTATCACCACCGTGGCGCTTACTTGAACGCGGTGAGCAATATTCTTGAGTGGGCGATGCCGCACCACCCGGTGTACCTGTGGACGCTGCCGATGTTCCACTGTAACGGCTGGTGCTTTCCGTGGACTATTGCCGCCAACGCCGGGGTGAGCGTTTGTCTGCGCAAGGTCGACCCCAAGAAAATCATGCAGTTAATTGCCGACGAGTCGGTCACGCATTTTAGTGGCGCGCCGATTATCCTCAATGGCTTGGTTAACCTGCCTGACGAAGAGAAGCGCGACTTCGATCACGCGGTAAAAGTGACCACTGCCGGTGCTGCGCCACCCGCTTCGGTGATCTCTGGGGTGGAAAAACTCGGCATCGAAGTGACTCATGTCTACGGGCTGACCGAAGTCTATGGCCCGGTGACCGTTTGCGCTTGGCACGACGCGTGGAACGAGTTGCCGCTTGAAGAACGCGCCAAACTAAAAGCCCGCCAGGGCGTGCGCTACCACATGCTTGAAGCACTGTGCGTCGCCGACCCCAACACGTTAGAGCCGGTACCCAAGGATGGCGACACCATCGGCGAAATCTTGATGCGCGGTAATAACGTGATGAAAGGGTATCTGAAAAACCCGACCGCGACGGAACAGGCGCTAGAAGGTGGTTGGTACCACACCGGCGATTTGGCGGTATGGCACAAAGACGGTTATATCGAAATCAAAGACCGCTCCAAAGACATCATCATTTCCGGCGGCGAAAATATTTCCACCATCGAAGTGGAAGATGCCATCTACTCGCACCCGTCCGTGGAAGAAGCCGCCGTGGTCGCCAAGCCCGATGAAAAATGGGGCGAAACGCCGTGCGCGTTCGTTAAGCTGAAAGTCGGTTATGGTGAAGTGACCGCAGAGGACATCATTGCCCACTGTCGCGAGCATCTAGCGGGTTACAAAGTCCCCAAGACCATTGTGTTCAGCGAGTTGCCGAAAACGTCCACGGGTAAAATCCAAAAATTTGTGTTGCGTGAAGAAGCGCGCAATCAGTCATAGGGAGCAACAATGAGCGAAACCATTATTGGCGTTGTGGGCGCCGGCACCATGGGGCAGGGGATTGCCCAGGTCGTGGTCGCGAGTGGCTTTTCCGCAAGGCTTTACGATGTCGCCGATGAGCAGCTTTCCCGCGCTCAAGCCAATATCGAGAAAGGCCTTAGCAAGCTTGTCGCCAAGGAGAAAATGAGCGAAGCGGATAAAAACGCCGCACTTGAGCGCCTTAGTACTTCTACAGCGTTAGAGGCGTTAGCGGATTGCGGCATTATCTTGGAGGCGGCGCCGGAACAGCCAGCGCTTAAAGAGAAGCTGTTTCGCGATTTGAGTCACTTAAGTAGCGATGCCATTCTCGCCTCCAACACCTCGTCGCTTTCGCTCACGCGCCTAGCCGCGGTATGTGAGCGGCCTGAGCGCGTGGTGGGAATGCACTTTTTCAACCCGGTGCCGGTGTTGGCGTTGGTCGAAGTGATTCGCGCCGAGCAGACCAGTGATGCCACCGTTGAGCGCATCGAGCAACTTGCCCGCGATTTGGGCAAGACCGCCGTACCGGTAGGCGATTCACCTGGGTTTGCCGTCAATCGCCTACTGGTGCCGATGATCAACGAAGCGGCTTTCCTGGTGCAGGAAGGGGCTGCCACACCGGACGCGGTAGACGATGCTATGAAGTTGGGGGCTGCTCACCCGATGGGGCCGCTGGCGCTTGGGGATTTAATCGGCTTGGACGTATGTCTTGCGATCATGGAAGTGCTACAAGAAGGCTTTGGCGACCCGAAATATCGGCCGTGTCCGCTGCTCAAGCGCATGGTCGACGCCGGTTACCTGGGCCGTAAGTCTGGGCGTGGCTTCCATATTTACGACTAGCGTTGCTCGCCCGTTAGAGCTTGCCCGTTAAAGACGCGAGGATGAAGAGGCGCTCGACAAAAGAAGTGATTGCCACCCAACCAAGCGTTCGCTAGGGTTGGGTGGTAGTTTTGATAACGGTTTTTTTTAACAACAGCTATTTTAGAACAACAGGGAGCCCCCATGAGCGAAGCCGTGATAGATAAAGTTGATAACGATGGCGTGGTGCGTCTAACGATCAACCGCCCCCATGCGCTGAACGCACTTAATAGCCAAGTGCTTACCTCGCTGGAAAAAGAACTGACCGAGCTGGAAGCGCACCCGAACCTGCGTGGGGTGCTGATTACCGGTGCTGGCGAGAAATCTTTCGTTGCCGGGGCGGATATCACCGAAATGCGCGAAAAAACGCCGGAAGAGGCCCGCGCCTTCGCGGGGCAAGCGCTACGTACGATCAAACGTCTTGAAACGCTACCCGTGCCGGTGGTCGCGCTGGTTAACGGGTTTTGTCTTGGCGGCGGCTGCGAACTGGCGCTGGCCTGTGACTGGGCCGTAGCCAGCGACAACGCCATTTTCGGGCAACCGGAAGTCCTCCTCGGCGTTATCCCCGGTTTTGGTGGCACCCAGCGTTTGCCGCGTCGTGTGGGCCCAGCGATGGCGCTGGACCTTTGCACCACCGGGCGCAAAATCGACGCTACCGAGGCGCTACGCATTGGCCTGGTCAACCGTGTTATGCCGCAGGCCGAGCTTGATGCCTACGCCGATGAGCTAACTAAGCAGCTAATGGGCAACGGTCCGAAAGCGGTGCGCGGCGCTAAGCAAGCGATTCACGATGGCATGGATCAAGACCTTGACAGCGCCTTGGCATTAGAGACGTCGCTGTTTGCGCTTTGCTTTGCCAGCGAAGAGCAAACCGAAGGCATGAGTGCTTTTGTAGAGAAGCGTAAGCCTAACTTCTAAACCATTATTTCATTCCAGTGTTACTTATTCAGGGGGTGGCGCTTGCGTCACCCCCGTTTTATTCTCAGGTTTTTATTGCTGACGTCTTCTGCGTTACCTAGATGTGATTCACCAGTGACACTTTGCATCGGTTACACTGGCGCAAATTTTTATTTGGAAACGTCGATGGCTCTTAGCGCAACGCCCTATAAAGTGGATATTAACCTGACTGACCTGGATCGCGGGGTGTACGAGACGTTGCGCTTTACCGTGGCGCGCCACCCGTCGGAAACCGAAGAGCGCATGACTGCCCGGTTGGTGGCCCATGTATTGTGGTATAGCGAGGCGATCAGCTTCGGTCGAGGTCTCTCCGACGTGGACGAGCCGGCCCTGTGGGAAAAGAGTCTGGATGGGCGGATACTGCACTGGATTGAGGTCGGCCAGCCCGATGCCGAGCGTCTGATTTGGTGCTCACGACGCGCCCAGCGTGTCTCGCTGCTTGCCTACGGACGCCTGGATATTTGGGAGCAAAAGGTGCTGCCAGCCGTTTCTAAGCTTAAGAACCTGAACATCGTGGCGTTACCCCAGGAGCCGCTGGCGGTAATCGCCACTGGCTTGCCTCGCGCTATTGATTGGGCGGTGATGATCAGTGAAGGCACGCTGTTTATTACCGATGAGCGCGGCCAGCATGAGCTGGCGCCGCGCTGGTTGGTGGGTGATCGCTGATAGTCGCGTCATTCAGGCTCGGTTGACTACTCTCGGCCCAGGGAGAAAGCAACTTCCTGCTTACTTAGAGCTTATCTTGCGTTTTGTACTCGAAGTCGCTGGCGTCGTGACGTTCGTGCAACTGCTCCTCAGGCTCACCCCAGGTGCGGTTGACCATACGACCACGCTGAACGGCCGGGCGTGCATCGATTTCGTCAGACCAGCGCCGCACGTGGGTATAGGTGTGTGCTTCCAAAAACTCAGCCGCATTGTAAAGACGGTTTTTAACTAACGCGCCGTACCACGGGTAAATCGCTATATCGGCGATGCTGTATTCATCGCCGGCCATAAAGCGGTTTTCCGCCAAGTGGCGGTTTAGCACGTCGAGTTGGCGTTTGACCTCCATGGTGAAGCGGTCAATGGGATACTCAAGCGGCTCTGGGGCGTAGGTGTAAAAGTGGCCGAAACCGCCGCCAAGTAGCGGCGCGCTGCCCATTTGCCAGAATAGCCAGGAGAGGCACTCGGTGCGCTTTGCTGGGTCGTCGGGTAAGAAGGCGCCAAACGTTTCGGCTAGATATAGCAGAATGGCGCCAGATTCAAACACGCGCTGCGGTGGGTTTGTGCTGTTGTCGAGCAGCGCGGGGATTTTGGAGTTGGGGTTCGCCGCGACAAAGCCGCTACTGAACTGCTCGCCTTCGGTAATGCGAATCAGGTGAGCGTCGTACTCGGCGCCGCTTATGCCGCGTTCGAGCAGCTCTTCCAACATCACGGTCACTTTGACGCCGTTGGGCGTAGCTAGTGAGTACAGCTGTAGTGGGTGCTTACCCTCAGGTAGCGCTTCGTCGTAGGTTGGCCCGGCGTCGGGTCGGTTAATATTGGCAAATTCGCCACCATTACCGGGTGCCCATTTCCATACGCGGGGTGGCGTGTAATGCGCTTGGCTCATATTGGTGCTCCTTTATGTGTCAGCGCCCTAAGCCTAGCACGACAAAGTAGGGCGTCTAGCGTTGCGAGTGGCGGCAAACGTAGTGAGCTATTATGGCTTCTGCCACCATAATGCCTTTGTCGTGTTTTTTTTGCGCCGTGCAGGAGTGTCAGTTTTATGCAGATGCTATGGGCCTATATCAGTGAGCAAAATGAGACAGTGAGTAACAGCGCGTGGGCGTTGCTGATTTTAGGCGTTTTGTTATCACTGAGTATTGTAGTGGATACCATTTCGCGCAGGACCGCATTGCCAAGAATTTCGCTGCTTGTGTTGGTAGGCGTGGGGTATGCGCTGATTCAGCAAGGTTTAATGGGTCGTGAAGCTGAGCCGCTAAACGGCCTGCGCGAGCCGCTGATCAGCTTGGCTCTGGTGATGGTCGCGTTTCTTTTGGGCGGTGAGCTGACATTATCTCGGCTTAAATCGATAGGGCCTTTGATTCTCGTGCTTTCTGCGGCGGTGGTGATGGGGTCACTTGTCACGGTATTCGCAGGCCTGTGGCTATTAGGCTACTCCTTTGCCTTGGCGGCATCTTTAGCCGCTATCTCTGTGGCGACTGATCCCGCAGCCGTAAGTGAAGCGATTGCGGAAAGTGGTAAAAAAAGCCTCGTTTCCCGCGTGACATTGGGGATCGTGGCGATTGATGATGCTTGGGGCATTATCGTATTCGGTCTGTGCATGGCACTGCTTAGCTGGATAGGTGCGGCCAGCGGCGGGGCGTCGTTAATGCATGCGCTGTGGGAGCTAGGCGGAGCGGTTCTATTAGGAGTGGTACTTGGATTTCCTGCGGCTTGGCTAACGGGCCAGCTCAAACCCGGGCGCCCGACGCAGGCAGAAGCGTTGGCGCTGATGCTTTTAATGGCGGGGCTCTCCGGCTATCTTAATGTCTCAGCGCTATTAACAGCGATGGTCGCAGGCTTTGTGATTGTCAATGTCTCCTCACACCATACGCGCTCCTTTAGCGAAATAGAGCAAATTGAGTGGCCATTTTTGGTCTTTTTCTTTGTGTTAGCAGGAGCGAGTCTTACATTGTCACACTTGGGCACGGCATTAGGGCTTGTTGGCGCGTATATTGTGCTGCGCAGTATCGGGCGTTATATCGGTGGTTATTTGGGCGTGCTGGCCATGCGTCAACGCGAGCCGCGCTTGACAACCAACATCGGCCTTGGGTTACTGCCCCAGGCAGGGGTTGCGATGGGCATGGCTCTGCTCGCCGCCGAGCGATTTCCCGAACAGGGCCAGCTGATCGTCGCGACGGTGGTGACATCTACTATCATTTTTGAATTATTTGGCCCGCTGTTAGTAAAGCGCGTCATCGCCAAGCCAGGAAAAAACGATGCGTATTGATCAGCTGTACTGTTATCCGGTGAAATCGCTAAAGGGGATTGCTCTGAACCAAACGCAGATTTACCCACATGGCTTGGCGTGGGATCGGCGCTGGATGTGGGTGGATCAGCGCCAGCGTTTTGTGACCCAGCGGCAGTTGCCGATGCTGGCGACCGTCGATGTGGCGCTGACCGATGAAGCACTGGTACTTTCGCATCCTAACGTTGCGCCGTGCTATGTGCCATTAGCGTCGCCAACCGGCAATTTACGCGTGGTCAAGGTGTGGAATGATGACTGTCAGGCCCTTCCCGAGAGCGATGACGTGGGCCGCTGGCTAGCGGCGGCATTAGGTGAGGCGGCCGAAGGGCTTACGCTTATGCGCTTTGCCACCGAGTTCACCCGCCCAGTAGAAGCAGCAGCGCATACGTATTTTGCCGATGGCTATCCGTTTTTAATCACCAACACGGCGTCGTTGGACGCGCTTAATGAAGCGTTGATTGCCAAAGGGTTAACGCCTGTGCCCATGAACCGCTTTCGCCCCAATATTGTTGTCCACCATACCACAGCGTGGGAGGAAGACCGTTGGCACCGGATTGTGGTGGGTGAGGTAGAACTATCACTTTGCAAGCCATGCCAGCGCTGTAAAATCACGACGATTGACCAACATACGGCGGCCATTGTGGAAGCAGCGCAACCACTGCAAACATTGCTTGAATTAAATACGCAGCCGCACCTTAAAGGGGCGCACTTCGGCCAAAATGCCACGCTTAACGCGGGTGAGGACAAAACACTGCAGATCGGTGATGCGTTGCAAGTGGCGCTCACAACACATCAGCGATAGCCGCTAAACGGGCTACATTTTTTATCTCTTAACGCGCATTAAAAGCCTTATGGGCGTTGCTCGCCAAACTGTTATAAAGGCCTAGTGCTTTTGCCTTACGAGCGTTGACGTGCATTACGCTTCACTCTATGGTCTGCTACCAATGATCTGTTTCAAACACTTACATTTTCAGGAGTTGCCGTGGATCTCGCCACACTAATAGGATTATTGGGGGCTGCGGTGCTGGTGGGCATGGCGGTAATCTTAGGCACTTCCCCTGAAGTCTTTATGAACCCCACTGGGCTTTTGCTGGTCGTTGGCGGCAGCCTCTTTGTGGTGATGGCCAAATTCACTCTTACCCAATTTAAATTCGCATTTAAAGCGGCAGCGCGCGCGTTTAAATTCCAGCTCCCTAACACTCAAGAAAGCATTGATGAGCTGGTTGAGCTTTCCAAACTGTCGCGCAAGCAGGGCCTTTTGGTGCTGGAGGGACAGGATGTTAACTCCCCCTTTCTCGCCAAAGGGTTGCAGATGTTGGCCGATGGTTTTACCGCGGAAATGATTCAGGACATGATGGGCAAGGAGCGCTTGTTAACGCTAGAACGCAATGAAGCTGGCGGCCGTGTGTTTTCCGCGCTGGGCGAGGTCGCGCCTTCTATGGGAATGATTGGTACACTGGTTGGGTTGGTGCAGATGCTCGCCAATATGAATGATCCGGCAATGATCGGTCCGGCAATGGCGGTCGCGCTTCTCACGACGTTGTACGGGGCCATGATCGCCAATATGATTGCCAACCCCATCGCCGACAAGCTCTGGCTACGGATGAACCAAGAGGCCAAGATGCAGCAGCTTTGGATTGACGCGCTGTTGGCGATTAAAGGCGAAAAAAACCCACGCGTGCTAGAGCAAATGCTGACAATTTATTTGCCGCCTGAGCGTCGTAATCGCGCTGAGGACGAAGTGGACAACTCGCGTGCGCCGGGTGAGTCAAGCTAAGTTATGAGTGATAATAAGTCGAATGTCCCGCAGTGGATGGTCACGTATGCTGACTTGATGACGCTGCTGCTGTGCTTTTTTGTTCTGCTGCTGTCGTTTGCCGAAGTGGATGCAGAAAAGTTTCGCCGTATTGCCGGGGAACTCTCCAAGGCCTTTGGGGTACAGCGCGACATTGAAGCGATGCAGATCCCCAAGGGCACCAGCGCGGCTTTGGATCAGTTTTCCCCGGCGGTGCCGGACCGCACGCTACTGGATCAAATTCGTCAGCAAACCATGGAAGAGCAGCCGCATTTGGAGTCTGCGCGGCAGATCCTTGAGGCGCAGCGCCGCCAGCAAACGCTAGAGGTGGCGGAAGAGGTCCGCACCTTGTTAGAAGATACCGGCAATAGCGAGGTCACAAACGTTGAAGTGGATGACTTGCGGGTCGTCATTCGTATCCAGGAGCGTGGCAGCTTTATGTCGGGCTCGGACAACGTGACATCTTCGTTTGCTGAGTTACTCGTGGATATGTCGGATATCTTTGCGGGTCTACCGGGCACCGTGGCGATTGAAGGGCATACTGATAACGTGCCGATTCGCACGGCGCGCTTTGATAGCAACTGGGATTTGTCCGCAATGCGGGCGGCGTCGGTCGCGAATATTTTGCTCCTTAACGAGGAACTTACCGCCGAGCGCCTGATGGTGCAAGGGTTTGCTGATACCGAGCCACGTGCATCTAATGACACGGTGGAAGGGCGCGCCCAAAATCGCCGCGTTGAGATCAATATTGATTTAAGCGAGGCTACCGAAGAGCGTGGAAAACGACGCATCGACGAGCTCGCGGCCAATGAACCGGAAAATTCGCTGCTCAATGTTGCGCCACCAGAAGATAGTGGTGAATGACTTGATGACTTAACGTCGTAAGACGCGACCCAAGAGCAAATTGAAAACGCCGTCCAAGAGACCGTTGAGCGCTTGGTCGTCATCGACAATGGCTATGCTGGCAGTCGTGGTGGGATTGCACGGGCCTAAAGAGCATCGTGAGTATCATGCATTTATCTATCGCGCCGGGTCGAGAATGCCACCCATCGACGCGTTTCGGCGAAACCAGCCGGCAATGCTTGCGCGCGCCACGCGGGTGGGGAGCACTTCGTGGGGGATGGTGGCCGAGAGGAAACAGGCAAAGGTGCCAGCTTCAGGGGTGATGCGGGCGACCTCCTGCTCAGGGTTCTCCGGGTGGTAAATCACCATCTCACCGCCGCCATCGACGGGCCAGTTGGGGGTCAAGTAACCGACCGTTGAGACCACTCTGTTAGCACGCCCGCGGAAACTGTCAACGTGGCGCTGGTAAAATGCCCCCGGCGGGTAATGGGCAAAGTGAGCCTCATGCTCGAACAAGCCTAAAAACAGCGCTTGGTTCAGCGTCTGCTGAAGCGCTGCCATGCCCGCGAGGTACTGGCGTTGGGCTTCACTTTCACGGTTTAGCCAGCGAATGGCGTCGCCACGAATATCCTTGCGCAGGTGGTGCTCACTGCCACGCCCGACGCCCGCTTCGCTCAAGCCCTTGTGGTGCGCTAAATGTGAAAGCTCATGATACAAGGTGTGGCACAGTTCGGCGTCGATGACGTTTTTGCCCACGTACCAGCCTTGTTCGACAAGCGCGTCGGCGAGCGCATTGATTGTCGCGGGGCAAAACAGCGCCGGTGAAGTCAGTGTGGTCGGCGTCATGACGGGCGTTTTCTCTTAGCGGAAGCACGTCGTGTAGACGACGTACGTTCGGGGTGGTGATGCAAGGCACCGGGCGGTTTCTGATACAGGTCGATCGACATACCAAAGCCTTCGGCAAGAAGCTCCACCAGCATCATGGCGGAAAGTCCCCAGATCACGTAGCCGTCGACGTGGTAGCTCGGTACATAGTAGGCCACGCCGTCGACGGTGATGACGTCGGTATGGGTGCGATGGTCGTCGATAAAGTGCGACAGCGGTACTTCGAAAATCGCATCCAGTTCATTGGGGTCGGCTTTCAGTGGCAGATCAGGTGGAATCAGCCCGACCCACGGCGTCACGCGAATCCCGTGCAGTGAAATGACGTCCGACAAACGACCAATAGATTGCACCAAGGGCGGCGCGAGCGAAATCTCTTCTTGCGCCTCACGCAGCGCCGTGGCGTAAAGGTCAGTGTCTTCGGGTTCGCGCATACCGCCAGGAAACGCCACCTGGCCGCTATGCGTGCTTAAGTGATTGGCCCGGCGGGTAAACAACAAAGTGGGCACTTCGCGGGTGACAATCGGCAGCAGCACCGCCGCTTCCGGTAACGATACGTGATTCAAGCGTTGGGGAACATGGTATTGCAGCCGTTCACGCAGTTTCTCTAACATGGGCGTTCCATTAGGTTTCTTTCTTTTTTAATCAGCAGCGGGTGTTGGCGTCAAGCGTTGGCTTTCGTTGTGACCAGCCGAGGGTGCGCAATGAATTTTTGCAGTGAGTGTGGTGAGAAAGTCCGTTTTGCCGTCCCACAAGGGGACGATCGTCCGCGCTATCTCTGCGATGCTTGCGGGGTTGTGCACTACCAAAATCCGCGTATCGTGGCTGGTACTTTGCCGGTGAGTGGCAGTAAAGTGTTGCTCTGTCGGCGGGCTATTGCACCGCGCAAAGGCTACTGGACGTTACCAGCGGGCTACATGGAAAACGCCGAAACCACCCAGCAGGCCGCTGTGCGAGAAACGCGTGAAGAGGCATGTGCCGACGTGGCGTTAGCGAACCTTTATACGTTGATCGATTTGCCCCATATCAACCAAGTCTACATGATCTTCCGTGCTGATTTGATCGGGGGCTTTGACGCCGGCGCTGAGAGCGAAGAAGTTGCCCTATTCGAGGAGCACGAAATCCCCTGGGACGCGTTGGCGTTTCCAACAATCGAAGAGACGTTGCGCCACTATTATGCTGATCGCGGCAACAGACTTTTTCCACTTCACATCGGCACCATTACCCCAGAAGACCGCGAGCGTTATTTTGGCAGTGCTTAACGACCACAGGCTTGATTAGATATCTGCTAGCAGCCAAGCCTCATAGGCGGGTTCTTCGTAAGGATGGGCCGCTTTCAATGCCGCGATAGCGGTGCGAATGAGTTCATCCTGACAGACTAACTCCACTTTTAACTCCTCGACGTTTTCAAGCTCATCGACTTGGCCGATATGCGGGTTGGCACCGGCCAGCGGGCGAAACTGCCCGGTCCCTCGGGTTTGAAAGCAGCACGCTTCATAGTCGCCGATGCGCCCCGCGCCGGTGGTAAAGACGGCCTCTTTTACGCGCTCGGCGTCTTCGGTGGGAACAAAAAAAGCCAGTTTATACATGGGAGCCTCCTACGCTATGCCTACCTCTCCAACATTACCCGCTAGGTTACAGGCCTTGCTAGAAGAAAAGAAGCTGACGCCGGTGGGGGATCTTCAGCCGCTAAGCGGTGGCGATATCGCCGCGGTCTACCAGCTCGAAACGCAACAGGGAACAGTAGTGGTCAAACACGACGATACTGCCAGTTTGCAGGGAGAGGCCGAGGGCCTGCGCGCGCTGAAAGCAGCGAATGCGCCGCTGGTGATTCCCGACGTGCTTGGCCAGGCAGGTGAATGGCTGATAATGGAGGCGCTAACAGCGCAAGGGCGGGGCAATGCTGCCGCGCTAGGCGAAGGCATGCGCGTGCTGCACGCGAAACACGGCGAGCAGCACGGCTGGCATTGGGATAACGCCTGCGGCAGCACGCCGCAACCTAACACCCCGTTAGCCGATGGGCGTGCGTTTCAGCGCGAGCGGCGTCTACTGCCACTCAGCGCGGCGTGCCACGAGCGGGGCTTATTGGGTCATGCGCTGCGCGCACGCATTGAGAACATCGCCGACACGCTGGAGACGTGGTTGCCGGATGCACCGCCAAGCCTTGTGCATGGCGATCTGTGGTCGGGTAACGTGCTGCACACCCCGGATGGCCCAGCCTTGATTGACCCGGCGGTTTACTACCATTTTCCCGAGGTGGACCTTGCCATGTTGACGCTTTTTGGCGCGCCGGGGGAGGCCTTTTTCGAAGCCTACTGGGACGCCAATGCCCCGGCCGATTGGCCGCGGCGTGAGGCACTTTTCCAACTTTACCCGCTGCTGAATCATTTGCTGTTGTTCGGCGTCGGCTATCGTGGTGCGGTCGAGCGTTGTGTGGCCAAACTTTCGGGTTAAATGCTCCGCTTCACGCGCTCAATCCACTGCTGCCATAAGTTGGGTGTTGCGTTGGGGTTGTGTCGCTCGCTGTGGCGTTCGAGAAAGTGGCGCAGCGGCGTCACCTGGCTTTCCACATTGAGCATAGGGGCATGGCCGCAGCCGGGGGCTTCTAGCGTTTCCATTTCAGGCTGGGCTTGACGCATTTTTTCCATGCTTTCCACACGTAAAAGCGGTGAGTGCTCGCCGCGAATCAGCATCATGGGGCAGTGAATGTGTGCCCAATCCGCCCACATATCGCGAGGGGTATCATGGATAAACTGCTCAGCGATGCGTGGGTCGTAATGAAACGACCAGGCGCCATCGGGAAGGCGCCGCGCACTACTGGCCGCCATCGCATCCCACTCGCTTTCATGTTGAATGCCAAAGCCCTGATAGTTCGCCTTGAGTGCGTCTTTAAGCGCATTAAAAGTACTAAAACGCTTAAAAGTGCCGAAGTAGGTAGCCATTTGGGTAAGCGCCTGCGGGTCAAGCTCCGGGCCGACATCGTTGAGCACGAGACATTGCAGTCGCGGCGCGGCCTCGCTGTCAGCCGCAAGCAGCATGCCTAAAAGCCCGCCCATCGAGGTGCCGATCCAGGGCACACTATCGAGCTGAAAATGATCCAGCACGGCAAGTGCTACCTTCATATAGTGAGCGTATAGGTACTCTTGAGCGGGGTAAAAAGACCAGCTTGAAAGCCCCCGCCCCGGCGTGTCGGGGGCTAGCACTCGCCATTTGGGGCCGAGTCGGCGGGCAAGTTGTTCAAAGTCGCCGCCGTGCCGCGCTAAACCATGCCAGGCGATTACCGTATGGGGCGCATTGGGGTGCCATAAGCGAACGGCGATTTCGAGCGAACCCACGGGGACGATGGTAACGGCATCCATAATGGCGGCTCCTGGTTAAAGCGATAACGTCGACAATCAGGGTGTCGTGTTGCTTTGCAACATAGCGTAGTTCAGATTTGTGCGTTATGCGCCAAAAAGGCAGTAAAACAAGAAAGTGAATACGGCAAAAAACGTGCAAAATCGCGTTGAATCCTGGTAAGCGCTTATGAACATGCGACAATGTATGTATATTGTGTCTGGTGACTGATCATAATGAGGATGATGACATGCTGCGACTCCCTTTTGCTCTTTTATCGACGCCCAAAGGGGCTTGGATGCGACGCGCACTTTTGCCGATGTTGGTAGCGGCGACTTGGACAACCCCCGCGTGGTCGGCGGATTTACTTAACATTACCCAGGATGCTCTCAATAATAACGCGGCGCTTGCGTCGGCGCGGTTGGTGACCCGGAGTACGGAATCGGTCCGCGAGGCGGCGGAAGGCGCGCTATTGCCGCAAATCAATGCCACCGGCAATGTGGCCCATAGCCGTGCGTACGAAAGCCAAAGCAGGGATCAACTTGGTGCAACAACCGCGTTAACTAGCGGTGGCGATGACAACATCAATAGCGTGAACGTATCGCTTGAAGCCACGCAAGCGCTGTTTAATGCTATTGCCAATCGTGAAGTTGAGCGGACAGAGCGCCAGATTGATCAGCAGCTTTATCAGCTGGCTGCCACAGAACAGCAACTGTTAATCGATGTTGCTTCAGCCTATTTTGAAATTCTACGTGCCCACGAGCTACTTGAATCGCGCCGGGCGCAGGAGCGCGCCATTGGGCGCCAGCTTGAGCAAGCGCGCGAACAGTTTGAAGTCGGGCTTATCGCCATTACTGAAGTGGAAGAAGCCAAAGCGGCGTTTGATCAGTCGCGCGCGACCCGTATTGCCGCAGAGAGCGATCTCCAAGTGCGCTTTGAAGCGCTGGAACGTTTAACCGGTCAGCGTTACGAGAGCATTGAGGCATTGGGCGAGGCGATGCCCGTCACGCTTCCTGCGAATGACCGTAATGACTGGGTCGCGTTGGCCGTTGAGAAAAATCCCGTTGTGCTTGCAAGTCGAGCCGGCGTTGAACTCACGCGTAGCGGGTTGGCTCTGGCTGAGGCGCAGCGCCTTCCTTCGGTCAATGCCTTCGCTAATTATAACTATGGCGACAACGATGCCGATGGCGTGTCGGGCTATAACTCGGATAGCCAGGTAGGCGTTCGCGTGAGCCTTCCGCTTTACACCGGCGGCACCACCACCGCGACTATCCAAGAAAACACCTACTTACTCGAAGCAAGTCAATACGACTTCGAAGATCAGCGACGAGAAACCGTGCAGCAAGTGCGCTCACGCTATACCCAGGTCAGCAACGATGTGACCACCGTTGAGGCCCGCCAGCAAGCGATTGTCTCCAACCAAAGTGCGCTAGACGCCACGCGTGCGGGCTATGAAGTCGGGACGCGCAATATCGTCGATGTCTTGAATGCTGAGCAAAACTTGTACAATGCCATCGCCGATTACGCCAGTGCGCGCTACGATTATGTGATCAATTTGCTGACCCTGCGTCAGCAATCGGGCACGCTGGATGTCGCCGCGCTAAAAGAAGTTAACACATGGCTAGACGGTGATAGCGTTGAGTTCATCTTGCCTGAAGAGGACGACCCCTACGATGAAATGATAGATATCGGTGAGCCGCCACAGCCAGTGCGCTGATGCCTATCGACGATCTGCTTTTTTCCTTTCGAAACTTACATCACTTGATACGGAGTGACAGGGCCTGAACTATGCGCATTGCTTCCCGCTTTCTGATCGTTATCATTTTTCTCGCCGTCGTGTTTGGTGGCATCTTCGGCTACAAATTTTACCAGTTTGGCCAGATGGAAGAGCAGTTGTCCCAAGCCCAGCCGCCCACCCTAATTTCCGCAACCAAAGCCCGAAAGGCGAGCTGGACGCCCGCTATCAAGGCGGTGGGCAGTATCGAGGCGGTGAATGGCATCGAGGTTGCAAACGAGGTGCCCGGCGTTATTGAGGAAATCAATTTCGACTCCGGCGATACCGTTGAACAGGGCGACGTACTTATTCGCCTGGATTCGGAAATCGATCAAGCTGCCCTGCGCACTCGTCGGGCCGAAGCCCAGTTGGCAGAACAGGATTTCCAGCGGATAGCCAACCTTCTTGAAAAGCGTGCCGTGTCCCAGTCCCAGTACGACGAAGCCAAGGCTAACCTTGACGCAGCCAGGGCCCGGGTAAATGAAGCGGAAGCGCAACTTAACAAGAAAATCATCCGGGCACCGTTCGACGGCACGTTGGGTATCCGCATGGTGGATCAAGGCGAATATGTGCCTACCGGCACACCGATAGTCGAAATCAACATGCTGGACCCGATTTACGCAGACTACACCCTGTCGGAACAGGATCTGCCCAAGGTAGAAACCGACTACCCGGTGGGCGTAACCGTGGCAGCAGTTCCCGATGAGGCTTTCGAGGGTAAGGTCAGTGCCATTAACACGTCAGTGAACCCCGAAACCCGTACCGTGCGCATTCGCGCCACTCTGGATAACTCAGAAAACCGCCTGCGGCCGGGCATGTTCGCGACTATCCAGACCCGACAACCGGAAGATAACGAAGTCGTTACAGTGCAGCGTACGGCCATTTCCTACAACACGTATGGTGACTTTGTGTTCGTGGTCGAAGATGACGACAGTGGCAACCTGGTGGTAAGCCGCCGCACGATCACCACCGGTGACACCCGTGACACCCAAGCGGCGGTGCTCTCTGGTCTGAAGGCAGGTGAAACGGTAGTTTCCAAGGGGCTGCTCCGTCTGCGTGACGGCCAGAAGGTCGAGATCCAGAAGGACGAGCAACCACAGGAGGCGTCTGAGTAATGCGATTCACCGACATATTTATCCACCGGCCGGTTCTGGCGACGGTTGTCAGCCTGCTGATACTCCTGCTGGGCGCACGGGCTGCAATGGAAATGGAAGTTCGTCAGTACCCAGAACTGGAAAGCACCACGGTTACCGTGACTACGGCTTACCCGGGTGCCAGCTCAGACCTGATCAAGGGCTTTATCACCACGCCTTTGCAACACGCCATCGCCGAGGCCAGCGGGATCGATTACCTGACGTCCACCAGCTCCCAGGGCACCTCCACCATCCAGGCCAAAATGGAGCTGAACTACGACGCCAACGCGGCGCTTGCGGAAATTCAGGCCAAGGTTGCCAGTCAGCGTAACGTGTTGCCCGCCGAGGCTCAGGACCCGGTGATCACCTCCACTACCGGTGACTCCACGGCACTTATGTACATCGCCTTCTACAGTGAAGAGCTTGAGGTGCCGCAGATCACCGATTATCTGACCCGGGAGGTGCAACCAAAACTCCAGGCGCTCTCCGGCGTCGGTAAGGCAGCCCTGCTTGGCCGGACGTTTGCCCTGCGCGTGTGGCTAAATCCGGAACGGCTGGCAGCGGTGGATATGACGCCCCAGCAAGTGATCGCCAAACTCCGCGCTAACAACTACCAGGCGGCGGTGGGTAACACCAAGGGCACCTACACTGAAATCAGCATGACCAGCGACACCGACGTCGCCGACCCGGATGAGTTTCGCAACCTGGTAGTAAAGCAGTACGAAGGCTCTCAGATTCGCCTGCAGGATATTGCACGCGTCGAACTGGGTTCTCAGACCTATGACCAGCTGGCGCTGTATAAAGGCCAACCGGCGACCTACGTGGCCATCGAGCTGGCGCCGGGCGCCAACCCCCTGACCGTCGCGGGTCTGGTGAAAACGGAGCTTCCGGAAATCCAGAGCCAGTTGCCGTCGGGCCTGAATGCGCGACTGGCTTACGACGCCTCTGACTTTATCGATGATTCCATCAAGGAAGTCATCAAGACCCTGCTAGAAGCGCTGGTTATCGTTCTGGTGGTGGTTTTCTTGACTCTGGGCTCCCTCCGGGCGGCTATCGTGCCGTCGGTGGCTGTGCCGCTGTCGCTGGTCGGTGGTGCTTTCATCATGCTGGTGTTCGGGTTCTCACTGAACTTGCTGACATTGTTATCTTTGGTGTTGGCCATCGGCCTGGTGGTGGATGACGCCATTATCGTGGTGGAAAACGTGCACCGGCACATAGAACAGGGCGAATCCCGCTTCGAGGCCGCTATCAATGGCGCCCGGGAAATGGCGGTACCGATCATTGCGATGACCACGACGCTGGTAGCGGTATACGCGCCGATCGGCTTTATGGGCGGCCTGGTTGGCTCGCTTTTCACCGAATTCGCCTTTACCCTCGCGGGCGCCGTGGTGGTCTCGGGGATCGTTGCCCTGACGCTGTCCCCCATGCTGTCCGGCATGGTGCTCAAGCCACATGGCAATCCGGGCCGGTTTGAGCAGCTGGTCGAGCGCACCTTCAATGGGCTGTCAGGGGCCTACAAGAGCGCTCTTACGTCGCTGATGAAGACCAAATCTGTGGTGGTGTTCTTTGCGGTGGTCGTCCTGGGCTCGATCTATTTCATGGTAACGATGAGCCAGAATGAGTTGGCGCCGACGGAAGACCAGGGCATCCTGTTCTATCAGGGGCTCGGGCCGCAAACGGCGACGCTGGATTACCTTCAGGAGCATGGCGACGAAGCCCAGAACCGCATAGCCTCGGTTCCGGGTTATCAGGAAGATTTCATGATCATCGGCATTACCGGCCCTAATGCCGTATTCGGTGGTTTCAAGATGGCACCCTGGAGCCAGCGCGAGACTTCCCAGTTCGAGGCCCAGCCCAAGCTGGCTGCCGAGCTGAACAAGGTCACCGGTTTGCAAACGGCCGTATTCCCGTCGCCATCCTTGCCCGGCTCCGGCGGCGGTCTGCCGTTCCAGTTCGTGATCACCACTGGCAACAGCTACGAGCAGCTGAACCAGGTGGCTGATGAGTTGTTAGGCAAGGCCATGGGCAGCGGTAACTTCATGTTCCTGCAGAAGTCTATCAACTTCGACCGGCCCGTTACCCGCATCAAGGTGGACCGGGATCGCGTGGCAGACCTCGGCCTGTCCATGCAGGATATCGGCCAGACCCTATCGAGTATGCTCGGTGGTGGTTACATCAACCGTTTCAATATGGAAGGCCGGTCCTATCAGGTCATTCCCCAGGTGGACCAGCAATTCCGTCTGGACGAACAGGAGTTGAATGACTACCAGATTCGCGCCGATAACGGTGAGCTGGTTCCGCTGGGCAGCGTGGTGAGCTTTACCCACAACGTCGAGCCTTCCAACCGAACCCAGTTCAACCAGCAGAACTCCCTTACCGTGCAGGGGGTTATCAAGCCAGGCGTGGCAGCGGGTACCGCCATGGATTACATGGAACAAGCCGCGGCTGAGACCTTTCCTCCGGGCTTCGATTACGATTACACTGGGCAGAGTCGGCAGCTGGCGAACCAGGGAAACGCCCTAGCCGTAACCTTCTTCCTGTCGCTGCTGGTCATTTATCTGGTGCTGGCGGCGCAGTTTGAAAGCTGGCGTGATCCCTTCATCATTTTGGTCTCAGTGCCCATGTCGGTGGCTGGTGCCATGGCATTCATCGTGCTCGGCTTCGCCACCATGAATATTTACACCCAGGTGGGCCTGATTACGTTGATTGGCGTGGTCTCCAAGAACGGTATCCTGATTGTCGAGTTCGCCAACCAGTTACAGAAAGAGCGTGGACTGAACAAGGTTGATGCTGTGATTGAAGCCTCCGCCATCCGGCTGCGCCCGATCATCATGACCTCGGTGGCGCTGATCTTTGCCATGGTGCCGTTGCTGATTGCTGTTGGCCCCGGCGCAGAAAGCCGCTTTGCCATCGGTCTGACGATCAGTGCGGGGCTGGGCATTGGTACCTTGTTTACCATTTTTGTGTTGCCAGCGTTTTATATCCTGCTGGGGCGTGAACACCAAGGAGCAAAAGAGGAGAGGTAGGAACAAGTATTGACGATAGTGTTGATACGGCATGGCAGTATCTTGTCCAGTATTAGAGCAAGATCATCACGATAGTGAAATAGCGGCCTCACCCTTAAGGGTGGGGTTGCATCAATGCTAGCTGCGTTTTCACGAGACGGCTGCCTTCTTCGTAAATAGAAAAGCTTCCGTCATTGCGTAGCCAGTCGTGAAATAATCCCCCCAACATTGACTGCAGCAGCTGCGTGGCCAACGCTGGCGAGATATCGTTGCGCAGTTGGCCAAGACGCGCTGCGCATTGAAAATAGTCACGTAAGGCACCACAAGATTCTTCGGCCATCTCGTTTTGCATGGCGAGTGGATCAATATCGCTAAAGACTTCGCAGTGATGGATCAAAATGGCGTGTACCCGACGGTAGCGGGGGCGTTCTAGATGCTCAAAACCACTGATACACGCCAAGCGAATAGCTTCTAAGGGTTTTTTGACCAGTTCTGGGTCGTCAAGTGCTTCGACCAGCTCTTGAAAGGGCAAGCGCACGCGCTGGAGCATGGCGTGAAACAGGTCGGCTTTGTTCTTAAAGTGCCAATAGACCGCGCCGCGGGTCATGCCAGCGTGGCGGGCGATTTGCTCTAAAGACGTGCGCGCGACTCCGTGCTGAATAAACATCTCTTCGGCCGCATCTAAAAGCGCCTCGCGTGTCGCGGCTGCTTCGGCTTTCGTTTTTCTTACCATGAATCCCGTTGCCTCTGGATAAAACGCGCTTACATCTTAACCAACTCGTCGGCGTTTTACATGCGAAAGTGTATGGATACCTTATTTCGGCAAATATGTCGCAGGAAAGTGGGACATATCGGCTGATTTTACTCGTCACTGAGGCTTCAAGGGCGTATAACGGCAATAAGAAAACAGTGTTTGATACCCAGTTTTGATACTCAGTTTTGATACCCAAGCAGGCCTTCATATGGCACGAGCGCCATTTACATTAGCCAGGTGCAGTGTTAAGCCGGGACAAAGGCAAGAAATTGATGTCCCGGTCGCTAAACTTTATACCCATACACAGCTGCACATGCCGGTTGAAGTGGTGCATGGCCGTAAAGATGGGCCAATTTTGCTGGTGTGTGGCGGCATTCATGGTGACGAGATTAACGGTGTTGAAATCGTACGCCGCCTTCTGCGTTCAAAAGCCATCAATAGCATTCGCGGCACGCTTATTGCAGTGCCGGTGGTCAACGTTTTTGGCTTTTTGCAGCAGACGCGCTATTTGCCCGATCGGCGGGATCTAAATCGCTGCTTTCCCGGCAGTGAATCTGGCTCGCTGGGTGGACGCATCGCGTCGTTGCTGCGAGAGGAAATGGTAGATCGCGCCACACATATTATCGATTTGCATACGGGCGCGATCCATCGCACGAACCTACCGCAAATCCGCGCGCAGTTAAGCCCTGGCAGTGAAACAGAGGAGATGGCCGATGCGTTTGGCGCGCCCGTGGTGCTTAACGCGGAGCTGCGTGAGGGCAGCCTGCGTCATTACGCCCAAAATCGTGGCATTCCCGTGCTGACTTACGAAGCTGGGGAGGCGTTGCGCTTTGATGAGTGGGCCATTGCCCCCGGTGTGCGTGGCGTGCTGCGCGTGATGCGCCGTTTAGGAATGCTAGCAGGTGAGCAGCGCCGCCGCCGGCCAGCTCCGGCCGAGGTTGCCAATGGTTCTAGCTGGGCACGGGCACCGATAGACGGCATTCTGCGCCCCAAAGTACGCTTGGGTGCTCGGGTAGCAAAGGGTGAACTGCTGGGCAAGGTGGCGGACCCCTTTGGCAACGATGAAGGCGAAGTACGCGCCGTCGCCGATGGCATTGTGATTGGCATGAGCCGCCTGCCGCTTGCCAACGAAGGCGAAGCGCTTTTTCACATTGCTCGCTTTGATGCGCTTGAAGAGGCGGAAACGGCTATTGAGTCGTTTCAGTCGTCTTTGGACCCGCCACCGGATGCGCTCTACTAATTCGCCCGAATTAGGCTGCTTGGGGTTCTCGCACCAGGCTCAACGCGTCATCAAAAATACGTAAGCCTGCGCCTTCTTTGTGGGCATGTTCGGAGAGATGGCGCCGGAAACGGCGCCCGCCTGGGCAGCCTTGGAACAGGCCCAATAAATGCCGCGTGACATGATTGAGCTTGGCGCCTTCGTTAAGCCGCTGGGCGATGTAAGGCCGAAACGCGATGGCGGCCGCCATACGGCTTTGTGCGGGGCTTTTTACACCATAAAGTTGTTCATCGACGCCAGCGAGCATCCACGGGTTTTGATAGGCCTCACGGCCCACCATCACGCTGTCAACGTGTTCAAGCTGCGCCTGGCATTCCTCAAGCGTTTTAATGCCGCCATTAATCCCGATGTGCAGTTCGGGATGCTGCTGCTTCAAGCGATGCACGCGCGGGTAATTGAGCGGGGGTACATCGCGATTTTCCTTGGGCGATAAGCCTTGTAGCCAGGCTTTACGCGCATGAACGGTAAACGTCTGGCAGCCCGCATCCGCGACGGTTTCAATAAAACGTGCCAGGTCAGCATCTTCATCCTGATCGTCAACGCCGATACGGCATTTCACCGTCACGGGGATCGACACCGACGCTTGCATGGCACGCACAGCCGCAGCGACTTTTTCCGGATAACCCATCAGGCAGGCGCCAATCATATTGTTCTGCACCCGGTCGCTCGGGCAACCGACGTTCAGGTTGACCTCGTCATAGCCCCAATCCTGGGCAATCGCCGCACATTCGGCCAGTTCCCCGGCATCGCTGCCGCCAAGCTGCAAGGCAATTGGGTGCTCAACGTCGTCAAAGCCCAAAAAACGCGCACGCGGCGAGCCGTGCAAAATAGCCCCGGTGGTCACCATTTCGGTATACAGCAACGCACGCTTGGTCAAGGTGCGCGCGAAGGCTCTGTAGTCTCTTGTAGTGAGGTCCATCATCGGCGCCACAGAAAACCGACGTGCGGCGTCTGCTGGGTTAACGTTCGTCATATCCATCACTTGCATACTCGGTATGCGGTATAAATACACGCCCTGAAACAGGTGTAAATGGCACACCGTAGCGGACGCAGAAAAGTCGGGTTTAATTGGTATGCGATTGTACGCAAAAAAGGCCACCCAGCCCAGAGCCTAAAGGGCCACTCAGCGCAGGTGGAATAGCCTCTGCTGTTGTCGTTGAGCTCTGATGGGCGTTTATCAGGCGTGGGGATAAATCGACTTCGGAATAATGGTGTTAGGCCTGGCTATGGGTTAGGCTTTTTGTATGAGTGAAGCAAGCGACGGCGCGCTGCCCCTGATCAGCGACAAAGACCACTACCAGCCGGAAATGATCAAGCCGCAGGATATGCAGGGTGTGGAGATTTTGGGGCGGTATGAGATTCGGGTTGGGCCGGTGGTTTGAGGCGGCTATGGCATTGAAGGCCGCTTTTTCGTGGTAAATAACGTGAAAAGGGGACAAGGATGAAGGCTTTTAAGATGGCCACGATCGTGGCTTGCCTTACCGGTGTGGCAGCTTTTTCAGCGCACGCACAGTCGTTACCGCGCTTTGATGTGGAAGCTCACTGTGAAGACGTTGCAGAGTTTGGTGGCGGCAGCCATCAGATTTACAACTCCTGCATCCAGATGGAGCAGAGCAGCTATAACGCCATCCGCGACCAATGGCCGAGCGTATCTTCCCGCATTCGCAATCACTGCCAAGAAGTCGCCGAGTTCGGCGGTGAAAGTTACCAGATACTGGAAAGCTGTGTGCAGATGGAAGAAAACGCAGCTGGCAACCGTGAGTCGTTCAGTTTCGATTAAGCGCAGGGACAATAATGAAAATTGATTGCTTATGTTCATTCTTGATTTTTGATTGTCAGCCGGAAAAGCCTAGCTCGGTATAATATGCAGACAGGGAGCGTTTTTTTATGAAATATTATCCGCCCAAGTTTCAAGCTAAGGCATTTACATGTCCTTTATGTAATGTTTATTCAAAAATGAGCTGGTATGAATGGCGAGTTAGGTTTGAAGGTACGCAAATTGAGAGAGCCATATGTCAGCACTGTGGTGAGTCTTCTTACTGGTTTGGTACAGATCAAAGTGATTTATCCGGCAAGCTCCTTTCTCCTTTGGTTTCAGGTGTGCCTCTTCCACTTCCTGACATGCCCGATGAAGTTAAAACTGACTACTTGGAAGCACGTGGAGTGCTTCCCCACTCCTCGAAAGCTGCTGCTGCACTGTTTCGCTTAGCGCTTCAGCGGCTTTGTATATACCTTGGGAAAAAACCGAAAAATAGATAAAGCCATCAGTGAGTTAGTAGAGAATGGGCTACCTCGAGGTGTGCAAGAAGCGCTTGATGCTATACGCATCATTGGTAATGAATCAGTGTACCCGGGTGAAATCGATGACGATGATATCAATAAGAATGTGGGTAAAATGTTCGATCTTTTGAATTTTATCGTGCAAGACAGAATTACACGGTTCAAAGAGATCGAAGAGCTTTATGAAAGCTTGCCTGAAGGTAAGAAGCAAGGTGTTGAACAGCGTGACTCTCGAGAATAAACATTTGGATATTAGGGTTAAAGGGGGAATGGATGCAAAACAATTTTTTTAAAGGTGATCGGTCTCAGCTTGCTGAAGAGGCTGAGAGGCAGATTAAAGAAAAGAATAAAGAAACAGATTACGATATCCGTGAGTATCCAGTTGAAATTATTGTCTCTAAGTTTTTAGAGAAACTTGACAACGATCGGGCTGAATTGTTCGTTCCAGATTATCAACGTGAGATGGTTTGGAATGAGGAACGTCAATCTCGCTTTATTGAATCATTAATGCTTAACCTCCCTATCCCTTATCTATATGTTGCAGACGTTGATGAGGGTGAAGATACGGGAAGAATGGAGATAGTTGACGGCTCTCAGCGAATTAGAACCTTAGTAAGATTTTTGTCTGGTGAACTGGTTCTTTCAAAGTTAGAGAAGCTTGATAAGCTTAATGGATTGACTTTTCAAGACTTGCCTACATCTAGGAGGCTTCGTTTTAATAGAAAAACAATGCGAATGATAGAGCTTATAGAGGTTGACGAGGACGCTCGTAGACAACTTTTTGATCGCCTGAACACGGGTGGAGAAAAGCTCTGGACGATGGAACAAAGGTTTGGCTCAAGGGGCGGCCCTTTTACCAGTCTTGTTAAGGATATTTCTTCCGATGAACTTTTTAGAGAGCTATGTCCAGTTAGTAGTGCTCGATCTAAACGCCGTGAGTATGAGGAGTTGGTTTTAAGATTTTTTGCTTATTATGAGAACTACGAAGGTTTTAAGAAAAGTGTTGATGTTTTTTTAAATGATTATCTAGATGATAAAAATAATGATGATTTTGATTTAGATTTTTACAAAAATATTTTCAATAATGTTATGTTTTTTGTGAGAGATAACTTTGATTTTGGTTTTAAAAAGAATGCAAAAAACATGTCGGTGCCTAGGATAAGGTTCGAAGCTATTGCTGTTGGCACTGCGTTGGCTTTAGATGTTGAACCAAATCTAAAAGTTGGAGATTTAAGTTGGTTGGACTCAAAGGAGTTTATCCATCTAACTCGATCAGACGCTAGCAACTCGCTACCTAAGGTAAGAAAGCGTATCCACTTTGTTAGGAATAACCTTCTTGGCAAGGAGGTGGAGGATGCTGACAAGTGAGGAAAAAGAATATTTTATTTACGAAGCTTATCTTTCTTTTAGGGATAGATGCAAAGAAGTAAAACAATATATGGAATTTGGTAAGCGCTCCACCAAACACATCTTCTCACGTTGAGTTTTGCTGACCACACTGAGGCTCCCTTTATCCAGGAGATTCTCATGAACCACGAACTCAATGCCATGCAGGCTTTCTGGCTCGGCCATCT
>NZ_JAMJPJ010000033.1 GCF_023555005.1 Halomonas llamarensis | reverse complement strand
AGCGTCATCAGTCGGGCGAGCGCTTCTTGGTGATCCATAATGGCATCGAACCAAGCGCGTAACAGGTTGGCGCGCGCTTTGGCCGTGTGTTGACGCCACGCGGGCCAGGCGGCTTCGGCGGCGGCGATGGCTTCACGGGTTTCTTCGCCGCCTAAATCGGGCACTTCCGCCAGAACTTTCCCATTGGCGGGATTTGTGACGGAAAAATGCGTCTTCGCATCGCGCCACTCACCGGCAATAAAGGGTTTGGGAATCAGGATATCGAGCAACGTTTCCATGGTCTTTTCCTTTGTGGTTATTCAAAACCGGCTAATGCTTTACGTGCTAAACCACGCCCTTTTTCTTCAGTGCTTCAATCTCACTCGCCGGTTTTTTCAGCACGCGCTCAAGCACGGCAGCCGTATCCTCGCCGAGCGCGGGCGGCGCTTTGTGGTATTCAATCTCGGTTTTCGAGTACTTGATCGGGTTAGCCACGCCTTGTACCGGTCCCTGCGCGGAATCAAGCGAAACCTGCATGCCACGCGCTTGAACTTGCGGGTCGTCAAAAACCTGAGCGATATCCTGAATCGGGCCGCAGGGAACGCCAATCTCGTTGAGCAACACCGTCCACTCATTGAGCGTGCGTGTTTTGGTCGCGCTGACTAACAACTCAATGAGCTCAACCCGGTGTTTTACCCGTTCAGCGTTGGTCGCAAAACGTATGTCGTGGGCAAGCTCGCCGTGGCCAATGGCTTCGCAAAAACGTTGAAACTGGCCATTATTCCCGACGGCAATAATGATTTGCTCACCATCGGCGGTGGGAAATGGCTGATACGGCACCAGATTGGGGTGGTAGTCGCCGGTACGCGCCGGCGGTTTCCCGCTGCAGAAGTAGTTCTGCGCCTGATTCGCGAGCCAGCTCACCTGGACATCCAGTAGCGCCATGTCGATATGCTGCCCTTCCCCGGTCTGGGTTCGGTGGTACAACGCCCCTAAAATGGCAATGGTAGCGTTCATGCCGGTGGTCAAATCCGCGACGGCCACACCGACACGCTTCGGGCCGGCGCCTGGCTCGTCGTCCGCCGCCCCGGTAATGCTCATCAGCCCACCTTGGGCTTGAATAAGATAGTCGTAACCTGCCATTTCGGCCATCGGCCCGGTATGCCCAAAGCCTGTAATAGAACAGTAGATCAACCCCGGATTGGGCGCCGAGAGCGTTGCGTAATCTAGCCCCTTCTTCGCAAGGCCACCGCTTTTAAAGTTCTCGACCAAGATGTCGCTTTGGCTGGCGATCTCGCGAATCAAGTCTTGGCCTTCGGGCTGACTAATATCGACGGTTAGCGAGTGCTTACCACGGTTGGCGGCGAGATAATAAGCCGATTCACGTGTCTCACTGCCATCTTCCGCCTGAAACCAGGGCGGCCCCCAGTGGCGCGTATCATCACCGCTGCCGGGCCGCTCGATCTTAATCACCTCGGCCCCCATATCCGCTAGAATCTGGGTACTCCAGGGACCCGCCAACACGCGACTAAGGTCAAGTACACGCAACCCTTGTAAGGGACCTGCCATGGTTCACTCCTGCGCTAAGAAGGTATTGGAAAAGCGAAACAATTAGAAAAAGGCTTGGATACCGGTTTGTGCCCGCCCCAGAATTAACGCGTGGATATCGTGCGTGCCTTCATAGGTATTGACCGACTCCAAATTCACCATGTGGCGAATCACGCCGTACTCGTCTGATACGCCGTTGCCGCCGTGCATATCCCGCGCTACGCGGGCAATATCCAGCGCCTTGCCGCAGTTGTTGCGCTTAATCAGCGAGATCATCTCCGGCGCCCAGTTGCCGCTATCCAGTAGGCGACCCACTTGGAGTGCGCTCTGCAGGCCCAGGGTGATCTCGGTCTGCATATCGGCGAGTTTTTTCTGAATCAGCTGGTTAGCGGCGAGCGGGCGGCCAAACTGTTTGCGATCCAGCGTGTACTGGCGCCCGGCGTGCCAACAGAACTCGGCGCTACCCATGACGCCCCACGCGATGCCGTAGCGCGCCTTGTTCAAGCAGCCGAACGGGCCTTTTAGGCCGCTCACGTTAGGTAGCACGTTCTCTTCCGGCACAAAGGCGTTATCCAGCACGATCTCGCCAGTGATTGACGCACGCAGAGAAACCTTACCCTCAATTTTTGGGGCGCTGAACCCCTCAGTGCCACGCTCAACGATAAAGCCTTTAATTTGGTTATCGTGGGCGGCGGATTTGGCCCATACCACGGCGACATCGGCAATCGGGCTATTGGTGATCCAAATTTTGGCGCCGGTGAGGCGATAGCCGCCGTCCACTTTCTCGGCACGCGTGACCATGGCGCCAGGGTCGGAGCCGTGATCGGGTTCGGTTAGGCCAAAGCAGCCGACCATCTCACCGCTGGCAAGCTTAGGCAGGTATTTCTGCTTTTGTTCTTCTGAGCCATAAGCTTCAATCGGGAACATCACCAGCGACGACTGTACGCTCATGGCCGAGCGATAACCGGAATCAACACGCTCGACTTCGCGAGCAATCAGCCCATAAGCGACATGGTTAACGCCTGCACCGCCGTACTCCGGCGAGACCGTCGCGCCCAGCAGGCCAAGTTCTCCCATCTCGTTCATGATGTCGCGGTCAAAACGCTCTTCACGAAACGCCGATAACACCCGCGGCTGCAGGTTTTCTTGACAGTAATCGTAGGCGGCGTCGCGAATCTGACGCTCTTCGTCGGTCAACTGCTGTTCCAGTAGTAACGGATCGTCCCAATTAAAACGGCTCATCGTCATAGCTCCCAAGATGTAGTGGCAATAGCTGTAGCGGCGATAGGTAATCGTTAAAGTACCTCACTAGAAAATATCTATATTTTATCAAATCGTCAAAATATTTTTCCTTTGCGCGCAAACACGCTCGGCACCCGAGCGTTAAATTCGGGTGCCGAGAAGAGTGAAATAAACACAAACGAGACGCGTGTAAGCGGGTTAACAGCGAGCCATAATGGAAAGCCAAAGCAGGCGTAACGGCGCCAAAGCTAACAATAAAAAGCCGACGAGCGTCCAGGCGGGAAGGGAAAGCCCCAGCAGAGAGAAACTTATTTCGGCGCACTCACCCGAACCGGTGAGCACCATCGCCACCACGTCCTGTAACGGCAGCATATCCATCATGTAATCAAGATTTGGCCCGCAGCTCGGCACTTTATCGGCGGGCAGTGACTGCAACCACACATGGCGCCCGGCGACAAAAGCCCCGCCAGCAACAGTGATTAAGCTCAGCACAGCGTACAAAGCACACCCAATGCGCCCAGCGGGGTTATGCAGTGCCGCAACGGCTAGCACGATGGCGGTCGCAATCACCCCCACCCGCTGAAAAATACACAACGGACATGGCGCGAAGCCAACGATATGCTCAAGCACGAGCGCAACAGCCATCATCAATACGCAGAACGCGAACCCTGCCAGCGCCACTCCGCGCGTGGAAGCCAGCATCAAGAGGACACCTCGCTGTGTAGCGGCGTGAGGGCACGATTTTCGCGCGCGCTGGCAAAGTAGTCGGCCAGAAACGCATCAAAGCTCTCTAGATCGGCTTCTTCGATATCTTGCTGCTGTTGATGCGAGGTCTCCACCAGCTGATCCAGCAGCGTTTGACGCGCACGTATCATCGGCTGATGGCGCAGCTGCTCGCCCTGTTCTTTGGCCAAGGAAAGCATCAACTCGTTAAGCGACACGTTCTCTTGCTCTAGGCGTGCCAAAAGCTGCGCTGACGGCGTCAGCGACGGGTCTTGCAGGCTAGGTGCCAATGCCGCGATGGCCTCGGCGTGGGGAGAGCCATCCTCCATTGCATCCAGCAACGTTGCCACCTCGGTCATCTCGGTAAAGATTTGCTCGCCCCAGTCGCGCACGCTAGTGGCTTTGCCATCGCGAGTTAGCACTAGCGCTGGGTCGCGGCCACGCTCGACGACAAAACGGCGGTTATCGTCCAGACGGTCACACTCCTCATCGGAAATCCATGGGCTTTCGCTGAGCAAACACCACATGAGAAACGTATCGATAAAGCGGATTTGTGTTTCGGTCACGCCGAGCGGATCAAAGGGATTTAAGTCCAGGCAGCGCACTTCGATGTATTCCACCCCGCGCGCTTCTAGCGCTTGGCTCGGCGTCTCGTTGTGCTTAGCGACGCGCTTGGGACGAATATCGCTGTAGTACTCGTTTTCGATCTGCAGAATATTGGCATTAAGCTGACGCCATTCACCGTCGACATTCACGCCTACCTTTTCGTAATCCGGCCACGGCGAGGAGATAGCATGGCGCAACGTATTGACGTAGTTGGATAACGAGTTAAAACAGATTTTCAGCTGTTCTTGCACCTTATTTTGATAGCCCAGATCCGACATGCGTAGCGTCGTGGCGTAAGGCGCATAATAGGTTGCATCGTCTAACGTTTTGAGTTTTTCCGGCACGTTACCGCTGGGCAAAAAGCTTTTATCAATCGCCGGCGAAGCGCCGAAGAGGTAGAGCAAAAGCCAGCTGTGGCGGCGGAAGTTACGAATCAAACCGAAGTAGCGAGTTGAGCGGTAGTCGTTCAGCGAGGTGTTTTCTTGACCTTCAAACGCCTGTAGCACTTGCCACATCGAATCCGGTAGCGAGACGTTATAGTGTACGCCGGCAATCGCCTGCATGATGCGCCCATAACGCACGTCCAGCCCTTTGCGATAGACATGCTTCATGATGCCGGTATTGGAGTTACCGTAGTCAGCAATCACGACGCTATCGTTGCCATTTAAGCGGGCGGGCATACTCGTCGGCCAGATCCACTCGTCATCAAGGTAACGATAGCTAAACGCCTGCAGATCGCCCAAAAAAGCCAGCGCTTCGCGCGGCTCGGAGTAAACCGGGGTGATGTACTCTAAAAGTGCCTCGGAATAATCGGTGGTGATGTGCGGGTGGGTCAGCTTAGAACCAAGCGTCTGCGGGTGCGGCGTCTGGGCAATACAGCCCTCGGCGTCGACGCGCAACCCCTCTTTTTCGATCCCACGGCGCAGGCGGCCCAGGCGACCCTCGCGGGCGGCAGGCAGCAAACGCGCCACGTTGGCGGCTAAAAATGACGGTACAGAGAGAGGTTCAGACAAGGTGAACACTCCTTGTTTAACAGCCCGCCTCAGCGGGCTAGGTGAACTCAGCGAATGTCGCCACGACAACAAATACCCGCAGGATATGGCGCCATTTAGGCAACAATCAAGGTAACAGGCTAATTAACCCACGCTATGACGCGGCGTTTACTTGTTTTGGCGGGCTTTAAGCAGCGCCGCGCCAAGCGCCCCCACCGGCGCACTTTCTTGAGCACTCTCTTGGGCACGCCCTTGCGCCGGTTTAGCGGATTTACGCTTGCCACGATTCGGCTTTACGTCATCGGGTTTCGCCCCGTTTTTCGCCTCATCGCCACGCGCTTGACCAGCGGCGCTGTCGGCATCCGGCTGATCATCCAGCCGCATGGACATGCCGACACGTTTGCGCGCAATGTCTACGCTCATCACTTTCACGGTGACGATATCACCGGCTTTTACCACGCTGCGCGGGTCTTCCACAAAGCGATCAGACAGCGCAGAAATATGCACTAAGCCATCCTGATGCACGCCGATATCCACAAACGCGCCGAAATGCGTCACGTTAGTGACGGTGCCTTCAAGCACCATACCGAGCTTAAGGTCATTGAGCGTTTCGACGCCCTCGCGAAACGCGGCGGCCTTAAACTCAGGGCGCGGGTCGCGGCCGGGTTTATCCAGCTCTTTGAGAATATCGGTTACCGTGGGCAGACCAAACCGCTCGTCGGCAAACTCGGCCGGTGTGAGCGCTTTCAGCGCGGCGCTATCACCGATCAGGCTACGCAGCTCGCGCCCGCTCTGCTTGGCGATGCGTTCCGCGAGCGGGTAAGCTTCCGGGTGAACGGCGCTGGCATCCAGCGGGTTTTTCGCCTGAGGAATACGCAAGAAGCCGGCGCACTGCTCAAACGTCTTCGGCCCTAGCCGGCTGACATCTAAAAGTTCCTGACGGCTGGCAAAAGCGCCTTTGGCATTGCGCTGGGCAACGATATTGTCGGCAAGCGTCGATGAGAGCCCCGCCACACGCGAGAGCAGCGCGCTAGAGGCGGTGTTCAAATCCACCCCCACGGCGTTAACGCAGTCTTCGATCACGGCTTCGAGCGACTTGGAAAGCTGCACTTGAGAAACATCGTGCTGGTACTGCCCCACCCCGATGGACTTCGGCTCAATCTTAACCAGCTCACCCAGCGGGTCCTGCAACCGCCGCGCGATCGAGACGGCACCCCGTACCGTGACATCAAGATCAGGCAACTCGCGGGAGGCGTATTCAGACGCCGAGTAAACCGACGCTCCGGCTTCAGAGACCATGACCTTGCTCAGCCGAAAATCAGGCGCCATGGCTTTGACGAGCTCGGCGGCGAGTTTATCGGTTTCGCGGCTGGCCGTACCGTTGCCCACTGCAATCAGCGAGACATTGTGCTTTTTGACCAAGCGTGCCAGTTCAGCAAGCGATTCATCCCAACGCTTTTGCGGCGCGTGAGGGTAGATCGTGGTTTGATCGACGAACTGGCCCGTGGCATCCACCACCGCAACTTTACAGCCGGTGCGCAGGCCAGGGTCGATGGCCAGCGTGACCTTCTGCCCGGCTGGCGCGGCCAGCAGTAAATCTTTTAGGTTCGCCGCAAACACCTCAATGGCGGTAAGCTCGGCGTGTTCGCGCAGCTGGCCAAGAAGCTCGGTTTCCAGCGCGGTGTAAAGTTTGACTCGCCAGGTCCAGCGGACGACCTCAGTCAGCCATTTATCGGCAGGGCGCCCTTCGTCACGCACTCCCACATGTTTGGCAATCGCCACCTGGGCGGGGTGTACATCGGCTTCGTCTTCGCCGGGTAAGCGAATCGCAAGGCTTAGCGCCCCCTCGTTACGTCCCCGGAACATTGCTAACGCACGGTGAGACGGCACTTTTGCCAGTTTTTCATCGTGCTCGAAGTAATCGGAGAATTTGGCGCCTTCTTGCGCTTTGCCTTCCAGCAAGCGAGACGAAAGCTCGCCCTCTTGCCATAGGCGCTGGCGCAGCTGACCCACCAGTTCCGGGTCTTCGGCAAAGCGCTCCATCAGTATCTGCTTGGCCCCGTCGAGCGCGGCTTTGGCATCTTCGATTGCGGGCGCTTCCCCTTCCGCCGGACGCAGATAATGGGCGGCTTCGGTTTCAGGATTGCGCGTGGGGTCGGCCAGTAGCGCATCCGCTAGCGGCTCTAATCCCGCTTCGCGGGCAATCTGCGCTTTGGTGCGGCGCTTTTTCTTAAACGGACGGTATAAATCCTCCAAGCGCTGCTTGGTATCTGCCGCGTCGATCTTACTCGCCAGCTCCGGGCTTAGTTTACCCTGCTCATCAATGGCGACAAGCACCGTCGCGCGACGCTCTTCCAGCTCACGCAAATAACGCAGGCGCTCATCAAGCTGGCGCAGTTGTATGTCATCCAACGCACCGGTGACTTCTTTGCGGTAACGGGCGATAAACGGCACGGTTGCGCCTTCATCCAACAACGCCACCGTCGCCGATACCTGTTGCGGGCGAACGCTCAGCTCATCGGCTAAGCACGTGAGAATACGCTGATTGACATCCATATATCGCAACTAACTCATGCAGCATTAAGGAGAAGCCACAAGGTATCACAAAGCGACTTTAACTGCCTCAGGCAGGCACGAAATGCAGGGCAGCGCCGTTATTGCACCAACGCAGCCCAGTGGGTTCCGGCCCATCGCTGAACACGTGCCCTTGATGCCCGCGACAGCGTGCGCAGTGATATTCGGTCCGTGGCCAAATCATGCTGAAATCGAGCTGACTGAGCAAATGCCCTTCGACATGGGTATAAAAGCTCGGCCAGCCGGTGCCAGAGTCAAACTTTGTATCGCTAGTAAATAACACCAAATCGCATCCGGCGCAGCGATACTCGCCCTTGCGCTGCTCATCATCCAACGGGCTGGAAAACGCGGCTTCGGTGCCGTGCTCACGCAGCACGTAGTAAGCTTTTGACGAGAGTTTCTCGCGCCACTCATCCTCGCTTAACGTCACACGCTCAAGCCCCTCGGCGGCTTCGAGCTTCACCCGTGGAAACCCCATGGAAACACCGGGTATCAGCGCCGTTAAGCCGGTTAAACCCGACAAACCCAAAAAATGGCGTCGTTTCATGGTCAAGCACCTCCTACACACCATCGCGAAATTGACCGTCAATACCCAACAAGCCCTATACAAAACAAGCTCTATACAAAAAAGGGCAGCGTATAAACAGCGTCCCATTGGGACTGCTATGTGTGCGGTAAGTTCGGCACTCGCGACGTATCAACTTAGGGTGTCGAGGATTCAAAAAACGATAGCCGCACTTCACCTTCCTGCCAAACTGTGGTTTATGCCGCTATCATTGCAACTACCATTGTCTCAACCACTGTCTCAACCACAAGCGGGGCAGTGCAAAAGCACTGCCCCGCTTATCAGTTCAGTATACCGCTACCAAGCCATCTTGATTACATCATGCTCGGACCTGCCTTGATGATGGCGTCGTTAACACCCTCGAACTTCTTGAAGTTATCCACGAATTTAGTGGTCAGCTCGCGCAGGTGACGATCATAGGCGTCTTTATCTTCCCAAGTTTCGCGCGGGTTCAACAAGCTGGAGTCTACGCCGGGCACGGCAGTGGGCACCTGCAGGTTCAAACCGTCAATGTGCTGAGTTTCCACGTCGCGCAGCACGCCCGACTGAATGGCGCTGATAATCGCGCGAGTCGTTGGAATAGAGAAGCGCGAGCCGCCTTCACCAAAGGAACCACCGGTCCAGCCCGTGTTAACGAGATACACCTGAGCGTCTTTCTGCTCGACACGCTTGACCAGAAGATCCGCGTACTCACGCGCCGGGCGTGGAAAGAACGGTGCGCCAAAGCAGGTGGAGAACGTAGCTTCCAACCCTTCTGAAGCGCCCATTTCGGTAGAGCCGACCTTAGCGGTGTAGCCAGAAAGGAAGTGATACGCCGCGGCTTCTTTGGACAACACAGAAACCGGCGGTAAAACACCCGACATATCGCAAGTCAAAAAGACAATCGCGTTAGGTTCACCGGCACGATTTTCCTGTACACGCTTTTCGATGTGCTCGAGCGGATAAGCAGCGCGTGAGTTCTGAGTGAGGCTATCGTCAGCGTAGTCCGGCTCGCGGCGGTCATCGAGTACGACGTTTTCCAGCACGGTACCAAAGTGGATGGCGTTCCAGATCACCGGCTCGTTTTTCTCGGAGAGATCAATGCACTTAGCGTAACAACCACCTTCCATGTTGAAGACGGTATCATCGCCCCAGCCGTGCTCATCGTCGCCAATCAGATAGCGCGCCGGGTCAGCCGAAAGCGTGGTTTTACCGGTACCGGAAAGACCAAAAAAGAGGCAGGTTTCACCGTCTTCGCCGACATTAGCGGAGCAGTGCATCGGCAGCACACCGGACTCAGGCAACAGGAAATTCTGCACCGAGAACATGGCTTTTTTCATTTCACCGGCATAGCGCATACCGGCAATCAGCACTTTCTTCTCGGCAAAGTTAATAATCACGCAGCCATCAGAATTGGTGCCATCACGGTTCGGCATGCACTCAAAGTGGGGTGCGTTGAGAATCTGCCACGTCTCTTTGGCGCTCGGGTTATACACCTCGGGGCGGACAAACATCGTGCGGCCGAACAGATTGTGCCAGGCAGTTTCAGCGGTCACGCGTACCGGCAGGTAGTGAACGGGGTCGCTGCCCACGTGCAGCTCGGAGACAAAGTGTTCGCCACTTTCCAAGTAATCGCTGACGTGTGCCCACAGAGCGCCGAATTTATCGGCGTCGAACGGACGGTTTACACTACCCCAGTCGATGCTGTCACGGGTCGACGACTCATCGACGATAAAGCGATCTTTCGGTGAACGGCCGGTACGCTCGCCTGTGTTTACCACCAGAGCGCCGTTGGCCGACAGGCGGCCTTCACCACGGGCCACGGCGCGCTCAATCAGTTCGGCACTGTTCAGGTTCACGTGGGCTTGGGGGGCAGCTTGAGTCGTGGTCATGTCGATTCCTGGGCCTTGGGGCCAATTATCTCATTTACCCGGCGTCACCGACGCCTGAAAATCATCCCTACCGTGTCGTTACACGGCTGGGCACGCTGAAAACGAGCGCATTATGACAAAAAGAAAGCCCCCGGGAAATGGGGGCATACGGCAAATATTTTGTAGTTAAACTACAACACAACCACTACATTTTGTATTGCGCTGCAGAATTTCAATAAAACGGTCGTTTATTCGTGGCGCTAATCTTATTGATTCTTTGGGCTCTTATTTTCATTACCGCACAACCTCTTGCGCTTTCGCGCAGACTACAACATCAATGAATGGTGGGGGCTGAAGCGTCTGGATTAACCAAAAGCGTTTCAATTTCTGCCGCTGTGTAGTGATATCCCGTATGGCAAAAGTGGCATTGCGTCTCAATCCCCCCCTGCTCGGCAACGATATCACGCAGCTCATCCGCGCCTAAGGTCAGTAGCGCCTTGGCCATGCGCTCGTGGGAACAGGTGCAGCCAAAATACAGCGCTTTAGGCTCAAAAACGCGCACCGTTTCTTCGTGATAGAGCCGATAAAGCACGTCGCGCTGCTCCAAGCCCAAAAGCTCTTCACGTTTGATGGTGTCGGCTAGCTGTACGCTACGCGCCCACGCGTCCACATCTTGATTTTGTGCCTCGTGGGGCAAACGCTGTAATAACAATCCGCCTGCACGCCGACCGTCTGCTTCGAGCCACAGCCGCGTGGGCAGCTGTTCCGATTGACCAAAATAGGCTTCTAAACACCCAGCCAGCGAGTCGTGATCCAGCGCCACAATTCCCTGGTACCGATGCCCTTCTTTGGGGTCGAGCGTGATCACGATCTGGCCGTCCCCCACTAGCTCACGAAAGGCCGCCGCTTCGCTCGGCAACGCCGCCCCTTCCGCCACGCGGGCAATGGCGCGTAATTCACCGCCAGGGTTGGATTCAGCCATCAAAAGCGAGAGAGCCCCTTGTCCACGCACTTCAATGCTCAACGTCCCATCAAGCTTCACGGTATCGGTCAGCAGGGCGACAGCGGCTAAGAGTTCGCCGAGCAGCGCATTCACCGCGGGCGGATACGCATGGCGATCAAGCACTTCTTGATAGGCGCGTTCAAGGGTCACGATTTCGCCGCGCACATTGGTCTGGTCAAACAAAAATCGTCGGATCTGGTCGTTCATCGCTCTCTCACTTAAGGTCCGCTCACTCGCCTTGGTTGCGTTGGAAGCGCTGAATCTCACGGCGCTGCTTTTTATCCGGGCGTTTCAGCGGGTGTTGCATTACCTGATTGTTCAAACGGCGCGCTTCAGTTTCACGCTCGCGGCGCTCACGGCTTGCTTCGGTTTCGGCGTAAAGCATGCGGGCTTCCGGTGCGCCGCGGCGTTGGCCGGAGAGGCCGGTGACTTCGACATCAAAAACATCCCACCCTTGGGGGACACGGACGATAGCACCCAGTTCTACCGTTTTACTGGTCTTGGCACGCGCACCCTCGTACTGAACTTTACCGCCCTCTATCGCCTTTTTCGCCAGCGCGCGAGTCTTGAAAAAGCGCGCGGCCCAAAGCCATTTATCTAACCGTACGTTTTCGTTCATTTAGGCTCCTCCTGCGGTACATCGCGAGGCAACAGCTGGGCAAAACGGTCCAACGCGACAAACTCCTGAAGCGCTTTCTCCGGCCGCTGGCTATTAGGCTGCTTAATGCCAAGCAAATGCTTAATGCCAAATTCGCGGGCACTTTCCAACACACTAGGGTTGTCGTCAATAAATAGCGTGCGCGCCGGGTCGAATGGCTCAATCTCTTGAAGCGCGAACCAGAACGCCTGCTCTTCCTTGGCCGCCCCCACGTCCTCTGAAGACACGATCGCTTCGAGATACGCTTCCAGCCCGGTGAGCGGCAGCTTGAGCTCCAAGCTCGCCCTATCGGCGTTAGTCGCCAACACCACACGCGGATGTTCTGTTTGTAGCCACTTAAGAAAATCGAGCGCGTCGCCGCGCAAACCGATAAGGTGCTGCACTTCGCGTTTGAGGGCGACAACGTCCACGCCCAGCTCACGACTCCAATACGCCAAACTGTACCAATTAAGCGTTCCCTGCTCGCCGATGATGCGGGCTTTGAGTGCTGTTTGCGACGCCTCATCAAGCTGGTGCAATTCAACGTAGCGGCGTGGCAAATGCTCTAACCAGAAGTGGCTATCGAAGTGTAAATCCAATAGCGTGCCATCCATATCCAACAGCACGGTATCTATGGCCTGCCAGTCGATCATGCGCCACTCCAGGTAGTCGGGGAAAGCGTGCTATTGTAGCGCAATCGCTTTTACCCAGCACGCTTACACCCTGATATTGCTTAACCACGGAGGCATCAATGTCATCGTCTGATACGCAACCCACTAACGCGGCGACGCCTGAGAACAACGCGCCAACGTACCTGCAAAAACCCCAAATTTTAGCGCGAGAAAGCGTGGCGAAGAGTCGCTTGTTTCACGTTGAATCGCTCGATCTGCGGTTTTCCAACGATGAAGAGCGCACCTTCGAGCGGCTAACCGGCGTCGACCGCGGTGCGGTGATGATCGTCGCCATGCCAGACCCAGAACACGTGCTGTTAATTCGCGAGTATGCCGCTGGCTTTGAAGATTACGTGCTGACACTACCCAAGGGTTTGGTGGACCCTGGGGAAGATTTTGTCACCGCCGCTAACCGCGAATTGATGGAAGAGTGTGGCTTCGGCGCTCACCGTATTGAACCGCTTGTCGAACTTTCGCTTGCGCCCAACTACATGCGCCACCGCATGCAAGTATTAATCGCCACTGACCTTTACCCCAAGCGCCTACCCGGCGATGAGCCCGAACCACTCATCGTCGAGACGCATGCCCTCGAAGAGCTGCCGATGCTGATGATGCGCGAAGACTTCCACGAAGCCCGCGCCATCGCCGCGCTGTATATCGCCCGCGACAAGCTCCGCGCCGAACGTCAGGAAGAGAGCGGTTTCATTTAGTCGTGAGTACGTATCTCAGGCTGCCCAAAGGTCAATGGCAAACCAGGCATGATATTGATCAGCGACCCGCAGGTGATGCAGGGCTATCTGAGTGACCCGCCGCGCACGGCGAAGGCGCTCCACAATGCCGATGGCCACCGCTGGTGCATCACCGGGGATAAAGGCTTTATCGACGAAGACGGCTTTTTTGACCCTGATGACCCGTTACCTTTTTAGTCACTGAGCAACCGTCGTCATGGAGAAAGGCATTTTTGCATTCCCCCTAACCACGCCTTTATCAAACCCGGGGCAGAAAGCCGTTCACTAAGCAGGAAAAGGCAACACACCATGGTGGAGAAAATCATCCAGGTGGTAGGTATAAACGCCTGATGCGTCTTTGCGCTTAAATGACACTTGAGCGGCACTTGTGACACAAAGCCATGGGCGCATATCGGCTGGCTCTTGCTGAGCGAGCGCATCAGGCGTGAATAAGCCCACGCACACACCGCCCTGGGTATCTCGCGCGGAGGCGAACTCAAACGCTTCAACGCTCGCCCCACGCATGGCGCTACCCAATTGCTGACACGGGTTGTAATCAACCGGATGTTTTAACTCGACAAAATGTTCGACAAAACGGCCTGCGTGTAGTCTGACACCCTGTTTAGCGGCATAGTCCACAGAAAAAAGCGTATGCTCTGTGCGCAGTGATGCAGCCACTGGCTTCCCTTCCATGGAGTACCAAAAGACAAGTCGATAGAAAGCAGATTCAGCTAATGTTGTCGCAATACTTTTGCCACCATAAAAGAGGCTCGGCTCAAATGTTCGGCCAAAGCGTGAACCCCATTTGAGTGGCGGATAGCGAAAAGGCGTCTTCAGCAGGTAATGGAGATCTCGCTCTTGCTGGGGATAAGGCGGCTTAGCGGTTTCGAGCAAGGCTTCAAGAAGCTCCTGCTCTTCAAGGGTGTCCACATAGCTGAGCGTTGCCACTTGCTCCTGGCTCTCCACCAACCTATACAAAGTGCCGGAAATAGGTTCGATCTTTTGCGCGCCGCCGCAGGCCTCCCATACACTCACACCTTACCCCGCATGCCATCCACGAATCTCAGTACTGCAAACAATCCCTCCAACCGAGTCACTTGCTCAGCCGGTATACCCCCCGTGGCACGGTTGGACGTGCGCATAAAATGCTGAATCCATGTTTGGTCGCCACCGGTAAGGGCGAACAATGATCTAGCTAAGCGAATGAGCAACAAGGCTAGCTCGCCCTGCTTGGAGTTTGGATCGAGCTTCAGGCTTTTTTTAAGCTGCGTGATGGTTGTACGGTGCACGCCAAGCACTTCTGCCAAATCAGACTGCGATAACCCTAACTGCTCGGCAGCTCGTAGTACTGCTTTCGCTAATACCCTTTCAGGAGTGGGCGTTGTTTGAGCAAGGGCTGGCATAATGCGCCTCAGCGTGATGGATTTTCATCAATAATAGCAGAAAAGTTGTTTATTCACCCATCAAAACCCATCGACACCTTTCCAGTGGCAGAAAACTGCTGATGAGATAGTGGCGTCGGTAGGTCGAGCAGCATCAGCTCTTGATCGACGCACCGACAAGCCAAATTCATTATGCGAACTTAAGAATCACCACACTAGCGGTTAGAGAGCCTGCTCCAGCCGAGGTGTTGCCTGTTGATGTGAGGTGTGCGCCAACCGTGCCAATGCCGCTTCAATACTCTCTTCATGCCCGCCTTCTAAGCGGAACGCGGCTACAACGTTAGCCAACTCATTGGCCTCATAAGTCAGTTGGTTGGCTGCCTCGGCGATCGATTGCACCCGGCTGGCGTTCTGCTGCGTCACTTGGTCCATCTCGGAAACGGCAGCGTTGATCTGGGTGATACCGCTGGTTTGCTCTTCTGAGGCGTGGGTAATCTCTTCCATCAGGTCGCTCACCTTCATTACCTGCGCCACAACGTCTTCAATAGACGTTTCCGCCGCTTTGGCCTCATGCCGCCCCCCTTGGATTTCACTATCGGAGGCGTCAATCAGCTCGCGTATTTCCTGTGCGGCCGTTGCGCTACGCCCAGCTAGCTGGCGCACTTCACTCGCCACTACCGCAAAACCGCGCCCGGCTTCACCGGCACGAGCAGCTTCAACAGACGCATTCAGTGCCAAAATATTGGTTTGGAAGGCGATACCGTCAATGACGCTGATGATGTCGGTCATCTTCGAGGAGCGCTCAGATATCCGCTCCATCCGGTCTACCAGTTGCTGCATTTTTTCGCCCGTCTCACGCGTCGCCTGGGCATTCTTCATAGCGAGTTTATTTGCTTGCCGCGCATTATCTGTATTTTGCTGCACGGTCACGGTCATTTGATCCATGCTGGAGGCCGTTTGTTGCAAGGATGAGGCTTGCTGTTCGGTACGAGAAGCCAGGTCTTCGTTTTCATCAGCAATACGCTGTGCCGCTGGGGTGACGACTTGGATGCGCTCATTCACTTCTCCTACGATACTAGACAGCGAGGCACGCATGGTACGAATCGAATTTAGCAGGTCACCAAGCTCATCCTGACGCTGCTGGTTAACTCGCGTTGCCAAATTACCTGCTGCAATCTGGAAGGTGACACGCCGAGCATCATTCAACGAACTGATAAGTGACCTTAAAATCAATACGCTTAACAGCACCATCGTCACGACACCGATAATCAGCACCACCGCTTGGGTGGTCAACATCTGTGTTTGCCCTGCTTTAGCATCGGCCATTAATTCAGCCGCCAGGGTACGCTCATCCTCTACCAACGCATCGGCCGTGGCTTGCAAAGAGGCTAACATTGGCTCGACGCCGTCGTTGAAAGATTCAAATGCTTGAAACCCTTGACCGTCATCTAATGCGGTGTAAGTAGCGCTAATTCCGTCCTGAATGGCTTGTAGCTGTGAACGAAAATCGGCAACGTTCTCGCGCTCGATCTGATCCGAATTACTGTATTGCTCCCAATGGGCATTCATACGCGCTTCGCTTTCTTCCCACGTCGCGATGAGCGCTGAAAGGTCCACACCCCGAGGATTGCGCACCGCTGGCGCCAAGGCATTAACTTCCTGGTTGAGCAGCCGCTCAATGGCTTGCAAGCTTGCCACATCTTCCAACCCGGCTTGGTTCAACCGCGCTAAACGCTCCCCCGACACCATTAGCCCGTATACGCCCAAGCTACCGGCAACGGCAAGCAGGATAATGGCGACAAGCACCATACCCATTAGCTTTGCCTGCATGCTGCTAAAATTAAAACGACCCACCCAACCCACTAGTCCCGTGCGTTTGATGGTCCCACGCCGGATCTTATACCCGCGCAAACTGCCTTTTCGGCGGATCGTGGCATAGACACGTTCGGCACGCTGAATCGCCTTTTGCGTCGCGCGATGGCGCACCGAGGTATAACCCATCACATGGTCACCGTCGCGTAAGGCAGACACAGAGGCTTGCACCCAGTAATAATCCCCATTTTTACGCCGGTTTTTCAGCGTGCCTTGCCAAGTATGCCCCGCTTTTAGCGTTTCCCAAAAATCTTTAAACACCTCAGGCGGTATATCGGGGTGTCGTAACAGGTTGTGCGGTGAGCCAATAAGTTCGTCGTGGGTATAGCCACTCACCTCGACAAAAGCGGAGTTGGCGTAGGTGATATTACCGTCCGTATCAGAACGGGAGATCAATACATCGTCGTCGTCTAACGCATACTCTTTATCCGTTACCGGCTGATTATCGCGCATGGCTGCCTCTCATCCTTGCCTTTGGTATACACATCATCTCAACGTATGAACCGCATAGTTTTAACGTATAGAGATTAGCGTTGATACACAACGACTTAAGCATGAGAAAATCAACGCCACGCCAACCGCGCAGCGTTGATGACGTTTACCCGAAAACGACGTTGGCCACGTCCTGATAGCGGTCAGCAAAGTGCACCGTTACGCCGTCTGTCAGGTAGTCCGGCAGTTCATCGTAATCACGGCGGTTGGCTTCAGGCAGAATGACCTCGAAAATATCGCTACGCCGAGCGGCTATCACTTTCTCGCGAATACCACCCACTGACAGCACCTGACCCGTCAGCGTTAGCTCACCGGTCATGGCCAACGGCCGATTGATCGCCTCGTGCTTCGCTAAAGAAAGCAACGCCGTGGTCATTGACACCCCTGCCGACGGCCCGTCTTTAGGGGTCGCCCCTTCGGGCACGTGCAGATGTACAAATGCCGAATCAAAGAAATCCGCATCGGCGCCGTACTCTTTCAGGTGGCCCAAGGTATAGCTGTAAGCGATATTAGCCGACTCTTGCATCACATCACCAAGCTTGCCGGTCAATTTGAAGCCACGCTCCAGGACGTGCACCTTGGTCGCCTCAATCGGCAAAGTAGCGCCCCCCATCGTCGTCCAGGCAAGGCCTGTCACCACGCCTTCGCCCCTGAGCACTTTCTCTTTGCGGAAGATAGGTTTGCCTAAAAACTCTTCTAAATTATTCACCGACACCTTGACCGTTTCCTGCTCATTTTCGAGCATTTTCACGGCAGCTTTACGCACAATACGGTGCAGCTGTTTTTCTAACTGGCGCACACCGGCTTCACGTGCGTAGCCTTCAATCACTTGCTTCAGTGCCGCATCCGTCAGGTTGATACGCTTTTTGCTAAGGTTGTCGCGTTTCAACAGCTTCGGCCACAAATGATGCTTGGCAATCGCCACTTTTTCCTCGGCGATGTAGCCGCCGAGACGAATCTGCTCCATGCGGTCGAGAAGCGGCCCAGGGATCGAATCCAGCGTGTTCGCCGTGCACACGAACAGCACCTTCGAAAGGTCCATGCGCACGTCCAAGTAGTGATCCAAGAAATCGACGTTTTGCTCAGGGTCAAGCACTTCCAATAACGCCGAAGCGGGGTCGCCCTGGAACGACTGACCCAACTTATCAACCTCATCGAGCATGATGACCGGATTTTGGACTTCGACTTCTTTCAACGCCTGTACCAGCTTGCCGGGCATGGCGCCAATATAGGTGCGGCGATGGCCTTTGATTTCCGCCTCGTCGCGCATGCCGCCCACCGAAAAGCGGTAGAACTTGCGCCCCAGCGCCTCGGCAATCGAGCGACCGACAGACGTTTTACCCACCCCTGGCGGGCCGACCAGCAGCACAATCGAGCCGCCCACGTCGCCTTTGAACGTACCCTCGGCGAGAAACTCGATGATGCGTTCTTTCACATCGGTCAAGCCATCGTGGTCGCGATCAAGCACCTTACGTGCATGGGCCAAATCCAACTTATCGTCGCTGGTGATACCCCAAGGCAAGCAGGTGAGCCAGTCCAGATAATTACGCGTGGTGCCATATTCCGGCGAGCCGGTTTCCAGTACGCCGAGTTTATTCAACTCTTCGTCAATGCGCGTCTGCACGCGCTCGGGCACGGTGACGTTTTTCAGGCGCGCACGGAAGGTGTCGACATCGTTCTCGCGGTCATCCTTGGAAATACCCAGCTCACGCTGGATGACTTTCAGCTGCTCGCGCAGAAAGAACTCGCGCTGACGCTCTTGCATCTGCGCGTCAACCTGCTCGCTGATTTCGCTTTGCAACTGCGCCACATCGATCTCTTTGCGCAACAGCGGCAACACTTTTTGCATGCGCTCAGCCACCGGGAGGGTCGCGAGCGCATCCTGGAGCTCCAGGCCTTTGGCCGAGGTAATCGCGGCGGCAAAGTCGGTCAGCGGTCCCGGCTGATTGGGGCTAAAGCGGTTTAAATAGTGCTTGAGCTCTTCGCCATACAACGGATTAATCGGCAGCAGCTCTTTGATGCCGTTGATAATCGCCATGGCATAGGCGCGGGTTTCTTCATTCTCCGCGTCAACCGGCTCTTTAGGGTAAGTGACTTCTACCAGGTAAGGCGGCTCTTTCGACAACCAGCGCTTAATTTTAAAGCGCTGCAAGCCCTGGGCAATAAACTGAATCTGCTGGTCTTCGCTCTTGAGCTTATGCACCTTTACCGCGGTGCCGATCTCAGGAAAACTATCGGCACTGAGTGAATTCACACCGGCCTCGCCAACAAACGCCACCCCAATCGTGTGATGTGGCGTGTTGCCCAACCGGCGCATGGTTTCTTCCCAGCGCTCGCGATTGATAACCAACGGCTGCACCTGAGCTGGAAAGAAAGGCCGATTATGAATCGGCAGCAGGTAAATACGCTCTGGCAGCATCTCGCTGGCCGACACAAGAGAGTGTACCTGCTCACCATCAGAGCGGTACTCCTGTTCGTTAAAGGCGTCGTCGCTACGCTCATGCGCTTGCTCGTACGCGGAGGCCTCGTCTTCGGCTACCCACGTTGGGGCTTCGTTTTCGCTGTCAGCGTCGTTATCAAATTCGTTGTCAAAATCCTGGTCGCTCATGCGCCCTCCCTCGGAATCAGTGGCGACATATGTGTCGCCAAGCATTGCCTAGGGAATGCGGGCAGTTGCACAAAACTTCAAGGCGAAAGGCCCAAGTGCGTGCATAAAGCGGTTAAAAATTGGGCAGCGGACGACCGTTAACCCGCCAGTTTCCCTGAATAAGATCAAACGTAAGTGAGCGCGTACTTAGGGGCAATCCTAACCACAGTGCGGCAACAGGCGGCGCATTTTGCCAGGTGATATCGCCTTCGAAGCGAGAACGCCAATGTGATGGCATCGGTTCATGCGTCGCATCGATTAAGCTAAGCGCCTCTAAGCGGCGAGGATCAAAAAATAGCGCGCCATTGGCGTCGATATCGATACCCAGAAGCGGGCTTTCCATATCGATGGCGTGAATATCCAACCGTGGGGACGCTTTCAGCGTTTGCAGAAGATTGGGCTCAAGCCGCGCTAACAGCCCCTCTTCCACCGGCATCTCGACGCTTCCTCTCGCGGCTTCCTGGCGCAGCTGGACAATCACCTCGCGCACTGCATCGGCATCAATGCGCGAAAGCTCAGCCTCTATTCGGCCACGCAGTATCGGCGCTTGAGGCGCCTCATCGGTCAAGATGGCGTCGCCGACAACGAGCTCGCTCGCAATGCGCAGCTCCTGCTCGTCAAGTACCATATCACTATTGAGTTCGAGCGGCGTTACCGTGAGATTGAGATCAGGGTGGGTAAGTGACAGCGATTCAATATGTAATCGATCATGCTGGTTAAAATGGTAAGCGTCCTGCGTATACGTATAGCGGCTCTCTAATACGCTAGGGCCGAGCACTAAACGGGCATCACGATCTTTTATCACTAACTCATTGAATAAGCCGCGCAGACGCCAATCGCCAAACACGCCCTCTAAGCGTACGCGTGCCCCGCGCACTTCCAGATAGCGGCCATCTTGTTCGATCACAAGCGGCGCCAGCGCCAAGCGTAATTCCGTGTGTCCGCTTAGCGTCTGATAGCGCCCTTGCCAGCGAGGCGCAGAAGGCACCGACACATCGCCGACAGCACGCTGCAATACCGTGTCTAAGCGCGGCATGAGCGTCCCTTCGATATCGGTATTCAAAATACCATGACGCGCGCGGTAGGAAACCTCCAACCGCCACGGGCGGCCAAGCAACGGAGAAAGAATGACCTTGCCGTGGGAGGTAAGCCAACCCGGATCATTTTCGGTGCGCTGCACACGCCACTCACCCCGGGCTTTCAAGTCTTCAAGCGCTTGGTGCATACTGCGCTCAAACAAGACACTTGACAGCAACTGAGCGGCCATCCAGATCACGACCACCACCGCAATAGCGGGGACAATGAGTCGTTCCTTGCGCATGGTGCTACTCCCTGACGCACACCCCTAAAAACACGGTCTGAGCGAAAAAGCTGTCATGCAGCCAGAACCGTCAGTGCAACCAAAACCGTCAATGCAGTCAGAATCGTCAGTGCAACCAAAACCATAGGTGCATGATACTCCAAGCGTATAAACCTGCCATGACATCATCAATCATAATGCCAAAACCGCCCGCAACGCGGCGGTCCGCCCAGCGAATCGGCCACGGTTTAAACACATCAAATACGCGAAAAACAACAAAGCCCCAAAGCGCGGCTTCCCAGGAAAACGGCACCGCCGCCATGGTGATCCAATAACCGACGAACTCATCCCACACGATACCGGAGTGGTCGTGCACGCCCAGGTCGTGAGAGGTTTTATCGCACAGCCAAACGCCCACCACAAAGGCGACAAAAACAATACCTAAGTACCAGTTTAGCGGTAAATCCGCCATCAACCAGAAGAAAGGGATGGCGGCCAACGTGCCAAACGTCCCCGGTGCAAAAGGCACCGCGCCGCTGCCCAACCCAAAAGCAAAAAAGTGCGTAGGGCGTCGCCAAACGCTAGGCGGCGATTTATTCATGGCGCTTCTCCCCTACGGCTTGCCGGCGGATCACTGTCTGACACCGCTTGCCCAACAAAATGCTGCCACCCGGTTTCGGCCTCAGAGGGCACCCCCTTGACACCGAGTTCTTCCACACATCGCCCGACCGCGGTAAGTGCAACGCCCAGCGGCGCGAGGGCTGCCTGCGCTTGCGCCCAGCATGTATGAGGAATCGTGACCAGCAACTCATAGTCATCGCCACCTGAAAGCGCTGCCTTCCGTGCTTGCTGCGGGCCTAAGGCATCCACCAGCCCCTCGGCAAGTGGAATAGCATCGGCATCGAGTCTCGCCCCCACGCCAGAAGCCTGACGGAGATGCGCCAGATCCGCGAGCAAACCATCGGAAATGTCCAATGCACTCGACGCGATACCTCGTAGCGCCCGCCCCGCGGCAAGGCGTGGCACCGGCAGTAAATAACGCGTCAAAAGCGGATGCGTCAGATCACGCTCCCCTTGCTGCCATAACGCTAAGCCACCGCCTCCACCGCCTAGCGCACCCGTCACCGCCAGCATATCACCTGGCTGCGCGCCACTGCGCATTAGTGCGCAACCGCTCGGCACTTCTCCCATAACGGTAACGCAGACTGACAAGCTGCCAGACGTGACATCACCACCGACCAGCGCCGTCTCGTGCTGATCGCACAGAGCGAGAAACCCTTGCGCATACGCCTGCAACCAGGCACTAACAGCGACATCATCGCGCCAGCGTTGCTGATCGAGCGTGAGCGCCATTAAGCACCACCGCGAATCCGCTCCCATCGCCGCCAGGTCAGACAGCGCGACTGCCAAGGCGCGATGGCCTATCGCCTTGGCCGGCGCATCTGGCGGAAAGTGAACGTTCACGACAGACGTATCAACGCTGACAACTAGCTGCTGACCGGTTGCGGGGGTCAGCAATGTCGCATCGTCACCCACCCCCAAGGCCACGCCATGACCTTGAGCAGGGGGGGTGAAGTAGCGCTGAATTAGATCGAATTCGGCAAGCACACAGACCCCTTAACGCGATAAGTAGCCGTCACGGACGCCCTCAATGGCGACGCGCGACGACCTCGGCACTGCGCAAGCGATTCGCTAACTTATCCAGAATGCCGTTCACGTATTTATGCCCATCGGTAGCGCCAAACGATTTGGCCAGCTCCACGCCTTCATTGATCACCACGCGGTAAGGCACCTCTAAGCGGCGCGAAAGCTCGTAGGCGCCTAGGCGCAAAATCGCCAACTCCACGGCGTCCAAGTCTTCCAAGCGGCGATCAAGCAGCGGCGCAATATCACGATCAATCGCCTCCTTGAAGCGCGCCACATTGTGCAGAAGCTCGTGGAAAAGCGCTTGATCGGCAATTTCCATCACCTTGGCCCAGTTCTCGTAATCTTCCAGATCATCATCGGGCTTTTGGCTACGAAATTCCGCTTCAATGGCGGTCATGGATTTATGCGTCATCTGCCACTGATAAAGCCCCTGCACGGCCAACTCGCGCGCCGCGTGGCGGCTTTCTTGCGCGGAAGAAGACTTACGCGACTGACTCATTGCCCGGCCTCCGGGGAAAGGGCGCGTAACAGTGACACCATTTCCATCGCTGCCATCGCCGCCTCGGTACCTTTGTTACCTGCTTTGGTGCCCGCGCGCTCAATGGCTTGCTCAATCGACTCGACCGTCAGCACGCCATTGGCGACCGGCGTATCAAACTCAAGCTGGAGGTTATTCATCGCCGAATTACAACCACCGGCCACGTATTCAAAGTGTGGTGTGCCGCCGCGAATCACGGCCCCTAGGGCGATGATTGCGTCAGGGCGGCTCACTTTTAGCACCTTTTTCACTGCCAGGGGCAGCTCCCACGCACCGGGGACATGCACGAGTTGAATCTGCTCGGCATCAACGCCGTGACGCACCAGGCTATCTACGGCGCCCTCAACCAGGCTATCAACCACGTGATGGTTAAAACGCCCCACCACGAGGACATAACGACCGTTAACGTCGAAAAAGTTACCTTCTACTTGAGAGAGAGGTTCCATCAATCTGTTCCTGCTGAAAAAGAGGGCTGCTGAGAAGTGGGCTGACCGGTGGCATCCGCTGGGCTGAGTCGCTCCACGACTTCCAAATCAAACCCCGAAAGCGCGGAGAATTTCCACGGCGAACTCAATAGCCGCATTTTACCTACACCCAAGTGGCGCAGAATCTGCGAGCCCGTGCCAATGGTCAAATAGTTACCCGCGCCATCGGAGTCGCTAGTACGCGGCTGACGCACACGGTCTAAGAAAATATCTAACTGATCTTTCAAGTCTTGATGCGGGCGCGCATCGTCGATCAAGACAAAAACACCGGGCTCGGCACAGGCAATTTCCGCCAGCGCTCGCTGGGCATCCCAACGGTGCTTACCGTCTTTTAACAACCCCATCACATCGTGCAGCGTATCCGCTAAGTGCACGCGTACGGTCGTCGGCTGATCGGTGGTGGGCTGACCGTTCACCAGCGCCAAATGGTGCGCGCCTTGAATACGATCACGGAAAACGTGGAGCATCATGTCGCCATGAGCGGTGCTTTGCGGCAAGGCCTCGACGTGATCCACGGTTTGTTCGTTAATGATGCGGTAGTGGATCAAATCGGCAATGGTACCCATCTTAATACCGTGCTCTTGGGCAAACGCCTCAAGCTCAGGGCGACGCGCCATGCTGCCATCATCGTTCATGATCTCGCAGATCACACCGCTCGGGTCACAGTCGGCAAGCGCGGCCAAATCGCACGCCGCTTCGGTGTGCCCCGCCCGGCGTAATACGCCACCCGGCTCCGCCATCAGCGGGAAGATATGCCCCGGCTGAACAATGTCGTCAGCCGTGGCATTCAGGGCGACAGCCGCTTGCACGGTGCGTGCGCGGTCAGCAGCCGAGATACCGGTGGTGACACCGGTTGTCGCTTCAATCGACAGCGTGAATTTGGTCCCAAACCCCGAGCCGTTATCGCTCACCATGAGCGGCAGGTTAAGCTGCTCACAGCGGTGGCGTGTCATGGGCAAGCAAATAAGCCCACGGGCATGACGTGCCATGAAGTTGATATGTTCGGCCTGGACTTTCTCCGCGGCCATGATGATATCACCTTCGTTTTCTCGATCCTCATCGTCCATGAGGATCACCATTTTGCCTTGGCGAATATCGTCGACCAAGTCAGCGATGGGGGCCAGACCCCCGGAGGAGGAGTGCGCCATGGAATCTCCAAGTCTGTGTCGCATTGCGTGCGATTTCGCGCGTCAGGGTACCTTGGTATGGCTGACGGCGCTAGTCACGAACCGGGGAGGCGACGACTCGCCAGTCTTGCCCCACCGCGCGAATATCATGAATGGTCAGCCGACGCTGGTCGGCCATTTTACTTAAACCCGGCAGGGCAAAGAGCGGCCGCGCGTCACCGCCTAACAGCGTCGGTGCGACAAAAAGCTGCATTTCGTCCACCGCATCGGCGGCCAGCATGGCCCCGGCGAGCGTAGCACCGGTTTCCACCAGTAGCTCGTTCACTTGCTCGTTTTCCGCTAACCAACTTAGCAGTTGACGCAGATCGATACGCCCCCCTTCCGCCGCCGGCAGTACCTGTACGTCAGCACCAGCTTGTTCGAGCTTGGCGCGTTTTTCTGGCGAGTGGGCCGATGTGGTGATAATGAGTGTACGCCCAGGGGCAGACAAACAGGCGGCGGCGAGCGGTAAGCGCAAGCGCGTATCCAAAATCACCCGCAACGGCTGGCGCGTTACGACCTCGTCGGCATTAGGCAACTGCAGTTGCTCGGCACGCAACGTTAAGCGTGAGTCGTCCATAATGACCGACGCCACACCGCTTAGCACCGCACTTGAGCGGGCACGTAAACGCTGTACATGACAACGCGCCTCCGGGCCGGTAATCCACTGCGATTCTCCCGAGCTCATCGCGGTGCGGCCATCAAGGCTCATCGCCATTTTCAAGCGCACAAAGGGGCGCTTTTGCGCCATGCGTGCGATAAAACCAGGATTGAGCTGCCGTGCATCGGCCTCTAACAAGCCGACATCCACTTGAACACCGGCCTCTTCCAACAAGAGAATACCACGCCCGCTCACCTGCGGATTCGGGTCCACCATCGCCACCACCACGCGGGCAACCTTTGCCTTCACCAGCGCCAATGCGCAGGGGCCGGTGCGCCCGGTGTGGGAGCAGGGCTCTAAGGTGACATACGCGGTAGCACCCTCGGCGTTTGTGCCCGCCGCGTCAAGCGCATGAATTTCCGCGTGGGGTTCTCCCGCGCGCGCATGAAAGCCCTCGCCGACCACTTCCCCATGGCGCACAATCACGCAACCCACGCGAGGATTCGGGTCGGTGGTATAGAGACCGCGCTCGGCTAAATGCAGCGCACGCGCCATAAAATAATGATCATCGGGTGTAAACGGCATCGGCGAAAACGCTCTTGGGGTTAAGGTTCTTGCGATCAAGGTTCTTGCGAAAGACGGTCGATTTCGGCACGGAACTCATCCAAGTCCTGAAACTTACGATATACCGAGGCAAAGCGGATATACGCGACTTGATCCAACTGCTTGAGCGCTTGCATCACCGACTCGCCGATTTCCCGCGCGTTGATTTCCCGATCACCCCGGGCGCGCAGCGTTTGACGAATGCGCTCCACCGCCGTTTCGATGGCTTCGGCGCTGACCGGGCGTTTTTCCAAGGCACGCAACATGCCCGCGCGCAATTTTTGCTCATCAAAGGACTCGCGCGAACCGTCGGATTTCACCACCCGTGGCATAATCAGCTCGGCGGTTTCGTAGGTGGTAAAGCGCTCATGGCACGCCGCGCACTGGCGGCGGCGACGCACTTGATCGCCATCCGCCACTAAGCGAGAGTCTGTCACTCGGGTGTCGTTAGCACCACAAAAGGGGCAATGCATTGGGTCGACCTGTTGTCAGGCGTGTGAAAAAGCATACGCTACAGTTTCATTGATAACGCATTGTAACGACTTAAGCGGCTGGATTCATACAAACAGGGCCAAACGCGTTGGCGTAACGCCTTCATGGCGCTAATCCGCGGCTAATCCTCGCTTGAAATAATCGATTTATACTCCCGTGCCACCACAAGGTCACGTAAGCTCTCCATCTGCCAGAGGACACCATGTTGCAATTATCAACGCTTTTAGCGCCTGCTTTAGTGCTTTCATCCGCCCTATTGTTCGGCGTAAGCACGCAGATTTTAGCGCAAGAAGAACGTCCTGCCCCCGTCAAAGCCCTGGAAAAACAAGGCATTGACATCCACGGCCAGTTTAGCGCCCCCGGTGGCATGCGTGGCTTTGGGGCCAGCGTGCAAGGCCGCGAAATGGCGATCTACTTAACCCCCGACGGCGAACACGCCATTGTCGGCACGCTGATGGACAGCGACGGCAATAACCTCACCGAGCCACAGCTTGATGAGCACGTTCGCGCTCCATTGGAAGCCCAAACCTGGGCGTCGCTCGAAGAGAGCCACTGGATTCAAGACGGCGAGCGCGATGCGCCTCGGGTGATTTATACCTTCACCGACCCCAACTGCCCCTATTGCCAACAACTATGGGAAGCCGCACGCCCCTGGGTAGACGCCGGCAAGGTGCAGTTGCGCCATATTATGGTGGGTATTCTCGCTGCCGATAGCCCCGGAAAAGCCGCCGCCATCTTAGGTGCTAACGACCCAGAGGCGGCTTTACGCGCGCACAAACGCGGCGACCGCATTAAGGCCAGCGCCCAGCCGCGCGATATCGAAGAGCACGTGTATGCCAACAATCAGCTCTTTGAAGACCTCGGGCTCTACGCCACCCCCACCAGTGCCTTTCAGCGTGAAACCGACAACGGCAGCATACGCATTGAGCGCATAGAAGGCATGCCCAGCGAGGAACGCCTGATTAAGATGATGGGAAGTCAAGCGCCGTAGCCGTAAGCGTTATCCGCTACAGGGGCTAAAACTTCGCTTATCCTCTACAAAGGATATTCGACACGTTATCCTCTATAGGGTATAAGTTAGTGACAGATGCATCCTAACGGCAATAGCCGCTGAGGAGTAACGTGAAGTGAAAATCACAACGCCAGATATGCTAGCCCAAGCGTTTAAAGAAGCCCGCAAACGTAAGGGCTTCGCGCAGCAGCATACGGCCGAGCTCGTGGGTATCAAGCAAGCCACTGTCTCCCGTTTTGAAAATCATCCCGAGCGCAGCCATGTCGACACACTGTTTAAGCTTTTGGCCGCGTTAGAGCTTGAACTACACGTCGCTGATCGGGGTAGCAATTCCCAAACCCAGCAATGGGATCAGGAGTGGTAGCCCGATGGCTTGCTTAAAGGTCGCACTGAACGGTATTGAAGTCGGCGAGTTGCAGCTTGCCCCCTCAGGCGCGATGGCTTTTCGCTACGCGGCAACATGGCTTCAACGCCATGGCGCTCGCGCTATATCACTATCGCTACCCCTTTCATCAACGCGTTATCGTGGTCCGGTTGTCTATAACTTTTTTGATAACCTACTGCCGGACTCAGAAAACATCCGCGCCAGGATGCAGGCCAGATTTCAGGCGCCAACAAGCCAGCCTTTCGATTTGTTAGCAGCCGTAGGGCGTGATTGCGTCGGCGCTATTCAGCTCTACCCTGAAAACGAGCCGATTCCAGACGTGCGCAGCATCAACACCGCCCCCATGGATGATGAGGCGATTGGAAACTTACTGAGCGGCTACCAAGAAGCGCCATTAGGCATGAACCCGAGCCGAGATTTTCGAATGTCGCTTGCCGGTGCGCAAGAGAAAATGGCGCTTCTCTGGTATCAAAACCGTTGGCATCTTCCCCTCTCGGCGACACCCACCAGCCACATCATCAAAATGCCGATTGGTTTTCTCAGCCACAGCAACATCGACTTGCGTGAAAGCGGCGAAAATGAGTGGCTGTGCCTTAAAATATTACAGGCCTTTGGGTTACCGGTCGCCAATGCCGAGCTGGCCTCTTTTGGCAAACAACGCGTGTTAGTCGTTGAACGTTTTGACCGCCGCTGGTCTCACGATCACCGCTGGCTAATGCGCCTACCACAAGAAGATTTTTGCCAGGCATTGGGCGTTTCTCCTGCACTAAAATACGAAAATGACGGGGGCCCCGGTATCGAAGCCGGCATGCAGCTGCTCATGGGCTCACAAAACGCCGCGCATGATCGCGACACGTTTTTCAAAGCCAATATCATGTTCTGGTTACTGGCAGCGATTGACGGCCACGCGAAGAACTTCAGCTTGTTTCTGGAGCCCGGCTCTGCTTACCGGATGACGCCGTTGTACGACGTCATTTCTGCCTACCCGTTAATGGCCAAAGGAAGTTTGCCCTCGGCCAGAGCCAAAATGGCCATGTCACTAAAAAGCAAACACCGGCATTATCACTGGTCGCGTATTCAACCCCGTCATTTCTTCAGCACCGCCCGGGAAGCGAACCTTGCCGAGCGACGGGTCACTGGTTTGATAGACGATATTCTCAACCAGTCACACAGTGCCTTCGCTTCTATCCACCAGATGCTACCGGCTGATTTCCCTGAAGATGTCAGTACGCCGATTCTTGACGGTTTGAACGCAAAACTGCAACAGCTCGCCGTACATAACCAATAGGGAGCTATCTTTTAACGCAAAACCCCACCCAGCAATGATTACCGGGCGGGGTTTTATGTGACCATCAAGACGATTTAGTCTTCTAGGTCTTCAAAACGCGGCACGCCAACGTTCCAGGGAATGACCTCTTCGCCTTTTTCGCCCCAGTTAGCGTGATCGGCTAAACGGTGGTCGTCGTGTTCGCGCACCTGGCCGTAGCTTGAGTGCTTGTGGAAGGTCGACCCGAACGTTTCTAGCATTGCATCTACGCTGCCGTCATAGCGCGGGTCCTGCGGGCGTTCTTGCTGCGTCATGTAATACGCCACGTCCCATGCGTCTTGGTCAGATAGCGACAGCGGCTGACCCAGCGGCATGTTGTTTTTGATAAAGCCAGCGGCCGTGTGTGTACGCACGATCCCGGCGCCCCAGTTGTTAGAGCCATCGCCCCAGAGCGGAGGAAAGACATACTCGCCATTCTCGTAATGGCCGGAGCCATCTTCCTGGTGGCAGATTGCGCATTGCTCCTGATAAACCGCCTCACCTTGTGCGTAGCTCAACGCTTCCGGGCGGTCGGGCGGCGGGAAGCCACGCCCATAAATCGGCTGATCCGGGTAGACCGGTACGCCCGTGGCTAACCACCGGTGATACGCCGACAATGCCAACATATCGTCGCTGCCATACTCAGGCGGCGTGCCGTTCATTGAATACGCGAAACAGCCAGCAATACGCTCTTCCAAGTTATTGACGTGTTGGTTTTTGCCCCGAAAGTTCGGCAACGTGACCGCCGCAGGCCACACCGGGGCACTAAACGGCTGGCGGCCTTCGCCTAAGTGACAGCTTGAGCAGTTCATGTCGTTAAAGACATGCTCGCCCCGTAACTGCTGAGTATCAGTGAACAGATCGTAACCACGGCGAATGACTTTCTTGAGTTCAGGATGCAGGTCAGCCTCTTCCAGATCGGCCATGGTCGGCGGCACATGCACCAGCTCATTGTCTTGCGGCGCCGGGTAACCCATCTCGACCAGGTTTTGATAGGGCATCTCAGCGTTCTGTTCGTTGTCACTCTGTTGGTCATCACTTTGCGCGCTGGCAGTCACCACGCCTGCCGCAGCGATAGACACACCGGCGACGACCAACGCCAAGCTTTTTTTACCCATGATCATGATTATTCCTCCCCTTCTGCGCTGACCGTTTGACTGGCATACCAAGCCGATACTGCCTCAATATCATCATCGCTCATGCGCTTAGCAATGGCCCCCATCAAGTTCTGCGGATCGTTGGCACGTTCACCGTCTTGCCAGGCGTGCAGCTGAGTACGAATGTAACCCGCATGCTGGCTGGCGATACCGGGAAAATCACTGCCGACCCCTTTGCCGCCCGGGCCGTGGCAGCTTTTGCACGAGACAATATATTTGTCCCAGTCACCCCGGTTGGCTATCTGCTCCCCACGCGCCAGCAGTGCATCGGACGCGTTCTCACCCCCACCGGCGGGGGTAATCTCCATTTGGCTGTAATAGGCCGCCACGTCAACTATCTGCTGATCGTTGAGCATATTAGCGAAGGGCATCATGCTGGCATTTTGGCGCCGCCCGGCTTGAAAGTCATGCAGCTGCTTTTCGATATAACCGGCATCTAAGCCCGCTAAGCGCGGCCACGATTCACCGCCCGGCACATTCTTACCACTGCCGTCAGCTTGATGGCACGCGGTACATGTTGCGGCTGCCGTTTGGCCGCGACCCGGGTCGCCCGGCTCAATAGCGAGCACGTTACCCGCATATAAACCGGCACCTAACAGCAGGCCTAGCCCGCCTAACATCCTCTTGCTCATCACGGATTCCCCTTTTATGTTGTCGTTTCCTTAAGCGTGAATGAGGTGGCTTAAGGTGGTTGGCTACCCCACCTCTTGGTGTTGCGCGGAGGCGGTGGCTGGCACAATGAATTCAACGGTTAAGCCCTCCCCTGCGTGGCTTGAAAACGCCACTCGCCCGCCAAAGCGCTCGGCAATGGCGGCGACGATCGCGAGCCCAAGCCCGCTCCCTTGCTGCTTACTGGCGCGCCAAAATCGCTGAGAGAACTGCTCAAGCACCTCTGGCGAAACCCCCGGCCCTTGATCCTGTACACAAAAGGCCACGGATGGTTCGGTTTCGAGCCAGTAGGCGCTCAGCGTCACAGGCTGATCTTCAGGGCCGTGATGCAAGGCGTTGTCGAGCACATTACGCAACGCGGTAATCGCCAACTCGCGTGGCATGCATAACACCGCCTCTGGCCAGCGCACGGGCAATAAAAACCGCTGACTGGCATCCACGTTGGTATCGGCGATGGCGCAGGTGGCAATATCGGCGACATCGCTTACTTCACCGTCGTCAAAGCGTAAATGCCCTTCGACACGGGCTAATGTCAGCAGCTGATCAAGCGTGCGGCTTAGCCGCACCACGCCCTCTTCCGCCTGCTTTAATGATGCAATCGCCGCTTGCCCCTCGACACGCTTCGCCACTTGCAGGTGCGTTTTAATCGCGGTCAGCGGGGTGCGAAGCTCGTGCGCGGCGTCGTTGGTGAAGCGTTGTTCGCGCACAATCGTCTGTTGTACGCGCGATAACAGGCCGTTTAGCGTATTGATCAACGGGCGAATTTCTGCCGGTACGCCGTAGGTAGCCACCGGTGCCAAGGCATCCGGGTGGCGACGTGAGAGCGATTCGCGCAGCCGCGTTAACGGCGCTAACCCACGCCAGAGCACCCACCACAGCACGCCAAGGCTACCGACTAACGCGACGATAAACGGCAACACCGCGACGCGGATCACATCCCCTAAGAGCATGTCACGCTCATCCATCCGGTCGGCGGTGGTAATGATTAAGCCACCACGCTCATAAGTGAACACTCGCCACGTCATATCGCCTTCTTTTCGATACGCATGGCCTCGCTCGCCCGGCATTAATACCTGTTCCATGTCTGTATGCGTACGCGCCATGATTTCGCCACGCGGAGAGTGCACTTGGCACGCCAACCCCTCAATCGGCGGAATGGAAAGCGCTCGCTGATCGGCTTGCAACCACACCTCGGGGGGCAATTGCAGCATCAAACCGGCAACCATGCGTGCCGACTGGGCTAAGCGCTGATCCAGCGTTTCGACCACTTTATTTTCCAAATCCTGCATCAGCCACGCCGCCGCACTGCCCCATAAAAGCGATAGCGTTAACCCTAGCGTTAGAAGCAAACGAAGGCGCAAGCTCATGTTTTTTGCCTCATGGCATCTTGTGCAAGCATCACCGCCTCAGGCTTACCCAAGCGGTAGCCCAAACCGCGCACGGTATCGATAATGCCGCTACCAAGCTTGCGTCGCAGATGGTGGATGTGCACATTAAGCGCATTGCTTTCGACGTCTTCATTCATGCCGTAAAGGCTGTCTTTGAGCTGATCGGCGTTTAGCACACTGCGCGGGGCGTATAAAAAGGCTTCCAACAGCACGAGCTCGCGCCGCGAAAGCGGTATCACAGCGCCGTCTATGCTGACTTGCCGTGAAACCGGGTCCAGAGCCAGTGCGCCATGCGTGATCACGCCGCTACTACGCCCAGAAGCACGTCGCAGTAGGGCGTAAAGCCGGGCGACCAACTCATCCAGGTCAAACGGCTTGACCAAGTAATCGTCCGCACCGCCTTGCAAGCCATCCACGCGATCACGCACGGCGTCGCGCGCGGTGAGTATCAGCACCGGCGTTTCTACACCATTTTGGCGCCACGCCTCCAAAAGCAGCAGTCCGTCACCATCGGGCATACCGCGATCGAGAATGACAGCATCGGTGCTCACCGCCTCTAGCGCCTGGCGAGCGGCTTGCAACGTGGCGACATGATCCACGACAAAATCGTAGGTCATTAACCCTGCACGAATGCCAGAGGCCACTAACGCATCATCTTCTACCAGCAATATATGCATAACGGTTCCTTAACCAGTATCGCCAGCATGACAAGGTAGGATTAACCGACGGTTAAAAATCCCCCTACAACGCCAGATAAATACAAAAAACCCCTGCCAGCGAGGCTGGCAGGGGGCAATATAAAACCAAGGCCCAAGCGTTAACACGTTAGTGCGCGCGCGGCAAACCAACCCACCACCATGGCCATTAACATGGCAACAAGCGGAAACGTCAGGCCACTGACAGACGCAATGGCAGGCCCAGGACAGTAGCCCGATAGCCCCCAACCGATACCAAAGAGCGCCGCGCCGCCCAACAGCTTGGCGTCGAGCTCCTGCTTGGTGGGTAGCTGGAAGCGTTCGCCGAATATCGGCCCCGCGCGTTGAAACACAAGGCGGTACCCGATAAAGCTCGTCACCACCGCCCCGCCCAGCACAAACATCAGCGTCGGGTCCCAGGCGCCAGCGATATCTAAAAAGCCGAGAACGCGCGCCGGGTCCGTCATGCCTGACACGGCAAGGCCAAGACCGAACAGCAAGCCGGCCATGTAGCCCATCAGCATTTTCATGCGCCACCTCCTATCACATGGCGAACCACATACACGGTGATGATGGCAGTAATCAAAAACATCGCCGTCGCCGCGATGGAGCGCGTTGAAAGTCGCGAGATACCGCACACCCCATGGCCGCTTGTGCAACCGCTGCCAATACCAGTGCCTACCCCAACCAACAACCCGGCCAGTAGCATCAGCACGACACCGCCTGCGGGTTCGCCGATAACGGCGCCGGGTGCATTGGCCACATTACCGAGGCCACCGCCCAACGCCATGATGAGCAATGGGCCGCTGATTAAGCCCAGCACAAAGGTCACGCGCCAAGCGCTATCGCCTTTCGGGCGCTGGGTCATTAAATTACCCACAATGCCGCTTATCCCGGCGATACGCCCCATGGTGCCCATCAGCCATACCGCTGACAGCCCAATCAGAACGCCGCCCACCAGCCCTTGCAGGCTTGCCATCCAATCCACGCGGTTCTCCTTTTTTAACGTTACCTGATACGACGCTCGCTTGCGGTTACGGTTTCGTCTTACAGGTATTAGCGCCTATCAGCGCGTAAAGCGGGCAGAAGTTAAACAGGCCCGTGGCGAGCGGTACGATGCCAATCCAACCCCAGGCACCAATGGTGCCGGTTAAGGCCAGAAGGATGAGCAAGGCACCCACTACAATGCGGGCAATTTTATCAACACCACCTACGTTCGTTTTCATCGTCTATCTCCTTCATAACGTTGTTGCAGCCGCCACTGTCAACGCACGCGCACTAGGACAGGCGGACGGTTCGGGGTATACCGCGTTAGACGGCTGCGTCAGCGCCACCCACGCGCTATAAGTGCTCAGATGAACAAAACCGGTTAACTCCTCACAGAACGTTGTGTGCTTCAAGCGATCCATCACCGGCCCCTTCACTTCGGCCAAGTGGAGCACCACACCGGCATCGTCCAGCCGCTGATTGATGGTTTCCAAACTCTCAAGCGCGGAGGCATCGATCACGTTCACCGCTTGGCAGGCCAGCACCACATGCTTGACGTCGGGCTGACGGCTCACCTCGTCCATCACCGTATCTTCAAGATAGCGCGCATTGGCAAAATAGAGGCTTTCATCGACGCGCAAAATGCACAGGTGAGGGGCGGTTTCGACCTGGTGACGTTCAACGTTACGAAAGTGCTCGCTCCCCGGCACCCGGCCAATCACCGCGCTATGCGGGCGGCTGGTACGGTAGAGGTGTAATGCCAACGAAAGCCCGACACCGGCTAAAATACCGCTTTCGACCCCGCTGGCCAGCGTGACGAGAATCGTCGCCAACATGGCAGCGAAATCGCTGCGCGAGTAGCGCCAGGTGCGTACCACAGCGGGAAAATCGACCAAGCTCAGCACGGCAACAATGATCGTGGCGGCCAATGTCGCCACGGGCAAATACGCGATCAGAGGCGTTAACACCAGCACCGCCACGCCGATGCCCACGGCGGTAAAAGCACCGGCGGCGGGGGTTTGTGCGCCCGCATCGAAGTTGACCACCGAGCGGGAAAAGCCACCAGTGACCGGCATACCGCCAGAAAAAGACGCCGCCAAATTGGCACTGCCCAACCCGATTAACTCTTGGTTGGGGTCGATGCGTTGGCGACGTTTTGCCGCCAGCGTCTGCCCCACCGACACCGATTCGACGAACCCCACAATGCTGATCAGCACCGCTGCCATTAACAAATCACGCCACAGACCCAGCTCAAACCCCGGCAGCGTAATAGGCGGCAACCCCGCGGGAATGTCACCCACCACATCCACGCCGCGCTGATCCAATCCCAAGTGCCAAGTAATCAGCGTGGTTGCCGCAACCGCGACGATAGGCGCCGCTTTGGTCAGCATGTCGGCCACGCCAGACGCCGCGCCCAGGTGTAAAAGCCCTGTTTTCAACCAGCGCCGCGCCGCATAAAGAAACACCAGGCTGCCGCCGCCAAGCAGTAGCGTTGCCAAATGAACATTGCCTAGCTGGCTCAAAATCCCGGTAAGCAGCGTCACCAGATTGTGGCCGCTCGCCTCAACTCCCAGCAGGTGACGCAGCTGCCCCGCCGCAATGATCAAACCGGAAGCGGTAATAAAGCCGGAGATCACCGGGTGGCTGAGAAAGTTGGCCAAAAAACCCAGCCGGGCTAGGCCCATTAAGGTCAAAATCAGCCCCGAAAGCAGCGCCAATATCAGCGCGGCGCCCATGTATTCGGCACTCCCTGGCGTGGCAATATTGCCCAAGGCCGCTGCCGTCATTAGCGACACCACCGCCACCGGCCCTACGGCTAGCGTTCGGCTAGTGCCAAAGATCGCGTAAGCCACCAGCGGCAGGACACTGGCATATAGCCCCACTTCTGCCGGCAGCCCCGCCAACATGGCATACGCCAGCGACTGCGGGATCAGCATGATCGTCACAATCACCGCCGCCAGCAGGTCTCGCGTCAGGGTGCTGCGCTGGTAGTGCGGCAACCACTGAAAAATCGGCAGATGGCGTTTAAGGTTCACGGCAATGCCTCGCCATATTGGCGTTTAACGCCCACGGATAAAACAGGCTTAAAACGTATTGATCGGCACTTTGAGGTACACCTGGCCGTTATCGTCGGCTGGCGGCATTTCGCCCGCGCGCATATTGACCTGTACCGACGGAATAATAAGCCGCGGCATCCCCAAGGTAGCGTCACGCTCTGAGCGCATCGTGACGAAGTCCTCTTCGCTAATTCCATTACGCACATGCACGTTGGCTGCGCGCTGCTCGGTGACCGTGGTTTCGTGCTGGTAGATATCGCGCTCAGGGGCTTTATAGTCGTGGCACATAAACAAGCGGGTAGACCCCGGCAACGCGAGCACTTTTTGAATCGAGCGATAGAGGGTTCGCGCATCGCCACCGGGGAAGTCGCAGCGCGCCGTGCCATAGTCCGGCATGAACAGGGTATCGCCGACAAAAGCGGCATCACCGATCACATAGGTCAAACAGGCGGGCGTATGGCCTGGCGTATGCAGCACGCGCCCTTCGAGCCCACCAATGTGAAAACGGTCACCCTCTTCAAACAACGCATCAAACTGGCTGCCATCGCGAGCGAACTCGGTACCGGCGTTAAATGCCTTACCGAAAACCTCCTGCACCACGGTGATATTGGCGCCGATGCCTGTCTTGCCGCCGAGTTTTTCGTGGAGATACGGCGCTGCCGAGAGATGGTCAGCGTGTACGTGCGTTTCCAAGATCCACTCAACGGCGAGATCGTGCTCACGCACAAAGGCAATAATCTCGTCAGCGGAACGTACGTCCGTGCGGCCCGCGGCGTAGTCAAAATCGAGGACTGAATCCAGGATCGCACACGCTTGGCTGTTGGGGTCTTGGACCACATAGCTAAACGTGTTGGTCGGCTCATCGAAAAAGTGAGTCACCAAAGGAATGGTCATGGTTGCCTCCGAGTCAGCGTTGGATGCACTAAGCTCAATGCACTGGCATAAGTATATCGCAAATAACATTATATATTTATACTATTTTTACATATTAAGCCAAACGCATAAAACAACACCGCCCAGCCAGGGCCGAGCGGTGTTAAGAGATGTGTTACGTGTTAAATGGCTTAAAAGCTATACACCGGAATCGATGGGTCACGCATCATCTCAGCCATTGGGCCAGGCGCCGCAACGCCTACACCTTCATACAAGTCATCTTCAGAGTCGTCCGAGTTCGGTAAGTAGATGGCACAAACGTCAACGCCGACGCCTTCGCCCATCATCATCTGCATTAATCCTTCAGGCTTTATCTGCCTTGCCGGGTTGCTTGGCGGGGTGTTAACGGCCTCATCGCTCTCAAAGCCATCGATAGCCAAATCACCGGCGGCATCGCAGAGCAAAATGTGCAGGTCCGTACCTTGCTGGCGCATCGCATTACCCAAAATCATCGCCATGCTCTGGGTTTGCACTTTATCGCTTGTCACGATCATCAAAGCGCGGTCATCAGATTCACCGTGATTATCAGCAGTCGCGAGCGTCGGCAAGGCGAAAGCGGCAGCACTTAACGCCGTTGCAGCCAATAGTGTGTGGCGCATAATAAAACTCCTTTAACGATTGAAATACATCCAGCCGATTTAATCTTCGTACTTGCCTTCATACCACGCGACATCGGGGTCGATCGTATATCCCCACGGTAAACCCGCATTGCGCCAGCCGTTGCGAGCACGCACGCCTGCCGAGTCACCGTCTTCTAGCTGCCCACCTTCAAAACCGTCACTCACTGAGTAAACGTCGGAGTAGCCCATTTCCGCCAAAACGTCGACAGCGGGCGCACTACGCGTCGCACCGGAGCGGCACATCACGATGATGGGGGTATCGCTTTCAACGCCTTGCGCTTCAAGCTCGTCACGTATCTGCGCTTCGAAGTCGGGGTTGCGGGCAATTGGCCACGTTTGGGCGTCATCATCGAACTGCGTGCGATCCGCCAACACCCACGGCACGTGGATATCCGTCGGTTCTGCAAAGCCAGTGAATTTAATTTCGATGGGATCGCGAACATCGATCAGTATCGCATCGCTGTCTTCCTGCATAAGCTCATATGCCTCCTCAGCGGTGACATAGAGCCCAAGCTGGGTTTCGCGATACGCCGGGGCGTCGTCTTGTGCCTGCGCGATGCTTCCCCAGCTCAACACTGCGCCAGCCGCGACAACCACCGGTAAAGCACGACGCGAAAGAAAACGGTGTGCGGTAAAGCGATGCGACAAGGATCTGCTGCCATTCATAACAATATCCTATAAGTTAATAACATTACGAACAGCAGCATAGCCAAAAATACCGCAAACTTCCTGTGGCGGTTTGTCGCAAGATGCAAAAAAATGAGATCAAAAGATCAAGGTTTGAATGGCAAGGTAAAACAATGGGTAAAAAATTTGCCCGAACCCTTGGAATCAGGCATAAAATAGCTATACTCATATTGTACCCGCTGGCATTTGTGTACACCCCTCCCCTAGCCAGCGGGCTGCAGTGAGCCAAGCCCTTTTATGCCCGCCCTTCCCCGGCGGGCTTTTTTTGTCTATCGCCACTACTCGATGTGGATCACGACCTCAACGCGGCGGTTACGCGCACGCCCTTCCGCCGTGTCGTTATCAGCGAGCGGCTCTGTCGCCGCTAACCCCACCGCACGTAGGCGATCCGTTGCTACCCCGGCCGCTTCTAACGATTCGACAATCGCAATGGCCCGCGCGCTAGAAAGCGCCCAATTAGAGGGGAACTCCTCCGTATTGATCGAGCGGCTGTCCGAGTGGCCTTCTACCGACACTTTACCGTCGTAGCGTTGAATGGTTTCCATGAGGCTCGCCACAAGTGCCTGACCATTTCCGGTTAAATCGGCGGTCGAACTGGGAAAAAGCAGTTGATCCTGAACACGAAGGTTAATCCCCTCGGACACACGCGACACTTCTACGCCCTCTAGATCAGGCAGGTAGAGCGAATCGCCCACCCGCTGCGCTAGCGATTGGTTAAGCGCTAGCGCACTGGCCACGGCGTCGTCATCGACTTCCACCACATTACTTGGCGGACGATCCGTCAGCACCACCATAAACTCGGCAAGCGGCTGGGTTAAATCCAACCCGGACGGCATCATTAAGCGCGGCAATTCCGGTGCGGGCAGCCGTTCAGGCTCGGCCTCCCGTTCCAACTTGGCCAATAGCAGCGGCGGTGCGGGCACGCGTGGCGGTAACCCTGCCACCCCCAACGCCGCACTCAGCGCCCTAGGGCTAAGCTCTCCAGGGGTGGGCGGCGGTAGCTGTTGCACTTTACGCAAATTCGCCAGCGGCTCCGGCAGCGGCACCTCTAAACGCGGTATCGGGCGTATGTCTCCTATTTTTTCTGCTGCTGACATACGGGAGCCCGCCAACCAACCGGGGTTAGCCGCTTCCGCCGCCACAATAATAATCACAAACAGCGCCACCAACAGCGTCATGACATCGATATAACTCACCATCCAGGCGCTGTCACTATCGTCATCGTGATGCACTTTTAATAGAGAATTGTGGCGCGGCCCGCTGCGGTGATCTTCAAGCATCCGTGTTATCGCTCATACCATCTAAGCCCCCTCCTTCAGGCCCTCCACTAAGATAGGGCTCAACAAAATGCTGCACCCCCGCTAAAGTGTCTAGCAAACTTGCTGTCATCGAAAAAGCTTTGTTAAGCATAACGGCTTGCGTTTCTCGGTCTGTTGGATAGTCGTGAGCAAATTGGTTACGGATTTCCCGCAATATCAACCAATGCGCCGCCGACTCAATGACCCCGATTTTTTCTAACTTGTTTAACTCAATGGTTCGGACAGTTTCATGACGCGATAGCACCGTAGTGGCACATCTCGTCAAAGTCGGGTCGGGATTTTATGCAATTGAAGTCCAGACCCAAGTAGAAAGAAAAGCGCTCCAGCAGATGCGCG
>NZ_JAMJPJ010000032.1 GCF_023555005.1 Halomonas llamarensis | reverse complement strand
GCACGATCACCTTCACGCCCGCCGCCGACTTCAACGGTGACGCCCAGTTCGACTACACCGTTGACGACGGCAATGGCGGCACGGCCAGCGCCACGGTCACGGTTGACGTCACGCCGGTCAACGACACGGTTCAACTGCAGTTGGTAGATAACGCCACCGCGGAGGAAGGCGGACAACTGCAGCATAAACTGCAGTTGGTCACCAAAGACGACGGTGCATCTGTGAATGCGGCGGATGACATCACGGTCACACTGACAGTGACACCGGATAACCCCAACGGTATCAGCCCAGATGCCACGGACATGACCTTTGCTAATGGCACCGAACTGACCTGGAACGCGGATGATACGGCGACCATCACGTTGGCCATCCCGTCGGGTAGTAGTGGCGACAACGTTGACTTCCAGGCCGTAGATGACTTCCTCAAGGAAGAGACTGAGGGATACACCCTGAGCATTGCCAGCATCATTGGCGATGGTGGTTTTGAAACACTGGAAGTCGATTCAGACAACGATACCGTGACCGGTACCATCAGTGACAACGATACTCCGCCAACGATTGGCGATAGCTCGATTGCGGTCTCTGAGGAAGGTTTAGATAGTGGCATACCTGATAATGATGCAGGGACTGGTTATACCGACACCACCAATGCAGCATCGAGGTCTGGAACTTTATCGGTCACAGGCAATAGTAACGCGTCACTAGCGGTTGGTGTCGATCTAAACACATTGCCTAACAACTTGATGTCAGACGGTAATCCCATTACGTGGACTCACGATGGTAGTAACGAAGCTATTGCGATTGGGTCTGCTAATGGTAACGAAGTGATTCGTATCGAACTGAACGGAGGCAATGAAACTGTTGCTAATCCGGGTAGCACAACGAGTATTGGATATGATGTAACGCTTAGCCAGCCCGTCGATCATTCAGAAAATAGCTTAGAGGATACGCTGGATATCGGGTTTGGCGTTACGATCAGTGACGGTGTCAACGACTCGGATATTGGGACTGTTAATGTCACCATTGAAGATGATATGCCAGTTATCAATGAAGATAATGAAAGTCTTACCGTTATCGTGAATGAGCTGGCTGTAGGTGGCCTGTCAACAGCATGGTCGAATGTTTCTGGTGGCAGCGGTGTTAACCTGAATAACCAGCCTGCTGGGCAGGATGATGTGATTAGCTGGGATGGCTCTAGTAGCACCAGTAATTATACCTTCGATGATAACGATGTCTTGACGGGTTCGCAGTCGATAGATGTGAACTCAATGTTCGAATTAGGTGAGTTTACTCATAATAATTTCTCAGTATCCTTTCGCTCGGGTATTGACTCGGTTGATTTGGATTTGGCGTTAGATGTGGTGATCAATGGTTATAGTGCAACCATTGATCATACGATCAATTTTGACCACAATGAAACATCCAATAGTGGTTCTGACCCTCGCGATATTGTAACCATCAACAATGCTAGTACTATTGTGCCGGTTGAAATAACAACTGAAGATGGTATTACTGAAACCTATAATTTCCAGATCATTGGTTTTGTTGATCAGGATGGAAATATTGTTGACCAGGTCTTTACGGATGAGGACGCTTCCAACAGCTTTAAACTGATGGGTCAACTTGTCTCGTCTGATGCGCCTGATGTATCTGGTCAGGTAGATTATGGCTTTGGTGCAGACGGTCCCGCGGACGAAGATGAGGTTGTCTGGAATGGCGGCACCGATAATGGTAATGGGGAAACCCAAGTCCAGGGCCAGTTTGGTACTCTGACCATTGATGCTAACGGAAACTATACTTATCAGCTAGATCAGGCGGCCTATGATGAGTTGGCCACGGGCGAAACAGAGGAAGATATTTTCAACTACACCCTAACGGATGCAGATGGTGACGGTGTTGAGTCTTCTTTGGCTATCAACATTACCGGTGAAGCAGCACCGCAGAGACCGAATCTCGCGCCGGAAGCTGAAAATCAGTCTGTTAGCTTGGACATTGGTGCTGTCACCACCGACTTGATGTTGACGTTAGATGTGTCTGGGTCAATGGTGATTGGTACGGTTGGTGATACGGGCAAAACGCGGTTTGATATTGCCCAAGAAGCTCTGGTTTCAACCATTCAGGCGTATAGTGAGATCGGAGGAACTGACGTCAACCTGACATTGTTTTCTGCTGATGCCACAAACTTAGGCTGGATGACCTCTGAAAACGCTATAGATTACATCAATAATCTGGAGGTTTACTATCAGGATTCGACCTATGGCACCGGGGTTTATTACAACGGAACTAACCTCGGTCTTGCTGCCGGAACAGACTATAAAGATGCCATAAACGAAACTGAGTTGACTGACTTTAGTGGACGTAATGCTGACCAGACAATTGCCTACTTCCTGTCGGACGGTGAGCCCAATGAGAACGATTCAGCGGTCGGAAATGATAATACCCAGACAATCAGAGACTGGAAAGACTACATTGATACCGATGTGAACGAGCTGTTCGTGATTGGTATTGGTTCCAATGTCTCCGATCAGTACCTGGAGCACGTTCAAGTGCAGGAGGGCAAGGACCCGCTGATCGTTACCGACGAGTCACAGTTGGAACAAACGCTCACTAATACGGCTCAGGTTAGCGTCAGCGGTGATGTCTCCAATAGTGTCAGCGGTGGTGATGGTGATATCAGCTTCGACAGCATCACGCTGTACGGAACAACCTATACTGCCGATGGTGGCAATGGCACCACGGCCTTCCCGAGCGGCGGCGTCCCGCTGGACGGTCAGGGCACTCTGATGTTCGATTTCACCAACGGTGAATACACCTATAGTGCCGGAGCTACTGAGTTCGAGGAAGGGTTGACCCAGAAGCAGTTCAGCGTGAGCGTCTCCGATGAGGATGGGGATAGCACATCGCTCGATGTCAATATCGATGTGACCGCACCCGATATGGCGGCTTCCGAACCAGAGTTGGAGGGAGAGCTGGTAACTCCGCCGACCATTACCACGACGTCTGAAACCGAGATGTTCAATGATGATGATTCCGTTACTCTCCGTGGCGGTGGATCGCAGTCATCTCATACCTACACCCTTGATGGCACGGCCACTGGCTTTAGCCTGGACATTGATGACTATAGCGTTAATGGTGGTTTTTTAGGTTGGGGTGATGATGATGCCACCATCAAACTCTACAAGGATGGCGGCCAAGTCGGCAGCACGATCAATCTGGATAATCATGGTGAAGGAACTCTTGATTATTCTGGATCCGTTGAATTCGACACCGTGTTTGTTGAGCGTACCGATGGCCGCTTCGATATCTCCGACTTCAGCGCTGAGGTGACCAAGGAAGTCATCACCTACGAGTACGGTCTGGATCTGTCAGCCGCCTTGACCGATACGGATGGCTCAGAATCGCTCAGCGGTATCATCATTGACGGCTTGCCAAGTGGGGTCAGCGTGACTGGCACCAATACCAGCGTCACTGACAACAATGATGGTACCTACACAGTGGCTCTGGACACTAATGGCGAACCGATGGGAGATGTGACGCTAATATCCGATAGCCAACTGAGTCAAGCTGAGCAAGAAGCGATCACTATCTCGGTGACAGCGACAGAAAGCAGCAATGGTGCAGAAAATACCATTACTGCCCAGCTGGTTGATGGCATCGTCGAAGGTGCAATGTACAGCACATCCTCGGGCCTTACTGGCACTACCGACGAAAACGGTGCCTTTGAATATCGTGAAGGCGATTCCATTACCTTTATGGTCGGCGATGTGGTTATTGGCACCGCGACGAATGAAGACCTGGCCGATGGCAAAGTCTTCCTGCAGGAATTTGCAAACGTATCGCTTAGCGATCTCAATGATGAATACGTTGAGAACATGGCGGTGTTCCTGCAATCGCTGGATTCGGATGGCAATGCCAATACTGGCATTACCATTACGCCGGAAATGCACGCTAAGTTCGCTGGCGTATCGCTGGATCTGCGAACGGTTGCAGAAGCTGATCTGAGCGCCGCGATTGAAGAAGTTGGCCAGGTGTCAGTCACGGAGGATGAGGCCATGGCACACGTCCGCGAGATGCTTGAAATACACGCGGGTGTGACAGATTTCGACGAGCGTATAGACGACTCGCTGCAAACAGCAACGCTGGCAACGGGTACCGTTGATGGTGTGCGTTACGAAACCTCATCGGGTCTGAGCGGTGATGTCACCGATGGGCTGTTTGAATATCGCGATGGCGATACCATTGACCTGTTTATTGGTGATCAGTCGGTTGCGAGCTTCAGTGCTGAAAACATAGCCGAAAATGGCATGATTAGTTTTGATGATGCCGGGTTTACCGTCACCCAAGATGAGCTTGAGGCGTTGCTGTCACCGGATGACGGTGAAGAGGCAACTGATGAAGAATCGGAAGCCACTGATAATGAAGATGCCCTTGAGGAAGAGGATGGTACCGAAGAACAGTCTGCCGACGATGAAGGGAGTGCTGATGAAGAACAAACCGATGATGAAGAGGCCCCTTCAGACGTAGACGACACTAGTCAGCCTTCAGAAGACGCGGATGACGCTAGCAATAATGATGACGAATCCGCTGAAGATCAGGTCGGGGAAGACGATCAGGTTGAAGAGGTCGATGCGTCCGATGATTCACAAGACGATCTAGCCCCAGGCATTATTCCTGAAGAAGATGAAGAGCCATTGTTCTTTGCTGATTCGGATTCGAATGATGACTCAAGTGCAGAAGAAAGTACTGACGAGAATAACGACCAAGCTGATCAGGACGAGTCTGAACAATCGGCTGAAACCGATGAATCTGATGAGTCAAGCGACGAGTCTTCAGAAGCGCTGGCTGCCAACGACATCCTGAGTGATGGCGATGACGAGATATTCAAGGACGAAGACGGTGAGAAAGCCAATGGCAAGCCAGCAGCACCTGGCAACAGTGAACAGGCGCACGTTAACGCACCGGGTCAGCAGGAATATCTCGATACATCCATCAACGCTGTTGACCAGTGATACATAGACATCAATGAAGTAACAACTTACGACACCGCCAGGCTTGCCTGGCGGTTTTTTCTTGAGTGGTGCGTCACTATGCCGGAATGTCCGGAATGTAACGAGAGGAGAGTCACATGTACGTCAACCGCGACAGCCAGGGCGAGATCAGCGAAGTCAGCCGAACCATAAGCGATGACTGCAAAGAACACGTCTCGCCGGAATCGGCAGAGCTACAGCGTTTTATCAACGCCGAAACCCACGAGGCCGCGCTGCTCCGTCAGTCGGATATGGAGTTCGTGCGGGTATTGGAAGACGTGATTAATCTGCTGATGGACCGGGGGATTATCCGTTTTACCGACCTACCTGAAAAAGCCCAGGAGAAGCTCCTGGACAGGCAGTCTCTGCGTAAGCGCGTCAACGACGTGGGGCTTATTAGCGATGATGACAGCGACGTTATCTAACCTTCAGTCGTGACGTTAATCAGCGGCGCATCCTTGCCGCTGATTTATCTTTAAGCTGTCATCTTCCAGCTTACCCCGCTTTAACGCCAGGGCCCGTTACAGCATCAAGCCCCAGGTCAAACAGGGTATAGGCTTCTTCAGAGCGTTTAACGCCTTCGGCAATCGCCAGAATGCCCAGCGAGTGGGCCAATGTGGCCATGCCGCGCAGTATGGTTTGCTGGTCAAACGCCTGGTCAACGCCGCTGACCAGGCTGGCGTCGAACTTGAGGAACGCAAGCCCCAGGTCGTGAAGGTCGGCAAGGCGGGTAAATTCGCTGCCCACGTGTTCCAGACCAATCCGCACACCGGTGTGCTGTAGCTCGCGGCACAATAACCGGAAGCTTGCCAGGTCGTGCAGCGCGGTATTTTCGGGTAACTCAATCCACAGCTTGCGGGCCGCGTCGGGCGCGCGCTCAAGCCGTTGGCGCAGCGCCTTGATAAACGCCATGTCACCCACCGCGCGGCCGGAAAGGTTGATGCCCAGCGGTAGCTGGTCGCTGTCGATCATTGCCAGGGCACGCTCGACAACGGCCAGGTCCAGTTTGTCTTCCAACTGCAGGCGTGCCACCCAGGGCATGAACAAACCGGCACTGCGCCATTCACCTTCAAGCTCTAGGCGCGAAGGTGCTTCGTAATGCACCACGTCCTGGCGGGCATTAACCACCGGGAAGCGGGCCAGCGCCACGCCAGCGTCCATCGCCAGGATCAGCGCCGAGCGCCACGCCTCATGGGTGGTATAAAGCGGTAAGCGCGCCTCGCCAGAGGCCACCACCAACGCCATATCGCCACGGCCCTCGGCATCGGCGAGTGCGCCATCGAGCGCCGCAAGCCGTTGAGAGGGTGTATCACCGTGGGTGTATTCAGTCAGCGCGGCGGGTAGCCGTAGCGGTTCGCCTACGGCGTCGCGTAGTAGCGTTAACTGGTGCTTCAGGCTTTCGCTGACGTGCTCGATATCCTGAGCGCCGTGCACCACCAGCAAAAAGTCACTGCCGTTCAAGCGGCCCACTTCACCGCCGCCCAGCTCATTGGCCAATTGCGCCAGATGGTTCACCAGTGCCCGCAATGCATCGTCGGTGGCCTGGCGGCCGAGGCGTTCGTTGACCTCGGGCAGGTCATCCAGCCGCACCATGATCAAGACACCGCTGGCACGCTGGGAATCACTATCCAGGCTGTTCTGCAGGTGTTCCAGCAGGGTGGTGCGGTTCGAGGCCCCGGTGGTGGCATCTTCCTGCAAGCGGCGGCGCAGCTGGTCGAGTTTGCCGGTTTCTTCGCTGAGCATGGTGTGAACCGCTCCAGAGAGCGTGTTCATCGCCTGCACGACTTCGCGAAGCTCTAGCGTGCGCGGCTCTGAAGAGGTGGTAAAGCGGCGCACGCTGATGCTGCGAGCCTGGCTAACCACTTCAAGCAGCGGCCGGCGAATAGTGCGCACAATCCACCACGCCAATAACAGGCTGATAACCGCCACGAGGGCAAACCAGGCGGCCATTTTAAGCGTGCTTTGCCACAGCGAACGGTAAGCATAGTCGTGCTGGCTCGCCAACGTTAAAGTGCCGTACTGGTTCCAGCCGTCCTGCACCACTGCCTGCCCCGGGGAAACATCTAGGCGCACCATGTCAACAAACCAGTCAGGCACACCATCGTCTATTGGCCCTGCTTCACGGCGCTGCATCACCTCGCCTTCCGGTGAGCGCAGTTCAATCAAACGGTAATGCCCGGTATCAAACTGTGCGGCTACCAGCAGCTCAATGCTGACGTCATCTTTTTCCATCTGCGTCATGGAAAGCGCCAAGGCATTGGCGTTGTCGGCATTCTTGATTTGTACTTCCTGCTCAACGTAATGACGCGTGGACGACACGCTTACCGCCAGACTGCCGACAAACGCCAACAGCAGTATCAGGATGACCGTCAGCCAAAGCTGCTTGATGAGAGACATATCCTATCCTCTTATATAAATCCTTGATCGCGCATGCGGTTAATCACGTTTTGCCAGCGTGACAGCCGTGCTAAGGGGTCAGCCCGTGACTCTTGCGAGCCTCCGGCCCATAAGCCGCTGCTGTTGAAACTGAATACAGGGTCCAGATCGTTTCGCTCCGAGGCCGGTCGAATTGAGGGAATGATGTTATCCAGCAGTAATGGCTCGGAGACAGGCGTTTGATAATACCCCAGGACCATGTGGGCCTGGGTACGCTGCGAGCGGCCAATCCGCGCCCGTACATAAATCATGCGCAGTTTGTTGCCTGGCACGCCCAGTTCCTTGAGCGTGATGTACTTGGCAATCGAGTAATCTTCGCAGTCGCCTTCGCGCCTGCCTAGCATTTCCAGCGGAGTGGCCCAGTAATCTTCCTGGCCCCAGATGGAAATGTCATCCCGCCAGAGTACCTTGCGGTTGAAGAAGTCATTCACTTCGCGCATCTGGTCGCCAAGCCTTGCGCCTCGTAGCCGCTCAATCATGGTCAGCCAGTCATCAATCAGCGACACGCCAGAGGTGCCGTGCGCCTGCTGCATCTTCTGGCGGATCCGCTCCGGGTTAAGCGCCGAGGCCGTTGAAGGGGCGCCAATCATCAGACACACCAATCCTGCGCCAAAGCCCGAGAGTAGCTGCCGCCGCGTGATCATTATGTTGAACCCTGATGCGTCATTAAGTCACTCATTACGCGGTCACGGCCGCCTTCTTTACCTTGATACAACGCTGAGTCGGCGCGTGCTATAAACGCCTTGGCTGATTCAGGTACCTGATATTGAACAACTCCGATGGTGCAAGTGAGCGGAATTGCCTGATTTGCATCGGTCATTAATGGCGTTGTTCTCAGCATTGTCCGAATACGCTCGGCAACATCCAGCGCTTGCTGAACAGGCTGGTGGCGCAACACAATGGTGAATTCCTCACCCCCAAAGCGACACACCGCATCTTCTTCGCAAACCGCCTCCACCAGGATGTCGGCAAAATGCTGAAGCGCTTTATCGCCCAACAAATGCCCCCAACGGTCATTGAACACCTTAAAGTGGTCGATATCCAGCATTACCAGGCTAAGTGGCTGATGTTGGAGGCGGGCCTGCTGCACACTCTCATCCAAATGACGGTTCAAGTAGCGTCGGTTGTACAACCCAGTCAAACCATCCGTTACGCTCATTGTCGCAAAGCGTAGTTTTTCTTTCACCAGGGTTTCACGCTCCCGGCGTAACAGGTTGATGCGATCAGCCAGCGCCACAGAAAGCAGCAGTGACTCTAGCGCCGAGCCAAACTGAAACCCGTAATACGTGACCAAGTTGTGGGGCAAAACGCCGTATATCGATAAAATAAAGACCAGACAACCGACGATCAATGCAGACCATCCCATCAACAACCAGCGGGCGGGTCGAAAACGTCGCTGCAGTGCCCGCCAGGAAGCAAGGCAAAAGAGCGTCATTGTCCCCAGGCCCAGCACTGAAAACATCTTCACGCTAACATGGCCTGGCAACCACCATGTGCCGACCAGGCAGACTAACCCAAAAACGATGAAAACCATGAACAGTCGGTCCATCAGGCGATCTTGCTCGGGTAGCATCAAGAAAGTTCGGCAGAAAGAGAGTGCTGAAATAATGCCGATCGACAGGGCTGTAAATAACAAGGCTTCGTTGACCAGTTTTGGGAATGCAGGTACCAGCTCGAACATCAGGCCTTTTTGCAAGAAAAAATAAACCGCCGAGCTGCCGACAAACCCCAGGTACCAAAAATAGTTGCTGTTTTTCAAAAACCGCAGAAGTACACCGTTATAGACCAACAGGCCGAGCAACATACCCAGGTATAACCCCTGGCCCAGTAAAAAACCGCGCCAATCACTGTTTACCTGGGGCAATGTCGTTTGAGAAAGCTGAAAACGCAGCGCCTGGGGCGACGACAGTTTTAGCCAGTAAGTGCCTGGTTCGGTAAGCTCAAATACCGGCCGCCAGCGGCCCAGCTCGTCGCCAAGTAAAGGAGTGAATGCAACCCGTTGGATCGGAGCTGAAAATGTCGATGTTTCTGGCAAGTAGCGATGTAACGCGATCTGATGGATGAGTGGGTTGTTGAGCTGGACGATGGGCGGGTCTCCGGCTTCTACCTTAAATTGCAGCCAAACAGGCTCAATGTTGATCCCCAGATTTATGTTTTGCTGGTCGGGTAGCGGTGTGGCCGAGACGCTTTCAAGCGCATTGTCACCGGTGGGTGGCAATGCGCCGTGATAATCCATTAATTGAAGGTGGCTGACCGGCTGGTTGGCGAACGCGGCAGGGCTGAAGAACAGCACGGCAACGACGATCGCCAGGCATGAAAGGTCAATCAGCACATGGTGACGAATTGCCCACGGCGGTGCCTGCGAACCATAAAGGTGGCGGCGAAAAGCGTATGAATAGACCATGCAAAGTTATGTTATTCCTAGCGATAAGGTGCGGGCCACATCATTTTAAGTCGATGCCGACATAACGATACAAAAGGTTGTGGTTTTATGCCAGCCAAAGGCGCGTTTCGGCACAGTCTCGCCGTTAGGTTCCCGTAGCGTCTAAGGGCAAGCAGAAGCGATCGGCGTTAATCTTGCGCGGCTAGCGTATCTTCAACGCATCCCGCACGGTTTCCTTAATCATGTGGATTGGCGATGGGGCGTCGCTCAGCAAGTAATATGCCGTTTCGTCTGTTACCTCATTAGCTACTTAGAAGTCTTACTCCTGTTTCGTCTTGCACGCACCACCGGAATCGAAGTGAAAAAAAAGTGGTCTACGTTATTTTCTACTAGAATAAAATAGTGTGTAACAATCATGGATAGATAGTCGCATAACAATATAAAAAATTACTTAATTGTAACAATCTGAAACGCCTAGATTGTCTCTAACGGTTTTAGACCCTCTGGGACCTACCCCAATACCAACCTCTGGAGCTCATCATGAAACATTTTTTTGTACAAACTCGTTTCGCCACTGCAGCGATCACTCTGGTCATAACGTCACTGATGATATCTAGTGCATCGGCCTACACCGTCTATAAGCTGGAAGATGGTCTCTACGCCATCATCTGCCAGGACGGAACCATCAACTCCTATTCAGGTGGTCCCGGGGGCATCGGCATCGTCGGCGAAGCTCTCTGCGAAGGCCATGGAGGAGTCGTCGGTGGAGGGGGAGGTATCGACGTGCTTCCTGCCGATCGTCAGCTGGCACGCAGCGTGGAAAGCTGCCAGCGGGGCCGTGGCGAAAAAGTCCAGCGAAATGCTGTTAAGTGTGTCGACAAGGCCAGTCCCAAGCTGATGCGAGCGTTCAAAAGAGAGGGTGGCGGAGCTGGCAAGGCGTCCATCCAAAAGATGGAAAGACGTAGCGACTGATCGCAGCGGATCGGTGGCCATGCAGCCGCAAGCACATGGTCACTGATCCTCGACTTGTCACGAACCCCCAGGAAACCCTCATGAAATGTTCCTTTCGCGGATCACGCTTGATGGTCATTGTGGCCGTCATGATCACCATGGCGTTGATCGGTACCAACGCCTCGGCTTACGAAATCCACCAGATGGGATCCCAGCGTTACTGAGCCGCCTTCAGCTGGTGATCAATAAGGTCTTCAGTGGTGACAAGAAGCTCAACAATAACCAACAAACGGGCGGTACCTTCCATGAACCTAGCTCGTTCCCTGGTGGCACCACTCCTGTTGCTGCCACCCTTAATGTCGTTTGCTTCATTTCAGCCTTCACAGTGGTCGACCACGCTGGAGACAACCGGTATTGGGGACTTCTATCGCCCTGACGATGCCCTGGTACTGAGTGTTTCCCAGGTCGTTGCGCCGGAATCGCGACCGTTGATTCGCCTGGAACTTGATAATATCGATGTCACTGAGGTGGTGGTCTGGGAGTCCGCGAAGCTTCGCTATCGACCGATACGCCCTTTGTCCACCGGCGAGCATGAACTACGTCTGATGTATTATGGCGACGACGGTTCGGCCGAGGAACTCGGTCATTGGATCTTTGAGGTCCGCCAAAACGCCCTCTTCAAGCGCATTAGCGTCGAGAGCAACAGTGAATTAACGATCAATCAGCGTCTCGCCGAGCACAACATGTCGGGTCCTAACGATTACAACGCTGATGGATTCAGCCAATGGTTCGCCGAACTGCACGCCGACCAGATTCACCTCGAAGCCACAGGCGAACTAGCTTATGCCAATCGTCCTGAGCAAGGTATTACCGGAGAACGATTGGACATGCCTCAGTTTTCCCTTCTCGCGGAAACCGAACGCATGCGGATTGCCGCAGGAGACCAGAGTATGGGCAGGGAGAGCCTGATCATGGACGGCTACCAACAGCGAGGTCTTCACGGTGAGCTGGCACTGGAGACCTTCGAGAGTACCTTCCAGCTTTTTGGCATGAGCGGAAACCGCGAACTGACGATCGACGGAGGCCTGGGACTCAGTGATCCTGACAACCGCATCGTGGGGGGGCGCTGGGAGAGTCGATGGCAGCTCGGAGATGACAGCGAAATCGAGCTATCTTTCAGCTATCTCACCGGTGGCATCAGCGAGCCCGACGCCGGCAGCTGGAGTTCGACGCCTACGACACGGGTCAACGACGGCCACGCCTGGAATGCCGTCATCGATGGGTTTTTCCTGGAGCGTAGGCTGAGGATGTGCTGGGAACATGCAACCAGCCGCTACGATTTTGACGGAAGAGACTTCGGCTTCGATGCCGTCACCGACACCGCCTGGTCCGCCCTTATGGCGCTGGACCCGGAGCCCACCGACTGGGAAACACCGCTCGATTGGCAAATCGGCGCCGAAGCTCAGAAGGTCGGTACTTTTTATCGCAGCCTGGCGCACAGCAACCTTCCCTCTGACCTCGAAATGCGTCGGATTTACGCGTCGGCCAATCGCGATAAGTGGTATTGGGACACCAGCTATACCTTGGAGGAAGATAATCTGGATAACTTCGCTGCTTATGCCACTACCGAAACGCGTCGCTGGAACATGCAGCTGGGCTATGACAACTATGAGACGCCCGATTCCGGTAGCATACTCGATATTCTGGGAAAGCCCAGCATCTCCCTATCAATGGACCGCGTCGACCGTCAGGACATTCGCACTCCAACAGGATACCTCCCCAACGACACGAGAGTCGAAGGCATCCAGGCCAGCGCCGCCTTCCAGCAGGATGACTGGTACTGGTCCGTCGAGCTTGGCACGCAACGCTTTAACGATTACAGCAACTGGCAGCCAGATACTGACACCCACAACTTGGGTTGGCAGCTTGGCCTGAATATGCTCGAGAACTATGGCCTCACGCTTGGCTGGCAGGCCAGCCAGACACGCTACCGTGACGGTGGAGAGCGTATCGATCAGCAGATTTTCTCGTTGGGCGGCAATGCCCAGCTCATTCCCGACAGGCTTTCGGCAACGCTCAACTTGAGCCTCAACCAGAACAATGCGGAGGACGACCCCTTCTTTCCACAGCGTGATGAGTCCCTCTACGTAAGCAGCCAGCTGGATTGGCGTATCCGCAAGCCAAGAAACGATCGTGCCGGACTGGATCTGTCGCTGAGTTACAGTGGCAATACCCTGAGAGATCGGCTCTACGGTCAGGATCCCTTTAACGAGAACCAGGTCTGGCTTGTGTTGCGAACCACGCTCCCGACAGCCTATCCGGGGGGCATGCAATGAAACGCCTTCGCTTTTGTCTTGTTTGCCTGCTGCTGTTGATGCCAAGCATCGTTCAAGCACAGATCATTGCTCTATGTGATACTCGCCTTGCCTGTACCAGTAATCCAAGCGCCATGGCGGGAGTCGATAGCCGTGTCAACCTAACCTGGCGCGGACAGGCACGCATCCACCCCGAGCTGTCGCAGACCCTGACTTCTCGTCAGGGAGTCTTCGTGTTGGGCAACCCCTTCAGCGGGCAGCGCCTTGGCAGTTCTCCGACCCCGCTGATGCAACCACTCAGCCCTGCAAGGGATGATCGTGCCATCGAGTTCCGAGTGACCGAGTCGTTACGCGTGCCAGCTTCCGTCAGCCAACAGGCGGCCCGCCTGGGCGAGCGGCAGGTGTTCTATGTCCGCCAGTTCAGCCTGGAGGAATCGGAGCCAATGACCGGGGTACAAGTGATCACGCTCCAGCAGGGTGTTCCCGGCCGCGGTGGTTCGATCGCTGAAGGAACCGAACCTTCTGTCAGCGGGGTGAATATCCAGCGTGTCAGCCTCTACTTTGATCGTGGCACCCTAACCGAAACTCTGCGTCCAGATGAGCGGCTGCAGGCGACGGCCCAAATCAACTATCAGGGTGCAGGGCTCATCAATGCGATCTGGGAGGTGGCGACGCCCGCCAGTACCCGCGGACAGCCCCTGTACGTGCCCCTGTCTCAGGTTCGTCAGTATCTTGGCGCTGGTCGTGAACTGACCCTTACTTCCCCGCCCCTGCCCAGCGAGACAGCGGGCATTCATCGGGTCCGGCTGCGCTTTCTGCCCCCCACCGTGATTGAGGAATTACCCACGCTCGGCTACCGCGTCAGCGAAGGGGCCCTGCCCCGGGCCTGGGTCCCCGCTATCAACACCCTACCGCCGGAATCGACAAATCCCTTGAGCCTGAAAACCCGCTTTCGCTGGCAACCGGTAGCGGAGACGTATGTCTACCAACTGGAATTCTACGATCGCTGGCCTGAAACCACAGAAAAGGAGTCCATCCCTTTGCAGGGTTCGCGAAGTGGTGAGCGCCAGCCGGTCATTTTGAACCCGGCGCCGATCACCGGCCAGGTCGTCACCGGAAACCGTACCTCAGCTTCGCCCAGTCGATCCCTTTTAAGCCATCTTGAGACCGAAAAGCGCTATTACTGGCGCCTGATTGCTATCAATTCACAAGGCGAGGTCGTTGCCGCCAGTCTTCCTGAGGTCATTCGCTAACCCCCTTGATACTTTGAAGTTACTGTGGACGGTTACCAACTTTATTTTTAAGCTCTAATTTTTCAAGTGTAGCGATGGGCTCTGTGGATAATTTTTGTTACAACCGTATTCATTACCACAGCCACACGTTGCATTTTCCAGCGCTTGGGTATGCCGGTATACTAGGTGCATCCGTAATAAGTACGTCTTGCGTCCCAGTAGCGCATAGCCGATGTTGGCGCCGCTGCGCGCGGAGGTGACGATAATTTCGATAAAAACCCAAGAGGTGGTGAGAGTGAAATTTAAGCTGATCATGAGCGGGCTGGCGGCCTTTGGCGTCATGGCAGGCACTTCAGGTGCTTTCGCCCAGGAAAACGCGGCGCGTGATGCCATGGCCGAGCGCTTAGCGCCTGCTGGCCAAGTGTGCTTGCAGGGCCAGGATTGCGGTACGGCTTCCGCTGCGCCGGCAGCTGCCGATAGCAGTGGCGGTGATATCGACGGTGAAGGCATTTACGGCAATGTGTGTAGTGCCTGCCACGAGACCGGTGCTGCAGGTGCTCCTGTTCGTGGTAACGAGGCCGCCTGGGCGGAGCGTACCGAACAAGGTTTCGCCACGCTGTTAGACCACGCTATTAACGGTATTGGCGCCATGCCGGCGAAAGGCGGTAACCCCAGTCTCTCTGATAAAGAAGTCGAAGCAGCGGTCGCCTATATGGTTGAGCCCGTTATGGAAGTACCTGAATTAGGTGGCGGCGATGAAGCCGCTTCTGAACAGGCAGCATCCGAAGAGGGAGCTGCTGGAGAGACCGCCGCGTCTGAGGGCGAAGCGGCAGGTGACGAAATGGCCGCCAGTGGAGACGACGCGGCAGCCTCCGAAGAAGCGAGTGGCGCTAGCGACTTAGACGGTGAAGCACTTTACGCAAGCGTAGGCTGTGCGGCGTGCCACGCATCAGGCGTCGCCGGTTCGCCAATGTTGGGCGATGCTGAAGCCTGGGCCCCGCGTATTGAGCAGGGTATGGATGCGCTATATCAGAGCGTGTTCAACGGCAAAGGGGCCATGCCGCCGCGTGGTGGCAGCAGCGCTTCCGATGAAGAAATCATGGCCGTCGTGGACTACATGGTTTCCCAAGCGCAGTAACACACTTTCGCCCGGTGATTTACGTGGCGGGATTAAAACGCTAAAACGTCTATCCACAGGCGGAGTTCTTAACCGCCTGTGGATATTTTTTTGTGCTTGTCCCAGTCGGTATCACTCAGCCTAGTAGCGAGCGGATACCTGCGAGTGCATCTTTACCCCGGGCCTGCTTTTTCTCGGGGTTTTCTTTGTCGGCGCGGCCTTCCCACTCCAAGTCGTCGGCGGGTAGTTCGTCGAGAAAACGGCTGGGCGTGCAGTCCAGTAGTTCGCCATAGGCTTTGCGTTGGCGGGCCAGGGTCAGTGTCAATGTACGTCGCGCGCGCGTAATCCCCACGTAGGCAAGGCGCCGCTCCTCCTCAACCGTACCCACTTCGACGGCGTTGCGGTGGGGCAATAAATCCTCTTCCAGCCCCATCAGGTAGACGTGGGGAAACTCCAACCCTTTAGAGGCATGCATGGTGAGAAGCTGTACTCGATCAGAATCATCCTCTTCGGCCTGTTGTTCGAGAATATCGCGCAGTACCAGGCGTGATATGGCCGCTTCGACGCCGTCGGTTTCGGTCTCAGTGGAAGGCGTACCGTCCTCCGGGTCGCGGTTGAGCGACTTTTCTAACTGATCGATTAATATCCATACATTGGCCATGCGACGCTCGGCGATCGTCGGTGCGCTGGCGTTTTGGTACAGCCACGCTTCGTAATCCATATCGCGAAGCATGTCGCGAATGGCGGCAATCGCGTCGTCTTGATCCATGCGCTTACGCACGCCGTCGATAAAGTGGGTAAAGCGCCCTAGGCGCTCAACCGCACGGGTCGGCAGCTGCTGCTCCAGCCCCAATTCATGGCAGGCGGCAAACAACGAAATGGAGCGCTCGGTCGCGTAGTTGGCGAGTTTTTCCAGCGTGCCGGGGCCGATTTCTCTGCGCGGCACGTTCACTATGCGTAAAAAGGCGTTATCGTCGGCGGGGTTAATCAAAAGGCGCAGGTACGCCATGGCGTCTTTGACCTCGTTGCGCGAGAAAAACGACTTACCGCCCGAGAGTTTGTAGGGAATTTGGTAGTGCTGCAGCTTGAGTTCTAAAAGCCGCGCTTGAAAGTTACCCCGGTAAAGCACGGCGAAATCGCGCCATTCAGCACGCTCTTTGATCCGCCGGGTGAATATTTCGCTGGCAACCCGTTCGGCTTCGGCTTCTTCGTGGCGGTTAACGATCACGCGAATCGGTGCGCCATCGCCCATTTCCGACCACAAGGTTTTTTCATAGACGTGGGGGTTGTTGGCAATCAACGTATTGGCCGAGCGCAAAATCGTACCGGTGGAGCGGTAGTTCTGTTCCAGCTTGATCACCTTCAAACGCGGGAAATCGTCGCCCAGGGTGATGAGGTTTTCCGGCCGCGCGCCTCGCCAGGCGTAAATCGATTGGTCATCGTCGCCGACTACGGTAAAAGTCGCCCGCTCTGTCATTAATAGCTTCACCAGCAGGTATTGAGAGACGTTGGTGTCCTGGTACTCATCCACCAGCATGTAATGGATTTTGCGCTGCCAACGGGCTAAGGCCTCGGGGTCGCGTTGTAGCAGGACCACGGGCAGCAGAATCAGGTCGTCAAAATCCACCGCGTTGTAAGCTTTTAAATGGCGTACGTAGGCTTCATACACCCTTGCGGCAAAGTGCTCGTTATCATCGGCAGCAAACGAGAGCGCGTCACCTGGCAGGACTAAGTCGTTCTTCCACTGGGAAATTTGATGCTGTACCGCATTGATCTGTTCGGCGTCGACCTGGGCATCTTTGTTCATTAAATCGCGCAGCAGTGCCTTGGCATCTTCCGGGTCGAAAAGCGAAAAGCCAGGTTTATAGCCTAGGGCTTTGAGTTCGCCACGAATGATATTGAGCCCCAGGGTGTGGAAGGTCGAGACGGTTAATCCGTGGCCTTCTTTGCCCTTTAGCATCTGCCCCACCCGCTCTTTCATTTCCCGGGCGGCCTTGTTGGTAAAGGTCACTGCGGCGATTTTGCGCGCGCTCATACCACACTCCTGCACCAAATAGGCAATTTTGGTGGTGATCACGCTGGTCTTGCCCGAACCCGCGCCGGCGAGCACCAGGCAGGGGCCGTCGATATAGCGTACGGCCTCCTGCTGACGCGGGTTTAAGCCGTTAAGTCGTTGGGCGATGCTCGGGTTCATGGCAGAATGCGTCCTTTACGTTTGGAAGGCAGACCGATGTTCGAAATTGCGCTGTTCGAGCCTAAAATGGCGCCCAATACCGGCAATATCATGCGTTTGGTGGCCAATAACGGCTGTCGGCTACATTTGATTGAACCGCTGGGCTTTGACCTAGAAGAGAAAAAGCTGCGCCGTGCCGGGTTGGACTACCGTGATATAGCCAATGTGACACGCTACGGGAATTTTACGGCGTTTTGTGCGGCGATGCAGGACCGCACTATCTGGGCGCTGACCACCCGCGGAACGCGCCCTTACAGCGAGGCGACCTTCGCGCCGGGCGATGTGCTGCTGTTTGGCTCGGAAACCGGCGGACTGTCGGTCTCTGTGCACGAACTCATCGCTCCCGAGCAGAAGCTGTTAATCCCCATGCAACCCAATAACCGTAGTCTAAATCTGTCCAATGCGGTGGCACTGGTAAGCTATGAAGCCTGGCGCCAGCAAGGCTTTGCCGGCGCCTCGGACGCATAGCCGTGATTATTCGACTCCGTAACGCGCCCGGTAGGCGCGAATTGCCTCGGCGTGGGGCTGCATCTCGGGCCCGGCGTGCGCTTCCAAATAGGCGAGCACCTGTGCCAGTGTCACAATACTGACGACGGGCATGCCGTAGGTTGCTTCCACTTCTTGGATCGCGCTCTGTTCGCCCTGGCCGCGCTCTTGGCGGTCGAGCGCGATAATCACGCCGCCCGCGCGGGCGCCGCTTTGCTCAATCAGCGCCATCACTTCGCGGATGGCGGTGCCAGCGGTGATGACATCGTCAATGATCAGAATATCACCGGCCAGCGCCGCCCCGACGATGTTGCCGCCTTCGCCATGGGTCTTGGCTTCTTTGCGGTTAAATGCGTAGGGCATGTCGCGGTCGTGGTGGTCGGCTAACGCCGCCGCGGTAACGGCTGCCAGCGGAATGCCTTTGTATGCCGGGCCGAACAGCACGTCGGCGTTAAGGCCGCTATCCATCATTGCCTGAGCATAAAAGCGGCCGAGCTTGGCAAGTGCGCGGCCGGTTTGAAATAGCCCGGCGTTGAAGAAATAGGGGCTTACGCGGCCCGACTTGAGTGTGAATTCGCCGAATTTCAACACGCCCTGTTCGATAGCGAAGGCGATAAACTCGCGTTGATACGGTTGTAAGGGGGCTGTCACAGAGATCCTCGCGATTTTTCGTGGGGGATTTACCCAAACGTCGAAACGTCGGGTATCATACAGCAGTGACGCAAAAGGGACGATTTATGAAAATTGCCAGCATCAATGTCAATGGTATTCGTGACGCCGTGGATCGGGGCTTCCTGGACTGGCTGGCTCAGCAGGATGCCGACGTGGTCTGCGTGCAGAACATTAAGGCAAAAAGTTTTGAATTGGGCGACCATATTCTCTACCCAGAAGGTTATGAAGGCTATTTTCTGGATGCCGAAGAGGATGGTTTTTCTGGGGTCGCGCTTTATTGCCGTAAGATTCCCAAAGCGATTATGTATGGCTTGGGCTTTCCGCAGTGCGACCATGAAGGGCGCTTTCTGCAGGCCGACTACGATCGGTTCAGTATTGCTTCGTTTTTGATGCCAGACGGCAGCGATCAAAAAGCCAAACACGCGTTTATGGAGCAGTACCAAGAGTACCTAAGTAAGATGGCGCGTAAGCGCCGCGAGTATATTATTTGCGGTACCTGGCACGTGGCCCATAAAACGCTCGATTTGGCCAATTGGTCCGATAATCAGCTGACTTCTGGTTTTCGTCCGGAAGAACGGGCGTGGATGGACCAAGTACTGGGCCCCATCGGGTTTATCGACACCTTCCGCGAGATCAACCGCGACGCGGGTGAATATACCTGGTGGCCAAAGCGTGACCAAGAGATGCCGCGTGAGCGTCAAGAGGGCTGGCGCATTGACTATCAGCTCGTAGGACCCAACTTCCGCCGCCACGTGCTGGATGCGTGGATCGATTACGATGCGACCTTCTCTGAGTTCGCGCCGCTGATCGTTGAATACGACCTCGATTTATAGCGCCATGTATTCTTGCGCTACGTTCCCGCGTCGCTGATACGCGTAGGCCAGCTTTTAAGCTGGCCTACGGCGTCTTAGTCGCTGTGAATCGCGTTAGCCGCGCATTTCCAGTGACTCACGCTGGTGCTGGGTCAACGCCTTACCCGTCTGCTCGGCCAAATCCAGCATGGCGTTAAGCTCAGTGCGGTTAAAGGTACCCGCCTCAGCGGTGCCTTGCACTTCGATCAGCTCACCGCTTTCAGTCATTACCACGTTCATATCGGTATCGGCTTGGCTGTCTTCTGGGTAGTCCAGATCCACCACTGGCACGCCTTTGTAAATACCCACCGAAATCGAGTTCACCAGCTGTATCAGTGGGTCACCTTTGATTTTCTTCTCCCGCTGCAGATAGCGAATCGCATCCACCAGCGCGACACAGCCGCCGGTAATCGCCGCCGTGCGCGTACCGCCGTCGGCCTGAATGACATCGCAATCCACGGTGATGGTGAACTCGCCGAGCTTTTTCAAATTCACCGCCGCGCGCAGGCTACGACCAATCAAGCGCTGAATCTCCAGTGTGCGCCCGCCCTGCTTTCCGCGGGTGGCCTCACGGCCGCTGCGCGAGTGGGTCGCGCGGGGCAGCATCCCGTATTCAGCGGTGACCCAGCCTTGGTTTTTGCCGCGTAGCCAGCGCGGCACACCGGCCTCAACGCTTGCGTTACACAGCACTTTGGTATCGCCAAACTCAATTAGGACCGAGCCTTCAGCATGGCGGGTATAACCGCGGGTTAAGCGGACTTCGCGCGGCGTGTCGGCCTCACGGCCACTGGGTCGAATCACCTCAGGACGCATAGCACCTCTCTTGAACAACATTAGGGGAAAGGCGCTCATTGTACACGTCTAAGCCCCCGGCTTTTACGATATCGGGTAGACTGGCAGCAATCCCATCCACCCCGCTACCCACCACAGGAGCCCACATGGTCACCGTATGCCGCGTACACAGTATGACCGCTTTCGCCCGCACCGAGCATGCCTATTCGTGGGGCACGCTGCAGGTGGAAATTCGCTCGGTGAACCAGCGCTACCTTGAGCCCCACTTTCGCCTACCTGATACCTTGCGCGACCAGGAGCCGGTGTTACGTGAAGCGCTTCGCCAGCGTTTAGCCCGGGGTAAAGTGGAATGTAGCGTGCGTTTCGAGCCTGCCGAGGCGAGCCAAGCGCCTGCGGTCAACACACAGCGTCTGGATGAAATTGCCGCCGCGCTTAACGCGATACAAGAGCGCCTTCCCAACGCGGCGGTTCCCACCACGCTTGAGCTTTTAAATCAGCCGGGGGTAATAGAAACCCAGCATCTTGACCAAGAGGCTGTTAAAACCGCCGCCCACGTGTTGTTTGATCAAGCGATTAATAGCCTGATAGAGGCCCGTGCCCGAGAAGGTGAAAAACTCGCCGAGATGATCATTACTCGCCTTGCCGCCGTCAGCGAACAGGTCGCCACCGTACGAGGCCTGCTGCCGCAGATTTTAGAGCGCCAGTGCGCCCAATTGCTGGAACGCTTAGACGTCGCCAAGACCGAGCTTGACCCCCAACGGCTGGAAGCCGAGCTGGTGCTGGTCGCGCAAAAAGCCGATGTCGATGAAGAACTTGACCGCCTAACGGCCCATGTCGAAGAAGTCAGCCGCCAACTGAAACAAAAAGGCCCCAAAGGCCGCCGTCTGGATTTTCTGATGCAGGAGCTTAACCGCGAAGCCAATACACTCTCGTCAAAGTCCGTGGTCGCTGAAACGACCCGCTGCGCGGTGGAGTTGAAGGTGCTGATCGAGCAGATGCGGGAACAGATTCAGAATATTGAGTAACTTCCCGTTAGATCCAGAGATGCTTATTACGCACTGATTTTATTGTTTTTGTATTATCCTGCCCAGTTGTGTCCCCTGTTACTGGGCAGGATCAAGTCGCTCGTACCCAGGTAAAGCAAACCCAGATAGTTCTTAACCACGTTGCTGGAACATACCCCTTGTGACGTCGCAAAGCGGCTATCGATGTTGTCGACGCCGGCGATTTCAAGATTCTGGTTGATGATCGAGAAGCCGTCATGATTGGTGAGGGTGCGACCGCTAGCGCGGAATTTGATGGCGGGCATAGAACAGTCCGGGTAAACGGCGATAATCGGATTATTTATTTAGTATCAGTTAGTTATAAAGATGTATAGGTGTTGATTTCACAAATAAGGCGTTCAGGAAAATAATTGCGATCGCGGTCACGTGTTCGTTATAATGTAAACAATAATAATTAATATTAAACAATTTAAAACCAAGGGATTTACATAAAAATGAAATTTAGCCTTTCTTCGCGCTCTGTTCCTCACTCTGCACTCGTCGTGCTGACATTCCTTATCACCGGCCCAACCCAGCTGGCGTTGGCTCAGACCCCGTCCTCGCCGACGCAATTGGGCGAAGATGCCCAGTCGTTGGACCCAATCACCGTATTTGGCGAAGTGGATACGTCGGCGCAGCGGGCGGTACAGTTGAAGGCTTCAGCGCCTAATTCGATCGAAGTCATCACAGCGGAACAGTTACAGCAATACAATGAGCAAGCCCTGGGTGACGCTCTACGCCGCGTGCCAGGCGTCACTTACGACGGTGCCAACCGCTCGCGTGAAGTTCGCTTGCGGGGCCTGCCAGGCGAGTATACCCAGGTGCTGGTTAATGGGCGGCCAATGATTGATGGTGAATCCAGGCGCAGCTTCGAAGTCGACCGTATTCCCACCGGGCTGGTAGAGCGGGTGGAGGTTGTTCGCTCGCCGCGGGCCAGCCTGCCGGGCCAGGGGGCGGCAGGCACGGTGAATATCATACTGAAAAACGGCGTCGAGCAGATGCCGCAATCCGAGCTTGCGGTCGGCGCCGGTTATCTGGAGGGCAATGGTGAGCAGGGTGAGCTGAGTTTTGCGACGGCTACCAAAGCGGGTCCTCTGGACGTCATGCTGGCTGGCTCTGTGCAGCGTTTTCGGCGCAGCGAGAGCAAGGATGAATTCGAGTTCGACGCCGGTGGATCGCCCGACGGCGGGGTTCTTGAGCTCAACGAGCGGCGCTTTGACCAGATCAATCTGATTCCGCGGCTGGCGCTGCAAACAGACCAGTTGGGGCGTTTCGAGTTTGATCCGTTTTACCTGCGCACCACGGAATTTCGTGATGATATCGAGACCGACCTGGAAGCGGATCAAGTGACGCTTAAACGGGTGAGCAACGAGAACCGCGAACGGGTACGTGAGAGTTATGGTTTTCGCGGGGGTTGGGAGCGCGAACTTAGCCCGTCCGCAAATTTGCGCCTGAATCTCGACTGGCAACGGGGAGAGACCGACACCGAACGTGACGAGACACGCCTCAACGCGGACGGCACGGTGGACCGGGAGCGCCAGCGGACTGAACTCATTGAACTCGAAATGACTCGCCCAGAGGCGATTCTGACAATGCAGGCCCAAGACCATTCACTAAGCTTTGGTGTCGGTGCGAGTTTGCGCGGGCATGATGAAACAAACGGCGAGATTCGCGATGGGGCTGCGCGTCCGCCACGCGAAGATCGGATATTCGAAATTGATGAGGATATTGTTTTCGCTTTCGCCGAGGATGTGTGGAACGTGCGTGATAATTTGAGAGTCACGGGCGGCCTGCGCCTGGAAGACTCGGAAACCGAAACGACGGATTTCTTCGGCGTCTCGACCGAAAACGATGCCGATTTCCTCTTGCCTTCTGTGAATGCCGTATTCAGCGCAACGCCACAGACAGATTTACGATTCGGTGTTGCGCGCACGCTGCGGCGCCCGGATCTGCGTGCCCTGTCGCCATCCATTGATGAAGAAGACGGCACAGCCGCTGACCCTGATATTCAGGGTAATCCACGGCAGGATCCGGAATCCATCTGGGGTCTGGATCTGGGGGTGGACCACTATTTTGCTGATAATCGTGGCCATGTGTCGCTCAACCTTTTTGAGCGGATGTTTGAGGATAAAATCGAAAAGTTTACTGAACAGGATGGTAATCGCTTTGTCGCCACCCCGCAGAACGTGGGCGATGCCCGAGCTAGGGGCATTGAACTTTCAGCGCGTGCACCACTTACTGGCATTGGCCTTGACGGTTTCACGCTTTGGGGCAACGCAGGCTATACCGACTCCAGCGTCGATGAAATCAGCGGCGGTTCTCGGCCTTTCCTCAATCAACCGGACGCCTTCGGCAACCTCGGCCTCGATTACTTTGTTGCGCCCTGGAACACGACCCTGGGCCTTGCGGTCAACCACGTCACGTCGGTTGATCAGACTCAGCAGCTCGACGGCGGTGGTTTTCTGGATCAGTCAATTGAGTCGCGCACGCGGCTGGATCTGTCCAGCAGTACCAAACTGGCTGATGGCCTGGACTTGACGTTAAGCATCACCAATCTGCTCGGCCAGACGGAAGACCGAGTCGATCAGATTCTGGATAATAGTGGCGCTGTTATCTCTACCACCCGCACCAGCGAGCCGACTTACCAGGCGGCGTTTGCGCGCCTGAACTGGACCTATTGACAGCGGCTGTTACCGTTTCCCGGTTTGAAAAGGGCGATTGAAACCGCTTTCGGGCAAGATTTCTGTTAATCTTGCCCGGATTTTTTTATCGACAATCCGGGATTGATTTCATTTTGAATGCTCTCCGCCGTTCCCTGGTTCAGGCACTGGCTCTCGGTCTCGTGGCCCCTTGGGCTTATGCGCGAGTCCTCCGCGACCCCGGTGATCTGGACGTTTCAGAAAATCAAAAGCGCATTGTTGCCCTCGATGCTTTCTTTGCGGAAATGCTGGCTGCAATGGGATTGCCGCCTGTGGCCATGACGATGCGTGCTGGCGGCACACCACCATCACACCTGGCAGACGCGCTGGGCGATGTTGCTTCGGTCGGATTACACAGTGTGCCCGACTACGAGGCGGTTATTGGTATACGGCCTGATCTCATCGTCGGGCAGGCTGCTCGATTTGCCACCGAGGCCTCTTTGCTGGAATCCATAGCACCAACGTTGCTACTGAACGAGCCGGCAGAAGACTGGCGCGAATTCATGATGGCATTGTCGAGCGGGCTGGGTCGGCGGGCTGAGGCTGAACAGGCGATCAGCGCCTATGATCGGCGCGTGGCAAACATGCGTGAATCCCTCGGCAATCGCGGGCGCCGGCCTACGGTGCTGCTATTGCGGGTGCGTCAGAAAGATATTCGAATTTACGGCGGTGAGCGGCGGGCAGGATTGGTGATGTATCGCGATCTTGGGCTGGAGCCCCATGCACTGACCCCGATGGATAAAAAGAACATTACCATTTCAATGGAGATCATCCCGCAGATCGACGCCGATGTTCTTCTGCTGATGGCCGAAGACGAGGCGCGCATGAGTTCCATCGAGCAATCCGAATTGTGGCGCCGGTTGCCAGCGGTACGGGCCGGGCGGGTCCATCGCGTTAACATGGCGTGGTGGAATCGGTCCGTTGGGCCTATCAGCTTTGGCCGCGTCCTCGATGATATCGGCAAGGTGTTCGGACTGTCCGCATGATATCTCAGAAACCCCTACGCGTGTCACTGGTGCTGGTGACGATGATCGGCCTTTGTGCCCTGTCGCTTGTACAGGGGGCAGGTAACGCTGACGCGACAACGCTTCTGGAAGCACTGAACGGCTTTGATTCGCAGAAAACGGATCATCTGGTTCTGCGGGATCTGCGCATACCCCGTGCGTTGGCGGCGTTAATGGTTGGGGCTGCTCTGGGCGTTGCCGGGGCCTTGATGCAGGGGGTGACACGCAACCCGCTGGCCAGCCCCACACTGATGGGGCTGAATGCGGGAGCTGGCCTGGGGCTGGCGTGCGTACTGGTCGTTGCGCCCGGAGCGCCCTTTGTCGCGCTGATTGCCAGTGCGTTCCTGGGGGCAGGCATTGGCGTGGGGCTTTCACTCGGGCTGGGGCTGGCAGCGGGTGGTGCGTCAGCGCCGCTGCGGCTGGCGCTGGCCGGTGCAGCAGTATCAGCGCTGTTGGGGGCGATAGGCAGTGGCGTGGTGATCGTTGGCGAAATCGCCCAGGATGTGCTTTTTTTCACCGCCGGTGGTGTGCAGGGAGTGGGCTGGGATGAACTTGGCCTGGCAGCGCCCTGGATCCTGATCGGGCTGTTGATTGCGTTGCTGGCCAGCTCTGCCGTATCGCTTTTGTCACTAGGGGAAGATGTCGCGGCCTCGCTGGGTGCGCGAGTCATCCTGACGCGCTCCGTTGCCGCAATCGCAACCCTGTTACTGGCCGGTGCCGCAGTCGCCATCGCCGGGCAGGTCGGCTTTATCGGGCTGGCCGCTCCCCATCTGGCCCGCTTCACCGTTGGCCAGGACTATCGCCGGATTATTCCAATGGCCGGGCTTATCGGAGCTACCCTGCTGGTTGCGGCCGATCTTGCTGCCCGCACGCTCAACCCGCCCCACGAAACGCCGGTAAGCCTTCTGACCGCGCTCATCGGCGCGCCCGTGTTGATCTGGATAGCGCGACGCAGCGCGCGCGTATTATGACAAAATCCATGAAAACAGTGTCGCCTATTGTCATCGTCGGGCTGGTCTTTTTGGCGTTGGCAACCTTATCGCTTGGCACCGGATCAATGCAGATTGATCCATCCGCGCTGTTCAGCGCGCTCCTGGGCACGGGTGATCCGGGCACTTCCCTGATTGTTTGGTCGATACGGTTGCCGCGTCTGGTGCTGGCAGCGCTTGCCGGAGCGTCGCTGGCGCTCGCGGGGGCGATTCTCCAGGGGATTACCCGGAATGGTCTTGCCGACCCCGGAATTTTGGGACTGACCGCCGGAGCAGGACTCGCGGTGACGGGTCTCATCTGGCTCCAATCCAATGGCATTGCCGTCGAGCCCCACTGGCGACCGGCCGTTGCTTTCGGGGGGGCCGCCTTCGCGGCGATGATCACCGCTGTCGCTGCGCGGCGGGACGGTGTGATTGCGCCCGTGCGCCTGCTGCTTGCCGGAATTGGCATGAACGCGCTGATTGGTGCGGCAACCTTGGTGATTGCCATGGGGCTTGATCGAGAGCTTTATAGTGCGGCAACAGTCTGGCTATCCGGCAGCCTGTCGGGGGCTGGCTGGTCGGCGAGCGCCACACTGGCTCCCTGGCTTGTCATCTTGGCGTTGGCATTGGCGGCGCAGACCCGGCAGCTTGATTTATTATCCCTTGATGACGAAACCGCGGCGGGCAGAGGGCTTGCGGTCGATCGCTGTCGGCTGCGTGTTGCTGCAATAGCGGTGGGTCTCGCTGGGGCAGGGGTGGCGTTTTCCGGCGGTATCGGCTTTGTCGGCCTTGTTGCGCCCCATATGGCGCGTCTTATGGTCGGGCCGAAACATGCGTTGGCGCTGCCGCTGGCGGCGCTTTGCGGGGCAGCGGTCACGGTTGCTGCTGACCTTATCGGCCGCACTGTCTTCGCGCCGGTAGAATTGCCAGCCGGGATCGTTGCTTCCGCTCTGGGGGCGCCCTGGTTCATCTGGCTCATGTGGAACGGAAAGGATATGAAAGGATGACGATCGAAGCCCGCCACCTTCACTTTCACTACGACAGCGAGACAGTGATCAACGATCTGTCGCTGTCGATCATCCCGGGCGAAATCACGGCGCTTGTAGGGCCGAACGGATCGGGTAAATCAACGTTGCTGAAGGCCCTGGCGCGCATTCTGCGCCCACAAAGCGGTGATGTGCTGTTGGAAGGCAAGCCGATCAGGTCTTGGTCAGCACGGGCTGTCGCCCGCAGGTTGGCCTTGCTGCCGCAATCTCCCGAAGCCCCCATGGGGCTCAGCGTGCGTGATCTCGCGGGTTATGGTCGCCACCCCTGGCGCCGGGCCTTTCAGGATTCGGGTCCACAGGATCGCGCGGCGGTGGACCGTGCGCTGGCACTCACTGGGATGACGTCGTTCGCAGACCGCATGCTGGGATCCCTGTCGGGTGGTCAGAGACAGCGTGCCTGGATTGCCATGGCTCTGTCGCAGGATACCGATGTCTTGATGCTTGACGAGCCAACCAGTTTTCTCGATATGGCTCATCAGGTCGAGTTGATGCAGCTTGTCGAGAGGCTGAATGCCGAAGAGGTGCGAACAATTGTCATCGTGCTACACGATCTCAATCAGGCCGCGAGAATCGCGCATCGCATGGTTGTGCTCGATCAGGGATCGATTACCGCCGATGGCAAGCCAGCGGAGGTAATGACGGCGCAGATGCTACGCCGGGTTTTCGGGGTCGAGTCAGACCTCATCTTGGATCCACGCAGGGGAACACCCCTGTGTTTACCTTATGCTGCCTGGTCCGGGGGGCCCAACCCCGAGCCCTGACTTTTGATTTCACACCATGTTTCGTGGTGTCAGAGCGCGGCGTTAGCGATTTGAAGCCGCCCACTTTTCTGTACTTGCCACGTTCGAAGAAGATGAAAACCGTACACGTCGTGGTCACGGTGCGGAAAACCTGGCGCTCTTGCGCACACTTGCGCTTAATCTCACCGAGAGAGAGCCCTCGACGGGCTCCAAAAAGGGAATACGCAAGAAAGCCGGTTGGGATGACGACTATTTACTCACCATCATTCAGCAGTTCGCCCAACTGCGATAGCCCTGCCTTTTTCCCGAACGCCGCAGCCTTTCAGTACGATGCGGGTTAGAAAAGCGGTGATCTCCTCGGTATCGTCTTCGTCGAGGGCGTCTTTGCCGGTGATGCCCAGCACCTGGGCTTCGAAGTCGGCGTAGTGCTGGGTCGACGACCAGATCAGAAAAATCAGCCAGACCGGGTTAACCGGGTCCATCAGGCCGCGTTCGGCCCATTGTTCAAAAACGCGCGCGCGGTCTTCTACCCATTCGCGCAGCTCGCCGTGCAGGTACTCTTGCAAAAAGGGTGCGCCGCCGAGGATTTCCGCGGCAAATAGCCGAGAGCCCTCCGGGTGGCGGCGCGAGAGTTCCACCTTGCGGCGAATGTACGCCGTCAGCACTTCGGCGGGGTCATCTTCTACCGAGATATCGTCGAGCAGTGCGTTCCAGCGTTTCATCATCCGCGCGAGTAGGCGCACATAAAGCGCCTGCTTGCTGCCCATGTAATAGAGCACATTGGATTTGGGCAGCCCCGCCGCCTCGGCGATGGCCTGCACACTCGCGCCGCGATAGCCGTGGCGGGAAAAGATATGCTCGGCGGCGGTAAGGATCATTTGCTCGTTGCGTGCGCGTGTGGCCTCGTTGCGTCTAACCGGTGTTTTAGTGGCGGCGTTGTCTTGCGACATATCGGCTCCTACTTTGGTGGCCCGAGACTTGCATTGTGGTATGGACTGACCCATGCTTGGGTATATTCCTGACCATTTGGTCAGCATGTGAGTTAATACCATGATCGACTTTCTGCTTAACGGACGGCCGCACCGCGCGCCCCACGCCGTTGACCCCCGAACGCTTAGAAGCCGCGCTTGGCGGCAATCTGTGCCGCTGCACCGGCTACCGGCCGATCCGCGACGCCGCCTTGACCATGAGCGAGCACCCGGCGCTGCGCCATGCGTGGTGGCGCCAGGCGCCGGAGCAGGCGAGCGCGGCGCAGACGAATGTTACACCACCCAGCGAGCGCTTTCTCCAACCGGCCACCTTGGCCGCGCTGCTTGCCGCCGAGGCACTGCGCGCGCAGGAGGCGCCGTGAACGCCGCTGAGACCTGGCACGCCGCACTCCACCGGCTACAGCGTGAGGGCCTGCCCCACGGTGCTGGCAACGCAAGTGACCAGCGCACGAGAAACTCGCCGCAGGCGAGACGGGGATGTCGCTTGAAGTTTTCGCTCGGTGGGCGCAGCGGCCAGTGCTGCGGCGGCTTTGTGAACGTATTGATTGAGGTCTTTCCGGGTAGCCTCACGACGTTGGCGCTATTTGGCGCCAGCCACGCCAGGGTGCTCTCGCTAGAGGGGAATATTGGCCGGTTGGCCGAAGGGATGGAGGCGGATTTCGTGGTGCTGGATTTGGCCACGACGCCGCTACTCGCGCGGCGCACCGCGTGCTGTGAAAGCCTTGCCGAGCGGCTGTTTGCCTTGATGATGCTCGGCGACGACCGAGTAATTTTTGAAACCTGGGCCAACGGCCACTGCCAGCACCGGCGCTGAACGGCCATCGATAAACTTTATACAAGGTTAGGGATAGCCCGCCGCACGCCAAAGGCCTTTCTGAGCTGCTCCAGGAAGGCCGAAGCTGACCCCAAAGCTATTGCGCTTTACACGGAACGTGAGCAGGGTCGGGACCAACGAAACCACTACATCCTTCAGTTCGGAACTGGTGCGTGCCCACTTCCTCAATGGCGGCAGCGGCGAAAAGGAAACCGCCCCGACCAGTGCCGGAAAGAAGCCATCACGGAAGAAGCGCTGAACGGATAGGTGGTAAACGGATAGAAAACCAACGCCTTAGCTTGAGAGAGCCAAGGCGTTTTTAGTTTTTAATATTGTAACTGTTCAGCTCACGCTGCCTGACTCTTTTCGTCCTGTCGCATAAAACGCAGGCACCTCACCGGCAAACAACTGCTCCAGTGCCGTGTGGGCCGCCAGGCCCTGCTTGACCGCCATCGAGAGGAAGCTGCGCATACGGCAGAAAATTTCCGCGCCTTCCCACGCGCGGAAGCAGCCCGATATCTTCTGCTGAACCTTGGTCATGCGCAGGTCACGCTCCCCCTGGTTGTTGGTGAAGGGCGCAGCGGGGTCTTCGAGGAAACGCAGCACGTCGTCCTCGTACGCCTGGAGGCGTTCGAGCAGGTTGCGTGCCTTGGTGCGTTTGGCACGACCGCGTTTTCCGGGCGGTGGTGGCGTCGGTGGCGGACATTCGGCGTCACCCTCCGCCAGGCAGTGTCGGTAACGCGTTCGCCACTGCTTGGCCTCCTCCGCCGAAAGGTAGCCTCCCGCCGCATCAACGGCGTGGTTCATCTCCAACAGCAGATCGTGCAGCGCCTTAGCCCAGGCTTGCGGGTCGTTTTCCCAGACACCGATCAGTTCACGCAGGTGGTGGGCATTACACAGCGCGTGACGGCAATCCGTGTAGCGGTAATAGGGCTTCCAGTGATCATGCACTAGCACCCCGTGGACGTGGGGCAGGATGCCGATGGCGTCCATGGCCTCCTGGCCACGCTTGGCATGCGGCGCCAAGCAGGTCAGGGCGTCATTCGAGGCACTGTGCAGCCAGTAGCGCTTGCCACCGATCTGTATACCGGTCTCGTCGGCATGCACGGTCGCGGCTTCACGTAGCGCTGGGGTGACCCACGCGGCAAACGCCTCGGCACGTTGGTAGGCCTCCTGGTTGAAGGCGAACAGCGTGCCGGTGCTTAGCCATAGATCGCACTGGGAGGCCAGCAATTCCCGAATGCGGGCATAGGGCAGCAGCTGGTACTGCGAGAGATAGACGACATGCGCCTTGAGGCGTGGGCCGTATTGGATGGGGCGAGTGACGTCGGCGGGAAACGGCGCCACATGGCGCCGCCCGAGGTCGTCTTCCAGTACCTCGGCCTGGTACTCGGTGACGATCGACTGGATGAGGATATCCTTGACCTGACGCTTCTCGATGTCGACCGCGCAATAGGTGCGCCCCTTGGGGAGCGTGCGACGATCAATCGGTAAGGAAACGACGTCGTCAGGATGATCGACCGGTGCCAATGTCGTTCCTTCATGCCCTGGCTGACCGCCGGGACGGCGGTTACCTTTAGTGCGTGAGCGGCGCTGGCGGTTAGGGTCCTGCGAGGGTGGCTTGCTGCTATTGCGACTGCTGGTCGCCAGCCGGTCCGCCATCAGCTTGACCAGCAGCATCAATACATCGATGGCAGAGCGCAGCGAAGGCGAGACCGTGTGGTCTTCCTTGAGCTGCTGCCGGACGCGTTCCAGGGCCTCGTCGACGTTAATATCACTGATGGTCATGTCACCGGATGAGAAAGTTGCCGAATGGCACTACTATGCCAGAGGAAACAGCAGGTTGGCGAGTAAAGCTTAGAACATGCTGAATAGTTACTAATCATTTACAGTGCTGAAGATCTATACACGCATTACTATGCGGCTACTCCAATACATATGGATGAGTGGCACTATTACCAAAATACAAATGACCATCGGCTATTATACCTTCGCTCCGCTATTGCATAGCGCCACTTCATTTCCTCTGTATCACAATCAATGACGAGGCAGCTAGCGCTCTTCTTCTGTGAATGTGAAGGGGGCTGCATCCATGTTGTGATTATTGCTTGAATTCCGAATCAAATGCCCATTAGCGTATCCCAAAAAGAAATGTTTCTTTCGCTATACTGTTTTTTAAAAATCATGCTGACGGGAGTCGATGTCTGATCAAACCCACAATCTTTGCTAAAAGAGTACGAGAATGCTAACTCATGATCATTGTGCTGTATGTTTAAGTTCTTATAATTGAAGTATGCCGTATACACACCATCCGACCCTTCCCTAAATGTGGTTTCAGAATTTTCTGAGATCAATAAAGTCTCTTCGGTTTCTAAGTTTTTTAAAACTATTGAATTCACGTTTACTAAACAGCTACTGTCCTGTTCGGTGGAAGAAGAAAACCAAAGCAGCATTTCATATGGGGCGTGGTATATGCCAGTTTCATTGTCGATGTTTTCCACTGTGCCGCGCAACTTTGCATGTATAAAACCAGTATTTAGGTGAATCTCAGGTTCTGTAAATTCATAATTTTTATATGTTTTCATGTTGCACCCTAGACACGTGAAAATCACCAATAACAGGAGCGTTAAGTTTTTTGATTTTAGCATTGATTATTTTCCCTGTGTTAAATGATCGTACGTGGTTGTGAAGCGCTGTAGGTTAAACATGTCTGACGGTGAAGTTCTAAACATATAGTATGGAAGTACATCTGCAACACCATGTGGAACTCCGCCCATGAAACGTGGGCCAAAAAAGTTATAAGTTCCCGCATTAGCCGGACCGGTCACAAGGTCGTCATTACAATCAAAAACTGCTTCACTACGGCCATTTGGGGAAACAAATTTTCGATTTCCATCATTGCCTTCACCCATGCGATGATAGATTGACTCTTCCGGTTTTAACTCCGTACAATCTTTAACATCAGTAATATCTGAAACAGGCTCATTCCAATAATTTCTTGTCCAGTTAACTACAGCAGTCCCCCCAACTACTGCTCCAGCAATGCATAATCCGAAGCAAGCTAACAACCCCAACGGATCCACCATCCCCGTCGGGTTGGTCACATAACCATACAAGTTCGTACCACCGTTGAGCCCAATCGGATCCTGACTGATATACCGACCCTGCTGCGGGTCGTAATAACGGTGACGGTTGTAGTAGAGCCCTGACTCTTCGTCGTGCCATTGACCCTGGAACCGGATCGGTTGTGTGAGGTTGCGTACGGCACGCTGCTTTTTGACCGCTGCCCAGTCGTCGGGGTCGGCGAGCCAGCGGGGTTGGCCGCTGGGGGTGACCAGTTGCATGGGGGTGCCGAGAGCGTCGGTGATATAGGCGCTGACTAGCTGGCCCTGTTGGGTATCGTCGATGCGCAGCATGGGCACAAAACTCCCCGGCTCGTAGACCACGGTAGTGCGCTGGTTCTCGGTTTCTTCCCGTACGATGCGATCACCGTCCCAGCCGTAGTGGGTGGTGGCTTTGGTGCCGTTGGGGTGGCGTACGGTTTTGCTGATGCGGCGGCCTAAGCCGTCGTAGCGGTAGCTGGCGTCGCGGGTTGCCCCTAGCTCGCTGGCGTGAGTGAGATGTACCAAGCGATTCGCGCCGTCATAGCCCAGGGTCAAGCGTTCGCCGTTGGGTTGTTGGCGTTCGATCAAGTTGCCTGCGCCGTCATAGCGGTAGCGCGCCCCGTTGAGTTGGGTGAGGCGGTTGTCCGTCAGTCCTTGCTGCTTGTCGACACCCTGCTCTAACCGATTACCGGCCGCGTCTACGCTATAGCGGTGGGCATGATCGCCGTGCTGGCTGCCGATCAAGCGTCCGGCAGCGTCGTAACTGTAAGCAATCACCTTAGAGGCGGAGTCACCTTCGAGGCTACGGAAGCTCATCCGGCCCAGGGCGTCGTACTGATAGCTTTGCTGGCTGGTGGTGTCCGGGCTGCGCAGGGTGAGGTGATCCAGCTGGCCGAGATGGGTGTAACCCCGTTCCAGCCTTAATGGTTGGTTATGCGCATTGGCGCGGGTGCTCAGGCGGCGCTGGGCCTCCCGGTGCAGGGCATCGGGTTCTAGGGCAATCTCAAGATCCAGGCCAGGGGCGCTCATGCCGTGCAGGTGGCCGCTGCCGTAGGTGTGCCAGTTAAGCGCGGATAGGTCGCCGAACTGACTGGCTTCGGGGGCGCCGGTGGCGGTGAGGGTGTGCTGGTGGTGCCACTGCCAGCCACTCTCACCTGCTAGGCCCGCATGTTGCTGCTGTTCGCCGATTAATCGCTGGGCTTCGCCGTAGTTGTTGGTAATGCTGATGAGCTGACCCTTTCACCGACCCAACGGAGGAAATGATTAATGATCATGCCCTGGCGGTACTCGTGGCGTTAAGCCTTCAGCACGCATCTGTTCGCGGACTTCGATCGGCGAAGGTGGCGGAAATTCAACGCCGCGTTCGACCATCATATCGCGTAGCTCAAGAAATTTATCACGAACCGGACTTGGCTGAAGCCGTTGAAGCACTCTATGAACTCCCCAGGCCGTGGTCACGCCATTTTCCATACGAGGATTGGGTTCTGCCCCTTGCTCAAGAAGATAAATGGCTATTTCAGGCTTGGTGCCAAGGGTACTATGGTCAAAGATACTGGAGCCTAGGCCATCACGCTTTCGAAAGTGAATATTCGCACCGTGCTGCACTAACAACTTCACGTGGTTGAGCGTCCCCATGGTAATTGCGCTAAAAAGTAATGGACTGCTTCTTTCAAAAGGGTTAGGTTCCCTAGAGTTGAGGGCACCAACGTTAGGCGATAGACCACCATCCAGCATGGCTTCCAGGTAGCGGGTATCCGATGATCTCAGAGCAAAGTGTATAGGCGTTCCGCTACCTTCATGCCCCCCCTCATCAGGATGAACACCGAGCTCAACCAGTGTTCGAACGGCATCGGTATTCTCCTGCAGCAGCGCAAACCACATCAGGGTGATCTGTTTATCGCCGCGGGCATGGAGGTCAATGCCTTGCTCAGCTCCTTGGCGAAGAGCGGTCATATCATTGCGTTCTATGGCTTTAGCCATTTCGAGCTGAGGGCCGGTAAAAAATTCACTGGCAGTATACGAGCGAGACATAGAAACTCCTTCAGAGGGTTGGCAACCCGTGATCAGTAGCCCTGCCAATAGTACGATTAAAATTCGCATGCAAAATAATAGCGTGTGCGTGATCCGCATAAAGTACCCTTTGGCGGCTAGCAATAGCGCCCCGTTGCTTCGGCAAGGTGGCGTTGATCAAAGGCTTTCTCAGCTTCCAGACCGTCAATCACTTGCGTCATGCTATGGCGATCTATACGGTTGATGCCGCGTCCCGGTAATTCATAAGGGGTGCCTGCCGCGTCAGGTAAGTTTTTTGCGAGCTGTTGTTGGCCCCACCCGGCAATGCCAAGTGTCGCAACCCCCGAATTTTGTTCCTGCATATTGGTTAGAACTTCTCCTCTTACGCGGTAGGCGGCAATATTTTCTTGCTCAGGAATATGCAGGGTGCCCCCATACCGCTCAACGGTTTTCGGGTTTAAGCCAGCTGAGTTAAAGGTGGTGGCATCCATGCCGCTAGCCCGCGAAGCAGCAGATGCCATACCACCGCCCAGCGAGTGGCCACTCATATCCACCTTGGCACCTGACCTATCAATATTGCGGCCTAATTCGACGGCGTTCTCATAATATTCAGAGTGAGTATCAAAAGCCTGTTGCGCATTATTTTTCCAATCTTCCCAGGAGGTCATGTTTGTGCCTTTAAACGCCAGGGTGGGGTTAATAGCATCGCCAAACACTTCAGGAACGGGCATGTAAAGGCCAGCTCCGAATTCACTTCCTTTTGGTTTTAACATGTCTGGATCTATTTCCATATCAGCAAGAATATTTTGGCCCATACTTGCATCACCCCACCCAATGGGCGCGGGCTGACTTGGGCCGTACACATGCTGTGCCAGTCTTGCATGCTCAACGGCGAGGTTATCGCGCTCAAAGCGTTCTGCGGTCGCTAACAGGTGCGCGCGCTGGTCACTGTATTTAGACAAACGGTTGGCTTTCTGTCGCGCGGCGGTTATTTGCTCCCGGCGGCACTGCCACCGCTGGGCTTTTTCGCGAAGCGCGGCTTCGGTCTCGCTTTCCATCTGTGCTTCTACATCGCTTTCCATATTGGCGCTTGGGTCTACTTCCTGCTCTGCTTGATTCTGACTTGCCATCCAGGCGGCTGCTGCAATGGCTGCACTTTCAAGCAGTGGATCTTGGTGTGGTTCTAGGGTGGCGTTATCGCTGACCTCCAGTGCTGCCTCGCCTGCTAACCGTGGGGATACGGCGGTTTGTCCACTGCCATTACCGGGGCTGCCACCGGCATTGATTTTGACTTGGGGGCCGACGATGGTAATGCCGCTGGCGTTAATCTTGATAAAGCTGCCACCGGCTTTTAGGGTGATTTCACCGTCGGCTTCAAGTACCGCTTTTTGCCCCGATTTGATATGCAGTTCCTGACCAGTTTCGCTTAGCCAAGCCTCTCCGGCGCGCATATGCAGGGTGCCTTCCACGCTTAAATGCTGGGCGCCTTCGGTGTGCTCAAAGCGGTGGCGGTGTACCGTGTGATGCTCGTCGTTATCGATCTCGCTGATGCGGTCGTTGTGCACCTTGAGGTGGCTGTCGCGTTTGATCTCCTCGGTGCGGTCGTTAAGCGTCAGCAGCTCCAGGTCTTTCTGGGCGTGGAGCCAGATCTGCTCTTGGTCGGTGGCGTCCTCAAAACGCAGTTCGTTAAAGCCGGCCGATTTATGGCTCTGGGTGCGGATCACCGTGCGGGTCTTGTGTTCCGGGAGCGGATAAGGCGGTGTATTGGACGCGTGATAGGTGCGCCCGGTGATCAGCGGCTGGTCCGGGTCAGCCTCCAAATGTGAAATTATCACCTCATGGCCGATCCGCGGGATCGCCATGCTGCCGTAGCCGCCGCCGGCCCAGCAGCTGGCGGTCTCGTTGGGTTCGGCGTAGCGATCCCAGGGGAACTGCACCTTGACCCGGCCGTACTCGTCGCAGTAAATCTCTTCGCCTTCCGGCCCCACCACAAAGGCAACCTGGGGGCCGTCGACACGCGGCTTGGGATTGGGCACCGGGCGGAAGATCTGCGCCTTGGGCATGATCACCAGCTCGTTATAATAGCGGGTCATCTGCTCGCTACTGTCATGGCTGCAGCTTTTTGGGAGGCCATACCTTGGCTTAAATCAGTAGGCAAATGATAAACTTAACGGTGATGAGTCAACGTTTTACGGCTCCTTGATTGAATATACGGCCCCTTCAAACGTGCCAAATAAAAGGCCATTTGACGACGAAACGATTGGCGTAAATACGTCTCCTTCAATCTCAAAGGACCACGCTAATCGGCCATCCGCTCGGTGCATCGCAACGACCCTATTCCCGGCATATGAAAGATAAACCCTCCCGCCGTGAATTAAGGGAGTATGCCGAACAAATCCTTCGTTATCATGGCTCCATATGCTTTTTCCTGAGTTCAAGTCTAGGGAGTGAAAGCTGCTCTCCTGGCCCTTTTCAGTACCCAGAAAGATGCAGCAATCATCCACTACGACAGAAGAGCGAGAGATACCATGTAAGGGAGCTTCCCAGTTTTTTGTTCCATCAATGCTATAGGAGTAAATAAAAGGTTCCTCCCGATTGCCTGAGGTGAAAATAAAATTGTCTTCATGAAGTGCTATAGCCACCCCACCAGGATTGTAGTTAGCTTCGACGTCGCTCTTGTAGGAAAAAATAATTTCCCCTGACACTGCATCCAATGCATAGACATCGGTGGTGCGCTCTTGGAAATAAACTAACCCGTCTTTAGAGGAAAGCCCCCCAAAAAAATCGACAGGAGAAAGTTGCCAACGCTCCTCTCCTGACAAGGCATCTACTGCGTAAACTTCATTTCTGGTTGAAAAAAAAACGTTACCAGCGTGTGTTGTGATGCCCCAAATTCCAGAAAAAGCATCTGTACTATATGACCAAACCTCCTCCCCTGTGTGCTTGTTTAGAGCAACGACTTTACCTCCATATGTGCGAGATGATTCGGTTATTAACCCCTCTCCAAAAAAAATTAGACTTTCATTTAGTGCTATATTGCTGCCACGTTCGTCAAATACGTCCGATGACCATATTAGTGAACCATCATGCTCATCAACGGCATACAGTGTCCCTTCATATGTCGAGAAAAAGACCATGCCATCGGACACTATTATAGGAGACTGTATAGGGTTACCGTCTCCACTGAGACCTACACTTAAAAATTCTTCTTTTGTATAGCTTGATGGCGCTTCAAAAACCCAGTTTATGATTGGTTCTTCGTTTTGGTTTTCTACCCCCGATGCCAATAGAGGCCAGCAGAAAACAGTAGCTATCAAGACTGCACAGGTATGTTTATTCAACATAATCAACGTGACCTTTTTCCGTTCCAAGGAGGTGTCGCTGGGAAGTCGCAATGCTCAAATAGTGTTTTCATCACTCTCGTTGTTGGTTCGTTAGCTTCATTAATACCTCGTATTTCTTCTGTGATCTCCAGGCTTCTGCGATTTTCTTCGTGTGCGTTACCATCCATACAGCGATTAACTCTCCGGCTGATTTCTTCATCACTAGCGCGAGTAGTAGCTAAAAGATTTTGTTCTAGTCGCTCGCAATAACGTTCATCGCTTTGTCTGTTTTGCTCGTTTACTGCTCTCCAATCATCGTCGATCTCGCCTATTTGTTCCTCCATAGCATCCCGAGTCGTTGTTCCAACATAACAAACACCTTGCTCGATGACCCAGACTTTAGAAAATTTCGGACTCAACCCCAGCGGATCCACCATCCCCGTCGGATTGGTCACGTAGCCATAAAGGTTCGTACCACCTCTCAACCCAATCGGATCCTGACTGATATACCGCCCTTGCTGCGGGTCGTAGTACCGGTGACGGTTGTAGTAAAGCCCGCTCTCTTCGTCGTGCCACTGGCCTTGGAACCGGATCGGTTGGGTGAGGTGGCGTACGGCGCGTTGTTTTTTCACCGCTGCCCAGTCGTCGGGGTCGGCGAGCCAGCGGGGTTGGCCGCTGGGGGTGACCAGTTGCATGGGGGTGCCGAGAGCGTCGGTGATATAGGCGCTGACTAGCTGGCCCTGTTGGGTATCGTCGATTCTGAGCATGGGCACAAAACTGCCCGGCTCGTAGACCACGGTGGTGCGCTGGTCGTCTGTTTCTTCCCGTACGATACGGTCGCCGTCCCAGCCGTAGTGGGTGGTGGTGGCGGTGCCGTTGGGGTGGCGTACGGTTTTGCTGATGCGGCGGCCTAAGCCGTCGTAGCGGTAGCTGGCGTCGCGGGTTGCCCCTAGCTCGCTGGCGTGAGTGAGATGTACCAAGCGATTCGCGCCGTCATAGCCCAGGGTCAAGCGTTCGCCGTTGGGTTGTTGGCGTTCGATCAGGTTACCGGCGCCGTCATAGCGGTAGCGCGCCCCGTTGAGTTGGGTGAGGCGGTTGTCCGTCAGTCCTTGCTGCTTGTCGGCCCCCTGCTCTAACCGATTACCGGCCGCGTCTACGCTATAGCGGTGGGCGTAGTCGCCGTGCTGGCTGCCGATCAAGCGTCCGGCAGCGTCGTAACTGTAAGCAATCACCTTAGAGGCGGAGTCACCTTCGAGGCTACGGAAGCTCATCCGGCCCAGGGCGTCGTACTGATAGCTTTGCTGGCTGGTGGTGTCCGGGCTGCGCAGGGTGAGGTGATCCAGCTGGCCCAGCTCTGTGTAACCGCGCTCCAGCATTAAAGGTTGGTTGTGCGCATTGGCACCGGTGCTGAGACGGCGCTGGGTTTCCCGGTGCAGGGCATCGGGTTCCAGGGCGATTTCCAGATCCAGGCCGGGGGCGCTCATGCCGTGCAGGTGGCCGCTGCCGTAGGTGTGCCAATTAAGCGCCGGGAGGTCGCCGAACTGGCTGGCCTCTGGCGCGCCGGTGGCGGTGAGGGTGTGCTGGTGTTGCCAGCTCCAACCACTCTTTCCTGCATGTTGCTGCTGTTCGCCGATCAGTCGCTGGGCGTGGTCGTAGCTAAAAGTCACCTCGCCATTATCGTTGGTGACGCTGAGTAGCTGGCCCGTGTTGCCCAAAACAGTATTGCCCCACTGGTACTGCTCCGTGCTGGCCGGGGCGTGTTCGGTGGCGGGCAAGTGGCGCGCCGTCAGTCTACCGGCTTGGTCATAGTCGTAACGTGTCACCAGCGGCTGGCCGTCGGGGCCGGGGCGATTGGCTTCGATGCGTTCGATCAGTCGCCCGGCGTCATCGTAGCGGTACTGCTGCTCGCGGCCATCGGGGCCGGTCTCGCTGGCGAGGCGATCCATGTCGT
>NZ_JAMJPJ010000031.1 GCF_023555005.1 Halomonas llamarensis | reverse complement strand
ACGCGCATCTGCTGGAGCGCTTTTCTTTCTACTTGGGTCTGGACTTCAATTGCATAAAATCCCGACCCGACTTTGACGAGATGTGCCACTACGGTGCTATCGCGTCATGAAACTGTCCGAACCATTGCCTTCAAGCAGTTGTTCGTTAACCGCTTGGCTGCAGTGCTCGATATCGTCGGGGTGCAAACGCGTGAGCCACTGAGCGAACGTAAGCGGTTTATCAGAAGGCGAAAGCCCGAGCATACGGTAGCATTGAGGGTCCCAAACAATTTCATCACGCTGGGGGTACCATTCCCAGACGCCGAACCCGGCGGCCTGCTGCGCTAGCGCGTAGCGCTCCTCGTTTATTTCCAAGGCGGTGCAAGCCTTCATGCGCGAGGTCACATCGACCCCAACGGCTTGAATGAACATAAGCGCGCCGTGGTCGTCGAAAAACGCGGTGTTAGTCCACTCTACCCAGTGCGGCTCGCCTTTTGGCCCGTTCACACAGTTGATCAGCTGATGGCGCGGTGCCTCTGGCGTAAACTGGGCGTAGTGCTCGTGCCACTGGCGGCGTTGCTCTTCGCCCACCATCTCCAGCCAGCGCTTGCCGATAAGCGCGTCAGGCTCAGCCTCGAAAAAATCTGCCGTGGTTTGGTTGGCGTAAACCAGTGTGGTGTCAGGCAGAAAGCGGGTAAGCATGAACGGGTGGTGCTCAACCAGCGTGGCGTAATCGGTGTGCTCGGGGCTATCACTCATTGATGTTCTCGCAGTATGTTCAGCTAAGGCCGTTTAACCAGCGTCAGCCAGTAATCTTCAACGTTCTGGATGGCCTTCAAAAATTGCGTAAGATCCACGGGCTTTGTTACGAAGCCAGCGCAGCCAAGGTCGTAAGAATCCACAATGTCCGTTTCTGCCTCTGACGTGGTAAGAACAATGACCGGAATACGTTTTAGCGTTTCGTCCCGTTTTAAATGATCGAGAAAGGTCTTGCCGTCCATCCGCGGCATATTGAGGTCCAGCAGGATAATATCCGGGCACGGGGCATCATGGTACTTGCCTTCACGCCGCAAAAAGGCTAACGCTTCGACGCCGTCACCGACATCGCATACGTTGACCAGTAGCCGACTCTGCTTGAATGCCGTCTTCGTTAAGTGGACGTCAGCCGGCTCGTCTTCGACAAGAAGCACGGTAAAATCGCTTTCCATTTTCAAAATACGTCACCTTGCTAGTGGGAGATCAAACACAATGGCGGTGCCACCCGAGATGCCATCTTCGATCGCGATATGGCCGTCGAGGTTACGCAGGGCTTTGACCACCAGAGCGAGCCCCATGCCGGTGCCTGGGTACTCGTCGCTATGCGGTACCAGGCGTGAAAACATCTGCAACACCTGTTCGCGATACTCAGGAGCAATACCGCTGCCGTTATCCTCGACACGAAAGTGTACGCGCCCATCAAACGTACTTGCCGTAATGCGAATTTTAAGGGGCCGCTCTGGGCGGCGATAAAGCCAGGCGTTGTGCAAAAGTGCGCGGAAAATCATGCTGAGCTGGCGCGCATCGGCGGTTACCGGCGGCAGTCGCTGAGGAATTTCCACGGCCCCGGCACGGTTTATGCCTGCAAGCTCAGCATAGCGATGGCAGACCGCTTCAATCACCTGCCCTGGGTCCAGTGTCTCAAGCTTCGGCTTGATATCGAGGCTAAGATAGCACTGAATCTCGCTGACCAGCTCCTTGAGCTGTTTGGCTTGACGCTCGATAAAGCCGACCGCTATCAGCATTTCGTCGTTATCCTCTTCAGTGAGCGGTCGAGCATCGTGTTGAGAGGGTTTTTGAGAGGGTTTTTGAGAGGGTTTTTGAGACAGTTTTTGAGATAGCTGTTGAGCAAAGCTGACGAGCCGTCGGCTGGGCTCCTGAAAGTGATGCGCCATCACATGGCTTAAGCGCTCAAGCTCGCGGTTACGAAAGGAGAGCTCGTCGATCAAGCGGCGGTTTTCCCGCTGAGCGTGACGTAAATGCTGCAGAATGACTACCAGCACGGCGATAACGACTAGTTGGAGCAGTGTCGCGCCAATGGCTAGCCATAATGTCCGCTGTCTGGCGTCTTGGAGCTGTTGTGTTTGTAGGTCGACTTGTTCCTCGACGCGCGCCACATAGTGGCGCTCGGCGGAGCTCTCAAAGTCGCTGGTGTCGTAAAGTGACGATACCATGACATCTCGACCTTTAAATTCAAAGCGATCCGTATAAACACCCATCACTTTCACCTCTCCATTCGCGAGACGGTGGCGAAAAAATAGATGATTGCGCTCGGCGAGCGCCACACGGCGGAGCTCCCGCTCAATCTGTTCGGGTGTGAGCATGTTGATCTCGCCGATATGCATGCCTTCAAGGTGCTCAAAGCCATAAAACGCTTTAGCCGCTGGGTTGGCTTTTACTATCTCGCCAGTTTCAACAGAGAGCATCCACATGGGCGTTGAGTTTTGCTCGAAAAACGTCTCGAAGTCTGGCGTTGCCCAGCCTGTTATCGGCAGCCACGAGAGGGCGATGGCACAGGCGATAACGCATAAACGTCGAGTACGCTGCATTAGGTTTCCCCTTCGGTGGTGAGTGTCATGGGGAGCGTTAATGTGAAGCAGCTTCCTTTGCCTTCCCCGTCGGATTCCACCCAAATTTGCCCGCCATGACGCTCGACAATTTTGCGGCATACGGCCAAGCCCACGCCGGTGCCCTCGTATTGCTCTCGGGTGTGCAGGCGCTGAAACACTTTGAACAAGCGCTCTATTTGATCCGGGGCAATGCCGATGCCGTTATCCGTCACGCTGATTTGCCACTGTTGCCTATCGGTTAGCGCTTCGCTATGGACGGTGATCTCGACGGCAGTGTCGTCGTCTGAGCGATATTTGAGAGCATTGCTGATCAGGTTTTGGAAGAGCCGGGTCATCTCGTCGGGGCTGGCATGAACGGTGGGCCACTCGCCTGTCATCTTGATGGCGGCATGGGTTTGCGCGATATCCGGGGTCAAAAAATGCAGCGCTTCTTCGAGGGCATTCTTTAACGGCATATCTTGCATCGGTTGCCCCTTACGTCCCACCCGCGAGTAGCCCAACAGCGACAGCAGCATGTCGTCCATGCGTTTTGCGCCGTCGCGCAGGTAGTGCAGCATCATCTCGCCGTCTTCATCGAGCCCACCGAGATGGCGTTCAAGCAGTTGCGCGTAGCTGGTGACCATACGCAGCGGTTGGCGCAGATCGTGCGACGCGGCGTAAGCAAAGTGCTCAAGCTCATTGTTAGAGCGCTCAAGCGATTCGCGATATTGCTCTAGTTGCAACTGGGTCGTGTGCTCGTCGGTGACATTACGCAAATAGCCGTGCCACATGGTACTGCCATCTTTCAGCCGCTCAGGCGTGGCGATGCCTTCGACCCAGAGTTGATGACCGTCAGGATGGTTGATGCGGTATGTCTGTCGCCACGTGCTGAGGTCAGTGGCTGAGGCATAAATACTGCTGGCCACCGCCGCGACATCTTCGGGGGCGATGACATCGAACGCTGCACTGGCATCTTCTTGCACGTCCTCGGGTGAAACACCGTAGATATCTTGAATACCGGCGCTGGCATACGGGAAGACGCTGCGGCCATCGGGGTGGTGCCAGAACTGATACAGCATGCCAGGCAGCAGCGCTGCATGCTTGCGCGTCTGTTCCATGGCCGATTGGGCCCGTACTTCGGCTTCTTTGCGTGAGGTAATATCGCTGTGGGTACCGGCGACCCACAGCGGTTCACCAAATTCGGTGCGTGTGATAACGCGCCCACGATCCTGCACCCAGATCCAGTGCCCGTCGCGGTGGCGCATGCGTGCTTCCAACTCGTAAGTGTCACGCTTGCCTTCAAAGTGCTCGGTTAATAACACCTCCGAACGCTTGAGGTCGTCTGGGTGGCAGAACGACATCCACGTGTCAATGGTGATGGGGGTCAGCTCATCCAGGCGATACCCCACCATCTCGGCCCAGCGTTCGTTGATGCGTGTCTCGCCCGTTTGCACATTCCATTCCCAGGTACCGGCGGCGGTGCCCCATAGAATGTTCTGCAGTGCGTTACGCTCTTCTTCCAGTGCGAGTCGGGCGCGCTCTTGTTCGGTGATGTCGTGCAAGGCGACCAAAAGCGTCGACTTTTGACCCAAAGCGCCCATCAGGGTGTTGTGAGTAAATTTAATTAGCGTGACTTCGACCAGAACAGAGGCGCCTTCTAGGTCTGTGTGCTGCCAGATAAACCGCTGACGCTCATGGTCCGCCCGTGCCAGCCACTCGGCCGCGCGAATGGCGGAGGGCTGCCCATCGGGTTGTGTGTCAGGTGAGAGTTCCACCATTTTTTTGCCGAGTAAGTCGTCACTGCTTTGGGCTTTAAACAGTGCGTGCGCGGCATGATTGCTTTCGGCAATGACAAAGCGGCCCTGTCCGTTGGGGCGCAGTAATAACGTGGCACTCGGCGAGTAGTAGAACAAGGCGATAAAACGTTCAAACAAGCGCGATTTTCGCACGTAAAGCCCAACGAAAAGTGCCAGCAGCAACACGAATGCCATTGCAAGGGCTATCGGTATCCATATCGCATGGCCAAAGCGAGCGGTTAGCTGTTGCCAAAGGGGTTGAGAGGTGGTGGCAAAAGGCGCCACGCCAAGCGCGCGCGCCGCCAATTCAACCGAGAGATAGTCCTGCGGTGGGTCGAATCCGACCCAATGCCTCCCGTTAGGTATGACGCCATCCAGGTGCAAGAGAGCGTTGCTGACACGTCGGATATCTTCCATTGGCACATGCGGCATGGCGGCCAGTGCCCACTCCGGGTAGAGCCGAGTGGAATGCGCCAGAGGAAAGTGCGGGTCCAAGGCATGAGCGGGTATGATATCAAGCGTATCCGGTGCCAAACGCCCCCTTGCTATCCAGTCTTCCAGAATGCCGCTGCGCACAAAGCCAGCATCAACCTCGCCGTTTAGGAGTGCCTGAATGACCGCGTCGTGAGAGCCTAATGCCTGGTAGTCGGCAAAGCGCTCGGGGACGTATCCTTGCTGATGAATTTCATAGGCTTGGGCAAGAAAGCCACCCAGAAAACGTTTGCCAGGGATGCCAATGGTGCGCCTCTCCAGCATTTCAAGCGTGTCTATGTTGGCGTCAGCCGGGGCAAGGATGACGCCTGCGAGCGAGCTTAGAATGCGGCCCCCCTGGTAGGTTTTGAGGGTCGCCAGTGCGCCACTGACATCGTATTGCTGCCGCACGGCTAAGAAATGGCGCGGATTGGTGAGAATGAAGTCAATGGCGCTTGCTTCAAGCGCGTCATCCAACGCCTTAAGCGAGAGTACCTCCAAGCGAATCTCGTTACCGGGGAGCGCGTATTGCATCGCCTCTATGACGGGGGTGAACTGCTTGCGAACCGTCTCCGCGTCGCGGTAGGCAAATACCCCCAACGTGGTCGAGGGGGCCGCCACGGCGGCTTGTGAAAGTATCAGCGTTGCCACCAACAACCACCGTATCAGCAAACGGAGACGAGCAGGTAAGGGCATGGTACGTCCTTTTGGGTATCTCAATACGGCGTCTCAGGTACTAGGCCGAGGCGATGGGCGGCTCCGTTGTGCTGTCAGCGTGTTCAACGCGGTTGCGGCCGCTTTGTTTGGCGCGGTAGAGCGCGGCATCCGCACGGGCGAGAGCACCGTCTGGCCGTTTGTCGCTGGCCGATAGCATGGCGATGCCAACGCTGGTGGTGATACAGATCGTTTCTCCTTCCGCTTGCACGCGCATGCCCTCGACAGCGGCTCGCACTTTTTCTGCCACATGAGCGCTGCCGGCTTGGTCGGTATCCGGCAGCAAAATAGCGAACTCTTCACCGCCTAAGCGACCGAATACGTCGTTTTCGCGCAAGTTTTCGTCAATCGTATGGGCAAACGTTTTGAGAATGTCATCGCCCGCCGCGTGGCCGTAGGTGTCGTTGACGCGCTTAAAGTGATCGATATCCAGCATCAATATGCTGGTAGGGTAATTGTCTCGTCGTTTGACGCGCCCGTATTCGCTGTCCATGGCTTCCATGAAACTGCGGCGGTTGAAAAGCCCCGTCAGTGGGTCGTGCATGGCAAGAGTGCGTAGTTGCTCTTCCATTTCTTTGCGAGAGGAGATGTTTTGCAAAATTCCCACCATGCGCTCCGGGTTGACCTTAGCATCACGGCTGACCAAATGGCCGGATTCAAACACCCAGACCCAGTGCCCTTGCTTGTGCTTGAGGCGGTACTCGATTTCATACCGCTTCTCTTCACTGTTCACATGGCGCGTGAGCGCTTCATTGATAGCGGAGGTGTCGTCAGGGTGTGTGCGAGCCATCCACTCCGATAATGTTTGCGGTACGGTGTCGTCATCCGCCTCAAACCCGACGTTTTTCCGCAGGCGTTCGCTGGTGTAACAGGCATCCGTTTTTAGGTTCCATTCCCAGATGCCTAGCCCGCCCCCTTCGATGGCGGCAATCATTAGCTCTTCGGACTCGTGCAAGCGCTTTTCAAGCTGGTGACGCTCTATGGCGTAGCGTATAGCCCGTAAAAGTGTGTCCGCTTCGACGCCGTCTTTGATCAAGTAATCTTGGGCACCGGCTTCCAGCGCCTTAAGGGAGAACTTCATATCATCGTGGCCGGTTAGTACCACAATGGGTATCTCGCGAGCCATTGCCTTGCAGCGTGAGATCGTATCGAGCCCACTGGAGTCGGGCAGATTCAGGTCGAGGAGAATCACGTCAGGAGAAACCGTCGCCGCGCGAAGGTGCGTGTCGAGTTCGTCCAGGCGGGTGACCCAGCGAACGTCGTGCTCCCCTCCGGTGAACTTTAGGCGATAGCGGATCAAACCCGCATCGCCAGGCTCATCCTCAACCAATACGATAGATAAGTTTTGCATCATGTTAACCTAGGAACCCCTTGCCCTAATCGGGCCGCTTTACCAAGCTGAACCAGTAGCCGACTAACCGCTGCATGTAGTGGGTAAAGTCGTCAATGCTGTTGGGCTTGACCACATAGCCCGCCGCCCCGAGTGCATAGGCACGATCCACGTCTCCTTGGGATGCCGATGTGGTCAGTACCACCACGGGAATCGAGCGCAGCGTCTCGTGCCCCTTGGTTTGCTCAAGAAAGGCAAAGCCATCCATTCCCGGCATATTGAGGTCCAGCAGGATAAGACCGGGTAATGTTCCTTGTGCTTGGCGCGTCGCTAGCCATTCCAGTGCGCTTTCGCCTGTTTCGGAGTGCGAAAGGGTGATATCTTCGGCAATATCGCAAAACACCTTCTGCGTGATGTAAGCATCGGCCTGATCATCTTCGACTAGTAGCACGCTATGTGTCTGACTCATGGTGCGTATCCTTGGGAAACAGTAAAAGAAACACGGTACCGCCGGTATCGACGGTAATGTCGCCACTTCTACGCCGTTATCTTTTATGCACACCTTGTTACGTTTGGTATCTTCTACTGGCAAAATTTCGACAAAAGATACCCGTTCGGGGTGACGATAGCAAAGTGCGTTGTCAACGAGGCGCGTCAACGTTTATATCCGGCAGTGTCGCACTCCGTACACTAACGCGGATAGAGGCGTTGATAGCGTGCAACCGAGCAGGTTACGTTTGGGAAGGTCTCGGACCGCGTGCTTCAGCGTAGGGCAACGCGTATCTACGTAAAGGCAGATAGCCTGTTAAAGTGGCAGGGTAAATCAGAATGACTTCTTTCTCTCTTTATTTCCAGGAGACAGCATGCACGATGATGCGCTGGTTCCTTACGACTTTCACTGCCCCTATTGCGACAGCCCTTTGACCTTTTTTATCGATACGTCTCAGGGCAGCCATGTTACGTGGGAAGATTGCCACCAGTGCTGCGCGCCTATCCAAGTCGCCGTTGATATCTCGCTGATCAGCGGAGAGTTGGAAAGCGTGCGCACCGGTAGCGACGATGATGTGCTCTAGTGGTTCAATGCCCGTTATTTGCCGTTAGTGATTGTGACCCGCGTGGTTACCAAAGGTGGCGTTGAACTGCAGCATGCCCACCCAGCTTTCTTCTTCATCGGCGTAATCTTCCTGAGTGACCTGGGCACGCAGGAACATGTCACTGCGCAGGTGCCAGGTAAGCTGACCGCTGTGCCGCCAGGAGACGTCTTCCGAGACGATAGTGGTGGGATGGGTGCCCATCACGCGATTGCTCATGCCTAGGGCTTCAGTACGCAAGCCGAGTTGCCAGCTTGGCGCGATACCATAGGTGGTTTCCAGATAAGCGCCATCCTGTTGCTCGGTATGGGCATCCCGTGCATGAAAGTGGTCGTCATGCTGAACGTGTTCACGCAGGTCGCGCTCGGTATAAAAATATTCGCCGCCCAGCTGCCAATCACCCTTCAGGCCTGGCTGGCCGCCATCACGAAGGTAGCGGGCATCCAACCCGGCAAACCAGTTATCGCCTTCGGCGGTGTGCGCATGATGGCCGTGGTCATCCACGCGCACGAACTGACGGTTATAGCCTGCCGACGCCCCCAGGTTTAGCGTCTGGTCAGCGCCGAGATCAGGCTGGAACTTGGCGAATAGCGTGCTGACACGCGGGCCATCTTCGCGTGCTTCAAAGCCGCCTTCACTGAATTGGCTGAAGCCTTCGCCTTCTCCCTGGAAAAGTTCGGTACCAACTTGCATATTAGCTGCCGGTGCCCAGCTTAGCTGCACGCCGGTATCCAGCAGGCCGTGTTCGCCTAGGATATGCTGGTTGACCAGCGGGCGTTCAATAAAGTCCCAGGCATGCGGGTGGCGGCTATTCATATAGCCCACGTCAGACAGGAACTTACCGGCTTTAAGCGTTAGGTTAGCGGGCAGTTGCCGCGTGCTGAGGTAGGCTTCTTCCAGGGTGATGTCGTCTTCGCTGAGGGAAACCACGGCCGTACCGTCCAGGTAGTGGCTACGGCCTTGTAGAACGACTTCCGAGTGCCCTAGATTAAAGCCATCTTCCAGGGCGTGGGCATGGCCTTCGTGTCCGTGATCGTCATGTCCATGGTCGTCATGCCCGCCATGCCCAAACCCGGCCGGGGTATGTTCCTCGCCGGAAAAACGGTTGTGATAAATGCCTTCGACGGTGAGGGAAATATCTAGGCTGAAGTCCTGGGCGTTGTGGCCGTTGTCAGCATGTTCAGGCGCATGGTCGTGGCTGCTGTGATCATGATGGTCATGATCGTGACCTGAATGGTTATGTTGGTGGTCAGCACCCCAGGCAGGGGTGGCCATCAGCACGGCGGCAGCGATGGGGGCGAGCGTTAGCAAACGGCGAGACATGCAAAACTCCTAAGTGTTTTCGAGTCAGTGATTAAAAGCACAATTTTTAAGAGCGCATTATGCTATGTAATAACGTATCATTAATCAATCATGACCCGTTTTTTAACGTCGTCAGGTGAAGCCTTCCCCCGGAAAAAGTCGAACCGGGGTAAAGCACGATAGGGTATTTTAGCGTTTGGCAGAGGTGCAACGATGGAGCTCATCTGCCATCTGGTTGAGTAGAGCAGCGTAGAGGTCAGCGCCAAGTGGTAGGCCAGCGCCGAGCGGGTCGATCACGCCGCTATAGACGTCGGTATCGCTAAAAACGTTATTGACCATTTGTGGGTTAAATTGAGGCTCAGAGAAGACGCAATGGATGTCCTCTTCATGAACCAGTGTACGAATTGCCTGAACGCGTGCCGGGCTTGGCGATGACGCGTCGCCAATCGAAATTGCACCCGCTGCTTGGACGTTGAAAGCCTCTTCAAAATATTGGTAAGCATCATGGAAAACGATGAAACGCGTGCTTTGACTCGTCTGCAGGCGCTCCTTGATGTCGGCTTCGAGTTCGTTCAAAGACTGTTTGCTTGCTTCTGCATTGGACCGGTATTGATCGGCGTTTTGCGGATCAATGTCGACGAGATGATCGGCGATGGCATCTAACCATACGATCGCATTGGCAGGTGCTAACCAGCCGTGAGGATCATTGCCCGCGTGGTCGTGGTCGTGGTCGTGGTCGTGGTCGTGGTCGTGGTCGTGGTCGTGGTCGTGGTCGTGGTCGTGGTCGTGGTCGTGGTCGTGGTCGTGGTCTGTGGCTTTTTCGACAATATCGAAGGTAGCCCCCTCGCGGTATGGCAAAACGCTTGTGCCGGTCACGTCCATTAATTCTAGGTGCTGAGCGCCGCCTGCCAGGTTGGTCAGGGGAGCCTGCAACCAGGGCGATAGTGAGTCGCTTGTCCAGATAACCAGATCGGCTTGATCAAGGGCTTCAGCTTCCGAGGGGCGTAGGGAGTACCCGTGCGGCGAAGCGCCTGGCTGGATGAATAAGCGAGGTTCACCCAGCTCGCCTATGACCATTGACGCCAGCGCATGCACTGGCGGGATATCCACCGCCACACGGGGTGGCTCCGCCAATGCCATTAGAGGACCGCTGGCCAGCAGCGGTAATGCGACAGATGCTATCTTGCGCTTCATAGAGAACTCCCTATTGAAATAATTCGCTTGCGGTAGAGTCTTGAGAAAGACTCGTGTTTGTGTATTTGCCCCGGCCATGCAGGGGGTAATAGTGACGTGCGATGCTATTTTATATATGTTATAACATAACAAATAATTGCCTTGCCAATATTTGTGAGTCTCGTCATGCCCGACCCCATTTCTTCTGCTTCAACGCCTGTCTTGCGAACCCGTCAGTTGCACGTGGTTCTTGGCGGGCGGCAGATTCTTCACGATATCAATTTGACATTGCATCGCCAGGAGATCGTGACGCTGATTGGCCCGAATGGGTCAGGTAAGTCTACCCTTGTTAAAGCCCTGATTGGTGCCATTCGCCCATTATCAGGCAGGGTTGATATCGCCACCGGCGCGCGTATTGGCTATGTGCCTCAGCGCCTGCACCTTGACCCTACCTTGCCGGTCAGTGTGGCGCGGTTTCTTGACCTTCCGCGCCGCCATTCACGCCAGCGGGTTAGTGAAGCCCTACATGATGCTGGAGCGGGGGATCTTAGACGTATGGCCATGCATCACCTTTCCGGTGGGCAGTTTCAGCGCGTACTCCTGGCCAGGGCTTTGTTGATGCAGCCGGATATCCTGATTCTCGATGAAGCCAGTCAGGGGTTGGACCACAAGGGCACGGCCGCTTTTTATAAGCACATTGAAGCCGTTCGTCAGCGTTATCGGTGTGCGGTATTAATGGTCAGTCACGACCTGCATGTCGTGATGCGTAGCGCCAATCATGTGGTGTGTCTGAACGGCCATATTTGCTGTGAGGGTAAACCGGAACGGGTAGCGCTTTCCTCTGATTACCGCGCGCTTTTCGGTGATCATGCGGCCGATAGTCTGGCATTTTATCGCCACGACCATGAGGAGACAGCCGATGTTGGATGACTTTATCTGGCGCGCTACCTTGGCGGGCATTCTAGTGGCCATGGCCGCAGCACCGTTGGGCTGTTTTGTGGTGTGGCGGCGCATGGCCTATTTTGGCGACGCGACTGCTCACGCCGCTATTTTGGGAGTGGCGCTGGCGCTGATGATGAACATTTCGATTCTGGCCGGGGTGTTGGCGGTGGCGCTGCTCATGGCCAGTTGCGTATCGTTGCTGAGCGGGCGGGGGGTGGCCATGGATACGCTGCTTGGGGTCATGGCCCATTCGGCACTCGCCATTGGCCTGGTAGCGGTATCGTTTCTGTCTGGCATACGGGTCGACCTCAATGCCTATTTGTTCGGTGATATTCTCGCGGTGGGCAAACAGGATCTGGGGTTAATAGCTGGGGGTACCATTCTCGTGCTGAGCTTGATGGCCTGGCGCTGGTCTGCGCTACTGACCGCCACGATGAGCGAGGAGCTGGCACATGCCAGCGGCATTCAGCCGCGTCGCGAGCAGCTGGTGCTAACCGTGGCGCTGGCGATTGTGGTGGCGGTGGCGCTCAAGGTAGTGGGGGCTTTATTGATCGCCGCCATGCTGATCATCCCGGCGGCTACCGCTCGCCCACTAAGCCGCAGCCCGGAAGGCATGGCCCTTATCGCGGGTGGGGTTGCAACAGTGGCAGTGGCCGCCGGGCTTAAATCCGCGTATGTATTCGATACGCCTACCGGCCCTACCATCGTTAGTGTGGCCGCGTTGATGTTCGTTCTGAGCAGCCTGCTATCGTGGAGTTATCAGTGGGTTCGGCAATAAAAGGGGGCAATACCGTGTTGCGTAGGTCTGCCATCGTCATCAATACCCCTGTATGGCGTGGCGCTGACGTGGTAAATTAATTTTATGGAATGATCATTCCCAACAGTTTATGACGGTTATTCATTTTTTGTATCTATTTTTAAACGGTCTTGGTCAGTAGAGGGCGAGTGATGGCAATGGGTAGACCCTTACAACATCAACCCGATGTGGCGTTAACGGCAGCGATGCAGACGTTCTGGCGTTTGGGATATCACCACACGTCGTTACGCGATTTGCTCGCGGCGATGGAGATATCACGTAGTTCGCTCTATCAGCTTTATGGCAATAAAGAAGCGTTGTTTCTGACCGCGCTGGAACGTTATCGCGACCAGCTTCTTAACACCCTGAGGGCATCATTTTATCAAGCCGCTTCGGCATGGGCATTTATTGAAAATCTACTGACTCAAGCGGCTTTGAATGCGCAAAGCGAGCAGGCTCAGCTTGGCTGTTTGATCTTCAACTCCGCGACTGAGCTAGGAGGTGAGGCCTCATTGCCAGCGCAAAGCGCCCGCCAATGCGTTGATGACATTAGCGGTTTTTTCACCCAAGTCATTGTGCGTGCCCAACACGAAGGCAGTATTAGCGCTGATAACGACGCCGCTAGCGCGGCACAGTTCTTAACCTTTTCTATGTCCGGGTTGCGGCTTTTGCTTAAAAGTGGCGCGACTAAACCTCAGGCGCAACAAACGGTGAAGCACGTTCTGCAAGGCTTACGCTAAGTACGGCGGGGATGCCGCGTTGATGGCATGAAAGACTGCCACCCCATCATGAACACGATGGTGCTATTGCTTACCACTGACCGACGTCTTATGCGCGGTGTTGGTGCCGTATTCGAGCCAGGCATTTTATGATGGACTGTTCTCCGCGCAACCAAGGCCCCAGCAGACGCATGGAAAGCGGGATGAAAAGGAACACCATCACCGGCGTCAGCGCCAGGGTGCTGAGCAGCACCTTGGGCACAATCGGTAGGTCGGCAAGTAGCCCGCCAAACAGCACCTGAAAGCCCAACGACACCGGGAAGAACGCCAACCAAATCGCGATGGCCTGCTTCCAGCGCGGTGGCGTCCGGCCGGTCGCCTCCTGAAACCAACCGTCCAGCCCGATGGCGCGGTGCTCTTGGGGCGCGACATAGAGCCCCTCGCCACGGGAAAGCCAGGTCCGGCGCGAGGCCGAGTGCTCCCAGGCAGCCAGTGCCTGCGCGTCGCGGAAGCGGAAGATAATCTGGTACTCGTCATCGCCTGGTGGTGGGTCTAGCACGCCGGAGCCTAGGTAACCGTCAAAATCGCTGGCCAGCTCGCGGCCCTCTTCCAACCAAGCGGTGAAATCATGGTAGCGGCCGGGGGGTACGCGGCGCGCGACCATCAGCGTCACAGGATCAGGGGACATCGTGTATTTCCTCGTTCATGGCGCCAGGGTAAGGCACCGACTCCCACTTAGGCCGGGTAGGCCCTCGTGATGAATGAAACCGTGAGTATACCATTCTGTCAGACTCATCTCGTTTAGACGGCTACGCGGGTAAATTATCGACAAGAAGGGAGGGCGCCAGCGGCTGCCGCGAAGAGGTAAGGACGTGGTTCCGCAGGGGTGGCGTCGGGTAGTATTCTGAGCTAATTTCATATTGTTACATTGCGCAATGGTTCATTAAATTGCCAATACGTATTTATATCAGGGGATTGCGACACTGCCATTGATAATACTCAAGCGTTAATTACCTAGGGCCTGTTGACGTTTCACATTGGGAGCCATAAAAAACCGCACGCCAAAGCCACCATGCTTTCGTAGTTTCGCTTCAGTTTATCGTAGCGCGTCGCTATGGCGCGATACGATTTTAAACGGGCAAAGGCATTCTCGACGAGATGCCGATAGCGATATAAACCTCTGTCCAGACTGGCATTTCCCTTTTTCGAGTTGCGCCTACGTGGAATCACGGCCTCCATGCCTTTCGCCTCAACCTGCTCACGGATACGCTCGCTGTCATAGCCCTTGTCAGCCACTAGCGCCTCCCCCGTCGGCAAGTCGTCAATCAATGCCTGGGCTTCTGTGCTGTCGTGTACCTCACCGCCCGTTATCCTGAAGGAATTGGGAAGGCCATAAGCGTCAACGGCCAGATGAATTTTGCTGGTGTTGCCTGCACGACTTTTGCCAATGGCTTCTGACTCTTCTGTGGCAGCCCCTGTACTGTCCTGGTGCGCCTTGACGTAAGAGCCATCAATGAATAGCCACTCGACATCCGGATCCTCGACCAGCATGTTGAAAACCGCCATCAGCTTTCCAGCCGATGACCAGGCGTTGAAGCGCTTGTAGACCGTATTCCAGGACCCAAACGCCTCTGGCAGGTCCCGCCACTGGCAGCCAGTGCGCATCCGGTAAAGGATGCCTTCCACAGTGATGCGCAGGTTGGCCTTGTCATAGATACCTTGTTGAAGCAGGATAGGTTTCAGCTTCGACCAGTGTTCATCCGTGAGCATTTGTCGGGGCATCGCAAGCTCGCAGTTTGTTGGCGTGAGAACCTCTATTCTGCGAGCTTGCCCCTATCCTGCCAAATCATCTTCGATCAAACGTCAACACGCCCTAAGACACAGGATCTCCTCCATGCAGCCTGCCATGCGTTCTTTATCGCCGTTAACTCCTTCGGACTATCACGCCCACGGCGTCTGTTGCTGCGGTACGCCGTTGTTGCAGCATTTCCATGAACGGATGATGGCGCTGTTTGCTGGTCTACACGGCCCCGAGACGGTGAGTGCCTCACCGCGGGGCCAGGATAGCCCGCTGCTATTAACCAACCTTCGATTGTTCGACGGCAGTGGCGCGCCGTTGCGCGATAACGTGGCGGTGCGCGTTATGGAGGGACGCATCCAGGCTATTTTGCCCGGCGATGCCGAGCCCGAGGGCGCTGAGATGATCGACTGCGGCGGCCGCGTGCTGATGCCGGGGTTGATCGATGCCCACTGGCACACGACCCTGGCCGCCATCACTCAGGCGGCGGCGATGACCGCCGATGTGGGCTATGTGCATCTGGTAGCGGCTCGCGAGGCCGAACGGACCCTGATGCGTGGGGTGACTTCGGTGCGCGATGTGGGCGGGCCGGCCTTCGCGCTGAAGCGTGCCATCGACGAGGGCATTGTCGCCGGGCCGCGGATATTTCCCGCTGGCGCCATGATCTCCCAAACTTCTGGGCACGGCGACTTTCGCATGCGTCACGAGGTGCCCCGCGGAGCCACTACGCCGTTGACCGAGCAAGAGCGTCAGGGGGTGGCGGCGATTGCCGATGGTGAGGCCGAGGTGCTCAGGCGCACCCGCGAACAGCTGATGCTCGGCGCTTCCCAGGTCAAGCTGATGGCCGGCGGCGGGGTGGCTTCTACCTACGACCCGCTGGACAGCACTCAGTTTACCGAGCGGGAGCTGCGCGCTGGCGTCCAGGCTGCCGATGACTGGGGTACCTACGTGATGGTTCACGTCTATACGCCACGGGGTATCCAGCGCGCCCTTCGGGCCGGTGTGCGCTCCATCGAACACGGCCAACTAGCTGACGAGGAGAGCGTGCGAATGATGGCCGGGGAGGGCGCTTGGTGGAGCTTGCAGCCCTTCTTACAGGACGAAGATTCAAACCTCTATCCTGATGCGGCTCGCCGCGAGTCTCAGCGCCAGGTGGCCGAGGGCACGGTGCGCGCGTATGAGATGGCACAGCGTTTTAACGTTAATACGGCCTGGGGCACTGACATTCTTTTCAACCCCCAGAACACCCCGAACCAGCTGCGTCACCTCGCCAAGTTGACCCGCTTCTACGACCCGTTGACGGCGCTGGCCATGGCCACCGGCCGCAACGGCGAGCTGCTTTCGCTCAGTGGCCCGCGCAATCCCTATCCCGGCACGCTCGGGCGCATTGAGCCCGGGGCCCTGGCTGACCTTTTGGTGGTCGACGGCGACCCCAGCCAAAACCTCGACTTCCTGGCCGACCCGGCGCGTCATATGCGCCTGATCATGAAGTCAGGACGCATCCACAAGGATCGACTGTGAGGACGCTCATGAAGATCAGTCAACTTCCGCTCGCTCTGACTTGGGCCTTGAGTTTGGGGATTGCGACACTGGGGTACGCATCCCAAGCCACTGCTGCCGACGATGCTTGGCGCTTCCAGCTCACCCCCTATGTTTGGATGGCTGGCCTGTCGGGTGATATCCGGCCCCAGGCGGGAGCCCCCCCGGTTAGAGCCACGCGTACTTTCGGCGATGTCCTCGATGATGTGGACGGTGCCCTTTTCCTGACCGGCAGCGCCCGACGCGACCGCTGGGTGCTTTTCGGCGATCTAACCTGGGCATCGCTGAGCCACGAGGGCGTGCTGGCACCCGGAGTCACGGTCGAGGGCAAGCTGCGTCAGCGCTCGTTCACGGCGGCGGCGGGCTACCAGGTGGTCAGCCAGCCTGACCACCACCTGGACTTGCTGGCAGGGGCCAGGGCCTGGCGGATCGAAGCGGAAGTGGCTGTGCCAGCCCTGGGGGTCGGTGCCAGTAAAACAGAGCGCTGGGTCGACCCGATTCTGGCCGCGCGGCTGCGCTCCCGTTTGACCTCAGAATGGTCCACGATTCTGCACGCCGATATCGGTGGCTTCGGCGTCGGGGCCGACAGCACTTTGCAGTTGGTCGCCACCGCCAACTATGCGGTGAGCGAGGCATTTCATCTTTCCGCTGGCTATCGCCACCTGGCGGTGGACCGCGACGAGGCAGGGTCCCGCCTTGACGTGTCGATGAACGGCCCGTTACTGGGGGTAACCTGGCGCTTCTGATCGGCGCCTGGTCCGCATTTAGGGAACTGCGGTGACGCCGACAGGGTACTCAGGGCATCGTGGCTAGCGTCAGGAAAGCGCCAAAAATCACCAGGTGGAGACCACCCTGCAGGATCGTCGTGCGCCCCATGGCTAACGAAAGGGTTGCCACAAAAAGTGATAATAGCAACAGTACGATGTGTTCCGGCTCCAGACCTAATGCCAGCGGTTGCCCCAATATAATCGATAGGACAGCGACGGAGGGAATGGTCAGGCAGATACTGGCCATTGCCGAGCCTAGCGCCATATTGAGACTACTTTGAATGCGGTTGGCGCGTGCGGCACGCAGTGCGTCGAGACCTTCGGGCAGAAGGACCGTCATGGCGATCACCACCCCGACAAGGGCGGCGGGCAAACCGGCTCGCGACACCGCATTTTCGACGGATGGGGCCAGGGTTTCGGCTAGCAGTACTACTGTCACGAGCGCGACCGGTAATAGTATGAGTGCGGTTCCCATCTCTCGCCGCCCCGGTGTGTGATCCGCCAGTTCTTCCAGGCGCGGATCGCTGAAGTCTCCGCGATGGCGCACCATCTGCACGAACAGGAATAGGCCGTAAAGAGCGAACGACACGATCGCCACGAACACTAATTGCGGTGTGGCGTAAACGGGACCCGGCACCGCAACCGTGTAATTCGGCAACACCAGGGCAAGTACGGAGATCGTGGCCAACACGGCAAGTGCCCCGACGGCGCCTCGCGCAATAAATTCCTGCTCGCGGAAACGGAGTCCTCCCACCAAAAGGCACAACCCGACGATGCCGTTTAATACGATCATGATGGCCGCAAAGACGGTATCACGAGCGATTTCATTGGTTCCCCCCGATGCCTTGAGCAGTACTGAGACAATGAGCGCGACCTCGATGATCGTTACAGCAAGTGCAAGAAGAATGGCACCGTATGGGTCGCCCAGGCGCTGCGCAATCGTTTCTGCGTGATGCACCGCTGCCAGGACCGTGGCAATGAGTAGTATGGCCGCAAGTGGCACGAGTGGCCCAGGCACAGGTCCTGACCAGAAAGCCATCAAGGAAGTAGCGCCTGCTAGGGAGAAAACCGGCACCAGCGCTGACCAAAGTGGGGTGGGGAAATGTTTCCGTGCTGTGCTCATTCGGCTAGTACCTCCTTTGAACATCATCGTATCTCCGAAAAAATGGTTGCGCTGGCTTTTGCCAGGTTTTTTCGTGACATTATTTTTCAGTTGTAGATGGACGAGCCAACAACTGACCTTCGCTTCCCCGCAGCTCGAGCATGCCGTCTGCATTGATGGCGAATCCCTCGATACCGGACAGGACGCGCTTGAACGCTTGCTCCTGAGCCATGACTTCTTCACGACAGAGCATCATGGTCCCTACAGCGTGCGAGAGTTCCAGGCGCTCCCCGGTCAGGGTATAAGGGGCATTGAAGCGATTGCATGAGGAGGCTCCGGCTACAATGCCGTCCTCGGGGAGGAACTGGAGTGTCATGCTGGGCTCGCTCAAGGGTGCTTCGCCGTCAAGCAAGGTGACTTCCCATGTGTGTCCGGCAAGCAGATCAATTGGTTGGCCCGCACAGCCATGCAATACGCCTTGCGGGCTGGCCAACACGGCGGAATACGGATGCGGCATGCCAGTCATGCTGTCATTACACACTTCGCTGCGAATGTTCAGCGACACAGCGAGTTCATCGCTTGCTGCCCGATAGCGCGTCACTGAAGCGCCTCGATGGGCATTCACTACCTGTACCGTCTGTGTGCTTTCACCATATTCTGTGATCAGTGTCAGCTGGTCGCCCTCAATGGTCGCAATCCAGGGCGGTTCATTACCGGTTGCACGAATGGAGCCTGTCGGTGCTGTATCGATCGTACACTCAGGCAGTGGTTCGCCCCTCACGACGACCTCGGCCTGGGCACCCTTATTGAAGAGTGCTGTATTCGGGTCACCAGGTGACTCATAACGCACGCCAGAGGCAGCAGGCACCTGAAGGAGTGCAAACGTCTCCGCACCAACTTGCATCACAAGGTGCTCACCGATTGTATCGAAAACCACCTCAGTACCACCGCAATCCATGGCAGTACCATAGTCCCTTACATCGAACGACCGGAGTAATAGCTCACCCACATCTACGGGGGCCGTTGAGGGAAACGCAGTGACAGGCTCGCTGGCCCGAATAATGCGTCCATCCAGCACCAGACCGGCCCTCAACTCGGATACTGCGGGCGATCCAATGAATGAAGTCGCTTCAAGATCAAAGGGGATCGGGATCTGTTGGCTATCAAAAGTTTCCTCCATGCTTGCGATAACACCGAAACCATCAGGCGTAAACGCCTGAAGCTCGACAATGGCACGAGTTTCCTGCGGCATGGCAATGCGTTCGAGATACATCAAACTGCCCGAGACGCTTATGGGGTTGTCTTCTGTATTTCGCACAGACTCAGTGGCGCATCCAAGAAGCGCAAGTGACATGGCCGTAGTCAATAAGATGGGTTTCATCGGGGTACCGTGTATAGGTTGGCTTTTATAAAGGGGCTCGCTAACTTGAACTTGATAAATTAACGTTACAATAAATGACTTTATCCGGTGTATGTTTGTCGTCAACCCGTTGTGAATGATGCCTTGTGCTATGGAACGCATAGATAATGGTAGACGCTTGGTTGGTTCATGGGATAGTGACAACCGTTGCAACAGGGAGCATTGAGGACTGAGGAGTGGGTTGGTACCGACGACTCTACCAAGGGCCTGGCCGTGTGAGACTATCTCGCGTTCATTGGTTGTCTATGACAGGAGCCCCTATTGGAAATGTCAGCCGCGACGACTGCGCCGGTTTGTACGGCGGCCAGCCGTAGCCACGACCCGGAATGTGCCGCTGAAGAGCTGGCCAAGGCCCTCAAACATGAGGAGCTGGGTTTTGTGCTGTTTTTCTGTAGCGCCGAATATCCGCTTGAAGCCTTGGGGCGTGCGCTGGAAACTGCATTTTCCGGAATAAAGGTCAGCGGCTGCACCACCGCCGGGGAAATTACACCGCAAGGTTACGATCGAGGATGCGTGGTCGCCATCGGTTTTGATCGACGCTATTTTGCGGTGGATTACGCCCTGGTCGAGGACTTGGAGCGTTTCGATCTTTTGCGTGCCCAACGTCTGGTGGACCAGTTACTGGAGTATTGCCGCGCTCGGTCACTTGCCTCGATCAATGAGCATAGCTTCGCCCTGACGTTGTTAGACGGTCTTTCCAGCAGTGAAGAGCAGGTATTGGCTACCCTGGATGCCGCCTTGGGGCGTATCCCCAGTTTTGGTGGCTCGGCGGGAGACGATAACCGCTTGGCGCACACCCATGTGTATGCACAGGGGCATTTTTACGCCCGCGCCGCTGTGGTGATAATGATCAACACGCCCTTACCGTTCGAGGTTTTTTCCACCCATCATTTACTGCCGCGTGAGCATAAACTGGTCGTAACGCATGCGGATCGTGAAAGCCGATGCGTGCTAGAGCTCAATGCCATGCCCGCCGCCGATGCTTACGCGGAAATGGTCGGTGTGCCCAAAGCGGCGCTAGGGCCGCAGGTGTTTGCTCGCCACCCTATGGCGGTAAAACTGGGCGACCAGCATTACATTCGCTCCATTCAGCGGGTTAACGAGGACGCTAGCTTGAGTTTTTACTGTGCGGTGGAAAATGGCATCGTGCTCACCGCCATGCGCCCCGCCCCCTTATTGCATGACTTGCATCACATGCTCGCTTCTCTGCATCAGCGGTTAGGCACACCCAGCTTGGTGATCGGCTGTGACTGCTTCTTGAGACGTCTGGAACTGGAAGGGCTGGGAGAGCTGGGCCAGGCGTCGCAATTGTTGAAGCGCTCCCGCGTGGTGGGGTTCAATACCTACGGCGAACAGCATCACGGCATGCACGTCAATCAAACCTTTACCGGAGTGGCTTTTGGATCTCTTGCGCGATAGCCCTAACATTCTGCCGAAGACGCCTTCTGAGCGAGCATTGGCGGAGGAAAACCGGCGGCTGCGACGTGTTTGCCATGCATTGATGGAGCGGGTGGAATCGGGAGGCGCCGCTAACAGCGCGCCTTATGCCGCCTTCGAACATGCCGTATTGCTGGCGGAACAAGTGCGCGAGCGTACCGAAGCCTTGCACCGCACCCTGGATGAATTGGGCCAGGCCAATGCGCAGCTGCACGAGGCCAAGGCGGACGCCGAGGCTGCCAACCTTTCCAAAACCAAGTTTCTTGCCGCGGTCACGCATGACCTTTTGCAACCGCTGAATGCGGCAAGGTTATTTGCCAGTGCCCTGGAAGAACACCGTTTACCCCAGGATTCAGCGCGGCTGGTGGGGCATATCGGCCGTTCGCTCAAGGATGTCGAAGCGTTGCTGGGTACCTTGGTGGATATGTCGCGCCTGGACGCGGGAATTCTTAAGGCGGATATTGCGCCTTTTCAGATCAATGGCTTACTCGATGCCTTGGCCGAGGAATACCGCCAGGTAGCGGGGGTCCGCGGCCTGGCGTTGAACTATGTTCCTTCCAGCGTGGTGGTGGCTTCTGACTTTACTTTGCTGGCTAGGGTGATTCGCAACTTCCTCAGTAATGCCGTGCGTTATACCGAGCAGGGCCACCTGCTGTTGGGGTGTCGGCGGCGGGCTGATGGGCTTGACATCATGGTGGGAGATACCGGCCCTGGCATTCCTGAGCTTCAGCAAGAAGCGATTTTTCTGGAGTTTCGCCGCGCTCAACCGAGCCATGAATCGCATAGCCGCGGGCTAGGCTTGGGGTTAGCGATCGTGGATCGCATCAGCACAATCCTCGATCACTCGGTCTTATTGAAATCGCTCCCGGGGCGAGGGGCGATTTTTTCGATTAAGGTGCCTTACGGCCAGCTTGCCCAGCATTCGTCGGAACTCACCGTGGATGCCGCTCAGGCTGGGCAAGGGCCGTTGCAGGGGGCGGTGGTCTGGGTGATCGATGACGATCCGGCGATTCTCGAAGGGATGCAAGCGCTACTGAGAGGCTGGGGGTGTCGTGTGCGAACGGCTGCTTCGCTAAGCGCATTGGAAGCGGCGAGTGATGGTGAAGAACCGGCTGTGCTATTGGTGGACTATCATCTGGGTGATGCGGGAGAGGATGGGGTGGCGCTTGCCTTGCGTCTGAGGCGATGTTATCCCGCCTTGCCAGTGGTGGTGATCACGGCAAACCATGATGCCGAGCTTAAACGCCATGCGCGGGAGCTGAACATGAGCAGCCTGCTTAAACCATTGAAACCCTTGCGGCTACGTATGCTGCTAACGAGCCTATTGGAAAAGCGGGCCACTTAGCGCTTGTCTCGGCGTTATTCTACCCTGGGGTTTGACGGCTGCTTTCATCTTGGCGGCGCTGTCGGAGGTAGCCGTTGAGATCCGCTTCGGCCGCCATGACAATCGCCTGAACTCGGCTGGCGGCGTCGAGTTTACGCAAGATAGCGGAGACATGTGTCTTGACGGTGGTCTCGGCAATGTTCAATTCACGTGCAATCAACTTGTTGGAGACACCGGTCGTCATGCAACTGAGGACATCCAGCTGCTTGGCGGTAAGGCAGGCCAAACGTTGTCGTGACACGGTATTGGGTGTCGGTACACTCGGCTCGGGTGGTGTCTCGGGTGGTTGGCGCATGATATCCGGGGGCAAATAGACCTGGCCTTCGAGTATTTGACCGATTGCCGCGAGCAGTTCCTGGCGTGGCGTTGATTTTGAAATGTATCCCACGGCCCCTATGGTGATGGCATCCAGCACCAGTCGGCGCTCTTGCTGAGCGGAAACGATGGCCACGGCCAAACTGGGAAACCGCTGGCGAAGGGTGTGTAAGCCGCTCAAACCTTCGGCATCAGGAAGGCCAAGATCCAGAAGCAGCAAATCCAGCTCCTGGTTTTCTTCAGCGAGCGCCAATGCCTGGGTAAGACTCGCGGCTTCCAGCAAGCGACTACCGGGCAACCCAGTGGTTAACACCGCGCTTATCGCATCTCGAAACAGGGGATGGTCATCCGCCACCATCAGGGTATACATGCTTATCTCCTACCAAGGAATGAGGGCATTTCCTCCTGTTGAGGTATGTCACCGCACGCTTATCTAGCCAACACTGGTTTAGCACCTCAACCAATAATGATAATACTCAGGAGTGTTACCATGATCTATGCCAATCCCGGACAATCTGGTTCTGTCGTCTCGTTCGAAAAGCGTTACGGTAATTATATCGGCGGCGAATTCGTCGCGCCGGTAAAAGGCCAGTATTTTGATAATATCAGCCCCGTCAACGGCGAGGTGTTTTGTGAGATCCCCCGTTCCAGCGCCGAAGATATCGATAAAGCACTGGACGCCGCCCATCAAGCGGCACCTGCCTGGGGCAAAACCGCCGCCGGGGAGCGCAGCAATATTCTGCTCAGAATCGCTGATCGCATGGAGCAAAACCTGGAAATGCTCGCCGTGGCGGAAACCTGGGACAACGGCAAGGCGGTTCGCGAAACCCTCAATGCTGATTTGCCCCTGGCGGTCGACCATTTTCGTTATTTTGCCGGTTGCATCCGCGCTCAGGAAGGGACGGCGGCGGATATCGATGCCAATACCGTGGCCTACCATTTTCACGAGCCGCTGGGCGTGGTTGGCCAGATTATTCCCTGGAACTTCCCGATACTGATGGCGGTATGGAAACTCGCGCCTGCGCTTGCCGCCGGTAACTGCGTGATACTCAAGCCCGCCGAGCAGACCCCGGCGTCGATCCTCAAACTGATGGAGCTGGTCGGTGATCTTCTGCCCGCCGGCGTGCTCAATATCGTCAACGGCTATGGTGCTGAAGCTGGGCAGGCGCTGGCCACCAGCAAGCGTATCGCCAAGATCGCTTTTACCGGTTCCACCCCGGTGGGCTCGCACATTCTCAAATGCGCCGCCGAGAACATCATACCCTCTACCGTTGAGCTGGGTGGCAAATCACCCAACATTTATTTCGCCGACATCATGAATGCCGAGCCACAATTTATCGACAAGGCGGTTGAAGGCCTAGTACTGGCGTTTTTCAACCAAGGTGAAGTGTGTACCTGTCCCTCGCGGGCGCTGATTCAGGAGTCAATGTACGACGACTTCATGGCCAAGGTGATCGAGCGCACCCAGAGCATTAAGCGCGGCAATCCGCTGGATACCGATGTCCAAGTGGGCGCTCAAGCCTCCCAAGAACAGTACGACAAAATCATGTCCTACATGGATATCGCCCGCGAAGAGGGCGCCGAGTTCCTTGCTGGCGGTGATAAGGAAACCTTGGACGACTCGATCAATAACGGTTACTACATCCAGCCGACGTTGCTCAAGGGCAACAATAAGATGCGCGTCTTTCAGGAAGAAATCTTCGGCCCGGTCGTAGCGGTCACCACGTTCAAGGACGAAGAAGAAGCCTTGGCGATTGCCAATGATACCGAGTTCGGCCTGGGGGCCGGGGTGTGGAGCCGTGACATGAATGTGGCCTTCCGTATGGGACGTGGCATTCAAGCAGGGCGTGTCTGGACCAACTGCTACCACCAGTACCCGGCGCATGCGGCGTTCGGTGGCTACAAGAAGTCCGGCGTGGGTCGCGAAACTCACAAAATGGCGCTTGAGCACTACCAGCAGACCAAGAACCTGCTAGTCAGCTACGACATCAATCCGCTCGGCTTTTTTTAAGGGCAATTTCTTTAAGCCATTTGACCCGCTCAGGCCTAAACTAAACTAAACGTATACGGTTTGTGGGTATTTCCACGTACAAACCTCGCCTCGAAAGGGCGGGGTTTTTTATTGGGTGTGCCTAAGCGAGTGAAGGTTGATGAAGCTTGTAGTGAAATAAAATCAGGTACTGCATGCAGATATGTGTTTTTACGTGCGGCGTTTCCAGGCCGGAGTGAGATTCTAGGCGCCAGTATCTCTTTCACTTAGCTGTCGAAGTAAGTATGCCCACATTGCTTCTGCCGCTGGCGAGAGGCTTTGCTCAGCGCGTTTAAGAAGGCCGATACGGCGCTCCAGATAGGGGGTCGTGAGCGGTATAAAACATAGGCGTCTATGCTCTTCCGGAAACGCCAAACGAGGCAGCGTGGTGATCCCCACGCCGGCTTCTAGCATGGCGGTGAGGGAAATCATGTTAGAGATGTAAAGCATGCTGTGCGTGAGCAGCTCCGCCGCCTGAGACCCTTCTAAAAGTCGCGAAGTACCGTTGCAAATCAATGAGTAAGGCTTTAATTCATGCCAATGCAGCGTGTCTTTCTTGGCGAGTGGATGGTCATCGCGGCATACGATCCCCATATCATCATGCAAAAGGGCCGTAAAGCTCAGTGTGTCATCGGGTAGCCATAGACTGGTAATACCCAACTCAACTTCGCCTTTGAGTACCATCTCGTTGACCCGTTCGGAGTGGCCGTCTTGAAGGCTGATATCGATGCCGGGATAAGAGGCCAAAAAGCCAGCCAATAGCGTAGGCATCAGGCGGCTGGCAACCGATGGTACCGCAGCAATATCCACGCGACCTCGTTGCTGGCGGGTCATGGCCATCGCATCACGGCACACGCGGTCGTGATGTGCCACCAGTTCACGAAAGCGCGGTTCGCACCAGTGGCCGAACGGCGTCAGCAACGCTTTGCCGTTGCCTTTTTCGAAAAGTGGCTGGCCAAGGCGCTCTTCTAAATCCCGCACCGCCATCGAAATAGCGGGCTGGCTACGGTGTAACTGCTTCGCCGCCGCGTGAAAGCCGCCTTCATCAATGATAGCCAATATGTAGCGCAACGGTGCTAATTTCAGGTCAGGTAGCATGCTTAGCTCATGTGGTAATTTTTTCTGATCATATTATCTGAATTATTGATTATCCTTATCTTCGTACCTCCCCTAGCATGTCGTCAATAACGGCAAAGGAGGTCATTATGTCATCGCTACACTCGCTCTATATCAACGGCCAATGGGTTGACGGTGAAAGCCAAATCACCAATACGAACCCTTCCGACCTTTCCGATGTAATCGGCGACTACGCTCAGGCCAGCGCGGCGCAGGTTGAAAGCGCCATTAACGCGGCACGTGTGGGCCAGCAAGCCTGGGCCAAAAGTGGCTTAGAACAGCGCTATAGCGTGTTAATGGCCATTGGCGATGAGTTGATGGCACGCAAAGACGAACTCGGTCGCTTGTTATCACGGGAAGAGGGTAAACCGTTGGCGGAAGGCATGGGCGAGGTGGGCCGCTCGGCACAATTTTTCCACTATTACGCCGCTGAAGTGTTGCGTCAGATCGATGAGCGGGTGGATTCGGTACGCCCAGGTGTTGAAGTGGAGACTCGCCGCGAGCCGGTGGGTGTCGTCGGTATTATCAGCCCGTGGAACTTCCCGATGGCAACGGCGGTATGGAAGATTGCGCCAGCGCTTGCTTTTGGCAATGCCGTGATTTTCAAACCCGCTAATTTAGTGCCTGCCAGCGCTTGGGCGTTGTCTGAGATCATTAGTCGCCAGGCGTTGCCGGCGGGTACTTTCAACCTGCTGATGGGCAGTGGCGGCCGTGTTGGTGAAGCGTTGATCATAAGCCCGGTCATCAATGCGCTGTCGTTTACCGGCTCGCTGGAAGTCGGGCGCCGTGTTGCCGCAGCTACTGCGGGTAATCTGGTTAAGTGTCAGCTTGAGATGGGCTCCAAGAACGCGCTGATTATCGCCGAAGACGCGGATCTCGATTTGGCCGTGGAAGCCGCTTTCAATGGCGCGTATTCCGGTACCGGACAGAAATGCACCGCGTCTTCGCGACTGATTGTCCATCAGGCTGTCCACGACGCCTTTGTCGACAAGCTGACCGCGCGGCTGGCAAACGCCAAGGTTGGCCCTGCGCTGGAAGAGGGCGTACAAATTGGCCCGGTCGCCGATGCCCGCCAACTTGAATCCAACCTGGCCTGGATTGAGCGCGGCAAGATCGACGGTGGCAAGCTGGTCTTCGGCGGCGAGCGGGTAACCTGCGCGAGTGAAGGCTATTTCATGACGCCGACGCTGTTCACCGAGACCACCAATGATATGGCCATCAACCGGGAAGAAGTCTTCGGCCCCATTGCCTGCGTTATCAAGGTGGCGGATATGGACGAGGCGATTGCCACCCTCAACGCGACTCAGTTTGGCCTGACAGCCGGCATCATCACCAATTCTTTGGCATTGGCCACCCGCTTTAAGGCCGAGGCCGAAACGGGCTGTGTGATGGTCAACCTAGCCACCGCTGGCACCGATTATCACGTGCCGTTTGGTGGCCGCAAGAACTCTAGCTTCGGTCCGCGTGAACAAGGGCGCTATGCGCGTGAGTTCTATACCGTGGTGAAAACTTGCTACGTCAAAGCGTAAGGAGCCGCGCATGTCCAAGCAGATGCTAACCGTTGATGGGCTGCAATATTCCAATTGGTCCCGGGAGATCTTTGAGCAAATGCGTGAGGGCGGCGTGGATGCCGTCCATGCCACATTGGTGTACCACGAGACGCTGCGTGAAACGCTTACACGTATCGGCGAATGGAATCGCCGCTTTGAAGCCCATCATGACCTAATTATGCCGGTACAGGCACCGAGTGACATCTTGCTTGCTCAGCAGGAAGGCAAGGTGGGTATCTTCTTCGGTGCCCAGAACTGCTCGCCGATTGAAGACGATATCGACATGGTGGCTGTGCTGCGACAGCTGGGCCTTCTGATCATGCAGCTGACCTATAACAACCAAAGCCTGTTGGCGTGTGGGTGTTACGAAAGCGAAGACAGCGGGATTACCCGCTTTGGTCGCCAGGTGATTCGCGAGATGAACCGGGTCGGCATGGTCATCGATATGTCCCACAGCAGCGAACGCTCGACGCTGGAGGCTATCGAGATTTCCGAGCGTCCGGTGATCATCTCCCACGCCAACCCGATTTTTTTCCACGACGCCAAGCGCAATAAGTCTGACAAGGTGCTCAAGGCGATTGCGGAAAATGACGGTCTACTGGGTTTTTCGGCTTACCCTTTTCACCTCAAAAACGGCCCTGACTGCACGCTGGAAGACTATTGCGACATGATTGCCCGCACGGTGGACATGATGGGTATCGAGCATGTTGGCCTGGGCACCGATCTGTGCCAGAACCAACCGACCACAGTGCTGGAGTGGATGCGCAACGGCCGCTGGACGAAAGAGATGGATTATGGCGAGGGCAGTGCCCGTAACGCCGGTTGGCCTCAGCCGCTTTCCTGGCTGCGCGATAGCCGTGACTTTCCCAATCTGACCCGCGGGCTGCGCGCCAAAGGGTTCGACGATGAAGAGATCGCGCGCATTATGGGGCGTAACTGGGTCGAACTGTTAGCGCGAACGACCGTTCCCATGGCGTAACCCTCTCTTTTGACACGCCACTCATTTTTACGCGCCATTCATGACCAACAATAATCAATAATGAGGTTTCCCCATGGACTCAAACAAAGATAAAGGCTCTCCTACAGGGCTTGGTAAGTTCGGTGACCTTGTTGTGCTCGGGCTCAGCGGCGGTTTTGTTCTTCTTTTTGTGCTGCTCTCGTTGATCAACATAGAGGGCGTCGAAGGTGCGATTTCTGTCGGGTTCGCCTGGACGGCGGCGGTGCTTGGTTCCTATTTCCAGCTTTTTCTGCTGCTAACGTTCTTTATCGCCATTGGCTTGGCGATCTCACCAGCGGCCAGCGCCAAAGTTGGCGGGTTGGAGTCGCCGGAGCTGAGTACTTTTAAATGGCTTTCTATCATTATGTGTACCCTGCTGGCTGGGGGAGGTGTGTTTTTCGCGGCGGGCGAGCCGGTGTACCACTTTGTCGTTACGCCGCCCGCCTTTGATACTGAAGCGGGCACGGTAGAAGCCATTGCCGGGGCGCTGGCGCAGTCGTTTATGCACTGGGGGTTTTTGGCTTGGGCGGTACTTGGCTCGCTCACCGCTATCGTGTTGGCTTACTGGCACTATGATCGTGGCTTACCGCTACAGCCGCGCACGTTGCTTTACCCGGTGCTGGGCGAGCGCTTAATGCGCAGTTGGGTGGGTGGCGTTGTGGATGCTTGCTGTGTGATTGCGGTAGTGGCGGGCACGGTTGGCCCCATTGGCTTTCTCGCCACCCAGGTGAGTTTTGGCCTGCATGAGCTGTTTGGTCTTAGCGCGGGCTATACCACTCAGCTGGTTATTTTGGTGGTCCTCGGCGCACTTTATGTGACCTCGGCGGCCACCGGCATTCATCGCGGTATTCAGCTACTCAGTCGCCTCAACGTGTTTCTAGCGTTGGCGATCGCGGCGGTAATTTTTATCTTTGGCCCTACGCTATTTCTCACCAACGCCTATTTGCAAGGTTTTGGCGAGTACCTCAGCTCGTTTTTCGCCATGGCGACCATGACGTCTGAGACCGCGCCGGGTTGGTGGATGCAGTGGTGGACGGTGTTCTTCTTTGCCTGGTTCATCGGTTACGGTCCATTGATGGCGATTTTTGTCGCGCGCATCTCGCGTGGCCGCACCATTCGCCAGATGATTCTGGCGGTGGCGGTGATGGCACCGATTGCCACCACCGTCTGGTTTACGCTGTTGGGTGGTGCCGGTATTCATTACCAATTGACCGGTGTCATCGACCTGGCCGATGCGCTCAATAACTTCCAGTTTGACGTGGCAACGCTCACCGTTGCGCAGGCACTGCCGGGTGGCATGCTAATGGCCTTAGCGATTTTGCTACTGACGACCATCTTTGTGGCCACGACGGGTGACTCCATGAGCTATGCCATTGCCGTGGTATGCACCGGGCATGATCGGCCGCATACCGCCGTGCGGGTTTTCTGGGGGATTACCATGTCGCTAATGGCGGCCATCTTGCTCTATATGGGCGCCGGTCAGATCAGCGTATTGCAACAATTTATCGTGATTACCGCCATTCCGGTTTCCTTGGTGTTGTTGCCATCGCTTTGGTTGGGGCCACAAGCGGCTTATGCCATGGCGCGCGAGCAAGGGTTGACCATACGCAAGAAGGTGATCACGCATGAATAATCGTGACTGGGCGCTGGCACCGCTAGCGCCTTTGAATCTACGCCCCGCTGACGAGGTGATGCGGCTGGAGCGTTTAGGCAGCCTTCATGCATGCCGTCTGAGTTTCGTCCGCACCTTGATGCGCCAGATGGGGCGCCAGCGTTGGCAAATAAGCCGGGTACGTTTTGACCTCGACGAAAATGGATACGGCACGGCGGTTTATCGCTTGCAAACACCTTATGGCCGCTACCACGGGGTCATGTTTGCCCAGGCGCTAGATGAAGAAAGCCGCTCTGACCGCGTGATTGCCGAAGCCTGGGATGTCACCTTCGGCTTGGTGGAAGGGGATGTAGACGATAGTTTGCTGGAGCAGATGGCGGCTAATGTGCCGCTTCAGGAAGCCGGGCGTCAGCACTCTCAGGTGTTGGTGCTTTCCCGTGCCAACAAAAGCTTGCGCAATTTTGCTCACTTTGTGGAAGCGCTTGCTAGCGGCAAACAGCCGGGCCCGCAGTGGCTGACGCGGGTCGGCTACCTCTACCGCACCACGGCCGTTTATGGTAACGGCAAGTTTGGTATTGCCGACTTTGCCCGATTGTATGACAACCCGGATTTCCGCCGCCCCTTCTCGGCGCAAATGGCCGGTGTTTATCTACTGCGCCACTTCTCCATTGAACAGGTGGAGCATTTGGCCCACTGCCAATCGCCTGAAACGGCCTGCGAGCTTGCCACCGAACTGCGCCGTTATTTGGGTATTGGTAATTCGACCGGGCTGGGAATGGCGCCGTTCCTGATCCATCATCCGCAGCTAATCGCTCAGTGGGTGAGCCAGCGTGAAGCCGCATTGGCGCTGGCTCAGCGCCAAGTGCCGAGCGAAGAAGAGCGTGCGCGACTGATATCACTGGCGCGGCGTGCCCAGCAGCATTTAGCGGAAACCGAGACAGAAGACGCCGAACAAAGCGAGCGCAACGCTGACACGGTCGCGGCTCTGCCCGATGTACTGAACTGGATTGAGAGCGTACCACTGGACGATGATCTCTGGGCACAGCTGGTGGCGTGGAGTGAGCGAACCTTGTCACTGGAAGCCCAGGAGCTCATCAATACGCTGCTGATCGAGCTCTACCCCGAGCAAGTGGATCCTTTGGAAGAGCAAATGGGGGTCAATGAAAACCTTGACCTTGAGCCGGATATGCCGCTGATGCGTCTGCGCCAGCTAATCGAGACCCACTACGGCTGGGCGCTAGCGCACGACTATGAAAGTCATGAAGGGGCTTACTGGTTCTGGTATCGCTCGGCGGAAAAAGAAGAACCCCGGCTAGGTGTGCGACATGAGGAAGCCGGAGCCGAAAAAGAGATGCCCATTGCCATTGGGCCGCGTGTGGCGCATAGCCACGCTGCTATTTGTGCGTTTCTAGAGGAAATGCCTCGCGCCAAGGTCGTTGATTTTCTGCTCGCGAAGCCTCGCCATAAGGAGGTGATTCGTCGGGTGCAGTCGTTGGTGAAAGCCACCTACGGCGATATCCACGCCAATTTATGGCATCGGGATATGAAACCGATGCACCTACTTCGCACCAAGCTGGCGTTTTTTGGCGCGAGTCGCTTCGACCCGAAGTCGGACCGCTGGGTGCGTATCACTCTATTTCAGGGGGCTCCGTTGGTAGAGGAGTTTAATGCAGAACCGGAAGACCTCAGCCACTTCGACGACTGGAGCTTCCCGTTGCAGCCGCAGTTCGCGCAGGGCAGCGTGCAGCCTGCCCTGCGGTCGCCGCATCATGAAGCTGCTCGTGGAGGAATATCATCATGAAAGTCTCCTTTAATGAGCTGCAAGGCCTATGCAGAAAAGCATTTACCGGGATTGGTTTTGAAGAAGGCGATGCGGCGGATGCCGCTGATATGGTGGCTTGGATGCAGTGCCATGGGTTTAACGCGGTGGATCAGCTTAATCGTGGGTTGGACTTCCTGTTGGAAGAGGACCCTGACACGTTGCCCAAGGTGGTTTACCAGGATGGGGACTTGGCGGTGTTGGATGGACACGGCCAGAGCGTGTTGCGCAGTATCAGTTTAGCCACCGAGCTGGGCTTTGCGAAAGCAAGGGCGCGTGGTTTTTCAGTGGTTAAGATTCGCCGCTGCCACAACCGTCAGCTAATCATGGGCTACCTCTCGCGGTTGGTCGGGCGTGGTATCAACATCACGGCCTTCTGGCGTAATGCCCAGGAGCCGCTTACTGAACAGGTGGTGGGGTTTCGGGCGGGCCATTCCACCCCGGAAGTGCGTATCTATTCGGTGCGCGAGGTGCCAGAAGAGAACGAACCCAATGACGGTATCACGCTGGTGATGGCCAACCATGTGGAGCTGCTGCCGTCTCTTGGGGCGGACCATGATCTCGACTTGCTGGCTCATCATTCAGAAACCGCCTTGATGGCCTGCCGTGAGCGCATGCTAAAAGAAGGTATCGAGGTAGATGACGCTATCTGGGCACGCCTCAAAACCTTGGCTCATCGCATCCTGGTGGAGTCTTCAAATGCGTCCCGAAGCGGCGCTGGCGCGGGGGTCAACGACAATGACTAATCAGGGGCTAGCCATGATTCAACCGGTAAAGACGGAGCTGTATGCCGCTAAGGCGCCACTGGAGTGGGCGGTGGTCGGTAATGGCATCCTATTCACGGCACAGATTCCGATAGGTGCTGAAGAAAGATGACTGACGCTACGATTAAGCAGCAATCAACACAACCCAAGCGCTTTCGTGGTAAGCCCCGTGGGCGCGAGCTCGATCCCGCTCGCCTTGAGGGACTGCGTGAACTACTGGGCGACGAGCGCCAGAACGCCACGCTGCGTCGCCGAGACCTGTTGATCGAACATTTGCATGCCATTCAGGACGCTCGGGGCCATCTGCTGCTGGCGGAGCTGCGCGCCCTGGCGACGTATATGAATTTGCCGATGGCAGCGGTCTACGAGACCGCGACCTTCTACGCCCACTTTGATGTCATCCACGATGACCAGCTGCCGCCGCCCGCGGTGACCATTCGCGTTTGCGACTCTCTCACCTGCCAACTGGCTGGCGCCGAGGCGCTTAAAGCACAGTTGGAAGCGAACGTGGATGTCGAGCAGGTGCGAGTACTCAGGGCACCCTGCATGGGGCGCTGCGACACGGCGCCGGTGGCCGAGGTGGGGCATCATCACGTGTTGTTCGCCACCCAGGCGCGCATCGCGTCGGTGATCGAGGAAGGTCACTTCCATCCCGAGCCCGTCAACTGGCAGCGCCTTGACGACTATCGCAGCGAGGGTGGCCTGGCATTGCTTCAGGCCTGCCGCGAAGGCGATGTCACGGTAGACGAACTGATGGAGGCGATGCAGCAGGCCAATTTACGCGGCCTGGGCGGCGCAGGCTTTCCGACCTTCAAGAAGTGGTATTTCGTGCGCCAGGAGGCTGGCCCTCGCTACTGTGCCATCAATGCCGATGAAGGCGAGCCCGGTACCTTCAAGGACCGCTATTATCTGGAGCGCTCGCCGCACCGCTTTCTTGAAGGGGCCCTGGTCAGCGCCTGGGCGGTAGAGGCTGAATCTATTTACGTGACGAGTATCCGGCCCTGTATGGCGTGCTGCGCGAGGCGATTGGTGAGCTTGAGGCCGCAGGGTGGGTCGCGCCGGGCTATATCGTGCTGCGCCGTGGCGCGGGCGCGTATATCTGCGGCGAAGAGTCGGCGATGATCGAGTCGCTGGAAGGCAAGCCGGGCAAGCCCCGCCACCGTCCGCCGTTTGTGGCCCAGAAGGGGCTTTTTGACCAGCCGACGTTGGTCAACAACGTCGAGACCGTCTACTGGATTCCGCTGATCTGGCAGCGCGGCGCGGAGGCCTTCTCCCGCCAGGGCCGCCATGACCGGGTGGGGCTGCGCAGTTTCTCGGTCTCCGGTCGGGTCAAGCGACCCGGTGTACACCTGGCGCCGGCGGGTATCACCCTCAATGAACTGATCGAGGAGTATTGCGGTGGTATGGCGGAGGACCATCGCCTGGCGGCCTATCTACCCGGCGGCGCCTCTGGCGGAATCCTGCCCGCTTCGAAGGCCGATGTTCCCCTGGACTTCGATACCCTCCAGGAGCACGGCGGTTTTATCGGTTCGGCGGCGGTCATGGTGCTTTCCGACCAGGACGACCTGCGCGCCGTGGCCACCAATCTGCTGGCTTTTTTTGCCGATGAGTCCTGCGGCCAGTGCACTCCCTGTCGGGTGGGCACCGAGAAGATGCTGACCCTGCTCGAGGGTGACGAATGGGACGTCGCGTTATTGACGCGCCTTTCCCAGGTGATGGTGGATGCCTCCATTTGTGGCCTCGGCCAGGCGGCCCCTAACCCGGTGCTTGGGCTGCTCAAGGGTTTTCGCGGCGAACTCGCCGCCCAGAATGTGATTATCAAGGGGTAAGGGAGCATGAGCATGAGTACTAGCGAACAGGCCTTTACTCTGACGCTGGATGGCGTTGACGTCAGCGCGCATCCCGGTGAAAGCCTCTGGCAGGTAGCCAAACGCGCCGGCGAGACCATTCCGCACCTGTGTTTCAAGGACGCCAGCGGTTACCGCGCCGATGGCAACTGCCGTGCCTGCATGGTGGAGATCGAGGGCGAGCGCGTCTTGGCCGCCAGCTGTCTGCGCATGGCAACGCCGGGCATGGTGGTCAAGAGCGCCAGTTCCGAGCGGTCGCGCACGGCCCGGGAAGGGGTCATGGAGATGCTGCTGGTCGACCAGCCAGCCCGCGAAGACAGCCCCGACAGTTCCAGCCATTTCTGGGCCATGGCCGACCAGTTGGCCATCGATGCCACGGCGGTGCGCCGCAAGCTGCCCAGGCGCGACGCGCGAGAAGCCCCCACCGTGCATCATGTGGCTTCGGTATGCCCTTACTGCGGGGTGGGCTGCCAGCTTACCTACCATATCAAGGACGACGAGATCCTGTATGTGGATGGCCGCGAAGGGCCCTCAAACGAAAATCGCCTGTGCGTAAAAGGGCGCTTTGGTTACGACTACCCGCGCCATCCGTCGCGGCTTACTGTGCCGCTGATTCGCCGGGAGGGCGTGGCGAAAGGGCTCGACCCGGACTTCGACCCCGCCCAGCCGCTGACCCATTTCCGTGAGGCCAGTTGGGACGAAGCCCTGGATTTTGCTGCCAAGGGGCTTGTTGACCTCAAGGCAACCCATGGCCCTGACGCCCTGGCAGGATTCGGCAGCGCCAAGTGCTCCAATGAAGAGGCGTGGTTGTTCCAGAAGCTGGTACGCACCGGCTTTGGCTCCAACCATGTGGATCACTGCACCCGCCTGTGCCATGCCAGTTCAGTGGCGGCGCTGATGGAGTGCATCGGCTCCGGTGCCGTGACCGCCTCTTTCATGCAGGCCAGCCAGGCCGACGTGGTGATCCTTATCGGCTGCAACCCGGCGGTCAACCACCCGGTGGCGGCCACTTTCTTCAAGCAGGCGGCCAAGCGCGGCACCAAGCTGTTGATCCTCGACCCTCGTGGCCAAGCGCTGGACGCTTATGCCCACCAGAGCGTGCGCTTCTCGCCGGGCGCCGACGTGGTCTTTTCTGAGGCTTTTCCCACCGCCAGTGGCCGGGCGAAATTCTCTCCAACCCGGCCACTGGCGCCGAATGAGCCGGTGGACAGCGACTACCCAACCGTATTGACCACCGGTCGCCAACTGGAGCACTGGCATACCGGTTCCATGACGCGCCGCGCCACGGTTCTTGATGACTTAGAACCAGAGGCGGTAGCCAGCCTGGCCCCCGCTGAGCTTGTAAGGCTGGGGATGGCGCCGGGCGACGAGCTGACCATTGCCACCCGGCGAGGGGCGATTACCCTCAAAGTGAGGGTGGATCCGGGGATGCCAGAGGGGATGGTCTTCGTGCCTTTCTGTTACGGAGAAGCGGCGGCGAATCTACTGACTAACCCCGCATTGGATCCTTTTGGCAAGATTCCAGAGTTTAAGTATGCCGCCTGTCGGCTGTCCGCCGAGTCGTTTTAACCTTTACACTGCGTTTCAGTAAGCGAGATTTTCGCTTACTGAGCAACGGCGATATTGTGCTCTCCATTAGGGTGTTTTATCACCTGCATTGGTAGGCCGTAAATTGACTCTAAGGTGCTGTCGCACATCATATCGTTTGGGGAGCCGCAGGCCAGCAGACGACCGCTGTGCAACGCCATTAGTTCATCGCAGTAGCGCGACGCCATATTGATATCGTGCAGTACGATAATCACCCCAAGATTCAATTCATCGCATAGCTTGCGGACCAGGGCCAGCACTTCAATTTGGTGGGCGATATCCAGCGCCGCTAGCGGCTCATCGAGGAGCAGAAAACGGCTGCCCTGGGCGAGTAGCATCGCTAGCCACACCCGCTGGCGCTCGCCACCGGAGAGCGTGTCGACTAAGCGGTCGGCAAAGGCCTCGGTGTGAGTCAGCGCAATAGCACGCTCGACGGCGTCTTTATCTTTTTGCGTGTGGCGACCTAACAACCCATGCCATGGGTAGCGTCCAAAGCTGACCAGTTCGCGCCCGGTAAGGCTTTCGGCACTTGGCAAATGCTGTGGCAGGTAAGCCACTTGGCGGGCGAATTCGCGATTTCCCCAATCACTTAGCGTGCGCTGGTCAAAATAAATATCACCTTGGCTTACCGGCTGCTGCTGCGCCATCAGCTTGATCAGTGTCGACTTGCCTGAGCCGTTATGGCCAATCAGGCCGTATATGTTGCCCTCGTGAAAGGTGTGGTCGATGGGATTCAGAATCGGCTTGCCATTGATTTCAAAGGTAGCGCTTTTGACCTCGAACATGGATCACTCCTGGCGATAGGATGGATAACAATGAGTCTATTGTAGTGCTAATGGTTCTCATTTTTAACAAAAAAATGAAATGATTTATGCCGAGGCAGGGGCGCAGTAGGGAATTCGGCTCGTCAATAACAACTGTGGATGTGTAAGAGATTTCTTGGGCAGTCAACATGGCTAGATGACAACCTTTACACGCTAATGAGAATCATGTTTAATTGATATGTTATCTTATATCAAATATTGATTAAAGGAGTTGAACATGCGAAAGGGGATTCATCCTGCCTATGATTACGTGGTGTTTCGCGATACCAGCTGCGGAGCCACTTTCCGGATCCGTTCTACCTGCACCTCAAAGCAGACGATTGTCTGGGAAGATGGCAATACCTACCCAGTGATTGACCTGGATATCTCTAGCGCTTCCCACCCTTTCTATACCGGTGAGCAACGCAGAGTCTCCGCTGAGGGTCGGGTGGCGCGTTTCCAACAGCGCTTTGGTACGGTTTCACGCCGATCGTCTGACGCTAAATAGAGGATATCGCGTGCAAGTACTTAGCTCACTCAAGTCTGCCAAAAACCGCCATCCTGATTGCCAAGTGGTCAAACGTCGCGGGCGGCTTTATGTCATTTGTAAGACCAATCCGCGTTTCAAAGCGCGCCAGGGAGGAAGGCACAAAAAATAATCAGAAGATGCATACAGAAGCGGTATATTTTCATCAGCGAACCGAACAATGCGTGCTCAGAGGTGACATTGATCGTTTATCAGCAGAAAGTTAAGCCAGGGTCTCCACCTCGAACGCCACAATCTGGCGCTTGATACTGGAAAATTCCACGCCGATGAGGTGAATGGGTTTGCCTGAGGCGCGGTGTTTATCGGCGTAGCCTTTGTGTTTGATTTGCGCCAGCGCCGTGCCTTCCGGCAGTTGCTTCACCACCTTGAACTCGAACAGGTAAATATGCCCACCAACGTCCACGCTCATATCCACCTTGCCGTGGTGGCTGGCGTCTTCCACGGTCATATCCAGTCCCAGAGCGGCAAAGTGGCTATAGAAGACACTCGCATAGTGGCCTTCGTATTGGGCAATGGGATTGTTGCGGTACCAGTCGTGGGGGAGCCCTGCATAAAGGGCTCTGAGGTGAGCTTCCAAAGCAGCCAGATCATGGCGCTGAAAAATATCGAATAACGCCAGTTGATGAGTTTGCGCCTCGCTTGCGCTGATACCCAGTACCGGCAGCAATAAATCGTTGAGACTGCTCTCCACCTCTCGATTCGGAAAGCCTAGCGTATAGAGGCGATAGCCCAGCATGGGCTCCTGCACGTCCTTAATGGTGATATAACCCGTTTGAAAAAGTAGCCCTTCGGTGGTGATGTCATCCACATCAAAGCGCCCTAGCAACTGCGCTTTTGCCTGTAAGGCCTCCAATCGAGGGGTAAATACTCCTCGCTGCTTGAGGATATCGACCAAAAACGTCGGCGTCGCGGACTCAAACCAGTAAGGCCCAAACTCGCGTTTCTGAAACAATAGCAGTACGTCGAAGGGGTTGTAGACGGACGCTACCTCACTGCCACCCCAGCGGTAGCCGTTATACCACTGGCGGATCGCCTCGCGATCAAGGCCAGGTAGCTCAGGGGTGAAGACCGTATCGATGTCTTCGTCGGTATAGCCGCAAAGCATGCTGAAGGGAGCATCCAGGGTGATATCGTTGAGGTTGTTCAGCCCCGAAAACAGGCTGACCTTACTGAACTTGGACACGCCGGTCAGCAGCACAAAGTGTAGGTGTGGGTCGGCGTCTTTAATAACGCTGTAAAGGTTTTTCAGGCCCTCGCGTAGTTCTCGGGCGCGCTCCGGCACCAGGATGTTGTCCAAAATCGGTTTGTCATACTCGTCAATCAGGACAACCACCCGCTGACCATACTGTTGGTGGGCGGCGCGAATGAGGGCGGAAAATTCACCCGGTATATCGGTTTTATGGTGCTGAGTAATGCCGAGCTGTTCACGTTGAACGCGTAGCTGCTCACGGATACGCTCATCCAGCCCTTCACGGCTCTGCATCACACCATCGGCAAAGCTAATACGAATCACCGGGTAGCGCTGCTGCCAGTCCCACCGGTCGTGGATATAAAGCCCGTCAAACAGCGTTTGGCGGCCTTCAAACAAGCAGCGCAGGGTATCCAGCAACAGGCTTTTGCCGAAGCGGCGTGGCCGCGAGAGGAAGTAGTATTTGTTCTGGTTAATCAGGCGCTCAATATGCGGGGTTTTATCGACGTAGTAATAGTCGCCCTCGCGGATATCCGAGAACGTCTGAATCCCGATGGGTAGCTTACGGCGATGGGCATCCGGCATGGTGGCCTCCAGAGCAAAAACAGCGAACCGAACAGCAGTTTAGCATGCTCACCGGTTGGTTTTACGACCTACGCCAAGGTCTCCACCTCAAAGGCTACAATCTGGCGCTGGATGCTGGAAAACTCAACACCAATTAAATGAATGGATTTACCGGAGGCGCGGTGCTTATCGGCGTAGCCTTTGTGTTTGATCTGCGCCAGTGCTTTACCTTCCGGCAACTGCTCCACCACCTTGAACTCGAACAGGTAAAGTTGCCCGCCAAAGTCCACGCTCATGTCCACTTTTCCGTGGTGGCTGGCGTCTTCCACTGTCACATCCAGCCCTAGGGCGGCAAAGTGGCTGTAAAACACACTGGCATAATGCCCTTCGTATCGAGCAATCGGATTATTGCGGTACCAGTCATGGGGAAGCCCAGCGTAAAGCGCCTTCAAGTGTGTTTCTAACCCGCCGAGATCGTGCTGGCTTAAATGACGGAACAGCGTTCGGCGCTCGCGTGGGGCGTTCTCGACCCCCAGTGACGGAAGCAGCGCGTGGTTGAGGCTGGTTTCGACTTCGCGATTAGGAAAGCCCAGGGTGTACTGGCGGTAACCCAACAGGGGCTCTTCTACCTGTTGGATGGTCAGGTAGCCGGTTTGAAACAGCAGGCCTTCGGTGCTGATCTGGTCAATATCAAACTGGCTGAGCAGTTCATACTCGGTTTCCCAGTGATCCAATGACGGGGTAAATACCCCGCGCTGCTTAAGAATATCGACCAAAAACGTGGGTGTCGCCGACTCAAACCAATAAGGGCCGAATTCTTGTTCTTGGAACAGCAATAATACATCGAAGGGATTATAGACAGACGTCACCTCACGGCCACCCCAGCGGTAGCCGTTGTACCACTGACGGATCTCATCGCGATCAAGGCTGGGCAGTTCCGGGGCGAACACCGTATCGATGTCGTCATCGGTATAGCCGCAAAGGGTTGCATAGTCGGGCGACAGGGTAATATCACGCAGATTATTCAGTCCCGAAAACAGGCTGACCTTACTGAATTTGGACACGCCGGTCAGCAGCACAAAGTGCAAGTGGGGGTCGGCGTCCTTAATAACGC
>NZ_JAMJPJ010000030.1 GCF_023555005.1 Halomonas llamarensis | reverse complement strand
GTGTTCATCCGTGAGCATTTGTCGGGGCATCGCAAGCTCGCAGTTTGTTGGCGTGAGAACCTCTATTCTGCGAGCTTGCCCCTATCCTGCCAAATCATCTTCGATCAAACGTCAACACGCCCTAGCGAGAGCGTCGAGACCGACATGATCAAACTCACGCCAAGCGTTGAGACACCGTAAACTTGCTTTAACTCCGGTAGTAGAGGTTGTGGCGCATAAAGATTAATAAAAACCAATAAAGAACCCAAGCAAAGCGCTACGGTAGCGCGCCACCAAGCGGGCGATTTGGCTTCAATCATGCTAATCCTGTGATTGGACACCCCCAGCTTATCGTGCGGCTAGAGTGTGCGGCTTAGCTGGGCGACGTGGGTGGTTTCCAGTGTGCGGCGGGATTGCCAGTAGTACCGTTGCCAGTAGCGATTGTCTAAGCGCGATATGGTCACGCCCTGAGACGTGGAGGCGTGTAAAAAGCGGCCATCTCCAATGTAAACACCCACGTGCTGATATGGGCCAGGAGGACGGAAGAACACCAGATCGCCTGCCTGTAACGCTTGGCGGTCGATCTCGCGCCCCTCTTTGACTTGTCCATAGGTGGAGCGCGGAAGCTCTAAGTCAAACGTATCCTGGTACACCTGCTGCACGAGCGCCGAGCAGTCGATACCCCGCGCTGACTCTCCGCCTAAACGATAGGGCGTTCCCGCCCAGCTTTTGTGCTGTTCCAGCAGTGCTTGGCGAATCAGCGCCGGTGGCGGTGTCTGCAGGCTACGCAGTTGTGCCACGGGATTATCGACCGGCGACATCAAGGCATTACCGCTACCCGGCATACCCGGCAATTGTCGAGCAAAATAGTCTTCCGGCGGTTCAGCGTGGCGCTGACCTGAGCCAGCACAACCCGAGAGCATTAAAACGGCCACACACAGCGCCGCGGTAGAAAATTTGGCTGAGAGCGTCAACGCACCCATGCGATTAACCTCGTTATGAGTCAACGTAAGACAGGACCATCACTATAAGCGAAAGACGATGGATTTGGCGAGCTTGACTTAACGCCCGTTCTTTATCACTCAGTGCAGTGTCCGTCGATCACCGGGCAGGGTATCGATATGCAGCGGCGCAAAATGACGCGGTTTGTTACCGGGGAAATCCAAGCTCGCCCACGGTCCGGCCAGTAGCGGTGCGGCACACATCCACGCCACCAGGGCTTGACGCAAACCCGCAAGAAAACTTTCGCGCTCAGGTGTTTCGCCCATAAAAAACGAGAAGCCGGCATACATGCCTTCCGCATAGGCTTGCCAACCGCTGTAGTGCTTGGCTGCTAGCGCGTAAACGCGATCCAATACCTGGGCAAACTGCGTTTGCGTCAGCCACTCTAGCTGTCGCCCCGCAATGGCTAAATCAACCACCTGGGCCATATCCCATGCAGCCATATCCAAGGTATTACAGCCATCCTCGTTGTCACGGACGCGCTCTAACCGCGCAAGGTGCTGGCGCTCTTCCACGCCGCACTCGCCCGTCTCGATAATCGCGATTTCTTCTTCCAGACGCTGTTGATTGAGGGTATATGGCGCGTAATTGATCTGATATTCCTGACGATCCCCGGCATCCATCATGTAGTTGATGAAGTCCTTAAGCTCATCAGCCCGGTGGAGCTGGTAGTGGCTCTCGACCCATTCGGCAATCTCGCTTTTTTCTCGTGGGCTTTCGGGCTGAGGCTGGCTCCACGCCGCGCTATTTAGCGGCCCTGTCAGCGCCATGGCGGTAAAATGCGTCAAAGAAGGACGCAAGCCCGGTTCGCGCCACTCGCCGGGACGCCAATCAAGCCAATGAAAAAGGCTGCCAGGATCTTCTAAATGCCACGCAATTTCGTGTGCAAGCGACTCATGCTCAGGTTCAGGCAGACAGCGCTCCCACGCAAGCCATGCGTTTAGTAGCGACTTAGCATGGGGGTAAAAGCGGCAGAGACTACTTTGCATCGCGCTGGCATAATCCATTAACGCATCATATTCAAACAGCTGGCTGTCGAGGGCCATATGTAAATAGAAGGCAAATTTCTCTGCCATATGAATGGTCGCGGCGTGACGACTCGCATTTTTTAGTTGCTGGCGCTCCTGCAAAAGCTCGGGTGACGGCTGGCCAAAGGACGTTTGCTGCGGCGGCCAAACATTATAGGCCGCATCCGCTGCCAGCTGATTAAGATGATGGGCCTGCGCGGGCAACCAATAACGCCCCATCGCCACCGCCCCTTCATCGGCATGAAACCCCAGTGTCTCCTGAAGAAAGTGCGCAGCCTCCATACGCCGCGCTTCAGGGAGCGCGACAACGGTTTTACCTTGTCTCAGCATCGCTTCAGGCTCACGCACGCCGACGAGCGCCAGTAACCAATGGTAAGCAGATCCCCGCCACTCAAGAAGCGCCGCGTGTGATGCATCACGGGTCGAGTCGTCAAGGAGCTCTGCAATCGCCACTCGCCATGGGCTATGCGCGCTATGCAGAAGAACACGCTCGCGTTTAAGCGGCGTTGCCGCCCGACGATCCACGCCGTCAAACAGGCTTAGCCCGCGTACGTAGCTCGTCATGACGGCCTGCCAGTCGTGGTAGCGACGACTCACCAGCTCCGCGGCGTGTGCCGCAAAATGATCCGCCTCCTGCTGGGAAAGATAGCCACAGCACGCACCTGCCCAGGCAAGTTCGGCTAAGCGCAGCCAATCCCAGGCGGCCCACTCTAACGGCTCGCCTTGAGTGACGAAGGTGGCGAGCACCACCGCATGGGGCGCCTCGGGTAGCACGCTGCGCTGCCATTCCTCACGCTGAGCACGGTCCATCTCTACGAGTTGGCGGGCATCGATATCCCAGCGCTGGCGCTCGCCTTGCGCACTGAGCCACAGCATGGCCGTCAATAGCGCATCACGGTCATTGACCTGCCAAACCTTAGCGAGCCAAGACCCTGCATCCGGCCAGTCGGCAGCCCTTGCCGGGTAGCTGATCACGGGCCGCGAGAGCGCACACAAACGATAGCTTTGCGCCTCAGGCTGCTCGGGCCAAAGTGGCGCCCTAGGCGAATCACCTAGGGCAATACACATCTGCTCCCAAGTTACGCCTTCTTCTTCAGCTTCTAGCGTGGCTAGGGCTTGGTAAGCCTCCACGAACCGATCATCCGCCCCCGATTGCCAGCCAGATGCACTTAGCGCTTGGCGACACGCGCTCAGCCAAGCGCGAAAGTCGCTGAACTCATGCGCAATACGCGCGATCACGCACTGCGCCCACGCTTCGGCTTGGGGCTTGTCAAGCCACCCGGCTGCACCGGCTAAAGCAGCCCACTCAAGGGCGCCAAGCAGTTGGTCCGCCTGTTCGGGTGGCGCACCGGCGGCTTCTAGCAGTTGCTCGGTAAGCTCACCGCGGTGGGTAATTCCCTGTTGCAAAAGCTGCTGCTCTGCCGCCCCGGCATCAAGCGCTAGCGGGTGTGGGGTAAACGCCCAATCGCATAGCACCAGCTGTTGTGCCCACCAAGCACGTAACGCATCGACCAAAAGACACCTCAACTATGATCCGGCGACTGACCTGGCTGGCCAGCATAAGCGACATAGTGTAACCCACCACACCGCCAGCCAAAAACGCCACCGCCCGGTTTTACCCAACGGTGGCGTTTTCTGGCATTTTTAGCTAAACGATCAGCCGGATTGTTTCACCTTACTGATGACCCATAAAAGCACGACAGCGCCGACAATCGCCGTAACCAACGAACCAATAAAGCCCCCTGATTGCAAGCCTAAAAGGCCAAATAGAAAGCCGCCGAGGACAGCACCCACGACCCCAACGCCAATGTTACCTAGTATGCCAAAGCCGCCTCCGCGCATAATATTCCCGGCAATCCAACCTGCCAGGCCGCCAATAATTAGCCATGCAATAAAGCCCATAACGGTCTCCTCGTGTTCTCGTTGACCTACGTGCTATCTCGTTGACGTTACGTTTTACCTCGTTAACGTGCTTGCTCTACCATAGCATACTGCACAGAGCACTCGTTGATATCCCAACCACAGGAAGGCTCATGATCCCAGACTCGCTCCATCAACAACTTCACGCCACTCAAGGCCAACAAACCATTACCTGGGAAGCGCGTGAACTGGTGCTTTTTAACCAACCCTGGGGCCAGCTGATTATTGCCCGACAAGGTGCCCAAGTTGTGCACTTTGCGCCTAAAGGCGAGCGCAGCTGGCTATGGATGACGTCCACACCGAAAACACTACCGAGTGCCATTCGCGGCGGTATTCCGCTATGCTGGCCTTGGTTTGGCGACGAACGCTACGCTGATGAGAGCGATGATCGCAGCGGGCCTTTCCATGGTTTGGCGCGCCTCGCGCCTTGGCGCTTAGATGCCGTTGACGAGCACGAAGAAGGCATTGAAGCCCACCTCTCACCGGAAACTCGGCTACATAGCCAATTGAATGTTCGTGCCGTCATTCAGGCCAATGCCAAACGCCTTCACGTTGAAATCGTAAGTGAAAACAGCGGCGAAACACCGGTCAAAATTAGCGCAGCCCTGCACAGCTACCTTGCGGTCGATGAGATTGGGCAATGCCGCTTAGAAGGGCTCGTCGGCGCGCGGTATCTCGACAAGCACCGCGGCTTCGCTGAAGCAGAGCAGCAAGGCATACTGGCGATCCATGGCCCTATTGACCGTATCTACCACAGTAACACGCCCGTTTTGCTCAACGATGGCGAGCGCACTTTGCGTATTGCCAAGCACGACAGCGACTCCACGGTGGTGTGGCACCCAGGCAGCGAACCGCCCGCGGATACGTCGACGGAAGACGCCCGCCACTTTATTTGCGTGGAAGCCGCCAACACCCGGCTAGACCCGGTGTGGCTCGTGCCGGGTGCTCAACATGTACTCGGGACAACACTCAGCCGCGCATGATGGCAAAGGCCATTCGTCGTCAGAGAACAAAGCGATGAACACGGGGCTTGTGTCATTCACCCCCGATTCATCTTGCAGGTGTTAATGTGCTCAACAATGTTCGACAAATCCTGGCAACAAGGACAACGCATCAATGAACCCTCAGCTCTGGCTTGAAGCCGCAACGCTGGTCTTCAACCTGTTTGGCATGGTGGTCTGCCTGATCGGGCTGACAATGGCGCAGAAAATGGCACGCCGCTGGCCAGGCTACGCGGTGGCTGTTATTGGCTTTCTGATTGCCACTCTGCCCATGCTATACCAACTGGTGCAATCGCTGCGCCACAGCGGCGCATGATAGTGACCATAAAAGGAGCCAAGCCAGATGCAATCAACGTTCAACCGTGAACGCCTTGGCCGAGAGCTCACTAACCTGATGGAGCGCACCCGTGACCGCCAGCTACGACTGGCCATTACCGGGCTATCCCAGGCGGGCAAAACGGCGTTTCTGACGTCATTGGTCAACCAGCTTCGCCACGCAGGCGTGGAAGCGCAGCTGGATCTGCTTCCTGTTGCCCGTGAAGGCCGTTTACTTGGCGCACAGCGGTTGAGCCAACCCGATCTTGGCGTACCGCGTTTTCCCTACGACCCTGGCATGGCGGCACTGCGTGATACGCCGCCACGCTGGCCAGAACCGACACGCGGCATTAGTGAACTACGCTTACAACTGCGCTATCGCCCAGCGCAGCAAGGCTGGTTCAGCCCTGACATTGCCCATCTCACTCTGGACCTGTTCGACTATCCGGGCGAATGGTTGCTGGATCTTCCCCTGCTCCAGCACGATTTTTATAGCTGGAGCCAAGCCCAGGCACAGCACCAGGGGCCTCATCGGCAGGCCCTGTTTCACGAATGGCTGGCCGAAGTTGAACAGCTCGACCCTGCCGCCGAGGCGGATGAAGCAAAACTGGCAACCCTTGCCGATGCCTATGCCCAGGGGCTTCGGCGAGCGAAAAAAGCCGGCTTTTCGGATTTACAGCCGGGCCGCTTTCTTCTGCCAGGCGAGTTAGAAGGCGCCCCGGTACTGCAGTTTTTTCCGCTGCCTGAATTAAGCACGCCAAAAGAGGTTCTCGACGCGCTGCCCGACACCAGTATTTACGCCACCCTGGCGGCACGTTTTCGCTATTACCAACAGCAAGTGGTACAGCCCTTTTATCGTGACCATTTCCGTCGTTTTGATCGCCAGATTGTACTGGTTGACGTCCTGGGGGCGCTAAACGCAGGGCCTGAACGCTTTGAAGACCTGTCTACGGCGCTGCGCCAGCTGATGCAAAGCTTCGATTATGGCAAACGCAGCCTGCTCACTCGCTTGTTTGCGCCCAAGATTGACCGTCTCGCCATCGCCGCAACCAAGGCTGACCATGTAACGCCTGACCAACACGCCAACCTCGTGCAACTGCTCGAAGCGTTACTTTCCGAGCCGCTAAAAGACCTGCGTTTCGCTGACATTCCGGTCAAGGCGCTGTCGCTGGCGGCCATCCGCGCCACCGAGGCCAGAGAAGTCGCCCACGAAGGTAAGCGCATGCCCGCGCTAAAAGGCACCACCCTGGAAGGTGAAGACGTGCTGGTCTATCCAGGCGACGTGCCCAACCGCTTACCGAAACCCGATTTCTGGCAACAGCAGGGCTTTGATTTCCCCAGTTTCCGGCCGATGCCAGCGGAAAGCGAAGCACTCTCGCACATCCGCATGGACGCAGCCATCGACTGGTTAATAGGAGATAAACTGATATGAGCCACCCTCAACCGCGCCAGGATTTCACGTCAGAAGAAACCCCTTCCCCTGCGTCAGAACCCCACCTGCGCCAAAGTGAACACTTCGCCGCTACCCAGTCACACCAGCCGCTGGCTCAGGCAGACGTAAAAGCCCTGCCCGACAAAAGCCTCGGCACACCGCGCAAACGTCGCTGGGGGCTGATGTTTGCCCTGGCGGGTGGCGCCACCCTGGGTACTGTCGAGCTTGTCACCGGGATTCCAGAAGCACTTTCCCAATCCCAGTGGATGACGATGGTCTGGCAGCTGTTCGGCATTAGCCTGATTGGCCTGGGCGGGATGTCGCTGTTGAAAGAGCTTGGCCGCCTGCGCCGTTTGAAGCACCATGATCAGCTGCGTCATGACCTGGCGGAATTGCCACAACGCTCAAGCAAACAGGCTCAGGCCATGGCAGAGCAGCTGAAGCGCCAGCTGAAACTCAGCGATGATGATCCACACTGGCTGGCCTTTCAGCGTGCCTGCCAGCCCCACCATAGCGGTGAAGAGATACAGACGCTGTTGCGCTACCACCTGCTGGCACCACGCGACCGCGAAGCACAACGCCTGATTACCCGCATGTCGGGCGAAACCGCCCTCATGATCGCCGTCAGCCCGCTGACTCTGGTGGATATGGCCCTGGTGGCCTGGCGCAGCCTGGCCATGGTCGACAGGTTATGTCGCCTGTATGGGTTGGAGCTTGGCTACGCCAGTCGGCTACGGCTGTTCCGCCATGTGCTACATAACATGGTGTTTGCCGGTGCCAGTGAATTGGCCACCGATGCGAGTATGGACATGCTCTCGTTGGATCTGGCAGGCAGGCTTTCCGCTCGGGCGGGCCAGGGCCTGGCCACCGGTTTGCTGAGTGCCCGGTTAGGGCTACGCGCTCAACGCTTGTGTCGCCCTGTCGCCTTTACGGAAGAAGAGCAACCCAAAATGGCCGACCTGCGTCAGGACCTTTGGCGGCAGATCAAGCGGCTCGACAAGGAAGCCACGCCCCAAGACCGATCATCTCGGCAATGAAAAAACCGACAAGACAGCTTGCATTGACTGCTCGTCAGGTTTCAACGCTGATTGCCGCCATGATAGCCGCTTGTCTCACCATTTCCGAATGAGGAGAAATCCCGTATAAAAGAGTCAAGCGATTCTGAATCCCCACACATGACCGACGACATGCAGACTGACTATGTCGTTGGCCAAGACAATATCTCGGGAAACCTCAGCCCTTTCGGTTTCGATATTCACAACCGGGTCTTTGCGGTATCAGCGATTGCGCTGGGCTATCGCAGATAGTTTCGACATATCGTCTCGTGAATAGGCATCCTGATAGCCATACCATTTGCTTTATCAGAGAGTGGTTATGCCAATCGATACGTCTTGCTTTGAACATCTGGAAGATGCCAGAAGCAGCAATGCGCGATTTCCGTTAAACGAAATACTTTTCATGGCCTTATGCGCTGTCATCAGTGGTGCCGAAGACTGCTCTGACATGGCAGTCTTTGCCAAGTCGAAAGCCTATTTTCTACACCGGTTTCTCTCGCTTCCTCACGGTACACCCAGCCATGATACGTTCAGTCGTGTCTTTCGCCATCTGGATCCACAGGCCTTTCACTCGGCTTTTCTGGCGTTCATGGCCGATGTTGCCGCCCAGTTGGAAGGGGTAGTCGCCATCCGTTCGACGCTCCTATGACCACGCTGACGAGCAATCTCCTTTGCATCTTGTCAATGTCTGGGCGGCAGAGCAACGCCTGGTATTGGGGCAACTGGCGGTTGATCAAAAGTCCAATGAGATTAAGGCCGTTCCCGAACTTCTGGAATTGCTGTCATTGTATGACGTGACCATCACGGCCGACGCCATGCACTGTCAACGCGACTTGTCAGAGCAAATCACTCAAGGCAATGGCCAATACGTACTGGCCGTCAAAGGAAACCAGAAAACACTTTACGACGACATTCACTTCATGATGGAAAATGAGATAGATACTGTTGCCGTCACGGAGAGCGGCCACGGACGTATCGAAACGCGTTCAGCTACCGTCATCACGGATTTGGACTGGTTACAGCAAAGCCATCAGTGGCCAGGTTTAGGTGCTGTTGGTCGTATAACGCGGCGCCGGGAACTCGCCGACAAGATAACCGAAGAGACCGCTTATTATCTGCTGAGTGAAGCGCTATCGCCAGAACGTATGATTGATGTGACACGTCAGCATTGGGATATTGAAAATAGCCTGCACTGGGTGCTTGATGTCACGTTCAAGGAAGATGACAGCCGTACGCGTTGTGGCCATGGGGCTGAAAATCTCTCATTAGTGCGGAAACTTGCTCTGAATTTGATAGAAAAAGCGCCTACAAAGGGCTCCAAAAAGGGCAAGCGCAAGCAAGCCGGCTGGAATGATGACCATTTATTGGCCATCATTCAGCAGGTTGTCCAACTGCGATAGCCCTGAGCGATTGCGTCCGTCATTTGACAGTGGGGGCCACTTCAGTGTAAATCAAAGATGGTATACATGCTTAATCACTGCCTAGCGTTGATTATACGAACTAAGATTGCCTGATCTGTCAAGTGTTCCAGAGAGTAGGGTTCAGTCCAAATCTTGTTATGGTAGTTTTAGTGAATGTTCAGGTTGGAAGTCGAAGGTAGGTAAGCAACTGGATGAAGCATTCATTCACAAAAATCAATGCTTTTGTTGCCGTGGTGGAGTTAGGTTCGATCAAAGCCGCTTCGGAAAAGCTTGATTTGGACCCATCCACGGTAAGTCGGCAATTGAGTACTCTGGAAGCAGAGCTGGACGTATTGCTTATTCGCCGCTCTACCCGAAAGCTCAACATTACGCGCGTCGGTCGCAAAATTTTCGAGCACTACAAAACCGTATTGGAACAGTTGCAGCAGGTGGAGGAAGCCTGTGAGGGCGCCCATCGGCAAAACGATATTTTTATCACCATGCCCGGCGGTTACGGCCACTATGCCGTTATGCCGCTCATCCAGGACTATCTTGCCGCCGAACCCCATGTGCGTATCCACGTGGACTGGTCCGATGAGCGACGCGATATGATCGCCGGTGGCATTGATGTGGGTATTCGCGGCGGCCACCTTCCAAGCGACAAGGTTGTGGCCGTGGCGTTGGCCGAGCTAAAGCTCAGTTTTATCGCCAGTCCCAAGGTGCTCAAGCGCCACGGCGGGCCGGAAACATTCGAGGATCTGAATTGCTTTCCTTGGGTCAAGCTCAATGCGCCCGGCAAGAGCAAGTTGCCTCCATTGCGCAATGGCTATCAACTCAACACGGATCTGGTAACCAATATTCCCCTGACGGTGAGTAACCAAGAGGCGGCCATTGAGGCGGTCATGCGCGGGCTGGGTATTGCCGTTGTCGAGCGGGTGGCCGTAGCCGAGCAGCTTGATCGGGGCGAGCTGGTGGAATTGTTTGCCGATACCATTCACCCGGTGGGTTACTACTGGCTGTATATTCCCGAGGGGCGTAGGATCCAGCCACACATCCGCGCTTTTTACCACTACTTGATCGAGCATTTGCGCGAACAGGCGATCACTCAGGGACAAGGCTCGCTCAGTAATACCAGATAAAATTGAGATAGGCGTGACTGTCATTTTCAAAGCCGAGCTGGCCACTATCCTGCTCGTTCGGAGCGAACCATTCTAAGCCCGCTTCGTATTCCAGTTGCGGCAATAAAGCTTGTTTGATTTCTAGTTGGGTGGATGTAGAACCTTTCGCTACATCGTGAATCATGCCTAACCTTAGCCGACTGTTTCGGTTACCGTTAAAATTGATTTGTGTACCGAAATAGACATCTTCGTCGAAGCTGGTGGGTGGTGGTGCTTCTTTGCCTGTATCGTTTTTGCTGTCTAGGAAATAACCTTCTAAAAACATTTCAACGTCAATACGTGTATCGAGCACGCTGAAAAAATTCCAAGCTAGCCCTGGTGCTAAACTGACCACGTCACGTTGAGAAGATGAACGATAGTATGCATCTGCTTTCAAAGACCAGTTGTTAACCAAATAGAGCGCACTGATACCGGCCTGGTGAATCAATTCGTAGTTCTCGGTCACCGTGCCCGGTTGTTGCGTGTTGGGGGTGATGGTCGCCTGGGGCGACAGCCCCCGCCAAGCCATGGCGGTAATCTCCCAGTCGCTGGCGAAATAGTCTAGCCGTATTTGCGCGGAGACGTCGGTGTCGTCGGCGTAGTGTTCGTCTGTCACCACAAAACCGCCGCGACGAAAGCGTCCCTCCGGTTCGGCCCACTCCTCATGTTGTTTTTGCGGCATGACATCCACATGCAGCCGCAGGGACGGTTGCCGGTAAATGGCCCCCAGCGCCAACCGCCCCTGGGGGCGCTCGTCGAAGGGGCCTTCCCGGTAACTCTTGGGGTTGTAGAGGCCGTTGGGGTTTTCCGCTTCCAGATACCCCATGGGTTTTTGCTGGTAGCCGACCGCCAGAGTGGCGTTGTCCAGTTCCTTGTACAAGTGCAGGTCGTAGGGGTCGACCCAGGCATCGTCGCTGACGGTGTCGTAATCGCCGTAGAGGTCCATGTCGATGCCGGAGCGATCACCCAGCCGTACGAGACACTCCACCTCCAGCCGCGCGCGACTAGTGGTCTTGCCACTCGTTTGGCCGCGCCAGCGTGGCTCGTCCTGAAACTGGTTGGTTTGCAGTGCCAGCGTGCCCGCGGGCAGGCCGCAGGCGCCCGCGGGTGCCGACAGGGCCACGAGAGCGGCCAGCCAAATGCGTCGGTTCTGAATAACGGAAAACATGGTGGGCCTCTATCTGCGCAGTCGAGTGATGTTGGCCGGCGATACCTGCGACGGTTCATAGCCGGTATCGATGTCGTAGCTGTCCCAGTAAATTTCCGATACCGCGCCCGTGACCTTGTTGCTCATCTCCATATAAGAAGGCCGCCAGTGTTTCCCGGCGTACTGGGCATAGTCGGTAAAGGTCAGTACCTTCATGAGCTGGTCATTGTTGTCGTAGTAGGCGATCTTGCGCGGCTGGTGGATCTCGGTGTCCAGCCATTCCAACTGGCGACCATAACCGGAGTGCTTGTAAGCCGGCGTGTTCTCCACTAAAAAGCAGGTGTGCTCGCCGTCCTCGCCGCAGGGCTCCTTGCCCAGGTAACGGTAGGAGTACTTCTTCACCTGCCAGGGACTGATGTCCTCCAGCGTCAATTCGCTGTTAAGGAAGCGGCCCGTCTTGTCCTGGGCGGAAATGCGGCGTAGGCGCGAGCTACCGGGCAGCAATACCCAGACATCGTCGGCTTCCAGCGCGTGGGAGTGCGACAGAAACATCGTGCCCTTCATGGATCGTGGCGCGGTCACGTTGACGAAGCGGCGGTCGCCGTCGTCTTCCATCTCCACTGTCACCATCTCGAACACGCGGCTGTTCTGGCCGCCGCCCTCGCTTTTGTTGATGATCTTGCCGGTGGCGACAATGTCGCCGAAACCGGCGTCCTTGGCGTCTGTCTCACGCGCCAGGGCCAGGCCCTTGTCGATTTGTTCGCCGTCGGCGCCGGTCACCATCACCGCCTCAATGCCATCGCCCGGCAGCACGGCCCCCGTGGGGACCGTGGCGGCGGTAACCGGCGTGCCGATGAACAGCAGCAGGGGCGCGAGGAAATTAGTAAGTTGCCGAAGTTTCATGAGGAATCTCCTCGATAGCGGGTTGTTTTTTCGTGTCGAAGCGGATCAGTGCCGCCGGCAACACGGTCAGGTCGAAAATGAGCGCGATGGCCACGGTGCTCGCGACCACCATTCCCATGGAGGCGTTGATTTCGAAAGCGGACAGGCTGATCATCAAAAAGCCCACCACCAGAATCAGCGTGGTCATCACCAAAGCCGGACCCACTTGCATCAAGGCTTCGCGAACGGCGTCCACCGCGTCCATGCCCTGGCGCCTGCCCACCAGGTAGCGGTGGCCCAGGTGAATGGTGTCGTCGATCATGATGCCCAGCGTGACCGCGACAACCGCGGCGCTGCCCATGCCCAGTCGGCCCACCAGCAGGCCCCACAGGCCCAGTGTCGCCAGCGCTGGCAGGATATTGGCTGCGGTGGCGCTGGCGGCGATGGCCGGCTTGCGGAAGATCACCCCCATCAGCACGCTGGCCATGAAGAACAACAGCCCCGTGCCCCACAACATGTCGCGAATGTTGCTCAGGCCAATGTGGGAAAACAGGATGCTGGTACCCGTGGCGCCGAAGGCGTCGCGCGGCTCGTCGCCGAAGTAGGCATTGCTGCTCAGCCAACCGCTGGCCTTGTCGTCCAGTGCGTCAATCTCGCTGATGGACAAGTTCGACAGGTAGAGCGTGACGCGGCTAGTATCCCGCTGGCTGGAGACGCGATTGCGGTAGTCGAAATCCTGCGGCACGGACATCTCATAGAGCATGCTGTACTGCTGGATTTTGTCGTTGCTGGCGGGCGCGTGGCGAAAGGCGGTGTCGTCGTTGTTGAACGCCTGGTTCACCTGTGCAATGGACTCCTCGATGGTATCCACGCTGCGCACGCCTGGTTGCTGGTGGGCCCAGTCGGCAAAGGCATTGACCGCGTTCAGGTAATCCTTGGAAAAGATGTTGCTGTTTTCAGCCTCCAGGCTGTATTCCAGCCTGTGAATACCGGACAACTTGCGGTCGATAAAATCCGAGTCGCCCCGGAATTCGAAACTCTTATCGAAGTACTCCACGTAGTTGTCGTCGATCTTGTTCAGGAGCACACCCGCGGACAGCCCCACCATGGCCACGGCCACCACGCCGCCGGTCACCTGGCCCTTGGGCCCGGTGACAAAGCGGGCTATGGCACTCATCAAACCGTCCATTAGCGTGGCCTTGTCGCCCTGCGGGCGCACGAAGCGCAGAATGGGCGCGCCCAACAAAAAAGTGTATAGAAACGCGGTGAACACACCCACGGCGGCGATGTTGCCCAGGTGCTTGAACGGCGGCGTGGCGCTCAGGTTGAGCATCAGCAGGCCGGCCATGGTCGTCACGGTAGTGAGCGCGGCGGGCACCAGAACCTTTTGCACGGCAGCGCGGTTGCGCGACTGGCGAGTGTCGCCCTCCTGCTTGCGCGAGGCCACGAACAGGTGCATGACTTCGGCAATGGCCAGAATCACCACGATCACCGGCGAGGTGATACTCACCGACGAAAGCGGAATTTCAGCCCAACCAGCAAAGCCCAGGCAGGAGACCGTGGCCGAGCACACCACCAGCGACATGGCGATGTAAAACATCAGGCTGCGGAACAACACGGCCGCCAACAACACCATGACCGTCAGCGCCGCCGGAAACAGCACGGATAGGTCGTGCTCGTTGGCCTGGGCGAAAGCCGCGTCCAGGGCCGTGGAGCCAGTCACCCGGAAACGGTAGTCCGGGTAGTTGCTGCGCATCTCTGCCAGCAAGGTTTGCGTTGCGCTCCAGGCCTCGCGGGCGGTGGCTGAGCGGCTTTCCTCGTCCAGCACCAGCGTTGCCAGAATGCCGACGGTGTTGCCGTCGTCCGACAACAGCTTGTGCTTGACCGTGGACTCCGCCAGCAAGCGCGATTCGATGGCCGCCATGGGCCGATCCGAGACCACCTCCCCATCTTCCATGTAGTAGGCAGGGGCGATATCAATGGTATCGTTTTGCGCCTCCACCACCGGGTAATTAGCAATGGACGACACACGCCGAACATGGGGAATGGCCCGGGCCTGCTGCGTGAACTCGCTGATGGCTTTGAGCGATTTCTCGCGCACGATGCTCTCGCCGGCGGGGGCGCTCATGGCGAAAAACAGGGTGTCCTCACGGCCGAAGTGTTGCTGGAACTGGCGGAATTCCTGGGTTTCCTCCGCCCCCGGCGAGAAGAAAATCTCGTAGTCCGCCTCCAGGCGCAATTGCGCCATGCCGACGGCGAGAAAACCGGTCAGTCCCAGGCCCAGTCCCAGCATCCACCAGGGGTGCCGACTGATAAAGTCGGCGATGGCGCCGGCGTTGAAAATGTGGAAGGGTTTCATGCGTGCACCTCCTGGCTGCGCTGGATCACCTGGCGGGTGATCTCCAGCGCGCGGCGGTATTGGTTCTCGTTGTGTTCCGAGGTGAGAAAGAAACGCAGCCGGGCTTCGCCGCGCGGCACCACCGGGTAGGTAATGCCCACTACGTGAACGCGGTTGCGATACAGCTCGCGCGTGACCCAGGCCATCTTTTCCACGGAGTCACCGGCGCCGCCCAGCATGATGGGCACGATGGGAGTGGCGTCGGCGAGGCCGGTATCCAGCTCCAGATCCCGGGCGATATCGCGAAACGCCTGGGTATTGGCCTGCAGGCGTTGCACACGGCTGTTGTCGGTTTTCAGCGTTTCCAGCACCGCTAGGGAGGCGGCGCAGGAGGTAGGCGGCACACCGGCGCTGTAGAGCAAAAACCCCGGCGCGATGTAGCGCAGCAAGCCGGTAAGCGCGCGACTGCCAGCAATAAAACCGCCGCAGCTGGCCAGGCTCTTGCTCAGAGTGCCCATGATGATGTCCACGTCCGTGGCCTCCATGCCAGCGTGCTCGCACAGGCCGCGGCCGGTCTCGCCCAGCACGCCGATGGAATGCGCCTCGTCTACCATCAGGTAGGCGTTGTGGCGATTTTTGATGGCCACCAGCTTTTCCAGGTCGACGATGTCACCGTCCATGCTGTAAACGGATTCCACCACCACCAGCACACGCCGGTGTTGCTCGCGCTGTTTGCTCAACAATCTGTCCAGGTGGTCCAGGTCGTTGTGGCGAAACTGCATGCGCCGCGCCTTGGACGTCGCGCAGCCTTCCACCAGGCTGTTGTGGCAGTACTCGTCGAAAACAATTAGGTCGTACTCGCCCATGAGAAAGCGGATGGTCGCCATGTTGGCGATGTAACCACCCACGGTAACAATGGCGTCCTCGGTACCCAGGTGGTCGGCGAGTGCTTCCTCCAGTTGTCGGTGGATGGCACACTCACCGCCGGCCACGCGGCTAGCGGAGGCGGAGCTGCCGTGGCGCTCCAGGGTTTCTATGACCGCGGTTTTCACTTGCGAGGAGCCGTTCAATCCCAAGTAGTTGTAACTGCAGAAGGAGTCGAACGCCTCGCCGTCGATGGTGACCGTTTTGCCGATGGTGCCCTCGCGCGGCGCGCAGTAGGGGTTGTCCTCGCCGAAGAAGTTTTCGATGGCGGTCACTTGTTGGTATTCCGGCCAGTCGGCGAAGTCGGTCTCGCGAATCGGCGTTACCTTTTTTTGCACAGCGGTAACCGGTGCGGCATTGGCCGCACCGTATTTTTCCTTGAGTTTTTCTATCAGTAGCTTGTCCATAGCTAGGCTCCAAGTCTCATTTTTTTTAGTTCGTTAATGGCTAACTTAGAAACTGATTGACTGTCTCCTATCAAGCTTAATAACGATACTTCAATGCCCAGATTTTTCTGAAGAACAAGCTGAAGTTCCGTAGCCATCAGTGAGTCTATTCCTAGGTCAGAAAAGCCGTCTGTCACGGAAATTTCTGCAGCTTCCAGTCGCAGGATCGGCGCAAACAGACCGCGGATGATTTCTCCGAAGATATGTGGGCGCACGTTGGCGTCTGCTTGGCTAAGGTCGTGACACAGGCTCTCGTACACATCGGTGCTTGCGTTGCCTACATCTGCCAGCACTTCCTTGAAGCGGGGGGAACGCGCGGCGGATACCTCCAGTTGCGACCACTTCTCCCAGTTGGGCTTGCCCGCGACGGTAACCACGCCGTCGCCGCGCAACAGGGCATGTTTGATGCCTATAAACAGGTTGGCCGAACCGATGAGACTAAGGCCGGTGTTATCGATATGCTGGCGCAGACGCTTGTCCCGCTGGATCATGCCCACATCTCGAATGGCCCCAACGTGTACCGTCAGGCCTTTCACTCCCTGGCTGCGCAGGTTGCGGGTCACGTTCTCGATGTAATGGTTCGCGGCGCAGTAGTTGGACTGGCGCGAGTTGCCAGTCACCAAGGCGATGGAGGAAAACGCCAACACCGTATTCAGTTGCGAAACGGGCAGGACCTTGAGCACATTGTTGAGTCCGTCGGCTTTTACACGTACCACCTTACGGAAGGTATCGCTGTCCATCTCCGCCAGTTGTTTGTCGTCAATCACGCCGGCGAGATGGGCCACGCTGGTAATCTTGCCATTGTCTACCTCGAAGGCCTTGAGGTCCGTGGCGAATTGGTCGCTAGTCAGGTCCGCGGACAGGTAGGCCAATTCCACGCCCTCGTACACCAGCTTCTGCCAGATGGGGTTCATACAGATTTTGCTGTAGGGGCTGCGACCTACGATCAAGATTTTGTGGAGGCCCTGTGCCACCAGCCACTCGATAAACTTCTCGCCGATGCCGCCCAGACCGCCAGTGACAAGCATCCAGTTGGCGCTGTCCCAGTCGAACTGTTGGCTGGCAAAGGCAGTGGTGCCCTGGGCGGGGGGGCGCCAGTCGAGCACCGCCTGGTCCGCCACATCGGCGGGCGTGACGTGCTGACGGTCGCCCAGGTGGTAGGCTTCAAAACGCAACGGCGTCACGTCGGATTTGAACACCGCGCGTAGCGTTGCCTCGAAATCGCGCTTGTGGCGACAGAGCTCGTCGATGGCCAGGCCCACGTCAGCCGGGCCGACGTCGCCGCGGGCAAGATCCAAGTTGACGATCTTGCCACCGGGCGCTAGGCGGGCGAAGCAAAACCACGCCCGGCTGGCGTTGAGTGGTACAGCCATGAGCGCGAACTCACCTTCAGCGGTGGCGAGTTTGTTGGCCCAGTTCTCATTTTGGTCAAGAATGGTCACGTCAGCGCCGCAGGTCTTGGCCGCGCTGGCGATGGCGTTGCCCAGCGGGCTCTCCGCCACCAGCACGTGGTCGACGCTGTCGATGCGGTGGTGGTGAACGATTACCTCGCCCCAGGCCACCAGCGCCAGTTCCAAGAGCTCGTCGGCCGTGAGATTCTCGTCCGGCACTTCCACTAGCGGCGTTTCGCGTTGCGGCCTCGCTGCGATGCGGCTGTTGCCTACAGGCGCAATGGCGATCACACGTTTTTCCACCATCCCATATTTGTTGGCCTCTTCGCGGCGACCGACGATCAACTGCGGCGTACGCGGTTGCGATTTGGCAAATTCGTCGCGGTCGCCGTAGGCGCTCAGGTCCACGGTAATACCGTCAATCCCCGGCGTGCGGCCGACGTTGACGAGTCTCTTGCGCCAGCCCTGGCCAGCATTGACCCAGGCGTAGGGGGCGTTGGCGGTGAGGTTGACCTGCTCATCGAAGACCTCGGCCGGACGGTTTTTCAGCAGGGATTGGTAGCGTTGCCCGCCGCGCAGAGCGATTTCGTCACAGCGTTGGCTGTTGAGCAGCTCGTTCAGCAACAGGTTGGGGTCGATGTCTACGAGGTTGTCCACGTCGATCAAAAGCACATCCACATCCTCGTTTTCCGACCATGCCACACGTTGTCCGCCCATTATGGCGCCGGCTTGGGGTGAGAGGGTCTCCTCGCCGGTGACCTTGGAGGCGTTTTCCACCAGCAGCGTCAGTTGCGGGTTGTTGCCCGCCGCTTTGGCCGTGGCCAAACGCAGCGCTTCGGTCAAAGCACATACGGCTTCCGCCGCCGCGGCCGAATCCCGCTCCGGCAGGTTGCACCAGAGGGTGACGGAGTCGAACTCGCCCAGCGCCAGCTCATCGGCCATGGCCTGCTTGCCGTCGAAGGTCAAAGGTGTGCAGTCCACCTGCCAAACGCCGCTGTCGTCCACAAAGCCCAAGCGTTTGACGGTAACGACCGCGCCGTCCTCATCCAGCAAGCCCACGGTGGTGCCCAGGGCTTGGTCCTCCGGCGCGATGAGCAGTATTTTTTCGCCGACGGAGCTGGCCGGCTTCACTTCGTCGGTCAGCGTCCAAGTGGGTTGGTAATTGCCGGTAGGCAGTAGCTGCGCGTCGCTGAGCTCCTTGATGCGTTTCACCGTCAGGTTGCGGATGTGCATCAGCACCTGTTGCGTTTCCGGGCAGAATACTTCCAGGTCCGCGCTGACCGTGTCCTCCGTCTTGCGCCGCAAGCTGCCGTTTACGCCTACTTTGCGCGGCGAGACAGTGGGCTTTTGCAACAGGATTTCATCCACCGACACGGGAATGAACGCGCTGGTGGTGTCGGCGATAAACGCCGCCGTGGATTGGAAAATGCCGTCGATCAACGTCGGGTGATACACATAGCCGTCGCAGGGCAGTTGCTCGTTGACCGCCACTTGCGCGGTAAAACGGTCGCGCTGGACATTGTGGTCGAGCTTGGTCACGGCCTGGAACAACTCATCGCTGTGCAGGCCCACGTCGTTGAACATGTTGTAGAGCGCATCGATATCCTGCTCGACCGGACACTCGCTGCTCACGGCGTTGCCCAGTTCCAGGTCGGCGGATTGCATGTGCAGTTGCGCCATCTCGGTATTGAACGCCGAGGCGCCGCGCTCCACACCACCTAATATGCTCAGGCGGTGGCCGTCACGGTCGTAACGCAGCAGCAACTGCTCGCCGGCGTCGTCCAGCGCCAGGGTGCGCATGAACTTGGCCTGGGCGATGCGAATCTGGGCGTCGTGCGGGTGGCTTTCCCGCGCCACTTCCAGGGCCGCTTCCACCACCGCCGCGGCGGGAATCACCGGGCTGCCGTCTACCACGTGGGATTTCAGGTAATTGAGGTGGTAGATGGACAGGTCTGTCAGGTAAACGCCGGGCTCTTCACCGGGGCGCTCCAGCATGGGCGCGATCATGCCGGCGCGGCGGTCGCGAATGGTTTGCTCGGATTCGTTCCACAGGTACTTTTTGTCCCACGGGTAGGTTGGCAATTGGACGCGCTGTTGCGCGCCCAAAGGTATGCGCTTAAAGCCGTTGCTGTGGCAGTGTACGTGTTGGATGCCACGAACCAGCGTCGCGCGCTCGTCCTCGTTGCGCCGCAGGATAAAGCTGCTGGTGCAGTCGGCCTCTTCGTATTGCTTGAAGATTTCCTGTAGCGAGCGGGCCAATACCGGGTGCGGGCCGACTTCCAGGAAGTATTCGCAACCGGCTTCCACCATGGCCTCAATGGCTTCGCGGAAACGCACCGACTGGCGCACGTTGCGGTTCCAGTAAGTGCTGTCGAACGGCCCATCGAATTCGCTGCCCAGCACCGTGGAAAAGCAGCGCGTGGTGAACGGTTGCGGCGCCAGATTGGCAAGGCGCGCATCTAGGGCATCGTGGATCTCGTCCATGACCTTGCTGTGGTAGGGCACTTCCACGCTCAACATGCGGTGGAATATTTCCTGCTTCTGCAGGGCGGCGGCGATACGCTCTAGCTCGTTTTCCGGGCCGGCCAGTGTCATGCTGCCGGGGCTGTTGATGGCGGCGATGGAGGTCTCCCCGGCGCTGTATTGTTCCATCAGTTCCAGCGCCGTGGCTTCGTCGATGGCCGCCGCCAGCATGCCGCCGCGATTGCGCAGCGTGCCCTGCAATTGGCTGCGGGCCACACTGACGCGAATGGCGTCGTCCAGCGACAGGCCGCCGCTGACGTAGGCCGCAGCCACGTCGCCCACACTGTGGCCGGTAACGGCGTGGGGCTCGATGCCGTAGGCGCGCAACGTTTGGGTCAGCGCGACTTGAATCAGCAGGTTGGCCGGCTGGGCGAACTCGGTTTCCGCGATGCGCGACTTTTCCTCGTCCTTTTGCATTTCCTGCAGGATGGAAAAGTCGGCGATGTGTTGGAAGCGCTCGTCGAACGCCAGGGCCGCCTCGCGATAGACGCTATTGTCCTTGTACAACTGCTGGCCCATGCCGAACCACTGCGGGCCCATGCCGGTGTAGATAAAGCCGATGGTCTTGCGCGGCTTGATGCAGGTTTCCACGCCGCCGTCTTCCGGCGCGTCCAGGAAATTATTGATCTGCCCGAGCAAGTCGATGGTGTCCCGCGCCACGAAGCAAATGCGTTCCTTGTTCAGGTGGCTGTGGCGGGTGAAGCTCTTGAGCACCTGGCAAATGCGCTCCAGGTTGTTTTCGATCAGCGTCTTGGCCTGGCGCACGCGTTCGATCAAGGCGTTCTGGCTGGCCGCGGTGAGCGTCAGCAACAGGTCGTCGGCCTCGCGCTCGGCGTCGTCCTCGGTCATCAGCGCCTTGTCGTAGCTGTAGTGTTGCAGCACGATATGGGCGTTGGTGCCGCCATAGCCGAAGGAGTTAACGGCCACCATGGGATGGCTATGTTGCTCGCCGATGGGCCGCAGCTTGTCCGCCAGCGCCATGCGCTGCTCATCCAACTCGATTTTGGGGTTGGGCTCGTTGAAGCCGGCAATAGGCGGAATCATTTTGGTTTTCGCCACCAGTGCCGCTTTCAACACGCCCACCAGACCAGAGCCGGCTTCCAGGTGACCGACGTTGCTTTTCGCCGAGCCGATGTAGCAAATATTGCCCGCGTCGCGCTCGCCGTAAATCTGGTTGATGGAGGCCGCCTCGATGGGATCGCCGGCGGCAGTTCCGGTGCCGTGGGCTTCCACGTAGGAAACGGCGTTCGGATTGATTGCGTGACGCTTCAATACGTCTTCCATCAACGTTACTTGCGAATCGCCACTGGGCAGGGTGATGCCGGGCGTGCGCCCGTCCTGGTTAATGCCCGAGGCCACGTGTACCGCCCAGATCTTGTTGCAATCGCGCTCGGCGTCTTCCGTGCGGCGCAATACCATGGCCACACCGCCTTCGCCGCGGCCGTAACCGTCGCCGCTGGCATCGAAGCTTTTGGAGCGTCCGTCCTTGGCCAGGAAACCGCCCTTGGCCATGCCAATGGGATATTCCGGGCGCATCATCAAGTTAACGCCGCCCACCACGGCGATATCGCACAACCCTTTTTTCAAATCCTCGCAAGCGTAGTGGTAAGCCACCAGCGACGACGAACAGGCGGTATCCACCGTCAGGCTCGGCCCGCAGAAATCAAAGGTGTGGGAGATACGGTTGGACAACATCGTCAGCGTGGAACCGGCGGAGGTGTGCACGCCGATGTGATTGCGGTTTTCCGCCGCAAACTGCCCCAGGAAGTAATCCAGTGTAAAGCCGCCCACATAGACGCCGACTTTGCGGCTGGGCAGGTTGTCCAGGGCCAGGCCGGATTCCTCCATGGCATGCCAGGTCAGTTCCAGCAGTAGGCGCTGTTGTGGGTCCAGGCCTTCCGCCTCGCGCTTGGAGATACGGAACGCCTCGTTGTCGAATTGCGTCAGATCGCGGTCAACGAAGTGACCCTGATGCATGTACGTCTTGCCCGGCACAGTGGCATCCGGGTGATAAAAACGCTCGCTGTTCCAGCGGTCGGCGGGAACCGCGGAAGCCATGTTCTTGCCCGCGCACAGCGTTTCCCAAAAATCTTGAACTGATTCGATGCCGCCCGGTAAACAGCATGAAGCCCCAATTATTGCAATCATTCCCTTTCCCTGAGTTAAATTCTTGAATTTTTTAGTTATTAGCCCGACAGGGATTAGTGTCTGGCTAATAATAGTTTCGCTAAAGCTGACGAGAGAGGGAATGACGAGAGATGCACTAATAACTTGCATTCATTGCATATATGATTTTTGTGTGCCCTTAAGGTCTTGGCCGCGAATTCTGAGTGCAGCACCTGAAAAATCTGCTAGGGTGTCCCCATTACCGATGGGACGAATCGTCTATCACCTCAACATCGCTGGAAATGGCACCGTCCTTCGTTCTACTGGAACGGCGTGCACGGTCTTACCCCCGATCAGTCAGGCGCCGACCACAGAAGTACCCTACCAAGAGTAATGCCAGTCAGCGTTAACTGACTGGCATTACTGCTGATTTAGCAGGGCTTTTTTATGGACGCAGGTTAGTGCGCTTACGCCAAACGCTTTTCCGTCTCGGCATCAAACAGCACCGCCCGGGCCATATCCACGCGCAGCGACAAGCGTTCGCCCGGCACCACCGCACACTTCGGCCCGACTCTGGCCGTCACTTCCTGTTCCCCCAGGGGAAGGCGTAGCAGAATATCCGCGCCGGTCGGCTCGACGACGCCGACGCTGGCTTCCAGTAAGGTGCCTTCCGCCTGTTCGCTTAGCCGCACGTCCTCTTCGCTGAAGTGCTCAGGCCGCAGGCCCAGAATAATCGGTTTATTCAGCTGACCAACCAGCCCTGCCGCGTTGCGTTCAACGGGCCATGGCAACAGCAGATCCGCTTCGTCAGGTGTGGCAATCCGTAGAGCGTAACCATCGCCCATCGCTTCCAGCGTTGCGTGGATAAAGTTCATCGAGGGCGACCCCATAAAGCCCGCCACAAACATGTCGACCGGGTTGTTATACACCTCCTCGGGGCTGCCCAGCTGCAGGATATGGCCATCGCGCATCACCGCAATACAGTCTGCCAGGGTCATCGCTTCCACTTGGTCATGGGTGACGTAAACAATCGTGGTACCCAGGCGCTGGTGGAGCTTTTTAATCTCGGTGCGCATATCCACGCGCAGCTTGGCATCCAGGTTCGACAGCGGCTCATCGAACAGGTACACCTTGGGCTCACGGGCCAGCGCCCGGCCCATCGCTACCCGCTGGCGCTGGCCACCGGAAAGCTGGGCCGGTTTGCGTTCCAGCAGAGGGAATATCTGCAACAGGTCGGCCACCCGCTCAACCGCTGCCTCGCGCTCGGCTTTGGGCACCTTGCGCATTTCCAGGCCAAAACTGATGTTTTGCCTCACGGTCATGCTGGGGTAAAGAGCGTAAGACTGAAACACCATGGCGATATCCCGCTCAGCGGGGGTGCGCCAGGTGACGTCTTCGCCGTCGATAGAGATATTGCCACTGGTGACGGGTTCAAGTCCGGCGATGGCGTTCATCAGGGTAGATTTACCACAGCCGGATGGCCCCACCAGAATCAGAAATTGACCAGAATCAATCGAGATACTGACATCTTTCAGTACCCGCTCGTCACCAAAGTCTTTACGTACGTTTTGAATGTCTAGCGCTGACATGAAAACTCACCTTAACGTTATTGTTGTTAGCCCTTGACAGAGCCTGCGGTTAAACCGCGCACAAAGTATTTACCCGCGAGCACGTAGACCAACAGCGTCGGCAATGCCGCAATCATGGCGGCCGCCATATCGACGTTGTATTCGCGCACGCCGGTTGATGTATTGACCAGGTTATTCAGCGCCACCGTCACGGGTTGGGTGTCATGAGCGGAGAACGCCACGCCGAACAAGAAGTCGTTCCAGATCTGGGTAAACTGCCAGATCACTGACACCACGATAATCGGCGCGGAAACCGGCAGCAGAATGCGCCAGAAAATCCGGAAGAACCCGGCACCGTCCAGCTTGGCTGCCGACACCAGTTCGTTGGGAATACCCACATAAAAATTACGAAAAAACAGCGTGGTAAAGGCGATGCCAAACACCACATGAACCAGAATCAAACCGGCCCGTGAGCTCGACAGCCCCAACCAGCCCAGGGTTTGTGCCATTGGCAGCAACACCACCTGAAACGGGATAAAGCAGCCAAACAACATCAGCGCAAAGACCAATTCCGAGCCTTTAAAGCGCCACTTGGTCAGCGCATAACCGTTAAGTGCTCCCATCGTCGTGGAGATCAGCACCGCCGGAATCACGATTGCAAAGGAATTCCAGAAATAGCCACCCACCCCTTCACAGCGCATGCCGGTGCAGGCCTCTCCCCAGGCTTTGGCCCAGGGGTCAAGGGTGGGGTTTTGCGGCAGCGATAATAGCGTTCCTGCGCTGATTTCACTTAACGGCTTGATGGAAGTCATCAGCATGATGATTAACGGCAGGATATAAAACAGCCCGGCCAAAATGAGCACGCTGTAGAGCACGCCACGCCATAACCGCGCCATCGGCGTTTGTTGACGAATCACGTTAGCCATTTTTGCGGCTCCTTAGTTCGGAATACAGGTAAGGAATCAAGATAGCCAGTACGCCGCCCAGCATTAACATGGCGCTGGCCGAGCCAAGCCCGATCTGGGCACGGTTAAAGGCGTGAGTGTACATAAAGGTCGCCGGCAGGTCGGTGGCGTAGCCCGGCCCGCCGCCGGTCAGCGCCACGACTAAATCGAAGCTTTTGATCGCGATGTGAGCCAGAATCATGACAGCGCTGAAGACCACCGGGCGCAGGCAAGGCATCACCACACGCCAGTAAATGCGTGGCAGGCTGGCACCGTCTAACTGGGCCGCTTTGACGATGCTGTCATCAATCCCTCTCAGCCCGGCGAGAAACAGCGCCATGACAAAGCCGGAGGCCTGCCAAACGGCAGCAATGACCAGGGTATAAATCGCCATGTCCGAGTCAACGATCCAGTCAAAGCGAAATGACTCAAATCCCCACCCCTGCACCATGGCCTGAATGCCCAGCTGTGGATTCAGCAACCACTTCCACACCACCCCGGTGACGATAAACGACAGCGCCATCGGGTAAAGATAAATCGTCCGCAAGGCGCCTTCCTGACGGATTTTCTGATCCAGCAGCATCGCCAGCAAAGTACCAATCACCAGACAGATCACAATAAACAGCGTGCCAAACAGCATCAGGTTGGTGGACGCGACCCACCAGCGTTCGTTGGCCATCAGCCGGGAGTACTGGCCAAAGCCAACAAAATCGTAGCTTGGCAGCATGCGTGAGCTGGTGAGCGACAGCACAAAAGTCCACAACATAAAGCCGTAAACAAAAAACAGGGATATTGCCACCGAGGGGGCAAGCACCAGGCGTGGCAGCCAGGATTGTAGCCAGCCGGGTACCGTCGACCGCGCGGCAGTGCGCGTCGTAGGTTTACTCATGAGATATTTCCTCGCCAGTCAGCCACTTGCGCCGCCGTTGCAGCGGCGCGACGTGCATTACTTATCTAATAGACAGTGGCTTAAAAGAAGGCAGTTTCTGCTGCGTTGACCAAGCGCTCGGCAGCGTCTTCAGCAGGCATATCGGCATCGTTGAAGTAGTTGGTCACGACATCGAATATGGCTCCTTGCACAGAGGCACGTACCGCCATGCCATGTGCCATGCTGGGCACCAGGCCATCTTCCTCGGCAGTCCTTTGGAAATCCGCGAGGGACTGCTGAGCACAGCTGTCGAATTCACTCATGTCCAGATCGGGGCGGGCAGGAATCGAGCCTTTGGCAAGGTTAAAAGCTTCCTGGAAGGTGGGTTCCAATACCAGACGCGCCAGGGTTTTCTGGGCTTCTCGCTCGGCGTCGTCGCTGACCCGGAACATCGCCAGGCTATCGATGTTAAACGTAAAGGCATCCTGAGTGCCGGGGGCGGCAGCACACAGGTAGTCTTCTCCGGCCGTCAGGCCTGCGGCGGTAAATTCGCCCTTGGCCCAGTCGCCCATTAGCTGAAAACCGGCTTCGCCTTCAATGACCATGGCGGTGGCGATATTCCAGTCACGCCCTGACATGCCTTCATCCATCAGCTCGCGAAGGCGTTTGAAGTCTTTCAGTGCGGCGATCATCTGGTCACTGCCCAATGCTTCCGGGTCCAGCTCTACCAGCGCCTGCTGATAAAATTCAGTGCCCTGGCTACCCAGGACGACACTTTCAAAGATGGTGGCGTCCTGCCAGGCCTGGCCGCCGTGGGCAAGCGGTACGAAACCGGCGTCGCGAATGGCCTCACCTGCCGCAAACAGTTCATCCAGAGTGGTCGGCATTTCAACACCAGCGGCGTCAAGCACCTCCGGGTTGGCCCATAGCCAGTTCACCCGATGCACGTTGACCGGTACCGCCACGTACTGGCCATCATGGCGCATGATGTTGGCGACCCGCTCGGGCAGCAGCTCATTCCAGCCTTCTGCTGTTGCCACCTCATCCAGATTGCCTAACAAACCAAGTTCGCCCCACTCCTGAATTTCAGGGCCTTTGATTTGCGCGGCGGAAGGCGGGTTACCCGACATGGCACGGGATTTCAGTACCGTCATGGCGGTTTCACCCCCGCCACCCGCCACGGCAAAATCCTGCCAGCCGTAGCCTTCTTCTTCCATCAGGTCCTTGAGGACATTGGCGGCACGCGCTTCGCCACCGGACGTCCACCAGTGCAGCACTTCCACTTCGTTGGCTTGAGCGGTAGTGGCGAACGTAGCGCCTGCTAACGCTAACGCGAGGGTTGTCTTCTTTAGCATCGACATGGAGTCACTCCTTATATTGTTATTGTCCTCTCGGACATGCGACATCCAAGAGGTTACGCCAAGGCGAGCGTCAACGGGAGTTACCGAGTACTGCATAGTGTTGGGGGTTTATTACAAACCTGTAATAGGTTCCTGGCGAGGTAGCGTGAGAGTAACCACCAATCCACCATCAGCATGGTTAGCGAGCGTAATATCGCCGCCGTGGGCACGGGCAATATGCCGGGCGATGCCCAATCCCAGACCGCTACCGCCAGTGTGTCGGCTGCGTGAGGGTTCCAGACGAACAAAGGGCGAAAACACCCGCCCTAGCTGCTCTTCGGGAAGGCCGGGGCCATGATCGCGAATATGCAGTGTGACCGCGTCTCCCTGGTCAATTAGCGCTACATCGGCCTGCTTGCCATAGAACACCGCGTTCTCAAGCAAGTTGGCCAGGCAGCGCTTAATTGCCATTGGCTTGGCGATCAGCGGTGTTACTGGATGGCTGTTTTTCGCAATAGTCACTTGCCCACCCTGCAGGCTAAGTTCTTCCGCCAGCGCTTCAAGCAGTGACGCCAGGGAGACGGGGGCTGGCTCCTCATGCAAATCCAAACCTTTTACTGAAGCCAAAGCACCTTTTACCAGGCTATCCAACTCATCCAGAGAAGCGCAAAAGCGCTCCCGCTGGTAGTCGTCCTCAAGCATTTCAGCGCGCAGCCGCATACGGGTTAACGGCGTTTTCAAGTCATGGGAAATTGCCGAAAATAGCCGCTCACGCTCTTCAATCTGATCGCGGATGCGCCACTGCATTCGATTAAACGCCGCCGCGGTGGCGGCGACTTCCTTGGGGCCGCTCTCTTTTAGCGGCGGCATATCCAAGTCATCGCCCAACTGATTCGCTGCCCGTGAAAGTCGTGCCAGCGGCCTTGTCACGCTGGTAATACCCAAAAACGAGAGCGCCAGCACACTGAGCAGCACCAGCAGCCCGGCCAGTAAGCGCTCTTCAGAGAGCCAGCGATAGTCGCTGAAGATATCCGGGACACCCAGCAGTGTGGCCACGTAGAGCCAGGTATCCGGGGCAAGCTCTAACTGCACCACTAAAATCGGCGGCGAGAGTGGCTCCATCAGCAGGCTGTGCTGCCCCCAGCGCGGCGGCAAGTCGTAAAGCAGCACTTCGTTATTGAGAACACGCAGGTTTTCCGGGCGGGAGAACTCGACAATCACATCGTCAATATTGAGCTGCTGAGTAAGCACCGAGCGTACATTCTTGACCACTACCTGTTTTTCCGGCCCCGAGCCGATATCGTCGATGGTCAGCCTGCGTTCGTTGACGCTAACAAAAAACCGCGTGCCACCCATATTGCGCAGTTGATCCAGCACGATATGGCGGTAGTCGACGGGCAGCGAGCGGAAAAACTTCATGGTGGAGGCGATGCTAAACGCCATATTGGTGGACAGCTCATCCAGCTGGGCCAAATGGCTGGAGCGCACCTGGGATGTCCAGATCGCGTAGCTGGCCCCCTGGGCGACCAATACACCGGCGATCATGATAATCACAAAACGCCCGCGCAGCGAAGGCGGTAGCCAGCGGGATAAGCGGCGCCTGGTATTTGCCCACCACTTATTTACCCACCACTCCCGACTCACGTTAATGCGTCTACCTGAGCGGTTAATACGTAGCCCGCCCCACGCACCGTTCGAATCAGCTGCGAGTGCTGGGCGTCTTCACCCAGCCGTTGGCGCAGGCGGCAAACGTGAACATCAATGGAGCGGTCAAGCGGCGGCGCATCACGCCCGCGGGTAAGCGCATAGAGATCGTCTCGGGTGAGCACCTTGGCGGGGTGCGCTAAAAATACCTGCAGTAACTGGAAGTCAGCCCCCGAAAGTGCGGCGCGTTCGCCCTGCAGGTCAATCAGTTCGCGGGTCATGCGGTCGAGCTGCCAATTACCAAAGCTTACCCAGCGCGCCTGCCCGGCGGGCAGCTCAGGCGGCGCACTGCGGGTACGCCGCAGCACCGCTTTAATACGCGCCAGCAATTCACGAGGGTTAAACGGCTTACCTAGATAGTCATCAGCGCCTAACTCAAGGCCAAGAATACGGTCGGTCTCATCGGCACTGGCGGTCAACATGATGATCGGTATGTCACTGTGTTTTCTCACGTCACGGCAGATGGTAAAGCCGTCGTCACCAGGCAGCATTAGATCGACAATCAACAGGTCTGGCGTATGTTCAGCGCGCAAAACATGCAGCGCTTCGGCACCCTCCGCGGTAAATACCCGGTAGCCATGCCGCCCCAGGTAGTCCGCGAGCAGTTCACAAATTTCCGGATCGTCGTCAACGACCATCAGGGTAGCAGGCGTGGTGGTCATGGTAGCAAAGCGCCCTTGGGTTGTTATGGCTCGTAATTATCGTTGTCGGGGCTAGATCATGGTGGAGTGGCGGCTCTATCACAAGCGGCCTTAGTTCCTGGATTCAGGTTTACAGCCCAAATCGCTGGATTAGCCACTGCGCCACGGCGGTTTCGCTATGGTGACCGATACGTTCAGCCCCGCTTATGCGCTCAAATAACTCAGGATGGGCGTTGGCCATGACCTGAGCCTCCCCTGCCAGATTAAGCATTTCAGTGTCGTTTAGGTTATCGCCAAACGCCAGACACTCTGCCGGTGTCAGGTGTAACTTTTCCAGTAGTGCTGTTAAGGCCACGCCTTTATTGACGCCGCCGGCCATGATTTCTAACGCGTTAGCCGTTGAGTAAGTAATATGCAGGCCATGAGCATGCGCCGCCCGCGCCAGATGTTCCAGTTGCGCTAATGCCTGCGGGTCGCCTAGATAAAGCACTTTGCCCACGCCGTTAGTGTCCATCTGATCAGGGGGCACGACTTGATAGCCAAAGCCAGTAGTGGCGTGTAGCGATAATAGGTGTGGAGCCTCTGCATCAATATGCCAGCCGCTCTCGCGATAGAGGTTCAACCGCACCTGGGGCGGACGCGGCAGACCAATCAGCGTCTTGGCATGCTCAGGCGCGAGATGATTAGCCGCCAGCAAGGCATCTTCAGGATCATGAACATAGGCACCGTTGGTGCTGATAAGGTGCACTGGAATGGCCAACTGATCACGAAACACTTTCATATCGTGGTAGTGGCGACCCGAGGCGAGCGCGACATGATGGCCTTGCTTCACCAATGTTCTTAGCACCTCCACGGAGCTTTCGTGCAGCCGGTGGTCGCTGCCTAACAGCGTACCGTCAAGGTCGGAAACGATAAGGCGTGATGTCATGGTGCGCTCCTGATGATAGAACTTCTCAGCTTATCCGATTACGTTCCCTGCTCCCAGGCCATCAGCCGTCAAAGTGGGGGTTCTCAAGAGGGCTCATTGTGACGTTGCAAAACGTCCTGTTCTGCGCAGACCCTTACAGCGTCACAATCCGGCTGCGCCGCTGGCCATTGGCACTCACACTACGAAGTAGCAAGGTGTTTTCTACCTCGGGTTGCGCGTTGTCCTGATAGACCTGCCAGCTCGCCCCATCGTCCAGGGAGTACTCAATGGTGACTCCCGGTAGAGCCACATTGGCCAGACCGACGAAAGCGATCTGGACGAAGCCGAACGCAAAGAAATACTGGTAAGCAGCGGTGACAACGCCAAACGCCTACGCCACGGACGGCCATGCCACTGAAGCTGCAGCGCCGCAGGCTACAGGCCCGAGATCGACGCCACACCCTGGATCATCGACGAAGTCACCCACCAGTTCAGCAACAGCAGCTACACCAGTGAAATCAAGGTGCAGACGCTGTGAAGAAAGCCCGTATCAGCAAGCTGAAGCCTGGATCGGCCCTATTAAATAGAAGCGCTATTACACATTCTGTGTCCGATATCGCTTGCGATGTACACGGAAAGTGTCGGACTATAAGGCAGTACAGTAGAGTAAAACACTTCAAAAAAGCATCAATTGATGAGCATTTTCAGCACCTAGCGATACGCTGGGGGGGTAAACAATGACCGCATTCACTAACATCGGGCTTTACAGCCCAAAGCAAGCAGAGCGCCTGATTGGCGTAGAAGCGGATAAGATTCGCCGCTGGTTAATGCCTGCGCGGTCGTCAAAGGAGCCTCTGTGGAAACCCGAACCCCAAGCACTAGGCGCGGAAGACACGCTCAGTTTTAAAGACCTGCTAGAACTTCGTGCCGTGGCACAGTTTCGCCGCCATAATGTGAGCTTACCGGTTATCCGTGAGGCACTGCATGAATTAAGCGGGCTTCTACAGCGGGATTATCCACTGATAAACCCCCAGCTGTGTACCGATGGCCAAAAGGTATTCCTGAAAGCACTTGAAGAAAGCGGTGAAATAGCAGTGATTGACCTGGTTAAGCGCCAGAACGCTTTCGAAGAAATAATAGTCCCTTCACTAAGGGCAGGCATAGAATTCGATGCAAAAGGCGATCCTATCCGTTGGTATCCTGATCCAAAAGATACCAATATAGTGATAGATCCTCGTTTTGCCTTTGGTAAGCCTATCGTGATGCCCAGCCACATGCCCACCGCCACACTGGCACAAGCGGCAGAGGTAGAAGGCAGCGCAGCCGGTGCAGCCCGTGCGTTTGATGTAACACAGGAAGAAGTAGAACGCGCTGTAGAATTCGAAAAAAGGATTTTATCGGGTGCACTTCTTCATTGACGAAAACATAAGCCCCCGCATTGCCAGCGCCCTTAATCACCTAGCCAAACTCTGCAGCGAAAGCCACACGGTTCTACATGCCCGTTAGGTCAACGGCGGCCCTGGCATGCCGGATGAAGAATGGCTAGAACAGCTCAAACAATCTGATAAAACTTGGATTATCCTTTCCAAGGATCGCTTCAAAAAAAGTGATCCCGAAAGGTTGGCTTTCGAGCATTGTGGAATTACCACGATTAATCTAGGGAAGGACTGGAATAAGAAGAACGTATGGGAAACCGCAATGCGCTTGATTGAATGGTGGCCCGTCATATCAAAGGAAGTATTGCAGACATCAGGCCCCATGCACTACGACATGACCTGGGCAAAATCTCCCAAGTTAAAAGGGCGACAGAAAGCCGTTAAGTAGTAAAATTGTTGTTGCTGCTGACGCAGTGTCTCATCCATTACACTGTAACCCTTGGCTAGATCCTCAATCCGCGGCCTTTCCAAAAATTCTTTTGCCGTATGTTCCGTGGCTGCTTCACACAAAATCATATCAAGATAATGAAGCTCTTCGTAAGCGCGGTTAAAGATGCCGGCCGGAAAGTCCATGCCCACATAAGCAGTTGGGACTGGGGTGAGCTCACAACTTTCGCTCTTATCAACAAGAAACGCGACTCGCTCAGCGGGAGACAGCGAAGGCGCTCTTGCAAGCACCCCACTCTTCAGAACCAAGCCTTTTAACTTGGACATCCCTTCTCCTTTTGTTACTAGCTTCAAGAATTCAGTATACCTCATCAAATTACGTTTTCAGGAACCCCAAACGCAAAACCCCCAGCCATCCATAGCCGGGGGTTTTTCTTGCGTTGCCGCTTCCTTCTGGCGAACCGGATTCCATCCCGCGCACTTCAATGCGACATTTCTAATATGACACGCGCATAGCAATTGCGTTGTAGTACATAAGATATCATTTATGTTTTGGATTAGCCGTTCTGGAAAAGTCACCAAAAACAACCGTTGCTCAGCCGACGCCGAGCAACAGCTATCGCTTGCCAGTGTTAGCCTCTGAGTGAATGCGCGATCGTCGCGGCCTGGGCACCCACGATTAGATGCCATGTATTGCCGTTCAGCGCTTGGACACCTCGACATCCGAGCGCTTCAAGCGCTGCACTGTCGAGGCGGGCACCATCGGCTAGCTCTACTCGCAGGCGCGTGAGGGCCTGGGCCTCCAGCCGTTGCACGTTGGCATCACCGCCCAACGCCGTCATCCAGCGCTGGACCCGCTCGGCTGGCAATCTGTTAGGCAGCGCTTGTGACGGTTCGCCTGAGGCGGCGGCAGTGCTGGTGAGATGTGTTGTAGACGTCTCGGAATCAAGCCCAGCGCCACTCTGCTTGAGCGCTTCTCGAATCTCATCTGCGATACCATCCGCAATGGGCCCCATCACCACTTGGAGTCCACCACCCTGAAGTCGCATGATGCCGCGTGACCCAAGCGATTTCAGGGCCGCTTCATCGATCACATCCACATCTTCCAGCACCAGGCGCAGCCGCGTGGTACAGGCACCCACGCTGTGTAGATTGCTCGCACCACCTAACGCAGTGACAAACGCAGGGCCGCGCTCGCCTAGTGGCGTTGAGGCTGCTGCGGGGCTTGTACTTTCCGGCTCGCGCCCTGGGGTGGGTAAATTAAAGCGGACAATAGTCCAGCGGAATACCGTGTAATAGAGGACAAAATAGACCAAGCCAACAAGTAGCATCAGCCAACCATTGGTGGAGAGCCCGTAAGAGAGCGCGAAGTCAAAGGCCCCTGCGGAGAAGGTGAAGCCAAGCTTCACGTCCAGCCAATGCAGCAGCGCCATGGAAACGCCCGTTAATACCGCGTGCATGGCATAAAGCAGCGGTGCCAGGAACATAAAGGTGAATTCAATCGGTTCGGTGACGCCTGTTAAAAACGCCGTCAGTGCTAGCGAGAGTAACAAGCCTCCCACCTGGGCGCGGCGCCCTTTAGGCGCGGCGTGATACATGGCCAGCGCCGCTGCTGGCAAGCCGAACATCATCACCGGGAAGAACCCTGTCATAAACCGTCCGGCTTCTGGGTCACCGGCAAAAAAGCGGTTAAGGTCGCCGTTGGCCACGACGCCGGCGGCTGTCTCAAAACTGCCGAAGACAAACCACACCAGACTGTTCAATACATGATGCAAACCGGTCACGATCAGCAAGCGGTTAATGGTGCCATACACGAAAAGGCCCAGTTCACCCGCGCCGATCAACCACTGGCCTAGCGCATCAATCCCATGCTGAATGGGTGGCCAGATCACCCCAAAGACAACCCCCATTGCCACTGCCGCAAGGCCGGTCGCAATCGGCACAAAACGGCGCCCGCCAAAAAAGGCAAGATACTCAGGCAACTGGATCGACTTGTAACGGTTGTAAAGCAGGCCGGCCACACTGCCGGAAATGATCCCCGCCAACACCCCCATATCGATCTCAGGGTTAAGCGCCGTCAATACAGCATCCAGCACCAGGTAGCCGATCACCCCGGCCAGGCCAGCAGCGCCGTTGCTGTCATCGGCAAAGCCTACGGCCAGGCCGATAGCAAAAATAAGCGCCAGATTGGCGAAAATAGTCTCACCAGCGCCAGCAATAAAGGCGATATCCAGCAAATCAGGCTGGCCAAGACGCAGCAGCAGGCCTGCAATAGGCAGCACCGCGATAGGTAACATCAGTGAGCGACCAAGCCGCTGCAAACCGCCCATCAGGCGGGAACCAAAGGTCGTGGAAGACATATCAGCACCTCTCAAGGGTCGTTGTTGTTATGTCGGCATGGTGGGGCTTGGCCAGCCATGCGCTTAAGTGCTGGCGTACCGCTGAGGCATCTTCCAGGGCCAGCCATTCGGGAATTTCATCCGCCAGGGTGGTTGCATGCAGGCAACGCAAGGCCGCTTTCACGGCAGGCACTCGCGCGGGCTCCACGGAAAGCTCATCGACCCCCAATGCGACCAGAAGCGCCGCCACTTTCTCATCGCCAGCCGCGGCACCGCAGACACCCACAGGGCACCGCCCTTTCGCGCCATCCACGGTGGCCTGAATCAGCCGCAGCACCGCAGGATGCAGCACATCGGCACGCGCCGAGAGGCTCGGGTCTTCTCGATCCATCGCCAGGGTGTACTGGGTCAGGTCATTGGTGCCGATGGACAGAAAATCGGCCTCAGCCGCGAGGCTTCTTGCGCATAACGCGGCACTTGGGACTTCAATCATGGCGCCCAGAAGCGGGCGCGCCGTCAGCCCCATCTCGCTGGCCAGTGTCTCCAGGCGCTGGCGCACATCACGCAGTTCACTCACCTCACTGACCATGGGCAACATGATCTGCAAGGTCTCCAGCGGCGTAACACCAAGCAGCGCTTTCAGCTGAGTCTCCAACAGCTCAGGATGGCTCGTCCACAGACGGGCACCCCGCACGCCCAGCGCCGGGTTAGGCACTGATGGTAAACGTAGGTAAGGGAGTTGTTTATCGGCACCGATATCCAGGGTGCGAATAATCACAGGCTTCCCGCCTAGGGCCGACAACGCGGCCTGATATTCGTCACGCTGATGGGCTTCATCGGGGGCGCTGTCGCGCGCCAGGAAAAGGAACTCACTGCGCAGCAGGCCAACGCCGTCAGCGCCTGACGCTGCCGCGAGACGCGCTTCCTCGGCACCGCCGATATTGGCGCAGGCCTCAATCAATCGCCCGTCCAGCGTGATCGCGGGCTCATGGGCTAATGCCTGGGCCGCGTCAGCTTCCTGGCGACGCGTCTCTATCCGCTGAGTCACCTCAGTAAGCTGTTGCTGGCCAGGCGTTAACGCTAAACGACCTTCCTCAGCATCCAGAATGACGCGCTCGGGAGCCGTCGCGTTAGTGGCCTCGATCAGGCTGGAACCCATCGCCACGAGGCAGGGAATGCCTCGTGCCCGAGCCAGAATGGACACATGCGAGGTTGTGCCACCGCCAGCGAGACAAAGCCCTGCCGGATGCTGGGCGGCAACGGCCACCAGCTCCGACGGAGTGAGTTCTTCCGCGACGAGAATGGCGTTGTCTGGCAGTGTAGGCAGATCAGCCTCAGGGGCATCGCTTAGCTCGGCCATCACACGGCGCTGCAAGTCACGCAGATCCGCCACCCTGGCGGCCAGCAGGGCATTATCACTTGCCGAGAGTCGCGCGGCTTCAGCGTCTAACGCTTCTCGCCAGGCTTGCCCTGCGCTGCGCCCATCGGTGATACACCCTTGCGCTGCGGCGATCAAATCCGGGTCGTCCAGCCAGGCGCCGTGAGCAGCAAAAATTTCCGCCTCAGCGCTCTGCCCCTGGCGTGTCGCTTGCGCTTCTGCTTGAGCCAATGTCTCGCCGACACGGTGCAATGCATCTTTCAGGCGGGCCGTTTCTACCGCTTTTCCTTCACCCTGCTGAGCAACGCTGGGGAGCGGCGCCTGATAGGAGACGAGTGGCCCAATGGCCAGACCGGGGCTGGCCACCAAACCAGCCAGTTCACCTTTTTCAAGCGCCACTGCTGTTAACCTAGATGGCGGAGGCGCGCTATGTTCTTCTGCTTTGGGAGTGGTTAAGAGTCTTTCTGCGGCATCCAGCGCTGCTTGCCCAGCCTCTCCCTGGGCGGTCAGTTTTAACCTGGCTCCCTTTATCAGACCCAGATTCATCAAGGCACTCAGGCTATCCGCGCTCGCCTGGGAGCTTTCGGCAGCGTCAGTAGCTTCTTCATCCGTCACCGTCAGGCTGACACTATGCTCACGAGCAATCGCGCGAAGCCTTGCAGCAGGCCGGGCATGCAGCCCTGAGGCTAAGGCCAGCACCATGCGTCGTTCCGCGACCGGCCCACTGGCACAGGTATCGGTCTGTTCAACGGCGGTATGGCTCAGCACCATTAGAGGGTCGCCAAGCGCGACTTTCTCACCTTCGCAATAGGACGATGGCAGCAATTCCCAACCGGCCGACTCGGTAATCACCAGCGGCGTAATCAGCGCACTTGCGCCCTTTGCCAACGCATCGGCATCGAAACGGCACAGCGGATCGCCCGCTTGCACCCGATCACCGACGCCAACCAGAAGTTCAATGCCCTGGCCTTTTAATTCCACCGTATCCAGGCCTAAATGAAGCAGTAATTCGACACCTGCCTCGGTTCTCAAGGTGATGGCATGATGGGTGCGGGCGCACTGCACCACTTCACCCTCACAGGGCGCATGCAAGCACTCGCCCAACGGATCGAGGGCAATACCATCCCCCAGAGCGAGGCCTGCAAAAACCGGATCAGGCACCGCTGTCAGAGGTACCACGATGCCTGCCACAGGTGCCTGCAGCGTTAGTGATTGTTCAGGATATGACATGGGAAAACTCCCAAGATTGTTGTTATGCGTTACAGGGTGCAGGTGACTTTATTGAGGTGCCGTGGGTGATCGGGATCACTCCCACGCGCCGCCGCCAGGCCAGCCACCATTTGATAAAAGCTTTGGATCACCGAAAGCGGTTGCAGCGCTTCATGGCCTGCGTCTACCAGGGTCAGGTTGCGCTGTACGACACTATTGTCAGCCGCCAGCAGCACGCAGGCACCGACGCTTCTGAGCCATTCGGCCAGTTCCAGCAAACCCGCCTGCTCCGGCCCCGGTGGCGCGAACACCAGCACCGGATAACCAGGGCCAATCAGCGCCATCGGGCCATGGCGCACTTCAGCACCGCTGAAGGGTTCAGCCTGAATCGCACAGGTTTCTTTAAACTTGAGCGCGGCTTCCTGGGCAACCGCAAGCCCGGCACCACGACCAATCACCATCAGTTTGTCGACGTTAACCAAGGCATCGACCGCTGCCGACCAGTCCATCTTCAGCGCCTGGGTAAGCCGTTCTGGCAACTTGTCCAATGCATCAAGCAACAGCCGGTCTTCCTGCCAATGGCCGATTAACTGCGCCATGGCAGAGAGCGTCACCAGGTAGCTTTTAGTCGCGGCGACGCTCTTCTCTTCGCCAGCATAAAGAGGGATTTCACTATCGCTGGCCGCACCCAGAGGCGACTGCGGCGTATTCACCAGAGCGACTGTGCGCGCGCCAGCAGCGGCCAGTGCCTGCTGGGTCGCGACGAGATCCGGACTTTGTCCTGACTGGGAAACCGCCAGGGCCAGATGCCCCGTTAACCGCCAGGGAGCTTTGGCCAGCGTGGTCAGCGAGGGCGGCAGCGACGCCACCGGAATGCCTTTTCGCTTCATGCACAGGTAGGCAAAGTAGCTGGCAGCATGATCCGAACTGCCTCGGGCGACGGTGACGGCTGCCGACGGTTCGGCAAGACGTAAACGCTCACCGAGAGCCGCGAGCAGCGGCGCATTGCGCTGCAACTGACCGCGAATACGCTCGGGAGCGTTGCGGGTTTCTTCAAGCATCAACGACATAGAGAGACTCCTTGGACGTTTCCACAGACATGACGGCCCTCGACATAGACCGCTTGGAGTTGAAGTTGGGGGTCAAGGACGACCAGATCAGCCAATGCGCCCTCCTGAAGGCGGCCAATATCGTCGATACCCAGAAAATCGGCAGGAAAGCGCGATAGGCGGTTCGACGCATCCTCCAGGGTGAGGCCGAGGCTGACGAAGTTGCGCAGCGCCTGATCCATGGTCAGGGTGCTGCCTGCCAAGGTGCCATCAGCCAAACGCACACCGCCCAGGCACTTGGTCACCGTCTGCTCACCCAAGCGGTAATCGCCATCGGGCATGCCCGCGGCAGCCGTTGAGTCGGTCACGGCATAAAGATTAGGAATGCAGCGCAAGGCCGTACGGATGGCGCCAGGGTGTACGTGCAGCAGGTCAGGAATCAGTTCGGCGTACTGCGCGTGAGCTAGCGCAGCGCCGACCATGCCAGGCTTGCGGTGATGCAGACCGGTCATGGCATTAAACAGGTGAGTAAACCCACAGGCCCCATGGGCCATTGCTTCTACACCTTCTTCATAGCTGCCCAGCGTATGCCCTAGCTGAACCCGCACGCCCCGCTCGCTGAGGTGGCGAATCAAGGCACAGTGCCCCGCTAATTCAGGCGCCAGGGTCAGCAAGCGGATGGGGGCTAACGCGCAGAGTCCGTCCACCTCCTCAATCATCCCACTGCGCGCATGGGCGGGCTGAGCTCCCAGCTTGCCGGGGTTAATATAGGGGCCTTCCAAATGAACGCCCATCACTTGGGCGGCATCCCGATCTTGCGCCTGCATATAAACGGCGATATCACTCAGCACTTGACGAATCTGGTTATCCGGCGCCGTCATGGTGGTCGCCAGCAGGCGGGTGGTGCCAAAACGTACATGGGTCCGCGCCAGAATGGCGGGCGCCTCACCCCCTTCCATGATGTCAGCGCCACCCCCGCCATGTACGTGCAAGTCCACAAAGCCTGGAATAATTCGCGGGTGGCCGTTGCTATCCGGGTCGACAGGCTCGCATGGAAGGTGCGTGACACGACCTTTGTCCCAATGAATTTCCCCCAGGCGCCAGCCCTCGGAGGTAAGGATATTGCCAAAAAACATATAACCTCCTAGCGGGTCAGCTCGACCATAAAGTCGTAGTAGTCGGTACGGCAGTAGGTGATGGTGAGTTCAGCTTGCGTGCCGTCGGCGAGATACCCGAGTCGCGTGACTTTAAGCAGCGCCTGACCTTCAGGCACCTCAGCCAGCATGGCTAACTCTGCGCTGGCATTGATGGCGGTGACGTGCTGCAAGGCGCGCGCAATCCCTTTTCCACTGGCTTCCAGCGTTGCATACAGAGACGTCTCGACCGCCAGTGGATCAGGCAGCACCGAGATGGGCAGGCAACTTTCTTCCACCGCCATCACCACCTCATCGGCTAAACGCAGACGTTTAAGGCGGGCGACCTGAGCATCAGCACCCAGTCCCAGGCGCATACTTTCTTCCGCGCTGGGATTGGCCAGCTTGCGCGCCAGCCAATGAGAGCTAGGCGTAAAGCCACGTTGGGTCAGCAGCTCGGTAAAACTGGATAGCCGCGACAGGGATTGATTAAGGCGCGGGGTAATAAAAGTTCCAGACCCTTGGCTACGACGAATAAGCCCCAGCTCAACTAGCTGATCCAATGCTTTGCGCGCCGTAATGCGCGAAACCGCCAGGCTCTCAGCCAAGTTACGCTCGGATGGCAATGCGTCGCCGGGTTGCCAACCACCTGTATCGATTGCCTGTTCCAGTTGGCGCGCCAGCTGCTGGTAAAGCGGCGTTGCGCCTTGAGGGTCAAGGTGTAGCTGAGTAAAGCGTGAATCCATGGGTTTCTCCCGAATAGCAATCATACCAATTAATAACCACTATAGACCCAATCAAATACCAATCAAACACCATTTAAATACAACTATAGTGGAATGGAGACGCCCTTTTCGCTTGATCAGGCGCACCTACTCCGATAGAACGGCACGCAGGTCATTGATAGTGTTGATTAGCACCAACTTCGTGGTTGCCAAGATTGGCTCAGCCTTTGGGAATCCGTATAGTGACCATCTACCTTCGCCAATTGATTGACCTCATGCTGCAAAACAATTCCGTGCTTGCTTCACTCAAGCAACAGATTCGAGACACCACCCCACGTGCCGAAGGGGTGATCAAAGCTACCGAAAAAGGCTTTGGCTTTCTTGAAACCGACGACGGTGAATCCTATTTCGTGCCGCCCCCCGCCATGAAGCAGGTGCTCCACGGCGACCGCGTCGAAGCCGTTATCCATGAAAACGGCGATAAGAAATCCGTCGAGCCTGAAAAACTTATCGAGCAAGGGCTGGAGCGTTTTATCGCGCGGGTGCAAAAGCGCGAGGGCCGCTTGGCCGTCGTTCCCGACCACCCTTCGATTCGCAATGTGCTCAAGGCGCGCATCAAAAACAGCCTGGACGAAGCTACCATCGCTGACGGCGACTGGGTCGTCGCACGCTTAGTGCGTCACCCGCTCAAAGAGAATGATCGCGGCTTCTTTAGCCAGATAGATGAGTTGGTGGCGAAATCAGACGACCCGGCCGTGCCGTGGCGCGTCACGCTTGCTCGCCATGCGCTGGAGCAAGAGTGCCCCGACGCCGGCAGCGACTGGCCGATGCACGATGAAGGCCTAGTGCGTGAAGACCTAACCGCCGAGGCGTTTTTCACCATCGACAATGAAAAAACCCGTGACATGGATGACGCCTTGCACGTTATGCCGCGCGAAGAAGGTGGCTGGCGTATGAGCGTTGCCATTGCTGACCCCACGGCTTACGTTGAGGAAGGCCACGCAGCGGACCTGGAAGCACGCACGCGCGCTTTCACCGTGTACCTACCCGGGCAAAACGTCACGATGCTGCCTGAGCAGCTGGCCGATGACCTTTGCTCGCTGTGGGAAGACCAAGATCGCCCGACATTGGCGTGCACACTCGATATCAACGCCGACGGCAGCCTGGGCGACTACCGCTTCTTTGCCGCCACGGTGAAGTCCCACGCCAAACTGGCCTACGACCATGTCTCGGACTGGCTTGACGGCCAGGGGGATTGGGCGCCTGAAAGTGAGGTTGGTGAACAGCTTAAAGCGCTGCGTGATTTAACCCTCGCCCGCACTCAGTGGCGCGAAGAGCATGCGTTGGTGTTTAAAGACCGCCCCGACTATGTATTCGATCTGGATGAGGCCGGCAACGTACTCAACGTACGCACCGAAGAGCGGCGCATTGCCAACCGCATGATCGAAGAATCGATGATTGCCGCCAACGCCTGCTGCGCTGACTTCTTAGCCCAGCATATCGGCCACGGCATCTTCAACGTTCACCGTGCGTTTGAGCCAGAAAAGGCGGAAGCGGCCCAAGAGTTCCTCGCTGGGCAAGAAATTAACGTGGAACGCGAAGCCCTCACCGAGCTTCCGCGCTATAAAGAACTCAAGCGCGAACTGGAAAGCCGCGACGACGCCTGGCTCGATGCCCGCCTGCGCCGCTTCCAAGGCTTCACCAACATGTCCGCGCAGCCAGGGCCGCACTTTGGCTTAGGCCTTTCCGCCTATGCGACTTGGACCTCACCGATTCGTAAATACGGCGATATGGTTAACCACCGCTTGATCAAACGCGTACTGAAAGGCGAACAGGCACCGGCCGAAGCTAGCCAGCAGCTCACCGAGCAGCTCACCGAGCGCCGCCGCCTCAATCGCATGGCCGAGCGCGACGTCAAAGACTGGCTCTACGTGCGTTATCTAACACCTGCCGCGCAGAATCAGGACACCTTTGAGGCCGAAATCATGGCTATCAACCGTGGTGGTATGCGCGTTCGGCTGCTAGACAATGGTGCAACGGCCTTTGTCCCGGCCCCCTTGATGCACAGCGACCGCAGCAAAGTGGTCATCGATGACAAAGAGGGGCGTATTCAGATCGAAGGCGAAGAGCGTTATAAGCTTGGCGATCCGCTACGTGTAGTGCTGACCGAAGCCCGCGAAGAGACTCGCTCGCTGGTGGCAAAACCCGCTGAGTAAATCAGTTGGTTACACCATAGCAACAAAAAACGGTCGGGTAGACCGGACGATTGCTCGTTCCGCCCCCCCACAGATCCGGGCATGCGCGATTGACGCACCCGGCTCCTCAATCATCAGCTTCACTGAAAGACATTCCGATGTACGATCCTTGCCTTG
>NZ_JAMJPJ010000002.1 GCF_023555005.1 Halomonas llamarensis | reverse complement strand
TGAGGCTGGACATCTGCTGCAAGACCGTATTGACTATTTCCATGAAAGCCTGTGCTCGGGTGGTGATGTTGTCAGAGACCCCATTATCTGAGCATCAGGCTTTCTTTAAAACTGTCCGAACCATTGTCTATAGAGACTGGTGAAATTCGTATAATGTTTTTGCATCATTATATCCATCTCTTCCGGTGGACAAAGAGGCGTCTTTGCTGATACGCGGGGGTAGTTTATAAAGCTGAGTTGGAGGCGTGAGTCGCATATGATTTTTCGTTCACCATTGAACTGTGCAAATTAAAGGCTTTCATGACAGTATCTGCTACGTGATCTGCCAAGACTTCATTGAAATTGAGCTCTCCGTTTACAACTTTCGCCCAGCGGCAGTCTGCAGCATCATCACCGGGATGTAGCTCGCCATCAACGTAGCGACAAAGCAGGGCAACCAAGGCGAAGTGGTGGTGCTTTCCCTCGGGGTCATATCCGATTACTTCTACTACATCAATCAACGGTCCTACCAATGCTGTGATACCGGTTTCCTCCATTAATTCGCGCTTTGCTGCACAATGTAGGCTTTCTCCCGGTTCCACTGATCCCCCTGGGAAGCCCCAAGTGCCCCGTTGAGGCTCTTTACTGCGTTGGACTAGGAGAACTTCACTATCACGCAGAGTTACGGCGATTGCTGCCAAACGTGGCTTGGCAGGTACGGAGTTCATGCGGTTTTTATCAGACATGTTAAAAGGAGGGGCGCTACTGAGTGTAGATACGCTAGCGGGCGTTGAGTTACCTTGCGACACGATGAACTCCTGTATTGAGGTTCGAATAATACAGGCGCAGGTGTCAAAACAGATCCATATATGGTTTATGCCCGTTCCGTTCCTACGCCGGTATAAGCCGGATCAGGTTCAAAGGGTTTGGATAACTCCATCTCAGCCTGGAGAGCAGGCACCCCTCGGAAAATTTACCATTACTATAGATTTAAGTATAAGTCAATGCTTGCAGCTTCTGCGGAAGCTAGGGCGTTTTTGACGCCTTCTTCGCACAATCGGCTAACGGCTAACGGCTAACGGCTAACGGCTAACGGCTAACGGCTAACGGCTAACGGCTGAATGGCCCGGCTTATTCGCCAGAATCACCGCTCTGCGCGGCGCAGGGTAGCCTTCAAGCGTGCGGGTCGGGTCTGCTGGGTCGAGAAAATCGGTAAGCGACTGGTAGGTCATCCACTCGGTAGAGCGCTGCTCGTCGAGCGTGGTGATGGTCTCATCGATAACGCGGACGTTGGTGAAGCCGCAGCGTTCTAGCCAATGGCAAAGGGCGATGGAAGAAGGCAGGAAGTAGACGTTGGGCATCGCCGCGTAGCGCTCACCGGGGAGCAATACTGCCTGTTCGTCGCCTTCCACTACGAGCGTTTCCAACACCAGCTCGCCGCCGGGTGCAAGTGCCGACTTTAGCTGCTGTAAGTGCTCTAGCGGCGCTGGGCGATGGTAGAGCACGCCCATGGAGAACACGGTATCGAAAAAGCCCAAGTTCTCCGGCACATCCTCGATGCCGACCGGCAGAAAGTGCGTGCGATGGCCATCGGCGTTGCCGACGAAATGGCGGACGGCGTGAAATTGCCAGTAAAAACGCGGTGAAGGATCAATAACCAACACAAAATCGGCACCAGCGCCAGCCATACGCCAGGCGTGATAGCCGCTACCGCCGCCGACATCCAGCACCTTGCGATATTCAAGCGGGGCCAGGTGGGGGGCGACGCGCTGCCACTTCCAGTCCGAGCGCCACTCGGTATCGATGAAAATCTCGCCAAGTTGAAAAGGGCCCTTGCGCCACGGCGCGAGCTTTTTCAGCAGGTTCTCGCACTGGCGGTGCTGGCTATCGCTCAGCTCAAGGTCGACCTGGACGGTATCGCGATCCAGCTGCACAGTGCGCTCGACCGGAAGTTCGGGCAGCTTGGCCACGGCTTTTTCCCACATGGGTAAGTCACCGTGACGTTTGCGATCAAGCCCATTGGCGAGTTGCTCGGGCAGTTTGGCAAGCCAGCCGGTTAGCGCCTGATCCAGAAAAGCCTGATAGAGCATGCGATGGTCGTCGGGCAAAGGGGTGCTTGAGTGTGCCACCTTAACTCTCCTTGAAGGCGATCATGGACGCAAAGTTCAGGTACTGAAACCAGGTGAGCGAGCGCGCAAAACCGGCTTTTTTGAGCCGCGCGTGATGCGCTTCGAGCGTATCGGGCACGAGCACGTTCTCAAGCGCGGTGCGTTTCTGACTGATTTCTAAATCGCTGTAGCCGTTAGCGCGCTTGAAATCGTGGTAGCGCTCGACGCGCCAGGCATTGTCGCGTTCGTCAAGGTCAACGGTCTTCTCCGAGAGCACCAGCACGCCACCGGGCTCTAGAGCGTAATAGAGCGTGGCGAGTAGCGCGTTGCGATCTTCCGGGGGCAAAAACTGCAGCGTGAAATTGAGAATGATCATGCCCGACGGTGCGTAATCAAGCCCCCGGATATCGGCTTCTTCCACCTGCATGACGTGTTCAGGGCACTCTTCACGAAAGGTCTGCCGCGTACGCTCGACCATGGCCGGGGAAAGATCCACCCCGGTGTAGCGGAATGCCTCAGGCGGCAAAGCGCCCGCGAGCGCAAGTCCCGAGGCGCCCAGCGAGCAGCCAAGATCATACACGTGCGCGCCGTGGCGCAAATGGCGCTGCGCGATTAGGCTCAGCATGCCCAGAATTTGCCCGTAACCGGGTACCGAACGGCGGATCATATCGGGAAAACAGGCCACTACCTGTTCATCAAAGGAAAAGCGCGCGACGCGATCAAGGGGTGTGGAAAAGATAGCGTCGCGGTAAGATGCATCACTCATGGGGCAAGCCGGGTTCATCGCAAAAAAAGAGAGCCATAGTTTACCCGCCCTGCGGGAAGCAGAACAGGCCCGGCCGCACAGCACGACGCCACAGGAGAGGGAACATGGCATCCGTACCACCGCACGCATCATCCAATTCCAGCGCTAAGACCCCCGATACACTACCGGCCTGGCAAGCGCTAAGGCGCCATGCCGAGACACAAAAAAAAGTGCACCTAAAAACGCTATTTGCACGTGACCCTAAGCGTTTTAACACCTTTACGCGTGATGTCGCGGGGCTGACGTTGGATCTTTCCAAACAGCGGTGGGAGGCAGAGACGCTCCAACAGTTACTCGCGTTAGCAGAAGAAGCGGCAGTGCCAGAGGCGATCGCCGCGTTACTCAGTGGTCAGCGCGTCAATACCAGCGAAGACCGCCCGGCGTTGCATACGGCACTACGATTACCCAAATCGGCAACGCTTGAGGTAGACGGTGAGGACGTGGTGGGGGCTGTTCATGAAAGCCTTCAACAAATGGAGGCGTTGGTGAGTCGCCTTCACGCCGGGCAATGGCGGGGAGCAACCGGCAAGCCGATTAAAGATGTGGTGAACCTGGGCGTGGGTGGCTCGGATCTGGGGCCATTGATGGTTACACACGCGCTGGCGGATTTTCGTCCCGCCGATGTGTATCCGGTGGAAGTACATTTCGCCTCGACCATGGACGGCTCGCAGTTGGCTGACTATTTAAGTCGCTTAAACCCTGAAACCACGCTTTTTGTGCTGTCGTCGAAATCGTTCACCACGATCGATACGCTTTCTAACGCTAACACGGCGAGGGACTGGCTATTAGCGCAGCTGACGCGCCACGGCGCGACCCCGATTAGCGCCGAGCTCGTGGTGCGCCAGCATTTTATCGGCGTCTCCGCCTGTCCGGAAAAGATGAGTGAATGGGGCATTGCCAGCGCGCATCAACTGCGTTTTTGGGAATGGGTTGGCGGGCGTTACTCGCTCTGGGGCACCATTGGCTTACCAATTGCGCTGGTGGTCGGGATGGCGAATTTCCGCGAACTGCTTGCTGGCGCCCATACCATGGATCGCCATTTTCAAGAGGCGTCGCTTGTCGATAATGTGCCGGTGCTACTGGCTTTGGCGGGCATCTGGAATGTTAACTTTCTTGATATACGTGCTCATTCCATTCTGCCGTATGACGGGCGACTGGAGTACTTCGCCGCCTACCTTGAACAGCTGGAAATGGAGTCTAACGGTAAGTCTGTGACGCGCCAGGGCCAAGCAATTGATTACGCCACCTGCCCGGTATTGTGGGGACAGCTCGGCCCTAACGCGCAACACGCGTTTTATCAATTGTTGCACCAAGGTACGCAACCGGTGGAGTGCGATTTCATCGCCCCGTTGAAGCGTTACGATGACGTGGTAGACCCCGAAACCCGCCGCCATTTGAAAGCGCAGCATAAGCTCGCGCTGGCCAACTGTTTTGCCCAGTCGCGGGTGCTGATGTTGGGGGACGACGCGATAGACGACGATGGCCCACGCCCGTCGCACAAACGCTATCGTGGCAATCAGCCGTCTTCCACGGTGCTGCTTGACCAGCTTACGCCCGCTACGCTTGGCGCGCTGATTGCGCTTTACGAGCACAAAGTCTTTGTGCAAGCGGTAATTTGGGACATCAATCCGTTCGACCAATGGGGCGTGGAGCTGGGTAAGAAAATCGCAACCGATACGCAAAAAATTCTTGACCACGAAAGTAGCCTTGATTCCATGGATGTCTCCACGCGCGGCTTGATCGAGGCGTTTTGGGCAGCGGAGCGGGAAAGTTAATTGCCTTGGTTGATAGCCCAAGTTGATAAGGTGGCTGGATATACAGCTGTTGGCTTTTCCGCTATCCTATTCGCCTTTTGCTCGCTTTGACCCTTCAGGAAACGACGCGACATGACCCAGTTTGATGCCTCTCAGTATGGCGCCAGTTCCATTGAAGTCTTGTCGGGGCTTGAACCGGTGCGTAAACGACCCGGCATGTATACCGACACCTCGCGGCCTAACCACCTCGCCCAAGAGGTAATCGATAATAGCGTCGATGAGGCGCTAGCTGGCCACGCCAATGCCATTTCCGTGGTGCTGTTAAGCGACGGTGCGATTGAAGTGGAGGATAACGGCCGAGGGATGCCGATTGACCTTCACCCAGAGCACGGCGTGTCGGGCGTGGAGTTGATCTTTACCAAGCTTCACTCGGGGGGGAAGTTCTCCTCCACCAGTTACCGTTTCTCGGGTGGCCTACACGGGGTCGGGGTGTCGGTCGTTAATGCACTATCACGCCGGCTAGACGTCGAAGTCACCCGCGACGGTGCGCGTCATGGCATGGCGTTTGAGTTTGGTGAAAAAGTCGAAGAGTTGCACCCGATTGGCAAGGCCGCTAAGCGAGCAACCGGAACAAAAGTGCGCTTCTGGCCCGATGAAAGCTATTTTGATAACCCTAAACTCTCGATTAGCCGCTTAAAACACCTGCTACGCGCCAAAGCGGTGCTGTGCCCCGGGCTTGCCGTCACGCTGGTAGAGACCGACGGCACCAAGACCGAATGGGCTTACGCTGATGGCTTACGCGATTACCTGACTGAATCGACCGATGGTTACGAGGTGCTGCCTAGCGAGCCGTTTGTTGGCCACTTTAGCGACGATGAACACGGCGTTGACTGGGCCATTCAGTGGCTCCCCGAAGGCGGTGAAGCGCTGATGGAAAGCTACGTTAACCTGATTCCCACGCCGCAAGGCGGAACCCACGTCAACGGCTTTCGCGCCGGGCTTTTAGATGCGCTGCGCGAGTTTTGCGAATACAGAAGCCTTTTGCCCCGTGGTATCAAACTCACCGCTGATGATCTCTGGGAGCGGGTATCGTTTGTGCTTTCGGTGAAAATGCTCGACCCGCAATTTGCTGGGCAAACCAAAGAACGCCTTTCTTCGCGCACCATTGCCGGCTTTGTTTCCGGCGTGGTAAAAGACGCATTCTCTTTGTGGCTCAATCATCATATCGACCAGGCCGAAGCGCTGGCTGAGCTGGTGATTAGCTCGGCCCAGCAGCGCCAGAAAAAAGCCAAAAAAGTCGCCCGCAAGAAAGTAACCTCGGGGCCTGCGCTACCCGGTAAGCTCGCTGACTGCTCGGGTCAAGACCCAGCGCTGAGCGAGCTATTCCTCGTGGAAGGGGACTCGGCAGGCGGCAGCGCCAAACAGGCGCGTAACCGCGAAACCCAAGCGATTTTGCCTCTGCGCGGTAAGATTCTAAACACCTGGGAGGTCGACTCCCACGATATCTATAGCTCCCAAGAAGTTCACGATATCGCCGTGGCGATTGGCGCCGACCCCGGCATTGCGGATTTGGAAAAATTACGCTACCACAAGCTTTGTATTCTCGCCGATGCCGACTCCGACGGTCTGCATATTGCCACGCTCTTGTGTGCGCTGTTCGTTAAGCATTTCCCAAGTCTGGTCGACGCGGGCCACGTGTATGTCGCCATGCCGCCGCTTTATCGCATCGACCTGGGTAAGGACGTGCACTATGCCCTGGACGAGAGCGAGAAAGCGGCGATTCTTAAGCAGCTGGCCAAAAAACGCGGCACTCCGAACGTTCAACGTTTCAAAGGTTTGGGTGAAATGAGCCCGCTGCAGCTGCGTGAAACCACCATGGCGGTGGAAACCCGCCGACTGGTGCAGTTAACGCGTGATGAAGGCGATGGCACCCAAGAAATGATGGACATGTTGCTGGCTAAAAAACGCGCCGGTGATCGTAAAAAGTGGCTGGAAGATTACGGCAATCTCGCGGATATCGAGGTGTAAGCCTAGAGGCCACATTCTCATTGAAAAAACGTTTACTGTGTGTAGTTAACTTTTAACGCTACCTAGTTACTATCATTGAGACGGTGCGATGCGTTTAAAACGTTTTCTATTTGGAGAAACGATTTTGTTTAAGACAATATCTCGACAGCTAACGCTGTCTGCGGTGGTGCTAACGCTCTTAATGGGCATGGGTATTTACGGGGTAATGGCCTGGAGAGGCCAGCCACTTGTTATTGATGCAAGCCAGGCTTTTATAGAGCGCACGGGGGACTCGATTGTGAATGCGCTCAATGGCCAATTAGCCAGAGTCGAGGGCAATACGTCGAGTTTGGCAGCCTTGGCTGAGTCGTTGCCGCGCGAAGAAGCCATTTACCACGAGGCTTTGCCCAATGTGGTTGATGATAATGGCAATGCAACGATTGCGGGTGGCGGTATTTGGCCTGAACCCGGTGCATTTTCACCCAATGTCGAGCGCTTTAGCTTCTTCTGGGCACGCAATGCCGAGGGCGAGCTGGATTTCTTGGATGATTATAACGCAAGCAATATCGCGCCTTATCATGATGAGGCATGGTATAGCAGTGCTCGCGATGCGACGCCTGGGCAGTGCGTATGGTCTGCTGCCTACCGTGATCCGACGACCGGCGTTGCGATGGTGACCTGTAGCGTGCCTTACTACATTGATAATGCCTTTGCAGGCGTGGCCACGATTGATATGCAGTTGGATGGCGTTGCCTCGTTTCTCGCTGAAAACGGCGGCAGCACGGGTGGCTATGCCTTCGTGCTTGATAAAGACAACAACGTGATCGACTTGCCAGGCGTGGAGCAAGCGTCGGATGAGATGCAGGGCCTAGGTGATGCCGCACGTGATATGCCCTGGCTGCAGCCTGTTGTAGAGGCCGTTGAAGCTGGTCGAGAACAGGCTAGCGTAGAAACGGCAGGCATATTAGACAAACCTGCGGCAGTACGGTTGTTCGACATGCAGGACACCGGCTGGACGCTTGGTTTGGTAACGCCGAGCGAACAAGTCACGGCCTTGGCGCGTACCTTAACGCGTGATTTGCTGGTCTTCATCCTGCCGCTGCTGGTGCTGTTGCTCGCGCTTGGCTGGTGGGGCGGACGTATGTTGTTGCGCCAGATTCGTAGTACTACCACGCAAATTGACCAACTGGGCCAGGGGGGGTCCAGCCGTGAACTGACCATTTACCGTGACGATGAAATCGGTGAGCTACGCCGGGCTGTCAACCGCTATGCAGATAAGTTACAGCGCCTGTTTGGCGACGTGCGTGGTGTGGCGGAAGCGATCGCCAGCGAATCAACCGAAATTGCGGCGGGCAATACCGAGCTTTCTAGCCGTACCGAGCAGCAAGCGGCCTCTTTGCAGGAAACCTCTTCGACGATGGAAGAGATGGCGACGACGGTGAAGCAGAATGCTGATAACGCTCAAGAGGCAGAGCAGCGGGTGAAAGAGTCAGCGGAAAAAGTGAGGCAAGGCGGAACGCAGGTATCGCAACTCGCTCAATCCATGGAAGCGATCAACGAAAGTTCTGTTGAGGTCTCATCGATTGTCGATGTGATTGAAAATATCGCTTTTCAAACCAATATTCTGGCGCTCAATGCCTCGGTAGAAGCGGCGCGTGCAGGTGAGCATGGGCGGGGTTTTGCCGTAGTGGCAAGCGAAGTGCGTGAGTTGGCGTCACGAAGCGCCACTTCTGCTAGAAACATTAATGGGCTGATTAAAACCACCTCTGAGCAGATTAAGACAGGCAGTGGCTATGCCCAAGAGGCTGAATCCGCTATGAAAGATATTGTGGTGGCGATAGAAGAAGTGACCGCGCGTATTAGCGAAATCAGCCAAGCGTCTAGCGAGCAGACCAACGGTATTGACGAGATTAACCAGGCGGTAACGCAGATGGATTCGGTGACGCAACAAAATGCCGGCTTGGTCAGTGAAGCGGCGAGTGCCACCAAGGAACTGTCGTTGCAAGCTCAGCGCCTAAAAAGCTTGATTGATGAGTTTCATGGTAGTGGGCAGGAAGTATCCAACGCGCCGCCTAAAATTTCCAATGACTCTCATGACGAGTTTTAATTAATATCGCGTGCCATGTGACGTGGTAGCGTGTCTGCTTATTAGCCGCCCCAAATGGGGCGGTTTTGTTGTTAAGGTAGGATATGATCGACATGGATATTCAAGTCGCGGAGGGCGATGTCGAACGCCTCTCCCTGCGTGACTACACCGAAAAAGCGTACCTCGACTACTCGATGTATGTGATTTTAGACCGCGCTTTGCCCAACATTGGCGATGGCATGAAACCCGTGCAGCGACGCATTGTTTACGCTATGCGTGAGCTCGCGCTGAACGCCAATGCCAAGTACAAAAAGTCGGCGCGCACCGTCGGCGACGTGCTGGGTAAGTTCCATCCTCACGGCGATAGCGCCTGCTATGAAGCCATGGTGCTTATGGCGCAGCCGTTTAGTTATCGCTACCCGTTAGTGGACGGACAAGGCAACTGGGGCAGCCCCGATGACCCTAAATCGTTTGCGGCCATGCGCTACACCGAGGCGAAACTCTCGAAGTTTGCCGAGGTACTGTTAAGCGAGCTGGGCCAAGGTACCGTCGACTGGACGCCCAACTTTGACGGCACCATGCAAGAGCCCGTCGTGCTGCCTGCACGCCTGCCGCATGTGTTACTCAACGGCGGCAGCGGTATTGCCGTGGGTATGGCCACCGATATTCCGCCCCACAACGTGGTGGAAGTGGTTGAGGCAACCTGCCATCTTCTCAGAAACCCCCATGCCACCACGGCTGATTTGATGGCATTTGTGCCCGCGCCGGATTTCCCTACAGCGGCGGAAATTATCACGCCGCGTGCCGATCTGAGAAAGCTTTATGAGGCCGGGCGCGGTTCAGTTAAACTGCGCGCCCGCTACGTACGCGAAGACGCCAGTATCGTGATTACCGCGCTGCCGTATCAGGTCAGCGGCGCCAAAGTGCTGGAGCAGGTCGCCGCCCAAATGCAGGCTAAGAAGCTGCCCATGGTAGCCGATCTTCGCGATGAGTCGACCCACGAAGAGCCTACGCGCCTCGTGATTGAGCCGCGTTCTAGCCGTGTGGATGTGGAATCGCTGATGGCGCACCTGTTCGCCACTACGGATTTAGAGAAAAGTGCGCGCGTGAACATGAACGTGATCGGCCTGGACGGCCGTCCGCGTGTTATGCCGCTGCCCGACATGCTTAGCGAGTGGTTACGTTTTCGCCGCGCGACGGTGCGCCGCCGTCTAGAACATAGGCTAGGCAACGTTGAAGACCGCCTGCATATCCTGGAAGGCCTGCTGATCGCCTACCTTGATCTTGACGAAGTGATCCGCATTATTCGCGAAGAGGACGAGCCCAAGCCAGCGTTGATCCAGGCCTTTGGGCTGTCTGATCGTCAAGCTGAGGCGATTTTAGAGCTGCGCCTGCGCCACCTTGCCAAGCTCGAAGAAATGAAAATTCGCGGTGAGCAGGACGAGCTGGAGAAAGAGCGCAAGCAGCTGCAAAGTCTATTAAGCAGTGAAGCGAAGCTCACCACCTTGATCGAGAAAGAGCTTCGCGCGGCAGGTAAAGCGCACGGCGATGAGCGGCGCTCCCCGCTGGTCGAACGCCGAGAGTCCAAAGCGCTTTCCGAAGTAGAGCTTCTGGGCGCTGACCCGATTACCGTGGTGTTATCGGAAAAAGGTTGGGTACGCGCCGCTAAAGGCCACGATATCGACCCCGAAGGGCTTTCCTATAAAGCCGGAGATTGCTTCCACCTCGCGACTCGGGGTAAAACCAACCAGCCGTTGGTGCTTTTAGACGACACCGGGCGCGCTTATACACTGAGCGCGCACAATCTACCCAGCGCCAGGGGGCAGGGCGAGCCAGTCACCGGGCGCGTCAATGTGGCCGCCGGTGCGAAAATGGCGGGGGTGATGCTAGCTCCGCCTGAGAGCCGTTTTGTGCTTGCCTCAGACGGCGGCTACGGCTTTGTCGCCACACTCGGCGAGCTGACGGGTAAGAATAAAGCCGGTAAAGCCGTGCTCTCGGTGCCCAAAGGGTGCAGCGTAATGGCGCCGGTGGCCGTGCCCGATGGCGATGATCGTTGGGTGGCCACGGTGTCCAACGAGGGGCGCCTGCTGCTTTTTGCCCTTGATCAACTGCCCGAAATGGCTAAGGGTAAAGGGAACAAAATGCTCGATATACCCGGCCCACGAGCGGCCCAGCGAGAAGAATTTGTCCGCGATATTACCGTGTTAAGCGGCGACAGCGCGCTGGTGATTTACTCGGGCAAGCGCAAACTCACCCTCAAAGCGAGCGATCTTGCGTACTATCGCAGCGAGCGCGGGCGGCGTGGTAGCAAACTGCCCCGCGGCTTCCAAAAAGTTGACCGATTAGAGGCGGGAGAGTAATCCATGAAACGCTGTTTAATTCGCACCACCGGCGTGGCACGCCCAGGGCAGCTTGCTGAGCTTGGAAAAGCGCTAGCGAAAAGCGGTGCACGCCTTTTGGATATCAACCAGAGCGTGACATTCGGCATGTTGTCGCTGGAAGCGCTGGTGGGGCTGGATCACGACAGCGCATTGGAAACTACGCTTTCAGAGGCGGGCGATGCTCTGGGGCTAGATGTCCAGGCGATCACTGTCAGCGCCGAGGATTACCACCGCTGGAGCGTTGAGGCGAGCCAGCCGCGTTTCATTTTGACGCTCTTGGCGCCGCGCCTGCCCGCCGGCATTCTCGCCGAAGTGGGCGGGCTAACCGCTGAATTTGGTTTGACCGTGGAACTGATTCATCGCCTTTCCGGACGTGAGCCCCTGGACGGCGAGGCACCTGTTCACGGTGCCTGCGTGGAGTGCTGGCTACGCGGTGAAGAAACCAACCTGGAAGCACTGCGCGAAAAAGCACTGGCGCTAGGTGTGCAGCACGGGGTGGATATCGCCCTGCAGGAAGACTCCATATGGCGCCGTCACCGCCGCTTAGTCTGCTTCGATATGGATTCGACGCTGATTCAAACCGAAGTGATTGACGAGCTGGCGCGTCGCCACGGCGTGGGCGAGGAAGTGGCCGAGGTGACGGAGCGGGCTATGCGCGGCGAACTCTATTTTCAGGAGAGCTTCCGCGAACGCATGAGTAAACTGGCAGGGCTAGATGAATCGGTACTGGCGGATATCGCCGCGAACCTACCGCTGATGGAGGGCGTTGAGCGGCTGATGGTGAACCTCAAACACCTGGGGTATCGCACGGCGATTATTTCTGGTGGCTTCACCTACTTTGCCCGCCATCTGCAGGAAACGCTGGGCTTTGATGAAATTCACGCCAATGAGTTGGTGATCGAGAATGGCAAGGTGAGCGGCGAGGTGCAGACACCAATTATCGATGCGGAACGCAAAGCTGAGCTGCTGGAGCAAATCGCCCTGCGTGAAGGGCTCACGCTGGATCAAACCATTGCCGTGGGCGATGGGGCCAACGATTTGAAAATGCTGGCCCAGGCAGGGCTTGGCATTGCCTTTCGCGCCAAGCCAATGGTGCGTGCCCAGGCGCGGCAAGCGATCTCCACGCTGGGCATTGATGCAGTGCTGTATTTGATTGGCTATCGGCAGATCGATTTGCTGGATTAAATACATAACCAGGCGCTTGAGCTACCTTTGCTCAGGCGCTCATTTCAGGCCTCAGCGGGTTCATCCGTGGCCTTTGTCGGGGTGCGGTACCGGCTTTTGGGCCACTTCCTCATCGCGCAGCTCCACCGGGTCACCTTCGGTGATGTCGATATGATTCAACTGCATGTGCAGTCCGGCCTTGGAGAGCAGGTGCGCGCTCACTGGGGCGGTGATAAAGAGAAATAGCGTGATCAATAATTCCTGAATATCGGGCTTGCCGTCCTGGCTCCAAAAGAAGAGCGTTGAGGCAATCAGCATGCACCCGATCCCTAGCGTGGTAGCCTTTGTTGGGCCGTGAAGACGCATATAAAAATCGCGCAGGTGCACCATCCCCATCGAGCCAATAAACAGAAAAATTCCGCCAGCGATAAGCAGTACGGATGCCAGCACTTCAACGATCCAAGACATAGTCACTCCTGCGTTTACTCGATGATGTCACCGCGCAAAATGTATTTGCATACCGCTACCGTGCTGATAAAGCCCAGCATGGCGATTAAAAGCGCCGACTCAAAGTAGGTTTTGGTGTTTAGCCATAGCCCTAACAGTACGATAAGGGCGATGGCGTTGATGTACATGGTATCAAGCGCCAGTACTCGGTCGGGCAAATCAGGCCCTACCATGAGCCGGTAAAGGTTAAACAGCAGCGCCATGATGACAAGTGCTAGCGTGATATAAAGCGCAACGGTCAGCATTCGTAAATCTCCTTGAGCGGTTGCTCATAGCGCTGACGGATATGCTGGATCAACGCCTCTTCGTCGCCCACATCGAGGGCATGAATCAGTAGTGATTTGCCGTCCATGCGCAAGTTGGCTGACACGGTGCCCGGCGTTAAGCTGATGGTGCTGGCGAGTAGCGTGATCGTGAAACGGTCTTCCACCATCAGCGGATACTCAATAAAGTGGGGGCGTAGTTTGCGCCACGGATTGGCGATTAAATAGGCGACTTCAAAATTGGCAATCACAATATCTTTGAGGACGCGTAGCGCAAAACGCAGCAGCAATAATGGCTTGCGAATGTGAGGTCTTGCGTCCCAAAAACGGTGAGTGAGAAGAGGAATTGCAATCGCCAGCGCAGCGCCGAGTACGATTTGGCCAAATGCAGTGCTGCGCACCAAAAGCAGCCAAACGAAAAGCAGTAGCAGAGATAAAACCGGCGTAGGTAACCACGGGCGCGGTGCAATCATGGGGTATCTCCTGCGTCATGCAACAGCGTTTGAATCATTGGCTGCGGGTCGGCTAGTTGAGCGGCAGTGGCTTGAGTGTATTCGCTCACTGGCCCGGCAAAAATAACCATCAGTGGCGCTGCACTCATTAGCCAGATCACCGCAAACCATTGCTGGCGTGGGAGTATCTTGCCGCTTGCGCTGCCGCGATGACTGCGCCAAAAAAGCGTTGAGCCTGCGCGGGAAAGGGCAATTAACGAGCTCAATCCTGCCAGCAGTAATAGCGGCCACAGCCATAGTTGTTGGCTGCCTTCTGCTGCATTGAGCATCAAGGCTTTACCCAACGCACCCGAAAGCGGCGGAAGCCCTGCCACCGCAATAGCGCCGATGAAAAACATAAGCACAAGCCCGTTGCCCTGTACCATCGGGCGTCCACGCACGAGGCGAGTACCTGTTTTGCCTCGCTGCAGGCCGATCATCTCCGCGAGCAGAAAGAGGCCACCGGTAATCAGTGTGGTATGGATCAGGTAATAAAGTAGTGCTGATACCGCTTGAGGGGTGCGCATGCCGATACCAACAAGTAGGGTGCCTACTGAGACTAGGACAAGATACGCTACCAACAAACGCAAATCTCGTGCGGCGAGGACACTTATGCCAGCAATGGCAAGCGTTGCCAGTCCAAGCCACCATACCCATGGCTGCTCTAGTGCGGCGAGATTTCCCGCTTGATCGCTGAAAATTAGCGAGTAGACGCGCAAAATGGCGTAAATACCAACTTTTGTCATGATAGCAAAGAGGGCAGCTACCGGCGCAGGGGCAGATGCGTAGGCGCGTGGCAGCCAGAAATAGAGTGGCAAAATGGCGGCTTTCAAACCAAATACGACCAGTAGCATCAACGCGCCCGCTGTAACGAGCCCTTCACGCTCGGCAGGCAGGTCACCCAAACGCTGAGCCATATCGGCCATGTTGAGTGTTCCGGTAGCGCCGTACAAAATACCCACCGCAATCAAAAAGAGCGATGAGCCCGCCAGGTTTAAGACCACGTAATGCACGCTGGCTTGAATTCTGGCTTTGCCACCGCCGTGCAGCAGCAGCGCGTAAGAGGCCAGTAACAGCACTTCAAAAAAAACAAACAGGTTAAACAAATCACCGGTCAGAAAGGCGCCGTTGATGCCCATCAGCTGCCACTGAAATAGGCCGTGAAAATTGCTGCCCTTTTCATCGTCACCCGCGCAGGCAAAGATGACGGCGCCAATGGCAAGAATCGAGGTAACCAGCAGCATTAAAGCGGATAAGCGATCAAGCACTAAAGCAATGCCAAACGGCGGTTGCCAATCACCCAGTGCATAGTAGGTGATCTCGTCGTCGGCCGCTTTGGTAATCAGAACCATTGAGACGAGTAGTAAAAGTACAGTGGCCACAACGCTGACCCAACGCTTGTAGCGCACTAAACCTTGGCGTTGATAGAGCAATAGAATGCCCGCGATTAGTGGTAGGACCACAGGGAAAACAATGAGGTGTTGAGTCATTCGCGAACTTCCTTTTTGCCGTCCACATGGTCATTGCCCGCTTCACTGCGCGCACGCATGGCTAAAATCACCACAAAAGCGGTCATGGCGAAGCCAATCACAATGGCGGTGAGCACGAGCGCTTGTGGCAGGGGGTCGGCAAAGTGCCCGTCTCGGTTAGCGAGGGCCGCACCATCGGTGGTTAAGCCGCCCATGGAAAAGAGAAACAGGTTCACGGCATACGAGAGTAGCGTAAGGCCGACAACGACGGGGAAAGTACGCCCGCGCAAGGTGAGGTAAAGTCCGCAGGCGGTTAACACCCCAGTGGTTATGGCGTAAAGCATCTCCATTAGCGTGTGTCCTTTTTGGGCGCGGGTGTGTCTGTTTCTTGTTCCGATGACTCAAGCATGGGGCGGTGGGACGTGGTGACCTTTCCGAGGTTGGCGAGAATCATCAGCGTGGCACCGACCACCGCGAGATACACCCCAAGATCAAATAGTAGCGCGCTCGCTAGCTCGAACCTACCAATCAACGGCAAGGTGAAGTAGCTAAACGTCGAGGTTAGGAACGGATACCCAAACAGCCAGCTGCCCAGGCCGGTGAGCGTGGCAACGGCCACCCCGACAATTGCCACGGGTTGGAAGGGGAAGTTCAACCTGTCTTGTGCCCATTCCACGCCGCGCGCCATGTAGAGCAAAATGAGCGCCACGGCCGTGATAAGCCCGGCAATAAAGCCACCCCCCGGCATATTATGCCCGCGCAGGAAGATAAATGCTGACACGAGCAGTGCCAAAGGCAGTAGCGCCATGGAAATCGACGTTAAAATTGCCGGGTAGCGATCAGGCGACCAAACGCGGCCTTCGCCATCACTGTGCGGAATGAATAGCCGTAAGCGGTTGAGTAGTTTGAAAATCGCAAGGCCTGCCAGGGCCAGTACCGTAATCTCGCCCAACGTATCGAAACCACGGAAATCGACCAGGATAACGTTAACGACGTTATAGCCGCCGCCACCTGGCTTGCTATTTTCGATAAAGAAATCAGAGATCGATAGCGTCTCACGAGTTAATACCGCGTAGTTCAGGCTCGCGACCACAAGCCCAAGCGCGCTTGCGAGCAAAATATCGCGTACGTTGCGCAGTGGGCTCGATTCCTGCGGAGTTTTTTGCGGCAAGAAAAAGAGCGCTAGCATCAGCAAAATCATCGTGACCACCTCCACCGAGAGCTGTGTCAGCGCCAGATCGGGCGCCGAGAAGCGGGCAAAGGTCAGTGCGACAAAAAGGCCAACGACCGAGAGCATGAGCAGTGATACCAAGCGATAACGATGCGTCGCTGCGGTGGCGACGCCACCAAATATCAGCATGCCAGCGCCAAGCAATGCCATGGCGTCAACGGGTTGATTACCCAATGCGCCGGTGAGGTCAGTGATTTGGGCAAGGCCGATCACGCCCATCACAAAGGCTGCAAACAGCAAGAGCCCCATGTAGCGCTGAAGGGAGTTACCCTCGACGACGGCGACACATCGCTCGGCCCAGTAGCCTAATGCCACAACTGCGCGTTCAAATGTACGCCGTGCATCGACGCCGACAAAATGTTGCGTAAATTGGCGTAAATCGCTGTGGCGCCAGTACATGACGGTGCCGAACACCAGCGCCGCGACGCTCATCATCAGCGGCAGATTAACGCCGTGCCAAATAGAGAGATAAAAATCAAACTGCTCGCCTAGCACGGCTTGAGTCGCAAGCTTGAGAAGCCCTGTGGCCATTAGGCCGGGGAATATCCCAACAATGACACACAGTACCACCAAGATTTCGACCGGCAGGCGCATCAGGTGCGGCGGTTCGTGAGGCGTTTTTGGCGGCGCTTTGCGCGCGGGCTTGTAGAAAATGGCGTGAACCAAGCGCAGCGAATAGGCAACTGACAGAATGCCGCCAAGAGTTGCTAGGGCGGGTAGCAGCCAGCTTAGCCCGCCGAGAACCGGCGTAGCCACTGTCTCGGTAAAGAACATCTCTTTCGACAAAAAGCCATTAAATAGCGGTACCCCCGCCATAGCAGCCGCGGCAAGCGTGGTTAAAAGGGCCGTGACGGGCATGGTTTTTTTCAAGCCGCCGAGCTGTTTTAGTTCGCGTGTGCCTGTTTCATGGTCGATGATACCCGCACTCATAAAAAGGGCTGCTTTGAACGTGGCATGATTCAAAATATGAAACAGCGCGGCGACCACCGCCATGGGGCTTCCAATGCCGAGCAGCACGGTGATTAGCCCTAAATGACTGACGGTGGAAAAGGCCAAAATGCCTTTAAGGTCGGTTTTAAATAGGGCAAACCAAGCCCCGTAAAGCAGCGTCGCCGTACCCACCAGGGATACAATCACGACCCAAAGCTCGCTGCCGGCAATAGCCGGATGTAGGCGCGCCATTAAGAAAATACCGGCTTTCACCATGGTGGCAGAATGCAGGTACGCGGAAACAGGCGTGGGCGCTGCCATGGCGTGGGGCAGCCAGAATTGAAAGGGGAACTGTGCCGATTTGGTAAAAGCCCCCAGCAGTACCAGAACAAGCATGACAGGGTAGCGCGGGTCGGCGAGAACAGTGTCGCCACTGGCCAGTACCACGTTAAGGTCGAAACTCCCCACGATATTGCCGAGCAGCAAAAAACCGGCGAGTAGAGCAAGGCCTCCCGCGCCAGTGACGGTGAGCGCCATCCGTGCGCCTTTACGGGCATCGCTTCGGTGCGACCAAAAGCCAATTAACAAGAATGAGGAGAGGCTGGTCAGCTCCCAGAAAAGCCAAAGCAGAATCAAGTTGTCGGACATCGCAATGCCGACCATGGACGCCATGAATAGCAGCAAGTACGCGTAGAATCGCCCGTATGGCTCTTCAGGGCTCAAGTAGAAGTGGGCATAGAGTAAAATAAGTAGCCCAATCCCTAATATCAGTAGATTGAAGAGCAGCGTGAGCCCATCAAGCCGCAAGGCAAGTTCGAGCCCGAGTTCAGGTAGCCAAGCGGCCGAGAACCGCAGCGTTTCGCTGTCTAGCAGGGCCGGCACTTGGCTTAGCGTTAGCAGCAGGGCAATCGCAGGTACAATGGCGGTCAGGCGAGTGCACAATGCGCGCTCACGCCGTCCGAGTAGCGCCGGCACCACAACGCCCAGCAGAGGCAGTAAGGCTATCCACAGCAGTATCATGGGAGGCATCCAATGGAAATATCTAAAATCGCATTGCACCGCTTTCAAAAGCGATGCAGCGACGTAGGATACAGCAGTCAGGCTAAGAGAGTATCAGCTCTGTAGAGATTTTGAAGATTTCGCTATTTAACGCCGTTCCCCGGAGAAGAGACGTAAAAACGCATGAAACGCCAAACACAGGGCTCCCGAATAATCGGTTTCGTATAGACAGATAGTTACGTAACCTACCTCATCTTCAACAAGGTGAGGTGTGATATGTCTTCGGATCTGATTTCCCATCTATCGGTCATCAAGGACCCTCGCGCCGACAAAAACAAGCTATACCCCTTGGAAGAGATTCTACTGCTGTGTATCTGTGCTGTCGTGAGTGGCGCCGATGGGTGGGCCGCCATTGCCGACTTCGGGCGCGACAAGCTGGATTGGCTACGGCAATTTCTTCCCTATGACCACGGCATTCCCTCCGAAGATTGCCTCGGCTGGGTGATGGCGCGACTGCCCGCCCACACGTTCCAGGAGGCGTTTGCGGCCTGGACGCAGGCCGTGGCACAGATCCAGGACGGCGATGTAGTCGCTATTGACGGCAAACGCCTGCGTCGCTCGCACGATCGTCGTAACGGCCGAGCCGCCCTGCATGTCGTGAGCGCATGGGCGAACGAGCAGCAGTTGGCTCTGGGGCAGGTGGCTACCACGGAGAAATCCAACGAGATCACCGCCATCCCCGAGTTGCTGCGCTTGCTGGAGATCCGCGGTGCCATCGTAACCCTCGATGCGATGGGCTGACAGACGGTCATCGCGGAACAGGTCGTAAGCCAGGGAGCCGACTACATTCTTGCGGTCAAAGACAACCAGCCCACTCTGTACGAGGCGCTGCGCGACTACTTCACCACGGCGCATGGGGGTGGCTTTGCCGGTGTTCCTATGACGTATTATGAGGAAACCGATACAGGCCACGGCCGCTGTGAAGTCCGGCGTTGTTGGCTTGTCGAAGATCTTCGGACCCTACCTGATCCTACGCAGTGGTCCGGTCTCCGGCGCATTGTCTGGGTTCAAGCCGAGCGTCATGTCGGTGATCAGATCAGCCGCGAAGACCGCTACTACATCACCACCCTGAGCGGTTCGGCCCAGGCCGTCGGCCGTGCTGTGCGCAGCCACTGGGGCATAGAGAACCAACTACACTGGGTTCTGGATGTCACCTTCCGCGAAGACGACAGCCGCATCCGCTGCAATCATTCGCCGGCCAACTTCAACACCCTGCGCCAGTTCGCCCTGAATCTACTCAAACGCCATCCGGATCGTCGTAGCATCAAACGCAAACGCCTCAGCGCTGCCGCCAACGATGAGTTCCGCGCTAACCTCGTGTTCCAACAGGAATGATTATCCGGGAGCCCTGACGCCAAACAGCATTGACAAACAGAGCACAGACTGATTCTCTAGAGGTATGGAAATACCAATGATTCATCTCGCACTAGACCTACGACTACTTAGCGCCCGCCTCTGATATTTCAGGGTCGGGCAATGCTGAATGCTTCTGGCATTGTCGTACGTTTAATTTTGCGAGGTCGTCATGGTTTCAAACGTTATCTACCCCCAACCATCTCAGCGCTGCTGCCGTTCCGCCTTTGACGCGGTTCGAAGCTGTGCGAGTATTATTTACGCCCCTTGGCCGTTCGCGGCAAAGGGGCGTTTTTTGTTCCAGGAGAGCCGCTATGATGTTGTCTGATCCCGCCCAAAAATACCGTCCTTTTGTCGCCGTTGACCTGCCTGATCGCCAATGGCCCAATCGTCGTATCGAGAAAGCGCCGATATGGACCAGCGTTGACCTGCGCGACGGTAACCAGTCGTTGATTGATCCGATGGATCACGAGCGCAAACAGCGTCTTTTCGACCTGTTGGTTGACGTTGGTTTCAAACAGATTGAAGTGGGCTTTCCTTCGGCTTCGCAAACCGATTTTGACTTTGTGCGCGCGCTGATAGAGCAGGATAAAATTCCCGACGATGTGACCATTCAAGTGTTGACCCAAGCGCGTCCACACTTGATTGAGCGTACCTTCGAAGCACTAAAGGGCGCCAAAAACGCGATTGTCCACGTTTACAACGCCACTGATCCGATGTTTCGCCGCGTGGTTTTCCAAGTGAGCAAGGACGAATGTGTCCAGATTGCGATGGATGCCACGCGTCAAATTCGTAAGCTGATGGAAGCCAGCCCAGAGACTAACTGGACATTCCAGTACTCGCCGGAGCTTTTTACCACCACGGAGATGGATTTTGCCGTGGAAATTGTCGAAGCGGTGATGGATACCTATTCACCGAGTGTTGATAACCGCATGATCGTTAACTTGCCCGCGACGGTCGAGGTGGCAACGCCCAATAACTATGCCGACCAGATCGAGTGGTTCTGCCGTCACGTCAAAAATCGCGATACCTTGATTGTCAGTGTTCATCCGCATAATGATCGAGGTACTGGCGTAGCCGCGGCAGAACTGACCCTGATGGCTGGCGCTGATCGGGTAGAAGGCACCCTTTTTGGCAATGGCGAGCGTACGGGGAACGTGGATATCGTCACCTTGGCGATGAATTTGTATACCCAAGGCGTGCATCCGGAACTCGATTTCTCCAACATTACGCCGGTTATGCGCGAAGTGGAGTATTGTAACCAGCTGCCGGTGCATCCGCGCCATCCTTACGTGGGTGATTTGGTGTTTACCGCCTTTTCCGGCTCTCACCAAGATGCGATTAAAAAAGGCATGGCGGATCGCCGCGCCAACCCCGACGCAGTGTGGGATGTGCCTTACCTTCCCATTGATCCGCTTGATGTAGGCCGCAGCTATGAGGCGGTGATTCGAGTGAATAGTCAGTCGGGTAAAGGGGGTGTTTCCTACCTGCTAGAGCAAGAGCACGGCATTGAGCTGCCGCGTCGCCTGTCGATCGAATTCAGCCAAGTAGTGCAAGAGGTCGCTGATCGCACGGGGAAAGAGATTACCTCGCAGATGATCTACCAGGCGTTTGCTGATGAGTACCTGGAGCAGACCTCGCCGTTTGCGCTGATTAATCACCGCCTTTCATCCGAACCGGATAGCCCCAAGGTGACCCTAGAAGCGGTAATTGAAGAGAATAGCGAGCGCCAAACGCTGCAAAGTGAGGGTAATGGCCCGTTAGCGGCGTTTATTAAAGCGCTGGCGGCTGCTGGCCACGATGTGGAAATAATCGACTACCACGAGCACTCCCGCGGCCAAGGGGCGGATGCGGAAGCCATCGCCTATGTGGAAGTGCGCATCAATGGCGAAGCTATCTTTGGTGTGGGCACCGATGAGAGTATTACCAGCGCCTCAATGAAGGGCGTGCTTAGCGCTATTAATCGTCATCACTCTACACAGGCGCCCGCAGCGAACGTAACGGCGGAGACGTTGGTTTAGGCGAAGCAATAATACGCAACTAGCGTAGGTATTAATATGACCCGCTTAGATATCAATATGGCCAGCTAAGGTAACAATGAATAATAGCCCCCAGCAACGCACGCGCCACTACATCGCTGCTCGCAAGCAGCACCCCGCTTGGCTGTTGCTGGCCTCGCCCCGTGCACCTCTGGTGCTGGGCTGTTTGACCTCGCTGTTTGAGTTCAGCGAAGACGGTATTGCTGAGGCGAATGCCCTAGAGGCATTGGCGAAGATGCTAAGTAGCTATGCGGCTCAGGAAGAATACGCCATCGACCCAGATAATACGCGTCTACAGGCCGGGCGAGAACTGCGGGAGTGGATTCGGCGTGGTTTGGTCATTGAACGTGGTCAGCGCTTGTATGCCACGGACGCTTTGTCATCGGCGATTCAGTTCATCGACTCGCTGGATAATCGCATTATGACCTCCACCGCATCGCGGTTGTCGGTGGTGCAGCGCGAAATCGAAAACCTGGAAGTGGGCCTCAACCCCAACCCCGAGAGCCGTAAGGCGTCGATCCGGCGCAAAATCCAACAGTTGGAGAGTGAGCTGGCCGACGCCGAAGCCGGGCATGTGCCGGTGCTTTCCGAGGCGGGGGCTATTGAACGTATCCGCGAGGTGTTTAATTTAGCCACCGGGCTACGGGCCGATTTTCGCCGGGTGGAAGGCTCCTGGCGCGAGGCTGATCGCCTGTTGCGCCAGTCGATCATGTCCGAGCACTATCACCGTGGCGACATTGTTGACCGTTTGCTGGATGGTCAGGAAGCGCTGCTGGATACCCCAGAAGGGCGCGTGTTCGATAGTTTCCTACAGCAGCTACGCCAGACCGCCGCGCTGGATATGATGCGCCAGCAACTACGCACTATTCTCGTTCATCCCGCCGCCGAAAAAGCGTTGAATAGATTACAGCGACAGGACCTTAAGCTGCTGCGCATGCGGCTGATACTGGAAAGCCAGGCGGTATTACAGGCGCGTTCGCGAAGTGAAAAGGACGTCAAAGGGTTTATTAAGACCGGCCTAGCAGCCGAGCATCACCGCGTTGGTCAATTGCTCAACGACATTCTCAATACAGCCCAGGATCTCGACTGGCAGAGCCAGAAGGTACGCCGGTCAGAGGTTTTATCGCTACCGCCGTTGGGCTTTGCCTTGGGTAACTTGTCGGTGGTCGAGCGGGTGCGGTTTAAATCGTTGGAAAATGAGAAGGACGAGGTGCTGGATCTTGCCCAACAGGCAAGTGACTTAAGCAGCCTTGAGGCCGAATTCTGGGACTCTCTAGACGGTCTGGATCGCGAGGCCCTGGTGCAGGAGACGCTGGCACTGCTCGCAGCAGAAGGGCGCCCGCTCACCCTGGCGGAGCTGGCCGAGCGCCTGCCGCCTAGCCACGACCTGGAGACCCTGGCGCTATGGCTGGGTATGGCCCGGGAAGCGGGCATTGAGATAACCGAGCAGGATGTTCAAGAACTGGTCATCAGCGACGATGAACACTGCGACTGGCTGTTCCGAGTACCTGTGGTCGCTTTGAGTGAACAAGCCTTGAGCGATATTGAGTGGGAGTTTTAAGCATGGCAGGCGTGTTTGACCGAATTGTCCGGCAGCCGGAGACGGATGAGACCAACGAAGAGCAGTCGCCTGATCCGTTTGATGGACAAGCGGATCAAGCGCATAGCGGTTCAGCCATCGACGCCGCGGGCGACACGGGGTGGGAGCATCAGGAGCAGAGCAGCCGTGATGCCCCCGCCCGAACCGACGTTAAGCTGCGTGAAGTGGCTCAGGCGCTGCTCCGCATGGGGCTCTTGGAGGAGAGCCAACGGCCGTATCACTACCGTGCGGCTCTTGTTGCCATGGAGCGGCTCAATGCCACGCTTGAGCCGCTGGATTTATGCGCCCGCGCTGATGAAATCCGGGGGCTGGTATTTCTGGCGGTACGTCATGGGGATGCCGATGAGTCCCAGGACGACTGGTCGCACCCGCTGGTGCGCAAGCAGCGGCTGAATCTGGAACAGACGCTGCTGGTAGCGATTTTGCGTCAGTACTTTATTGCCCACGAGCAGGAAGCGGGCACCGGCGCCGAAGACGCCATGGTGGCGGTAGACGAGTTGATTCCACAAATGCAGGTTTACCTCGGCGAGAGTGGCAGCGAGGCCCGTGAGCGTACCCGAGTGCTTCAGCTACTGGATCAACTCAAAGGCCACGGCCTGGTGTCGGCGCCGGATAGCCACGAGCGAATCGCCATACGCCCGATGATTGCCCACTTGGCCAATCCGGAAAACCTGACCGCCTTGTTGTATGAGTTAAAGGCAAGAGTGGCAGCCGAGAGTAGTGACCAAGGGGAGAGCGCGTAATGGCCACCACCACGCTTACCCAGCCTTCTCTACTGGAGGAGAACCAAGAGAGCGGTTGGCAACTGGCGCCTACCTATATTTTGCAAGCGTTGGAACTGTTCAACTGGGGCGGCTTCAGCGGCATGCACCGGGCCGATATTGACGCCCAGGGCAGTGCCATCATTGGCCCCACCGGTAGTGGCAAGACTACTCTGGTGGATGCCCTGATGACCTTGCTAACGGCCAACCCAAAATACAATCTTGCCTCCACCGGTGGCCATGAAAGCGACCGGGATCTGGTCTCCTATGTGCGCGGGGTGAGTGGCCCGGGGGATGGCGGCGAGGGCCAGTCGCATATCGCCCGACCCGGCAAGACCGTGACCGGCCTGGTGGCGACGCTCAGCAACGGCGAAAGCCTGGTGCGCATCGGCGCACTGCTGTGGTTTGACGGTACCAGCATGTCCCCGTCGGATATGAAAAAGCTATGGCTGTTCAGTACCACCCCCGAGCACACCTTGCAACGCTGGCTGACGCTACAGCAGGAAGGTGGTATGCGCGCCTTGCGGCAACAGGATAAAACCGACACCGGGATTTGGACGTACCCCAGCAAAAAGGGCTTTCTGGCGCGTCTGCGCGACTTTTTTGAAGTGCGTGATAACGCCTTTAACCTGCTTAATCGAGCGGCAGGGCTGAAGCAGCTCAACAGTATCGATGAGATTTTTCGCGAGCTGGTGCTGGATGATAACGCCCAGTTTCAGCGCGCCCGGGAAGTGGCTGATAGCTTCGATGATCTCACCGCTATCCATGAAGAGCTTGAAATCGCCCGCCGCCAGCAGCGCTCCCTGGAACCCATTAAAACCGGTTGGGAGAAGTACCAGCGCAACCAAACGCTGCTTGATGATCAGGAGACGCTTAGCCGGGTACTACCGGTATGGTTTGGCGAGCAGGCTCACCGGCTGTGGAAGGGCGAGGTCGAGCGTCTCCAGCAACAAACCCAGCAGGCCGAGGCCGAGTTGGCGTCGGCCGAAGAGCAGCACGCCCATCAACTTCAAAGCTGCGAGCGATTAAATGAGGCGTATCTGCGCCTTGGCGGTTCCGATATTAAGACGTTGGAAGCGTTGGTCAGCGAGAAACACGCCAACCTGGAGCGCTGTCAGCGCCATGCAGCAGAGTACCAGCGGTTGGCGCGTTATCTATCGTTTGATGATGGCATAGACCGTGAAGCGGTAGCGACCAACCAGATGCTGGCCGCCGAGCAGCGGCAGCTAAGTACCCAAGAACTCGAGGACGCCAAGCAGGCCGCCTTTGAACAGGGCAGCCAACGTTACCAGATCAAGCGTGAATGCACTGAGCTGCAAGAAGAACTGGCCGAGGTAAAAGCGCGCCCAGGGTCTAATATTCCGGGCCGCTTTCAACAGTTCCGCGCCTTGCTGGCCGATGCCTTGGCGCTCACTGAAGATGAGCTGCCCTTTGTGGCCGAGCTAGTGCAGGTGAAAGAGGGCGAGCAGGCCTGGCGCGGCGCGATTGAGCGGGCAATCGGCAGCCACCGGCTGCGTATTCTGGTACCGCCTGATGCCAGCCGCCAAGCGCTAAGCTGGATCAACAGCCGCCATAACGCCCTACATGTGCGCATCCTGGAAGTGAAGACTCCACAAGGTCAAGCGCGCTTTTTTGAGGATGGCTTTACCCGCAAACTCGACTATAAAGAGCATCCCTACCGGGAGGCGGTCAAAGAGCTGTTAGCCGGGCTGGATAGGCACTGCGTTACCTCCCCAGAGATCCTGCAGGAAACGCCCCACGCCATGACGGTAGAAGGGCTGATGTCGGGCAAGGCGCGCTTTTTTGACAAGCAGGATCAAAAGCGGCTCAGTGACGACTGGCAAACCGGCTTTGATAACCGCGACCGGCTGGCGGCGTTAAGCGTGCAAATCACCCAAGCACAAGAGCGATTGCGTCGCGCCAAGGCGGCAGAGGAGCAGGCGAAGGCCACACAGTCCGAGCTTGAACAGCAGGTGGTGGTGTTAACAAAGCTGTCAGAATTGGACTATGAGAAGATCAACACGCCCCACGCAGAGCGTGAATGGCAGCAGCAGCAGGATAAACTGGCCGCTTTGACCTCACCAGATTCCGATGCAGCGTCAGCCAAACGCCAACTGGAGCAAGCCCGGGATGAGTTGGCCGCGCTGGAGCAGCAAAAAACGCAATGCATCAAGCATAGCGCTCAGTTAAATAATCGGCTGGAAACAGCCCAAAAAGAGCAGAACCGAGCGTTTCGAAAAAGTGAAGTGAGGCTGAAGGAGCAAGAACGGACGCTTGCCGATGGCCATTTTTCTCCCGTTTATCAAAAGCAGCTGGTGGACGTAGATGAGCTAGAGCGGCAGGCTGCCGCGCAGTTGCAACAGCAGCTAACCACCTTGCGCGCTACCCAAAGCCGCTTGGAAAAGGAATTGGTAAAAGCCATGTCGGACGCTCAGCGCGAAGACCGCGGGGCGCTATCTGAGGTCGGGCGGGAGCTTGACGATGTACCCGACTACCTGGCGCGGCTCAACGTGCTAACTGAAGAAGCGCTGCCCGATAAGCAGAAGCGTTTTCAGGCGTACCTGACCGACTCTTCCGACCAAGGCGTTTCGCAGCTGCTGGCCACCATTGATGGGGAGGTGGAGCGGATCGAAGAGCGGCTGGAAGATCTCAATAACACCCTGCGGCGGGTGGATTTCCAACGCGGGCGTTACCTGCAGCTGGTCGCCAACAAGGTCGTCCACGAAAGCCTGCGCACCTTTACCTGGGCCAATACGGCACTTGCCTCGTCGCGGTTTGTAGAGGATGGCGGCGAAAGCCAATACAAAGCATTGCAGCATATCATCGACCTGCTGCGCGATGCCTGTGAACGTCAGCGTACCTTAGGCGCGCGGGCGCTATTGGATCCGCGTTTTAGGCTTGAGTTTAAAGTCGCCATGATCGACCGCGCCGATGGCCATGTGATTGAAACCCGCTCGGGCTCCCAGGGCGGTAGCGGTGGTGAAAAAGAAATCATCGCCTCCTATGTGCTTACCGCATCGCTCAGTTATGCGCTGTGCCCGGATGGCAGTCCCCGGCCGCTGTTTGGCACTATCGTCCTGGATGAAGCCTTTTCGCGCAGTTCGAATGCGGTGGCTGGACGCATCATTGCCGCGCTCAGCGAATTTCATCTCCACGCGCTGTTTATTACCCCCAATAAAGAGATGCGCTTACTGCGTAAGCACACCCGCTCGGCGGTGGTGGTTCACCGGCGTGGCAATGCCTCCAACCTGACGCTGATCAGTTGGCAGGCGCTGGATGCCGTGCGTGAAAAACGGCGTAAGAGGCTTGATGAAGTCCCCCAGTGATATTTCTGTTCGCCTGGCTAAGCAGTGGCAGCAGCCTTTTTGGCGGGTACAGCGGCTGTTGTCCTCCGAGAGCTGGCCGCTGGTGGTCTCTATCGGTAAGCCAACCAGCCGCCAGTTCGCCGATCAAACCGCCATGGTGCAAGCTCACGCGCAACGTTGGCGGCAAGTAACCGTTGGCCAGGTGGTGTTTCAAGACATCAACTTTCGGGCTGCTGCTGACCCGGTGTCACTCCCAGTGCAGTGGCTATTGCACACGCCCACTGAATGGGCCGCCGCCACGGCGGATGCCGAGGTGCAACAGGAGTTTGCGCAGTTGGAAACGCTGGTGGGGAGCGTCAACCCCGTCTACCGGGAAGCGCTGGTTCGCGAGCGTGCGCTATGGCGCAACAAAGATATTGGCGAGCTTATTGACGCCGCCCGCCTAGCGGATTTACTGCAGCCGGGCATCGCCGAAGGCCGCCCACTAAGGCTGCTCAAAGGGCTGGGGGTGGACACCAAGTTTATCGAGCGCAATGCGGTTTTACTGACACGCCTACTTGATGAGCGCTACGACGGGATGGTTAGCCAACAAGGGTTAAGCGGCTTTCTCGATGCTCCCGACGATAAAGATCACTGGCTGCTGGTGGTGCCATTGGAGCAGGGGCTGCTGCCCTTTCAGCGCCAGCGCATTACCGCCAGAGAGCTGGCGGATACTTGCCTGCCAGGCTCGCGGGTCGTAGTGGTCGAGAATGAGCAGTGTGAGCACCTGCTACCCACTATACCCGCCACCGTGGCGATTCTTGGCGCAGGGCTGGATGTGCACTGGCTGGCAGGTGTGGCACTGCAACATAAAGCGGTCGCCTATTGGGGCGATATGGATACCTGGGGGCTATTGATGCTGGCCAGAGCTAGGCAGTCTTTACCCTCTATTACCCCATTAATGATGAGCGAGACACACTTCAAAGCATCTTGCCGCGACAGCGCAGTGCCTGAGCCGGTACCCGCCGAATTGCCTGCAGCCGGCCTGAACGAGCGCGAAGAGGCTTTTTTCCATTTTCTCAAAGCCCAGCCCCAGGGGCGCTTGGAGCAGGAGTATCTGCCAGTGGAAGAGGTACAGCGTGAGCTGCTGGGGTGGCTGAATGATTGAAAAAAATGCTATCTAAACTACGCCTAGTTGACAAAGTCGTGCCTATAGCCTTCAGAGAATGCTATGAAAGCTAGCAATATCCATGAACCCAAAACACGCTTGTTGCTCAGGCGGAAGCAGAAGATTTTTTATTGCTTACGGCCGATGAAAGGGTGGCTAAGTACGCTGGCCCAAGTAGACGGATATAAGCACGGCGGTCTCAATGATCGATACATAACTTGTTAAAGTGGCGTTTTACTCGCTTCGCCTGGAATTTCACGCACTAAACGCGGCAACAAAAAACCCGGTAGTACGTTACGCAAGTCGGCAAGAAGTTCGCGGGCCTGCTCATCGGTGACATCAAAGTGTGCCGCCCCTTGCACCGGGTCGAGTACATGCAAATAGTAGGGCAAAATACCGGCATCGAATAAGCGCTCGGAAAGTTCGGCGAGGGCGCTAACACTGTCGTTTACGCCACGCAGCAACACGCTTTGGTTGAGCAGTGTTGCACCAGCCTGTTTAAGGCGCGCGCAGGCGTCGACCACCGCTTGGTTGATTTCGTTGGCGTGATTGATATGCAGCACCACGACCTTTTGCAGCCGCGTGCTTTCCAGCCAGTCGAGCAGCGCGTCATCGACACGGTCGGGAATCACCACTGGTAGCCGGGTATGAATGCGTAGCCGCTTCAGGTGCGGGATTTGCGCTAACTCGCCGACAAGCCAGGCCAGCTGGCGGTCGTTAGCCGCAAGCGGGTCGCCGCCGGAGAAAATGGCTTCTTGAAGGGAGGCGTCAGCCCGCAAGTAGTCGAGCGCCTCTTGCCACTGCGCGCGAGAAGGGGCGTGATCGCCATAAGGAAAGTGACGGCGGAAACAGTAGCGGCAGTTCACTGCGCAGGTGGGGCTGGCGATTAAAAGCACACGCCCGGCGTATTTGTGAATTAATCCTTTGGCTGGCTGGTGGTCAGCCTCCGCAAGCGGGTCGGTGACAAAACCTGATGGCGTCACGGTTTCCTCGCCTAAGGGAAGGACTTGGCGCAGCAGGGGATCGCTAGGATCGCTGTGCGCCATTCGGCGTATAAAGGCGTCAGGCACGCAGATATCAAACAGCGCATGCCCGGCGCTGGCACCTGGCAGCCATGCTTCGGGCAAACCCAGTCGAGTGCAGAGTGCAGCCGGATCGCGGATAGCGTTTGAGAGCTGCCGCTGCCAGGAGGCCTGTTGGGCCGCCGGGCCTGACGGTGAGGTGGCTAAAATGATCTTATCCTGCAAAAGTACCCTCCTTCGGGTTATCATGCGGCACACTTTCTTGCATGTTTGTACATTAATCGAGAGACAGTATGGCCAATTATTCTACCAATGAATTCAAGGGCGGTTTGAAAGTAATGCTCGACGGTGATCCTTGCTCGATCATAGAGAACGAGCTGGTCAAGCCGGGCAAAGGCCAAGCCTTTAACCGCGTCAAGCTGCGTAACCTGATGACCGGCCGCGTAGGGGAGCGTACCTTTAAATCGGGTGATTCGTTAGAGGGTGCCGACGTTATGGAGTTGGAGATGGAATATCTCTATAACGATAGCGAAATGTGGTACTTCATGAAAACCGACGGCTCCTTTGAGCAGTATGCGGTGGAAAAGAAAGCGCTCGGCGAGACCGAAAAGTGGTTGAAGGAGCAGGTACCTTATACCGTTACCTTGTGGAACGATAACGCGATCCAGGTATCAGCCCCTAATTTTATTGAGCTGGAAGTGGTCGAAACCGACCCCGGTTTGAAAGGCGATACCGCCCAGGGCGGTTCCAAGCCTGCGACCTTGTCTTCTGGGGCGGTGGTGCGTGTGCCGCTGTTTATCAATGAGGGGGAAGTCCTCAAGATTGATACGCGTAGTGGTGAATACGTCTCGCGTGCCTAAGAAGGCGCCAAAAACGCAACATAGTGACAGCCACGCCCCTGGGCGTGGCTTTGTTTTTTGGAGAAAAGCCAATGACGGAAAGTTGGCGACCGACGGCAATGATCGAGACGCTGCGTGAGCGAGCCCGTTTACTGGCGAGCGTGCGCCGCTTTTTTGCGGCGCGCGATGTGCTTGAGGTGGAAACGCCGGTTTTAGGGCAGGGGGGCAGCACCGATGTTCATCTGGTCTCGCTTTCCACGATGGCGCGTACTGATAGAGGTCAACGTCGGCTGTGGCTGCAAACCTCGCCGGAATTTCATATGAAGCGGTTGCTGGCAGCAGGTAGCGGGCCCATTTTTCAGCTCGCAAAGAGCTTCCGCGATGGCGAGGTGGGCGCCCGGCACAACCTCGAATTCACTATGCTGGAATGGTACCGCCCAGAATTTAGCCTGGCAGATCTGATTGAGGAAACGACCACCCTGGTCGATAATATGTTGCCCCGTTTTCACGGGCCGGTGGTGCATTACCGCTATCGTCAGCTTTTTCATACCTATTTGGCGGTCGACCCGTTCACGACGTCACTTGAGGTGTTGCGCAGGCTCGCGGCTGAGCGCGGTCAGATGCCGACCGGGGCGATGGCGAAGGAGGGACGCGATACGTGCCTCGATTTGTTGATGGGGCTGGTGATTGAGCCTCAATTGGGAAACAACGAGCTGAGTGTGGTGATGGATTACCCAGCAAGCCAGGCGGCACTGGCCCGCCGCCATCAAGACACGGACGGTGAGTGGGTCGCCTCACGCTTTGAGCTTTATCTAAACGGCATTGAATTGGCCAATGGTTACGATGAACTGACCGATGCGGCTGAGCAGCGTGCCCGCTTCATTGAAGATAATGCCGAGCGCCGACGCTTGGGCTTGCCCGAGGTGGACGTGGATGAACGCCTGCTGGCCGCCCTTGAGCATGGCATGCCGGATGGGGCTGGGGTGGCGCTGGGTATTGACCGCCTGGTTCAACTGGCGCTTGGCAAAGCACGCCTGGAAGACGTGCTGGCGTTCTCGACGCCTAATTGTTAAACATCACCGCTATCAGCTATCAATAATTCCCAGCGACTCCCCCATGCTGACCATCGTGGCGAGGGGGCGCTCTTCGAAATAGACCGGTTTGGCAAAGCACATCACCACTGTGGAGCCGAGCTTGAAGCGGCCCATTTCAGCGCCTTTTTCCAGGGTGATGGGTTGGCCAAACTGCATGCGCTGAGGGTGGCCGGAAAGCGGCGTGACCTGGCCCAACCAGACGGTTTCAATCGCCGCGACAATCATGGCCCCTACCAGCACCATGGCCATTGGCCCCTGTTCGGTATCAAAAATGCATACCAGGCGTTCGTTGCGGGCAAAGAGGCCCGGCACATAGTTGGCCGTGGCCTGGTTGACCGAGAATAGCCTTCCCGGCACGTAAATCATTTCGCGCAACGTGCCGGTCATCGGCATGTGTACGCGGTGATAATCCTTAGGCGACAGATACACCGTGGCAAAACTGCCACCGAGAAATTCTTCTGCCAGTGCCGTATCGCCACCGAGCAGGGTTTGCGCGGAGTAGGTATGCCCTTTAGCTTGCACGAGCTGGCCAGCCTGGAGGCGGCCGTACTGGGAAAGCGTGCCGTCGGCGGGGCTGATGATGCCTTCGTGAATCGGGCGGGCATTGGCTTTGAGCGCGCGAGTAAAAAAGTCGTTAAAGGTGGTATAAGCCGCCGAGTCTGGCTCCAGCGCTTGGCTCATATCCACGTTAAAACGCTGGATAAAAGTTTTGATTAACGCATTTTTAAGCCACGGGGTGTCGCACTCGGCAAATTTACCCACCAGACGGGAAAGTCCGTGGTGGGGTAGCGGGTATTGCATCAACGCAAAGGCTTTTTGGGAAACGGTCACGGTCGTGTTATCGCTTTTTGATTGGATCACTTCTCGATCGGCGTGTCGTCGCGGTTGCCCCACTCGCCCCAGGAGCCAGCATAGCCGCGCATGTTATAGCCCAGCGCCTTGCCAACCAACCAGGTGAAGCTGCTGCGGTGGTGGCTCTGGCAGTGGGTGGCAATTTCCATCTCTGCGGTTAACCCCATTGCCTCAAGCTCGGTGACAAGCTCGGCGTAGTCGCGGATACGCAGATTGCGTTCGCGGTCCATCGCGTTGAGCCAATCCATGTTGACTGCGCCCGGGATATGACCTAAATGCTTGTTGTTGCCCAATTCGCCGTTGTACTCGCCGCTTGAGCGTGCATCCCAGATGGCGAACTGCTTGTCATCTAGCCGCTCTTTGATCTCATCGCAGGTAATGCGCACCTGGGGATTGAGAATCTCAGCGTGGTACTCGCTCGGGGTCGGAGCGCTGGGGGGCGTGCTTTCAGGCAGGCCCTTACCGCGCCACGCGTGAATGCCGCCATTTAAATAAGAGTAGCGGGTATGCCCGATCAGCTCTAATGTCCACAAAAGCCGTGCCGCCCAGCCGCCGCCTTCGTCGTCGTAGGCGACGACATGGGTATCGCGGGTAAGGCCGAGCGTGCTGAATAGCCGCGAAAGTGCCTCAATGCTAGGAACGTCGTTGGGAACAGGCCCTTCGCCGTGCATCAAGTAGCGGAAGTCTAGGAAAATGGCGCCGGGCACATGGCCCTGGCGATAGCTGTCAGCGCTTGCCGGTACATCGATGACGAGTAGCTGGGGATCGTCCAGGCACGCCTGAAGCTGTTCGGGCTCAACAATCAGCGGCAGCACGTTGGTTTCAGACGAATGGCTCTCGGTGCTCATGGGCGACTCCTTAGGGGTTCAGCGTTCAAGCTATCAACAATACGCCTGTAGCTGGCAAATCGTTCTGGATGGATATTGCCTGCCTCGACCGCTTCAAGTAAAGCACATCCCGGCTCAGCACGGTGGCGGCAGTCGCGAAAACGGCAGTGACCGATAAACGGCCGGAACTCAATGAAACCGTCGGTGACCGCCTTTTCATCAAGATGAATCAGGCCAAATTCACGAATCCCTGGCGAGTCGATCAATTCACCGTCGATGACTTCATCCGTACGCATGGCATAAAGCCGTGCCGTTGTCGTCGTATGGGTGCCTTTGCGCGAATCTTCAGACAGCGCCCCGATGCGCAGGGTTTCATCGGGCAGCAGCAGGTCGATGAGCGATGACTTGCCCACGCCGCTTTGGCCGACAAATACCGACGTGCGTCCTTCAAGCTGGCGACGCAGTGCATCCAATCCTGAATCTGTCGCGGTCGTCGCGCGTACCACGGTGTAGCCTAAATGGCGGTAGCGCTCCAGTAGCTGCCCCAACTCGCCACCATCGTCCGGTAGTAAGTCGGTTTTATTGAGCACCAGCACGGGTGCAATACCGGTGGCTTCGGCAGCGACTAAATAACGGTCGATCAAATTGGGATGAGGCGCGGGTTCGACAGCAAAAACGATGAGTATCTGGTCAATATTGGCCGCTACCGGTTTGAGCAAGCCGCGTGCATCAGGGCGCTTGAGCACGCTTGCGCGTTCGTCGCGGGCCACCACTACCCCGGAGCCTTCCTGACCGGCCCGCCAGATGACGCGGTCGCCGGTCACCAGTCCGTCCAGATTGGCACGCAAGTGGCAGCGCACAGGCACACCATCGGCATTGCGCACCTCTAGCGTGCGCCCAAAATGTGCCATCACGCGACCCGGCTGTTCGGCCCCGTATTCGCCAGCGGCAAGCTTCTCGGCATCCTGTGTATCGCGCTTTTCAGCGCGTTGGGCACGTTCTGACTGAACCTTCTCGACCCGCCAGCGCTGCTGTCGGCTTAATTTACGTTTGCTCATGGCCACCTGATCGTCGGTACCGCTTATCAGCACGTGTCGATGAACACGTATCCAAAAGGGTATTCATAGGTACAATAGTGCGTATTGTACGGATTTTTTTTGTCGGTGGGGCTATTTGGCCGCTACCGCGTGAAAGGGGAATTGAGCATGAGCGAAACGCGCGCGCCACGCAAAGATTTGCTGGTCTGGATTGATTTGGAAATGACCGGTCTTGACCCAGAGAAAGAGCGCATCATTGAGGTGGCTACGCTGATCACCGATGCTGATTTAAACGTTGTGGCAGAAGGCCCGGTCATCGCGGTGAAGCAGCCCGACAGCCTTCTCGATGGCATGGATGAGTGGTGCACCAAGACGCACGGAGAGTCGGGACTCACGGCGCGCGTTAAGGCGAGCCAAACCGATACGGCTAGTGCTGAACGTGAAACGTTGGCGTTTTTGCAGCACTATTCGGTGGCAGGCTCATCGCCAATGTGCGGTAACAGCATCCATCAGGATCGGCGCTTTTTAGAGCGTGAGATGCCCGAGCTTTTGGCCTTTTTTCACTACCGTAATTTGGATGTGTCGACTCTCAAGGAGCTTGCTAAGCGCTGGAATCCCGGCGCCACGGCTGGCTTTAAAAAACGTAATGCGCACTTGGCGATGGATGATATAAAAGAATCTATCGATGAACTAGCGCATTATCGCAATACTTTCTTGCGCGTGGACGTTACCTCCGACGAGGAGGAGGAGTGAGTGCTAGGCTAGTAGTGCGCGACTGTGGCGATGCGCGCGTGACGTTTTTGGCGCTGCTCGGCCAGCGCCCAGGCGACGTGTTCGCGCACTAAGGCATTGGGGAAGCTTCGGCGTGCCCAGAGGGCGGCGTTCACTGCCTCGCTCCATGGTGCATTTCCCAGTGCCACGGCAATGTTGCGCAGCCAGCGGGGATAGCCGATGCGGCGGATTGCGCTGCCGGCGGTTTTGTCCAAAAATTCTTCTTCGCTCCAGGCAAAAAGGGTGAGTAGCTCAGCGCGGTCAAGATCGTGGCGCGGGTGAAAGTCCGCTTCTTGCGTTGGCTGGGCAAAGCGAGTGAAGGGGCAAAAAAGTTGGCAGTCGTCGCAGCCGTAGATGCGATTGCCCATGGCGCGGCGATATTCGAGCGGAATCGCGCCGTGAAGCTCAATGGTGAGATACGAGATGCACTTGCGCGAATCGACGACTTTATCCGCCACGATGGCCCCGGTAGGACAAACGCGTTGGCAGGCATCGCAGCTGCCGCAGTGTTCGTGCGCGAAAGGTGAATCAGTCGGTAGCGGTAGATCGGTGTAGAGCTCGCCGAGGAAAAATAGCGACCCCGCTTTTGGGGTAAGCAGCATGGCGTTTTTACCAAACCAGCCGAGTCCGGCTTTTTGCGCTAAAGCGCGTTCCATCACCGGGGCAGAATCGACAAAGGCGCGGTAACCGAAGGAGCCGACCGCATGTTCAATCTTTTTGGCCAGTTGCGCCAGGCGTTTACGCATCAGTTTGTGATAATCGCGCCCTAGGGCATAGCGTGAAATATAGGCACGCTCGGGCGTTTGTAGCTGTTTGACGTTGTCGACCTCAGTCGGGAGATAGTCCATGCGCACGCTGATCACGCGCTGTGTGCCAGGTTCCAACTCAGCAGGGCGGGTTCGCTTAGTACCATGTTTGGCCATAAACCCCATGTCACCGTGGTAGCCGTGATCCAGCCACGTATTTAGGTGCTGCTCGTGGTCGGCAAGCTCGGTGTCGGTAATGCCGACCTGCTGAAAACCCAGTTCACCACCCCAGCGTTTGATGTCATCGGCAAGACCTGCAAGCGTCGCGGTGGAAAGCACCTCAGGCTGGCTTGCCAAAGAAGGTTGATTGGCACTGTGTGCGGGCTTAGCAGGATGGGATGCGCTAGGGTTGGGCATAATAGCAGTACAGCCGTAAACATGAGCACGCTATGCTAACGCTAACGTCACAGCATGCGAAAGGAGATTCCGTGAGCTTATTAAGATCTTCAGCGCTCAGGCCGCTCTACACGGCCGAGCAGGTAGGCGAGTTAGATCGTCGTACCATTGCCAGCGGTATCGATGGTTTTGCCCTGATGCAGCGCGCAGCATCGAGTGCCTGGCACAGTTTTCGCGCTCGCTGGCCGCAAGCGCGCACAGTCAGCGTGCTTTGTGGTGGTGGTAATAACGGGGGCGATGGTCATGTGTTTGCCGCACTTGCCGCACAGTCGGGGCTAAAGGTGCAGCGCGTCACGCTCAAGCCGATAAGTGAGCTCAAAAACGATGCGCTAAAAGCCGCTGAGCTCGCCACTGCTGCCGGTGTGTGTGATGAACCTTGGCGGCCAGATCTCGTGCTAAGCGGGGAAGTGGTTGTTGATGCGCTCTTAGGCACTGGCTTGAATGGCGAAGTGGCCGGGCGTTTTCGTGATGCCATTAAGGCTTTGAATGCTGCCGCAAAGCCGGTGTTGGCGATTGATATCCCGTCAGGGCTTGCCGCTGATACCGGGGCGGTGCTTGGAGTGGCCGTACAGGCCGCGTGCACGGTGACCTTTATCGGCGACAAAATCGGCTTACATACGGGCGAGGCACCGGCGTATATTGGCGAGATTGACTTTCGCCCGCTGGGAGTGAAGTCGCAGGCCTATTTTGATATCCCACCGACGGCTTGGCGCTTAAGCGAAACGCTGCTGGCAGAGGCGTTTACGCCGCGCAAGCGTACAGCGCACAAGGGCGACATGGGGCATGTGTTGGTGCTGGGCGGCGCACCGGGCTTTGGCGGTGCGGGGCTCTTAGCCTCTCAGGCGGCCGCGCGGCTTGGGGCGGGTAAAATCAGCCTGGCGACAGCACCTGAGCACGTGGTGGCGAGCCTTATGCGCTGCCCAGAGGTGATGGCCCACGGCGTACGGGGCGCGGCAGAGTTAGGCGAGTTGCCTGAGCAAAGCGATGTGGTGGTGGTAGGGCCCGGCCTTGGCCAAGGGGCATGGGGGCAGGCGATGTTGCAAAGCGCACTGAATACCGATAAGCCACTTGTGATTGATGCCGATGGGCTCAATCTTTTAGCCAGTCACTGGGCTGATACCCGTCGTGATAACTGGGTGTTAACGCCGCATCCCGGCGAGGCCGCGCGGCTGCTCGGAATTAGCCCCAAAGAGGTGCAGGCTGATCGGCCCGCCGCAGCACTCGCACTGCAGCAACAGCGTGGCGGCACGGTTATCTTAAAAGGCGCCGGTACGCTGATCGCAGGGTCGAGAGGTCTGTTGATTTGTCCGTACGGTAACCCAGGAATGGCCAGTGGCGGCATGGGCGATGTGCTAAGCGGTATGCTGGGGGCGCTAATAGCGCAACGACACGAGAGTGAAGAAAGTGCTTGGCTTGCGACGGTGGTACATGCATTAGCTGCCGATATGGGTGCCACAAAACACGGTGAACGTGGCTTGCTTGCCAGTGATCTGGCATCCTATGCACGTTCATTAATCAATTCGTGAGGTCTGCTCTCATGCAGGTGCCGCTGCCCAATGAAGATCTTCAGGTTGCCTTTGGTGAAGCGCTTGGTCGCGTGCTTCAAGGGCGTGGGCGCGTTTACCTAGAAGGCGAGTTGGGGACGGGAAAAACCACGCTCGCCCGGGGGGTATTGAGGGCGCATGGCTATCATGGAGCGGTCAAAAGCCCGACGTATACTTTGATTGAGCCTTATGAGCTTAACGACCAGCGGCTTTATCACCTGGATTTATACCGCCTCGGGGACCCTGAGGAGCTGGAGTTTATCGGTGGACGCGATGTGCTAGACGACGAGGCCTTGTGTTTGGTTGAGTGGCCGAGCCGAGGCGAGGGATGGCTCCCCACGGAAGATCTGCGTATTCACTTGTCAGTGGCAGATAGTGGCCGCGTGGCTAGCATTAATGCCGAAACCAAGCGAGGGGAGCAGTGGCTTTCTGCGTTGGAAAAAGCATGGGAGTCATCGGTTGGCACAAAATAGCGAGCAGTTATGACAAGGCGACTTGCAGATAGCCCAGCCCATGTATGGCGAAAGGTGGTAGCCGTTGCGGTGCTTTTTACCGTTAGTGTCGCAAGCGATAGCGTAAAGGCGGCCAACGTTGAAAGTATGCGCCTTTGGGCGGCACCCGACCACGCGCGGCTTGTGTTTGATCTTTCTGGAGCCGTTGACGCGAATGTCTTTAGCCTCGATTCGCCCTCGCGGCTGGTGATCGATATAGATACAAGCAAACTGGCTACCGATGTTAGCACGTTGCCGCTAGATGGCAGTGCCATTTCTACCGTGAGGACGGGGAGGCGTAACGGCGATGATTTACGTGTTGTGCTTGAGCTTAATCGGAAGGTAGAACCACGCCACTTTACGCTGCCTCCCAACGATCAGTACGGCCACCGTTTGGTGGTGGATTTGGAGTACCCGGGTGAAAACGCGATTGAAAACCCGATTGACCCGATCGAGTCGATGATTCGCGAACAGGAGATTGCGGCTCAACGTGCCAGCGCCCAGCGCGATATAGGTGGTAACTCGTCGACCGCACCTGAAGATACCACGGTGCAAAAAGCACAACCGCATCCTAAGCGCGATATTATTATTGCCGTCGACGCTGGCCACGGAGGTGAAGATCCCGGGGCGATTGGGCCTAGCGGCACCCGCGAAAAAGATATCGTGCTGGAAATCAGCCGACGCTTGGCCGATAAGGTCAATGCAACGCCTGGCTTTAAAGCGGTACTGATTCGCGACGGTGACTACTATATTGGTTTGCGTCAGCGCACCCAACTTGCTCGCGAGCAAAAAGCCGACTTTTTTGTTTCCATTCATGCCGATGCATTTTCCAGCCCACGCCCACAAGGGAGTTCCGTGTACGCGCTGTCTCAGCGCGGGGCGACTTCCGAGACAGCTCAGTGGCTGGCTAACAGTGAAAACCGCGCTGACCTAATCGGGGGTGTCGATGGTAACCTTTCACTGCGTGATAAAGACCAGGTGCTTCGCGGCGTATTGCTTGATTTGACGATGACCGCCACGCTTAACGATTCGCTATCGATTGGTGGTCAAGTGCTTGATCAACTCAGCCGGGTGAACCGGTTGCATAAATCGCGCGTTGAGCAGGCGGGCTTTATGGTGTTGAAATCGCCCGACATCCCTTCGTTATTGGTGGAAACAGGGTTTATTTCCAACCCGGACGAAGAGCGTCGGTTGAAAAGTGCGAGCCATCAAGAGCGTATCGCCACGGCGCTACTTAACGGCGTGAAAGGGCATTTTGAGCGTCATCCACCGCCGTCGAGCCTGCTCGCTTGGCAGCGCGACCATCAGCGCGGCCCGCTCGGCGATGAGTATCGTATTCAGTCCGGTGATACGCTTTCAGCGATTGCGGTGCAACACGGCGTGCCAGTGAACCATCTAAAGCAGGCCAACGACCTCAATGGCGATGTGATTCGTGTTGGTCAGGTGTTACGTATCCCCAACTCTTAGGGGGTCCGCGTTTTTTGTTAACCGTTTTGAGGTAACTGTGTCCGAAACGATCGCTACTCACGCGTCCCGTATCCATGTGCTTGATCCACGTTTGGCCAACCAAATTGCTGCTGGCGAAGTGGTCGAGCGTCCTGCATCGGTAACCAAAGAATTGCTGGAAAATGCCATTGACGCGGGTAGCCGACGTATTGAGCTAGACGTAGAGCAGGGCGGCACACGGTTGATTAAAGTACGTGATGACGGCGTGGGTATTGGGGAGGAGGATTTGCCCTTGGCGCTTGCTCGTCATGCGACCAGTAAAATTGAAAGCCTGGAAGATTTAGAAGGCGTCAGTTCGCTGGGTTTTCGTGGCGAGGCACTGGCGTCCATTAGCTCGGTGTCGCGCTTGGAATTGATTTCCAACGCCTCAGACGACCCACGTGATGGCTGGCGCGTCGTGGCGGAAGGGCGCGGTATGGAGTCGCGGGTTAGCCCCGCACCACATCCGCGAGGGACCAGCGTGAGCGTGCGGGATCTTTTCTTCAATACGCCCGCAAGGCGCAAGTTTTTGCGGACGGAAAAGACTGAATTCGCCCATGTTGAAGAAGCTTTTCGACGTCAGGCGCTCTCCCGCTACGATATTGCCTGGGTATTGCGACATAATCAGAAAACCGTGCACCAGCTTCCTCCAGGTGATTCACCGGCGGCCCGCGAACGGCGTATTGCGTCACTGTTAGGTAAAAACTTTATTGAGCATGCCCGTTTTATCGAGCGCGAGGCGGGGGCGCTGCGACTTTCTGGCTGGGTGGGCTTACCCACACACTCGCGCGCCCAGGCGGATCAGCAGTACTTTTTTGTTAATGGTCGCGTGGTGCGTGATCGCTTAGTGGCGCACGCGGTACGCCAGGCTTACCGCGATGTCCTCTATAATGGGCGCCATCCGGTGTTTGTGCTCTATTTGGATTTAGATCCCGATGTGGTCGACGTTAACGTACACCCGACTAAGCATGAAGTGCGCTTTCGCGATGGGCGCATGGTGCACGATTTTTTATATTCCAGTTTGCACCACTGTTTGGCGCATACGCAGCCGGTTGCTGAGAATTCAGTAGGCGAAGAAAATGCCCTACCTCCCACTGTCGAACAAGTGCAGGAGACCACCACGCTAGCGGATGAGCCATCAGCAGCACCACATCGCTGGGAACAGCAGGGTATCGCGCTAGCGCCTGCGTCAGATCGACATCCGGGGGCGGCGCGGGTTCGCCGTTTTATGCAGGGTTACCAGGCTCTCCATCCCGATCACGAGGAGACACTGCTTACGCCCCAAACAACAGCCGACACCGCTTCTCCCAACGCCGTGCACGAGGTTGCGGTAGCCCCGAGTATGCCGCCGCATGACCCTGCGGCTGCGCCGCCTCTCGGCTACGCGTTAGGGCAGCTGCACGGGGTGTATATTCTGGCGCAAAATCGCGACGGACTGGTATTGGTGGATATGCATGCGGCCCATGAACGCATCGTTTATGAGCGGATGAAACACCAGTGGGCGCAAAACGGCATAGACACCCAGCCGTTGCTTGTGCCGGTGTCGCTAGCGGCTAGTCGTGCGGAGGTGGCAACGGTAGAAAGTGAATACGAAGCCATCACTAAGCTGGGTGTGGAGCTTGATATCGCCGGGCCCGAAACACTGTTGGTGAGGCAGCTTCCAGCGCTTTTGGCACAGGCCGACCCCGAGCCGCTTGTGCGTGAGCTTTTAGAAGAGTTGGCGCACTTTGGTCGCTCTCAGCAGGTAGAGATTCGTATCCATACGTTGCTTTCCACCATGGCGTGCCACGGAAGCGTCAGAGCGAACCGTCGCCTCACGCTTGATGAAATGAATGCATTACTGCGCGATATGGAACGCACTGAGCGTAGTGATCAGTGCAACCATGGCCGCCCCACCTGGACGCAAATGGATATGAGAGCGCTGGATAAACTGTTTTTACGTGGGCAATAAGATGACTCAGAAGCCGTGTTTAGCATGAGTGATTCTCGCCCTTTGGCCGTCTTTCTCATGGGGCCGACCGCCGCGGGTAAAACCGATGCGGCCATTGCGTTACATGAGCGTTTAGGCTGTGAGCTGATCAGCGTCGATTCCGCCATGGTGTATCGCGGCATGGATATTGGCAGTGCTAAGCCTAGCGCTTTGGAACTAAAACGCGCGCCGCATCGTCTGATCAATATCCGTGACCCGGGCAGCCCGTATTCAGCAGCGGACTTTCGACAAGATGCGCTTTGTGAGATGCGGCAAATTAGCGCGGCAGGCAAAGTGCCGCTGCTCGTGGGTGGCACCATGCTCTATTTCAAGCAGCTGGTAGACGGCGTGGCAAACCTGCCGGCTGCATCTCCTGCGATTCGCACTCACCTTGAGCGGCGCTGCAGGGAAGAGGGGCTTTTGGCGCTTCATCGCACCTTGGCAGAAATTGATCCTGAAGCGGGACAACGAATACATCCCAATGATCCGCAGCGTACCATGCGAGCGTTAGAGGTGTATTACGCCAGTGGACGGCCAATGAGTGAGCTCTGGGCTGAGCAAGAGGCCCCATCCTTTTCATGGCGTGTGGTGTCGATTGCTCTGGCGCCAGAAAGCCGTAGGGTGCTGCATCAACGCATTGCGCAGCGCTTCGCCTTAATGCTAGAAGAGGGGTTAATTGACGAAGTGGCCGCCCTTAAGCAGCGTGATGACCTACACTTGGGTTTGCCGGCAATGAAAAGTGTTGGTTACCGCCAAGTGTGGGAGTACTTGGATGGCGACATGGACCGCGCAGCGCTTTTTGAGCGTGGTGTTATCGCCACTCGCCAGCTGGCTAAGCGTCAGCTCACTTGGCTCAGGCGTTGGAAAGAGCTGCACTGGGTTGATTCACAACAAGCCCATGCGTTAGATAACGTACTGAAACTCGTGCGTGAAAGCGGTGCTTAGCGTAAGATAGTCTGTTCATAGAAAATGTTTTCGAGCGGTCGGCTTAGCCGACCTTTCGGGTAACAAGATCAACCAACCCCAACGACAGTTTTAGGGAGAGTAAGATGTCCAAAGGGCAGTCCCTTCAAGACCCATACTTGAATATTTTGCGCAAGGAGCGCATTCCGGTCTCCATCTTTTTGGTGAACGGTATTAAGCTGCAGGGCCAAATTGAGTCGTTTGACCAGTTTGTGATTCTGCTTCGTAACACCGTCAGTCAGATGGTTTACAAACATGCCATTTCGACCGTGGTACCGTCTCGCAATGTACGCCTGCCTGCTCAAGATCCGGTGGCAGCGGATGACGAGGTTTAAAGTCACGTTGAAAAGGCAAAACAGTCCATGAGGTATTGATTGTTTTTTGAGCGCCCCGACGCCGGTGAAACGGCCCTACTTGTGCATGTCGATTTTCATGATGAGCGCGAGCGCGAAGACGCAGGTGAGTTTCTAGAGCTTGTTCGCTCTGCTGGTGCAGTGCCTGCGACGCTGTTAACCGCTAGTCGACAACGCCCTGACTCGAGAACGTTTATCGGCTCAGGCAAGCTTGAAGAGCTGCGAGCAATGCTTGCGGCTCATCAAGCTGAGCTGGTAATTTTTAATCACGGTTTAAGCCCTTCGCAACAGCGCAACCTGGAACACGAACTGAAGTGCCGGGTGTTGGACCGGACGGGATTAATCCTGGATATTTTTGCGCAGCGGGCTCGAACACACGAAGGCAAGCTGCAGGTCGAGCTTGCTCAGTTAGAGTACATGTCCACCCGTCTTGTGCGAGGGTGGACACACCTTGAACGTCAAAAAGGTGGGATTGGCCTTCGCGGCCCGGGTGAGACACAGCTAGAAACTGACCGTCGCTTGTTGCGTGCGCGAATTAAAGCTATCCATAAGCGCCTGGACAAAGTACGTAGCCAGCGCGAGCAAAGTCGCCGAGCCCGTTCCCGTGCCGAAATTCCCAGTATTTCGCTCGTAGGTTATACCAATGCGGGTAAATCAACGCTGTTTAATTCACTGACTGATTCTTCGGTGTATGCAGCAGACCAACTTTTTGCCACGCTAGATCCCACGCTTAGACGCATAGAAATCGACGATGTTGGTTCGGTTGTTATGGCGGATACCGTGGGGTTTATCCGCCACTTACCCCACAAGCTGGTCGAGGCCTTTCAAGCGACGTTGCAGGAAGCTGCAGACGCTACGCTTTTGGTGCATGTGATTGATGCCGCCGACCCTGATCGTGACATGAACGTAGAGCAGGTTGAGCGTGTACTGAAAGAGATCGGCGCCGACGACGTACCAATGCTTAAGGTCATGAACAAAATTGATCAGTTGGACAGCGCGCCACGTATTGAACGCGATGGCAATGGTATGCCAGAAGTGGTATGGGTGTCGGCGCAAGAACAGCGGGGGCTAGATCTGTTAGAGCAAGCCTTTAGTGAGCGTCTCGCCAATGATGTCATTGACTTTTCTATGACGCTGCACCCCGAGCAGGGCAAGCTGCGTGCGGGGTTGCATGAGCTCAATGCTGTTCGTGAAGAATTCTTTGACGAGCAGGGGCGCTCGGTGCTGGAAGTTCGCTTGCCTCGGCGGGATTTTAATCAGCTAATGGCGCAGCTTGGCGAGCGCGCCAACACATATTTACCTAAAATATTACAAGAACCCGCAGAGTGGTAAGCCGCTTTTTATTGTTTTTGTAATGGATTTGTATAGGTTTTTCGGCAACAATAGCTATGTACACAGCGCCTTATTTCGTCGCAGGTACAGCTGAACACCTTAGTGGAGAAAACGTATGGCCTGGAATGAGCCCGGTGGTGGCAACCAGCACGACCCTTGGAGTAGCGGTGGTCGACGCGGTGACGGCAATCGTGGTGGCAACAACGGAGGGAATAACCAAGGACCTCCAGATCTTGATGAGGCGTTGAAGAAATTTCAGGACAAGCTTAACGGCATGTTGGGTGGCAAGGGTAAGAAAGGTAATGGTGGCGGCGGTAAAAAAGGCGGTGGTGGTAACAAACCGCGTAACGTTTTTGCGCTACCAGGCCTTCTTATTATTGTCGCGTTGGCGATTTGGGCGGCGTCGGGTTTCTACTTAGTCGATCAATCCGAGCGTGGTGTGGTGCTGCGTTTTGGTAAGTACCAAGAAACCGTGATGCCCGGTTTGCAGTGGAATCCGCCGTTGGTCGACGACGTGCGCATGGTGAATGTCACCCGTGTTCGTTCGTTAACGCAAACCAAATCGATGCTGACTCGCGATGAAAACATCGTTGAAGTGGAAATTTCAGCACAGTACCGAGTGGCTGATCCACGTAATTATGTTCTCAACGTACGTGACCCGAGTCTCTCTATCGCAAATGCGCTCGATTCCTCGCTTCGCCACGTCGTAGGGGGAACCGATATGATTGAAATACTAACCTCTGGGCGTGAAGTGCTAGGTAGCTCGGTGGCAAGTCGATTGCAAAACTATCTCAACACTTACGGCATCGGCATTGCGCTGCAAACGATCAATATTGAGTCAACGGCAGCGCCTGATCCTGTTATTGATGCCTTTGACGACGTTATTCGTGCGCGTGAAGATAGGCAGCGGATCATCAACGAAGCAATCGCGTATGCCAACTCGGTAATCCCCGAAGCACAAGGTCAAGCGCAGCGCATCATTGAGCAAGGCCAAGGGTATCGTGAATCCGTCGTGGCAGAAGCACAAGGCCAGGCTAACCGCTTTAATTCGCTGCTTAGTGAGTATCAAAATTCCCCTGAGATCATGCGTGAGCGTATGTACCTTGATTCTCTTCAAGAAGTCTATGAAGGAACGCCAAAAGTCCTCATGGACGTAAGCGACAATGCACCGCTGATGTATCTCCCGCTGAATCAAATAAGTGGCGGCAGTAGTGGCGGTTCGTCAAACCAAAACAGCCGTAACAGTCTCGATCCACGTGTACTTGAGCGCTTAAGCAGTGGTCAAAGCAGCCAAAATAGTCGTAGTGGATCATCTTCGAACAGCAGTAACTCTATTCGCAGGGAGGGCCGGTAAATGATTAATAATCGTTCCCTGCTGATCGTTGGTGGCTTGGCTGCGGTCGCCTGGTTAGCCAGCAACAGTTTGTACGTCGTGGATGAAACCGAGCGTGCGGTAAAGTTACGCTTTGGTGAAATCATCGAAGAGAATATCCAGCCGGGTCTGCACGTGAAAGTGCCGATCACACAAACGGTGCGTACATTTGATACGCGCTTGTTGACGCTGGATACGGATACAAGCCGTTATCTCACGCAAGAGCAAAAAGCGGTAATCGTAGACTCCTACGTCAAGTGGCAGATTGTTAATCCGACACGTTACTATGAGGCTACCTCGGGTGACGAAATGGTCGCTGAGCGTCTGATTCAGCCGCGTGTTGATGAAAGCTTGCGTAACGAATTTGGCCGCTTGAAGTTGCAGCAAATTATCGCTGAGCGTCGTGATGACATAATGACTGGGCCGACCGAAGAGCTCGATAAGCTCATGCGTGAGGAACTGGGCGTTGCGATACGCGATATTCGCATCAAACGGATTGACCTGCCCGATGACGTGACTTCTGCGGTTTTCGAGCGGATGCGCTCTGAGCGTGAAAGGGAGGCGCGTGAGTGGCGTGCACAAGGCCGAGAAGAGTCGGAGCGCATTCGCGCTAATGCGGATCGCCGCCGTCAGGTCCTGCTGGCCCAGGCTAATGAGCGTTCTGAGACACTGCGCGGTGAAGGGGATGCACAAGCCGCGTCTATCTTCTCTGAGGCATACAGCCAAGATGGTGAGTTTTTCGCTTTCTGGCGTAGCTTGGAAGCCTATCGTGAAAGCTTCTCGGGTGATGGCAACTTGTTGGTGCTAGAGCCGGATAGTGAGTTCTTCCGCTACCTTCGTAGTGCTTCACCGAGCAATAATGCACAGTAGCATTGCATAGCGTTGTCTGTACCGGGTGGACCTTTATTGCGGGGTTCACCCGAGCGGCAAACATGGTAAACTTCGTTAACCGGGCGATGCCCGGTTTTTTTGTGGCCCGGTTTCCGTGGCTTAGATTTGTCGACTCAGGCTTTTTGTGGCCCGTTTCTTGACGTCTAATTTTTGTCGCTTGTACCGAGGCTTTATATTGTCGTCTCGCAGGATTGTTCATATGACCATCGCTGACCGCTGGCTATTGCCTGATGGCATGGATGAGGTGTTACCGCCTCAGGCAAGCCGTATGGAAGAACTGCGTCGTACGCTGCTGGATCTCTACCACGGTTGGGGTTACGACCAAGTCATGCCACCCCCCGTGGAATTTCTAGATTCGCTGTTAACGGGCACGGGTACTGATCTCGATTTGCAAACGTTTAAGCTCACCGACCAGCTGACTGGCCGGATGATGGGTGCCAGTGCCGATGTGACGCCTCAAGTGGCGCGTATGGACGCCCACTCGTTGCGCCGCCAAGGGCCGGTACGGCTTTGCTACTGCACCAACGTGCTTCGCGCTAAAGCGGATCAGCATCAAGGTGGTCGTAGCCCGGTTCAGGTCGGCGTCGAGCTTTTTGGTCACGCAGGCTTAGAGGCGGACAGTGAGATTATTCACCTTGCATTGACGAGCTTGACCGCCTCGGGCGCGCGTGAAATTCACCTCGCACTGGGCCATATTGGTATCTATCGGAGTTTGGTTGAAGCGGCAGAACTTAACCACGATCAAGAGCGTGCCCTATTTGACGCCCTGGCGTTAAAATCACCTGGGGCGCTTGCCGAACAAGTCAGTGCGAGTGTTACTGACCCGGCGCTGGGCGCCATGTTCAACGCGTTGGGTGAGCTGCATGGGGATGTCAGTATTATACAACAGGCGCGTGATGTCTTTGCCGGCGCACCGGTGTCGGTCAAAACCGCACTTGACGAGTTAGATGCCCTCCACCAGAGCGTGCTGGCGCATTTTGAGGTGGATCTTTACGTGGATCTGGCTGAGCTACGTGGCTACGAATACCACACGGGTATGATGTTTGCCGCTTACGTGCCAGGCTACGGTCAGGCGCTGGCGAAAGGCGGTCGCTATGATGATACAGGCAGAGCCTTTGGGCGTGCACGCCCTGCAACGGGGTTTTCAATGGACCTTAAGCAGCTTGCCTCTCTCGCCCAGGTTTTGCCTAAAAAGGGTGCTATCTGGGCGCCATCACCAGCGGATGAAGCACTTAGTTTAGCGATTGCCTCATTACGTGAGCAGGGTGAACGTGTAGTACAGGCGCTGCCAGGGCAGCGTACCGGGCCGGCGGAGCACGGGTGTGACCGCCGACTTGAGTTTATCGACGGTCGTTGGCTGCCAACGACACTGGCACAAGAGACGAGAGCATAATGGGCAAGAATGTCGTAGTACTTGGTACCCAATGGGGTGACGAAGGTAAGGGAAAAATTGTTGATCTGCTGACAGAGTCAGCATCAGCGGTCGTCCGCTTTCAGGGAGGGCACAATGCCGGTCATACACTGGTGATTGATGGGGAAAAAACCGTTCTCCACTTGATTCCTTCCGGTGTCCTGCGCCCTGATAAAACCTGCGTTATCGGTAATGGTGTCGTGCTCTCACCAGAAGCGCTGATTAAAGAGATCCGTGAGCTGGAAGACAAAGGCGTACCCGTACGCCAGCGCTTACGCCTGTCGCCCGCATGCCCATTGATTTTGCCTTACCACGTGCGTCTTGATCAGGCGCGAGAAAAAGCTCGCGGCGTGGCGAAGATTGGCACTACTGGCCGGGGCATTGGTCCTGCCTATGAAGATAAAGTGGCGCGGCGTGGTCTGCGTTTGGGCGACATGATGCACCGTGAGCGCTTTGCTTCCAAGTTAGGTGAAGTGTTGGATTACCACAACTTCGTGTTGACGAATTATCATGGCGAAGCTGCGGTAGACTTCCAAGAAGTCCTTGATAGCGCCATGCAAATGGCGGAAGAGTTGCGTCCTATGGTGGGCGATACCGTGGGGCTTGTGCATGGCATGCGCAAAGAGGGTGAAAATATCCTGTTTGAGGGCGCTCAAGGCTCGTTACTTGATATCGACCACGGTACTTATCCTTTTGTGACCAGCTCCAACACCACCGCCGGTGGTACTGCGACTGGCTCGGGTGTCGGGCCGCTTTATTTAGATTATGTGCTGGGTATCACCAAGGCGTACACCACGCGCGTGGGGTCTGGCCCGTTCCCAACCGAGCTGTTTGACGAGCATGGTCGCCACTTGGCAGAGAGAGGCCATGAGTTTGGTGCTACCACGGGGCGTCCGCGTCGTTGCGGTTGGTTTGACGCCGTAGCACTGCGTCACGCGGTGCAGATCAACTCAGTCTCTGGGATTTGTCTGACCAAACTTGACGTGCTTGATGGGCTAGAGAACATCCGCGTTTGTATCGGTTATCGCAGTAAAGACGGTGACGTACTGGATACCCCGGTGGATTCCGAAGGTTACGAAGCGATTGAGCCGCTCTACCAAGATTTACCAGGGTGGAAAGAATCCACCCTGGGGGTTAAACGCGTGGAAGATCTGCCCACTAATGCGCGCTCATATATCAGTTTCCTAGAAGAGCAAGTCGGTACTAGTATTGATATAATTTCCACCGGCCCAGATCGTATGGAAACCATCGTGCTTCGCAATCCATTCGACTAGCGCTTGCTTGTCGTACGCTAGCCGAGCCTCAGTAATCGATGCCGCGCCGTGCCTGAATACCGTTATTGAAGGCATGGCGCACTTCCTGCATTTCCGTCACGGTATCCGCCATTGCCATCAGGTCTCGATGAGCGTTTCGCCCGGTAATGATGACCGTTTGCTCGTGTGGGCGATTTTCTAGCGCTTGTTTAACCGTCTCGACATCCAAGTAGCCAAACTTCAGCATGTAGGTGATCTCATCGAGTACCACGAGATAAACGCTGGGATCTGACAACATGCGGGCGGCCTCTTGCCAAACCTCTTGGCAAGCGCGAGTGTCTTCTTCGCGGTTTTGAGTATCCCAGGTAAAGCCGGTTGCCATGATAGCTACCTGAAGGTTGGCGTCGTCTTCCAGGCGGTTGCGCTCACCGCATTCCCATAAGCCTTTAATGAACTGCACTACGCCCACCTTGTAGTCATAACCCAGTGCGCGCGTAACGGTCCCCCACGCGGCAGTAGTTTTGCCCTTTCCGTTGCCGGTATTAATGAGCAGTAATCCGCGCTGCTCGTTAGCATTGGCGACTTTTTCATCGATGTGGGTTTTGAGTTTTTGCATTGACGCTTTGTGGCGCGAATCACGATCACTCATGTTCTGACTCCTAGAGGTGAAAATTGACGGCCAGTATGCATCAGGCTGGGATGGAAATGCATCCAGATAGAGAGGTTTTGTATAGAAAATTCCTCGTTTTTGCTCTGGTTATAAAATATTTGTCTAATAAAACTTTTTCATTATCAAGACAGTGGATGAGAAGATTGGCAGATAAGCGGGTAGCTGCTCTAGAATGGTTGGCTATCTTTATTCAGGAATTGCCATATGCCCTCGTTTGATATTGTGTCCGAGTTCGACCAACACGAAGCTACCAACGCGGTCGACCAAGCTAACCGCGAGGTTCAGTCGCGTTTCGATTTCAAAGGCGTTGATGCCAACTTTCGTCTTGAAGGCGATAGCGTTCACCTTGAAGCCGACGTCGATTTCCAGCTTAAGCAGATGCTTGATGTTCTTCGCAACCGATTGATTGCCCGCGGGATTGATGCACGCTGCATGGATGCCAATGAGCCGGAGCTTTCCGGTGTCAAAGCGCGACAAACGGTGGCGCTTAAGCAAGGGCTAGATGCGGCAGAAGCAAAAGATATCGTTAAACGCATCAAAGCGAGCAAAGCCAAGGTGCAAGCGCAAATTCAAGGCGAAAAAGTTCGTGTGACGGGTAAAAAGCGTGACGACTTGCAAGGCATTATGGCGCTACTTAGAAGTGAAGAGGGACCCGATTTGCCGCTGCAGTTTGATAATTTTCGCGATTAACGCGCTACCAGTACGATTAATTCGTGACTGGCCTGCGCCGCGCTGTCATTTAACGCTTACATCTAAAGCTGCTTTTAACAAGGAGTCATGCATCATGTCCGCCCCCCAGCCGGTTTATCTTAGCGACTACCAGCCGCCCACTTATCGGGTTACCCATACCGAGCTGACGTTTGATCTTGACCCCGCCCAAACGCGTGTCAAAGCGCGCTTATCCCTTGAGCGTCACCCGGACGTTGATGCCGCCACGCCGCTATTCCTTAACGGCGAACAGCTGACGCTAACGTCTCTTGCGATTGACGGTAAAATGCTGGATGAGAGCACCTATCGCGTTGATGGGCAAGGCCTGAGCATTGATAACCCCCCTTCAGCGTTTACCTTGGAGAGTGAGGTCACGCTCGCGCCAGAAGCCAATAAGGCGCTAGAAGGGCTGTACCAATCCAGCGGCATGTACTGCACCCAGTGCGAGGCGGAAGGGTTTCGCCGCATTACCTATTACCCGGATCGTCCTGATGTCATGGCAACATTTCGCGTCACTGTGATCGGCGATAAAACCCGCGAGCCGGTGCTGCTGGCCAATGGCAACCCGGTAGAGCAGGGCGAACTGGAAGGCAATCGTCACTTTGTTACTTGGGAAGACCCGCATCCTAAGCCCTGCTATCTCTTTGCCCTAGTGGCCGGTGATTTAAACAAAATTGAAGATTACTTCACCACCATGAATGGCCGTAAGGTAACGCTGCAGTTATGGGTAGAAGCGGAAAACGTGGCGAAGACCGATCACGCTATGGCCTCGCTCAAGCGCGCAATGACGTGGGACGAAGAGACGTATGGTCGCGAGTATGATCTGGATCTTTTCATGATTGTCGCCGTCAACGACTTCAATATGGGCGCCATGGAAAATAAGGGGCTCAACATTTTTAACTCGGCGGCGGTGCTTACCCACCCTGATACCGCCACCGATGCGGCATATCAGCAGGTGGAAGGCATCGTGGCGCACGAGTACTTTCACAACTGGTCGGGTAATCGCGTGACCTGCCGCGACTGGTTTCAGCTCTCATTAAAAGAGGGCTTTACGGTCTTCCGCGACCAGTGTTTTACTGCGGATACCAACTCGGCGCCAGTCAAACGTATCCAAGACGTGTCGTTCTTTCGTACCGCGCAGTTTGCCGAAGACGCTGGCCCCACCGCACACCCGGTACGGCCGGATCATTACATCGAGATCACCAATTTCTACACGCTCACGATCTATGAAAAAGGCGCCGAGATCGTACGGATGCTTCGCAACCTGGTTGGCTGGGAAGCGTTTCGCCACGGTAGCGATCTTTACTTCTCGCGCTTTGACGGTCAAGCCGTGACGATTGAAGACTTCATCACCTGCATGGAAGAGGGCTCGGGTGTGGACCTCGGCCAGTTTATGCGCTGGTATGAACAGGCCGGTACGCCAGAAATCGATGCCCACGGCGAATACGATTACGCCCAAGCAACATATCACCTAACATTGCGTCAGCGCACGCCGGCGACGCCTGGCCAAACGGATAAAGAGTCACTGCATATCCCGGTGCGCATGGGGCTTGTCGGGACTAAATCAGGGCAAGATCTGACACTGACGCTTGATGGTGAAAAGCAGGGTAAAGATACCGTTGTGCATTTGCGCGAAGATGAGCAGACTTTTGTATTTACTGACGTTGCGGAGGCACCTGTACCATCACTGCTGCGCCATTTCTCCGCGCCCGTGAAGATACACTTCCCATATTCGCGAGAAGATTTGGCCTTTTTGTTGACACACGATAGCGACGGGTTCAACCGTTGGGATGCTGGCCAGCGATTAGCGATGCTTGCTTTGGATGATTTGATTGCGGCCCACCGTAACGGTGTGGAAAAAGTGATGGATAGCCGCGTAACAGACGCCTATCGCGCACTGCTCACCAGTCCAACCGATGACAAAGCGGTGCTTGCGGAGATGTTGGCGTTGCCTACTGAAGCTTATATCGCTGAGCAGCAGCCGCTGGTGGATATCGATGCCATTCATGCCGCCCGAGAATTTGTGCGCCAGTCGCTGGCCATGGCGCTACGCGATGAGTTTATCGCCGTTTATGAGGCGAATCAGTCTAATGAGTGTTATGCGCCAACGCCTGAGCAAATTGGTCAGCGCAGTCTCAAAAACGTGGCGTTGTCATATCTCATGTCGATTGAGGATGAGCAAGCGATTGCGTTCTGCCAGACGCAATTTGAGGCCGAGCACAATATGACCGACGTGCGCCACGCTTTGACCTTGCTGGTGCATAGCGACCGCGATGATCTCGCCTCTCCAGCGCTGAAGGCGTTTGGTGAAAAGTGGGCTACCGACCCGCTGGTGATGGATCAGTGGTTTACCCTTCAGGTTACGCGTCCTCAGGAGGATGCGCTGGAACGGGTGAAGCACCTGATGCAGCATCCTGCCTTTTCTCTCAAGAACCCTAATAAGGTGCGCGCGTTGATCGGGGCTTTTGCCCAAAACCGTATTAACTTTCACCGTCTGGATGGTGCCGGTTATGCGCTATTGGCAGACGTAGTCATTGAGCTTAATCGCTTAAACCCGGAAATCGCCGCTCGCTTGATTACACCGCTAACTCGCTGGCAGCGCTTTGATGAAAAACGTCAGGCGTTGATGCACGAACAGTTAGAACGGATTAAAGCGCAGCCGTTATCGTCAAACGTTTATGAAGTGGTGGAAAAGGCGCTCGCGTAGGCGGCTAGCATCACGGCACCTTGGCGAGCCCCGCTACTGGTTCCACAAAATCTAGAGGGAAAGAGTGCTTGAACATAATGCAGGCAAATAGTGTGACGCGAAAACATCGCGTGACTTAATACGGAAGGAGACAAGCGTAATGGCAAACCGGTTTTGGATCCCTACGCTCATGGCAGCGGCACTGCTGCTAAATGCGTGTGGGGAGAGTGAAGAAGCGTCGAATTCTGTCCCGGAAGATGGCGCAACCGTAAGTGAGAGGGCAGAGCAAGACAATGCCGCAGCGTCGAATAACAAAGAAGTTGAGGAGTCCTCCGAGCAGCCGACGCAAGTTGAGCAGAACACGCAAACTGGGCCCTCGACTCAAGCGGAGCAAGAGAAAGAGGCTCGCGAAGAAACGCAGGCAATGACCGCCGAAGATGTTCAGGCAGATGAAGATACGCTATCCGCTGATCCTTCAGAAACGCTAGAAGAAGATGGGCTGCCAGGTGAGGTAACGTCTTCAGACGTGGATGACGTTATTGCCGAGACGGAACGCCGTTTTAACGAGGCACAACAGCGCTTAGACGAGCAGTTCAAAGAAGTCGAAAACCAGGCAGAGGCGCTGACCGCTGAAGAGTTAGATCTCGATAAGCTAGAGGAGGATGTTTCAACGGATTGGGAAACCGACATGGAACTACCCGATAGTAGTTTTCCTGATTCCATTCAGCAGGAGGGAGAATTAGGCGAAGATGATGTTCAAGCTATGATCGAAGAAACCGAACGCCGCTTTGAAGAGGCGCAGCAGCGCTTAGACGAGCAATTTCAAGAGTTAGAAGAAGAAAACCCGGTAACCCAAGAGTCGATGGTGGAAGAGAATAGCGTTGATACCACGGGTGAGAGCGGGGAAGCCTCTGTCAAAGGCAAGTCGCCATAAAGGGTGAAAGGTGAGTTTAAACGTAAACAGGCCCGCAGATGCGGGCCTGAGCATTTTTTCTTCCGCAGGTTTTACGCAGAATTAGTAACTGCGCTTATTCAGGGCGGATATTGGAGGCCTGAAGGCCTTTTTTGCCTTGGGTGACTTCAAAAGCCACTTTTTGTCCATCTTGTAAAGACTTAAAGCCTTCAGCCTGAATTTCGGAGAAGTGGACAAACAGATCGTCGCCGCCATCATCTGGTGAGATGAAGCCGTAACCTTTCGTATCGTTAAACCACTTAACTGTACCAGTTGCCATTATCGAGTTCCTTACTTGCTTAATAGTAATGCGAACAACGCGTTTGCCTGCTCGCTATTTACAATGTAGATGCAAAAAAAACAGACGTCCAGCACTTACTCCATGAATTTTGCATGAGGAGAAAGCTGCTTTCATCAACCGAAAGCGGTATGTTGGCAGCAGCAAAAAGTAACATCCAATAGTCTATCAAGTGGGGTAGCAAGATGGTTGAGTGGGGCTTTATCGATAGCCAGTTTTGGCCTTTTTTGATCGCAATTACGCTGCTTTCGTTAAGTCCCGGTGTGGATACGTTGCTGGTGATTCGCAATACGGCTCGCGGTGGCGTGGCGGACGGTGTAGCAACAAGCGTAGCCATCTGTTGTGGGTTGTTTGTGCATGCCACGATTTCAGCGCTGGGCATTTCGTTCATTCTGCTGCAATCCGCATGGGCGTTCCAAGTGCTGAAAATGCTGGGGGCGGCGTATTTGATTTGGTTAGGTATCAAAAGTCTGGCGGCGGCGAGGAGCGGACAGAGGTTACCGGTAGAGGGCATGCTGCAGTCACGCTCGCCGGTGCCTCGGTGGCAGCCCATGAAAGAGGGTCTGCTCTCCAATGTGCTCAATCCGAAAACGGTTGTCTTTTATATGGCATTTTTGCCGCAGTTTATCGCCCCGAGCGACCCGGCACTGCTTAAATCGTTGTGGCTTGCCAGTGTCCACTTTGTGGTCGCCAATCTGTGGCAAATCAGCGTGGCGGTGATGGTCGGCGGGGCAAGTAAGTGGCTTGCCTGTACGCGCTTTGCCCAATGGCTTAATGGGCTCACAGGCGGTGTGCTGGTGCTATTTGGTATCAAATTGGCGCTGGAACAGCGCCCGGCTTAGGCGCTGCGGTGAAAGTGCTTAGTGTCTGGCTAGCAGTGAATCGTCGTAACGCACGTGTCGCTCAGCCGGATTGAGTAGCGAAATAGGCGCGGTATCGCCGTCTTTTGCTAGCGCGGAAAAAATCACCCGATAGGCTAGAACGGCCTGAACGTAATCGCGGGTTTCGCGATAAGGAATGCGTTCGACAAAAAGGTCAAAGGCTTCCACACCTTGCTCTTCGAGCCACCGGTCGACACGGCTCGGCCCCGCGTTGTAGGCAGCAGTAGCGGCCAAACGGTTACCGCTATAACGCTTAAGTTTGTCGCGCAAGTAAGTGCTGCCCAGGCGAATATTGAGTTCGGGGTCTAACACGCCATACGGGCCAGGGTCGGAGAGCCCGATCTCTCGGCTGACTTGCGCCGCAGTACCAGGCATTAACTGCATCAACCCTCGCGCGCCAGCCGGGGATAGTGCTTGGGGGTTATATGCGCTCTCGCGGCGCGCAATCGCCATCAATAAGTAAGGATCGACGCCACTTAAACGACCCCAGTGCGAAAACTGCTCCGAATAGGCTTGGGGGAAACGCCACTCAAGAGCATCCCAGAGGCCCCCGGCGATAGTCGTTTGCACAAGCAGTGCGTGCCACTGCTGATGGTCTGCGTAGTCTGCGATGGCAAGAGCCTGCTCACGCGTGGCGTTGCGTACGGCATGTAGCCACTCGCTATTGGCTAAGCCTTTTTCGCCAATACGCATCAGCGCCTCGGCGCGCTTGATGGCAGGCAGTGCTGCCACGGTTTCGCGCGATGCGCTATCAAACCGGTACTGTGCTGAATTCAAGCTAAATGGCTGATTGATACGCTCGGCGGCGGCAAAACCGTAAAAGCTGCGGTCGCTCGCGGCGTTTTGATAATGCGCTTGTGCTGCCTTGTGGTTATCAAGCTGCTCGTTGGCACGGGCAAGCCAGTACTGCCAGCGGCTGGAAGCTTGCTGCTCGCTTGGCATGGCGGCAATCCAGTGCAGTGCATCAGCCCACTGGCGCTGGCCAAGCGCCCGGCGTACACGGAGCTCGAGAACGCGTTCGCTATCAAGCTGGGTAAGCTGGCGGTCAACCCACGTTAATGAGTCGGGCGTTTCTCTTACCAGAACGTAAAACGCAAGCTCTTCTTCTATCGCGTGCTCTACGTCATAGGGTAACGTAAGCGCTGGGGCAATCTCACGCCACGTCTCCAAGGCGGAAGCGGTGTCTTCACGGATCAAACGCCACATAGCCGCGCGGTAAAAACTCGGAGTGGCGGCGCAGCGGGGGCCAAGACAGGCGGGCGCTTGGCGCAACGCCGCGGCATCATCCGTATTGCTTACGGTTTCTTTAGCTGTCTGCCAGTTATCATCGAGTAAGCCACCCAGGTACTTTTTTAAACGTGTCTCGTCGGCCTGCCAAGCGAGCATCTTGCGCTCCCAAATAGCGGTGGCGTCGATATCGCCATTAGCACGTAGCTGGTTGAAAAGCGTGTCGCAGGCACTTGGCTGCGAGTGGTCAACTTTCCATAGTGCTTGGCCACCCTCAGTCGCGCGGATGGGGTTGGTTTCCAAAAGCGCGGTATAGTAGTAACACTGACGCTCACTGCCGTTGGGTTCGCCTTTAGCCACTGCGCGAAGGTCAGCCCACTGTTCGGCCTCTCCGTACTGGGAAATCGTTTGGCCGCGGAGCCACTTGCTCAAGGGCGAATCCCGGTGGGTGTCGATATAGGCGTTGACGCGTTCGGGGGGTACCGCAGGCAGTTGTCCGCGCAGTCGATGGTAGTGGATGTAGCCGCTTAAGATATGATCGTCGACCGCTTCAAGGTCAATACGCTCCCAGCGCTGATCGCGGGCATTGGCGAGTGCCTTGCGCATGTCGTCATCAGAGAGTGCAAAAGCGCTGTTGGGCGCGCCTAGAGCCACGATGCTTAGCACCGTGGTTGCTTGCAGTACCCAGCGATCAAGCCTGAACAGAGAAACTAAACGTGAGCCGCGCATTAAAGTGACCTCAACATGGCGAGTAGATAGTCAGAATGAACGAAAACAGCCGCAGCGTTTCTCATCCGTAAATGACAGAGAGCAAAGAGAGACTATGAACCCATTATCAAGCTGGTGGCTAGTGCGTCGAATAAAATCTCGGGCTTGGGTCGATGGTGCTGGCAGTAAGCGACTTGATATTGCCGCTTGAAAAGCGCTGACTTAGCCCCATATTGGCTTTCACTTAACCCATTTAGCGGCGCGTGAGGCCCCGCTTTTACTCGTCGCATGTGAAACACCCATTTAACACTCCATTTAACCGTTGAGGGCTAAGAAAATGACCACCGCGACCCACGAAGAAACGCTAGGTTTTCAAACGGAAGTGAAGCAGCTTCTTAATTTGATGATCAACTCGCTGTACTCCAACCGGGAAATTTTTCTGCGCGAGCTGATCTCTAACGGCGCTGATGCTTGCGATAAGCTACGTTATGCCGCACTCGATAATGATGCGCTATATGAAGGCGACAGCGAGCTTCGCATCGAGATTGAGCACGATACAAAAGCGGGCACGGTAACCGTACGCGACAACGGTATCGGCATGGACCGTGACGATGTGATCGCCAACTTAGGGACGATTGCGCGCAGTGGCACGGCAGAGTTTCTTAATCAACTTTCCGGCGAGCAGCAAAAAGACGCCAAGTTGATCGGCCAGTTTGGCGTTGGCTTTTATTCTGGCTTTATCGTCGCTGACGAAGTGACGGTGCGTACCCGCAAGGCCGGTACCGCCGCCGATGCCGGTGTAGAGTGGCACTCTAAGGGCGAAGGCGAGTTTACCGTTGCCGATATCGAGCGTGATATGCACGGCACGGAAATTGTCCTGCACCTAAAAGCGGATGCTCAAGAGTTCGCTGACAATTTCCGTCTGCAAAACCTCGTACGCAAGTACTCTGATCACATCGAAGTGCCGGTACGCATGCCCAAGACCGAGACCGCCAAGGATGACGAGGGCAACGAGATCGAGGGAAGCGAAGTCACGACCTGGGAGACTGTCAACGAAGCCACAGCGCTTTGGGTGCGCCCTAAAAGCGAGATTTCCGACGACGAGTATAAGGCGTTCTACAAGCACGTTGCCCATGATTTCTCCGACCCGCTGACGTGGAGCCACAACAAGGTAGAAGGCAAGCTGGAGTATACGAGCCTTCTTTATGTGCCGAGCCGTGCACCGTTTGACCTTTATGAGCGTGATGGGTCGCGTGGGGTAAAACTCTATGTTCAGCGCGTTTTCATCATGGATGACGCAGAACAGTTCTTGCCGCTTTATTTGCGTTTTATTAAGGGCGTGCTGGATACGCGTGACCTGTCGCTTAACGTTTCACGCGAGATTTTGCAGCAGGACCCGAAAGTCGACAAGATCAAGTCTGCGCTCACCAAGCGCGCGCTGGATATGCTCAAAAAGCTCGCCAAGGATAATGAGCAGTACCAGACTTTCTGGAACAACTTCGGCAGTGTGCTGAAAGAAGGCCCAGGTGAAGACGTTGCAAACCGCGAGAAAATCGCCGGGCTTCTGCGCTTTTCGACGACCCACACTGACAGCACGACCCAAGACCAGTCGCTGGCCGAGTATGTCGAGCGCATGAAAGAAGGTCAGCAGAAGATTTACTACATCGTTGCTGAGAGCTTCAATGCGGCGAAAAACAGCCCGCATCTGGAGATTTTCCGCAAGAAAGGCATTGAGGTGCTGCTGCTCAATGATCGCGTCGATGAGTGGTTGATGAATCATCTTACCGAGTTCGACGGCAAGGCATTGGCCGATGTCGCCAAGGGTGAGCTTGACTTGGGCGATGTGGAAGACGAAGAGGAAAAGAAAGCCCAAGAAGAGACCGCCAAAGCGAAAGAAGACCTCGTTAAGCGCGTGCAAGAAGCGCTCGGTGATGGCGTTCAAGAAGTGAAGGTGACGCACCGCCTGACCGATTCGCCCGCTTGCGTTGTGCTTCCCGAGCACGAGATGGGCTTTCAGATGCGCCGTATCATGGAAGCCGCCGGTCAGCCGCTGCCCGAAGTGAAGCCGATTTTAGAGCTTAACCCCGAGCACGCGCTGGTATCGCGCTTAGAGAACGCGGACGGCGATTCCTTTAATGAACTCGCCCATATCTTGCTGGATCAGGCGATTATCGCCGAAGGTGGACACCTGGATGACCCAGCGGCGTACGTTAAGCGCCTAAATAGTGTTTTGACGGCATAAGCACGCTGGCTGTCCGATCCGGCCCGTCAGGTTATCCTGGCGGGCCGTTTGTTTTGGTAAAGTAGCAGTCAGCGAAATAGCAACACACCAATACACGGCTTGAGTCAGGGCATTTTTATGGCAGAACAACAGATAAAAGTGGCGGTGCTGGGTGGCGGCAGCTTCGGGACGGCGCTAGCAAGTATTGCCGCAGATAACGGCGCAAAAGTGCGCCAGTGGATGCGTGATGGGGCACTGGTGGAACAGATCAACCGCGAGCATCGTAACGGTCGCTACCTGCCTAACTACGCCATTAACTCGGCGGTGAAGGCCGCCACCGACATGGCTGAGGTGTTGAAAGAAGCGGAGTTGGTGCTTATTGCCATCCCCTCCAAAGCATTTCGCAGCGTCGTCCAGGCAGCCAAACCATGGCTCACTTCAGAACAGATACTGGTGAGTACCACCAAGGGCATTGAGCAGGAAAGCTTTATGCTAATGAGCGACGTGCTGGCGCAAGAAACCGGCTCTTCACACATTGGCGTGATTGCTGGGCCCAACTTGGCTTCGGAAATTGCCGATAAGCAGCTTACCGCAACCGTGGTGGCGAGTGCCGATGCGCTTACCCGTACTCGCGTTCAACAGGCGCTGGGGTGTCGCTATTTTCGCGTATATGCCAGCGATGATCGCCACGGCGTCGAGCTTGGCGGGGCACTAAAAAATATTTACGCCATTGCGGCGGGCATGGCCGCCGCGCTAGGCATGGGCGAAAACACGCGTAGCATGCTGATGACCCGGGCCTTGGCGGAAATGAGCCGTTTCGCCGTTGCCCATGGCGCCAATCCGATGACGTTTCTTGGCTTGGCGGGGGTGGGCGATTTAATCGTCACCTGCTCGTCGAATCTTTCTCGCAACTACCGCGTCGGCTTCGCCATGGGCGAAGGGCGCACGCTGGAAGAGGCTGTCGATGCCCTAGGCCAAGTGGCTGAGGGCGTGAACACGGTGAAGCTGGTGTGCGCCAAGGCTGCTGATATTGGCGTTTATATGCCGCTGGCCGAAGGGCTTTACCACGTGCTTTTTGACGGTGTGCCGGCAAAAGACATGGCGCGCATGCTGATGATGGGGGAACAAAGCAGCGACGTGGAATTTGTTCTGCCTCGCGAAGCTGTACAGCAAGCTCACCGCGAAACCGGAGGTTGGCATGGCCAGTAGCCTGTTCATCATGCGCCACGGCGAGGCGTCACCAGGCTCGCCGGACAGCGCGCGGCGTTTGACCTCACAAGGCGAGCAAGAGGCTACCATTATGGCAAGCTGGCTTGCCAGCCGCCAAAACCGTGGCCAGCTAGGGGCGCTAAAGGTGGTTGCAAGCCCCTTTGCACGAGCTCAGCAAACCGCCAGCACCGTGGCCAAAGCGCTTGACGTTAGTGTGGAAACTTATCCCGGCATTGCCCCGGAGGATTCGCCACAGGCCGTGTGCGATTGGCTGGTAGAGCAAGAAGGCGATATCTTACTTGTTAGCCATATGCCGTTGGTGGCTGCACTTGCCGGGCTTTTGGTAGAGGGTCGCACGGATCGTGGTGTTGGCTTTCCCACCGCCGCCATCGCCGAGCTGGAAGCCGACGTCTGGGCTGGCGGCTGCGCGCGGCTAACCCGCTTTACAGAACCCCGGCAGGTGGTGGGGTGAAGGTTAAGCGGATGAGAAAGGCTAATGCAACCCCCCCGCTCGCGAAACGCGGCGGGGGCGTCAGGTAACGCTCAAGCGCATTAGAGCTTAGCGTCGAGTTTCTCTTTCAGTAGCTTATTGACCTGCTGCGGATTGGCGGTGCCGCGGGAGGCTTTCATCACTTGGCCAACGAAGTAGCCGATCATCTTGCCGCGTTTTTCGGGCTCGGCGTCGCAGTATTGCGCGACCTGTGCGGGGCTATCGGCAATAACCTCATTGATCATCGCTTCGATTGCGCCGGTGTCGGTCACCTGTTTTAAGCCTTTGGCCTCGATCACCTCATCGGCGTTTTTGCCTTGATGATTCCATAGCGCCTGGAAAACTTCTTTGGCGGCCTTACCGTTGATGGTGTCGTCGATGACGCGACTAATAAGCTCGCCGAGCTGGCGGGCATTGATTGGGCTCTGTTCGATGCTGAGGTTTTCACGGTTTAGGGCGCCGGAAAACTCGCCTTGTACCCAGTTGGCTGCCTGCTTGGCATCGCCGCAGACCCCTTTGACTTCTTCAAAGAATTCAGCCATCGAGCGGCTAGCGGATAGCACGTTGGCATCGTACGCGGAAAGCCCAAGTTCCGTCTGGAAGCGCTCTCGCTTATCGGCGGGTAGCTCCGGTAGTGCCTCACGCAGGTGGTCGACGTAGGCTTGGTCGAGCACCACCGGTAGCAAATCCGGACAGGGGAAGTAGCGGTAGTCGTTGGCTTCCTCTTTGGTGCGCATGCTGCGGGTTTCATCGCGTTCGGGATCAAAGAGCCGTGTTTCTTGCACGACCTTGCCACCGTCTTCGATCAGTTCTATCTGGCGGTCGACTTCAAAGGCAATAGCGCGCTCGACAAAGCGGAAAGAGTTGACGTTTTTGATCTCGGCGCGAGTACCGAACGCTTCCTGACCAACGGGCCGCACTGAGACGTTGACGTCACAACGCATGGAGCCTTCGGCCATATTACCGTCGGAAATACCCAAATAGGTCACGATCGAGTGGATAGCTTTAAGGTAAGCCGCAGCCTCTTTGGCTGAGCGCATATCCGGTTCGGAGACGATCTCCAAAAGCGGCGTGCCAGCGCGGTTTAAATCAATGCCGGTCATGCCGTGAAAATCTTCGTGCAACGATTTCCCCGCATCTTCTTCTAAATGCGCGTGGTGAATGCGCACGCGCTGGATGGTGTCGTCATCCAAGGTTATTTCTACCTCGCCCGGCCCGACAATCGGGTGATACATCTGGCTGGTCTGGTAGCCTTTGGGTAGGTCGGGGTAGAAGTAGTTTTTACGGTCAAATACTGATACGTCAGGGATCTCAGCGTGCACCGCCAGGCCAAATTGCACGGCCATGGCCACCGCTTGTTCGTTCAAAACGGGTAGGACGCCGGGTAGGCCAAGGTCAACAGCACAGGCTTGGCTATTGGGCTCGGCGCCAAAGGCAGTGGAAGCGCCAGAGAAAATTTTCGATTTGGTGGCAAGCTGAACGTGGACTTCCAGCCCGATCACGGTTTCCCATTGCATTAAGCAGTCTCCTCAGCGAAAGCGGGGCGTTTTTGGTGCCAATCGGTGGCTTGCTGGAATTGGTGCGCTACGTTTAAAAGCTGTGCCTCGGCGAAGTGAGTGCCGAGGATCTGAAGACCTACCGGGCGATCGCCGACAAAGCCAGCGGGAACGCTAATACCTGGAATGCCCGCAAGGTTAACCGCGATGGTGTAAATATCCTGCAGGTACATCGAAACCGGGTCCTTCTTGGCGCCGAGGTCAAAGGCGGGTGTCGGCGAGGCAGGGCCCATGAGCACATCCACGTCTTCAAAGGCGGTAAGGAAATCCTGACGAATCAAGCGGCGCACTTGCTGCGCTTTCTTGTAGTAAGCATCGAAGAAACCTTCGGAAAGCGTGTGAGTGCCGATCAAAATGCGGCGCTTGACCTCGTCGCCAAAGCCTTCGTCACGCGAGCGCTTGTAAAGATCGATCAAGTCCTCTGGGTTTTCACAGCGGTGGCCAAAGCGAACACCGTCATAGCGAGAAAGGTTCGAGGAAGCCTCGGCGGGGGCAATGACGTAGTAAGCTGGGATCGCGTAGTGGGTATGTGGCAGGCTAACGTCGCGCACGCTCGCGCCTAGCGATTCATATACCTTGACTGCCTCGCGGACGGCTTTTTCTACGTTGGGGGCAAGGCCATCGCCGAAATATTCGACAGGCAGGCCGATCTTAAGGCCTGAGAGCGGCGCATTGAGCGCTTCCGCGTAATCAGGGACCGCGCGCGCGACACTGGTGGAGTCGCGCGCATCATGTCCGGCGATCACGTTGAGTAGGTGGGCGCAATCTTCGGCGGTGCGTGCCATGGGACCAGCCTGATCAAGGCTCGAGGCATAGGCGATAATGCCGAAGCGCGAGACACGCCCATACGTCGGCTTTAGCCCTGTAATGCCGCAAAAAGAGGCCGGTTGGCGGATTGAGCCGCCGGTGTCGGTGCCGAATGCGGCAGGCGTTAAGCCCGCCGCGACGGCAGCGGCACTGCCACCTGAGCTACCACCGGGTACCGCGCTGAGATCCCAGGGGTTTTTCACCGGGCCGTAGTGGCTGTTTTCGTTGGAAGAGCCCATCGCGAACTCGTCCATGTTGGTTTTACCTAACGTAATACCGCCGGCTTCGTTGAGTTTTTCCACCACGGTAGCGTTATACGGGGCGACGAAATTATCCAGCATTTTGGAGCCGCAGCTGGTCTTTACCCCTTGAGTGCAGAAAATATCCTTTAGTGCGAGGGGAATCCCGTTTAGCAGGCTGGTTTTCCCGTTAGCACGTGCTTCATCAGCCGCATCGGCTTGGGACAACGCTTGCTCGGTGGTCACGCTGATAAAGCTATTGAGCGTTGCACCAACCTTTTCAATGCGCTGAAGATAGTGAGCCGTTAACTCTCGGCTAGAGAGCTCGCCATTTTGTAGTGCGGCGGCGAGTTGCGTTAGCGTTTTGTCATGCATGACCCGGAAGCTCCGTTCGGGTGATGAGTAAAAAGTCAAAAGACGAAATGTGGGCAGGGTTACTCAGCTGCTTTTTACTCGACGACGCGAGGCACTAAGTAGAGGCCGTCTTCAACCGCCGGGGCGCAGCGTTGGAACGCATCGCGCTGATTGGTTTCGGTGACTTCATCCGCGCGTAACCGCTGAGTGGCATCAAGCGGGTGTGCAAGAGGCGCAACACCGTCAGTATCGACACGTTGAAGCTGATCAACCATGTCAAGAATTTGGCTTAAGTCATCGACAAAGCGGCTGGCCTGGTCATCGCTAATGGCGAGCCGGGCTAAATGGGCGGCTCTACGCACATGGGTCTGTTCAAGCACCATGATCGAAAATCCTCTAAAATGAAAAGTGCGCGGGCATCAGCCTGCGCGGTGAACGTAAATAGTCCCAAAAGGTACCATATCTTGGCTTGTGCGGGCAGTGTTAAGCGCGACTCGTGCTTGCTGCCAAGGGGTTGCGGTGATACCGTTTGCACCCGCACAGGGTTCCCGGTCTGCACTAGGTAACAACATCCATGTTCAAACGTTTGAGGGGGCTGTTTTCCAGCGATCTGTCGATCGATCTGGGTACGGCCAATACGCTAATTTATGTCCGCGGTCGCGGTATCGTTCTTGATGAGCCGTCGGTGGTAGCTATTCGCCAGTCAGGCAATATGCGTAGTGTTGCCTCTGTCGGGGCCGATGCCAAGCGAATGCTTGGTCGCACGCCCGGCAATATCACCGCGATTCGTCCGATGAAAGATGGCGTCATTGCCGATTTTACTGTCACCGAGCAGATGCTTCAGCACTTTATCCGTAAAGTACATCAGAGCACCTTCTTGACGCCAAGCCCGCGCGTGCTGGTATGTGTTCCTTGTATGTCAACGCAAGTGGAACGCCGCGCGATTCGCGAATCAGCGGAAGGTGCCGGGGCTCGCGAGGTCTTCTTGATAGAAGAGCCAATGGCTGCCGCTATTGGCGCTGGCTTGCCGGTGGAAGAGGCGCAGGGCTCGATGGTGGTCGATGTCGGTGGTGGTACTAGCGAAATTGCGATTATCTCGCTCAACGGGGTGGTCTACTCCGAATCTATTCGGGTGGGAGGGGATCGCTTCGACGAGGCGATTACCGCCTACGTTCGCCGCCATTATGGAAGTTTAATCGGTGAAGCGACTGCCGAACGTATTAAAGAAGAGATTGGTTGCGCCTATCCCGGTGGTGAACTGCGCGAGATTGATGTGCGCGGACGTAACCTAGCCGAGGGTATTCCCCGCAGCTTTACGCTCAACTCCCACGAGATTTTGGACGCCCTTCAAGATACATTGGGCGCTATTGTGGCCGCCATTAAAAGCGCGCTGGAACAGTCACCGCCTGAGTTGGCGTCAGATATCGCCGAACGTGGCTTAGTGCTTACCGGTGGTGGGGCGCTTCTTCGCGATCTAGATAAGCTGGTTTCAGAAGAAACGGGGTTACCCGTGATTGTGGCAGAAGACCCGCTGACGTGCGTGGCACGTGGTGGCGGCAAAGCGCTGGAAATGATTGATCAGCACACCTTTGAGTTGCTGTCGAGCGACTAACGTCAGCGGTTAATTTGCGGGGTATTGCCTATTAAACCGCTGTTTTCGCACGGTCCGTTGCCTGGGTATCGCCTTTTTTTCTGTGCGGTGGCGGCAAGCATGTTAATGTTTGCCGACCAGCGCTTTACCCGCATGGAGGAGGTGCGTGCGAATCTCTCAATGGTGGTGGCGCCCATTCAATGGGTGGTAAGTTGGCCCAGCGACTTACTGAGTTGGGGGACCGTTGCGCTTTCTGACCAGCAGGCCTTGGTAGATGAAAACCAGCGTCTGCGTGAGCAAATTCTAATGCTCTCGCACCGCGGGCAGCGCATCTTCAGTTTAAGAGCGGAAAACGCCGAATTGCGTGAGCTTCTCAATGCCGCTGCCCGGCGCGATGTGCCGTTTATTAGTGCCGAGCTGCTCTCGCTCGATAACGACCCGTTCAGCCACCAGATGGTAGTGGATCGCGGTCATCGCAACGGTGCCTACGTGGGTCAGCCGGTGATTGATGCGTTCGGCCTTGTCGGACAAATTACCGCGGTTTCGGCTTATTCAAGCCGTGTGCTCTTGGTGGCGGATGCGAGCCACTCTTTACCCGTACAAGTTAATCGCAACGGCTTACGTTTTATCGCGCAAGGCGCCGGAAATTATCAAAGTCTTAACGTGCTACATGTACCCGATACGGCGAACATTCGTGAGGGAGACTTGTTGATGACTTCAGGCCTTGCCGGGCGTTTTCCGTCAGGGTACCCAGTCGCGCAGGTTACTGAGGTTGTGCACGACCCGGGCGAGCCTTTTGCCCAGGTGAGCGCAGAGCCGCTGGCGAGATTACAACGTTCACGCCACTTTTTGTTGCTTTTCCCTCCTCCGCGCGAAGACGTCAATGAAAGCGTGTGGGACGAAAGCTTTGGTCTTTCCTCCAGCGCCTTGCAATGTGTAGAGGAGCTAACAGTGACCCTCCAAGCCTCTTCGTCCTTAAAGCAAGTAAGGGGAGCTCTCTGATGGCTCGTGCACCTTTTGTGCCGCTATTGGTGGTGTGGCTGACCCTTTTGTTTGCCTTGTGTCTACAGGCAATGCCTCTGGCAGAAGGTTGGCAGGTCTATCGCCCTGATTGGTTGGGGTTAATGCTGATCTACTGGTGTATGCGTGTACCTGATCGCGTCGGCGTACTGCATGGTTTTGTGCTCGGTTTGCTCCTTGATCTGCTTGAGGGCGTTCCATTGGGGCAAAATGCGATGACGCTTTCTTTATTGGCGTTTTTATGTGCCTTAGTGTATCCGCGTTTTCGCGCGTATTCGTTGGTTCAGCAGGCCGTTATCGTGTTGGTGCTACTCGGGATTGTGCAATTATTGGAACAGTGGGTGCGCACCTTTTGGGGGGATTTTTCCATTCATTTGGCGTTCTTAATTCCTTCGTTGATCAGCGCGCTGCTATGGCCGTGGCTGGCCACGATGTTTTACGCGCTGGAAAAGCGCTTAGCAGGTTCATAGTGCGTGTATCACTCAGTTGCGCCGCATTTGGCGCTCAACCACACAAACGAACGTCTGTGATAAAGCCTTATGAAGGCAGTGCGATATGAAAAAAGTATCGCCACAGTTGTGCTTGGCGTCGGCCTCACCGCGTCGGCGGGATTTGCTTGCATCGATTGGCGTCAGCGTAGAAGTTCACCCATGTGATATTGACGAAACACCTTACGCGGCCGAATCAGCGCGAGACTACGTTGTGCGCTTGGCACGTGAAAAAGCCTTGGCAGCTGCGCCCGTAACATCGCTGCCAACATTAGGTTCCGATACGGCCGTGGTATTAGACGATGAGATTTTGGGCAAGCCGACTGATCAGCACCATGCGACCAGCATGCTCAAGGCGTTATCCGGGCGGACGCATCAAGTGCTCACAGGGGTGGCCGTGAGTGGCTCGCATGGTGTTTTGGTCCGCTGTGTTGAAACTCGCGTCACCTTTCGCACACTAAGTGATGTGGAAATGACGGCATATTGGCATACCGGTGAGCCGTTAGATAAGGCTGGGGGTTATGCGATCCAGGGGCTTGCCGCGGTATTTGTTGCCTCCCTTCAAGGAAGCTATTCCGCTGTTGTTGGGTTGCCCTTGTATGAAACCGCAGCGCTTTTGCGTCAGCAAGGTGTCGCGCTGTGGGGCGGAAAACTTACGTAAAGCATCCTCGTACAAATCGATAAGGAAATGGGCATGAGTGGTGAGGTTCTCATCAATTTAACACCGATGGAAACTCGCGTGGCGCTGGTCGAAAACGGTGTGCTACAGGAAGCGTTGATTGAGCGTTCTCGACGTCGTGGAATCGTAGGCAATATCTACAAAGGCAAAGTGGTGCGCGTTTTGCCTGGCATGCAGGCTGCCTTTGTCGATATTGGCTTAGAGCGCGCTGCGTTTATCCACGCCCATGAAGTTATGCCCTCGGGAACGCCAAGTGAGGACCAGCAGACCATAGGTCAATTGCTGCACGAAGGGCAGGCACTGGTGGTGCAGGTTACGAAAGATCCCATCGGTAGCAAAGGTGCTCGGCTGACGACGCATTTATCCGTACCTTCCCGCTATCTCGTGTATATGCCGGACTCCCCCCACCACGGCGTTTCCCAGCGTATAGAGGATGAAAACGAACGTGACCGGCTCCGCGTGCTTTTAGAGCACGGCGTGACTCAGCAGACGCTCGATGTCACGGGTGGCTTTATTGTACGCACAGCGGCAGAAGGCGTAGGTGACGAAGAGCTTGCAAGCGACATGTATTTTCTGTTGCGCTTATGGCGCAAGGTTGGCGAGCGTAAAATTACTGCGACCCCGCCAACCGTCATTTATGACGACTTGCCGCTATTTATGCGAACGCTGCGCGACGTGATGCGCGATGATATCGAAAAAGTGCGTATCGACTCGCGGGAAAACTTCGCTAAGCTCGTCGAGTTTGCCGAGGAATTTATGCCAAATGCCGTCGAGCGGATTGAATACTACCCTGGTGAGCGGCCAATTTTTGATCTCTATAGCGTAGAGGATGAGATTCAAAAAGCGCTGGGGCGCAAAGTACAGTTGAAATCCGGTGGCTATTTGGTGATCGACCCCACCGAAGCGATGACTACGATTGACGTTAATACCGGCGGCTATGTGGGGCATCGCAACCTAGAAGAGACGATATTTAAAACCAACCTTGAAGCCGCCACGGCTATTGCGCGTCAGCTGCGGCTGCGCAATTTGGGCGGTATTATTATTATCGATTTCATCGATATGGAAGATGTTGAACACCAGCGCCAAGTACTGCGGGTGTTGGAAAAAGCGCTGGAGCGAGACAACGCTAAAACCAAATGCACTGGCGTCACTGAGCTTGGCTTAGTGCAATTGACTCGCAAACGTACGCGTGAAAGTTTAGAGCAAACGTTGTGTGAAGCTTGCCCTACCTGCTCAGGCCGCGGCACGTTAAAAACGCCAGAAACCGTGTGTTATGAAATTTTCCGGGAAATTCTTCGTGAAGAGCGCGCTTATAGCGCTGAGACATACATGGTGCTCGCGTCTCAGCCGGTAGTGGACCGGTTGCTTGATGAAGAATCGGCGTCGGTGGCCGATTTGGAAACCTTTATTAATAAAACCATTCGCTTTCAAGTCGAGCAGCACTATTCACAAGAGCAGTATGACATCGTACTGATGTGAGCCGATGACCTTTTCGATGCTGCGTAAATGGTTGCTGTTAGTGCTGGCGTTCTGCCTAGGTTCGCTGGCTGTCACCCTACTGCTTTTGCGTCTGCTGATGAGTCAAGCTGACTACCTGACGCCGCGTGTAGAAGCACTGTTAGAAGCTCGAATAGGAGCGCCGGTCAGTATTGATGGGCTCTCTTTGTCATTAGCGCGTAATGATCCGCAGTTGCGCCTTTCGGGCGTCACGGCTACCACGGCAGAAGGGGAGGCGCTTTTTACCCTTGAACGGCTGAACCTGCAGCTGGATAGCTGGGCCACCTTCTCGACCCGTACGCCCGTCTTCAACCATGCCTACGTGCAAAATTTTGTGGTGCACCTTTATCAAGGCAATGGCATGCAATGGCAGTGGCCTGAGCCGGCGACACTGCCGATTGCACCAGAGCCAACGGTAAATCTAGAAAAGCTGGATACGTGGGTGGGATTTTTATTGCGTCAGCGCTTACAGGTGCAAGAAGCCCGCATTATTTTGCACGGTCGCGAGGAGAGTGTAACCCTCCAGGCACCTTCGCTTGTGCTCACTGGCGATGAACGGCGTACGCAATTAGAAGGAGACGTGTCTATTGCCTCGGGTGCCGTAGGGGAGGCATCGGATGCGCTGCCTGCGGCGTATATGCGCGCTGAAGTGCAGCCGGGCAACCAAGGCATGCGAGACTTCTCTGCTGCGTTACAACTCGATATGCAGCTAGATCACCTGGCGACACTGATGGAGATCTTACAGCCGGTGGAGGCGCCGCAGTTTGCCGAGATCGAGGGTGATGTGCGCTTATGGGGGCGTTGGGGTGAGGGTGTGCTGCAGGAGGTACGCCTTGACGCAGATATTCCTGAACTAACGCTGCGCCAATCACATCAGCTAGCGTTACTGCGCGGTATTAGCGCCCAAGGAATCTGGCAGCGTAGTGGCGATGGCGGGCAAGCATGGCTGAGTGGGGATGCCGAAAATATCGAGTGGTCACGCCCGGAGCAAGTGGGGGATCGGCCAGCGCTGCCACGCCACTGGTATCTCTCCCACCAGCCAGGGGAGTGGGAGATCCGAACCAGTGGGTTTGAGCTAGCATCATTAGCCGCTTGGCATCGCTATATCACGCTACCCGAATCACTCACTCGCGTGTTAAAAACGCTAAACCCGCGCGGCAATGTCACAGGCTTTAGCTTAGGGCAAAGGGCGGGCGAGTGGCGAGTGGATGCAGCCGTGCATGATCTTAAAGCCTCAGCTTGGGAAAGCGCCCCCGGGGGCGGGCCCTTTGACGCTTGGGTCCGGGCTCGCGACCAACGCGGGCGCGTGCTCTTTTCAAGCGCGGGGAAGAGCTCGCTCAATTTTCCTGAGCTGTTTGACGAGCCGTTGTCGCTAGATCATGCCCAGGGGGAAGTGCAATGGGTATATGACGGACCGACCGCGCTGGTAAGTGGCAAGCAGCTAGAAATGGAGTGGAACGGCGCTTCGCTGACAGGTGGCTTTGGCTTGGTTAACGCCAAAGGGGGAGGGCGTTTTGGGTTGGATTTGGCGTTTAGCGATGTCGATGCGCTAAATCACCCATTGAGATCGTGGTTACCGATGGCGCTATTGGGGCCTGATCTGACCAAGTGGCTGAGCCGCGACATCAACGGCTATGTGGACCACGGCAGCCTGACCGTTGGCGTCCCCTATGGTCCGCAAATAGAAGATACGTCCACAACCACTGAACTGGATCTTGCTATTGAGCAAGGCACGATCCCCATTGCCCCCGGCTGGCCCATGTTGACGGACGTCGTAGGGCAGCTCCACTGGGACTCAAGCGAGGGCCTTAGCGCTATGGTAGATCATACCTATAGTGAAGGCGTGGAGGCGAAAAATACCCACATTACCTTGCGTGACGAGGCGCTCCGTGTCGATGGCGATGTAGCAGCGACGGGCGCGTCGCTGCTTCGTTTCTTGCAAGCCTCCCCGCTGATTTCCTCGGCCGTATTGGAACAAATCGAGGCGAGTGGCACTATTGATGCTGCGCTGACGCTCTCTTTACCGCTGAAAAATCCTGAGGCGCTCAGCGTGGATATTGCCGCAACTCCCAACCTCTCTACGTTGCGCTATCAACCTTTGGCGTTGTCGGTTAATGATGTCAACGGGGATCTTCGGTGGCACCAGCAAGGGGCGCGCAGCGATTTACTAGGTAGCGTCACCGGGCGGCTATTCGGTAACGACCTTAGCGCAACATTTCAGCCGAATAAAAACATTGCCTTTGAGGGCGAAGTGGACGTTCGCGAATTGTTAGCGGTTGCCGGTGCCAACAGTAGCGCATTGCCGTTATCCGGGCAGGCGTCCTGGCAGGGCCAGCTTGATTGGAGAGGCATGCCGCATTTACACATCGAAAGTGATTGGCACGGCGTGAGTATCGATTTGCCTCCTCCGTTACGTAAAACGGCGGACGAGCGCTGGCCGTGGTCGCTCAACGCAGATCTTGCCCGCGCGCGAATCGAGAGCTATTTGGGAGAGTTTGCCCATTTGCGTGCTCAGTTGCTAGGGGGAAATATTGCGGGTGCACTGCATCTTGGTGATACAGCCAGCGCTGCGCCGCAATGGCCGGAACAGGCGGGATGGCGCATTGACGTCTTAACTGACGCGCTCAATGGGCAGTTGCGCTATGATGCCGGTGAGCACGGTCCCGTCGATATCACGGTCAGCCAGCTCAACTTGGATGAGCTGTTAGCACTGGTTAACCAACCCAGTCGAATCTCGTCAACGTCAGTGACTGATGAACCGGAGGCTTGGTTGCAACAAGTGCAAACCCAAGTGCCGGCGCCGACTTCGCTGCCTGGCTGGCTGGCTGAGCTTCCTGGTGGACGGCTGCGTATCGCCGATATTACCTTCGGCCCTGAGCGCTTTGGCCCGTTGACGGCCTATTGGCAAAGCGACGATAACGGCCTTTCTGTTTCACCGGTGGGGCTTACTCTTGGGCAGATTTCCGCGCGCGGGGAGTTATTTTGGGCTGGCACCTCCATGGCGAGTGACTCTCGAGCTGATATCACCCTACAAGGAGCTGATATTGGCACTGTGTTTGAGCGGTTGAATCAACCGGTGGCTTTACGCAGCCAGCGCACCGATGTCACGGCAAACCTCACATGGCCGGGCGCGCCGTGGCAATTTTCTCTTGACCGCGCCGACGGCGATATTACCCTTGAACTACGCAATGGACGCTTTGTGACCCTCAATTCAACACCGGCGCGCCTCGTCGGGCTTTTGAATTTGGACAATATCCTGCGCCGTCTGCGCTTGGATTTTTCCGATGTAACTGGCGAGGGAACTGCTTTTGACTTTGTTCAAGGTGAAGCCGATGTGGCAGGGGGCGAGCTCTTGCTTCGCGGGCCGCTGAAGATAGAGGCGCCTTCGGCCTCCATTCGCCTGAGGGGTAGCGTGGATTTGATTCAGCGTGAACTTGATCAACGTCTTGGCGTCTCACTGCCTATCAGCCAAAGCTTACCTTTTGCTGCCATTGCCGCTGGCGCGCCGGTGGTTGGTGGCGCACTGTTTATTGCGCACTCGCTGTTCGGTGATACGCTAAGCCGAGCGACAACGATTCACTATCGTGTGACCGGTCCCTGGGCCGCACCGATTGTTACTTTAGAAGGCTCTTGATGACACAACACACCTCTAATCTTGATCAGGCGGTAGCAACGCTTTTGACGCCTGGCGGCTTAGATCTCAACGGGTTAGAAACCGGCCTTAGCCACGCGATGGGCGCGGGTATTGATTATGCTGACCTTTATTTCCAACGCTCCTGGCAAGAGGGCTGGGTGCTGGAGGACGGTCAAGTCAAAGAAGCCAGCTACAACATTGATGGGGGCGTTGGCGTGCGCGCCCTGGCCGGTGAGAAAACTGGCTTTGCCTACTCCAACCAGATCACCGCGGATGCCCTAATGGATACGGGGAAAACGGCAGCGAGTATTGTGCGCAGCGGCCAAAAGCTACCTGGGCAAGCGGTAACGCCGGTGAATGCGGTGGCAAGCTATGCTGGTGTTGACCCTATTGCTGGGCTCACAGCCGACGAAAAAGTCGCCATGCTGAAGCAGGCAGACCGTGTAGCGAGGGCTTCAGATTCCAGTGTGAGCCAGGTGAGCGCGTCGTTGTCGGGTACCTATGAAGTGGTTCTCGTGCGTGCAAGTGACGGTACGCTTGCGGCGGATATTCGCCCACTGGTGCGCTTTAACGTTAGTGTAATTGCGGTGAAAAACGGCCGTCGTGAGCGCGGTAGTGCTGGTGGTGGCGGGCGCTACTCAATGGCGAAACTGCGTGATGCAGGTGTCGCTGAACGTTATGCCGAAGAAGCCGTGCGTCAGGCGTTGGTGAACCTGGAGGCCGTTGATGCCCCCGCCGGGCAAATGCCGGTTGTCTTAGCGTCTGGTTGGCCGGGTATTTTGCTGCACGAAGCCGTCGGCCACGGGCTTGAAGGCGATTTTAACCGCAAGGGTAGCTCCGCTTTTGCCGGCAAAATGGGCCAGCGTGTCGCCGCCAAAGGCATCACGGTGGTTGATGATGCCACCATTGCTGATAGTCGTGGCGCCTTGAGCATTGATGATGAAGGCACACCGGGGCAGAACACGCCGTTGATTGAAGATGGCATCTTAACCGGCTACATGCAGGATAAGCTCAACGCACGCTTGATGGGCATGGCGCCGACCGGTAACGCGCGACGTGAGTCGTTTGCCCACTTGCCCATGCCACGCATGACCAACACAGTAATGCTGGCCGGCCAAGATAATCCCGACGATATTATTAAGAGCGTGAAACGGGGAATTTACGCCGTTAGCTTTGGCGGTGGGCAGGTCGACATTACCTCAGGCAAGTTTGTGTTTTCCGCCAGTGAAGCCTATCTGATTGAAGATGGTCGTATTACCGCGCCGGTGAAAGGCGCCACACTGATTGGTAATGGCCCCGAGGTGATGGGGCGTGTGTCGATGGTCGGCCATGACATGGCACTCGACCCGGGTATTGGGGTGTGCGGCAAAGAAGGGCAGGGTGTGCCGGTAGGCGTCGGTCAGCCGACGTTAAAAATCGACGAGCTGACCGTCGGCGGCACGCAGTCGTAAGATGTTGTGCTCGGGCTACAGCGCGGCGCTGTCGCGCAGATGTTTGAATAGTTTACGTGCGCTAACAGGCGTTTTGCCTTGCTCACGTTCGCGTTGCGCGTTACGTACTAGCTGGCGCAGGGTTTGGCGGTCAGCATTGGGGTAGTTAGCCATAAAGCGCTCAATGCCGTCATCGCCTTCGTCAATAAGACGATCGCGCCACTTTTCCAAGCGGTGGAAGGCGTGGTTACGTTGTTCGCGCTCTTGCTCAATGGCATCAAACACAGCGTGGATGGCGGGCAAATCTTCTTTGCGCATGAGCTTGCCAACATATTGCATGTGACGACGACGGCCTTCGTGCGAACGAATACGCGCGGTCTCGTCGATGGCACGTAGTAGGTCATCCGATAGCGGAAAGCGGGCACGCTCGGCAGGTGACATAGCAATCAGGGTTTCGCCTAGCTGCTGCAGTTCATGCATCTCGCGTTTGAGCTGGGATTTGCTTGGGCGGATGTCCTGTTCATCCATTTCGATGGGGGTCGGGCGTTTTTTCGGCATGGTGGCTCACAGCAAACAGTTAAATGAAAGACGGCATTATAGCAGTCCGCCAGAGAATGACAGGGGTATCGCCTAAGAGCGCGGTATCCGTAAAGGAGAGTGAAGTATGGCACAGGCATTCGATGCAAATGCTCAGCAAAGCGTGCTGGCATCGCGCGCGCAAGAGGCGCTCGCACTGGCAAAGCATTTAGGGGCTGATGCGGCAGAAGTGGGTGCAAGCGTCGATCAAGGTGTCGGCGTGAGCGTGCGTCTTGGGGAAGTTGAAACCGTTGAGCTTTCGCGCGATCAAGGCATTGCGGTAACGGTCTACGTTGGACAGCACAAAGGTAGTGCGTCTTCCACCGATGCGGGAAGCGACTCGATTCGTGCCACCGTTGAAAAGGCCATGTCGATAGCACGTTATACCGGCGAAGACCCGGCAGCGGGGCTGGCCGATGCCGAGCTGATGGCGCGCGACGTACCGGATTTAGACGTTCATCATCCTTGGGCCTTAAGCACCGAGGAGGCCACCGAGTTAGCGTTAAGTTGTGAACGTGCCGGGCGTGAGGTTTCAGGCATTACCCACTCGGACGGCGCGTCGCTATCTACGGGGGAAGGCGTGCGTGTGTATGCCAATAGTCACGGTTTTTTAGGCACGCAAAAAGGCAGCCGACATTCGCTTTCCTGCATGTTGATTGCCGAAGATGACAATGGCATGCAGCGCGACTATGACTATACGTCGGTTCGTCATCCTAAAGAGCTTCGCGACCCGGCAGGTGTGGGGCGCGAAGCCGCACGGCGCACATTGCGGCGTCTCGGGGCCAAGCGACCGGCTACTGGGTCCTTTCCGGTGCTATTTGATCCCTCAATGGCGAGTGGGTTAGTGGGCCATTTAATGAGCGCTATTGCCGGTGGAGCCCTGTATCGTCAAGCCTCATTTTTGTGTGACCGACTAGGAACGCCGCTGTTTCCTGAATGGTTTAGCCTGGAAGAGCGGCCTATGGAGATGGGGGCGATGGCGAGCTCACCTTTCGACGGCGAAGGCGTGCAAACGCGCAACAATCGCTTCATCGAACAGGGCAAGCTAGCGAGCTACATGCTCTCTTCCTACAGCGCTCGTCGCTTAGGGATGCAAACCACGGGGAATGCCGGTGGCGCGCGCAACTTGCGCCTTAGTGCGCCGCTAAGCTCGTTCGAAACCTTATTAAAAGACATGGGCCGTGGTATTTGGGTAACCGAGTTAATGGGACAAGGCGTTAATGGTGTGACAGGCGATTATTCACGCGGTGCAGCAGGTTTCTGGGTGGAAAATGGTGAGGTACAGTTCCCTATTGAGGAGTTCACGATTGCGGGAAACTTGGAGCAAATGTTTGCTAATTTGCGTGCGGTAGGAAGCGATACCGATACACGGGGCAGTATCCATACCGGTAGTTGGTTGATTGATAATATGACGGTTGCGGGAAGCTAAGCGAGGTTGGTGCTACTGATCTTCATCGAACCGGGCGTCGAATAGCGCTTCAATGGCATCCAGTGCTTGTTCGGCGTCGTCGCCTTCGGTTGTCACAGTGAGTTCGGTGCCACATGGCGCTGCGAGCATGAGCAGTGCCATAATATTGGCAGCATCGGCTTCTTTTGCGCCTTTATACACTTTAATGTGCGCACTAAATTGCTGACCGCAGTTAACCAGTTTGGTGGCGGCGCGTGCGTGTAAACCACGTCTATTATTAAGTGTTAATGTTTTCTTTGGCACCCTGGTTCCTTCTTCCAAGCGGTGTCGTTTTGATACTAGGCTTGCGTTACGTCGCGGGCGCGGGTAATTCACATCCCCGTCTTATAGCGCTTCTCATTGTTGGGCAACGCCGCTTTCATTTAGGATGTATTGTAGGCCAAGCTCGCGGTGGCGCAGATGGGCTTCGCCGGTCGTGGCAATAATGCGCTGGGCAAGCTGCTCGACTAAATAGACCGAACGGTGTTGCCCCCCTGTGCAGCCGATGGCAACCGTCATATAGCTGCGTTGACTGCTTTGGTAAGCCGGTAACCAACGGATTAGCCAATCGTGAATATCTTGGCACATTGACTCCACGATGGGGTAGGCGCTTAAAAAGGCTTGAATATCGTCGTCGCAACCATTTGATTGGCGTAGTGCAGGGTCCCAATAGGGATTGGGCAGGCAGCGCACATCAAACACGAGATCTGCATCGAGTGGGACGCCGCGTTTATAGCCAAATGACTCGAACGTAATGGTAAGTTGGTCACGTTGGTGATGGGCTACTTGGTCGGTGATTCGACGGCGTAAATCATGAGCCGAAAGACGCGATGTATCAATGGTGAGATCTGCTAGGTCGCGTACCTCGCTTAGCGCATTTTCCTCTTTTATGATCGCTTCCTCAAGCGTTAGGTCGCTGTTTCGCGTTAGCGGATGGCGTCGGCGCGTGGCGGAATAGCGCTCGAGCAAAATTCTGGCATCGGTGGTAAGAAATACCACTTGAAAGTGAATGCCTCGCTGCTCTAAATCGCTGAGTAGGCGTGGGAGCTTCTCCAGCGCACCGGGTAAGTTACGGGCATCAATGCTAACGGCTAAACGCGCTTGGTCACCCTGATCGCGGATTTCATCTACCAGTGAGCCAAGCAAAACGGCCGGTAAATTATCTATCGCATAGTAGCCAAGATCTTCCAGTGCCTGAAGGGCAATTGACTTACCCGAGCCTGAGCGACCACTGATAATGACCAGTTGCATAGGGTATCCCTTTGTGGGGGCAGCAAGAAGTTTTAGCTGATGTATTGAGCGACGATCTTATGTAGCTGAATGAGTGCGTATTTTCTCGCTAATTAAGTCGAGAAGCTCTCGCTGGCTGCCTGCTTTGCGAAGTTGGGCGCGGGTGTCCACGTCGTTCATTATCGTGGCGACTTGACCGAGTAGTGCAAGGTGCGTGTCATCCGCTTCTTCAGGTACAAGTAGGATAAACACAAGGTCTACCGGGTCGCCATCAATGGCATCGAAATCAACCGCTTCGGTCAACTTCAAAAAGCTCGCAATAGGCGACGTGCAGTGAGGGCTGCGCGCGTGTGGGATCGCTACCCCGTTACCAATACCCGTGCTGCCAAGCCGCTCGCGGCTTATCAGGCGGCTGAACACTTCTTGGCTATCAAGGCTGGGTGTGTTTTGCGCAATGAAGGTGCTGAAAAACTCCAGCACCCTTTTTTTGCTGCCCCCCGGAACATCGTAAAGTACGCGTTCCGGGGGGAGGATCGTTTTCAATGTCATTGATTTACCGTGCGCCGGCGCCTTGGGCGCGGGCCTGGGCTTTTTCTTTATGCTTGACGAGTTGACGGTCAATTTTATCCGCCAAAGCATCAATAGCGGCATACATGTTGATATCGGTTGCTTCAGCATGCAAATCCGCACCGGCTGCATGAAGTGTGCATGCCGCTTGTTGGCGCTCTTTTTCTACCGACAATGTCACTTGAACGGTCGTTATATTGTCGTAATGGCGCTCAACGCGGGCCAACTTTTCGTTGACATAGTCACGCAAGGCGTCAGTCAGTTCTACGTGATGACCGGTGATATTGACTTGCATTGACGTACTCCTTATCCGTCGGACTGTCTCTCGATTGTAACCCTTTTTTCTATTAAGCAAAGCCCTTTACGGCAGATTCCGATTAACTAGCGTAATCGGCGTCGCTCGCTCGAAGAAGGAATGCCGATGGATTCGCGATATTTCGCGACGGTGCGCCGTGCTACGTTAATGTCCTCATTGCCCAATAGTTCGACTAGGCGACTATCTGATAAGGGCTTTTTGGCCGGTTCATTTTGTATGAGCTTTTTGATTCGCGCGCGTATTGCCGTGCTGGAATGAGAGTCGCCATCTTGACCGCCGATTTGGCTAGAGAAGAAGTACTTTAGTTCAAATACACCGCGGGGCGTATGCACGTACTTCTGGGTTGTGACGCGCGAGATGGTGGATTCGTGCATCTCGACGGTTTCTGCAATATCGGCCAAAATCAGCGGTTCCATGGCTTCCTCCCCGTGTTCAAGAAAGCCAATCTGGCGAGCGATAATCTCGCGTCCTACACGCAACAAGGTATCATTACGGCTCGTCAGGCTTTTAATTAGCCAGCGTGCCTCCTGTAGATGCTCTTTGAGGAATTGATTGTCCTGGCTTTTGTCGGCACGCTTGATCAAGCTGGCGTAGTCGGGTTGAATGCGCAACCTCGGTATGGCGTCGGGGTTAAGGGTTAAGTGCCAACCTTGTTCGTCATGGTGAACCACAAGATCGGGTATCACGTAACTGCTTTCGGCGTTGCCAAACGTACCGCCCGGACGCGGGTCTAGGCTTCTAATCAGCTGTATCACGTCATCAAGTTGTTCGTCATTAAGCCCTAAGCGGCGTTTTAATAGGCGCCGATCATCACGGCCAAGGGCTTCTAAAAATTGCCGTGTTAGCCTTCGTGCGGGGATTAAAAGCGGAGTGTCATCCGGTAAAGTGGCAAGCTGGAGCATCAAGCATTCACGCAAGTCACGAGCAAACACGCCGGTAGGCTCAAACTGCTGGAGGCGAAGGAGCACGCTTTCGATATCACGCTGGTTTAGGCTGCCCAACTGCTGTTGTCGTAGTCCATCGCGCAGCTCGTTAAGTGGCTGTAGCATGTAGCCATTATCGTCCACGGCGTCTATCAATGTTTCCGCGATGAGCTGCTCACTCGAGCCGAAATCCGTCATTGCCAGCTGCCAGATCAGGTGGCTTTTCAGACTTTGGCTGGGCGTGTCACGCTCAAAATCGTGGGTGTTACTGCCCATGCTTGCGCTGCTAACGTCTTGGTAGGTATCTGACCATTCGCTATCCACGGAGAGTTCGCTGGGGATGTTTTCTTCCCAGTCAGCTTCTTGCTGCTCGGTGGTGGCTTGCTCGCTAAACTCCTCTTCTTGCTCAAGCATCGGATTGGCATCAAGCGCTTGCTGAATTTCCTGGCGAAGCTCCAGCGTCGAGAGCTGCAACAGGGCGATGGCCTGTTGCAGTTGGGGTGTCATCGTTAGCTGGGTACCGACACTCAGTTGAAGAGACGCTTTCATGACCATTCGCAGGTAACCACTACATAGGGAAAAACTTCACCCTAATGCCCGTTTAACAGAGGTGCAATTAGCAATAAGCATGCCATTGGCAAAATGCGTGCCACGATTGGTGTTAGTCAGTGTGTTAGAGACGAAAATCCTCACCAAGATAGACTTTGCGCACTTTCTGGTTGTCTAAAATGGTGTGGGGAGAGCCGCTAGCAATAATGTGACCGTCACTGACGATATAGGCGGTATCGCAAATATCCAGCGTTTCGCGCACATTGTGGTCTGTGATTAATACGCCAATATTGCGTGCTTTCAGGGTGCGAATAATCGATTTGATGTCGCCCACCGAAATGGGGTCGACGCCGGCGAAGGGTTCATCGAGCAAGATGAAGGCGGGTTCTGTGGCTAGCGAACGGGCAATTTCAACCCGACGTCGCTCCCCACCGGAGAGGCTCATTCCTACATTGTCGCGGATATGAGTGATATGGAAATCGTCTAGCAAGTGCTCAAGATGCTTTTTGCGCGCCGCATGATTAAGGTCTTTGCGGGTCTCCAGAATCGCCATAATGTTATCGGCGACGGAGAGCTTGCGAAAAATCGAGGCTTCTTGGGGAAGGTAACCAAGCCCGGCAGTCGCGCGTTCGTGCATGGGTGCGCGGGAGAGGTCTCGATCGTCAATGCTGACTTTTCCCGCATCAGCTTTAACTAGCCCGACGATCATGTAAAACGAGGTGGTTTTGCCAGCACCATTAGGGCCGAGAAGTCCGACAATACTGCCCTGTGCGATATCGAGGTTGATATCCTTGACGACGCGGCGGCGTTTGTAGCTTTTGGCTAGATGGCGTGCGCTAAGCGTTTTGCCCGGCGTTGGCATTTGGCTCGTAGCGGTAATATCGTCGAAAGACACCCTGTCGCCCCCCCCTATTCAGTCGGCTGCTCTGGTTGTAGCGTCATGCGGATACGTTGGTTTTCGCTACCTTCAACGTCAGAGCGAGCCTGGACGACCTTGCGGTCGATAAAGTACTCCAGTCGACCACCGGTAAAGTGATCACCTGCTTGGGTTAATTCGGCGCGGCCGATGAGTTCGACGCGGCGTTCAGTGAGATGGTAAATAATACGTCGCGCTTTGCCTTCCATCAGTTCCTCTTGCCCATCGGGGCGATGGCGCATGTAGGCGCGATCACCGATGGCAGTGGCGCGAGAAAGCTCGCCAGCCTTGTTGCGCTCAATTTCGACCTGATCGCCACGTAGGCGCATTTCGCCCTGACGAATCTCGACATTACCGCGATAAACGGCAGTGCCTGCGCGCTGGTCAATATCTAGCTGGTCGGCTTCAACCTCAACGGGGTCGCTAGGTGCTGCGTAAACAGGGTTTGCTGACAACCCTAGCGCCAGAACAAGTAGTGACCCATAGAAAAAAACGTTGGCTTTCATGGGGTGTCGTCCTCGTTGTCAACTTCTACGGGATGATAGCCGCGCACGTTGCCGGTTAAGCGCAAGGCATCTTCATTGAGCCATACATCCATGCGCTGAGCTTGCATGTGTTGCGGCGGTTGTTGTAAGCGCACGGGTAGATCGCTATAAGCATGTGCCGTATTGCTATCGTAATGTAATCGCTCGGTATCTAGTTTCCAGCCTTCCTCAGGGGCACGGATTTGCGCGCTTCCTGAGAGTGTCAGACGCTCTCGCCGATCAATGGTGCCGTGCTCCGCACTGAAGTGCCAGCGACGTTGCTGGCTATCAAAAAGCGTCGCGTGAGGGTCGGTGAGCTGTGTGATGTCACGTTCGGGCGTGTGCGTTAATTGCGTCGTCTTGAGGACTTGATGACGCTCACCGCTTTCATCGAAAAGCGCTAGTGTGGCGTTTCTCACCACGTGACTGGGCTCTTGTGCCCGCGCTGTTGGGTCCTGGGCGACGGGATCTACGTCATACACATCCAACCACGCGAGTAAGGCCCCTAGTCCCACTACAAGCGCTAGTAGCAGAAAACGTTTCCGCAATAACCGTATCCGCATGGACATTATGCAGACGGTAAGCCGTGTAAATAGGTATCCACTACCGCTCCCCAATGACCCTGAGCGTCAAGCAGTGTATCGCAGATTTCACGCACCGCACCGTGTCCGCCCAAATGCTCGGTTACCCAATCAGCATGTTTATGCATGTAGTCAGGGGCATTAGGTACGGTGATGCCGACACCGGCCCGCTTGATAGCGGCCAAATCGGGTAAATCGTCACCACAGTAAGCGGTTTGATCTAACTCGAGACCCAACCGCTGACAGAGGCTACGCAGGGTGGCAAGCTTATCTTCGCAGCCTTGGTAAACATGTGAGATGCCGAGTGCCGCCGCCCGTTGGCTTACCATGGGGGAATCACGCCCGGTAATGATGGCGACGTGAAGGCCAGCACGCTTGAGCAATTTTAGCCCGTGGCCATCTTGGGTGTGGAACGCTTTGATTTCGACACCGTCGGCCTGAAAATAGAGACGCCCATCGGTTAAAACGCCGTCAACGTCCAAAGCGACTAAGCGCACGCGGCGCAGCTGATCAACAAGCGGGACAGGTAGGGGCATACAGACTCCAGTTAAAAATCGATATCAAGGGCCGTTAAATAACGCCACTGACGAGTAAATCGTGCATATGGAGGGCGCCGATGGGGCGCTGCTGGTCATCCACAACGGCAAGCGCTGTGATCTTGCTCTCTTCCATCAAGTGTACGGCTTCTGCTGCCAGAACGTTTGCTGCAATGCGCTTGCCAGGGCGTGTCATTACCTCATCGACACAAAGTGTGCGTAGGTCTTGGTGTTGGTCCAACGTGCGGCGCAAATCGCCATCAGTGTATACCCCGGCCAGGCGTCCCTGATCATCAATGACACAAGTAAAACCGAGTCCTTTGCGTGTGATTTCTAACAGTGCATCGCGTAATGGGCTGCCAAGCGAGACTTGGGGCAGGCGTTTACCCGTGTGCATGACGTCTTTGACCCGTAGTAATAAGCGTTTGCCCAGCGTGCCGCCCGGATGGGAAAGGGCAAAATCTTCAGCTGTAAAGCCCCGCGCTTCAAGTAGTGCCACCGCAAGTGCGTCGCCTAGCGCCAGCGCTGCAGTCGTTGAGCTGGTGGGAGCTAGGTCCAACGGGCAGGCTTCGCGCTCAACGCCGCTATCTAAATGCGCCTCCGCATGGCGTGCAAGCGTTGAGTGCGTACGCCCAGTCATGCTGATAAGTGGCACACCCAAGCGTTTTAGCAGGGGCAGAAGAGCGGTGACTTCAGCCGTTTCCCCCGAATTGGACAGGGCAAGCACGACGTCGCTGCGCGTAATCATGCCCAAATCGCCGTGGCTGGCTTCGCCAGGATGAACGAAAAATGCCGGGGTGCCCGTGCTCGCCAGTGTAGCGGCAATTTTGCCTGCGATGTGGCCCGATTTGCCCATGCCCGTCACCACAACGCGCCCGTGGCAGGCGAGGATCAGTTCACAGGCACAGTCAAACTGAGCGTCGAGTTTGCCCTGCAACCCCCCGATGGCGGCTTGCTCAATTTGTAGCGTGCGCAGCGCGCTCTCGCGTAGTGGACTCATCGTCATGGTGGTATAAGCCAAGTGGAGAAAGAGCGTGATAAAATATCACATGATAATTGCCGCCCCCTTAAGACAACAATTGTTTTTAGAGGCGATTGTTTTGGCAGCGTCCGGCAGAGTTAGGATACAATGTTCGATAATCTTTTTGAACGCTGTTAATGCGGAAGACGCATAGCGTTGACGTCGAAACAGCGCCATGCGCCTGGAACGAGTGTTTTTTGCTATGACGGATGCTGGCTTTATTGAAATTGAAAATGTTCACTTTTCCCGCGGAGATAATGAAATATTCCGCGACGTCAGTTTATCCATCCCGCGTGGCAAGGTTACGGCCATTATGGGGCCTAGCGGTACGGGAAAAACCACGCTTTTGAAGTTGATTGGCGGGCAATTAACGCCCGATAGCGGCCGCGTCATTATCGATGGTCATGATGTGCATCAGCTTTCACGCAAAGCGCTTTTTAGGTTGCGTAAAAGGATGGGGATGCTATTTCAGAGTGGGGCGCTGTTCTCCGATTTGGATGTGTTCGAAAACGTGGCGTTTCCCATCCGCGTGCATACCGACCTTCCCGACGCCATGGTGCGAGATATCGTGCTGTTGAAATTGCAGGCTGTTGGGCTGCGCGGTGCCCGCCATTTGATGACATCGGAGCTCTCCGGCGGGATGGCGCGCCGTGTGGCATTGGCTCGCGCGGTGGCGCTCGACCCGGAGCTGATACTCTACGATGAGCCATTTGTGGGTCAAGACCCGATTTCTATGGGGGTGTTGGTGCAATTGATCAAGCATTTGAACCAAGCGCTGTCGTTGACGTCAGTCGTGGTATCTCACGATATTAAAGAGACGCTAAGTATCGCTGATTACTTGTACTTAATCGCCGATGGCGAGGTAGTGGCTCACGGAACGCCACAAAGCTTAGATGTTCATGACGACCCGCGTGTTAGTCAGTTCATGCACGGTGAGCCGGATGGCCCGGTTCCTTTTCACTACCCAGCGAAATCGCTTTACGACGATATTCTCAGTGAAGATGCAACCATAAGGGTCGGCTAAATGCCTGAATACGTTTCACACGCGCTCGCGCGAATTACCCGCCTTGGACGTAAAAGCTGCGATGTATTGGAGGCACTTGGTCGCGCGGGCCTTTTTTTGGTGCAATCGGCTTTTAGCATACCTTCGCGCGAAGGGGTTAGGCTATGGCTATGTCAGGTGCATTTTGTGGGGGTGTTGTCGCTAGCAATTGTGCTGGTGTCAGGGCTTTTCATCGGTATGGTGCTGGCGCTACAGGGGTACACTATTTTAGTCGACTTTGGCGCTGAACAAGCCTTGGGCCAAATGGTGGCGCTCTCGCTTTTGCGCGAGCTAGCCCCGGTCGTGGCGGCGCTATTATTTGCCGGACGGGCTGGGTCAGCGCTAACAGCAGAAATTGGCCTGATGAAAGCGACTGAGCAGCTTACCAGCATGGAAATGATCGGCGTTGATCCGCTACGGCGAGTGGTAGCGCCGCGGTTATGGGCCGGTTTTGTCTCATTACCCATTTTGACCGTCGGCTTCAGCGTGGTAGGTATCTGGGGTGGGCATCTTGTCGGGGTTGAGTGGCTAGGGGTTTTTGAGGGCTCCTACTGGAGCAATATGCAGGCGAACGTGACGTTCATAGACGATATTGGCAACGGCATCATCAAAAGCTTGGTCTTTGCGGTCGTCGTCACCTGGGTTGCGGTGTTTCAAGGTTACGATTTGGTGCCAACCTCGGAAGGTATTTCGCGTGCTACGACACGTACCGTGGTTTACTCGTCGCTGGCCGTGTTGGGCCTAGATTTTGTTTTAACCGCCGTCATGTTCGGCGGCCTTTAAATGCTGGAGCAGATGCATGAAACGCAGTAAAACCATGGAATTTGGCGTGGGGCTCTTTATGCTGGCAGGCATTGTAGGGCTCGTTTTCTTGGGCTTGCGCGTTAGCGGGCTAAGCCTTTCTGCCCCGACGGAGACGTTCCGCTTAGAGGCTAATTTCGCCAATATTGGCGGATTAAAGCCGCGCGCGCGGGTCACAATGGCGGGTGTTACGGTCGGGCGAGTAGAAACTGTTGAGCTGGATACCGAGTGGTACGACGCCCGTGTGGTGATGAGCCTGGATAGTGAACTCGAAGGGCAGCTTTCACGCGACACCACGGCTGCCATACTAACCGCCGGGTTGCTCGGCGAGCAGTACGTTGGATTAAGCGTGGGCGGTGATCCCGAGGTGTTAGAAAACGGTGATAGTATTCGCGATACGCAGTCCGCCTTGGTGTTAGAAGAGCTGATCCAGCAGTTTGTCTCCACGATGGCTAAAGGTTAAGTCAGGACGACGCGTTGCATTAAGCATCGGCGCCTTAAATAGAGTGAGGAAGCTATGAATACGTTAAAAATTAAAAGGTTAAGTATAGTGCATGGCTTGGTCGCCTTCTGTGCTGCATTGATGTTGGCATTGCCGCTCACGCTGTACGCTCAAGAACAAGGGCCAGTGGAGGTCGTGCGCGATAATATTGAGATCTTTGTAGCTAAGTTAAAGGAACGCGAGTCGTATTACCAAGAGAACATCGACGAGCTAAAGAAAGAGGTAGATAAAAGTCTTGAATCCGTCGCGGATTTTCGCTATATCGGCGCCAGCGTTATGGGTAGCTACTTTCGCAATGCAGCACCGGAGCAGCGCAGCCGTTTCGTGAAGGTTTTTCGACAAACGCTGATTGATACCTATACCCAGGGGCTTGTGACGTTTGACTATGACGAAATTCGCGTGCTTGAAAATCAAAGTGAGCAGCGTTACGAAGACCAGGCCAGCGTCGATATGGAAATAGTGGCCACCAACGGCGACGTTTTTCCGGTGAGTTATACGTTGCGCCTTTCCGATGGTGAGTGGCGCGTGGTTAATGTCATCGTGAACGGTATCAACTTAGGACTAACCTTCCGCAATCAGTTTGACCAAGCGATGCACGATAATAACCGTGACTATGATGCTGTCATTCAGGGATGGTCACCGGATGTTGGCGTTGACGAGCTCGAACAAGGAGGCGGCGCGTGAGCGCGTTGTTCTTTGAGCAAGACGTAAGGCTTGACCAGCAAGAGGATACGTTGAGCGTCAGCGGCGACGTGGGGACCAATGCCGCCGCGGCCTTAGCCGAAGCAGGAGGGTTGTGGATAGCCGATACCTCACTTAGTGCGCTGCATATAAACTTTGATGGCGTTGAGAAGGCCAGTAGTGCAGCAATCAGTGTGCTCTTGCAGTGGTTGCGGATGTGTCAGCAACACCACATCGCTATTCTTTCAGTGTCGCTATCGGCTCCCCTTCAGCGCTTGGCGCATCTGGCAGAGTTAGAGGCATTGTTGCAAAACCCCACACGTGCAATGGCCACTTCGGCAACACAATAGCCTATTTTTCGCTGACAATGGCCTCCTAGCCGCGCCTATCTTGACGGGCGTGTTACAACGCATCGCCAAAGCGGCGGCTTTTCTTTATCATTGCCACCACTTTCCCCGACGTTTTTCATAGGAGTTTTCTACTCATGCAACCTAGTGAGGTAAAAGCACTACTTGAGTCGCGCCTTGACGGATACCAGTTTCACATCCAAGGCGAGGGCTGTAATTTTCAAGTGGTTGCAGTTGGTGAGGCTTTTGAAGGGCTATCGCCGGTTAAGCGTCAGCAGCTTGTCTACGCGGCATTAAGCGATGAAATCGCCTCTGGTGCGCTTCACGCGATTAGCATCAAAACCTATACGCCGGCGCAGTGGGAAAATGCGCCAGAAAACGCCCAATAACGGCGGCCTGTATGGATAAATTACTGATTACAGGCAATGGGGTGGTAGACGGTGAAGTGTGGGCCAGTGGCGCAAAAAATGCCGCGTTGCCTATTCTGTGTTCCAGCTTGTTGGCCGATGGCCCCGTGGTGATCGGCAACTTGCCGCACCTGCAGGATATTACCACCACGCTTGAGTTGCTCGGTCGCATGGGCGTGGAGCCCGTGATGGGCGAAAAAATGAGCATTCAGCTCGATGGCTCCCAGGTGACCCACTGCCATGCGCCGTATGAGCTGGTAAAAAAAATGCGTGCTTCCATCTTGGTGTTGGGGCCATTGCTGGCTCACTTTGGTCATGCAGATGTGTCGCTACCTGGCGGCTGTGCGATAGGTTCGCGCCCGGTCGATTTGCACATTCGTGGCCTTGAGGCGATGGGCGCGGAAATTCGCGTTGAAAGCGGCTACATTCGCGCACGAGTCGATGGTCGCCTTAAAGGCGCGACGATCTTTTTCGATACCGTCACGGTGACAGGCACTGAAAATCTGCTGATGGCCGCGACGCTGGCTGAAGGTAAAACGGTGCTGGAGAACGCCGCACGCGAACCCGAAATCGTTGATTTGGCCGAGTGCTTAATCAAAATGGGGGCGCGAATCGAGGGGCACGGCACCGATACCATCGTGATTGAAGGCGTCGAGCGCTTGCACGGCTGTGAGCATGACGTGATGCCTGATCGTATCGAAACCGGGACGTTTTTGGTCGCTGCAGCGATGACGGGCGGCCGGGTCAAAGTGACCCGTACCCGGGGCGATATTCTTGAAGCCGTGTTGGCTAAGCTTGAGGGCGCTGGTGCCAACATTACCACGGGTGATGATTGGATCGCGCTAGATATGCAGGGTAAGCGTCCCAAGGCTGTTAATATCCGCACAGCGCCATACCCGGCGTTTCCAACGGATATGCAGGCACAGTTTGTGGCGATGAACGCGGTGGCAGAAGGTAGTTCACGGGTCGTAGAGACAATTTTTGAAAACCGCTTTATGCATGTGCAAGAGCTTAATCGCATGGGTGCCAACATTGCCTTGGAAGGCAATACGGCAATGATCACAGGGGTTGAAAAGCTCTCAGGTGCGCCGGTGATGGCAACCGACTTGCGCGCCTCTGCATCGCTTGTGATCGCCGCGATGATGGCTGAAGGGGACACCCTGGTTGACCGCATTTATCACATTGATCGTGGCTATGAGTGCATCGAAGAGAAGTTACAGCAGCTAGGGGCGCGTATTCGCCGTATTCCGGGCTAAGCCACGCACTAACCATTGGCAATGACGATGAGTAAGCAACTGATTTTGGCGCTCTCTAAAGGGCGCATTTTGCAAGAGACACTTCCCTTATTGGCCGATGCGGGTATCACGCCGGTAGAAGACTTGGGCAAAAGTCGAAAGCTTTTATTTGATACTAACCTGTCCAATGTGAAGCTGGTGGTTATTCGTGCGACTGACGTGCCTACGTATGTACAGCTCGGCGCCGCCGACTTGGGTGTCGCGGGTAAAGACGTGTTGCTTGAACATGGCGCTGAGAACCTTTATGAGCCGCTAGATTTAGACATTGCCCGTTGCAAGCTAATGACCGCAGGTACAGCCGGTGAAGCGCCTGGCCGTGCTCGGCGTCGTGTGGCGACCAAGTTCGTTAACGTGGCACGGCGCTATTACGCTGAACAGGGAATTCAGGCGGAAGTGATTAAGCTCTACGGTGCGATGGAGCTGGCGCCAATAATGAACCTCGCTGATGAAATCGTCGATATTGTGGATACCGGTAATACCTTGCGTGCCAATGGTATGGAGCCGCGCGAGTTAATCGCACCGATCAGCACCCGTCTGGTCGTGAACAAAGCGTCAATGACGATGAAGCATGCGTATATTAAACCGCTTATTGCGCGTTTAGATGAGGCGGTGAAAAAACGTCAAGCGCAACCGGTCAACCCCTAACACCGAGGAGTGGTAGCGATGAGTGATACGGTAACAACGCCTACGGTGGCGCGGCTTTCTACCCGCGATGCCGATTTTGCACAGCGTTTAGATACGTTACTCGATTGGGATGGCGTGTCAGATCATGCGGTTCAACAGCGCGTGGACAGCATTTTGTCTCAGGTAAAGCAGCAGGGTGATGTCGCGGTGGTTGAGGCCACTAATCGGTTTGATCGGTTGTCAGTTAGCTCAATGAGCGAGCTGCAGTTGACTCAAGAGCAGTTGAAGCGTGCTTATGATGGGCTTCCTGAGTCACAGCGGAAGGCGTTATCCGCCGCAGCAGAGCGTATCCGCCGCTACCACGAACGGCAAAAGCCTGAATCGTGGCAGTACACGGAAGCCGATGGCACGGTGCTAGGGCAGAAGGTCAGTCCGATAGACCGGGCAGGGATTTATGTTCCAGGTGGCAAGGCGGCTTACCCCTCCTCGGTACTGATGAACGCGATTCCGGCGCACGTGGCGGGTGTTGACGAAATCGTGATGGTGGTGCCGACCCCCGGGGGTGTGCTTAATGATATGGTGCTCGCAGCGGCTCATTTAGCGGGCGTGGACTACGTTTTTACCATTGGTGGAGCCCAGGCGATCGCCGCGCTTGCGTATGGCACTGAAACAGTCCCGCGCGTGGATAAAATTGTGGGGCCAGGTAATATTTACGTGGCCACCGCTAAGCGTGCGGTATTTGGCCAAGTCGGCATCGATATGATTGCTGGGCCATCGGAAATTTTGGTGGTGAGCGATGGGTTAACAGACCCTGATTGGCTGGCCATGGATCTCTTTTCCCAAGCGGAGCACGATGAAGATGCGCAGGCGATCCTGGTCAGCTGGGATACCGATCACCTGCAAGCGGTAGAGGCCTCAATCGAGCGTTTACTGCCTACGCTTGAGCGTGAAGAGATCGTTCGTGCCTCACTGCGTCGGCGGGGCGCGCTGGTTGCATGCGAGGATAAGCAAGAAGCCATTACGCTTATCAACCGTATTGCCCCTGAGCATTTGGAGCTTTCTGTTGCCGAGCCGCAAGACTGGCTAGAGGGTATCCGTCACGCCGGTGCGATCTTTATGGGACGTTATACCGCTGAAGCCCTTGGCGACTACTGTGCCGGGCCCAATCACGTGCTGCCGACCTCCGGCACCGCCCGTTTTTCCTCACCGCTTGGGGTCTATGACTTCCAGAAGCGCTCATCCATTATCCACTGCTCAGCAGAGGGGGCGTCATCATTGGGGGGGATAGCCTCAGAGCTAGCCCGAGGTGAGTCGCTAACCGCGCATGCGCGCTCAGCAGAATATCGTATTCGCCGTTGAAGAAATCCGACATGCCGACCGGGCGTCTTAAGGTGTGTCGGGTAAACGGCGAGGCTTGGGGGGCGCTGGTACGGGGCGCTCCCCGACTTCGAGTGTGAATTCCATAATTTCGCCGCCGCGAACAATCGTCAACGGTAGTGTTGTGCCAGGCTCAATAGCGGCGATCTCGCTCATCGTGGCGCGGGCATCCAACACGGGCTGGTCGTCGACGGCGAGCAGTACATCGCCGGGCTGCAGGCCAGCGAGATCGGCAGGGCCGTTTTGGATAATGCCTGCGATAATAACGCCTTGCGGTGTGCGTAGCCCAAACGAGGCCGCAAGCTCCCGCGACAAGGCCTGAGCTTCGATACCTAGCCATCCGCGGATGACTCTTCCTTGAGTGACCAGCTCATTGAGGATGCTGTGCGCAAGATTGGCAGGAATCGCGAATCCAATTCCCTGCGAACCACCTGATCGAGAAAATATCGCGGTGTTGATACCCACTAAGGCGCCATCTGTGTTGACGAGTGCGCCGCCTGAATTTCCTGGGTTAATAGCCGCATCGGTCTGGATAAAATTCTCGTAGGCGTTCAAACCTAGGTGACTGCGCCCCGTGGCACTGATAATACCCATGGTGACCGTCTGGCCAACGCCAAAGGGGTTGCCAATGGCGAGTGAGACATCCCCTATGGCAACATCGGTAGAGTCGGTTAGCGCGATAACAGGAGGATTGTCTAGCGGAATATGAAGAACGGCCAAGTCGCTTTCCGGGTCGGTGCCGATGACTTTGGCAAGTGTTTCGCGACCGTCACGCAGTGCGACCTGTATTTCATCAGCGCCGTTAATCACATGATGATTGGTCAAAACGTAGCCATTTTCACTCACAATGACGCCGGAGCCGAGACTTGAAAGCATCCGTTGTTGCTGTGTGCCATCGTCACTATCAAAAAACTGCTGGAAGAACGGGTCTGACATTAAGGGGTGTTGGTCGCGTTCGACAATGCGCGATGAATAAATATTGACCACGGCCGGTGCGGCGCGGTTAACCGCGTCAGCGTAACTCGAAGGCCCTTCGTTGCGTGCTAAAGGAGGCGCTTGCTGAATGTCCGGCTTGGGCCGCTGGTTTTCTGACTCTGTTTCTGACGAGGTGATAAGCGCGGTATCGGCGGTTTCATCGGGTGTAAAGGATGACGATTCGAAGGGGATCGAGTCGGGAAATACCGCAAGAAACAGTACTGCGAGCAATATGCCGGTAATAATGGGCCATATATAAGGCAGCACGAAGCGTTGCATGGATATTCCTTAGTTCGCAGTGTTGTTAGGCGCCGCTGTTTGCGTTGAAAAGTGCCTGTTGAAAGTAGGTGATGATAACATCTCTTGCGGATATTCCGCAGGTGTGGCTATTGGTTAATCAAACGCGTTGGAGGAGAACAAAATGGTGGAGCGGGGTTTGCTAGTGGCCGCATGTGAGCACAAACTAAGCGCCAGTCGCTTTAAAGATTTTACCCTGAATGGGCTCCAGGTCGAAGGACGAGGCCGTATTCGGCGTGTTCTCACCGGCGTGACAGCGTGCCAAGCGCTGTTGGATGAAGCCGTGGCTTGGGAGGCCGATGCCGTTGTCGTGCATCACGGGTACTTTTGGAAAAATGAACCGGTTGCACTAACGGGAATGAAGCAGCGGCGGGTCAAAACACTGCTGACCCACGACATTAATTTGTTGGCGTTTCATCTGCCGCTCGATGCCCACCCAGAGCTTGGCAACAATGCACAGCTAGCTAAGCGGATGGGATGGCAGTTTGAGCGCTGCCTAGATGGTGAATTAGGCGAAGGGCTTCTGTGGTTGGGTAATATCGCTCCGGCGTCGCTTTCCGCCTTATCGCAACGCGTTGCGAGCGAGCTTAAACGGGACCCCTTGATAATTGAGGCTGCTGCGGGTACCGGTGATATCGAACGCGTGGCGTGGTGCACTGGTGGGGCGCAGGATATGATTACCCAAGCGTATGAAGGGGGTGCTCAACTGTTTCTTTCAGGCGAGATATCAGAGCGCACCACCCACCTAGCGCGCGAAATGGGCATCCACTATATGGCGGCAGGTCACCATGCGACTGAACGTTATGGCGTACAGGCGTTAGGCGAGTGGTTGGCCGCAGAATTTGGCATTGAGCATCGCTTTGTGGATATTGATAATCCTGCGTGATGCAAGGTGGGTTTTTGCACGTTATGAAGTCGTCGACGAAGAGCTAGTAGCGTGGCGGCTGTGGCGAAGTGTCAGTCTCTTTTAGGCGTTTGGGACAATCCGCCCATGTGCTTTGTGTGTCTTCAGCGTATAATCCTGCGTCGTTGAGTAGTGAGGAACTGACAAGATCGGCTCAAAACGCGCTGCAGGAGATAAATGCTATGCCATCCACCTCTGCCCACGGAGACAATGTGATACGACCGGCCCCCCCTATGGAGCGCTACCACGCAGACCTTGAAAGGGATGGCTTTCAATACGATGCCGCGCAACAAAAGGCCGTCGAACATCTGCAGAGGTTGTATGACGATCTCATTCGTACGCCTACCACCAAGCCTAAAAGTGTGGCAGCCAAGAAAGGTATAAAAGCAAAGATGGCGGGATTAATGGGGAAATCCTCGCCAGTGCGCTCGCAACCTGCTATGCCCAGGGTTCAAGGGCTCTATTTTTGGGGTGGAGTGGGTAGAGGCAAAACGTATCTCGTTGATACTTTCTACGAAGCGCTGCCATTTGCCGATAAGATGCGTACGCATTTTCATCGGTTCATGCAACGTGTACATAATGAGTTGAACCACTATAAGGGTGAAAAAGACCCCCTGATGCTGATTGCGGGGAAGTTTGCAGCAGAGGCTCGCGTTATTTGTTTTGACGAATTTTTTGTCAAAGACATTACCGATGCGATGATCTTGGCTAACTTGCTAGACGCGCTTTTCGAGCGTGGTATTGTACTGGTTGCTACTTCCAACATTGTCCCGGACGATCTTTATAAAGAGGGTCTGCAGCGTGCGCGTTTTATTCCGGCGATTGAGCTTCTCAATCGTCACTGTGAGGTCGTGAATGTTGATTCAGGGGTTGACTACCGCTTACGCGTTCTCGAACGAGCCGAGATTTTTTACTCCCCGCTCAATGCTGAGGCCGAAGCCGAGCTACTGCGCAGTTTTCGTGAAATATCCGGCCACGAAGGGGAGCTTGATGCGCCGCTGGAAGTGAACCACCGTGTGCTGCATACGCGCAGAGTGCATGACGATGTCGTCTGGTTCGAGTTTCGAGAGTTGTGTGATGGCCCGCGTAGCCAAAATGACTATATTGAGTTGGCACGCGAGTTTCATACCGTGTTGGTCTCTAATGTCACGCAAATGGGCGTGAAAAAGGACGACCAAGCTCGGCGCTTCATCAATATGGTGGATGAATTTTACGATCGCGGCGTCAAGCTTCTAATGTCGGCAGAAGTGCCGATCGCCTCGCTTTATACTGACGGCAAACTCAGCTTTGAGTTTCAGCGTACGCTGTCGCGCTTGCAAGAGATGCAGTCGCACGATTATCTCGCGTTGGCCCATAAGCCATAAGCTGGTAGGTTCGTATTGGCTTTAGGTGGGTAGGTAATCAGGTCACAAACGTGAAAAAGCCTTTAACTGGGCACTTCTCTTACTGTAGAATACTGTCTCGCTCAACGTTGCTTTGCTAGTTTTGGCAAGCAACCAAGAAAAATAGGGATGGTGCTAAGCTTTTGCGTTTTTAGACGAAAAGCTGATGACACCCAACACATTTAATCTGGTGAATTTCATTCATGAAGACGTTCAGTGCTAAGCCGCAGTCCGTCCAGCGCGACTGGTATGTCGTCGACGCGACGGATAAAACGCTCGGTCGTCTAGCTACCGAGATTGCTCGCCGCCTACGTGGCAAGCACAAGCCCGAATTTACCCCTCACGTTGATACCGGCGACTATATCGTCGTCATCAATGCTGAGAAAGTCCAAGTGACTGGCAACAAAGCCAAGGCGAAGACTTACTACCGTCACACCGGTTATCCGGGTGGTTTGCGCTCAATGACGTTCGATAAAATGATCGATCACGCGCCTGAGCGCATTATTGAGTCTGCCGTTAAAGGTATGCTGCCCAAAGGCCCACTGGGCCGCGCTATGTACACCAAGCTGAAAGTCTATGCTGGTGCCGAGCATCCGCATGCAGCTCAACAGCCGCTTGAACTGAATATCTGAGGAAATCTTCGCCATGACACAGCAGTATTACGGTACCGGGCGCCGCAAGACTTCTACCGCCCGTGTTTTCCTTAAGCCGGGCTCCGGCAAGATCACTGTCAATAACCGCGAGCTGGATCAATTTTTTGGTCGTGTAACTGGCCGCATGGTAGTGCGTCAGCCTCTCGAATTGACTGACACCCTTAACCAGTTCGACGTTTATGTGACGGTTGCGGGTGGCGGTGGTTCAGCGCAAGCCGGTGCGATTCGTCACGGAATCACTCGCGCATTGATGAGCTATAACGAAGACTTACGTCCGGCGCTGCGCGAAGCGGGTTACGTCACCCGCGACGCTCGCCAGGTAGAGCGTAAGAAAGTCGGTCTGCGTAAAGCACGCCGTCGTCCGCAGTTCTCTAAGCGTTAATCTGAGCGCAATGCGGCAAAACGCCCAGGTCACAGGCCTGGGCGTTTTTTTGTTTAAATATCAGGTAGTTGTACATTCTCTTCCACCTTGGTCAAGGGCGGTTGTTCTTGTGCAGAGCGCTTAGTTTTTTTACCATAGAGCGTATTTGATATTTGTCGCTGCAATATGCCTTTGTGGCGGTACGAGTAAGCTGATGGGAGAAACCAGAAATGGCAGATAACGGCGTAAACAAAGGTCGGCGCCGTTTCCTCGTAGGTGCCACCTCCGTAGTGGGTGCGGTGGGTGCTGTCGGGGTTGCGGTTCCCTTTGTGGCTTCTTGGCAGCCTAGTGCCAAGGCAAGAGCGGCGGGCGCCCCCGTCCAGGCGGATGTGTCCAAGTTAGAACCAGGTCAGCGAATGACATTGGAGTGGCGTGGGCGTCCTGTATGGATTATTAATCGTACGCCCGAAATGATTGAGCGTATGAAATCAATAGATACCGGTCGTTTGGCTGATCCGAATTCTGAGGTGCCTCAGCAACCTAGCTATGTGACCAACACGCTGCGTTCTATCAAACAAGACATTGGTGTCTTGATTGGTATTTGTACGCACTTAGGCTGCTCTCCGCTTTATCGTCCCGAACCTGATGCAGAAGGGGTAGGTACGAATAACTGGCCGGGTGGTTTTTTCTGCCCTTGTCACGGTTCTCGGTTTGACTTGGCTGGACGTGTGTTTACCAATGTACCTGCGCCAACCAACCTTGAAGTGCCGCCGTACCGCTTTGAAAGCGACGATATTATTATCGTTGGCGAAGATGAGGAGACTGCCTGATGGGTAATCCAAATAAAGCCAAAGCTGAAAGCGGCATCATGCGGTGGGTGGATGACCGTTTTCCCGCTACGCAAATGTGGCAAGAGCATCTATCGAAATACTATGCTCCGAAGAACTTTAATTTCTGGTATTTCTTTGGCTCGTTAGCACTACTTATGTTGGTTAACCAAATTTTAACCGGCGTATGGCTGACCATGAGCTATAACCCTTCTGCAGAAGGTGCATTTGCTTCTGTTGAATATATTATGCGCGATGTGGAGTGGGGTTGGTTAATCCGCTATATGCACACCACGGGCGCATCCGCTTTTTTCCTCGTCATATACCTGCATATGTTTCGTGGTCTGCTCTATGGCTCATATAAAGCGCCGCGAGAGCTGGTATGGATCTTCGGTATGACGATCTACTTGGCGTTAATGGCTGAAGCTTTTATGGGGTATTTGTTGCCATGGGGGCAGATGTCTTATTGGGGTGCTCAGGTCATTATTTCGCTGTTCTCTGCTATTCCGGGTATTGGTCCTGATCTTGCGCAGTGGGTTCGTGGTGACTTCCTTATTTCCGGCATTACGCTCAACCGTTTCTTTGCGCTCCATGTTGTTGCGGTGCCTATCGTCATTTTAGCGTTAGTGGTGCTGCATATTATCGCGTTGCACGAAGTTGGGTCTAACAACCCTGACGGCATTGATATCAAGAAGAAAAAGGATGAAACCGGTAAGCCGCTTGACGGTATCCCGTTCCATCCGTATTACACCGTGAAAGATATTGCCGGTGTGGCGGTTTTCCTGTTTGTCTTCTGTGTGGTGGTCTTTTACTTCCCTGAAGGGGGTGGCTATTTCATTGAAAAGCCCAATTTTGAGCCCGCGAACCCGCTTAAAACCCCAGACCATATTGCGCCTGTTTGGTACTTTACGCCGTTCTACGCCATCCTGCGTGCGATTACATTCTCGATCTTTGGCCTCGATGCTAAGTTCTTGGGTGTTATCTTTATGGGCGCTGCGATTGCCGTGCTGTTTGTCTTGCCGTGGCTTGATCGTAGTCCGGTACGCTCTATGCGCTATAAGGGCTGGATATCAAAACTGATGCTTCTTTTGTTTGCGATCAGCTTTATTATCCTCGGAGTACTGGGTGTGTTGCCGTCGACCGGTGCTCGTACTATCCTGGCTCAAGTATGTACAGCCATTTACTTCGCTTTCTTCCTGCTTATGCCGATTTATACCAAGCTGGAGAAGACTAAACCCGTTCCGGAAAGGGTGACTGGCTAATGAAAAAACAACTATTTGCACTGCTATTTGCGCTGCTCCCGGTAACGGTAATAGCCGCTGGTGGTGCCAGTGTGCCGTATTCCATGGAGCCAGATCTGGCAGATAAGGAATCTTTGCAAAACGGCATGCAGATCTATACGAACTACTGCATGGGGTGTCACTCCTTAGAGTATCAGCGCTTCTCCCGTGCGGCAGAGGATCTGGATATGCCGCGGGATCTAGTGGAAGAGAACCTGATCTTTTCGCCAAACCTTGGGTTCAACGACCAGATGCACATCGCTATGAATAGCGGCGATGCAGAAGGTTGGTTTGGCGCGGCGCCGCCCGATTTGTCGCTTGAAGCCCGTCTGCGCGGCACAGATTGGATCTACTCTTATTTACTGAGTTTTTATAAAGATCCGAGTACCGCGACAGGTGTTAATAATGCGGTGTTCCCTTTGGTCTCAATGCCTAATGTCTTAGAGCCTTTGCAGGGCGTCCAAGAGAAGGTTTGCGCCCAGACAGACCGACACGTTGAAGGATCGGAGCTTGATCCGTTAACAGGCAAGTATCAGTCCTGCGAGGTGTTGCAAGTTACACAGTCAGGCGAGTTAGAGCCGGAAGAGTTTGAAAAGGCCGTTTACGACTTGACCAACTTCCTGGCCTACGTGGGTGAGCCATCTAAGCTTCAAGCGCAAGCGCTTGCGCCGAAAGTACTGATTTTTATCTTTATTTTTGGTGTGATTGCTTACTTGCTGAAGCGTGAGTATTGGCGCGATATTCACTAAAAAGGGGTGGCGCGTAGCAGGGGCGTGCGGCATGTGTCGCGCGCCCTTTGTGTTATTGACGGTAATACATTCGTCTGTTTTACCCTGTAAAGATAGTTGCGTGTTATGATCTTAAGTTGGTTTGATGCGAGGATGATTTTATGGGTGTAGTGGCCAAACGGTCGTCGATGATCTTTTATTCAGGTAATGATGATCACTTTAGCCATCGGGTACGTATTGTGTTGGCTGAAAAAGGTGTTGCAGTAGAAATTATCGATGTAAATGAAGAGCAGCCACCGGAAGAACTAGCGGACTTAAATCCCTATAACAGCGTGCCGACACTGCTGGATCGTGATTTGGTGCTCTACGAATCTAAGGTAATGATGGAGTACCTAGACGAGCGTTTCCCGCATCCGCCGCTTTTGCCGGTGTACCCAGTCGCGCGTGCGCAGAGCCGCTTGTGGATGCATCGTATTGAACGCGAGTGGTGCCCAAAAGTTGAGCAGATTCGTACCGGGGGGAAGAAAGAGGCGGATAAGGCACGTAAGGAGCTGCGTGAAAGCTTAGTAGGTATTTCGCCGATTTTTGAAGATATGCCTTTCTTCATGAGCGACGAATTCACGCTGGTTGATTGCTGCTTAGCCCCCATTTTGTGGCGTTTGCCGGAGCTCAATATCGAGTTGCCGGAAAAGCAGGTGCAGCCGCTGATGAGTTATATGGCGCGTGTCTTCGAGCGTGAGGCATTTAAAGCCTCGCTAAATGAGCACGAAAAAGAGATGCGTGCATAATTTACTGATGTAAGCGATAGGAGGGGAACCCGATGCGTTCCAGTCGCCCCTATCTGGCGAGAGCACTTTACGAATGGCTAGTCGATAATGAGTTGACGCCTTACCTAGTGGTTGATGCCACTCAGCCGGACGTGGAAGTGCCCCAGCAGTTTGTGCAAAACGGTCAGATTGTTCTCAACGTGGCGCCAACGGCGGTGCGAGATCTTTTTATGGAGAATCAGGCTATCGGCTTTAATGCACGTTTTGGTGGCCAGCCTATGCAGGTGATGATTCCTACGCCTGCGTTAATTGCCATCTATGCGCGTGAAAATGGTGCTGGTATGGTCTTTGGTCATGAGCCAGAGCTTGAAGCTGAGGCGCCAGAAGAAGAGCGTGCTGAGTCTGAGTCTCACAGTGGTGCGTCCGGTAAGCCCGAGCTTTCGGTTGCGGAACCTGCCGAGCAAACCAGTGATGAGGAGGGTGCAAGTAAAGATAGCAAGAGCGCAGATAAAAGCTCGTCGTCTTCTGAGGCAGCGTCTTCAAAATCCGGCGCTTCTAGCAAAAAGAAAAAGCCTACGCTGCGAGTCATTAAATAAGGTAGCCGACGGAACTTACGATTATCGCCTCAAACACCTAGGCCTCGATATAGTATCGAGGCCTAGTTGTTTGAAAAGAGAGAGCTATTTTAAAAGCGAGAAAAAAGCCTCTTAAGAGCGAATGGTGCGTTAGTCTAGGTATTCAAAGACTTTAACAATTCGTTGTACACCTCTTACGTTCGATGCGGCAGCCACAATACGGTCTGCTTCGCTGCGAGAAACAATGCCCATTAAGTAAACGCTTGCATTTTCGGTTGTTACTTTTAGCTTAGAGGAGTCAATACGCTCATTTGTGGCTAGCTGGCTGACGACATTGGTTGTTAGCCAGCTATCGGTCAAACGCTGGCCTGCAGGTAAGCGAGCAGCGATCGTTAGTTCATTGTGAACCTCCTCAACGCCGCGTATATCACGGGTGACGTTGCTGGCCATCTCACGAAGCTCTTCACTTGGGACTTGACCCACTAACAAAACAACACCGTTGTAGCTGTGTGGGCGTATGCGTGCGTCGTCAAGGCGGCCGTCGGTGCGTGCCAGGGCTTTATCGACTTGTTGCTCGATAACTGAATCAACCGCCTCTACATCGCTACCTCTGTTGCCGTAGTTAGAGGGATTTGACGCAGTATGGGTCGCGCATCCACTAAGAGTTAATAGCCCGCAAAGCAAGGCAGTCGTTAACCAGCGTGAAGAAGAAGAGGCAAAGGGCATAGAAAGCTCCTTAAAAATGATGAAGTATTGAGTTTTAACCAATGCGATACATGTTGGTGGAGCAGGTGACCATATTAGACGGCACCACCAAAGAGTTGTTCATCAATTAAATCACATAAGCAGTGAATCGCTAATAGGTGTACTTCTTGGATGCGTGCGGTAGACGTGGCAGGTACGCGGATTTCACAGTCATCTTGACCTAGCAGCGAAGCCATATCGCCACCATCACGCCCGGTTAGTGCGACAACGGTCATCTCTCTATCGTGCGCGGCTTGTATCGCCTGGACAATATTGGCTGAATTGCCGCTGGTGGAGATGGCGAGTAAAACGTCACCCGGCTGCCCAAGCGCACGAATTTGCTTGGAAAATACCTCGTTGTACGTATAGTCGTTGGCAATCGACGTGAGTGTTGAGGTGTCTGTGGTGAGTGCTAGCGCGGGAAGACTTGGGCGCTCACGCTCAAATCGGTTCAACAGCTCTGAGGAGAAGTGTTGACTGTCGCCAGCGCTTCCGCCGTTGCCGCAGGCTAGGATTTTTCCCTCGTTGACCAGACTCTGCACCATCATTTGGCTGGCAACTTCAATGAAAGGCGGCAGAACTTCACTGGCATACGTTTTAGTGTCAATGCTGGCGTTAAAGTGGCCAAGTATTCGTGACTGAAAATCCATCAGAAGGTCCTGATTGCTGGCGTCAAAATGCGTCGAAGGCGGCTTTTACCCACTCGAAAGTTAAATCAGGTGGCGAGCCAACGACGCTTAGGATATCAAAGCGGCACGGGCAGTAAAGCTGCCGTTTGGCGAGGTAAACCCGAGCAGCATGCACGAGGCGACGCTGCTTTTGTGCCGTCACGGTTTCGAGCGGATGGCCATACTGGGTGGTAACACGATGCTTGACCTCGACGAACACCAGGATGTCGCCGTCTTGCATGACCAAGTCAAGCTCACCGCCTTTGGCGTGCTGATTGCGGCCTAAAAGCGTTAGCCCGCGCAGCTGCAGCCATTCGGCTGCTTGCTGTTCCATCGCCGCTCCGCGAGCCCGGGCCGTTTGTGCGCTATTCCTCATCAGGTGTCGATAGCCCCGGAATAAGAATTGGCGCTGGCGTCCCATTTTGAAACTTCGCCCACGGCAGTTCGCGATAGATGCGGCCGTCTGCGGTTAAGTAAAGCCGCCCGGTTGCGCCATTAAGGCTTTCTGCGCCGGTTAATACTGTCAAATTGGTTGCGATTTCGAAGGCATCTACCCCCATGGCCATTAGGCTGAACATTGAGGCATCACCCTCTTCGCGCATTGTTCGGTATGTGGTGTAAAAGGGTAGGACTTCTTCGCCTCCTACGGCCGCGTCTGGAATTTGCCAAGGGATATCCATAAACATTACGTCGTCGAGGTCTTGGTCCAAGCGAGGCTGGTGCTGACCATCGTGTAGATGAGAGGTGGCGTAAATAGGTAAATTCGGCGCGTAGTAGTAGTCGAGGGTAGGGGGAATTTGACGTGCATAATCGGGAACGGCGAGAAGAAAGAGCGCATCAATATTATTCAGTTGAGCGCGCTCACCGCGAACGTTAAGCGCGGTTTTAACTGAATTGGAGACCGAACTCTTGGGGTTATAGCGCACGGCGTTAGCAACGTCTCCTCCTTGCGCGCTCCACTCGTTCCAGAAGGCTTCGCCTACCCGGCGGCCCCAGTCATTATCAGGCACCATGATCACCATTTGCCGATGGCCATCTTGCCATGCGCGCTGTGCCGCTTGACGGGCTTCGTCTTCTGCGGAAAGGCCGAACTGAAATAGCCGTGTCGCTTGGTTATTTCGACTCTTGCCGTAATTGAGTGCCAAGGTGGGTAGCGGCACGCTTTGGCGCTGTTCAAGCGCTGTCACTTGATTTTTGTCGAGTGGCCCGATGACGATTTGAGCCCCCATTTGCTCGGCGCGGTCGTAAAGCGCGTCAAGGCTGTGTCGAGAGGCATCGATAAAATGTAGCTGCACATCGCTATTTTGCACGTCGTGATGCTGGCGCATCGCAGTGGCAATCACCGAGGCGACATTGTCCAGCGGTCCTGATTCGGGTAAATACACGGCAATACGTTTTACGTCTGCACTGAATTCAGGGAGGGAAAAGCGTTCGGGGTCAAGTTGGTCAACCGCATCCTGCGCCCAGCGTCTGCGCTCTTGCAGGGTTTGCTGCTGCTCAGCCGACATGCCTAATTCCTGATTGAGCACAGTGGCGGCCTTCAAAACAGCGCGAGGCTCATCAAGCGCGCGAGCAAGCCCGGAGTAGAGTAGCGCCCAGCGCACGCGGTCAGGTTCGGACAACTTTTGTGGATCCAATTCATCCGCTGTGACAAAGGCTTTATTGCGCTGCCCTTGGCGAGCGTAGATGTTAGCGGCTTCTAGGCGGGTTTGTGCCGCTTGGGCAGGTGTTTGCTCTTGGGCCTGGCTAAGTAGGCGGTTCGGGTCCTGATCCGGAACGCGGTCGACTACGCCAAGTGGTTGCTGAACAGCGCATCCCGCCATAAAAAGGGCAGTAAGCGTCAGGGTGAGTAAGCCACGATATAGCGGTTTCATGTATCCTTCCTTAGTTGCCATTGGCGCTGCCATTTTTTCGTTCATCAGGAGTTTAGATGACACACGGTCATACGGGTACATCGCATTCAGGGTCGCATCAAGGAACATTGTACGTGGTTGCTACACCGATTGGGAATTTGCAAGACCTCTCGCCCCGCGCTGCCCAAACGCTGGGTAGTGTAGCGCGAATTGCCGCTGAAGATACGCGCCACAGTGGGCGGCTTTTAGCGCATCTGGGGCTCAATGTGCCGATGCTATCCTTGCATGACCACAATGAGTCCCACCGTGTAGAGCAACTCGACCGCTATCTCGCGGCGGGCGAAGATATCGCCTTGATTAGCGATGCTGGCACACCGCTGATTAGCGATCCCGGCTTTGTGCTTGTGCGAGCGCTGCGCGAGCGGGGACGGCGTATCGTACCGGTGCCCGGCCCTTCAGCGCTGATTACGGCGCTATCAGGAGCAGGGCTACCCACTGACCGATTTACCTTTGCGGGTTTTTTGCCTGCCAAGCCTACGGCGCGGAAACAGGCGCTTGAGCAGTGGTTGGCGCACGAAGCCACGCTTGTGTTTTACGAATCTCCACATCGTATTGTACATACGCTAACGGCGCTCAATGAGGTGATGGGAGAGCGTGACGTAGTGCTCGCTCGCGAGCTAACCAAGGCATTCGAAACTTTTTTGAGCGGTACCCCTGGTGCGCTACTGACTCAATTAGAAGAGGACCCCAACCAAGCCAGGGGCGAGTTTGTGGTGATTGTTCAAGGTGCGCCACCCAATGGCGAGCAAAACCAGCAGGCATTTTCAGAAGATATGCTGTTAAATGCGCTATTAGCCGAGAGTGTTGGCGTTAAACAAGGCGCCGCTGTGGCGGCCCGTGTGTTCGGCGGACGCAAGCAAGCGTGGTATGCCCGTCTACAAGCAATGAAAAGCGAGGATTGAGGCTGGGCGGGGGCACTGGTATGCTTATTGGCGGAGTTGGCCAGACAGTCGCCGCTGCCTTTACGGGCAGGGGAGGAAAGTCCGGGCTCCATAGGGCAGAGTGCCAGGTAACGCCTGGGCGGTGTGAACCGACGGAAAGTGCAGCAGAGAGTAGACCGCCTAAGCCTTTCGAGGCCGGTAAGGGTGAAAGGGTGCGGTAAGAGCGCACCGCGCGCCTGGCAACAGTGCGTGGCAAGGTAAACCCCACTCGGAGCAAGACCAAATAGGGACCCAATGGCGTGGCCCGCGCTGGGTCCGGGTAGGTTGCTTGAGCGTTGCGGTAACGTAGCGCCTAGAGGAATGACTGTCCACGACAAAACCCGGCTTATCGGCCGACTCCCCCATCTATAAGGGCGTGCCTTGGCGCGTCCTCTTATTACCTTGTGAGTGTACTATGCCGTCATCCGACGCTGACCCTGTTACTTCTTCCCAATTTCAGCATACCAGCGTGCTCCTCGACGGTGCCGTCGATGTGCTCGTGCATCAACCGGAGGGTATCTACCTGGATGGCACCTTTGGGCGGGGCGGGCACTCGCGAGTGATTTTATCGCGCCTGAATGACAGCGGGCGTTTAATTGCAATGGATCGAGATCCTCAGGCGGTTGCGGCGGCGGCGGATATTACTGATTCGCGTTTTGCTATGGTACAGCGCGACTTTGCGTGCTTAGTCGATGTTGCCCGCGAACAAAACGTTTACGGCAAGCTTGCTGGGATTCTGCTCGATGTGGGGGTTTCTTCGCCGCAGCTTGATGACCCTGAGCGCGGTTTTAGCTTCATGCGCAATGGTCCGCTTGATATGCGCATGGATCCTGCTCATGGCGAAAGTGCAGCAGAATTCCTCGCCTATGCCAGTGAAACCGATATTGCCCATGTATTCAAAACCTACGGCGAAGAGCGCTTTGGTAAACGCCTTGCCCGTGCCGTTGTAAATCGGCGCCGTGAGCAGCCTTTTACCCACACCGTTGATCTTGCCGAGGTGCTCAAAACCGCCCACCCGGCATGGGAAAAGGGTCGCCATCCAGCGACCAAAGCGTTTCAAGGCTTGCGTATTTACTTAAATGGTGAGTTAGAGCAGCTGGATGCCGCCCTTGATGCCGCCCTTGAAGCGCTTGCTCCTGGTGGTCACTTGGTGGTGATCAGTTTTCACTCGCTGGAAGATCGGCGTGTGAAGCGTTTTATCCGTCATCACGTGCGTGGTGACACACATTTACCGCGCGGTGTGCCTATTCGCGACGATCAGCTCAACCGCCGCTTAGAGGCGCTGGGGAAAGGTCAGCGCCCCTCTCAGGAAGAGGTGGCGGAAAACCCACGTGCGCGTAGCGCGGTTATGCGTGCAGCGCGTAAACGGGCGTAACTAATGGCTAGGGTCAATGTTCAGCAGTGGGCGGCATCAATGCGAGCCGAGTGGCCATTTCGCTTACGCTGGCGGTTTTGGCCCATTTTTAATGCGCTATTGTTTTTGGCTTGCCTTGGCAGCGGCCTAGCCGTGGTCCTCACCACGCATCAAACGCGCGTTGCGTTTGCTGAGCTTCAGCGCTTAGAGCAGGAAAAAAATCAGCTGCACACCGAGTGGGGGCAACTGTTGCTTGAAGATGGTGCGTGGTCGACCCCGGCTCGGGTGGAGAAAATTGCGACCGAACGGTTAAATATGCGCATTCCTGATGTCCATGACGTTGAGGTGATTCGCCCGTGAGTCGCCGAGCCCGTGGTGTCTCCTCGCGTGCCGCTCCCATCGCGCCGCCGCTTGCTGGCGGACGCTTTCTGTTAGTGTTATGCGCCATTGTCGTGGTTGCCGCGGTGCTCATTGGGCGTATTACGCTGCTACAAGTCATTGACCGCCCTTTTCTCCAAAGCCAAGGCGACGCTCGTACACTGCGCCATGAAGCTATTCCTGCACACCGCGGCATGATCACTGATCGCAACGGCGAACCGTTGGCGATTTCAACGCCGGTAGTGACGCTATGGGCGAATCCGCAAAAGTTGACGGAAGACCCCGTGCGCCGAGTCGTGCTGGCGCAGGCATTAGGTATGAACCTACTGGATTTTGAAGCGCGTTTGACACGTTTTAGCCAGCATGAATTCATGTACTTGCGCCGCCATATGACCCCTCAGGCCGCTCAGCATATTTTAGATTTACGCACACCTGGTGTGTACGCCCAGCAAGAGTACAAGCGTTATTACCCCGCCGGCGAGGTCGCTGCTCAACTTCTGGGCGTGACCAACGTAGATGATGTAGGGCAGGAGGGGTTGGAGCTTGCGTATCAATCTTACTTGGCTGGGCACCCTGGGCAGCGACGCGTTCTTAAGGATCGTCGCGGCCGTTTGATCCGCGAGCTTGGCGTGGTGAAAGAGGCAGAGCCTGGCGGGGAGCTCACCCTTGCTATTGATCAACGCCTTCAGTATATGGCGTACCGCGAGTTACGCGCGGCGGTCGCGGAGCATCGCGCGGATGGCGGTGTGGTGGTAATGATGGATGCGCGAAATGGCGAAGTGTTGGCGATGGCGAACTTGCCATCCTATAACCCTAACAACCGTGCCGGCCTTGACCCACGCGGGCTGCGCAATCAAGCCGTGGTAGATGTGTTTGAGCCAGGGTCTGTGGTGAAACCGTTAGCCATGGCGGCTGTATTGGAAAGCAGCCAGTTTGACCTCGCTACCGTCGTTGACACCTCGCCCGGTTGGATGCGCTTGGATGAGTTCACCATTCACGACATAAGTAACTATGGCAAATTGGATTTAGCCGGAGTTCTAGAAAAATCTTCAAATATCGGGATGTCCAAACTGGCATTGGCGCTTGGTGATACGGCGATTTGGGAGAAATACAACAACCTGGGGTTTGGGCATAACCCAGGAACAGGTTTTCCCGGCGAGTCGTCAGGAAGTTTGCCTGCACCCATTCGCTGGTCACGCAGTGAAAAAGCCGCGCTATCGTATGGTTACGGTTTATCTGTCTCAGCGTTACAGCTGGCGAGTGCGTATACGGCGATTGCCAACGACGGCGTTAGGCTGCCGCCTTCCTTGCTACGCTTAACGCAAGCGCCTGAAGGCATCCCCTCTATTGAGCCTGATGTGGCGAACGATTTGTTGCATATATTGGAAACATCAATTGGTCCTTACTCAGGCGGGCGACGTGCGCGAGTGGAAGGTTATCGCGTTGGGGGCAAAACTGGCACAGCGCGTAAAACGGGGGTGTCAGGGTATACCGACAACGCCTACCGAAGCGTATTTGCTGGCGTAGCCCCGATTTCTGACCCGCGCATTGTTACCATTGTTATGATTGATTACCCCAAAGCCGGTGAAATTTACGGCGGCGCTGTGGCCGCACCGGTGTTTTCAAGTGTCACTGGCAACGCGCTGCGGCTGTTGGATGTTCCGCCGGACCATGAGGCGCCTTAGGTTGGAAGGAGAAAGCATGACGTTAAGTTCACGCGATGTAATCACGGCGCTCAAGCGGGTATGGCCAGCAGCGAAGTTGCCTGACACATTGCCAGAGTTAGCCGATAGCGTGCGGCTGATCACCGATTCACGTTTAGTTAAGCCGGGTGATATTTTTGTCGCGGTTCCAGGGAGTCAGCGCGACGGGCGCGATTTTATTGAGACAGCGCTAGAGGCCGGTGCAGCGTTGGTGCTAAGTCACGCGCGCAATGGCGAGGTGCATCTCGATGGGCGCGTACTGGTTATGCCCTATTTGTCGCTACGCTTAGGTGAACTGGGCCGTGCTTTATTTAACGTGCCAAGCAGCATTGATGTGATTGCAGTAACCGGCACTAATGGCAAAAGCTCGGTGACACATTATATCGCCGGTTTGAGTGAGCAGTTGGGTGTGCCCGCTGGCGTGGTGGGTACGCTGGGGGTGGGGCGTGTCGGTGCGCTCGCGGACAGTGGTTTAACCACACCAGGGCCGCTGGCGCTACAAGCGACTCTTGGTGAAATGGCGCATGAAGGCATACGCCGTATTGCCTTGGAAGCCTCTTCCCATGCGCTTGATCAAAACCGACTTGATGCGGTGGATGTCAAAGTCGGTGTTTTTACTAATCTCACCCGCGACCATCTAGATTACCACGGCAGCATGGCGGCTTATGCCGCCGCGAAATCCAAGCTCTTTCGTCGTGCCGAGCTTGAGAGTGCGGTGGTTAACGGCGATGACCCCTTGGTGCGTTTAATGCTTGCGGGGTGTGCCGATTCAGTGCGGGTATTAGCCACTGGGCAAGATGAAGCGGTGACGTTACGTGTGCTTGAATGGCAACCGCACGCCAAAGGGCAGCATGCCGTTATCGCCACGCCTGATGAAGAAAAAGTGCTCAATCTAGGGCTAATGGGGCGCTTTAACCTCGATAACATATTACTGGCCATGGCTACGCTTTATGGCTTGGGTGAGACCATCGATTCGCTAGTGGAAGCCGCCGCGAAGACAGCCCCGGTGCCGGGGCGCATGGAGCTATACCAGCGCGATGGCGCTCCAAGCGTGGTGGTGGATTACGCGCATACGCCGGATGCGTTACATAACGCGCTTGAAGCATTAAAGGCGCATTTGGGCCATTCCAGCCATCTGTGGTGCGTGTTTGGCTGTGGCGGTGACCGTGATACCGGCAAGCGGGCCGATATGGCGCGAATCGCCGAGGTACATGCCGATTACTCTGTAGTAACCGATGACAACCCACGCAGCGAGTCCGCAGCGGCGATTCGCCAAGAGATCATGGCGGGCTTTTATCACCTGGAAAGCGTTACCGAGATAGGCGATCGTCGTGCAGCGATCGCGTATGCGGTGGCCAGTGCCGCACCCAATGATGTCATTTTAGTCGCCGGCAAAGGGCATGAAACCTACCAAGAGATTAATGGCGTGCGTGAGCCGTATCTAGATAGCGACGAAGTACAAAAGGCGTTAGATGAAAGAGGTCAGGCATGACAGCGTTATCGCTGGGTGATGTCGCTATCGCGGTGGGGGGCAGCTGCCCTGCAGGCGATGTCGCGCTTAGGGTGGCGACGGTGGTGACGGATTCGCGTCAAATCGTACCGGGGTGTTTGTTTGTTGCCCTTAAAGGCGATCGGTTTGACGGCCACGTGTTTATTGCCTCGGCGTACGAGCAGGGCGCTGTAGCGGCGCTGGTGGCCGAGCGCGATGAGCATTGCCCGCTACCCCAAGTTACCTGTGCGGATACGCGTTTGGCATTGGGGTTACTGGCCCAAGCGTGGCGAAGGCGCTGGCAGGGGCTGGTGGTGGCCATCACGGGCAACAGCGGCAAGACCACGGTCAAAGAGATGACTGCTGCGATAATGAAAGCGCACGGCACGGTACATGCAACGCATGGAAATCTGAATAACGACATTGGCGCACCGTTAACCCTTTTGGGGTTAAACGATGAGCATCGTGCGGCCGTCGTCGAGTTGGGGGCCAATCACTTGGGTGAAATCGCTTGGACGGCCCCCTTAGTGTCGCCCCAGCTTGCGGTGATTACCAATGTGACCGGGGCGCACGTGGGTGAGTTTGGTGGGATGGGACACATTGCCCAGGCCAAAAGCGAAATTCTGCACGCTTTATCGGCCGACGGTATCGCGGTGCTTAATCGTGATGATCGTTACTTTCATTTTTGGCAGCAGTGTGCCGCGCCAAGGCAGGTGGTGAGTTTCGGTCTGCACCCTGACGCCGAGGTGACGGCCAAGGCGCTTTCTTGTGATGCCCAAGGGCGTTATGCTTTTACGCTTGTAAAAAAAAGGCAAACGTTAGGCCATGTGACGCTGGCGCTGGTGGGCGAGCATAATGTGCTCAATGCCCTGGCCGCCGCCGCTGCAGCGCTGAGTTTGGCCGTGCCTAGCGATGAAGTCGTTGCCTGTTTGTCGTCTTTATCGGCGTTGCCGGGGCGCCTACAGGTAGTGTCGCACCAACGAGGCGGACAGCTGTTGGATGACTCCTATAACGCTAATCCTGGTGCGGTGAAAGTAGCGCTAGAAGCGCTCATGCGTTTTCCAGGGCCACGTTGGTGCGCTTTAGGCGCGATGGGAGAGCTGGGGGCTGATTCGTCGGCATTACACGCGGACGTAGGGGCTTATGCGGCAAGGTTAGGCGTTGATCAGTTGCTGACCTTGGGTGAAGCGGCCAAGCCTGCCAGTGAGGCGTTTGGTAAGGGGCAGCATTTTGACGATTATGCGGCGCTAGAGCAGTATCTTATGAGTACGTTGCCGCCCAACGCCAGTTTATTGGTTAAAGGTTCACGTAGTGCCGGCATGGAGCGCCTGGTTAAAGCGCTGCGTCACGACACTACACAATCAGACACATCATGTTAACCATGTTATAAGGTAACCGCCGTTCATGTTACTTCATTTGGCAAATTTTCTAACGCAGTATCAGCCGGGTTTGCAAGTATTTAACTATCTGACCCTGCGCGTTATTTTAGCATCGCTCACCGCGCTGCTGCTTTGTTTATGGCTTGGCCCTTGGGTCATTCGTCGCCTGGTGGAAGGACAAATCGGTCAGGCGGTTCGTGATGATGGCCCGCAATCTCACTTGTCTAAAGCGGGTACGCCTACCATGGGCGGGGCGATGATATTAATCGCAATCGCGGTGAGTACGCTGCTTTGGGGCGATCTCACCAACCACTATATCTGGGTGGTGCTTGGGGTGACGCTGGGGTTTGGCGCTATAGGCTGGGTGGATGACTACCGCAAAGTGGTGGAGAAAAACCCGCGTGGCTTGCCGGCCCGCTGGAAGTATTTTTGGCAGTCTGTCGTCGGGCTTGGCGCCGCCGGGGTGCTTTACTTCACAGCGGCGTCGCCGGTGGAAACGAGCCTTTTAGTGCCATTTTTTAAAGATATTGCGATACCGCTGGGCGTTTTTTATATCGTCTTAACCTATTTTGTCATTGTCGGCAGTTCCAACGCAGTGAATTTAACCGATGGCCTGGACGGTCTTGCCATTATGCCTACCGTTTTGGTGGCAATGGGGCTTTCCATTTTTGCCTATACTGGCGGCAATACCGTATTTGCCAACTACTTACATATTCCCTTCATTGCGGGAACCGGTGAGTTAGCGGTTTTTTGTGCCACGATTGCAGGGGCGGGGCTGGGTTTTTTATGGTTCAACACCTACCCCGCACAAGTCTTTATGGGTGACGTGGGCGCGCTAGCACTGGGTGCTGCACTGGGGGTTGTCGCGGTCATCGTTCGTCAAGAGATTGTGCTATTTATTATGGGAGGTATCTTTGTTCTTGAGACTGTCTCGGTCATTTTGCAGGTTGGCTCCTACAAGATGACGGGGCGGCGTATCTTCCGTATGGCGCCGTTGCACCATCATTACGAATTGAAAGGGTGGCCTGAGCCTCGGGTTATCGTGCGCTTTTGGATTATCACCGTTGTGCTGGTGCTGTTTGGCTTGGCCACGCTAAAAGTTCGCTAGGGGGGTCATGATGATCGCCGTGCCAAAAGGCACCACCGTTGTGGTGGGGTTGGGGATTTCAGGGCGAGCTATCTGCCGCCATTTGGCGCGTCTCGGCGTGCCTTTTGCGATTGCTGATACGCGAGCCGAGCCTCCGGGGCTTGATGAAGTTAAGCGCGCTTATCCCGATGTGGCCATTTACTGCGGCCCACTGACAGAGCTCGATTTTAGCCAAGTGGAAGAAGTGGTTTTGAGCCCCGGTATTGACCCGCGTGCCCCCGGCCTTGACGCATTAATTGATGAGATCAACCCGCTCACTAGAGCGCCACGCGTCGTGGGAGAAACCGCGCTTTTCGTGCGCGCCGCCACGGCACCGATTGCCGCGATCACGGGCTCCAATGCGAAATCGACTGTCACCACGCTTTTGGGGGAAATGGCTTTGGCCTCAGGGATTGACGCGGCGGTGGGCGGTAATTTGGGTACGCCAGCGCTGGATCTTTTGGAACAAAAGCCCGAAGCGGCGCTTTATATTCTTGAACTTTCAAGCTTTCAGCTAGAAACCACGCCAACGCTTGCCGCCAAATGCGCAGCATTTCTTAATTTGTGCGAAGACCATCTTGATCGCCACGGTGACATGGCCGCTTATCGCGCGGCTAAACAGCGTGTTTTTTTCGCCGCAGAGCACGCCGTGGTCAACGGCGATGATCCTAACACCTGGCCGGACGCCTCTCATCGCGTTGCCCATGTCACTCATTTCACTCGGTATGCTCCTGAAAAAAACTCTCCTGGCAATAATACCTGGGGGCTTGAGGAGTTCGACGGCGAGCCCTGTTTAGTGCATGGTACAACGCCTTGGTTGCCCACGCGCGAGTTAGGCATGGCTGGAGAGCACAATCAGCTCAATGCGTTAACGGCTTTGGCCATGGGGCAAGTGCTAGGGTTTGAACGTAAGGTAATGTGCGATGTGCTACGTCGGTTTAAAGGGCTGAAACATCGCAGTGAGGTGGTCGCGACCGTCAAAGGCGTCCGCTGGGTCAATGACTCCAAAGGCACCAACGTAGGGGCGACACTGGCGGCGATTGAAGGTATCGGCCCCACGCTTGGCGGCAAACTCATTTTGCTTGCCGGTGGCGATGGCAAAGGCGCAGACTTTACGCCTTTGGCCGCACCGCTTGCGAGCTACGCATGCCAAGCGCTGTTATTCGGCCGCGATGCTCTGCGCCTTGACGCGGCGCTAAAAGCGCATGTGGAAACGCACCACTACGCTGATTTAACGCAGGCGATGGAAGCTGCCGCGCACGTCGCCACACCAGGTGATTGCGTGCTGCTGTCGCCTGCGTGTGCAAGCCTCGATCAGTTTCCCAATTATCAGCGCCGTGGTGACGTGTTTTGCCGTTGGGTGGAAGAGTACGCGACCTTTGTGGAGGCGTACTCATGACCCGCTGGTTTACGCGGTGGCAAACGGCTCTTTCAGCGCGCGATTTGCCCTGTGATATTTGGCTCGTAATGGCGGCGTTAGCGCTGGCGGCACTGGGTTGGGTCATGGTCAGTTCCGCATCAATTGGCTTAATCGACAGCAGCTTCCACTATGTGCGCCAGCACGGCATTTTTCTCTTAGTAGCCGTGTTGGCGACGCTTGCCGTCGTAAGCCTGCCGCTAGATGCATGGCGGCAAAATGCCGGTTTGCTGATGCTCGTCACACTTTTTCTACTGGTGTTGGTTTTGTTCATTGGCCAAGAAATCAACGGTAGTAAGCGCTGGATTTCTCTGCCTGGTCCGTTTCCGAGTATTCAGGTCTCTGAGTTTGGCAAGCTGGGGTTGGTCATCTATTTGGCGACGTTTATGTCGCGTTTTACCTACGAGTTACGCCGCCGAGCGCTGAGTATATGGCGGCCGCTAGCCGTTTTAGCCTTGCCGGTGGGGCTGTTGCTCGCCGCCCCGGATTTTGGTGGGGCGGTTGTTTACAGTGTCGCCGTCATTGGGATGCTGGTGATGGCGGGCGCGTCGATGCTGTTGCTACTGCTGATTGGCCTACTGTTAGGCAGCGGTGCGGTGTTAATGGTGGCCATAGAGCCGTACCGCTTAGCGCGTTGGACGAGCTTTTTAGATCCCTGGGCGGATCAATTCGCCACGGGGTATCAGCTCACTCAGGCGTTAATCGCCTTTGGCCGGGGGCATGTAACCGGCACCGGGCTTGGTAACAGCGTGCAGAAGCTTCACTATCTGCCCGAAGCGCATACGGACTTTATTTTTGCTGTGATAGCGGAAGAACTTGGAATGATCGGTGCCATCAGCCTGGTATTGCTCTTTACGCTGCTGATTATACGAGCGCTGCTGGTGGCGCGGCGTGCCGAGCTAGCCGGGCACTTGTTTGGTGCCTACGTGAGCTACGGATTTAGCTTTATCATTGCCGCGCAGGCGTTTATTAACATGGCGGTGAGCTCAGGTCTGCTGCCTACTAAAGGGTTGACCCTGCCACTGATTAGCTATGGGGGGTCTAGCCTACTGGTAACGGCTATTATGATCGGCCTATTGCTGCGCACCGATGTCGAAACCCGACGGCAGCCGCGGCGTAAACCGACACCTTATAAAGCACGTCGAGAGCCGCGTCTTTCGTAAGTAAAGTGAACGAGAATAAATAGCTTATAAATCAGTAGTTTATAGATAATTAACTGAGAAATAAGTAGCTAAGAACTGAGTCGCTAAGAACTGAGTCGCTAAGAACTGAGTCGCTAAGAACAAGTGGCTGCGAAACAGAACCAAGGAGCCGTGAGACGATGACAGCATGTCGACGCGTATTAATCATGGCAGGAGGCACCGGTGGCCATGTGATCCCGGCGCTTTCGTTGGCTAAGGCGTTGAAGGCGCAAAATGTAGAGGTTCAGTGGTTAGGCAGCCCGCGAGGTATTGAAAACCAACTGGTACCCGAGGCAGGTATTATTTTGCATCAATTGCGCATCAGCGGGCTGCGTGGCAATGGTGTGAGCGGTTGGCTGAAAGCACCGGTCAATATCACCCGCGCCGTATGGCAGGCGCGCGCTATCATGCGCCGTTTTCGTCCTGATGTGGTGGTGGGGCTGGGCGGTTTTGCCAGTGGTCCCGGTGGTATTGCGGCGTGGTTGGGGCGTATTCCGCTTGTCATTCACGAGCAAAACGCTATCGCCGGGCTGACTAACCGTGCCTTATCGCGCTTGGCTAAGAAAACGTACGCCGCGTTTCCGCAGGCCTTTGGTCAGCGCGCCGAAGTGATTGGTAACCCCGTACGCGACGATATTGCGACACTGGGTGAAACGCCGCGCCAAGCGGACGAGATGCGCGAGCGCCGCCTACGTCTCTTAGTGGTGGGCGGCTCGCTGGGGGCCGTCGCGCTCAATGAACGTCTACCGCCTACGCTTGCGAAAATGGCGCCAGAGCAGCGCCCAGAGGTGTGGCATCAGGCGGGTAAAAACCGTGAAGAAGCCACCCAAAGTGCATATCGCGCACAAAATGTCGAGGCTAAGGTAAGTCCCTTTATTGACGATATGGCTGCGGCTTACAAATGGGCTGACCTTGTGGTTTGTCGCTCGGGAGCCCTTACGGTGGCGGAGTTGGCGGCGGCGGCCAAGCCTGCGCTGTTTGTGCCGTTCCCGTTTGCAGTGGATGACCATCAACGAATTAATGCGCAAGCCCTGGTCGATACACAAGCGGCCGTTTGCGTGGTTCAGTCTGATTTGACTGAGGCGCGGCTTATTCAAGCGCTTAATGACTTACTGCGCCCTGACACGCTGGCCGAGATGGCAGCAAAAGCGCGTCAGGCCGCCTATCTCGATTCGACCGAGCGGTTGATGCAAGGCTGTTTAACGCTTGCCCAGAAGGAGAGAGTGCGTGACTGAAACAACGCCCAAAGCCCCCATTCCGCGCCGCGTCAGTGGCTCCGGTATGCGCCGAATTCAACGGATTCACTTCGTGGGTATTGGCGGCGCTGGAATGTGTGGCATTGCCGAAGTATTGGCGAATCAAGGCTATCAAGTTAGCGGTAGCGATCTTAAGGAGTCGCCGGTTGTCGAGCGGTTGCGTCAGTGCGGTGTTAACGTCGCCATTGGACATGCCCGTGGACACGTTAAAGGCGCCGATGTGGTCGTGGTCTCTAGTGCCATTGATGCGACTAACCCTGAAATTGACTGGGCTCATGAGCATCGCGTGCCCGTCGTTCGCCGGGCGGAAATGCTCGCTGAACTGATGCGCTTTCGTCACGGTATTGCGGTGGCTGGCACTCACGGTAAAACCACAACCACGAGCATTACCGCGACGCTGCTCGCCGAAGGCGGGCTTGACCCCACTTTTGTTATTGGCGGCAAGTTGACCAGCGCGGGCACTAACGCGCGTCTTGGGGAAGGCGACTATCTCGTGGCGGAAGCGGATGAGTCTGACGCCTCATTTTTGCATCTGCAGCCTATGGTGTCGATTGTGACCAATATCGACGCTGACCATATGGCCACCTACGGTGGGGACTTTGAGCGCTTAAAACGTACGTTTATCGAATTTCTGCACAACTTGCCCTTTTACGGGCTCGCGGTGTTGTGCATCGACGACCCGCACGTTCGCAAGCTGCGTGATCAAGTGAAGCGGCAGTTCGTCACCTATGGATTTGAGGAGGATGCCGATTACCGTATCGTCGATTTTTCCCAAGACGGTGGTGAGGTGACGTTTACCGCGCTGCGACCGGAGGGTGCCGAGCCACTAAGCGTTCGCTTAGCGATGCCGGGGCGCCACAATGCGCTTAACGCAATGGCCGCCATCGTGGTAGCGACCGATGCCGGCGTGAGTGATGCCGCGATTCAGCGTGGGCTTTCTAGTTTTGCTGGCGTGGGGCGTCGCTTTCAGGTCCATGGTGATTTCTCCGCACCGCATAATAATGGTGAGGTCATGCTAGTGGATGACTATGGTCACCATCCCCGCGAAGTCGACATGATCATTCAAGCGGTGCGCGCCGGTTGGCCTGATCGGCGCCTGGTCATGCTCTATCAGCCACACCGTTATACTCGTACGCGCGACCTTTACGAGGACTTTGTTCGCGTGCTCTCGCAGGTCGATATACTTGTGCTTTTAGATGTCTACAGCGCCGGGGAAGCGGTGATTCCCGGTGCCGAAGGGCGAACACTTGCCGGCTCTATCCGCCAGCGTGGCGACGTCGATCCCCTCTTTGTCGAAGACAAAAAAGAGTTGCCAGGGTTGTTAAAAAATGTGCTGCGTCCGGGAGATATTTTGATAACGCAAGGGGCAGGGGATGTAGGGGGTATCGCTTTGCACCTTGCACAGGCGAAGCTTTCGTTCGATGAGGTGGCGCTGTGAGAGAACCGTTACCGACTCAAAAAATGCCGCAAGAAAGTGTGGTCGTTGTGTATGGCGGCACCTCGTCAGAACGCGAGGTCTCGCTAAAAAGCGGTGCGGCTGTACTGGCCGCGCTTGAGCGTCAAGGCCTTAACGTGGTGGGTTATGATCCGCGTGAACGTGGCTTGACCGGTTTGGAGCAGCTAGCGCCGGATAAAGTGTTCATTGCATTACACGGGCGTGGTGGTGAGGACGGCTCGCTACAGGGTGCGCTTGAGTTGCTGGATATTCCTTATACAGGTAGCGGTGTGATGGCATCCGCGCTAGGCATGGATAAACAACGCACCAAGCTCGTTTGGCAAGCGCTAAATCTGCCAACACCGGAAAGCACTATTCTGGACGATCACTCAGATTGGACGGGCGTTGCTGAACGTTTGGGGCTTCCGCTGATTGTAAAGCCAGTGCATGAAGGCTCAACCCTCGGGATTAATATTGTGCGTACAAAAGCCGAGCTGGTATCGGCTTATCGCGATGCTGCATGCTTTGATGCCCAGGTCATGGCCGAGCGTTTTGTCGTGGGCGAAGAGTACACAGTGGCGCTGCTCGGCGATACGGCGTTGCCTGCCATTCGGGTCGAAGTCCCTGGCGGGTTTTACGACTACGAAGCGAAGTACCTTTCCAATACCACGCAGTACCATTTGCCTTGCGGCCTGTCGGCGGCGGACGAGGAAGCGCTTTCAGCGCTTTGTCAGCGTGCTTATGCGGCGATTGGCGGATCCGGTTGGGGGCGTGTCGATGTGATGCGCGATGGCGAAGGCAAGTTTTGGCTGCTCGAGGTTAACACTGTCCCCGGGATGACGGATCATAGCTTGGTACCTCAAGCGGCGGCGTACGCGGGAATGGGTTTTGATCAGTTGGTTGTGGCTATTTTATCTACCGCAGTGCGGCCAGCCTCGTCCATAACGGATGGCCATGAAACGGCGTAACGCTTGGTTTGGCCTGCTACTATTGGTGCTGCTTGTCGGCGCGGGTAGTCGGGCGATGTGGCTATGGTTAGACAGGCCGGTGGAGCGGGTCTCCATTCGTGGGGAGTGGGATTACGTCAGCGCTGAGTACCTACGTACCCAGTTAGCGCCACTGGTCAGTGATGCAACATGGCTCTCAGTGGATCTGGGTGAATTGAGGGAGGGTGTGCTGGATATCGGGTGGCTTTATGAAGCCCGGGTCTCGCGTGAGTGGCCCAATAGCTTGGTGTTTGAGCTGGTTGAGCAGGAACCTATCGCACGCTGGAACGATGAGTACTTATTAAACCCCGATGGAGAGCCCTTTGCTTTTGCTCCGCTGCAGGCGCCAGAGGTGCTGCCTGACTTGGCAGGGCCGACAGGCAGCAGCGAAGAAGTCCTAGGCTATTACCAGTCGCTTAAGCTGCGTTTTTCGCGGTTATCGCTGGCGCTACATCAGCTTCGTCTGGAGCCGCGCGGGGCTTGGCGGTTGCAGGTTAATGACGATACGTGGATCATGCTGGGTCGTCGCCAGCATGATATTCGCTTGGCGCGGCTTGCGGCCTCGTGGCAGCGTGAATTACATCGCTTCACCGACGCTATTCGCTATATTGACCTACGTTACCCTAATGGTGTAGCCGTTTCATGGCATGGCGAAGAAACGTTTGAAGTATTAGAAGAAGAGTAACGCCAAATGAATATAAACAGTATTTGATTGCAATGATTTCCCTGATGCCATTCCCTCAACGCTCTTTACACACCGTTATTGCTTGTATTCCCAGATATCACTTTGAGTCTATTTGTATAGACGCAAAGTAAGTCAGCGTAAAAGTAAGTGGTTGCCAACGTGGAGCCCACCATATTCGGGCTTTAAATTATGCCGCGAGAGCAGTATTGTGGCGGATAGTGGTCGTTATATCCGTACCATTGCGATACTATACGCTTTTGTATAGGCATCATTAATTTTGGTGTCGGATATTGCCGTTTGGTCTAAATAGCGCTTTTTTGTAACGCGTAGCGATAAGGAGATATCCCGACTCATGGCAGGTTCACCTAACGCATCCAATATGGTGGTCGGGTTGGACATTGGAACGTCCAAGGTAGTCGCTATTGTCGGGCAGCCGACGGATGATGGCGGTATCGAGATTGCTGGCATCGGTGCACACCCGTCACGAGGGATGAAACGTGGCGTCGTGATTAATATTGAATCCACAGTCCAGTCGATTCAGCGTGCCGTGGAAGAAGCGGAACTCATGGCTGGTTGCGATATTCACTCGGTTTACGTTGGCGTCGCGGGTAGCCATATTAGCTCGATGAATTCAGATGGTGTCGTTGCCATTAAAGAGCGCGAAGTCACGACATCAGATATTGATCGTGTGATCGACTCGGCGCGCGCGCGCGCTATTTCTGAAGGGCAGCGTGTTTTACACGTGTTGCCTCAAGAGTTTGCGATTGACGCACAAGGCGGTATTCGTGAGCCGTTGGGTATGTCGGGTGTGCGCCTTGAGGCTCAGGTCCACTTGGTCACCGCGGCACTTAATGCTGTGCAGAATATTGAAAAGTGTGTACGTCGCTGCGGCCTTGAAGTCGACGCAATTATTCTTGAGCAGCTCGCTTCTAGCATGGCGGTGCTAACCGAGGACGAGCGCGAGCTAGGTGTTTGTATGGTCGATATTGGTGGCGGTACGACCGATATGGCGATTTTTACTGAAGGCGCGATTCGACACACCGCAGTGATTCCTATCGCGGGCGACCAAGTGACAAACGATATCGCGATGGCGCTGCGCACGCCCACACAGCATGCTGAAGAGATCAAAGTGAAATACGCCTGCGCATTGACGCAACTTGCGGCAAGCGACGAAATGATAAAAGTACCCAGTGTAGGCGACCGCCCGGCGCGGGATCTATCTCGTCAAGCATTGGCCGAAGTGGTAGAACCGCGTTACGAAGAACTGTTTACGCTGGTGCGCGACGAACTACGCCGTAGTGGTTATGAAGATATGGTAGCAGCCGGGATTGTCTTGACCGGCGGCACCTCGCGGATGGAAGGTGTCAGCGAACTGGCCGAAGAAATCTTCCACATGCCAGTACGTATTGCCTGCCCCCAAAATGTAAAAGGGCTTTCCGATGTGGTTCGCAACCCTATTTATGCGACGGGGGTGGGATTATTGCACTACGCCTTGCAAGAAGCACGTTATGGACACCCGCGTGGTGGGCAAAGCGTGAAGGGATCCGTCGGTGGTCGCCATGATGGAGCGCGACGCGAAATAAAAGGTGACAGCTCGCCATTGGTGAAAATTAAGGGCTGGTTCAAAGGAAATTTCTGACAGGGCCGCAAGCGCGGTTCAGGAGACGGGGCTATGTTCGAACTGGTAGATAACGCACCCTCGAGCAGTGCGGTCATAAAAGTCGTTGGCGTCGGCGGCGGTGGGGGTAATGCCGTCAACCACATGGTGGAAAGCAATATTGAAGGCGTCGAATTTATTTGCGCTAACACCGACGCTCAGGCACTCAAACGCGTATCTGCGAAGACGGTCCTGCAGCTTGGCAGTGACATCACCAAGGGCCTTGGTGCCGGAGCCAACCCTGACGTAGGCCGCCAAGCCGCCATGGAAGACCGTGAGCGCATTGCGGAGCTCCTAGACGGCGCCGATATGGTGTTTATCACCGCCGGTATGGGCGGGGGGACCGGTACAGGCGGTGCCCCGGTGGTGGCGCAAGTGGCGAAAGAGCTCGGTATTCTTACCGTTGCTGTCGTGACACGCCCCTTCCCTTTTGAGGGACCCAAGCGCATGCGTGCCGCGGAAGAGGGCATGAAAGAGCTCTCTGAACATGTTGATTCGCTGATTACCATTCCTAATGAAAAGCTACTCTCTGTACTAGGCAAGAGCGCCACGCTGCTCACGGCCTTCAGTGCGGCTAATGATGTTCTTTTAGGCGCGGTGCAGGGCATCGCAGAGTTGATTACCAGCCCAGGTATTATCAACGTCGACTTTGCTGATGTGCGCACGGTGATGTCTGAAATGGGTATGGCCATGATGGGCACCGGTGGTGCAACCGGAGAAAACCGTGCTCGCGAAGCGGCAGAGAAAGCCATTCGTAGCCCGCTATTGGAAGATATTGATCTTCACGGTGCCCGCGGTATTCTGGTTAATATCACTGCCGGACCGGATCTTTCCATTGGTGAGTTCAATGATGTGGGGGCAACGGTTCAAGAATTTGCGTCACAAGAAGCCACTATCGTGGTAGGTACCTCTATCGACATGGAAATGTCGGATGAGCTGCGCGTGACCGTTGTGGCTGCCGGGTTAGATGGCAATCAAGCAAAAGCCGCGCCAGTGCGTGAATCCGCGCGTCGCACTCAAGCCGACGCGTCTTCCGATTACCGCAAGCTGCAACAGCCAACAGTGATGCGTCAACAGCAGGCGGCGGCTGCTCGTGCCGAAGCGCCTGAGCAGCAGGCGAAATCTCGCCCAGACAAGCGTCGCGCCACAGATGCCGATGACTATTTGGATATTCCTGCATTTTTGCGTCGCCAAGCGGATTGATCGACACTATCGAGCACTGGAACACGGCAAACGTGCTTTTTATTGGTAAAAAGTACGTTTGCTGCTAGTATGAACACTGTTCGATAACCGGTGTCATCGTGACCCTACCCTCTTCCTCCTTCATTGTTACCAGAGTACGACCACTGCCCATGATCAAACAGCGCACCCTGCAAAACGTTATTCGAGCCACTGGAGTGGGGCTTCACTCAGGTAAACGCGTGGATATGGCGTTGCGACCTGCACCGGCTAACACAGGCATCGTGTTCGTAAGAACCGATCTAGATCCAGTTGCTGAAGTGCCTGCACGGGCAGGGCTGGTGGAAGATACGACGTTATGTACGGCGCTTTCTTATCGTGGTGTCAAAGTGGCGACAGTCGAACACTTGATGTCGGCATTGGCTGGGCTTGGTATCGATAATGCCTACGTTGATTTGAGTGCTGCTGAAGTGCCGATTATGGACGGTAGCGCTAGCCCTTTTGTGTTTTTGATTCAATCGGCGGGCATCCTAGAGCAGTCGGCAGCGAAGAAGTTTATCCGCATTAAGCAACGCATAGCCGTTCAGGATGAGGATAAAGAAGCGGTCTTTTTGCCGCATCAGGGCTTTAAAGTGACTTTCTCGATTGATTTTGATCATCCGGTGTTTGCACAGCAAAATCAGACGACTCGAATCGATTTTTCTACAACCTCGTTTGTCAAAGAAGTCTCTCGCGCGCGCACCTTTGGTTTTATGCGTGATATTGAATTTTTGCGCTCTAACAACTTGGCGCTAGGTGGTAGCTTAGACAACGCGATTGTGGTTGATGACTACCGGATTGTGAACGAGGGCGGCCTGCGTTACGACGACGAGTTCGTCAAGCACAAAGTCTTGGATGCTATTGGCGATCTTTACCAGCTCGGTTACAGTTTGATTGGTGAGTTTCGTGGAGTGAAATCAGGCCACGCACTGAATAATCAGCTGTGTCGCGAATTGCTCGCCCAGCCAGATGCGTATGAGGTTGTCACGTTTGAGGAAGAAGCAGCGGTCGCCCCGATCTCATATGCAGCGCCAGCAATGGCATAGTCAAAAGCGCTTCAATTTAGCCGTAAAAGCACCGTCTAAGCGGTGCTTTTATGTATCTGGCGTTTGGTTTGCGTGCGAAGCAAGCTTAGCAAGTGCTCGCTTGAGGGTAGGGTCGTTAGTGTCGTTGGCACAATCGTTAAGTGTTTGTGCCGCGCTTGATGAGAGAACTCTTGAATTGCGCGGTGGTGGTGTTACCGGCCGCACGGGGCGAACTTTGAAGGTAAGCCCTGTCACGCCTTCAAAGCCGGGAAGTTGATGCAGCAGACCTAGCAGGTGTGTTTGTTCAAAGCGCAGCCACGTTAGCCAACTGGCCTGGCTGCTGATAACGGTTAGCTTTCCCTGGTGAAAGCCGCCAACAAAAACGTGCGCTCGCATTTCTTCGGGTAGGTGCGCTCGCAAATGCCGCTGTGCTTTGTCAATCAAGCGTGACTGTCGCATCAACAACCCCAGTTCACCACGCTGATTGAGCAGTTGGGCGATGGGCTGTGCGCGAGAACGCTTAACCTTTATACTCATGCGCTTAACTCCTCAGCGTCCTATCATCTGGCAGGGGAGAATGACGGTTTCATTATTTATCAGCCAACACGCTCAGGAGCGCCTCACCGCATGTTTGCTACCTCAAACGCTACGTTGAGTTCGTCCCGGTCGCCACGCCGGTACGCCGCGGCGCGCTGGTGGTTAGCCGGGCTTCTTGTCAGCTGCTTGTTGCCGGCAAGTTTACACCCGGCGGAAGTACTTCGAAATGGTGAGCGCAGCGTATACAGCTATCTTTGGGTGTCGGCAGCATTGCTTGCGCGGTCACGGGGAATAGCGCTTAAGCGCCAATTGCGACATTACGTTGTCGCGCATTTTTCCTCGCTGCGCCGAGCACAGCATACATCAATCATAGTGCTCGTACGTACTGTGGTCGTGGCCTTGGTCGCCGCGCAAGATGTACAGACACGGCGTGGGCCGCCAGGCAAACCTAAGACGAGTTAAAGTTATTTGCCTGCTATCGGTAAGGTACACACCACACTGCCTAGTTTACTGGATGTTTCATGATCAATAATTTATTGCGCAAGGTGGTCGGATCAAAAAACGACCGCGACGTTAAACGGATGCATAAAAGCGTCCAGCACATCAGTGCACTCGAGGGTGAATTTGAAGCCCTAAGTGATGAAGCATTACAAAATAAAACGGTAGAACTACGCCAGCGCCTCAATAACGAGGAGCCGCTCGACAGCTTGTTGCCTACCGCATTTGCGGTGGTTCGCGAGGCGAGCAAGCGTGTCATGGGAATGCGCCATTTCGATGTGCAGATGGTTGGCGGGATGACATTGAACCGTGGCCGTATTGCGGAGATGAAAACCGGTGAGGGTAAAACGCTGGTTGCAACGCTTTCCGTCTACCTTAATGCGCTGCCCGCTAAAGGCGTTCACGTGGTAACGGTTAACGACTATCTCGCCCGTCGTGATGCCGACTGGATGCGGCCGCTTTATGAATTTTTAGGGTTATCGGTCGGGGTGATTTTTAGCGGCCAAACCGGGCCAGAAAAGCGTCACGCGTATCAGTGCGATATTACGTACGGAACTAACAATGAGTTTGGTTTCGACTATCTACGCGACAACATGGCCTTTTCGCTCGACGATAAAGTCCAGCGCGGACTGCACTACGCGATTGTCGATGAAGTCGACTCGATTTTGATCGACGAAGCGCGCACGCCACTGATTATCTCGGGCGCGGTGGATGAAAATACTGACCTTTATGGCGTTGTTAATCAGCTTGCCCAGCATTTAGAGAAGGGCGAAGAGATTGAAGGTGATGAGCCGACGGTCGTCGGTGATTTTCTGCTCGAAGAAAAGCACAAGCAGGTCGAGTTAACCGAGCAGGGTCACAATAAAGTCGAAGAGTTGATGCGGGCAGAAGGATTGTTAAGCGAAGAAGATTCGCTGTATGCCGCCCAGAACCTCAACTTGCTTCAGCACATGCACTCGGCCCTGCGTGCCCGGCACCTTTATCACAAAGATGTTGATTACATCGTCAGTGAGGACCAAGTCGTTATCGTCGATGAGCACACTGGGCGCAGTATGCCCGGACGTCGCTGGTCGGAAGGTTTACACCAGGCTGTTGAAGCGAAAGAAGGCGTCACTGTTCAACGTGAAAGCCAGACCTTGGCCTCAACCACGTTTCAGAACTATTTCCGTCTTTACGAAAAGCTAGCGGGCATGACCGGTACGGCCGATACCGAAGCGTTCGAATTCCGTCAAATTTACGGCCTCGACGTAGTAGTTATCCCGACCAACCGGCCGCTCGTGCGGAAAGACTTAAACGACCTTGTTTTCCTGAGTGCCGAAGAAAAATTTGAAGCGATCATCAAAGACGTAAGAACGGAAACCGAAGCCGGTCGTCCGGTTCTGGTGGGTACGGCTTCTATCGAAACGTCTGAATATCTGGCTAATTTGATGCGTGAGGCGAAAGTTGATTTTAACGTCCTCAATGCGAAGCAGCACCAGAGTGAAGCCGAAATTATCGCCCAGGCTGGTCGTCCCGGTGCAGTGACGATTGCCACCAATATGGCCGGTCGTGGTACCGATATTGTGCTAGGGGGGAATTGGGAGGCCGAAGTCGCGAAGCTGGAAAACCCCACCCAAGCGCAGATCGATACAGTCAAAGCCGAATGGCAAAAGCGTCACGATGCAGTTCTCGAAGCAGGTGGCTTGCACGTGGTAGGCTCTGAACGCCATGAGTCGCGTCGGATTGATAACCAGCTGCGGGGTCGTGCAGGGCGTCAGGGGGATCCTGGCTCCACGCGTTTCTTCCTATCGCTGGAAGATAGCTTGATGCGCTTGTTTGGCTCAGATCGTGTTAAGCGTTTGATGCAGGCATTAGGGCTTGAACACGGTGAGGCGATTGAGCACAAAATGGTCTCTAACGCGGTGGAGCGTGCTCAGAAGAAAGTCGAAGGGCGCAACTTCGATATCCGCAAGCAGCTTCTTGAGTACGACGACGTGGCCAATGACCAACGTCGCGTTATCTACGAACAGCGTAATGAAATCCTCGCTTCAGACGATGTGTCAGACGCGGTTGTCGGCATACGCGAAGAGGTCATGGATGGCGCCATTAGTGATTTTGTGCCGCCGCAGAGCCTGGCCGAACAATGGGATCTCGCGGGGCTTGAGGCGCACTTGAAAACGGAGTTCAATCTAGAGACGCCGGTGGTGCAGTGGGCCAAAGAGGATGAGCGCTTTAGCGAAGAAAAGCTGCGTGAGCGCCTGCAAACCATGCACCGTGAAGCCTACGCGGCTAAAGTGGAAGCCGCAGGTGAGACGCTGATGCATCGATTCGAAAAACAGGTCATGTTGCAGGTGTTGGATACCCGTTGGAAAGAACACCTTCAGTCGATGGACCATTTGCGTCGAGGCATTCACCTGCGGGGCTATGCGCAGAAAAACCCCAAGCAAGAATATAAGCGTGAGTCGTTCGAACTCTTCCAGTATCTGCTGACCAACATTAAAGCCGATGTGACACGTATTCTAAGCCATGTCCAAGTGCGTCAGCCAGAAGAAGTGGAAGCCCTTGAAGCCAAGCGCCGTGAAGCGCTTGAACGTGAGCAGGCAACCGCTGATAGCCGTCATGACGACCCAGCTGCGGATAATGCCAGCGATACAGAAGCCGAGCCGCTACCGGGGGGCGATGGCCGCCCAGTGCGGCGTGAAGGACCCAAAGTAGGGCGTAATGATCCTTGCCCCTGTGGGTCAGGCAAAAAGTACAAGCAGTGCTGCGGTAAGCTTAATTAAGCTTAAGCCATAGCTAATTCATTTTTGGCCATCTTCAACGGTGAAGGAAGGATGACATGGCGGTAGGAAACGTGCCTTTTCCGGCAATGCCCACGATCAAAGGGGTTCGCCTGGGTAGCACCATGGCAGGGATTAAAAAACCGGGACGTCGCGACCTTGTGGTCATTGAGCTACCCGAAGCGGCCACCATGGCGGGTGTGTTTACCCGAAATGCGTTTTGTGCCGCGCCGGTACACGTGGCAAAAGCGCACCTAGCCGACTGCCAGGTGCGTCAACAAACACCGCGCTATTGGTTGATTAACACCGGCAACGCCAACGCCGGTACTGGCGAGGTGGGCATGCGCGATGCCAAAAAAAGCTGTGACGCCTTGGCCGAGCACGCCGGTGTCTCGCCGGAAGCCGTATTGCCTTTCTCTACCGGGGTGATCGGTGAGCCGTTGCCGATGGATGCGCTGCTAGCCGGTATTCCCGAGGCACTAAAAGCCTGCGACAGTAGTGGATCCGCTTGGCAGCAAGCAGGCGAGGGCATCCTCACCACCGATACCGTCCCCAAAGGAGCCAGTGTCGTGGTGGAGCTGGGTGATAAGTGCGTCACGATTAATGGGATCACCAAAGGTTCCGGCATGATTAAGCCCAACATGGCTACCATGCTGGGGTTCGTGGTGACAGATGCCACCGTCGCGCAGCCGCTATTGCAGCAGTTGTTACGTGAGACGGTAGATCGCTCGTTTAACTGCATTACCGTGGATAGCGATACCTCGACCAACGATGCCTGTATGTTGGCGGCGACGGGCGAATCAGCAGTGATCGAAACCCAAGAGCACATCACGATTTTCCGTAACGGCTTGCAGCGCGTCATGACAGAGCTTGCCCAAGCGATTATTCGGGATGGCGAAGGCGCGACCAAATTCGTCACGCTGCAAGTGGAGCAAGCACAATCGCGTCAAGAAGCGCTGGATGTGGCGTTTACCGTCGCGCATTCGCCGCTGGTGAAAACCGCGCTTTACGCCTCGGATGCTAACTGGGGACGTATTCTCGCCGCGGTGGGTCGAGCACCGGTTAACGATTTCGATGTTAATCGCGTGGTGATCGACCTTGATGAAGTGCGGATTGTGGAAGACGGTGGGCGCGCACCCCGTTATAACGAAGAATCAGGGAGCGCTGTGATGGCGCGTGAAGAGATTACCATCGGCATTAAATTAGGGCGGGGAGAGCAGAGTGCCACGGTGTGGACGTCTGATCTCTCCCATGACTATGTGTCGATTAACGCCGACTACCGAAGCTAAATTGCTCAAAGCGAAATCGAGAGCAAGCCTGAGCAAGAGGATAGCGAAGTGGTGCGGACGGTAAGCAAATTAGTGGATACAGATGCAATGAATGTAATGGTAAAACGACGAGTACACGTTGCTGCGGCTGCAATGATTAGTGCCGATCAGAAGCAAGTATTGATTGCGCGTCGACCGTCTAATGTCGACCATGGCGGCCTTTGGGAGTTTCCCGGCGGTAAATTGGCACCCTACGAAACCGGTTTGGAAGGGTTGAAGCGCGAGCTTCACGAAGAGCTGGGGGTGGAGATTTCGTGCGCCCAGCCGTTGATTCGTGTGCATCACGAATACCCGGATAAGCACATTTTGCTTGATGTGTGGCAGGTCCATGCGTTCTCTGGCGAGCCATTCGGTCGTGAAGGTCAAGCGGTGCGCTGGGTGCCAATGAATGAGTTGGCTAACTACCCGTTTCCCGCCGCGAATCTGCCGATTTTACGTGCGGTCATGCTGCCTACCGAGTATTTGATTACCGGTGAAGAAACGGACGAAGCGCGCTTTGATGCTCGCCTAGAACGCGCTCTCAAGGAAGACAATATTCGCCTGGTGCAACTACGTGCCAAGGGACTTGATCACGACGCCTTTGTCGCACGTGCGCAGCGTGCACTGGCGCTTTGTCGTCATCAAGGGGCGCGTTTACTGCTAAACGCAGAGCCTGCGCTGTTAGACGATGTTGACGCCGATGGCATTCAATTGACCAGTGAGCGCTTGATGCAGCTAGAGCGTCGGCCGATTGCGGAAAACAAGTGGCTCTCAGCTTCAACGCATAACACGGCCCAGCTGAAGCAGGCCGCGATGCTCGGCTGCGATTTCGTGACCCTCTCGCCGCTTCGCACGACACCGTCGCACCCGGACGTGCCTCCTGTGGGCTGGCACGATTTTCAGCAGCTCGTGGAGCGTGCAGGCATGCCTGTCTTCGCCTTAGGTGGGATGACGCGCTTTGATGCCAATCATGCCCGCGCCGTGGGCGCTCAAGGTATCGCGTCGATTCGCGATTTCTGGAAATAAAACTGAAAGTAGAGGCAGTAGGCAAACGCCACGGCCCGCTTTCATAGCAGGCCGTGGTGTTTTTGTGGTTAGTCACGGTAACGGCGTGTTAAGTCGCCGTAGGCGTCAATACGCCGGTCGCGCAGATACGGCCAGATGCGACGCATGTTCTCGCAGCGCTCCATGTCCAGTGTCACGACCAGCTGCTCGGTCTCCTCTCCCGCATGAGCAAGCAGTTCGCCTTGCGGGCCGCTAATAAAGCTTCCTCCCCAAAATTGTACGCCATCGCCCACACCTGATAGATCGGCTTCAAACCCGACGCGATTAGCCGCTAGAACGGGTAAGCCGTTGGCCACACCGTGAGCGCGCTGAATCAGCGTCCAGGCGTCTTTTTGCCGTTGTTTTTCGGCGTCATCGTCGCGCGGGTCCCAGCCGATAGCGGTGGGGTAGAGCAAAAGCTCGGCGCCGGCGAGCGCCATTAAGCGTGCTGCTTCCGGGTACCACTGATCCCAACATACCAGTACGCCTAGTTTGCCTACCGACGTGTTGATGGGAGTAAAACCTTCCTGACGGCTTTCGTCCACATCGCCTTGCGTGAAGTAAAATTTCTCGTAAAAGCCAGGGTCATCGGGGATATGCATTTTACGGTAGTGCCCCACGCGGCCTTTATCGCGGTCGTACACCACGGCGGTGTTGTGATAAAGCCCCGCCGCGCGGCGCTCAAAGATCGATCCCACCAGCACAATTTCGAGTTCCTGGGCCAGCTGAGCCAAGCGCTGCCCAGTGGGGCCGTCGAGCGATTCGGCAAGATCGAAAAGGGCCGGATCTTCGTATTGGCAAAAATAGTGGGTGGCGTGCAGCTCTTGCAGCAGCACCAGTTCAGCTCCTTGCCTGGCCACCGCGCGGATGCCGACCTCGCTTTCAGCGAGGCTCTGGGCTTTGTCCGGCCACGCGGGCTGCTGAACGAGCCCTACGGTCAACGTTGTCGTCATGATGACTCCTGTGCAAAAAGCGCGTGATTGATACTGCCTTGCGGCAGCTGCATGGTTAGGCAGTGTAGGCTGCCGTGTTGGCGAATCACGCTGGTGCAGTCGATGGGAATCAACGTATGTTCGGGAAACGCTACGGCCAGCGCATTCAGTGCGACCACATCAGCTGGGTCGGCGTAACTGGGCACGAGCACCGCGTCGTTGATGATCAAAAAGTTAGCGTAGGTGGCGGGTAGACGATGTCCATCTTCCGGGTCATAGCACGGCTCCGGCCACGGTAAAGGGATAAGACGGTACGGCTCACCGTTTACTTGATGAAACGCTTGTAACTCCGCTTCCATCGCTTTTAATGCCGAAAAATGCGGGTCAGCGGGGTTGTCGCAGCGCACGTAGGCAATGGTATCAGGAGCACAGAAGCGGGCCAGCGTATCGATATGGCTATCGGTGTCATCGCCTTCTAGATAGCCGTTTTTAAGCCATAAGACGCGCTCGATACCCAAATCGCGTGCCAGTTTGGCTTCGATATCGCCACGCGAAAGCTCAGCGTTACGGTTGGGGTTTAACAGGCACGCTTCGGTCGTGAGCAGTGTGCCCAAACCATCGGTTTCGATGCCGCCGCCTTCAAGCACGATATCGCGTGACGCCACAGGGCAAGCCCAGACATTCGCTTCGTCGAGGCGCTGAGTCAGCTGATTGTCCCGCGTTGCGGGGAATTTTCCACCCCAACCGGTGAACGGGTAGTCCAAAAGGCAGAGCTCGCTTTGCGCATTGATGACGCTGATAGGTCCGTGGTCCCGTGCCCAGGTATCATCGCTTTCGGCCACGAGGAGACAAAGGAGGTGCGGTGCGACGCCGTAAGCGGCAAAGGTTTGTGCTAAACGTATTTGCGTCGCGCTGTCGGGCGCGCTGATAAGCACGCGCTGATAGCGCACGCTGGCAAGCACAATGCGCTCAAGCGTTGCCTCAATACGGGAAAGTAGCGGTGCCCAATCGCCGCCAGGGCGCGGCCAGGTGAGCTGAATGGCATCTTGAGGGTGCCATTCAGGCAGCAAGCGGAAAGTCGTCGTTGCCAACGTAAAGCCTCATGTGGGTCTATGCCAGAAAAATCGCGCCATGATAAACCTAAAGGCGCGGCGGGCGCATGCAGGCAAGTGAAAAAAACCGTACCATGAGCGTTCGCTGATAAGGATGACTGCCATGCTTGATCGATTGCCTTTTCTGGTGGGGCTGCGCTATGTGCGCGCTAAACGCCGGAACCATTTCATTTCGTTTATTTCTCTCACCTCGATGCTGGGGTTGATGCTCGGGGTTGCCGTTTTAATTCTTGTGCTCTCGGTGATGAACGGCTTCGACCATGAGCTACGCACACGCATTTTGGGCATGGTGCCGCACACCAAAATTGAATCCCGCAGTGGGCTTGTGGAGTGGGAGTCGCTGGCAAGCGAGCTGGTTGAGCGCGAGCGAGTGATCGGCGCTGCCCCGTATGTGGAACAGCAGGGCATGTTTTCAATTAATGGCCGCAACCAAGGCGCTATGGTGAACGGCATTCACCCTGACTGGGAAAATCAGGTATCGATTATTGGCGAGCATATGCGTCAGGGGAGTTTGGATGACTTAAAGCCTGGTGAGTGGAATGTGGTGTTAGGCTCAATGCTTGCGCGCCAACTTGGCGTTGGCGCGGGGGATCGCGTCACGCTGCTGGTGCCCGAAGCCTCCATCACGCCTGCCGGGGTGTTTCCGCGCTTAAAACGCTTTACGGTCAGCGGAATTTTTAGCGTAGGCGCGGATCTTGATGCCAATTTGGCCTACGCCCATATAGAGGATATGCAAACGTTAGCGCGTTTGGGCGAGGCGGTTGGCGGTATTCGTGTCGAACTGGATGATCTCTTTGTCGCGGGCCAGGTAACCCAGGATATTATCAATGATCTTGGGCCCAATTATCGCGGCAGCGACTGGACCTATTCCCACGGCAATCTGTTTCAAGCCATCCAGATGGAAAAGCGCATGATTGCACTGCTGTTGACGGTGATTATCGCGGTGGCTGCCTTCAATATCGTCTCGACGCTTGTCATGGTAGTGACCGACAAACGCGCAGACATTGCGATTTTGCGTACGATTGGCGCGACGCCACGTTCGATCATGGGTATTTTTATTGTTCAGGGGTTGGCCATCGGGGTGATGGGTATCGTCATCGGGGTGCTGATTGGCGTGGCGCTGGCGCTGACTATCTCGGATGTGATTGGTTGGGTAGAAGCGGTGCTGGGCATCCAGTTCCTTGATGCCGGTGTCTACTTCATCAGCGACTTGCCCTCGCGTCTGTATTGGGGCGATGTCAGCCGTATCGTGGCGGCAGCCTTTGGGCTGACGTTCCTCTCGACCCTCTATCCCGCTTGGCGCGCTGCCCGTGTACAGCCTGCCGATGTATTGCGCTATGAGTAAGGATGCTGCTATGCCCATACCAAAATCGTCTATGCAAAAACGGTCTTCACAAGAAGATTCCTCCACTGAGGGAACTGCTTGCACAGAGACAGCGCCGGTGATGTTGGAGTGTCAAGCGCTAACAAAAACCTACAGCGAAGGGCCGCGCGATCTCACCGTGCTGAGTAACCTTTCACTAAGCGTGCGTGCAGGCGAGCGTGTTGCCGTGGTGGGTAGCTCGGGTTCGGGCAAAACGACGTTACTGAATTTGATGGGCGGGTTGGACCGCCCCACCTCAGGCAGGGTAGTGATTGGCGGAGAATCACTGGCTGGATTGGGTGAGGCCGCATTAGGGCGTTTTCGCAACCGCTATATTGGCTTTGTGTATCAGTTTCACCACTTGCTAGCGGAGTTTACTGCGGTAGAAAATGCCGCATTGCCGCTGATTATTCGCGGTCAGCGTAAGCGCGAAGCGGAAAAGCGAGCATTGGCGCTGCTGACGCGAGTGGGTATGGAAGGTCGGGCGGATCATAAGCCCGGCGAGTTATCCGGGGGCGAGCGTCAGCGTGTGGCAATTGCGCGGGCCTTGGTGACTGACCCAAGCCTTGTGTTAATGGACGAGCCAACGGGCAACCTGGATCAAACTACCGCTGGAACGATTTTGGCGCTGATGGATGAGTTGGCCAAAGAAAGCGCCTGTGCGTTTGTTATCGTGACACACGACCCAGACCTTGCCGCCCACCAAGATCGTGTATTAAAACTTGATGCTGGTCAGCTTATCTCGCAGGGCTAATCGTCAAACTCTGACGCAATCTGTGCTCGGCGGCGCTGGCGCTTTTTACGCCGCTGCCGCCAGTGGCGTGATACGTGCCAGCGCCACACCAGCCGAATGCATACGTTAGCGAGTAGCGCAAGGCATACGGCAGTGATCAGGGAGCCCAACACCAGCGCCGGCATAATATCTTGGATCTGCTCGGCAACCCAACGCGTTGAAATCCGGTCTGGCACCTCGTGCACCGGTATATCGAGGAAAAAAGAGCCAATACGGTAGTTGCCATAAAAAATCAGCGGCATGGTGAGTGGGTTAGTAACCCATACCAGCCCAATCGACAAGGCAAGATTGCAGCGCGTCACTTTCGCACCTAAAGCGGCGATAAGCATTTGAAAGGGAATCGGCAGCATGGCGCAAAAAAGTCCCACACTGAAGGCGTTTGCTACGCTACGACGGGTGAGTAACCATAGCCGAGCATCGGCGATCAGCGGCGTGACCAGCCGCAACGAGCGTTGCCGTTTGAGGGTGTCGGGCCTGGGCATGTAGCGCTGTAGAAACCGCCGCGGCATGGTCAATACTCTTGCCTAGTGAAGAGCCCATTATCCATATAGTGGGTGCATTCGGCTACGCAAGGGGATAGAGCGCTAGGATTGCCAAGGAGGGCAGAGGAATGCAGTTAGGTATAGCGCTACCCGCAGGGCTGGCGGCGTTAAGCGGTGCTGTGGTAGCCCATTCAGGTATCGCCGTGCTTTTTCCCGATTTGACGCTGAGCCTGTGGCTTGTCTCTGCATTACTGCTCGCGATGTGGCGACCGCGGGCGCTGTTTTGGTGGGTAATAAGTGCTGGCGTATTGTATGCTATCCATGTCGAGCAGGGGCGCATACTGCCGCTTGGATTGAGCGGTGAAGATGTTCAGGTTGAGGCACGTGTTATTAGCGTAAGTGAAAGTGCGAGCATCGCGCGCCTGACGCTGCAAGTGATTGAGTGTACCGGACATCTCTCTAGGCCAAGCTGCGAACGGGTGAAAAAAGTGCGCGTGAGCGCTTATGGCATACCCGCTTTTCAACCTGGTGAACGCTGGCAAATGACGCTGAGGCTGCGCCCGCCGCGAGGTTTTCGCAATCCTCATGCATTTAACTATCGCGCCTGGTTATGGCGTGAACGGATTCATGCCACCGGCTACGTGCGCCAAACGCCCGCACCTTCACGGCAAGCGGGCGCACCCTTCTCGCTGCGCCGCCAAGCGCTAGCGTATTTAGCCCGGCAGCCGCTTGATACCACCGCCAAACGCTGGTTGGCAGCGCTAACGCTGGGCGAGAGCGATGCGCTTACTGCAGGCGATTGGTCGCTGCTTAACGCCAGCGGCACAACACATTTGGTGGTAATTTCTGGCCTTCACGTCGGGCTGATTGCCACCTTTAGCATGCTACTCGCGCGTATGTTAGCCCGGCTATTGACACCCCATCATTGGAAAATGCGCGCCTGGCCTTGGTGGGTGGCAGCTGCTGCTACGGTGGCCTACGCCAGTTTTGCTGGGCTTGGGCCACCGGCTATGCGCGCGATGATCATGGTGTTAATGGGCCTCTGGGTGTTGAGCGGTCGCCACGCCCCAGGGGCTTGGCAAGCGTGGTGGCTAGCCCTGTCGCTGGTGGTGCTATTTGATCCGCTATCCGTCTGGCGGCCAGGCTTTTGGCTTTCGTTTGTGGCGGTGGCTTGGCTGATTGTGATTTGGCAGGGGAGAACCCGCCCGCAAGGCATGCGCGGCTGGCTATGGGCGCTATGCCGTACTCAGCTTTTATTAGCGCCCCTGATGGCAGGGGCGGTGCTGCTGGCTTTTGGCCGCGTATCGCCGGTAGCCCCGTTAGTAAACCTCTTTGCAGTACCGTGGGTAAGTACGTTGATGGTGCCAAGTGCTCTCTTGGGATGGTTGCTGGCGCCAATACCGCTACTGGGCGATATTGCTTGGTGGCTCTTTAGCCAACTGCTCACGCTGCTACAAAAGAGCTTGGAGATAGCTATCGCGTGGGCGCCGCTTTGGGAGCCCAACGCCCGCGAAAGCATCTCATTAGCGCTTGCCTTTATGTGGGGCGCCCTTTGCTGGGGTTTGCCTTCAACGTCATGGTGGTTGCGTATCAGTGCGACAGGACTAGTGGCGCTGGTGGTCATCGCACCGCGAAGTGAGCCTTGGCCCGAGGACGCTTTGCGTGTGCGCGTTTTTGATGTTGGCCAAGGGCAGTTGGTGGAGCTAAAAAATGGCCGCGAGCGGATGCTTTACGATACTGGCCCACGTTTCCGATCAGGGTTCATGCCGCTAGATACCCTTTGGCCACCGGGCCAGCGTTTTGATCGCGTACTGGTTAGCCATGCGGATAATGATCATGCTGGTGGGGTGAAAGCGTTGATTGAGCAGCACAGCGTGGCACGGTGGCTGGCGCCGCAAGGCGAAAAAATCGAAGGGCCGGAGATAACACCTTGTCATCGCGGGCAGCAATGGCGGCAGAGTGGCGCGGTCTATAAGATTTTGTGGCCACCCGAGGGAGATAATTCGCACTCAGCCAATGATCGCTCTTGTGTGCTTAGCGTGCGCGTCGGCGAGCACACATTACTGATCACCGGCGATGTAGGCACTGACGTGGAGCGCCGCTTGCTCGCCGATATTGACGCACCGCTAAGTGTGTTGATTGCAGGTCATCACGGTAGCCACACAAGCTCGGGCGTACAGTTTGTGCGCCACACCGCGCCGCGCCATGTGATTTTCAGCGCCGGGCGAGATAATTCCTTTGGGCACCCGGCTGATCGTGTCGTGCGCCGCTTTCGCCGCGAAGAAAGCTGCTTGTGGAACACGGCTCATGACGGCGCGCTGACGTTCTGGCTAATTCCTGGTGAGCCGCTGGCGGTGCTACCCATACGAGACTGGCCAGGATCGCGCCGGCGGTGTTGATGCCGCAGATGATGAGGTAGAATCCTTCGCACGTTAGCGAATGTTTAAAACAAAAGTAAAACGCGTTGTTCACAGACTGTTGTTAACGACCTCTTTTCAAAAATGTATTGCCACTAACTGATCGCCAGGAGCGCGTGTGACGGATTCCGGTTGGGCTATTTACAAACGTCTTTTAAGCTATGTAAAGCCACACTGGCGGGCTTTTTCGCTGGCTGTCGTGGGTTTCACCATTTATGCTGCCTCCAGTACCGCGCTGGCGGAGTTGATGAAGCGGCTCATTGACGGGATCCAAAACCCTGACGCCGCCTTTCGCATTTTTCTGCCGCTGTTCGTGGTGATCATGTTTTCTGCGCGTGGGCTAGGGACGTTTTTAAGTACGTATTTCATGGCCTATGTGGGGCGCTACGTTATCCATACGCTGCGTTGCGATGTGTTTGCCCACATGATGCACCTACCCGGCGTGTTTTTTGACCATCACTCCAGTGGGCACTTGGTGTCGCGAGTGACCTACCACGTTGAGCAGGTCGCCGGAGCGGCGACAAAATCGGTGACGATTCTGCTGCGCGAAGGTCTCTTTGTGATCGGTCTGCTGGGCTATCTCCTTTGGACCAACTGGCTTTTAACCCTGCTCTTTTTGACCGTCACGCCAGTGATCGCATTGGTGGTGAGTTATGTAAGCAAGCGCTTTCGGCGTATTTCTAAGCGTATTCAGCACTCGATGGGCGATGTGACGCACGTGGCCTCTGAGGCGCTTTCCGGCCACCGCGTGGTGCGAACCCATGGCGCTGAAGGGTACGAGAAGCAACGTTTTGCCCGTGTGAGCGAAGAGAATCGGCGCCAAAGCATGAAAGAGGCGATGACCAAAGCCATCAGTTCACCGGTTATTCTGATGCTGGTCGCGATTTCCATGGCCGTACTGGTGTGGCTGGCCATGGCACCGGCGCTGTTGGAAGATATGACGCCGGGCGAGTTTGTCGCCTTTATTACCGCCGCGGCACTGATGATCAAGCCTGTGCGCCAACTAACTGAAATTAATAGCGAAATTCAAAAAGGAATCGCGGCGGCTACCGAGCTGTTTGGGCTCTTGGATGAATCTGCCGAGCGCGATGACGGCACAGTCTCCCCTCGGCGCCTGCAGGGTGATGTGGTGCTGGAGAACGTACACTTTCGCTACGCGCATGAACAGCCGAATGTGCTCCATGGGATTAACTTGAGCGTGGCCGCGGGTGAGATGGTGGCCGTCGTGGGGCGTTCGGGTAGCGGTAAGTCAACGTTGGTGAGTCTCTTACCACGCTTTTATAGCCCCATCGAGGGCGCTATCACCATCGATGACACCGATATTCGTGAGTACCAGCTTGGGCCGCTGCGTCAACAGATAGCGCTAGTGTCACAGCAGGTCACGCTGTTTAATACCACGATTGCCAATAATATTGCCTATGGCGTGGATAACGCTGACCCGCAGACCATCGAAGCGGCGGCACAAGCGGCATATGCCCACGAGTTTATCGAAAAGCTGCCCGATGGTTACCATACACTGGTAGGCGATAACGGTGTGATGCTTTCGGGTGGTCAACGTCAACGCTTGGCCATCGCACGGGCGATCTTTAAAGACGCACCGATTTTGATTCTGGATGAGGCGACTTCCGCGCTTGATACCGAGTCGGAACGCTATATTCAGCGAGCGTTAGAAACCGTGTGCAAAGGGCGCACCACGCTGGTCATCGCCCACAGGCTTTCTACCATTGAGCGCGCCGATCGTATTGTCGTGATGGAGCAGGGGCGCATTATTGAAGAAGGCACCCACGCCGCGCTGTTGGCACAAGAAGGCGCCTATGCGGCACTTCACCAGCTGCAGTTTCAGGAGGAGCGGGTGTGAGCGTTGCCGAGCGCTGGCTGGAAGCGGCTTATCAGGACCGTTTTTGGCTTTTGCCCCTACGCCCGCTTGGTAGCCTTTATCGCGCTGTAATGGCGCGCCGTGAGGCGGCGTACCGTTGTGGGAAATGCGCAGTGTGGCAGGCGCCGGTGCCGGTGATTGTCGTAGGCAACATTACCCTCGGTGGCACGGGGAAATCGCCCTTGGTAGCCTGGCTTGCTCGTTGGCTGAGTGAACAGGGCTATACACCGGGTATCGTCACCCGCGGCTATGGCGGCAAAGCCCCGAGTTACCCGCTCTGGGTGACGCCGGAAACGCCCGTCGCGCAAAGCGGAGATGAGCCGCTGATGCTTGCCCAGCAGACCGGCGTGCCGGTGGTGGCTGACCCCCAGCGTGCTCGTGGCGCCGAAGCGCTAGTGGTGGCAGGCTGTAACGTGATTGTCAGCGACGACGGCTTGCAGCATTTGGCGCTGGGGCGCGATATCGAACTCGCCGTGGTGGATGGTGCGCGCGGGCTTGGTAACGGACGTTGCCTACCTGCCGGACCGCTACGCGAGCCGCCGGAGCGCCTGAACCGTGTCGATGCCGTGCTGGTTAACGGTGAGTTGCAGGCTGAGTTGATGGTGGCGTCAACGCCGATGCGCCTTGCGCCAATTGGCTGGCGCGAACTTAAATCAAATAAGCACAGGCCGCTTTCACCGCTGCCGTTTATGCTACCGGTGCACGCCTTGGCGGGGATCGGTAGGCCTGAGCGCTTTTTTGCCACGCTAAAGGCGCTGGATATTAGCGGCGAGTGGCATGCCTTTCCCGATCACTACTCCTATGATGCCGCGTCGCTGTGTTTTACACCTGCCGAATATCAGCGGCCGCTGGTCATGACCGCTAAAGATGCGGTCAAATGCCGTGATGTCGCCCCACCCGATAGTTGGGTATTGGATGTCGAAGCGACGCTTCCGCCTGAATTCGAGCAGTGGCTAGCCGCCCGGCTCGCAACCCTTTCCGAGGAGACGAACTGATGGATAAACAACTGCTAGCGATGTTGGTTTGCCCGCTGTGTAAAGGCAAGCTCAAGTATGACCGTGACGCCGGTGAGCTGCACTGCCTTTACGACGGACTCGCCTATCCGATTCAAGACGATATCCCGGTGATGTTGCCGGAAGAGGCGCGCAAGATGGATGCCGACGAAAAGCTCCCCACTTCGCTTGGCCGCACCGGAGAGGCGTAAATGGCAGCCGCTGACTTTATTGCAGTTGTACCCGCGCGCTTTGGCTCATCGCGACTGCCGGGTAAGCCGCTTTTACCCATTGCCGGCGAGCCAATGGTCGCTCACGTTTGGCGGCGCGCCTGCGAAAGCCAAGCAAAGCGCGTGGTGGTGGCCACCGACGATACACGTATTCGCGACGCCTTAGCGCCCTATGGCGCCGAGGTAGTGATGACGCGTGCCGATCACCCCTCCGGCACGGACCGCTTGGCCGAGGTCGCCGAAATATTAGCGCTTCGCGATGACGCGCTCTTGGTCAACGTGCAAGGTGATGAGCCGTTGATCCCGAAAGCGTTGATCGACCAAGTGGCCTTGCGTCTAGCGGACGATGCCGAGGCTTCAATCGCTACCCTGGCTGAGCCGATCAGCGATGTAGAGGCGCTATTTAACCCCAATGTGGTCAAGGTGGTGCGCTCGTTTGATGGGCGTGCGCTCTACTTTTCCCGTGCACCGATTCCCTGGGACCGTGAGCACTTCGCTGCCCGCCCCGAACTATTGCAGACCGATGCTTGGCTGCGTCACATCGGCCTTTACGCCTATCGGGCCGGTTTTCTGTACGCGTATCGTGACTGGCGGCCAGCGAGCCTGGAGCAGTTAGAGCAGCTTGAACAGCTGCGCGCACTGCAACATGGGCACGCGATTCAAGTGGCGCTGGCCAGTGAGGTTAATCCACCGGGGGTGGACACAGCGGAAGACTTGGCGCGCGTCAGGGCCCTGATAAAGTCGTCGCAAGAGGAGGCAAAATGAACGTATTGTTTGTTTGCTTAGGCAATATTTGTCGCTCACCCAGCGCGGAAGGTGTTTTCCGTCAAGTGCTCGACAACGCGAACATGACCGAGCAAGTGCGCGTTGACTCCTGTGGGATCGGCCCGTGGCATGTGGGAAAAGCGCCCGATAAGCGTTCCCAGGCCGCTGCCAAGCAGCGCGGCATTGATATTAGTGCGCTACGGGCGCGGCAATTCGCACCCGATGACTTCGCCCGCTTTGATTATATTTTGGCCATGGATCACGATAACCTGCAGGCGATTCGTGCGATGCAGCCAGCGGATTACACCGGGCGCGTGGGTTTGCTGCTGGAGTTTGCCGGGCACGCCGGTGCTGAGGTGCCAGACCCGTATTATGGTGGCGATCAGGGTTTCGAGGAGGTGGTAGATTTGATCGAAAGCGCCTCTCGCGGTTTGCTTAATCACATCCGGTCGAGCGCATGAACCCAGAGCCGCACTGGCAGCGCGACGTTGATCTTAGCAATGCCAACACGCTGCGCTTGCCTGCCGAAGTCGAACATTTTTCCGCGCCCGAAACGCTTGAAGCCCTTGCTGCCTGCGTGCGCGATGCGGGCGAGCAAGGGTGGACGCTTAATCTATTGGGCGGTGGAAGTAACGTATTGCTGCCCACGCGCCTGAAAGGCGCCGTGATTCGTCCGCGTTTGAAGCAGTGGTGGCTAGACACGCGCGACGATGCCGTGATGGCTTATGTCGGCGCAGGAGTTAATTGGCATTCGCTGGTGATGATACTGGCCCAGCGTGGGCTGTGGGGTGTTGAAAATCTGGCGCTGATCCCTGGTGATTGTGGGGCGGCGCCAGTGCAAAATATTGGCGCTTACGGCGTGGAGCTTTCCGATGTGCTGGAAGGCGTACAGGTCATGTCGCGCCACGACGAAACCCTGACTTGGCTTTCCTTTAATGACTGCGCCTTTGGTTATCGCGATAGCATGTTCAAGCGCTCGCTTGCGGGTGAGGTGATTATTACCCGTCTTGCGTTGCGTCTGTCACGAACACCACGTCCGGTGCTAGGTTATGGCGATTTAGCCCGCCGCGTAAGCCAGCAACCAAGCAGCTTCGAAATCGCTCAGCGCGTATGTGAAATTCGCCGCGAGAAACTGCCCGATCCAACTCAGTTGCCCAATGCTGGTAGCTTTTTTAAAAATCCGCTGATCAGCGCTGATAAAGCAGAGAAACTGCTCGCACGCTATCCCAATATGCCGAATTTCCCACAGGCTGACGGGGGCTACAAAATCGCGGCGGGCTGGCTGATTGACCAGTGTGGGTTAAAAGGAGCGCGTTTTGGCGCTTTTGGCGTGCATGAGCATCAGGCACTGGTGTTAGTGCACTTTGGCGGTGGCGACCGTGCTGAACTTTTGCAGGTAGCCAAGCGTATTACCGCGGCCGTTCAAGCACGCTTTGGCGTCGGGCTGGAGATTGAACCACGTTGCCTGTAGCAGCTGGGTGAATATTACCGTCAATGTTTGGTTATATGTGTCTTGTATAAAGTCAGCAATTGCTTTGACAAGCATAGCAACTCTTGCAAAAAGTGCGTGAATGTCGTGCTAGGAATAGAGATATGATGCCTTTAATTCGGCCAACCAATGACAAGGCGTACGCAGAAAATTTAATTTGTCAGAACATGGCTGTTTACCATAAGCAGCTGAATATGTGCTGGGACCCCGCCTTATTTGCTAAAGACTGGGGCGAATTAGACAGCTATGAGTTAGTCATAAACGCTTCACGAGTGGGGCTGTTATGCATAAATCACGATGAAAATGCCTACTACATCCGGGAACTACAAATTGACCCGCAGTGGCAGCGTCAAGGCTTGGGCTCCAAGGCTATCCGCTACGTGATCGAAACCGCCCAGCAAGCGGACGTTAACTTAATTCGGCTCCGTGTTTTTTGTATCAACCCAGCCATCGCTTTATACGAGCGTATGGGGTTTCGCGTACGTAAAACTGAAGGCGAGACTCACTATATGGAACGGAGCATAAAAGAGACAGGTAATTTAGTTAAATGATGCCTGTTGAGTCCCTCTTGGGTTATTGAGCCTGAGGGCGTTGTTTGGCTTTGCCAATATTGAGCAGAGCAATACCGGTACCAATTAGTAGAGTGCCTAGAAGTAAGCCCTCGGGGGCGGTTTCACCTTGTAGTAATATGGCAACCGGAACGCCCACAACGGCGCCGACAGAACCTAAAAGACTCAAAAACACTGGGCCACCACTTTTCTGTAGCAAAAAGAGCAGTAAGAACTGACCAGCGAAGACTAGCGCCTGAAGGGCAATCAGTATAATTGGCAGGGAGCGGTCTGTTGGAACACTCAGTGAAAAGCCGGGCAGGAAACCCGCGTTGAGCAGAATAACGGCAGCGGCGATGAGCATCCCGGGCGCCAATGCATCGCTGGATACGCCTGCTGGCCAGCGCAAGGTTCGATAGAGGTTGCCGATGGCCAGCATGACGGGCCCAATCAGGGCAAGCAGTATCCAGACATAATCAGCATCCGGGGCGGAAAGCTTATGGAAGGCCAGGGACACGGCCCCCGCGAGGGCTGATATGACCCCCGCCGCACGCATCACCTGGAAGCGTTCTATTTTTAACATTAACGCACCGATATAGGTGAGTAGTGGTGGCAGAGTGATGATTAATGCCACGAACCCAGCACCCACATGGGGGATGGCTGAGAAAAAAAGCAGGTTGGCGCTTGCAACGCCTAGCAGACCGGAAACAAAGTAATACTCAAGGGTACGAAGGTTAATCGGCGGAAGGTTATGGCGAAAGGCTGAGAGAACCAACAGAATAAGCGACGCCCCTGAAATCGACCAAAACAGGAAAGCGAGCGCTGACAGCTGAAGGTCTCCGGCAAGTTTAGCCAAATTAGTCGATAGACCCAGTAAGGCGCCACCGGCAAACAGGTACATCAGTGGGGCAAGCCAAGCTCTTTTAGATGAGTGTGTGACGGTTGTGGTTGATAATGTCATTCGTTATGCTCTCGGCAAATATCTTGATATCAAGGTATGTCCAATTAATTTTGACGTCAAGCTAATTAGGCGCAAAAGACTCACATGGATCATGTAGACAACATTCTCAAACAGTGGCAACAAGAGAGGCCCGATCTTGATGTTGTGCCGATGGGCACCATCGGGCGGGTCAAACGGCTGAACCACACCTTAATGCGCGCAATGGAAAAGACCTGGGCGAAATACGGTCTGACTGACGCGAGCTTTGACGTTCTGGCGACCCTACGCCGAGAGGGAGCGCCTTACGCGCTATCGCCGGGGGATTTGATGGCATCTACGATGGTGACATCGGGCACTATGACCCATCGTATCAATCAGCTGGAAAAGGCGGGGTTGATTGAGCGGGTCAAAAATCCCACCGATGGCCGCGGTTTTCTGATCTCTCTCTCGCCGCCTGGGTTTGATTTGATCGACGACGCGGTTACCGCCCATGTGGAAACCCAGGCGCAGCTGGTGAGTGGCCTGACGGAAGAACAACAGGAGCAACTCGATGCTCTGCTCAAGCAGTTTCTAGCGGGATTTGAGCAAGAATGAGTTGCATCGTATCGGTAGGTTGACCGTTATTTTATCTGCGAAAGCTGGCTTGCCTGCAACTTCAATATGGAGACCTTTACTTCATGCCGCTACGCTTTAGCTGGTCCCGCCTGGAATCGTTAAGCACGCTCTATTTTTATGAAATGGTCAAGGCACGCGAATCGGTATTTGTGGTTGAGCAGCAATGCGCCTATCAAGAGGTTGATGAGATGGATCTCCATTCTTGGCATCTATTCGTTTCCATGGAGGGGGAGATGGCGGCTTATGTAAGAGTCGTGGATCCGGGGGTTAAATATTCTCAGCCTTCAATTGGCCGAGTAATGACGTTGGCAAAGTTTAGACGTCGAAAAGTTGGTCGTGCGCTGATGACTGAAGCCATTCGTTTCACGGAGCAGACGTTCCCTGGTATGGGCATTAAGATCAGCGCGCAAGTTTACTTAAGTGCATTTTATCAATCGTTGGGGTTCAAGGCAGTCAGTGAACCATACGATGAGGATGGAATTCGTCACATTGATATGCTGAAGCCCGCCGTCGAAAGTTAAACACTGCAGCTTAAACTAAAGGATTCCGCCATCGCCATGACCCAACCAAACCACTGTTTTTCCGATGCTGAGCGCCGTGGACTCTATCGCGCCATATACGAGCGGCGCGATGTGCGCTCGCAATTTCTGCCCGACCGGACTCCCCCTGATGTGCTGGCCCGCCTTTTGGAGGCAGCGCACCATGCGCCTTCAGTGGGATTTATGCAGCCTTGGGATTTCATCGTGATTGAAAGTTGCGAGGTTAGGGAAACAGTGCTGTCGATGTTCGAGCAGGAGAACCAGAAGGCCGCCGGGCGCTTTGAAGGTGAGCGCCAAGAGCGTTATCGCAGCCTTAAGCTGCAAGGGATTATGGAAAGCCCGCTGAATCTTTGCATCACCTGCGACCGTGACCGGGGCGGCCCCCACGTGCTAGGGCGCAATAGTATTGTGGATACCGATCTTTTCAGCACGTGTCTAGCCGTACAAAACCTATGGTTGGCGGCACGGGCAGAAGGCATTGGCGTTGGCTGGGTGAGTATCCTTGAGCAGGCGCAGCTAAGTACGGCGTTGAACTTGCCTGAACATGTTTATCCGCTGGCGTACCTCTGCCTTGGCTATGTCAGTGAGTTTTTAGATCAGCCTGAACTTGAGGCCAAAGGCTGGCGCTCCCGATTGCCTTTACATGAGCTGGTGCATCGCGATACCTGGGGTAATCGCTGACAGAACCGCTACTTGATGGCTTGTTTTCCCCAAGTGGCGCGTCGGGCGCTATATCGACAAGTGGAAAAAAAGCCCAGAGGCGTTGCCTCTGGGCTTTATCCTTTCGTGACGATTACGGTTTATTCGCCGCTTGCGTCCTGCTGCTGGCGCTTACGTAACTCGCGCGGGTCATTATGGGCCCGACGACGGCGACGTGATTTGGCCGCTGCTTGGCTCTCAGTAGTACCTTCGGCCTGAGCCTGTTCGGCTGCTGGCGCTTTCGTGGTGTCTGCTTTTTCCGCTGGCTGCTCTTCGCTGCTGGTAGGCGCTGTCGCTTGCGTATCAGCTGCTGCGCTTTCCGCCGCCTCGGGCTTACCGGCATCAGGCTGGCTGGAAGCCGGGTCCGTCTTCGTCTCAGGTGCTGATTCGGCCTTAGCCTCTGGTTGAGTGTCAGGCGTTAATTCAGCTTTGGTTTCAGGTTTAGATTCAGGTGTTTTTTCAGCCTGGGCGCCAGGTTCTGTTTGAGGCGCGGCTTCAACCTTAGGTTCTGTTTCTGTCTCAGGGTCCGTCGGCGTCTGTGCGTTATCTTTCGGCTCCGGTTTAGTCTCTTCCTCCGCTTTCGGCTGAGCGTCAGTGGAAAGGTGGGTCTCCGTCTTGGCTTCTTCGGCTGGCGCAGCCGCTGCAGGCTCGGTGCTGGCAGTCGGCGCTGGAGCGCTCTCGGCTTTTTCCTCAGCTTTTACCTTTTGTTCGCTTGCCTCTGGCTCAGGCTTGGCTTCTGACTCAGAGTTGGCCTCTGGTTGGGTTTCTGGTTGGGTTTCTGGTTGGGTTTCTGGTTGGGTTTCTGGTTGGGTTTCTGCTTGAGCTTCTGATTTAGCCTCAGTCGGCGCTTTTTGTTCCTGAGTCGCCGCTTCGTTCTCAGACTCAGGCGTTGAAGCCTCTTCAGCAGGTGCCTCGGCCGCTTGCGTTTGCAACGTCAGCTGCTCAGCTTCCGCTTTGGGATTAATAGCATGTTGGCGCGAGCGAGTGCGCGGATTGTTGCGAGTACGCTTCGGCTTGCCATCGTCCTGCGCAGTGGCGTCGGCCTCAGGCGCGGCTGGTGCTTCTTTGCGCGATGGTTTTGCTGAGGACTTAGTGCTCTCGTCCGACGTATCTTTCGCCGCATCCGGCTTTTTTGCCTCTTGCGGTTGAGCCGTTTCATTGCGCTGGCGATTCTCTTTGTTATCGCCTTTTTCTTGCTGGGGATGACGACGACGGTTACGGGTACGGCTTGGGCCGCTGCGCTTTTCGCCGTTGTCGTCTTTGCCGACACTCTCTTTACTCGAAGAATTCTCTTTACCCGAGGACGTGTCAGCCGCAGGCGTATCACCTGCTGGCGTATTGCGCTGCGAACTACGCGCTTCGGCGTCTTCTTGGCGTTTCGCTTTAGGTTCAGGCTTCGCGCTGGCTTTCTCCTCTGCCTTAGGGTTTTCTTTAGCGTTGCCCTTGGCATTGCCTTTTGTGCTTTCACGGCGAGAATTATCGCGGCGTTGCTCGCTGGGCTTGCGCTGCTTTGGCGTTTGCGTGCGGGGCGTAGACGGCGCTGCTTCTTGCCGTGTGTTGCGCTCTTGCTCGTTACCGAGGTCGTCGCTATCGTTGCCTAAGAACTTGGCCACGCCACGAATCATGCGGCTAAGTAGCGTGGTAGCGTCTGCCTCTTTTTCAGCGGCAGGTTGGCAGGGCGTGGTGTCATTTTGTAGCGATGCCGGGGCGGGTGCATTGTGCACGACACTTTTCACCGCGGCTTCCGCACGTAGGGCGGTGGGCGTGAAACCTGGATCTGGCTCTTTGCCAACATCCGTATCCGTGGAGAGCTCAAAGCTCGAAAGCGTTTGCGTGTCGTCTTCGTCGAGGTGGTCGTCGCGTAGTCGCTGCACATCGTAGTGCGGTGTATCCATTTCAGGATTGGGTAGTAGTACGACGCGCACCTCTTGGCGGGCTTCGATATCCGCCAGTACGCTACGCTTCTCGTTAAGCAGATAGGTTGCGACCGGTACGGGCAAAATAGCGCGGATTTGCGCGCTGCGCTCTTTCATGGCTTCTTCTTCGATCAATCGCATGATCGAAAGCGAGAGCGAGCGTACATCGCGAATGGTGCCTTGGCCGTTACAGCGAGGGCAAACCACACCGCTGGTTTCGCCGAGTGACGGCCTTAGACGCTGACGCGACATCTCCATGAGACCAAAGCGCGAAATGCGACCAATCTGTACGCGGGCACGGTCGAGTTTCAACGCGTCGCGCATGCGGTTTTCGACTTCGCGCTGGCTGCGTGCAGGGCCCATGTCGATGAAGTCAATCACGACCAAACCGCCAATATCACGTAGGCGTAGTTGGCGAGCGATCTCGTCGGCGGCTTCCGAGTTGGTTTGCAGTGCGGTTTCTTCGATATCGCTGCCGCGTGTTGCACGCGCAGAGTTAATATCGATCGATACTAGGGCTTCGGTGTGGTCGATGACAATCGAGCCGCCGGAAGGGAGTTTTACCTCGCGCTGGTAGGCGGTTTCGATCTGTGATTCGATCTGGAAGCGTGAAAAAAGGGGTACTTCGTCAGCGTAGAGCTTAATTTTTTGCTGGTAAGACGGCATCACCTGGCGGATGAAATTGAGCGCGTCGGCATGAATCTCCGGGCTATCAATCAGTACCTCGCCAATATCTTGGCGTAAGTAATCGCGCATGGCGCGAATGATGACGTTGGATTCGCGGTAGATCAAAAATGGCGCCCAGCGCTTGCCCGCTTCGGTGGTAATGGATTCCCACACTTGCACTAAGTAATCCAAATCCCACTGAAGCTCTTCGGGCGAGCGGCCGATACCGGCAGTACGCACGATCAGGCCCATCTTATCCGGCACGGTGAGCTGACCCATGGCCTCTTTTAGCTGGCTGCGCTCTTCACCCTCAATACGGCGTGAAATACCGCCCGCACGGGGGTTGTTGGGCATCAGCACCAGAAAGCGCCCGGCTAAGCTGATAAAGGTCGTCAAGGCGGCGCCTTTGTTGCCGCGCTCCTCTTTATCTACCTGGACAATGACTTCCTGGCCCTCTTTTAGCACTTCTTTAATGCTGGGACGGCCAGACACATCTTTGACAAAGTAGTCGCGAGATATCTCTTTGAGCGGCAGGAAGCCGTGGCGCTCAGCGCCAAAATCGACAAAAGCCGCTTCGAGAGAGGGCTCGACGCGGGTGATTTTGCCCCGGTAAATATTGGCTTTTTTTTGTTCCCGAGAACCGGACTCGATATCCAAATCGTACAGGCGTTGACCATCGACAAGCGCGACGCGCAGCTCTTCTGGCTGGGTCGCATTGATGAGCATCCGTTTCATGTTTTCTCACATAGCGTTGCGTGCCGGCGATCCGTTAAGTTCAGCACAGTCAGTACGAAAAACAGACGACTGAAAACTTAGCGCGGATGACGTAAAGCAAATCGCGTTGCTGCGTGCTTGTGCTCGGGCATAGATATGCTGACGCATTAAGCCGGATGGTAGTTGCCAACCCGGCTGGTTTTGGCGTTGAGTACGTGGCGGAGGCAGGACATATCGCGGTGGCTGTCATCTCCATCCGGTCCTGCTGACTCCGCCAACACCTGGCATTCATCGATTTACCAACGTCGGCTACCGGCACAACGTTGAACTTAGAGCCCATCGCTCAATATGCCCTATGACATTAGGCAATTTAACGGCGGGCATGGCGTTTATCTTATACAACTTCGCTGCCGTTAATTTATGTTAACGGCAGCGACCTGACTTTTAATCTTCTGACACGAGTGTTGTCACTCGCGTCAGTTTTTTTATTTGGCGCATATAACCATGCTTACACGGTCATTTCCGCCTTGCTCTGGCCTGCGTGTTGGTCGGGCAGGCGCCTTTGGCCACATGGAGGGCGAGCGCCTTTGAATATAACAGTAAAGCGCTATGCCAGCAATTGACGCAATGCGTAGGCGTCTACGCTAGAATGCTGCTTTTGGCATAGAGCAGGAGCGCACGACCATGGCCGAAGGGCGTGAAGTGCAGTGGGTCGATATTGCCCCTGAACAAGCGGGACAGCGGATCGATAATTTTTTAATGACTCGCTTGAAAGGTGCCCCGCGAGCGTTAATTTACCGCATCGTGCGTAAGGGCGAAGTGCGGGTGAATAAAAAGCGCGTCAAAGTCGACTACCGCCTGCAAGGCGGTGACGTGGTGCGCGTGCCGCCGCTACGCTTGGCACCGCGAGAAGCGGTCAAAGACGTCAGCGACAACTTACGTGATGTGCTGCTGGGTAGCGTAATCATGGAAGGGCCGGATTGGCTGGTGCTCAATAAGCCTTCGGGGCTTGCAGTGCACGGGGGAAGCGGGGTCAAAATCGGCTTGATCGAAGCATTACGCCAAGTGCGTGACGATCTCTCTTTTTTGGAACTGGTACACCGCCTTGATCGTGATACGTCAGGTTGTTTGTTGCTGGCGAAATCCCGCGAGGCGTTGGTAACACTCAATGCGTCGCTGAAACAACATGCCATGGAGAAGCGCTATTTGGCGCTGGTAGCGGGGCGCTGGCCGACACGCAAAACCTATGTCAGCGCCAGGCTTGACCGCTATGACGCTGGCAATGGCGAGCGCCGGGTACGCGTCGACCCTAATGGGAAAGTGGCCCGCACGCGTTTTGCCGTGGTGGAAACCTTTTCGCGTGCCACGTTGATTGAAGCCGAACCTGTGACGGGGCGCACCCACCAGATTCGTGTTCATGCGGCTCACGCCGGGCATCCGTTGCTGGGGGATGATAAGTATGTCAGCCGTGATAGTCGGCAGCTCGCCCAGCATTTGGATGTTGGGCGACTATTTCTTCATGCCCATGCATTAACCTTTCCAGAGCCGACCAATGGTCGCCCCGTCACCGTCAAGGCCGCGTTGCCCGAAGCCCTTGAGACGGTGCTGCGTCGTGCTCGCCAGTAGTTTATAGGTCCGATATGCGTTTTGAACTTGTAATTTTTGATTGGGATGGCACGTTAATGGATTCTGTGCCGCGAATTGTGTCTAGCATGCAGTCTGCCGCGCGCGATGCGCAGTGGGGTGATCTGGCAGGTCCAGCGGTCGAGGACATCATCGGGCTTGGATTGCCAGAAGCGGTGGATAAGCTCTGCCCTGGAATTTTGCCTGCGCAGTCAGCCCGCCTACGCGAGCGCTATGCGCATTACTTTGTGCATGCCGACCCCACGCCGATGACGTTTTTTGGCGGTGTGGAAACGTCTCTTAGGGCGTTACGTCAGCGAAAAGCGTTAAAGTTTGCCGTGGCGACGGGCAAGACTCGCCGCGGGTTAGACCGCATTTTTCGAGATACGCAAAGCGCTGATTGGTTTCACGCCAGCCGCACGGCGGATGAAACGCGCTCCAAGCCACACCCACAAATGCTGAGCGAGCTGTTAGACGAGCTCAAGGTGCCTGTCGAGCGTGCGGTGATGGTAGGCGACACCGAGTATGATCTGGAAATGGCCCGGGCGTTAGGCATGCCGCGGGTGGGCGTGAGCTATGGCGTGCACTCGGTGGAACGTCTTTTCGCCAGCGAGCCGGAATATTTGGCCCACAGCGTAGAGAGTTTATTTGATTGGCTGCACCGCGAGTGCCAGCAATAATGCGTAATAATGCGTAATACGGCTTTTTAAGGATATCCGCATGAGTGACGAACATTTGAAAACGCCCGATGACGATGAGCTCGAAGCGGGTAAACGCGACCCTTGGACGCAAAATGCGTCGGTCGCACCAGGTGGCGCGAAGCAAGAGCACGCTTCGCCAACAGCAGGTAAGCCTGAAGATGATGCTGCAACGCTGGTGGAGCGTCAGCGCCTAGCACAGATGGAAATGATGGACCGCTGGATCGGTGGCGTGTTGACCGAGCAGCGCCGCAGCCGTCGTTGGAAGCTATTCTTCCGCTTCATTCTAGTAGCAATTGTATTGGCCTCGCTTTCGCTGAGTGCCTACAGTATTTTTCAAGCTGGCATGGGCAGTGCCATGCCGACGCAGCCGCATTTGGGTATTGTGGAAGTCAAAGGTGTGATTAGCCGCGATTCTCCCGCCAACGCGGAGCGTATTATTCGGGGGCTTAATCGCGCCTGGTCTTCAGACGCTACCCAAGCCGTGGTAGTGCATATCGATAGCCCTGGCGGCAGCCCCGTTCAGTCACAGCGTATTTTTGCTGAGATGATGCGCCTGCGGGAGTCAGGCGATAAGCCCATTATTGCACTGATTGAAGACATCGGTGCCAGTGGCGGCTACTACATTGCCGTAGCGGCGGATGAAATCGCCGCTTCCCCGGTGAGCTTGGTAGGATCTATTGGCGTTATCTACTCAGGATTTGGCTTTAATGAAGCTATTGACTCAATCGGTATTGAGCGGCGGGTAGTGACGGCAGGCGAAAACAAAGCCTTTTTAGACCCATTTAAGCCCCTGGATGATGAAACGGTGGCGTTTTGGCAAACGGTGCTGGACAGCACGCATCAGCAGTTTATTGACGATGTCCGCGCAGGGCGCGGGGAGCGCTTAAGCGATGAAGAGGACATTTTTTCGGGCTTGATATGGAGCGGCGAGCAGGCGATGGAGCTTGGCTTGGTTGATCGGCTGGATTCGCTTGAGTCGCTATCGCGTGACTACTTGGGAGAGGTTCGCTGGGAGGATTATACGCCGAGTCTTGATCCGTTTGATCGTTTGACGCGACGTTTTACACAAACCGCCGCTCAGGTGTTGGGGTTCTCCACGTCGCCATCGCCTATTGCTTATTAAGTCGTCTAACCATTAAGCCTTTGCTCAAGCGGGTTGAGGCCTGCTTGGCGTAGCATATCGCATAGGGCAATCAGAGGGAGGCCGACGAGTGCGTTGGGGTCTCGACCTTCCAGCGAGGCAAAGAGCGCAATGCCTAACCCTTCCATGTAGAAACTGCCGGCACTGTCTAGCGGTTGTTCTTGCGCGACGTAATAGGCAATTTCAGTCTCTGAAAGCGTACGGAATACAGCGTCAAACGGTTCAACATGCACTTGGTGATGCTGGCGGCGCGTATCCAGCAGCGCTAAGCTGGTAAGGAATGTCACCCGCTGGCCTGAAAAGCGTGCGAGGTTCTCCCGCGCCTTCTCTGGCGTATGCGGTTTGCCCAGAATTTCGTCGTTAAAGACGGCAATTTGATCAGAGCCAACAATGCAGTGGGCAGGATAGTGATCGGCCACCGCAAAGGCTTTGCTGAGGGCCAGACGATGCACCAGCGCTTGTGGGCGCTCTCCTGGCTTTGGCGTTTCGTCGATATTAGGCGATTGGCATTGATAGGGAATCTGTAATCGGTCGAGCAGGGTGCGGCGCGAGCGAGAACTCGAGGCGAGCACTAAAGGTGAGGAGGTTGGCATGGCGAAACTCTCGATAAAAGATAAAGGTTGGGCGAGTGACGGTGAGTGTAACGAAGCCGACAACATACGCCCAGAGATAAGAAATGCATCGGCGGCTTTGACAGACAAGGGGTGAGTGCCTATCATTGCGCGCCTATGTTGACCTCACAGCTCCCCAGCCGGGTTGAGCCTTATAAGCTTGCAGCCCGCGACGAACGACTCGAAGGCCTTGTTGCGCTGAATCAGCTAGCGCGATTGGTCGAAGAAGCCGGTGACCAAACGGGCGACTGCCATGTCGTACTTGAGTTTGGCATTGATGCGCAGGGTCGTCGTGAAATTCGTGGCCACTTACAAGCGGATATGTTGCTTGCATGCCGTCGTTGCCTAGAGCCAATGCCGCAGCAAGTGGAAAGTCGGTTTGTGCTTGGTTTGATCAGCGATGAGGCGTTAGCAGGCGAACTTCCTGCAAGCCATGAGCCCGTACTGGTGAAAAATGAACAGCTGGACTTGCTGACGGTTGTAGAGGACGAGTTGATTCTGAGCCTCCCTCAAGTCGTATATCATGACGAAAAGGAGTGCAATGTTTCACCTGAACAGCTGGTCAGCAAAGCCAAAGGTTCGAACGATACAACATCGCCAGCCGAAAATCCTTTCGCGGTGCTCAATGCTTTAAAGAGCAGTGGCGCATTGAAAGGCAAAAAATAGCAATTTTTACCCTATCACACTTGGAGTAAACACCCATGGCAGTTCAAAAGAACCGTAAAACTCGCTCTAAACGCGGTATGCGTCGCAGCCACGATGCCCTGAGCGCGCCGACACTGTCTCAAGACAAAGAGACGGGCGCTACGCATATGCGTCACCACGTATCTCCGGACGGTTTCTATCGTGGCCGTAAGGTGGTAGAGGTTTAATACCTTGCGTTTTTTTTCAGTGGTCAAATCGCAATGACTCAGTAACCGTGGCTCAGTAACGCGTGCGCATCGCAATTGATGTTATGGGGGGCGATCAAGGTCCCCAATCCATCATCCATGGTGCCGCTAAAGCAGTGTTGCGCCACGATGATTTAGAGCTTTTGTTGTTTGGCCCAGGTCGGCAAGTTGTTGCCGAGCTTTCGCGCTTGCCGCAGCCAATGGCTGCGGCAGCGTCACGTTTGGTGGTATGTAATAGCCACGCTCACGTAGCCCAAGATGCTACGGCTGCATGGACATTACGTCATGGTCAAGATACTAGCATGGCGCAAATGCTGCGCTGTGTGGCAGGTAATAGCTTATACGGTAGCGCCGATGCAGGCGTTAGCGCGGGGAATACAGCGGCATTGGTGGCCTTATCGCGGCGCGAACTGGGCACACTGCCGGGTATTAGTCGCCCGGCGATTAGTACGGCGATCCCCACGCGAAACAATCAGCGTTGTTATCTGCTCGACCTGGGGGCCAATGTGGATTCACCTGCGCCGCGGCTGGTGGATTTTGCCGTAATGGGGGCGGCGATGGCGCAGAGCGTTGACGCTATTGCGCGTCCTCGGTTGGCACTGCTGAACGTTGGGGCCGAAGCGACCAAAGGCAGTCGCAGTGTGCGTGAGGCGAACACGATTTTGCGCCGTTATCCAGCTTACGGCCTTTTTGACTATCAAGGCTATGCTGAAGGTGGAGACCTTTTTCGCGGCAACCTCGATGTCGTTGTTTGCGATGGTTTTGTCGGCAATGCAGTGCTGAAATCGAGTGAAGGGTTGGCCAATATGCTAATTGAACGCGTTCAGGCAGTATTCGAATCTCGGCTGAGCGGTCGTCTGGCGAGTTTACTGGCGAGGCCGGCACTCAAGCGGTTAAAAAAAGAGCTTGATCCTGTGCGCTACAATGGCGCTAGTTTATTAGGGCTTTCGCGTATTGTAATCAAAAGCCACGGTGGGGCTCATGCGGAAGGCTTTTATTATGCAATTGTGCGTGCGATGCAAGAAGTCGAGCACGATTTGCCGCAACAATTAGTGCAACGCTGGCAATCTCTGCCATAACGCTGATCAAGCCGCGGGACTCATGAAGAGTGCCGCGGGGCGACCTGACCGGCCAAAAGTACAATAGGCCGTGCAGTGTTTTGTGCTCTCATGAGCAAACGCTAACAAGTGCAAAGGTGAACGACATGTCTCAACCCCTTGCTCTCATATTCCCTGGGCAAGGCTCTCAACAGCTAGGAATGCTGCGAGAGCTGGCCGAACGCTACAGTGTGGTAGGAACCACCTTTGAAGAAGCGTCGGATGCTTTGGGCTATGATCTATGGAACGTCGTGCAAGAAGGTCCCGAAGAGTCACTCAACGCGACGGCTTGCACCCAGCCCGCGCTTTTAGCTTCAAGCATCGCCGTTTGGCGAATATGGCAAGAGCTGGAAGGACCGCGCCCCGGCGTAATGGCAGGTCATAGCCTCGGTGAATACAGCGCCATGGTATGTGCCGGTGTGATGGGGTTTGCCGAAGGTATTAACCTTGTACGCTTGCGTGGTGAGGCCATGCAGGAAGCCGTGCCTGCGGGCCGAGGGGCGATGGCGGCTATTTTAGGTTTGGATAATGCCGCTGTTGAGGCAGCCTGTGAAAAGGCAGCACAAGGTGAGGTAGTGTCGGCTGTTAACTATAATGCGCCGGGGCAAGTGGTTATCGCCGGGGCTAAGTCAGCCGTTGAGCGCGCGATTGCCGCGTGCCAAGATGCTGGGGCAAAACGTGCAATGCCATTACCCGTCTCTGTACCGTCGCACTGCGCACTGATGAAACCGGCCGCTGAGCGACTTTCGGCTGTTATTGGCGAAATTGAGCTGCGTGCACCACGCTATAGTGTAATTCAAAATGTGGACGCACAAGCTCACGCTGATATAGATGCATTACGTACCCGTCTAGTAGAGCAGCTCTACCGGCCCGTTCGTTGGACAGATTGCGTTGAATCCATGAGTGCGCAGGGGGCTAAGGCGTTTATTGAGTGTGGGCCAGGTAAAGTGTTAACGGGCCTGAATAAGCGTATCGTACGGGGGAGTAAGGGGTTGGCGGTAAATGATCCCGATAGCTTGGATGCTGCGCTGGAGCTGGCGCGCGAAACGGTTGCAGATAACGACTAAACGTTAGCCGCGAGGTTATGAGCACTTTTTCGACAAAGGGGTGTACGTAATGACACAAGAACGCAGAGTGGCGCTGGTCACCGGTGCCAGTCGCGGTATCGGTCGTGCCATTGCACATGAACTTGGCCGCCAAGGCCGTATTGTGGTGGGGACGGCCACAAGCGATGCGGGGGCGGAAAAAATTGATACCGACCTCAAAGCGCAAGGCATTGAAGGCGCAGGCGTTTGCTTAAACGTTACTGATCTGTCAAGCATTGATGGCATACTGAAAACGATTACCGAACAGTTCGGTGCGCCGACTATTTTGGTAAATAATGCTGGCATTACCCGAGACAATCTTCTCATGCGCATGAAAGAAGATGAGTGGGACGCGGTAATGGATACCAATCTTAAATCTGTGTATCGCGTCAGCAAAGCGTGTTTGCGCGGTATGACAAAGGCACGTTTTGGGCGAATTGTGTCAATAAGTTCTGTGGTGGCAACCATGGGTAACTTAGGCCAGGCTAACTACGCGGCAGCCAAAGCGGGGATGGAAGGTTTTAGCCGTTCGTTGGCGCGCGAAGTGGCTTCGCGCAATATCACTGTCAATAATGTAGCGCCAGGATTTATTGCCACCGACATGACCGAAGGGTTGCCGGAAGCTCAGCACAACATGTTGCTCAAGCAGATTCCGCTGGCACGCCTAGGCGAACCCGAAGAGATCGCCGCGGCAGTGGGGTTTTTAACCAGCGATAGCGCAGGTTATATCACCGGAGAAACGCTGCACGTCAACGGCGGCATGAATATGCGTTGATGCCCTTGGTTTGGCGGTTGCGTCTGCCAAAGGGCGTCTATAAACTACCCCGCAGCTTTTGGCTTGCGGTTTCCAAATGGCTGGTTATTAAACCGCTAATGTGAACGACTGGAGTACGTAGATGAGTACTATTGAAGAACGCGTAAAAAAAGTTGTGGCCGAGCGCCTAAACGTTAAAGAAGAAGATATCCAAAACGGTTCTTCTTTTACCGAAGACTTGGGTGCCGACTCGCTCGATACGGTCGAGCTGGTTATGGCGCTGGAAGAGGAATTTGATACCGAAATTCCTGATGAAGAAGCTGAAAAAATTACCACGGTTCAAGAAGCGATCGATTACGTTAACGCCCACCAGTAAGGGTGTTGTTGGCGCTACTAACCGAGGCGGTTTTTACCGCCTAAATAAAAGCCGTCCTCCCTTAGGGCGGCTTTTTGCTGTATAGGGCAATGAATTTGGCAGGTAATCTCCGTTATACTGTCGCCTTTTGGCTAAGGGGTAAATGCTCGACATAAGCGACGTTGCGCCTTAACGTGCATGTAGCCTATGCATGTTTACAGTAAGCGACCGGCAGAAATAATCCAAATGGGTTAAGTCACCATGGATGCCTGGAGGAAAACGAATGGCACGAAAAAGGGTAGTGGTAACTGGGCTAGGCCTGGTGACCCCTGTGGGAAATACCGTCGATGAGTCGTGGTCCAACATCGTCGCAGGTAAAAGCGGTATTGCACCCATCGAACATTTTGATACAAGTGATTTTAATACGCGCTTTGGCGGATCGGTTAAAAACTTTGATATTAGTCTCTATTTAAACCCTAAAGATGCCCGCAAGATGGATTTGTTTATCCAATACGGTATGGCCGCTGGCGCGCAGGCCATTGAGGACGCGGGGATCGTCTGCAACGAAGATAATGCTGACCGTATTGGTGTCGCGATTGGCTCAGGCATTGGCGGATTGCCTATGATTGAGCACAATCATAATGCGCTGCAAAGAAGCGGTCCGCGGCGCATATCACCGTTTTTCGTGCCGGGCTCTATTATCAATATGATCTCCGGCAATATGGCGATTCAGCACGGCTTTAAAGGCCCCAATATTGCCATTACCACTGCCTGTACGACGGGTACTCATAATATTGGCTATAGTGCGCGTACCATCGCCTATGGCGATGCCGATGTGATGGTGTGTGGTGGTGCTGAAATGGCGACTACGCCTTTGGGGCTTGGGGGGTTCTCCGCGGCGCGCGCCCTTTCCACACGTAATGATAACCCTGAAGCGGCAAGTCGCCCATGGGATGCGGATCGCGATGGCTTTGTTCTCTCTGACGGAGCGGGTGTGCTGGTATTAGAGGAGTATGAGCACGCCAAAGCGCGCGGTGCGAATATCTACGCAGAGCTTGTAGGCTTTGGTATGAGTGACGATGCTTTCCATATGACGGCACCGCCCGAAGATGGTAGTGGCGCCGCCATTTCCATGAGCAATGCGATCAAAGATGCGCGAGTTGACGCGGCAAATGTTGATTATATCAACGCACACGGCACTTCCACTGCATCAGGCGACTTGGCCGAAAGCCGTGCGGTGGAGCGTGTGCTTGGCGATGCTGCTAAAAATGTGGCGGTGAGTTCAACTAAGTCTATGATTGGTCACCTGTTGGGTGCGGCCGGTGCCGTGGAAGCGGTCTTTAGTGTGCTGGCCATTCGTGATCAAGTAGCGCCACCCACGATCAATCTGGAAAACCCCCAGGAAGGCTGTAATCTCGATTACGTACCGCATAATGCCCGTGATATGACGATCAATGTGGCGCTTTCCAACTCCTTTGGGTTTGGCGGTACTAACGGTTCGCTGCTGTTCAAGAAGGTGTAGACGTAAAATGGGATAACGCACGAGGATGAGCGTGATGATGGCGTCTCCAATGCTACCGTTTGATGATCGTGGCTTCGCCTATGGGGACGGTGTCTTTGAGACGGTGCTATTGCGCGATGGCGAGCCTGTTTTGTGGGATTACCATCGTGCCCGTTTGCACCGAGGCTGCGAGGTATTAGGCATACAAACACCCAGTGACGCAGCGCTTGAAGCCACGTGGCAAACCGCTGAGCAGGGTGAGGTATTCCCGCAACAAGAAATCCTTAAAATCGTGGTAACGCGCGGCAGCGGAGGCCGTGGCTATGCACTGCCGCCAACGCCATCGCCGCGCTTATTGAGTCGCCGCACGCCATTTACGCCGAATTCTTCACGTAGGTATGAAGGGGTTCGTGTGTGTATTTGCGACTTACGGCTTGCGCATCAGCCCCGACTTGCCGGTATCAAGCACCTAAACCGTTTAGAAAATGTGCTCGCTCGACGCGAGTGGCAACGCGATGATATTGCTGAAGGCTTACTTGCTGACCAGCAAGATAACTTGGTAGAAGCCACCAGCATGAACCTATTTTGGCAACAAAACGGTGCTGTATGGACCCCACCGCTAGAGCAGTGCGGGGTGGCGGGCACGCTGCGTGAGGCGCTGTTATCGCGACGGCATATTACGGTTGCATCACTGCCATTACGTGAACTTCATCGTGTCGAGCAGCTGTGGGTCGGTAACTCGGTGCAAGGCATTTGGCCGGTGGTGGCATTGGTAACGCCCAATGGTCAAGTGCAAAAGCGATGGCCATTACCTACGAATGATGTGCTACAAGCGGCCGGGCATCGGCTATTAGGCGTTGCCTCACAACACGTTGTGTCGTTGAAGCAAAATAATGAAAAGAGGTAGGTTTTGAAACGAATTTTTTGGGCGTTATTGGTCGTGTTGGTGCTCGGTGCGATCAGTGCAGCCGGCGCTTACTATTATTGGCAAAGCCGCCTTTCAGTACCGCTAGCGCTTGAAGAGCCGACGCTCTATCAGGTCCCATCAGGTGCGGGTTTTCATCGTGTGATTGCCGAATTGGGTGAACAAGACATTATTACGGATGCTTGGGCGTTTCGTCTGTTACCTAAGCTCGCGCCGAATAAACTGCCGCAGCTACGCGCGGGCGAATACCAGCTAGAGCCGGGGATGACAGGCCAAGACATGCTTGAGTTACTGGGCAGTAATGACGTTGTGACCTATCCGCTTACCGTGCCCGAAGGTTGGACGTTTCGCCAAATGCGCGAGCTTCTTAATAAAGCACCGAAGCTTGATAACCGCACGGCAGAAATGAGTGGGAAAGAGGTCATGGCGCTATTAGGTCGTGAAGGCGTCTATCCTGAGGGCTGGTTTTTCCCTGACACTTACCGTTACCACTTAGGCATGAGCGACGTAGATATTTTGCAGCAATCGCTTGAGAAGATGGAGCGAGTGCTAGAAGACGTATGGGCCGAGCGCAGCGACGACCTGCCCATCGACACCCTCTATGACGCCCTGATTATGGCATCGCTAATTGAGCGCGAAACCGGCGCGCCGGAGGAACGGCGTGAAATTGCCGGTGTGTTTAAACGCCGTTTAGAGCGCGGTATGCGTTTACAAACTGACCCGACGGTGATTTACGGTATGGGGGAGCGTTACGATGGCAACATCAGTTATGCTGATCTGCGCGAAGCAACCGCGTACAACACCTACGTAATTGACGGCATGCCGCCGACGCCGATTGCCCTTCCAGGTCGGGCGGCGCTTGAGGCTGCGGTAAACCCGCTGCCGGGGGAGGCGCTCTATTTCGTTGCCAAGGGGGATGGCACTCATCACTTTTCGCGTACGCTACGTGAGCATAATAACGCCGTTAATCGCTACATACGCAATCGGTAATTCATCATCCATTATGTTGAGGCTATCATGAGCCAGCGCGGGCGCTTTATCACCCTAGAAGGCGGCGAAGGCGTGGGTAAATCGACCAACCTACAGTGCGTGGTCGATTGGTTGCGTGCTCAAGGACAAGACGTTATCAGTACGCGTGAGCCGGGCGGTACATCACGTGCGGAAGATATACGCCACCTATTACTTGACCCCGCGTCGGCCGAGCCGTTAAGCGCCGATGCCGAGCTTTTATTGATGTTTGCCGCCCGGGCGCAGCATTTGGCAGAGAAAATTCTACCCGCGCTTGAGCGTGGTTCCTGGGTAGTGTGCGACCGCTTTACCGATGCGACCTACGCGTACCAAGGCGGCGGGCGAGGTATTGCCGTTGAGCGGATCGCCACGCTCGAGCAGTTCGTTCAGCGGGGGCTACAACCCGATCTCACACTGCTGCTTGATATGCCGGTGGAGGCCGCAAACCATCGCGTGGCTTCGCGCTTATCGCATCAGGGTGGTGAGCGTGACCGCTTTGAGCGTGAGCATGGCGACTTCTTTGACGCCGTCCGCAATGCCTACCTTGAGCGAGCCGCCCAGGCACCCAAGCGCTTTGCCGTCATCAATGCGGCAGAGCCGTTGGAGCTTGTGCAAGTGGCGATTACAGATGCGTTAGCCAAGCGGGTGGCAGCATGGCCGTAGCGTCGGTTATGCCTTGGCATCACGGCATGTGGGAGCAACTACTGAGCTTGCAGAAAAATGGCCGACTCCCCCATGCGCTTTTGTTTAATGGGCCTCATGGGGTCGGTAAGCAAGCGGTAGCAGAGGCGTTAATCGCCCAAATGCTGTGTGCTAACCCCGGCACTCACGCCTGCGGGGAGTGCCATAGCTGCCAGATGCTCGCTTCGGGCTACCATCCGGATTTGCTGCGTGTATCGCCGGAAGAGGGTAAGCGTCAAATTCGTATTGACCCGATTCGTGGGGTGAACCGTTTTGTGAACCAAACCGCTCAGCAAAGCGGTTACCGAGTGATTGTGATTTCGCCGGCAGAAGCGATGAATGTGGCAGCGGCCAATGCGCTGCTCAAGAGCTTGGAAGAACCGGGCGATAAGACGCTCTTTATTCTGCTTTCCGACGTGCCGTCGCGAATGTTGCCGACCATTCGCTCTCGCTGCCAGCAGTGGTCGCTGGCGAGTGTGGCTTATGCTGAATGCCGATCCTGGCTCTTGGAGCAATTGCATAGTGAAGAAGAAGCCCGCTTTTGGTGGCAAGTGGCGGGTGGTTTGCCCTTGTTGGCAGTCGAATTAGCCGCGCCTGAAGCGCGGGCGCTTCGCCATCAGCTGCATGATAGCTTTGAGCAATTGATGCGCGGCGCTGAGCCGGTAAGCGAAGCAGCACGACTCGACCGTAAAGCGTTGGATGGTATCCTGTGGTACGGTATCGCGTGGTTAGAAGATCTTATTCGTTTCGGGTTATCGGGTAATGAAACGGGTCTGCACAATGCTGATTTGGTGCCGTTGTATCGCCAAGCCATGAAGAATGGTCGTGTGCAAGACTGGTTTCGCTTGCTGGATTATGCCCGCGAGCAGCGTCGTTTATTAGCGGTAGGAGCTAACCCGAACCCGCAGTTGGTGCTTGAAGCATGGTTGGTGCGTTGGGCGGCTTTGTTGCGCTCGTAAGCCGCCCTTAGGAGACTTTATATGACGCAGAAAGCGCTCTCGCTAAGCATTCCTGATGTGCCGACGCTGCTCGCCGCTTATATGCCTTTTTTGGATCGCGGTGGTATTTTTGTGCCGACCCATAAGCCCTATGCCCTGGGGCAAAAAGTGGTGTTGCTGCTGACACTGCCCGCTGACGAAGAGCGGCTAACGGTGAGCGGCCAAGTAATTTGGGTGTCACCCGAGGGGGTGACTGGCCGACGGATGCCCGGGATTGGCGTGCATTTTAGCCAGCAGGATTATAGCGTGCGTGATCGCATTGAAACCTTGTTGGCCGGCCAGCTAGATAAGGCCGCTCCCTCCTATACGCTATAAGCTTTTAATATTTCCCTTCTCACTGTTTATATTGAGTGCGCTATGTTTGTTGATTCCCACTGCCATCTTGATCGTTTATCTGATAACACTCATGGCGGTGATCTTAACGCCACACTAGAGGCCGCGCGCACGGCTGACGTTAGCCAGTTTCTTGCTATTGCCGTGACGTTAGAGGATGTGCCTAACTTGGCAGCACTCGCACGCGAGCATCAAGACGTGGTGATTTCAGCCGGCTTGCACCCCCTGCACACGGTGGAGCAAGAGCCTAGCGTTGACGATATTATCGACATGGCAGACCAATACGGTGCGGTAGCCATTGGCGAGTCTGGGCTAGATTATCACTACCGCGAAAGCGTGCCTGCCGACGTGCAGTATGCGCGTTTTAAGCGCCATCTGATGGCCGCGCATGAGCTTGAACTACCGATTGTGGTTCACACACGTGAAGCCAAAGACGATACGCTGGCTCTGTTGCGTGAGCACACTGACCCAAAGGTGGGTGGTGTTCTGCACTGCTTTACCGAAGATTTAGACATGGCGCGTGAAGCGATCAAACTGGGCTTTTATATTTCGCTTTCGGGCATTGTGACGTTTCGTAATGCCGAGTCTTTACGCGCGTTGGTGCGCAAGCTCCCGCTGGATCGACTGCTGGTCGAAACCGACAGCCCCTATCTTGCGCCGGTGCCTTACCGTGGGAAGCCCAATGAGCCCGCTTGGGTTGTGAAGGTTGCCGAATGTATTGCTGACGAGCGCAGGATTAGCGTAGATGAAGTGGCGATGCAGACCACGGCTAACTTTTATCAGCTATTCCGCGCGGCGGTTCCTGAGGCGCCTGCGCACATCCGCAATGGGCTGGCTCAGGCAGGCCTAGTTTAAGCATAAGTATATGCTGAGGGGAGGGGGCTTTAATGAATCTAGATCGGTTGCTCCAACAGTGTGAAGGTGCGGCCAACGTGCCGCCAGTAGAGCAGTGGGATCCGCCACTAGCAGGCGACATGCCACTAGTGATTAAAGCAGATGGTCAATGGTGCCACGAGGGTCGTTCCTTTACACGTCCTGCGTTGGTGCGCTTGCTTGCAAGCCTGCTGCGTCAAGATCCAGAAGGCGTTTGTTTAGTGACGCCGGTTGAACGCTGGCGCATTGAGGTCGAGGACTGCCCGTTTGTGATTACACAAGCGCATAAACGCAGCAATGACTGGTACCTGGTGACGCAGTATGACGATGAGCTTTGTTTAGATGCGGATCATCCGCTAAGCATCACATCTACCCCTGCTGGCGAAGCAGTGCCACAAGTGCCTGTGCGACTGGGGCTTTCCGCGCGCATCAGCCGTAATGTCTACTATCAGTTGGTCGAGGCCGCTACGACGCAAGAGCAAGAGGATGGCACGATAGAAATTGGCATTGAAAGTGCCGGGCAATGGCATGTCCTTGGACACGTAGGTGGTCATGAGTTCACAGACAGCGCCAGCGGGGCAGAGTGAAGCTCACAGCGCAGCAGCAAGCGGTGGTAGCCCACGCCAAAGGTCATGCCCGCGTGGCGGCAGTGGCAGGGGCCGGTAAAACGACCACCATGGCGGCCCGGGTGCTATATTTACTTGATCAAGGTGTCTCGCCCAAACGCATCTTAGTATTGATGTTTAACCGCTCGGCCAAAGATGACTTTCAGCGCCGTTTGGGGCAGCTTGCTAAGCCTGGGCAAACGCTACCCGATGTCCGCACTTTTCACTCGTTAGGGCACCGATTATCGCAAAGCTTGTGCCGCTGGGGGGCGCTTGCGCCGCGGCGATTGCTATCGGCGGATTGGCAACTTGAGCGGCTATTGCGTCAAGCCAGCCTAAACGTGTTACGTGATCAACCTGAACGTCGCGATGCCGCCTTGGAGGGGGAGCGCTTAGAGGCGCTGGCGCATTTCAGCAATTTAGTGAAAGCGGAAATGGCCGAGCCGGCTGAACTCTACCAACGCCTGCAGTTTGACGACGACACTGACTACTTTCCGGCCGCGTTTAAAGAAGGCGAGCGCCTTTTACATGACGAAGGGGCCATGACCTATGCCGACTTACTTTATCGTCCACTTCAGGCGTTGGAAGCAGATGATGCCCTGCGGTCACGGGTCGAAGGCTTTCTCGACCACGTTATTATCGATGAGTATCAGGATATAAACGCCGCGCAGCAGCGCTTGCTTGCAGTGCTAGCCGGTTCTCAAGCTCAGGTCATGGCGGTGGGTGATGCCAATCAGTGCATTTACGAGTGGCGTGGCGCCCGTCCAGACACAATGCTGGAAAATTTCACGGCCACTTTTGGCGTTGCCACTGACTACCCGCTTTCCATGACCTTTCGCCACGGTCATGCACTGGCGCTGGCGGCTAACCACGCTATTGCGGCTAACCGTCGCCGTCCGGACCAGCTCTGTCTGGCCGATAATCGCAACCCGGCAACTTGGTTGGGGGTCGGGCAGGGGAGTCGTTTCTTTTTAGATGCGTTGATGGATTGGCAAGCCCAAGGGCGTGCGCTCAACGAGGCGTGCCTTTTGGTGCGTAGCTGGGCGCTTTCCGTGCCGTTTCAGCTCGCGCTTTTGCAGGCAGGCATTCCGTTTCGCATGCTACGCGAAGATCGTTTCGTTTTTCGCCTGCCGCTGGTTCAGGCATTGGCGAGCTATTTGAAGTTGGCGCGGCGCCCGGCATTACTGCACGATCCAGAATATATCCACCTACTGCTCGCACAGCCTACCCCCTTTGTAGCTCGTGAGCGCCTTCGTCGCTTAGCCCATCAGCTAGCACAATCGCAGCGCTGGCCAGAACGCCACGACCCAGTGCTGGCGGACTTAAAGCCGATCCAAAAACGCACGTTGAAAAAACGCTGGGCGCTACTATGTGAGCTGCCAAAACTTGCCGCGTGGTCGCCAGCAAAACTGCTGCATCACGTGGTAGAGACCATTGAGGCGCAGAAGACGTTAAAACGTGCCGCCGCTCGGCGGGATAAAGGTGAAGAAGATGTGCGGCTGCTAGACGTGTTGATTGAGCAAGCGGAAAGCGTGCAAGACCCCGACGCCTTTATCGAACTGTTAGAGCGTCCGGTAGAAAATCAAGCCAGCGGAGTGCTGATCAGCACGGTACATGGGGCCAAAGGGCTAGAGTGGCCGTTTGTCTCCGTAGCAGGCGCTAATGAAGAGGATTTCCCCCACTACAGTCGCGATAATCCCCTGACCGATGAACGCCTGGAAGAAGAGAGGCGTCTGTTCTATGTGGCGATAACGCGGGCACAGGAAGCGCTTTTGCTACTCCACGATGGTGGTGAGCATCGTCCCAGCCGCTTTATTGCGGAAAGCGCCTGGCAAGATAGCCAGCGTATGGCGAAGAGGCTGCAGAAAGACGGTGATACCAGCGATCAGCCACTAAGCGTATTGTCTCCTGGACTGGTCAAACGCTACCTTGAGCAAGCAGGGCGTGACGATATTGCCGTGGCTGAGGCACGAGTGGATGAGCCGAAGGCGGGCTATACGTCAAACCTGCATTTTCATGCTGGTCAGCGCATACGTCATGCCGTGTTTGGTGAGGGCGAAGTCGCCGCTGTCGAAGGCTCGCCGGATAATCCCGTGATCGACGTACGTTTTACCCAAGCCGGGCGGCGCCGACTCGTCGCGCACCGAGCGCCGATTGAGGTGCTGACCCAATATGACCGCCGCTGCGAGCAATGAGATAAACATGCTCGCAGCGATCACTAGGGTGTGGTGAGGTCTACATGTTGGGGTAATTCGGCCCACCACCGCCTTCGGGTGCAACCCAGGTAATGTTCTGCGCGGGGTCTTTGATGTCACAAGTTTTGCAGTGCACGCAGTTCTGGAAGTTGATTTGGAACTTAGGGTTGCCCTCATCGTCCTCAACCACTTCGTAAACACCTGCCGGGCAGTAACGCTGTGCAGGCTCGGCATATTCAGGCAGGTTGTCGCGAATCGGCAGTGCTGGGTCGGCTAAACGTAGATGGCTGGGCTGGTCTTCTTCGTGATTGGTATTGGAGAGAAATACCGATGAAGACTTATCGAACGACAACTTGCCATCCGGTTTAGGGTAATCAATTTTTTCAAATTGATCCGCAGGTTTTAGATTGCCGTGATCGGTGGTGGTGTCGTGAACAGTGGGGAGCTTGCCGCCAAGTAGCTGGTCAGTGAAGTTGTACGCGCCACCGCCGATGGTGCCGTATTTGTGAATTGCCGGACCGAAGCTCGCGCTCTCTTTAAGTTCGGCATATGCCCAGCTGGCTTCCCACTTCTCAGTGAAAGACGTGAGCTCTTGCCCTCCTTCGTCGCCGGCGTTGAGTGCTTCAAATACGCTCTCTGCCGCCACCAGGCCTGATTTCATTGCCGTATGTAACCCTTTGATCTTCGAAAAGTTTAGCGTGCCGGCATCGCAGCCGATTAAAAGCCCGCCAGCGAACGTCATTTTAGGTAAGCAGTTGAAGCCGCCCTTAGTAATGGCGCGAGCACCATAAGCCACGCGCTTGCCACCATCCAAGTGCTGGCTGATCACTGGGTGGTGTTTCATGCGTTGGAATTCATCGAACGGCGAGAGCCATGGGTTCTGGTAGGAGAGGTCCATGATCAAGCCCAAGACCACCTGTTGGTTCTCGGCATGGTAGAGAAACCAGCCGCCGTGAGTATTGCTATCCAGCGGCCAGCCCGAGCCATGCAGCACTAAGCCGGGCTCATGTTTGTCGGCCGGCACATCCCAAAGCTCTTTAAGGCCGATGCCGTAGTGCTGGGGGTCGCACCCAGCATCGAGAGAGAAATCGTTGATCAAACGCTTGCCCAAGTGTCCACGCGAGCCCTCGGCAAACAGCGTATACTTGGCGCGAAGCTCCATGCCCGGCATGTAACCGTCTTTCTGCGAGCCGTCAGCCGCGACGCCCATATCGCCAATGATGATGCCGCGGACAACCTCATCTTCAATGATCACTTCCTGCGCGGCAAACCCAGGGAAAATCTCGACCCCTAACGACTCCGCCTGTTCGGCGAGCCAGCGGCTTAGATTGCCAGCGCTGATCACATAGCGGGTGATATCACCGCCGGTATTGTGCATGCTTTTCGGCACGAGGGCGTTGGGTAGTTTCTGTGCTTTTTTCGCGTCTTTGAGCAGGTAGACCTCATCGCGCGTGGCTGGCGTTGTCAGTGGGGCGCCGCGCTCTTCCCAATCGGGGAAAAGTTCCTGTAAAGCGCGAGGTTCAAAGACAGCACCCGACAGAATATGCGCGCCCACCTCGGAGCCTTTTTCGACCACGCATACGCTAAGCTCTTGCTCGGCTTCGTTGGCCTGCTGCATCAGGCGGCACGCGGCAGAAAGGCCTGATGGCCCCGCGCCGACGATCACGACGTCAAATTCCATGACATCGCGTTCGACGGTTTCAGCAGCATTGGTTTCAGTTGCGTTATTTTCCACCCTGGTCTCTCCTTGTTTTGCGTGTTGTATATTATGTAGTGACGTATTGCATAGAATGAGTTTATGCAAACATAAACTTAATCTTAAACGGTCGTTTGCTTCTGGTTATGGCTCATGATAGGCATAATGTTCCTTCTAGGCTATCCGGCTTTCTCTAGACGTAGCATATCGCGCGATAGACGGGCTTGCAGCCGTTGAGGAGCCGGATTGCGACCAAGGGCGTAGATAAGGAGTGTTGTCGCACTTTATAAAGCTGTGGCATGTTGATAAGGTTTTCCAGCAGCGCACCTATCAAACGCTTGCATGAATTTGAGTAATGATGACCAGGCGCTGATAATAGCAGTGTCATTCAAAAGTAACGGCTTAATATCCAAAGCCAAGCGAGGAACCTATGAAAGTACTCGTCGCGGTGAAACGCGTCATCGACTACAACGTCAAGATTCGGGTCAAGCCGGATAATTCCAACGTTGATCTCACCAACGTCAAAATGGCCATGAACCCTTTCTGCGAAATCGCCGTGGAAGAAGCGGTGCGTCTGAAAGAAAAGGGCGTGGCGACCGAAATCGTGGCGGTCACCATCGGTCCGAAACAAGCCCAAGAGCAGCTGCGCACCGCCCTTGCCTTAGGCGCCGACCGCGCCATTCACGTTGAGACCGACGAACAGGTCGACTCGCTGGGGGCGGCGAAGGCGTTTGCCAAACTGGTGGAAGACGAACAGCCAGGCTTAGTCCTGCTCGGCAAACAGGCGATTGACAGCGACAACAACCAGGCCGGCCAGATGCTCGCCGCGCTTACCGACCTGCCGCAAGGCACGTTTGCGTCTGACGTGAACGTTGAGGGCGAAAAAGTCACCGTCACCCGCGAAATCGACGGCGGTCTGCAGACCATCGAACTCTCGCTTCCCGCGATCATCACCACCGACCTGCGCCTCAATGAGCCGCGCTACGCCAAGCTCCCCGACATTATGAAGGCCAAGAAAAAGCCGCTGGACGTCAAGTCTGCCGACGATCTCGGTGTTTCCTTTGCCAGCAACGTTAGCCTGGTGAGCGTTGAGCCGCCGGCTGAGCGCCAAGGCGGTATCAAAGTGGGCTCCGTGGACGAGCTGATCGACAAACTGAAAAACGAAGCCAAAGTGCTTTAAGAGGAGCTGATCGCATGAGCATTCTGGTACTTGCTGACCTCCACGAAGGCCAACTCGCCGGCGCCACCGCGAGCGTGGTTGCCGCCGCGCAACAGATTATCAAGGACAGCGGCGGCGATATCGACGTCCTGATCGCGGGCGACAACGTACACGCCGCCGCCGAGGCCGCCGCCAAGCTCGACGGCGTGAGTAAAGTGCGCGTGGCGGATAATGCCGTTTACGCCCACCAACTTGCTGAGCCCATGGGCAAACTGCTGGCCGAGCTTGCTGGCGATTACACCCACGTGCTGGCCTCGGCCTCCACCACGGGCAAAAACGTCATGCCGCGGCTGGCCGCGCTCAAAGACGTCAGCCAGATATCCGACATTATCAGCGTGGAGAGCGCCGATACGTTCAAGCGCCCGATCTACGCCGGTAACGCCATTGCCACGGTGAAAAGCGACGACGCGCTGAAAGTCATCACCGTGCGCCCCAGTGCCTACGACGGTGTGGCGGAAAGCGGCGGCGCCCCCGTTGAAGCCGTCGACGTGGTGGTCGAGAACAGCCAATCGACCTTCATCAACGAAGCGCTGGCCAAGTCTGATCGCCCCGAACTCGCTGGCGCCAAGGTCGTTATCTCCGGCGGCCGAGGCATGGGCAATGGTGAAAACTTCAAACTGCTCGACGGCATTGCCGACAAGCTGGGCGCGGCGATTGGCGCCTCGCGCGCGGCGGTCGACGCAGGCTTTGTACCCAACGACATGCAGGTCGGCCAAACCGGTAAGATCGTCGCGCCCGATCTCTACATCGCCGTGGGCATCTCGGGGGCTATTCAGCACCTGGCGGGGATGAAAGACGCTAAGGTGATTGTGGCGATCAACAAAGACGAAGAAGCTCCGATCTTCCAGGTTGCCGATTATGGCCTAGTGGCGGATCTGTTCGAGGCATTGCCTGAGTTTGAGCAAAAGCTGTAACCAATTGAATCGATAAAACTCTTTAAGGCCGGCTTGATAAACAAGTCGGCTTTTTTATACCCGCCAAATTAGGTAAAGTGCCAATAGTTGACTAAAGTACTTGGGCAAAAGCTGAGAAATCATCGGGTGCTGGTTGAAATCCCGCGGCGGTGACCACACTTTATTAGTAGCGATAGAGATCGTAGCTGAGATAATAGCTAAGATCGTTTAAACGTAACATTAGCCACTCAAGGAGATGATTAATATGGCACATACACTTCCAGAGCTTCCGTACGCGTACGATGCACTCGAGCCGCATATCGATGCGATGACAATGGAAATTCACCATTCGCGTCACCACAACACTTACGTCAACAACCTAAACGCTGCGCTAGAAGGCACAGGGCTTGAAGACGTTCCGGTTGAAGAGCTGATTGCTAGCCTGGACCGCGTTCCGGAAGAGAAGCGTCAGGCTGTGATCAATAACGGTGGCGGCCATGCTAACCACTCCATGTTTTGGCAGATGATGTCACCCAATGGCGGCGGTAATCCGCATGGCGATGTTGCTAAAGCCATTGATGCTGAGCTTGACGGATTCGATGCGTTCAAGGATGCCTTTAAGAAAGCAGCGTTGGGTCGTTTTGGCAGCGGCTGGGCATGGCTCTCCGTCACGCCCGAGAAAAAGTTGGTGGTCGAAAATACCCTCAACCAAAACAGCCCATTGATGGATGGCAATACACCGATTCTGGGCTTGGATGTCTGGGAGCATGCTTACTACCTGAAGTTTCAGAATAAGCGCCCGGACTACATTGAAGCTTTCTTCAATGTGATCAACTGGGATGACGTTGAGAGCCGCTACCAGGCAGCGAAAGCGTAACCTTTGTGTGATCTACTCGCGATGACCCTTGCCTAATATGGTAAGGGGCTAGCAAAAAACCGTCTGCTAACACAGGCGGTTTTTTTATTGTTGAACAGTCTAAATTGGTGAACAGCCTAAAACGTTTGGCCACCCATCTTTCTCCTTACTCGTACGTCATAGCGGCTTTTGAGGGTTTCTGTCGCTGACGATGAGAAAAACTCATCTTAATACCACATGGTGTGCTATTGAAAATATAAGCCACTATATATATGGTGTGCTTCGCTTTGAGTCGCAAGTTAATACCAGATATTGTGCCTGCCCGTCGTCGGGAGTTGGCGTTTTGATGTTTCAGGGGGAGTTATGTCTATTACCGTCTATAGCGCGTCAGCGTGTGTTCAATGTTCTGCCACCTACCGAGCGCTGGATAAGCAGGGAATTTTTTATACCGTTATCGATATAGATGAGAAGCCATCGGCAAAAGAAGAGCTAAAGCAACTAGGTTATCGCCAACTACCCGTCGTGGTGGCCGGTGACGAACACTGGTCAGGTTTCCAACCGGATCGCATTAAAGCCCTATGACCCAGATCGTCTACTTCTCCACGAAGTCCGGTAACACCCGGCGCTTGGTCGAGAAGCTCCAACGGGATGCTCAACGCATCCCGTTCGAGTCTGGGGAACCCCTACCGGTAGCCACCAAGCCCTATGTACTGATTTTTCCCAGCTACGGCGGTGGCGAAGTCAAAGGTGCGGTACCCAAGCCGGTGATCCACTTCCTCAACGACGAACGCAACCGCCGCTACCTTTGCGGCGTGGTCGGGGCTGGCAACACCAACTTCGGTACTGGCTACTGCCTGGGCGCCCACATCGTGGCCCGTAAATGCCAGGTACCGCTTCTCCATTGCTTCGAGCTGCTCGGCACGCCAGAAGACGTCGCCACCATTCATCAGGAGCTAGATCGTGTCTGATTACCATTCCCTTAACGCTATGCTGAACCTCTACGATGATGAGGGTAAGCTGCAGCTGCACAAGGACAAAGAGGCCGCCCGCCAATACTTTCTGCAGCACGTTAACCAGAACACCGTGTTCTTCCACTCGCTGGAAGAGAAGCTCGATTACTTGGTCGAGAATGACTATTACGAAACCGAGGTGCTCGAGCAGTACGACTTCGAGTTTATCAAAGAGCTGTTCAAACAAGCATACGCCTACAAGTTTCGTTTCCCCACGTTCCTCGGTGCTTTTAAGTATTACACTAGCTACACGCTGAAGACCTTTGACGGTCGACGCTATCTAGAGCGTTTCGAGGATCGCGTTTGCATGGTGGCCATGACCTTGGCGAATGGCGATCAGACGCTGGCCAGCGCTCTTGTCGACGAGATGCTTACCGGCCGCTTTCAGCCAGCGACCCCAACGTTCCTCAACTGCGGTAAGAAACAGCGCGGTGAGCACGTTTCCTGCTTTCTGCTGCGTATCGAGGACAACATGGAGTCCATCGGCCGCTCGATTAACTCGGCGTTGCAGCTATCTAAGCGCGGCGGTGGCGTGGCCTTTGTGCTCAGTAACGTCCGCGAGGTTGGTGCCCCGATCAAGCACATCGAGAACCAATCTTCCGGCATCGTGCCGATTATGAAGATGCTTGAGGACGCCTTCTCCTATGCTAACCAGCTGGGCGCCCGCCAAGGTGCCGGGGCCGTTTACCTTAATGCCCATCACCCCGACATCATGCGCTTCCTCGACACCAAACGGGAAAACGCGGACGAGAAAATCCGTATCAAGACGTTGTCGCTGGGCGTGACCATCCCCGATATTACCTTCGAGCTAGCTCGCACTAACGACGATATGTATCTGTTCTCGCCGTATGACGTTGAGAGGGTGTATGGCGTACCGTTTGCTGATATCAGTGTCACGGATAAGTATCACGAGATGGTCGACGACTCGCGGATCAAGAAGTCGAAGGTCAATGCTCGCGCCTTCTTCCAGACGGTGGCCGAGCTTCAGTTTGAGTCAGGCTACCCCTATGTGATGTTCGAGGACACGGTCAACCGAGCCAATCCCATCGAGGGGCGTGTCAATATGAGCAATCTCTGCACTGAGATTCTCCAGGTCAACAAGCCGACGGCCTATCATCCCGATCTCAGCGTGAAAGAACCCGGCGAGGACATCTCCTGCAACCTGGGCAGTTTGAACATCGCTAACGTGATGGATAGCGGTAACCTTGAAAAAGTAGTTGATGCAGCAGTGCAAGGCCTTACTGCTGTCTCTGAAATGAGCAACCTGGAGAGTGTGCCGTCCATCGTCAACGGCAACGACAAGGCGCATGCCATTGGCCTAGGGCAGATGAACTTGCATGGCTACCTGGCTCGCGAACACATCGAGTACGGCAGTGAAGAAGGCATCGACTTCACCAATATGTACTTCTATTGCATGGCGTACTACACGCTGAAAGCGTCTAACAAACTGGCTAAAGCGCGTGGTCGATCGTTTGAAGGGTTCGAGACCTCAACCTACGCCGATGGCAGTTTCTTCGACAAATACACGGATGAGTTGTGGGAACCTAAAACAGATCGGGTACGTAATCTGTTTGAAGGTAGCGAAATCCACATACCCACGGCGGATGATTGGCACACCTTGAAGCAATATGTACAGGCTGATGGCCTCTACAACCGCTACCTCCAGGCCGTGCCGCCCACCGGCTCGATCAGCTACATCAATAACGCCACGGCGAGTATCCACCCAGTCGCGGCCAAAATTGAAATACGTAAAGAGGGTAAGTTGGGCCGTGTCTATTACCCGGCGCCGTTCCTCGATGACGAAAACGCCGAGTTCTTTAAAGACGCCTACGAGATCGGTCCCGAGAAAATCATCGACACCTATGCCGCGGCCACGCAGCACGTCGATCAAGGGCTGTCGCTAACGCTGTTCTTCCCTGATACCGCCACGACACGGGACATCAACAAGGCGCAGATTTATGCCTGGAGAAAGGGCATAAAGACGCTCTATTACATCCGCCTGCGTCAAAGCGCGCTGGAAGGTACCGAAGTCGAAGGCTGTGTGTCCTGCAGCTTGTAAGGAGAGATCATGTTATCAAGAGTCAACGCCATCAATTGGAACCGCCTCGAGGATGAAAAAGACCTCGAGGTCTGGAATCGCCTGACTAGCAACTTCTGGTTGCCTGAGAAGATTCCCCTGTCTAACGATGTACCGTCGTGGCAGACCCTCACCGCTGCCGAGAAACAGCTGACCATTCGGGTGTTCACCGGACTCACCTTACTCGACACCATTCAAGGCGCGGTAGGCGCCCCCACGCTGATGAAGAGTGCCAGAACGCCTCATGAGGAGGCGGTCTACACCAACATCGCCTTCATGGAGTCGGTTCACGCTCGGTCTTACAGTTCGATCTTCTCCACGCTGTGTTCCACTCGGGAGGTTGACGATGCCTTCCGCTGGAGCGAAGAGAACCCGATGCTGCAAAAGAAGGCCAGCCTCATCCTTGAGCGTTACGACGCTGATGACGTGATGAAGCAGCAGATTGCCAGCGTGTTCTTGGAGAGCTTTCTGTTCTATTCGGGCTTCTACCTGCCGATGCACTGGTCGAGCCATGCCAAGCTTACCAATACCGCTGACTTGATCCGGTTGATCATCCGCGATGAGGCGGTGCATGGCTATTACATCGGATACAAGTTCCAGCAGCGGTACCAAGAAGCCAGTGCAGAGCGCCAAGAGGAGATCAAAGCCTTCGCGTTCGATCTGATGTTTGAGCTTTATGACAATGAGGTCAAATATACCGAGTCGCTCTACGACGAAGTGAGCTTGACCGAGGACGTAAAGAAATTTCTGCACTACAACGCCAATAAGGCCTTGATGAACCTCGGTTTCGAGCCGCTGTTCCCCAAGAGCACGACCGATGTCGACGCCACCATTATGGCCGCACTGTCACCGGGCGCCGACGAGAACCACGACTTCTTCTCCGGTAGCGGTTCCAGCTACGTGATCGGTAAGGCAGTGGCCACGGAGGACGAAGACTGGGCGTTTTAACGCTGCCCTTTGATGTCAATGATAAAGTAGCGCTAATGATAAATATTGTCATTTATTCAGATAATGGTAGTCTGTAGCAATAAACGAAAATCGTTATCGAATCTAAGGCGTTATTATACGGTCGGCAGCGAATGTTAACTGCCGACCCGCCTTTGATAATTTCTTTACTTTGACATCGGGGCGGAGAGTGGATGTGATCAGTAGGCTTTGCGTAGCGCTATCGAGCACAGCTATTACGTGTAGCGTACTCAGCGCACCTTTAATGGCGAGCGAGGATATTGTCCTCGAAGGTGTAAAAGCACAGCAAGTTCAAGCAGCGTTACAAACCCAGATTGAAGCTGCGGACGAACAGACCCGCGCTACGTTGCAAGAGCTGCGCCAGCTTGAACGCGAAACGCGTCTGTTGGCGCGGGAAAATAGTGCCCTATCTGCGCGTTTGAATACGCAAGCAAGCCGTCAGCAGCGAATGTCAAATGCGCTTGATACGCTGGAAGAAACGCGTGCGGCGCTACCGCAAATGGAAGCCGACATGACGCGCCAACTAACGCAGTGGATCGCGCGTGATTTGCCGTTTTTGCAAGACGAGCGGATGGCGCGTGTTGCTTCAACCGATAGCGAGGGGCTCGAAAGCGTTGAGCGTATCGGTGAGCTATTGGGCGTGTGGCGTCAAGAGCTTGCTTATGGGCGCGAGGTGGATACTTGGCGTGGACGTTTGGTTGTAGAGAGTGGCGAGCGTGAAGTGGATTTTCTTCGTATCGGGCGCATTGGTTTCTATTATTTGACGCCCGATGGGCGAGAGGGTGGTGTCTGGTTGGCCGAAGAAGCTCGCTGGCAATCATTGGATGAGTCGGCTCGGCGTGAAGTCCGCAATGGCCTGCGCATGACCAATGATCAGCGTGCCCCGGCGCTATTAACATTGCCGCTCTCCGTCGCCATCTTCGATCCACCCGTTAATGACTCAGCGGCTGAAAGCGGATCGGGAGGTGAGCAGTGAGCGTAAATAAAGCATCTCGTGTAACGAAAATGTTACTATCGCTTGCGTTAGGACTCTCGGTTAGCGTTACTGTTCATGCCCAGCCTCAGGGCCGGATGCCGTTGCATGATCAGGCAGATAATGAGGAAGTGGTCTCACTTCGAGAGGCGCGTGAAGCAGCACAGCTGCGCGATCAACAAAGACTCATGCGTCTGTTGGAGAGTGAGGAGGCGCTAGCGCGTGAGCTTGAGAAAGCGCGTAAAGCCCATAAGGCGGCCGATTACAAGCAGCAGGCGCTGCGCGTTCAAGAGAGCGCACAGGCTATGGTTGAGGCGCGACTGTCCGCCCGCCAGGGCGAGCAGGATGACGCGATAGCGGCTCTCTTAAATGAACTTAAACGCCATGCCAGTGAAGTTCGAAACGCACTGGGAGAAAACAGCTGGCTCGCACTAAGAGATACCCCTCTGCCACCCCGGTTGGAAGAGCCTGATGTATTGGAGCGCCAGCACGTTGAATCCGTGGTGGATAGTCTTGCCGCCCTTACCGCAGCCAGTGGCCAAGCACAGAAACTGTCGCTGTCGGTGGCGGATGCCAGTGGTCAGGTGGCCGAGCGGGATATTATCCGGCTTGGAGATTTTGTTGCGTTTACGCCTCAAGCACTACTGCAGCCCGGTAACGATCCGGATCATTTGGCACTGCAGTCGGATACACCTGCGGAAGTGAAAGAGTGGCTAGCGCCTTTTGCGGCGGGAGAGAGCCGCACGATGGCGGTTGACCCGACACAGGGGAGTGTTTTCGCTGCGCTACAGCAGCGCCCAACGCTGATGGAGCGTTTTCACCAAGGGGGTTATGTCGGTTATATCGTGGTGGCTTTAGGCGGTATTGGTTTGCTGGTGGCACTTGTGCAATATCTCTATCTGGTCGGGGTGAGCATGAAAGTACGCCGCCAACGCCGTCAGCCTGGCACCTTAATGGCAGATAACCCCCTCGGCCGCGTGTTGCTACGCTTTGCAGGGCTGGATAAACACTTGGCACCTGAAGCGTTGGAGGCGCGTTTGGATGAAGCAGTACTGGCAGAGCTCCCACGTATTGAGCGTGGACAGCCGCTAGTGAAGCTGCTGGCAGCCATTGCGCCGCTATTGGGTCTTCTAGGTACCGTCACCGGCATGATCGTGACCTTTCAGTCGATCACAGTGTTTGGCACCGGTGATCCGCAGTTGATGGCGGGTGGCATTAGCCAAGCACTGGTGACCACGGTGTTGGGTTTGGTAACGGCGGTACCGCTGCTGTTTGCACAAACGGCGCTATCAAGCCGTAGCCGAACGCTGACGCAGGTGATCGAAGGACAGGCCAGTGCCGCCTTGGCGGATTATCTTGATTCAAACGAAACCCTAGTAAACACGGAGGCTGATCATGTTCGCTCTGCCGCCTTGGTTTGAGCCCCTTCAACCTGAGCCGGTTGAGCGGCTGATAGACGCTGGCGGCCCGGTACTGGTGATACTTGGGGTGGTGGCGGTGGTGGTGTTTGCGCTGGCCATTGAGCGCTGGTGGTTCTATCGCATCACCTGGCGGATAGCGCGTAGGCGGTTGGTGCGCCGCTGGGCCGCGCGCCGAGATCATCGCAGCTGGAGCGCTCATACGCTGCGCGATGTCTGGGCGCAAGAGCTCGTTGCCCGCCTGCGCCGCCCTTTGCCATGGCTCAAGTTACTGGTTGCATTATGTCCGCTATTGGGACTTTTGGGCACCGTGACCGGTATGATCGCCGTGTTTGATAGCTTAACGCTTAGCGATACACATCAGGCGCGTGCGATGGCCGATGGTGTGGCGCGTGCCACGTTGCCAACGTTGACCGGTATGGCGATTGCTGTCGTTGGGCTGCTGTTCATTAGTCGTCTTGAGCATGTGATTCGGCGCGAGGATCAGCGCCTGCACGACCGTTTGGCAAAAGCGCTGGAGAATGATCATGCGTAGGCGCCGTTCCATGGAGTCCACTGCCGAAAGCACTGAGGTGAACCTTACGCCGATGCTGGATGTCGTGTTCATCATGCTGATTTTCTTTATCGTCACGACTAGCTTTATTAAAGAAAGCGGCGTGGAAATTGATCGTCCTGAGTCTAGTGCCGCAAGTCCTCGGCCTGATGCGCAAGTGCTAGTAGCGGTTACGCCGGAGGGAGCCGTTTGGGTCGATGGTCGCCCGGTTGACCTGCATCGCGTTGGGCAGACGGTGGCTGATATCGTAACCGGCGAGGGGGCAGTCGTTATTCAAGCCGATCGCGATGCGACGACCGGTGTGTTGATCGAAGTCATGGACCGACTTCAGAAAGCGGGCGTCGATCAGGTGGCGGTGGCGGCTAGCCGAGGCGAGCCATGATCCGTCGTGGACTGTCACTGCTGTCAGGAGTGTTTCTGGCGATAGGGCTTTTGTGGCTGTTGGCACTGTTGGTTGCGCCCCCGGAGGCCGAGCCCGAATTAGTGCAAGAAATGGCCATGACGCTGGTAAAACCTCCCGCGCCCGCCGCGCAGGCGCCAGCCACACAGCCTGAAACGCCAGTGACCGAAGCACCGCCGCCACCTCCACCGGCGCCGTCTCCTTTGCCCGTCGCTGAGAGCCAGATCGCCATGCCGACGATTGAGGTTCCCGATACACCTGAGCCTGCCGTTGAACTCGACAGCCGCTTACCGGAGCTAAATGCGGCACCCGAGCCTGAACCCGCTCCCAAGCCTGAGCCCGCTCCAGAGCCAACACCAGAAGAACCGCCCCGTGAGCAGGTGAATGAGGAGAGCGCTTCGGTATCGCAAGACACCGGCCAGGGGAAAACGGCGAGTCAAGAAATCGCGGCCGAGACCGCACCAAATGAACCGGTGAACGTAGGCCAAGTCTCACCCGCCAGTCGGGTTAACCCAGTATATCCTTCACGGGCACAGCGACGTGGCCTAGAAGGCTTTGTCGAGGTGCGCTTTGTGATCCGCCGCGATGGTAGCGTTATAGTGTCTTCTATCGAAGTCACTCGAGCGCAACCGCGACGCGTGTTTGATCGCGCCGCCCGCGAGGCCATTGCGCAGTGGCAATTTGAGCCTAGCGGGCAGCGTAGGCGAGCCACCCAGCGCATCGAGTTTCAGCTGAGGTAATACGTATGATGAACCAAACGCGCGCTTTTTTGATGGGTATTTTATTGTTATGCAGTGCCCCAGTTTGGGCGGCCCCGGCGCTGCCGCGCGATGTAATAACCGACCTCAATGCGGTGGAGGAACGCCTGGAAGCGCAGCAGTACGACGCAGTGATTGAGCGTGCGATAGCGCAAGCGGGGCGTTTTGCTGGCGGCAACGTGTCGGATCGTTTTGCCAGTGCGCTGTATCGTCAATTGGCGGCGAGTGCGCTATCAAGCGTCGAGCGTTACGCCGAAGCGGCAGATCAGTTAGGCACAGCGCGCCAGAGTGTCGATGATGCTGACACGACAAAGCGCTGGCTTTTGCAAGAGGCCAAACTACGCCGTGCGGCGGGCCAGCGACAAAGCGCGGTTGATCTGCTTTCCCGTTGGGTGAATGAGCACGATAGAGACAGTGGGCCCGGTAAAGAAGTAGAGCGGTGGCGGCTCGTGCGTTGGCTTGCCCAAGATGAACAGTGGCGGGTCGCCGCCGAGCGCCTAGAAGGGATAGGGGAGCCGATAAGCAGCGACGAGCAGCGTGAGCTGGCGCTGGCGATCTATATTAACGCTGATCAGCCGGAGCGCGCACTTAACGGGCTTTTATCCACGCTTGGCGAAACGCCGTCACCCGCTCATTGGCGGCAGGCGGCTCATCTAGCCCAGCGTGCAGGCAAGCTAAAGGTAGCCGCGGCGCTATGGGATACCGCTTGGCAGTTGGAGATTTTGACCACCGCAGACGATTTTTGGCAGCTTATCGCGCTGCACCGGATGGCTGGCACGCCCGCTCGCGCGGCCGAGTATCTAGAGGCGGCGCTGGCGTCCGGGCGCATCGTTTATAGCGAAATGGCGCTGCGCCTAGTGGCTCAGAGCTGGCTGCAGGCGCGCGATATCCAGCGGTCACTCGCCAGCCAACACACCTTAGCGCAGCTAACACGTGCCGCTGACGAGTGGCGCTTGCTAGGGCAGCATGCCTACGCCTGGGGCCACAATGATATAGCGGCGACGGCTTTTGAACGTGCCGTGGCGTTAGGCGATGAAAATGCGCAGCAGTGGCTCGCTAGCTTGCGTTTGCCGCCGTCAAGGTGAGGTCGAGCGTGCTCCATGTCGGCGCATGATCGGAGGGTTTCTCCATCGCGCGCAATTCATAGTCAATATCGGCTGCACGTGTTAGGCGCGCTAACGGCTCAGTGACCAAAATATAATCGATGCGAAGCCCACGCTTGGGGGCACGGTCAAAGCCTTTTGAGCGGTAATCAAACCAGCTGAAACGGTCATCACGTGTTGGGTGGCAAACGCGGTAGCTGTCGTGTAATCCCCAGGCTTTAATTCCCTCTAGCCACTCGCGCTCAACGAGTTGGAAGCTGGTTTTTCCTTCGCGCAGCCAGCGCTTGCGGTTCGCCTCGCCGATGCCGATATCTTGGTCTTCGGGAGAAATATTGAAATCACCCATAATGGCGACGAGCTCATCGGGGCGGTGATAGTCGTGCAGAAGTTGGGAAAGTTGGGTGTAAAAGTGCTCCTTGTGCGGGAACTTTGTAGGATGCGTGACGTTTTCCCCCTGAGGGAAGTAGCCGTTCCACACCGTGACCGCTTCACTATCTTCGCTACGCAAGCGCACGCCTATCATGCGGCGTTGGGCGTTTTCCTCATCGTCGGGGAAGCCGTAAAACACGGCTTCCGGCGCCTGGCGGCAGAGCAAGGCGACACCGTAGTGGCCTTTTTGGCCGTAATAAAATACGTGGTACCCCATCGCTTCCACAGCTTCTAGCGGAAACTCGCTGTCTTGTACCTTGGTTTCCTGCAAACCAATGACATCCGGCTGATGGTGATCGATCAGCGCTTGTAGCTGATGCAGGCGAGCGCGAATGCCATTGATATTGAATGAGACCAGCCGCATTATGAATCCTCTTTCCTATCCTGCTTATCAGGGTGGATGGAAATCGGTTGACCGCTTTCCTGGCGTGCCGCCTTGCGCGTCGCCTGAAGCTTGCGTTGCTGCTGTTTTTTGGCCACAAAGCGACGCGATGGCGCCACCTGGTCAGGGTTGTCATGGCGCCACTTTTTGTAATCTTTACGACGGCCGGTACGGATGGTGACTTTGTCCGCCAACGAGCGGCTCTTTTTTCTACGTGTCATATCGCGATCTCAATACAGTGCATTTATTGCGTTAACGCGTATTCTATCAGTCTCGTCTGTTTGGCACATGGGAATTGACACACGAGAAGAAAGCCAGGAAGGGCGCCCTAAGCGCGAAGCCCTGGTACAATGTGGCCTTTGTCATGCCAAACATTCACCGTAACGGACGAATACATAGCCTATGAGCGAGCCGGAACAAACACCCGAGTCGGCCCAGAACCGCAAACCTAAACGCCGTCGTCGCAAGCCGCGTCGTCGCCAGTCAAACTGGGATCTTCGCCAGTTTCAGGTTCCCGCTGTGGCGGGCAAGTGGCGTTTTCACGATTTCGATCTGCCGCTGCCGCTGATGCGTGCGATTCATGCCCAAGGCTTTGAATACTGCACGCCGATTCAGGCGGAAGCACTGCGTCATACGCTTCTCGGCGGCGATATCGTGGGTAAGGCGCAGACGGGTACGGGTAAAACCGCAGCGTTTTTGATCTCCATGTTGGCGTATTTTCTTGAAGAGTCCACGCCTGATGGTCAAAAGCAAGGCGCCCCGCGGGCGCTGATTATCGCCCCGACGCGAGAGCTTGCGCTGCAAATTGAGAAAGATGCCAAAGTGCTCGCGCGTTTTACCAAACTCAATGTGGCAAGCGTTGTCGGCGGTATGGATTACCAGAAGCAGCGCGATAGCCTGGGTAAGAAGATCGATATCCTGGTGGCTACCCCAGGGCGGTTGCTCGACTTCCACCAAAAGCGCGATATCGACTTGAACGAAGTGGAAGTGTTGGTGCTGGACGAAGCTGATCGCATGTTATCGATGGGCTTTATCCCTGATGTGAAGCGGATTATTCGCTACACGCCGCAAAAAGAGGAGCGCCAGACGTTTCTATTTTCGGCCACGTTTAACGACGATATTCTCAATCTCGCCAGCCAGTGGACGCTTGACCCGGCCCATGTCGAGATCGAGGTTACCGTCGAGAATCAGGCGGATATTGATCAGCGCGTCTACTTGATTTCTGACGACGAAAAGCAGCGCTTGCTGGTGAAATTGTTGGAGCAGGAGAGCTTCGAGCGAGTGATGGTGTTTGGTAACCGCCGCGATCTTGTGCGCAAGTTGGATGATCTGCTCAAGAAAGCCGGCATCAGCGCAGCGATGCTTTCAGGTGACGTGCCGCAGAGCCAGCGAATTACCACTCTGGAGCGCTTCCGCGAAGGCGAAATCCAAGTGCTGGTGGCGACCGATGTTGCCGGTCGCGGTATTCATATCGATGACGTAAGCCATGTGATCAACTACACGCTGCCAGAAGACCCGGAAGATTACGTTCACCGTATTGGGCGCACCGGTCGTGCTGGTGCGAAAGGCGTATCGATCAGCTTCGTCGGCGAAGAAGATGCCTTCTCGCTGCCGGAAATCGAGCGTTACATTGGCGATAAATTGCCGTGTGAACATCCGCCGGAAGGCTTGCTTTAAGCGTTATGCTTGATGATGCGCTAAAAGGTGATATCCAAAACGCCTACCGCCAAGTCGTCGAACGACTCGACCTGACGCCGCGCTATGGTCAGCGGCTGATGATTGCCGAGATTGCCCGAACGCTTGGTGGAATCGTTATGGATGACGAGGGTAAGCGCCAGAACGACACCCATGTCTGCGTGCTGGAAGCCGGAACGGGGACCGGAAAAACCTTGGCCTATTTGCTTGCGGCTTTGCCGATTGCCAAAGCCCAGGGCAAGCGCTTGGTGGTTTCCACCGCCACAATTGCCCTGCAAGAGCAAGTGTTAGGCCACGACCTGCCGACATTGGCGCAGCATAGCGGCATTGCGTTTCGTTATGCGTTAGCGAAAGGGCGCGGGCGCTATGTGTGTGTGGCGCGTCTGGACCAAGCGCTAGAAGGCAGCGAGCCCAATCCCACCATGTCGATGTTTGAGCAGGAGTTGATTGCCACCAGCAGCGATTTCTCTCAGCTTGCTAGTGAGATGGCCACGTCTTATGGCCAAGGTGAATGGGAAGGGGATCGCGATAGCTGGCCAACCACCATCGAGGATGCGACCTGGCAGCGTTTAACCGTGGATCACCGTCAGTGTACGGGCCGGCGCTGCGGTCATTTTGGTGCCTGCGCATTTTTCCGCTCGCGCCGAGAACTGGAAGAAGCCGATGTGATTGTGGCAAACCACGACCTGGTGCTGGCTGACTTAGCGCTTGGCGGGGGTGCGATCCTGCCCGATCCCGCCGATTGTATTTTCGTCTTTGACGAAGGCCATCACTTGCCGGATAAGGCACTTTCGCACTTTGCGCACCGTTTTGCCGTTCATGGTTGCCTGCGTTGGCTTAAAACACTGAAAAGCAGCCTGACCGAGCTGCACCAAGCGCTGGCGATACAGCCGACGGTCCGTCAGTTACTGGCTAAGCTTCCTGAGATGCTTCATGCCTTAGAGCCGACGCTTCAAGAGGTGTTTACCCTCGGGCATCAGCTTGCTGAGCGGCCCAATGGGTTAGGCGATGAGGAGGCGTTTAAGCAAACTCGGTTTGCCAAAGGTCAGACACCGGAAGCCCTGCGTGAGCAAGCGCAGCAGCTCATGAAAATGTTTGCCGAGCTATCGCGTAGCCTTGAAAGTATTGCCGATATTCTGCGCGAAAGCCTCGATCCAGATAAGCAGACAGGGTTAGACCGCGAGCAGGCGGAAAGCTGGCTACCGTTGGTGGCACTGCTACACGGGCGCGCCCTGGAAGCCTTAGCGCTTTGGGAGGCAGTCAGTGCTGTCGATCCGAACGATGCGCCGCCTTGCGCGCGCTGGATCACCTTGAGCCGCGTGGGCGGCGAGCCCGAAGTGGAATTCTCAGCAAGCCCGGTATCGGCAGCGCATACGCTGGCCAAGCATTTGTGGGGGCGCTGTCATGGAGCGGTCGTTACCTCCGCCACGTTAACCGCGCTAGGGCGTTTTGAGCGCCTGCAAGAGCGTGCCGGGCTCGCTGGGCGCTACCGTTACCAGGCATTGCCAAGCCCGTTTGACTACGCGAATGCGGTGCTTAGCGTGCCTCAAGCGGCAACAGATCCCAGTAACAGAGAGGCCCATGAGCAAGCGATTATTGATTTTGTGATTGAGCTTGCCGATGGTGAAGCGGCATTGGTGCTGTTTTCTTCCCGTGCGCAGCTTCGTGCGGTAGAGAAGGCGTTACCTGACGCGGTGAAAGCGCGTGTGCTAGCGCAAGATGCGCTGCCCAAGCGTGAGCTTTTGGAGCGACATCGAGTGGCGGTGGACCGCGGCGAGGGGAGCGTGATCTTTGGCCTGGCAAGCTTTGCCGAAGGCATTGACTTGCCGGGGGAGTACCTCACTCATGTGGTAATCACCCGGCTGCCGTTTGCGGTACCGGATGACCCGGTGGGAGCGACATTAGCGGAATGGATCGAAAGCCAAGGTGGAAACCCGTTTATGCGTATTAGCGTGCCGGATGCTTCCATCAAGCTCGTGCAGGCCTGTGGGCGCTTAATTCGTAAGGAGAGCGACAGCGGCCGCATCACGCTACTCGACCGTCGTGTGTTAACGCGCCGTTACGGCAAAGCGCTGCTGGATGCATTGCCGCCGTTTCGGCGCGAAATCGCTTAGAGTTGACGTGTTGTTAGGGTTTATTTGGCGATGCGTTTTGCCAGTATATCCGCCAGCTTCTCATTCATGCGGGTAAAGGCCTCGACAGTCGCATCCCAATCGATACAGGCGTCGGTAATGGAAACTCCGTACTTGAGTTGGCTGATATCTTCTGGGACTTTTTGATTACCCCAGCCGATATTAGACTCTACCATTAAGCCTATAATCGAGCAGTTGCCGTCCAGAATCTGGTTGGTCACGTTTTCCAGTACCAGAGGCTGCAATGCCGGGTCTTTATTGGAATTGGCGTGAGAGCAGTCGATCATAATGTTGGGAGATAGGTCCGCTTTTTTCAGCTCTTGCTCTGCCAGGGCTACGCTGACGCTGTCGTAGTTGGGTTTGCCATTGCCACCACGCAGTACCACGTGCCCATAGGCATTGCCTCGTGTGCGGATAATCGCGACTTGGCCTTCGTGGTTAATACCCAGGAAATTGTGCGGGCTGGCAACTGATTGCAGTGCGTTGATAGCGACATCCAGGCTGCCATCGGTGCCATTTTTAAACCCAACCGGGCCAGAAAGCCCTGAGGCCATTTCACGGTGGGTTTGTGATTCGGTAGTACGCGCCCCGACGGCTGACCAGCTGATGCAGTCTTGGATATATTGGGGTGAAATAGGGTCAAGTGCTTCGGTAGCAAGCGGCAATCCCAGTTCGGCGAGATCCACCAGTAGCTTACGCGCGATATGTAAGCCCTCTTCGATTTCAAATGAGCCGTTTAAGTGCGGGTCGTTGATGAGGCCTTTCCACCCAACCGTGGTGCGTGGCTTTTCAAAATAGACGCGCATTACGATATACAAACTGTCGCTGACGCTATCAGCAAGTTCACGCAGGTGGCGGGCATAATCCATAGCGGCATCCACATCATGGATGGAGCATGGGCCTACTACCACCAAAAGACGAGGATCTTTGCCATCAAGGATATTTTGAATGGTTTGGCGACCTTCAATTACCGAGCGTTCAGCTTTTTCGGTAAGAGGGACGGCTTTTTTTAGCGCGTCGGGGGTAATAAGAACATCCTGAGCGAGGACATTAAGGTTATTCACCTGCTGTTCTGACATCGTGTTACCTGTGCTTGCGCAGTGGTCGAAAAGTAGCGCCTACTATCGCTCGCTAAGGTAGTAAAAATCAATTGTTACGGAACTATTGGATAACGCAAAATGTCGTTTTCATTGTTTTTTGCTTTGATTTTGTAGGGTTGTAAGCGCTTGATGCCCTGGGCAGAACGCGTGACACTGTTTTTAGACTAATCAAACTCCCAAGGGACGCTATGCTGCTTGCTGTTAATGCTCAGACAAAATGGGAACGAAAACGATCTAGGTATGCTCTTTGCCAGACGAGCAGGAGGGGCGTTTGAATGGGCACCCGTGAAACCGATCAGCAGCTTGTTGAGCGTGCCCAAAAAGGCGATAACCGCGCGTTTGACCTCTTAGTGAAAAAGTATCAACACAAAATCATAGGATTAATTGGTCGCTATGTGCACGATCACGCCGAAGTGCAGGATGTTGCGCAAGAGGCATTTATAAAAGCCTATCGTGCCCTGGCGAATTTTCGCTCGGAGAGCGCGTTTTACACCTGGATGTACCGGATTGCGATTAATACGGCGAAAAATCACCTTGTCTCGCGCGGCAGACGTCCTCCGGGGAGCGATATGGATGTGGCGGATGCTGAGGTTATCGATCAAAGCGGTCGGCTAGCGGATAGCGAGTCGCCAGAGGCGGCAATTGCCAGAGACCAACTTGAGGCGGCCGTGTTCGAAGCCATTGAAAAGCTACCCGACGATTTACGCACGGCTATCACGCTGCGTGAATTTGATGGCCTTGCTTATGAAGATATTGCACAAGTGATGCATTGCCCTGTCGGTACCGTACGCTCGCGTATTTTTCGTGCAAGGGAGGCTGTCGACGAGCATATTCGCCCATTAGTGAGTACGGCACGCAACAGTCGTGACGAGTGAACGCATTTTTTTGGCGAGGTTTGGGGTTCGTGTTGAACTGTCTGATAAATACAACGTCATACTGTTCAGGCTGCCCTGAAGGGTAGCGACATTTCGACATCATGAGGTAAGTGATGACGATAAGGTCTTGGCCGGAGAGAAGTGGGGCGATTTAACATTACGAATCAATGCCGCTGGGCGTATGTAAGCGGTTAACGACTAATGTTTTGCGCAAGCTTCTCTGAATCAGTTTGAGGGTGTGAAGTATGAGTCAAAACACGCGGGAGTCGCTTTCAGCCATGATGGATGGAGAAAGCGATGAGCTTGAATTACGCCGAGTGTTAAAGGCGCTTCCTAACAATGCCGACGCAGCCGATACGTGGCGTCGTTACCATTTAGCGCGAAGCTTGATGCAACGCGAGCAGGGTGTTGATGTGAGTATCGACCTGTCCGCTGGGGTCATGGCTCGTTTGCAAGAAGAGCCTGTTCCGCTAGCGGATACCCCGTTAGAGGCTAAAGCAGAGTCAGTTGCTAAAGCAGAGAAGGTGCCCACGATATCTTTCGCGCGTGGTGCCGGTGTTGCCGCCGCTGTGTCGCTAATGGTGGTCACTGGCGTACAATACTTTAATAGCGGCCTTGGTGATGGCAATGACGGCCCGTCCGTTGATCGCTCTGCCAGTGTGGCAAATGCACCATCGACGTCGGCTAGCGCTACCCAGCAGGTGCAACCTGTGAGTTTGGCGACTTCAGAGCTTTCTCGTGTCGGGAGCGCAAATAGCGACATTCCAATGTTTGAGCCCACTCCTTTTCGGCTCAATGGTCAGTCGGCTAATAGTGGGTTTATGAATGTCAGCGAGGGCGGCTTTTCTGCCGCTCAGTTACCGTCTAATACGACGACGAACAATGTGCAAAATGCGGGACTTGATCTTGAGCAAACTCGCTTATTGCGCTCATATCTTGAGCAGCATGCCCATGGCGCGGCATATGGCAACAGCGATAGCTGGCTGCCGCTAATGCGTTCGGCCATGTCCACTGAATCGCTTGGGCAGTAGCGCGTGCAAAGAAAATGCACGGAATGGTGATATGTACCGTTGATGGATACTCAGTACGTAGATGATGCCGCAGCCGATGACGCGTAATGTTCGCACTACCATTTGTATTTTTGCGCTTCACGCTTTGATGTTGATGGCGTATCCCCTATTAGCATCTGAGTTGGCGCCCAACGCAAAGACGCTGAGCTGTGAGGCGTTGGAAGAACAAACGCCGAGCAATGTTCAACAGTGGTTGACCACGAGCTTGTGGGCTAGCCATTGTTACAGTTTTCAAGCACGCGCCGTTGCGATTGACGCAAATGAAATACGTACTTTAGCCCTTTCACATCGCATTCAAGACGGGGTCCGCCAGCAGGTAGTCCAATACTTGGATGGTCCTTCCATGAGTATTGAACGCCATGCCCGCGTCGGCCACTGGGGGTGGACAAACGCACCGGATGTTGAGACTTCCGTTCCGGCCCAATGGGCAACGCACATCAGCCGTATCTACGCCGTTTCGCTTGAAAACGATAAACGCGTGGCAGGGCGTGAAGCAGTAAAAATCACGTTTGAGCCGCGTGATGCAGATCGCTATTCGCATCAGTGGTGGCTGGATGTTGCCAGTGGTCTTGTGCTGAAGCATGTGGTACGCGATACCGACGGCGATATTTTAGAAACATTTCAAGTAACACAGTTACAAGACCCAGAGCGTTTTAGCGGCGATGTAAAAATCGGTCGCCCAGGTAGTGAGCCAAACGTTGATTGGCAGGTAACTTGGCTGCCTAAAGGCTTTCAGCTACAGCCAGGTGTGTCGCGAGAGCTGCCCAGTGGACGTGCCCAGAAGCTTTATAGCGATGGGTTGGCTGCCATCAGTGTGTTTGTTGAGCCTTTGTCTGCGTCGTCTCTTTCGCCTGGTGTCCATAAACTCGGTGTTTCGGCGGTGGCGGTTGAGCGCAGCCAAAGCTCAGGTGCTGATCGTCAGGTGGTGGCAATTGGTGAGGTGCCACCTCAGGTCTTGCGCCGCGTTGTCCGCGCTGTTGGACTCGTTGATAAACCTTCGGAGTCAACATCATGGCGCTAGCATCCTGTGCTTTAAGCACGGCGGATTTGTATCGTGATGCCACGGTGGTGGGGTACAGCGCAACGGGTTTGCGCGTTGAAGTGCAAGCCGGTGCTGGTTGCGAGCGTTGTCAAAAAGGTGGCGGTTGCGGGGCGGGGCTTTTACAGCGCTCCCGGCATTGGCAAGTGGATGTGCCTGTTGGCCATAACCTAGAAGCCCAAAAACAACGCGAACTAGATGTTCTTTTTCCGCTTGGAGGCCATGTGCGTCTTCGCATGCCGCGCCGCTCATTAATGCATTTAGCGCTTTGGGTTTACGCGCTTCCGCTTTTGGTGGCGATGACGTGCGTAGGGTTGCTATCGGTGGCGGAAATGGCCTCACAGTGGAATGCACCTGCGGTTTTTTTTGCCGCCTTGATCGCTACCGCCGTTGTCTTTAAATTTAAAAATCGACGTGATGCGGAACGCTTTCGACCTCGTCTGGTCAATTAATTCTGTCTCTTGATACCGATGACGCTTTGCACCGATGACTCTCGGTACTGAGTATTCGTTGTCTCATCCACGGCCGATTTTGGCCTTATTCTAATGTTAGGAGCTCTTACATGAAGCGCCTGATTTTCCCCTCGACGTTATGGCTCTGTTTGATGGCAGCCTTGGTCTTCAGTAGCCATGCCCAAGCACAGCAGCTGCCTGACTTCACGACGCTTGTTGAAGACGCCGCGCCGGGTGTGGTGAATATTTCCACTAGCCGAACGGTATCTAGCCGAGGTGACCCTTCTTTCCACGGCTTTGGTCAAGAAGATATCCCCGAGATTTTTCGTCACTTCTTTGGTGACCGCCTCCCGGTTCCGCCCGGTGGTGGCCAAGGGCAAGGCCCAGAGCAAGGTCGGAGTGAAGAACGGCAATCGTTGGGCTCCGGTTTTGTGATCAGTGAAGACGGCTATGTATTGACCAACGCGCATGTTGTCGAAGATGCCGACGAGATATTGGTGCGCTTTAATGATCGCCGTGAATTAGAGGCTGAACTTGTCGGCAGCGACCCGCAAACCGACATCGCGCTGTTAAAAGTCGATGCCAGTGGCCTTCCTACCCTTAACCTCGGTGATTCGGATGAGTTGAACGTCGGCGAGTGGGTCGCAGCGATTGGCTCACCGTTTGGTTTTGACCACTCAGTAACCGCGGGGATCGTCAGTGCGATTAACCGCACACTGCCACGAGATGCCTATGTCCCCTTTATTCAAACGGATGTGGCGATCAACCCGGGTAATTCTGGGGGGCCGCTTTTCAATTTGGATGGCGAAGTCGTCGGGATTAATTCGCAAATCTTCACCCGTAGCGGCGGCTTCATGGGGCTCTCTTTCGCGATTCCTATCAACGTAGCGATGGATGTGGCGGATCAGTTGCGCGATGACGGACGTGTTAACCGCGGCTGGCTGGGCGTGATGATTCAACCAGTGTCGCGTGACTTGGCGGAATCGTTTGGTATGGAAACCCCTGCCGGCGCGCTGATCGCTGACCTTGACCCGGAAGGCCCCGCAGCACGTGGCGGCCTAGAAGCCGGTGATGTGATTCTTAAAGTCAATGGCGAGGATGTCGAACGCTCAAGCACGTTGCCACGTCTGATTGGCCGTGTGGCCCCGGGCAATGAGGTGGATCTGCGTTTATTACGTGATGGCCGCGAGATCAGTGAGCAGGTAGAGCTGGGTCGTTGGCCCAACAATGGGCAAGCCAACACCAGCCAGCCCGACACCAGCCAAGTGCGTCTGGGCGTCGCGGTCCGTGAAGTTGATGACGCCATACGCGAAAAGCTCAACATCCAAGGAGGGGTTGAGGTGACCAACGTTGACCCACAAAGCGTCGCGGCGCAGGCGGGTATTCGCCCCGGGGATATCTTGGTCAGTATTGATCAGCAACGTGTTTCTTCTGCCCAAGAGCTTGCAGATGTCGTCACGAAGTTACCGACTGATCGCGCAGTCCCGCTGCGGATCTACCGCGACGGACGCTCGCTTTTCGTAGCGCTTCGCCTTCAGTAGGCTCAGTCTATTCCTGCAGAACGCTCGAGCCGCCCGGTAAAATGCCGGGCGGCTTGCAGAATGGGGCAACGCTTTTGATCCACCTCTAAGGTGAGACAAAAGCGTTTTTTATGAGGCAAAGTCAACCAGCGATTTAATGCGGCTTTTCAGTGCGTTAAATTGATATATTTCTGTACAATCGCCATCTTTCAGTAATATGACCCAATTAATAACATAGTTGCAGGAGAGAATGGCTCCATGACGAAACATCCAGAAAGCGCCAACAGTAACCTGTGGCAACGGATCCCTTTGTGGCAAAAGATCCTCGCTGGCCTTTTGCTGGGTATTCTGGCGGGTGCCTTGATGGGCGAAAATGCCAGTATCTTTAAACCTATTGGCGATATCTTCATAAGTGCCATCAAGATGCTGATCGTGCCTTTGGTATTTTCCACCTTGGTGGTTGGCATCACGGCAATGCGCGATCCGCAGAAAATGGGGCGCATCGGTGTTCGCACCATCGGGCTTTATCTCATCACTACGGCTTTTGCTATTTCCATTGGCTTACTCGCCTCGCTAATCTTCCAGCCTGGCGTAGGACTGGAGATGAGTTTCGAGTCCGATGTGCAAGCCAGTGAAGCGCCGAGTCTCGTTGATATCCTGGTGGGGCTTGTGCCACAGAACCCTATCGATGCTCTCGCCAAGGGAAATATTCTCCAGATCATCGTTTTCGCCATTGGCTTAGGCATCTCCTTGACGTTGATCGGGGAGAAGGGCGAACCGGTCATTCGTGTGTTCGAAAGCTTCGCCGAGGCCATGTACAAGCTGACGAGCTTCGTTATGGCACTCGCGCCATTTGGCGTGTTCGGCCTCATCGCACATGTTTCTGGCAGTTATGGGCTCGAAGTATTGCTGCCGTTGGCCAAAGTCATCGGGGTGGCTTACTTGGCCAGTGTGTTGCATGTCCTGGTGGTTTATACCGGCTTACTGTCATTGATTGGTCGGCTCAATCCGGTGCGTTACTTACAAGGAATCCTCGATGCTTTGGTCGTCGCCTATTCGTCGGCTTCATCCTCGGGCACGCTGCCGGTCTCTCTGCGCTGTGCTCAGAAGAATCTCGGTGTGTCGGAAGGCGTAGCCGGTTTCGTATTGCCGGTGGGTGCTACTATCAACATGGACGGCACCGCTATCTATCAAGGCGTGGTGGCGGTATTTATCGCCCAGTTGCTAGGCGTCGATCTCAGCTTAATGGATTACGGGATGATTATTCTCACCGGCACTTTGGCTTCCATCGGGACAGCCGGTGTTCCCGGTGCTGGCCTGATTATGCTGTCCATCGTGATGGCTCAAATCGGTTTACCGCTGGAAGCCATTGCGGTGATTGCCGGTATTGATCGTATCCTGGATATGGCGCGTACCAGTGTGAACGTGGCAGGCGATCTTATGGTCACCACGCTGGTCGGCAAGAGCGAAGGGGAGCTCGACGAAACGATTTATAACGCTCGCCACAAAAGCTGAGCCCTCGTCAACCGCACCGGTGCCAGGCCGGTGCTTTTTTATACGCGCCTCATTATTACTGAATTACGCATCGATAATAGTGTTGTTTTTTCGGCGGAGCTTGATGGCAAAATGCGTATCTAAATTATCGTTGTCCAGAGGTATTTCTTGTAGTTCCCGCTTGAGCACCGCTATGGCGTCCCCTTGCAGCTCTAACAAGGCAGTACCATCTGGCGACAGCCAAGCTGGGGCGGTGTACAATGCACCCCAATCTATTTTTTAGCGCTCAATGGGTATGTCTACCTATTTAGTACATGGGTGCGTACACATATCGGATTTTAATACATGTCAAATAGTGAAGATGTTAGTAAAATCAGCCATATACGAAATTTCTCTATCATCGCACATATCGACCATGGCAAATCCACGCTTTCGGACCGGTTGATTCAAACGTGTGATGGGCTTACCGAGCGTGAGCTTAAAGAGCAAGTGCTCGACTCGATGGATATCGAGCGTGAGCGTGGGATTACCATCAAAGCGCAATCGGTAACACTGGACTATACGGCGTCGGATGGAAAGGTTTATCAGCTTAACTTTATCGATACGCCCGGACATGTTGATTTTTCTTACGAAGTGTCGCGCTCACTTTATGCCTGTGAAGGGGCGTTGTTGGTCGTAGACGCCGCGCAAGGGGTGGAAGCCCAATCGGTGGCTAACTGCTATACCGCCGTCGAGCAAGGGCTTGAAGTGCTTCCGGTACTCAATAAGATTGACCTCCCACAAGCTGACCCGGATCGCGTGGCTCAAGAAGTCGAAGAAATTATCGGCATTGACGCGACCGATGCTTGTCAGGTGTCGGCTAAAAGTGGCATTGGTATTGATGCGCTTTTAGAGCGTTTAGTGCGTGATATCCCGCCGCCTAAAGGCGACCCTGATGCGCCGTTACAAGCGCTGATTATCGACTCCTGGTTCGATAACTACTTAGGCGTGGTATCGCTAATTCGTTTGTTCGATGGCACCTTGCGCAAAGGGGACAAAGTTCAGATCAAATCTACCGGACGTGACTGGGGCGCGACAGAAGTGGGAATTTTTACCCCACTGCGCAAACAAACCAATATTCTGCGCGCTGGCGAAGTGGGCTTTTTGGTCGCTGGTATTAAAGATATTCATGGCGCACCCGTCGGCGATACCATCACCCATGCCAAAACACCCGATGTCGAACGTTTGCCTGGCTTCAAAAAGGTAAAGCCGCAAGTGTATGCGGGCATGTTCCCGGTTAGTGCCGATGATTACGAAGACTTCCGTGATGCACTGGAGAAATTGGCCCTAAACGACGCCTCACTGGAGTACGAGCCGGAAAACTCCGATGCGCTTGGCTTTGGTTTCCGCGTGGGTTTTTTGGGCACGCTGCACATGGAGATCATTCAAGAGCGTTTAGAGCGCGAATATGATCTCGATTTGCTGACCACGGCCCCCACGGTGGTTTACGAATTGGCGATGAAAAATGGCGATGTTAACTATGTCTCCAACCCCTCGAAGCTACCGGATTTGGCCGACGTTGAGGAAATGCGCGAACCGGTTGTGCGCGCTAGCATTCTGGTGCCGCAGGAATTTGTCGGTAACGTTATCGCCGAGTGCGAGCAACGCCGCGGTACTCAGCTGGATATGCAGTTTTTGGGGAACCAAATTCAGCTCACCTATGAACTGCCGATGTCTGAAGTCGTGATGGACTTTTTTGACCGGCTAAAATCGATTTCTAAAGGGTATGCGTCTTTAGAATATAACTTTGAGCGCTTTGAAGCAGCCAAGCTTGTACGCCTCGACGTGATGATTAATGGCGATAAAGTGGACGCGCTTGCCGTCATTATTCACCGAGATCACGCCCATTCACGTGGACGTATTTTGGTAGAAAAAATGAAAGAACTGATCCCGCGCCAGATGTTCGACGTGGCGATTCAAGCGGCCATTGGTGGGCAAGTGGTGGCGCGCTCGACTGTTAAAGCACTGCGTAAAAACGTGACAGCGAAGTGTTACGGCGGTGACATCACGCGTAAAAAGAAACTGCTTGAAAAGCAAAAAGCCGGTAAAAAACGGATGAAGCAGGTGGGGCGTGTTGAAATTCCCCAAGATGCCTTTCTTGCCGTGCTCAAGGTCAACGACTAGGGACGAGGCCCCACCATGGATTTTTCACTACTTCTGGTCATCGCCGTGGCGCTATCCGGCATTGTTTATCTGCTGGATGTGCTTATCTGGCGTCGGCGCCGTCGCGAGCGTACAGCAGCGGCGGAAGCGGCCACGATAGAGGGGCTTGACCCCCAAAGCCGTGAAAAACTGCTTAAAGAGCCTTGGCCGGTCGACTACGCGCGCTCTTTTTTCCCGGTACTGCTAGTGGTGCTAGTGGTGCGCAGTTTTATTGTTGAGCCCTTTCAAATTCCCTCCGGTTCTATGCGCCCGACGCTAGAAGTGGGGGATTTTATTCTGGTCAACAAATTTGCCTATGGTTTGCGGCTGCCGGTTGTACATACTGAGTTACTGGATGTTGCCAAGCCTGAACGGGGCGATGTAATGGTATTTCGCTTTCCCGAAGAGCCTTCTGTTAACTTCATTAAGCGCGTTGTTGGCTTACCGGGTGATCGCATTCGCTACGAAGGGAAGCAGCTCTATATCAATGGTGAGGTGGTGCCAAAGGCACTGCTAGAAAAGAGCCCCGAGGCATCCCCCCAACAGCTATTGTTAGCGGAGGGTATGGGGGACGCTGAATATCGGATTTATAATAACCCGCGAGATCCTGGGCCGCAGCTTCGCACTGTTGTGGTTCCCGACGGTCACTATTTTATGATGGGAGACAACCGCGACCACTCCAACGATAGCCGCTACTGGGGCTTTGTCCCGGAAGAGAATATCGTAGGCCGTGCCTTCGCAGTGTGGATGCACTGGGATGGCGGTTTACCCAGCTTTACCAGCATGCGGCACATTGAGTAACACGTGACTGACAATAAAAGTGCAAAATGGTTGTAATCCCCATGTTAATCGTCAATGACGTAGGAGCTCCGTGAGTAATCCCTTGAACACTTTTTGCCGACGTATCGGCTATGAGTTTAACGATATATTGTTGTTAGAATTGGCCATGACTCACCGCAGTTACGGTGGTCGTAATAATGAACGCCTGGAATTTCTAGGTGACTCAATTGTCAACTTTGTGATTGCCGAAGCGCTGTTTGAACGCTTTCCTCAAGCCCGAGAAGGTCAGCTCTCGCGTTTGAGAGCCCGTTTGGTGAAGGGGCAGACGCTCGCTGAACTGGCCCGTGAGATGGCGTTTGGAGAGTGCTTGCGATTAGGGTCCGGTGAGATGAAAAGCGGCGGCCATCGACGCGAATCTATTCTGGCTGACGCCGTTGAAGCCGTCATTGGTGCCATTTACTTGGATGCAGGAATGGATGCCGTGCGTGAGCGTGTACTTGCTTGGTATACCCAGCGTTTGGCGAGCATCTCCTTGCAAGACACACAAAAAGACCCCAAAACCCGGCTGCAAGAATTTTTGCAGTCGCGCCAGGCAGCACTTCCACGCTATGAAGTCGTGACGGTAAAAGGTGAAGCTCACGCGCAGACCTTTACTATCGAATGCTATATTGACTTGCTTGATCAGCATACAACGGGCAAAGGGCCGAGTCGCCGTCATGCTGAACAGCAGGCAGCTGACGAAGCACTGAGCTATTTAGAACCCTCATCTGAAGAAAGTGGAGAAACCCAATGAGCCAAACGTGCGGATTCGTGGCGATCGTTGGGCGCCCCAACGTTGGTAAATCGACGTTGATGAACCGTATTTTGGGGCAGAAAGTCTCGATTACTTCGCGGCGTCCGCAGACCACGCGCCATCAGGTGATGGGTATCAAAACCGACGGTGATGCGCAATATATTTATGTCGATACCCCCGGCATGCACATCATGTCGAAAGACCGCAATAAAGCGATCAATCACTTTATGAATCAGGCTGCCACGCAAGCGCTGCGTGATGTGGATTGTGTTGTGTTCATCATTGATCGCACTCGCTGGAGTGACGAAGATCAAGCGGTATTAAAGCGTTTAGAGCATGTCAAAGCGCCGATTATTTTGGCGGTCAATAAAGTCGACCGTTTGCAGGATAAAGCCACGCTGTTGCCGTGGCTGTCGGAAGTGGGTGCGCGTCGTAACTTCGCGGCCATTGTGCCGATTTCCGCCAAGCACGTCACGCAAGTGGATACCCTTGAAGAAGAAGTGGCTAAACACCTGCCTGAGAGTGTGCACTTCTTCCCCGACGACCAAATCACTGACAAAAGCCTGCGCTTTATGGCGGCAGAGCTGGTGCGGGAAAAAATCATGCGCCAGCTGGGCGATGAATTGCCGTATCAGGTGACCGTCGAGATTGAAGAGTTTCGTGAAACCGAGCGAGTCACCCACATCAGTGCGCTGATTTTGGTCGAACGCCAAGGGCAGAAAGTCATCTTGATTGGCGACAATGGCGAGCGAATCAAAAACATCGGCCGTGAAGCGCGCCTGGATATTGAGCGCGTGCTGGGTGCCAAAGTGATGTTGAACCTGTGGGTTAAGGTGAAGCGTGGCTGGTCAGACGATAAGCGTGCCCTGAAAAGCTTAGGCTATGATCTCGACTAAACGACGTTTCTCACTTTAGCGACGTTTTTCACTGAGAGCTCTATGACCCCCGAGCCGGCGTTTTTGCTCCATCGGCGTCCTTACCGCGAAACAAGCGCGCTGGTGGACCTGCTGACGATCAACCATGGGCGCGTACGTGCTGTTGCCCATGGCGTGCAGCGGCCCGGTTCCAAGTCGCGCCAGCGTCTTCAGCCGTTTACCCCATTGTTTGTTACCTGGCGCGGCGAACGCGAGCTTAAGCGGTTGATGCTGATGGAGTCGCGGGGGCATACCGCACTGCTTGTGGGTGAGGGGCTGCTCTGTGGTCTTTATGCCAATGAAATTGCGACACGGCTGTTGCCCATAGAGATGCCAGCAGATGACACCTTCGCATTTTATACGGCACTAATGGACGCATTGCCGCTTCCTGCCGAGCGGGCGCTCGCGCTGCGACGCTACGAGTGGGCGTTGCTAGAGGCGCTGGGTGCGACACCGCGATTTACGGCGCCCAACGGTTCCGCACTTGACCCACACGCGCGTTATCAATTTGATGCGCTAAACCGCGCTTTCACGCCCGCTGAACGCGGATGGGAAGGGCGCACTTTGCGCTACATCGAGCAGGGGAACTGGCACCTGCCTGGCCTCGCTAACGCGCTGAAAGCAGTCATGCGGGCGGCCTTGGCGCCGATGCTCGGGGCACAAGAGCTACGCTCTCGGCGCTTAATGTTAGATTTAGCCCGGCGGCGTCACTCAGCGCCTACTTCAGCTAGCTCGTTGCCCCCTTCTTAGGCATTCCCGGCGTGTTTCTTTCATTTTTGGAGGCGTTATGCATCCCCCCCGTATTTTGTTAGGCGTTAATATTGACCACATTGCCACGCTTCGCCAAGCGCGTGGCACGCGTTATCCCGACCCGGTTCAAGCCGCTCTTCTTGCGGAAGAGGCTGGTGCTGACGGTATTACCGTGCACCTTCGTGAAGATCGCCGCCATATTCAACCTCGCGATGTGCGCCTGCTTGCCGAGATGCACAATACGCGTATGAACCTTGAGATGGCCGTCACCGAAGAAATGTTGGCCCTTGCCGAGGAAATTCGCCCGGCGCACGTGTGCTTAGTGCCGGAAAAGCGCGAAGAGCTAACGACCGAAGGCGGTTTGGATGTAGTGGGCGGCTTTGATGCGATTGCGGATGCTTGCCAGCGTCTGACGACCGTTGGCTGCGACGTCTCTTTGTTTATTGACCCCGATGAAGTGCAAATTGAAGCAGCCGTGCGTGTGGGCGCGCCCACGATTGAACTGCACACTGGCGCATTCGCTGAAGCCCGGCCAGGCAGCGATGCGGCCAATGCGGCGTATCACCGCTTGACCCAAGCCGCGACAGTGGCCAATGAAGCGGGACTGGTGGTTAATGCCGGACACGGCCTTCATTATCACAATGCTGAGGCGATTGCGGCCATCCCTGGCTTGAATGAGCTCAATATTGGTCACGCGATTATCGCGCGCGCGCTGTTCGTCGGTTTGAAGGAGGCCGTGGCCGAGATGAAACGACTCATTGTCGCCGGGCAAGAGGCAGGGCTGATGGTCGCACTCGACGCCCACGACCATGATCATGACGAAGACAGCGAACACCACAACGACTGCTGCGGGCACGCATGATTGTCGGCATTGGCTCTGATATCGCTCGAGTGGCGCGCTTTGACATGGCGATGACGCGCCACGGTGAACGCTTTGCAACGCGGATATTAGGCCCGAATGAGCAGTGCCGCTTTGTTGGGCACCCGCATCCGGCGGCATTTCTTGCCAAGCGTTTTGCCGCTAAAGAAGCGTTTGTCAAAGCACTGGGCCTAGGGCTTCGCCAGGGTATACAGTGGGGTGAGATTGAAATTCTCAACGATACGCTAGGCAAGCCTCATCTTCAGTTATGTGGCATAGCGGCGCAACGCGCGGCCGATGCGGGGGTAGGCAAAAGCCACGTTAGCCTGAGCGATGAAGCCGAGTACGCCGTCGCTTTTGTGGTGTTAGAGCAAGAAGCCAACTAGGAGCTAACGTAAAAAGCGTCAGTTAAGCGCTGACGTTCATCCCTTAGACGTTGCATCGAGGCATATAGATCTTCCAACAGTGTTTGGGCTTGCGCCATCCCACGCGTTCGCAAGCGCGTCTCTAAGGTTTCCACTAATAAGGCAAGTTCTGGCGCGCCACAGTATCGGCTGGCGCCATTAAGGTGGTGAACGGCATCAAGCAGTGCGGCTTCATCTTGCTGATTCACTGCTTGGCGGATATTAGCCTCACTGGCATCAAGGCTGTCAATCAGTAAGATTAACTGAGTATGCGCGCGCGCTGGACTTCCTCCTGCCAGCCGCTCCCCCAGCGTTAAATCCACAATCGCAAGCGTCTCTGGCGCATGGGCGGGTCTAGGAGTGACGGTTTGGGTGGTCGGTGTTGCGATTGTTACGCCTAGGAAGCGCTGCAACATCTGGTGTAACTTCGCCTCGTCGATAGGCTTTACGAGTACCTCATCAAGTCCTTCGTTAAGCCACTGTTGGCGCTCGTTGTTAAGCGCATGGGCGGTGACCGCGATCACCGGACAGGATGCCCATGGCCCGCCTAAACGGCGCAGTGCTTGGGTTGTTTGTACCCCATCCATGCCGGACATACGAATATCCATCAACACCATATCAAAGGGCTTAGAGGCACTTTTAGCAAATGTCAGTGCCTGCTGGCCGCCTTCAGCAGTGGTGACGATAATACCGTCGCGCTCTAACAGCGCCTTGAGGAGCTCACGGTTGGAGGTATTATCATCGACGACCAGTATGTGTAGGTGGTGCGTTGTTTTATGTGTCTCGGTGGTTGCTGAGAGCGCGACTTGTGGTGTTTCAAGCAGTTGGCGTTTGAGCGCGCTAGCGAGTGTGGTGCGAGTGATAGGTTTAGCGATTAGCTCTCCGCCGTGAGGGTAGGTAAGCCTAGGCGCATCGAGACTGGCAACGTTAGCCAGCACCAGCACGGGGCAGGGCGTTGCCTCAATCGTGGCTTGTAGCGTGTTAATGGTTGGCCCGTGAAGCTCTTCTTGAGTGGCGCTAATAATGAGTAACTGGCTGGTCTCAAGTGCGCTCAAGGGACGAGGCTTTCCGCCCCAGCGTTCGATTAAATGGGTCAGTACAAAGCGCGTTGGCGCGTGTGGCTCATGCAAGCAAATGGTGGAGCCGGGCAGCGTTAGCTCTACCGGCCTTTCTTTCGCATGGGGGGCGAGTAGAGGCAGAGTGAAAGCAAACGTAGCGCCTTTACCCGGTTCGCTTTCAACGCTTATCTCACCGCCCATGCGCTGAATGAGCTGTTGGCAAATCGTAAGCCCCAAGCCACTACCGCCAAATTCTCGTGAGTGGCTGGGCTCGGCCTGAGTAAACGCCTGAAAGAGTTGTTTTTGTTGCTCATGGCTTAAACCGATGCCGGTGTCGCTGATACTGATGCGCAACACCGTCTGTGCCCTTTTATGCTGAGTGGCAATCTCGCTATCCAGCATCACGCGTACAATGACATCACCCTCATGGGTGAATTTAATCGCATTGCTAAGCAGGTTGCTTAACACCTGGTGCAAGCGCAGCGGATCTCCGCGCAGCGGCATGGGGATGTCGTCGTATACCATCGCGACCAGCTGCAGTTGTTTGCGTTGTGCTTCCGGCGCGTGGAGTCCTATTGCCTCATCGACCAGCGTGACCATGTCAATGTCTGCTTCTTCAAGCGTTAAGCGGTTCGCTTCCAATTTGGAGAAGTCCAACACGTCATTGACTAGCATCACCAGGTTGTCGCAAGCGCGGTGCACGTGCTGCAACCATTCTTGCTGGCGCGAGTCAAGTTTGGAACGACCAAGCAAGCGGCAAAAGCCAATAATCCCGTTAAGCGGGGTTCGAATTTCGTGGCTCATATTGGCCAAAAATTCCGATTTGACGGCGTTGGCGCGTAATGCGTTGCGGTGAGCCATATCGAGCTCAATATTTTGTTCTTCAATGGTCTCCATCGACTCTTGCAACTCGCTCGTGGCATGCTCAATTTGGGTTTGCATCTCATGTTGAGCGCGCTGCATGGTTCGAGTCAGCGTATGGATGTTGTCGGCTAGCTGTTGATGTTCGCGTGTTGAGTCAGAGGCAAGGTGGAGGTGGTAATCTCCGCGAGATAAGCGATATAAGGCGAGGTTGGCTTCCTCTAGCGGACGGGTGGCAAAGCGGCTGATAGCAAAGGCTAATAAAAATAGCGCAATGCCCAACAGCATGCCCACTAAACTTAACGTAGCAATCCAGCGATAGTGGCCAAGCGTTAGCGCGCGTGTATCCACCTCAGCCTCAAGCCAGCCGGAACGTGAGGGATTATCTTCGGCAGGTAGCGGCTGTCGGAGTTGCCAAACGGTAGCATCGGTATTTAACTGAAACTCATTGGGGATTTGTGTGGCGGGCGTGGGGAGTGTCATATGGCCAAGGGAAATCAAACGCTCGCCGTCAGCGTTGTAAAGGGCCACGGCACGTAAGCTATCTTGCTCAAGCAAGCGTTGGGTGAGTTGTGTCAACACCTCAGGATTGGCCTGTGATAGGGCTTGGCTAAGGCTTGGGGCGATGAGTTCACTGCTATCTTGCAAGCGCTCTTTGAGCGCTTGGCGTGAGGCTTGGTCGCTGTTCACCACGAGAAGAACGGCCATTGCTGCGTAGACGCACAGTGGAATGCCCATCAACGCGAAGAGAAGTCGAGTATTCAAAGACATGAAAAACGCCCGGTGATTCAAAGAGGTTGCCTATAAAGCTTTGGCTTGCGCCGATATAATGCCGCACAACGGTAATGATAAGGAACGCATAATGAACGATTCCACACGCTATCTCACGCTTGAAGACGTGGTGGGCAATACACCGCTAGTACGCTTAAAGCGTATCACGGCGGGGCGCAACAATACGCTGTTGGCCAAGCTAGAAGGCAATAACCCTGCCGGTTCGGTGAAAGACCGCCCGGCTCTGTCTATGCTCACCGAAGCCGAAGCGCGCGGCGATATTGCCCCCGGCGATACGCTGATAGAAGCGACCTCGGGTAATACCGGTATCGCGCTTGCCATGGCGGCGGCGATCAAAGGCTACAACATGGTGCTAGTGATGCCGGAAAACGCCTCAGCCGAGCGCAAGCAAGCCATGGCGGCTTATGGCGCGAAGCTGGTGGCAGCGAGTAAAGAAGGCGGCATGGAAGAGGCGCGCGATATTGCCGATGCAATGATTGCTCGCGGGGAAGGCAAACCGCTGGATCAATTTGCCAACCCTGATAACCCCCTTGCGCACTACCGCACGACTGGCCCGGAAGTCTGGCATCAAACCGGTGGCGAGATGACCCACTTCGTGAGCTCCATGGGCACGACAGGCACCATCATGGGCGTGTCGCGCTATCTAAAAGAGCAGAATCCCGACGTCCAGATTGTCGGCCTGCAACCCGCGGATGGCGCGAGTATTCCGGGCATTCGCCGCTGGCCTGAAGCATATCTTCCGGCTATTTTTGAGTCACCAAGGGTAGATGTCACGCTGGATATCAGCCAGGAAGAAGCTGAGGAGCACATGCGGCGTCTAGCGCGCGAAGAGGGGATTTTGGCTGGTGTTTCCTCTGGTGGATGCCTCGCCGGAGCCCTGCGTATCGCTGAGCAGACCGAGAATGCAACCATTGTGTTTATCGTTTGCGACCGGGGTGATCGTTATCTTTCTACGGGCCTGTTTGCCCCAGAAGTGGAGGGGTAGATGGCCATGTTGGGCAAGCGGCGCCCGCCACGTCCCGCCTCCAATAAGTCTGGCTTGGCGCGACAAGAGAGTGCTAAACAGGCGCCTAACGCGGAAACCACCAGCGACCAAGTCCTCACCATTGAACGCCTCGCCCACGATGGCCGTGGCGTGGGGCATTTGCCCTCGGGCAAGGCAGTGTTTGTCGATCAGGCATTGCCGGGCGAGCGCGTCGAAATCGCCACGCACATGACGCGCAAACGTTTCGACGAGGCGCATATACGCGAGCGGCTTTCCGCCGCCCCTGAGAGGGTAACGCCTCCGTGTCCGCATTTTGGCCACTGCGGCGGGTGTGATTTACAGCATATGAGCGTGCCTGCACAGCGGGAGCACAAGCGCGAAGTCGTGCGTGAGTTGCTTTTCCGGCAAGGGATTTCTTGGCAGGGCAGCCTCGATACGCTTAAAAGCGACAGCGACGCCTACCGCCGTCGTGCACGCTTAGGGGTGAACGTCGATCGCGAAGGTCGCGTATTGATGGGGTTTCGTGCCCAGCGCAGCCACCGTTTGGTCGATATCGCGAGTTGCTGCGTGCTGGTGCCCGAATTGCAGGCATTAATCACCCCGCTGCGCGATGTGCTGGGCTCGCTCAAGTCGCCCCGCGACGTAGGCCATATAGAACTGTTGGCCACGCCTGACACTTGCGTGGTCATCGTCAGGCAGCTCAAAGAGCAGCCGCAAGACGCTGATCGCTGGCACGCGTTTGCCAACGAGCAAGGCGTTGCGTTAGGAATGCGCTCAGGGCGAGACAGCGCTGAGCGCGATAGCATCAACCGTGATAACCCGGAACGGGCAAAAAGCCAGGCAGGTTCACCTGAATTGCACTGGGTTGGTGCGCCGCCGGTGCTTAACGATATACTGACGCTGCCTGGGTGTGAGTCATTAACGCTGGAATTTTCCCCAGGTGATTTTCTTCAGGTCAACGCCGATGTAAATCAGCAGATGGTGGCGCAAGTGATACAGTGGCTCGCGCCGCAAAAAGGGCAGCAGCTGCTGGATCTGTATGCCGGGATGGGTAACTTCAGCCTGCCGATGGCCGCCGCCGGCGCTAAGGTGCACGCGGTGGAAGGCAGCCCCGCGATGGTGGCGCGGCTCGTCGCCAATGCCCACCGTCACCAGCTGCCGGTAAATGGCCAGCAAGCTGATTTGAATTCACGAGAGAGCGTTAATGCCCTGCTGAAGGAGATACCAGCCGATGCGGTTATTCTCGACCCGCCTCGCGGCGGCGCAGAGAGCGTCTGCCAGGCGTTAGCCAAGATTTCCGCCAAGCCCCATCAGCGCCCGCGTATTGCGTATGTTTCCTGTGATCCGGCGACGTTAGCACGTGATGCGGCACACCTTATGCATGGGGGTTACCGCATTGCTCGCGTTGTCGCGGCGGATATGTTTGTGCATACCGCGCACATGGAAACGCTGATGCTTTTGGAGCCACCGGCGTAAGTGGTTGATATATATTTTCCGTTAAGCCATAAGTCGCGTCCATTTGAGCTATTTTTGTGAGGTGCGTCTTTGACAAGACGGCCCGAGAAAGGTGAGTAACTATCATGGTCAAAGTGCGAGAAGACCAGCCGCTCATCCAGAGCGGTTGGGTGGATATTCCGCAGTGGCTAGCGCGTTTACAAGAGGATGTGCGCCTACGTGCCCCTGAACGCTTGGCGCAAGCCTGTGAGCTGGCGCAGTCGCTTGAGAATGATGCCGAGCGCAGCCACCGTGCCTGGCTCGCCCCTGGCTCGAGCTTTCGCATGGGCCTGGAAATGGCCGATATTCTCGGCGAACTCAAGTTGGATCAGGCAGCACTGGAAGCGGCAGTGCTCTACCGCGCCGTGCGCGAGGGGCGGCTAAGCTTAGACGCGGTGACCAAACGCTTTGGTGCTGAAGTCGCAGGCCTCATTGACGGCGTGCTACAAATGGCCGCGATAAGTCATCCGTATGCGCCGAATCACGCGATGAGCCAGCATAACCAGCAGGAAAACCTGCGCAAAATGCTGGTGAACATGGTGGATGATGTCCGCGTGGCACTGATTAAAATCGCCGAACGCACCTGCGCCTTACGCCAGGTGAAAGACGCGCCGCTGGAAAAATGCTTGCAGGTCGCGCGGGAGGTCGTTGATATCTATGCGCCTTTAGCACACCGGTTAGGCATTGGTCAGATCAAGTGGGAACTTGAGGATTTGTCCTTTCGCTACCTGCATGAAGACGAGTACAAAACCATCGCCAAGCTTTTGGCGGAGAAGCGTCTTGATCGCGACCGTTACATTCACGATGTGGTGGAAACGCTTAAGCAGCTGATGGAGGCACAGCACATTCATCACTACGACGTGAGCGGTCGTGCTAAGCACATTTACTCTATCTGGCGCAAAATGCAGCGCAAGAAGATCGATTTTTCCCAGGTTCACGATATCCGTGCCGTTCGTGTCTTGGTACCGGAAATTACCGATTGCTATACCGTGTTGGGGATTGTGCATTCGCGCTGGCATCACGTCCCTACCGAGTTCGATGATTACATTGCCAACCCCAAACGTAATGGCTATCAGTCGCTGCACACGGCGGTGATCGGACCCGAAAATAAAGTGCTGGAAATCCAGATTCGCACCTTTGCCATGCACGATGAAGCCGAGCTTGGGGTTTGTGCCCACTGGCGCTATAAAGGCCATGATACCAACGCCAAAAGCCGCAGTTACGAAGAAAAAATTGCCTGGCTGCGACAGGTGTTGGAGTGGCAAGACGAAGTGGGCGATTTCAGTGATCTGCGCGAAGGGCTTTCAAGTGACGTGGCGCCGGATCGTATCTACGTATTCACCCCGGATGGACACGTGATTGACCTGCCAAGGGTCGCCACGCCTATCGACTTTGCCTACCGCGTGCACACCGAAATTGGCCATCGCTGCCGTGGAGCCAAGATCAACGGCCGTATCGTGCCACTGACCTACAAGCTTAAAACCGGGCAGCAGGTCGAAATCCTTACCGCGAGCAAAGGCGGGCCGAGCCGCGACTGGATCAACCCTAGCCTCGGCTATGTGCGCACGTCTCGCGCGCGGGCCAAGATTCAAGCCTGGTTTAAACACCAAGCGCGCGATCAAAATGTCGAAGAGGGGCAGGCACTTTTTGAACGTGAGATGAAGCGCCTGGATGTCGAGGGGCTAGACCGGAAACGCCTGGCGGCGGCGGTCAATTATATTAGTGCCGAGGACATGTACGCCGCGCTTGGCGCTGGAGATTTGCGCATCGGTCAGGTATTGAACCAAGCGCAGCATCTGTTTGGTGAAACCGACGACCAGGAGCAACTCGACCGCTTACTGGCCAAGCCAAAACGCCAATCGAGCAAAGCGACTCAAAGCGATATTACCGTGCTAGGTGTAGGCAACTTAAAAACCAGCATGGCCAACTGCTGCCGCCCGGTCCCCGGCGAGCCCATCGTCGGGTTTATCACCCAAGGGCGAGGGGTAACGGTGCACCGGGAAGACTGCCCCAATATTTTGCAATTGCGTGGCGATGAGCCGCAACGCATTATCGAGGTCGAGTGGGGCGAGCGGGCACAAACCCGCTACCCGGTGACCATCGAAATTCAAGCTTGGGACCGTTCGGGACTCTTGCGCGATGTCACGGGATTGCTGGGCAATGAGAAAGTCAATGTGCTGGCCGTCAACACGCTCACCGATACCGACGAAGGTATTGCCCGCCTGCGCATCACGCTAGAAGTCGACGGATTGGAAGCCCTTGGACGGCTATTTTCGCGTATTCAGCAGCTACCCAACGTCACCGAAGTGCGTCGGCTACGCAATGCCGACCCGGAAAAAAGTGCTCGTATAGGAGGTGCATAATGCGTTACCGGCTAGAGGATCTGCTCACGCTGATGCAGGTCCTGCGCGACGTTGATCAGGGGTGCCCGTGGGACATCAAGCAGGACTGGGACAGCATCGTCCCGCATACGCTAGAAGAGGCGTATGAAGTCGCCGATGTCATTGAGCGACGTGCCTTTGATGAGCTTCCCGGCGAGCTGGGAGACTTACTCTTTCAGGTGGTTTATTACGCGCAGTTCGGCGCTGAGGAGCAGCGTTTTGACTTTACCGATATTGTCGATACGCTGGTGGAAAAAATGCTGCGCCGTCATCCGCATGTTTTTCCCGAAGGAACGTTGGCGTCGCGGCGCCCGCCCGGCATTCGTGCGGATGAAGTTCAGACTCAGCAAGTCAAGCACCGTTGGGAAGCGCTAAAAGCCGAAGAGCGTGACGCGCGAACGGCCAATCCGGCTTCCGTATTAGATGACGTGCCGCGCACACTGCCGGCGCTTTCGCGCGCGGCCAAACTCTCGAAACGCGCCGCGCGTGTCGGGTTTGATTGGCCGGATGCGCGCGATGTGCTGGCCAAAATTCGCGAAGAGATCGACGAAGTAGAAGCGGCACTTGAGGCCGGTGACCCGCGTCAAGCGCAAGACGAAGTGGGCGATGTGTTGTTTGCCGTGACCCATTTAGCCCGCACGCTAAACGCCGACCCCGAGCAGTGCTTGCGTGTCACCAATAGTAAGTTTGAGCGCCGCTTTCACCATGTCGAGCGGGCACTGGCAGCGGACGGTCGTACACTGACGGAGGCGTCGCTTGATGAGATGGAAACCCATTGGCAAGCGGCTAAAGTTAAAGAATACAACGACGTTTAATTTTTAACAGACTGTTTTTAAAGTAGGCGACCCCTGCAAGGAGGCCACAGCATGAGCCATGATTTACATGAATCGCTGCGCGATAATGTGCGTATTCTCGGTGATAGCTTAGGCCGAACCATCGCCGATGATTTGGGCCAGCCCTTCGTGGATAAAATCGAAGCGATCCGCGCTCACGCCAAACAGGGGCGCCAGGGAGATTCGCTGCGCCAACGCGAGTTGATCGAATATTTACGCGAGTTACCCGAGCATGATCTCTTGCCCGTTACCCGTGCATTCAATCAGTTTTTGAACTTGGCCAACATTGCCGAGCAGCACTACCGCGCCCGCTTTCACCACGTAGAGGATTACAAGCCCGGCACTCAGCCGGCGTTGGGGGATTTGCTTTCTCGCGCCAAACAGGCCGGTAATTCGCCGCGCAAACTGGTGGAAACACTCGCCACTATGCGCGTGGAATTAGTGCTTACCGCACACCCGACCGAAGTCATTCGCCGCACGCTGATTCAAAAATATGACGCCATCGATGATTGTTTGACGGCTATCGAAAACGCCGAGGATTACCCCGAGCGCGGCACTCGCGCTCAAGGGCGTTTGGAAGAGTTGATTAGCCAGGCATGGCACACCGACGAAATACGTCACGAGCGACCTACGCCGGTGGACGAAGCCAAATGGGGCTTTGCCGTCATTGAAAACTCGCTATGGCAAGCAGTGCCCGATTTCCATCGTGACCTGGATAACCTGCTGGTGGAAACCGCTGGCGAGCGCTTGCCGCTGGATGCCGCACCGATTCGCTATGCTTCATGGATGGGCGGTGATCGTGACGGCAACCCCAACGTCACCGCTAAAGTCACCAGTGAAGTGTTGCTATTAGGCCGCTGGATGGCGGCGGATCTTTATCTACGTGACTTGGAGCAGCTTAAAACAGAGCTCTCAATGTGGAAGGCCAATAGCGCACTCAAAGCGGAAGTGGGTGACGTGCCCGAGCCTTACCGGGAGCTATTAAAGCGGCTGCTTGCCCGCGTTGAGGCCACCCGCGATTGGGCCAAGGCCCGACTCGATGGGCGCAGCTTTGAAGGTGGCCCGATTATCGAAACCCGTGATCAACTCTACGCGCCGCTTTTAGCATGCTACCGTTCGCTGTGCGATGTCGGGCTCGACACTATCGCCAACGGCGCGTTACTGGATACCTTGCGCCGAGTCGCGGTGTTTGGCGTCACCCTCACTAAGCTTGATTTACGTCAAGAGGCGAGCCGCCATGCGCAGGTGATGGAAGAGCTCACCGAGGCATTGGGGCTTGGGCACTACCAGCAGTGGGATGAAACGCAGCGTCAACGCTTTTTGCTCGACGAGCTTGATTCTCAACGGCCGTTGATACCGCGCCACTGGGAGTGTTCCGCTGAGTCTCGTGAGGTGTTGGATACGTTCAAGGTGGTGGCTCAGGAGCAGTGCGAATCGCTCGGTACCTACATTATTTCCATGGCGGCAGAGCCCTCTGATGTGCTTACTGTTGCCCTGTTGATGAAAGAGGTCGGCGGAAAGGTTGCTCTGCCTATTGCCCCGCTATTTGAAACACTCAATGATCTTGATCACGCCAGCGGTGTGATTGATCAATTGTTGTCGCTACCCGGCTATCGAGCGCTCATTAGTGATCGCCAGGAAGTGATGATTGGCTATTCGGACTCAGCCAAAGACGCCGGGCAACTTGCTGCGGCTTGGGCGCAGTATCGCGCCCAAGAGGCGCTGGTGGACGTCTGTGAACAGCATGGCGTGGATTTAACGCTCTTTCACGGCCGCGGCGGTACGGTCGGGCGCGGTGGCGGCCCAGCACATGCCGCGATACTTTCTCAGCCACCAGGCTCGGTAAATGGCAGCCTGCGGGTAACCGAGCAAGGTGAGATGATCCGCTTTAAGTTTGGCCAGCCCGATATTGCGCTGCGCTCGATGGAGATTTACGCCTGTGCGGTGCTCGAAGCGACACTGTTGCCACCGCCGGCGCCCGAGCCGCACTGGCGTCAAGAAATGGATCAGCTTGCGGACATCGCCCATGCTGCCTACGTCAAGGTAGTACGTGAAGATCCCGATTTTGTGCCTTATTTTCGCTCGGTGACGCCGGAAGGCGTGCTGGGTAGGTTACCGCTGGGCTCGCGGCCAACTAAGCGCCGCCAAGATGGCGGGGTGGAAACCTTGAGGGCTATCCCCTGGATTTTTGCCTGGACGCAGATTCGTCTTATGCTGCCCGCATGGTTGGGCAGTGGAGAGGCGTTCTCGCGGCGGTTGGAGCAGCCCGGCGGGCGCGAAGTGCTGCAAGAGATGCGCAACCAGTGGCCTTTCTTCGGCACGTATTTGGATATGTTGGAGATGCTGTTGGCCAAAGCGGATGTGGGCATTGCCGCTTACTACGAGCACCGCTTGGTGGACGAGCCGACACTTAAAGCGCTGGGTAAGAAGCTACGCGAACGTTTCGAGAGTCTGGAAGCGGCCGTGTTAGAAGTGCTGCAGCAGGAAGCGCTTTTGGAGAACACCCCGCTGATTCGCCAGGCGATTGACGTACGCAACCCCTATATCGACCCACTGCATGGGTTACAGGCGGAGCTTTTGCAGCGTAATCGCGATGCCGATGGGGCGATTAGTGCTGATCTTTCCCGCGCGCTAATGGTGACCATGGCAGGGATTGCCGCGGGACTGCGTAATACGGGATAACGTTGCAGTTAACGCTTAATTTAAAAAGGCAGGTGCAGGGAAGCACTTAGCTGGCTTAAGTGATTAAGCGTTGGTGCGTCAATGCGCTCATACTCTAGTCGGCTGATCAGGCGATTTACCCGAACGCTGGCGCCAAGCCCATGGAGCATTGACGTGCCGCTGTCATCGACGCCTTGCGGGGAGTAGGTTTCACCACGCCACTCCGTTAAGCCTGATTTCGCATAAATGCTGAAGGTACCCATGCGCATGCCTGCAACTAAGGCACCGCCTAGGCTCATGGTATTCATAAGCATAGAATTGACGCCCGATGCAATAGGCACTTCGTCGCTTTCGCGATAGGCAATTTCGGCACCGATATCAATCTGGGGTAAGTACCAAGGCGTAAAACCTGCGGTGACGCGAAACCCCGACGAATAAGCATCTAACCCACTGAGGTCACTGCCTTCGAGAATGACGCCGTTGTCCAATTGAAGCAGCTCGCTGTCGGGGGCGGTGTACGCTAGTGGCGACGTAGGGTAGCTGTCATAGTATCTGTCATAATAGCTATCATCGTTTGCATGGCTCGCACTTAAGGGCAAGAGACAACAAAATAGGCTGGTAGCGATGCGTTTCACGTTGATGGCTCCAAGTGCGTACCGGGTGACGCACGGCGATAATCCCATAAATTAGGACGCTTTCTTTGATCATCAGAATTTCAGCCTAGCAACTCGCTTCGATTTCGACCACCTTAATTGCCTCGTCCGCCAAGTTGGCGACCAGGCTTTTCCCCATGGTGAGAAAACGCTCGCCAAATACCAGTTGCGGAGAGAGCAGTGCTCGGTGTTGGGTTTGCGTCTCTTTCTTGCGCTGGCGCTTTCGCCAGACAAGCGCGTCTTTGCTCCAATCGCTAAAGTGATTCAGGTAAAACCCTGCCTTGTGCAGCTGTGCCTTGAGTGAGTCTGCGCTTTCCAAGTGTGAGTGAGCGGCATCTGAGGCCCAGGGCACGGGGTAGCGCATCGCGAGCGCGTTGGGACCGCTAACAACTTCATGCATGACGAGCTTTCCGTCAGGCCGCAATACGCGACGGCATTCACTCAGTACCGCCGGGCCGTCGGGCATATTGAGAAAGCTGTGTTGAAATAGCACCGCGTCCATGCTGGCAGTCGCAAAAGGCAGGTGGGCGGCATCGCCGGTCACGCACTGAGCCCGCTGTTCTAACCCAGAAAGCTCAGAGAGCCCTTGGTTTAAGCGATTGAAACCGTGAGTAATATCCAGGCCCACCAGCACAAACCCTAACTCGGCTGCTTGGCGCATTAGCCCGCCAGCACCGGCGCCGATATCCAGCACGCGCGGGTGTGTTTCGGCGTTGAGCAGGCCGATCAGCCGAGCAGACGCCTTAACCCCGCCAATATGCAGTTGGTCAAGCGGGGCAAGTTCAAAACATGTGGGGCCAGAAGGGAAGTGCTCGGCCACCCGGTCGAGCACCTCCTCCACGCTTAGGTGTTGCTGGTAGTGATGTGCCAGCGTTGTCACTTTTCCAGCCCTAGCTCTTCGATAGAGATTTCGCGCATTTTGAACTTCTGAATTTTGCCGGTCACCGTCATCGGGAATTCATCGACAAACTTGAAGTAGCGCGGAATCTTGAAGTGGGTAATCTTGCCTTTGCAGAACTCGCGCAGCTCTTCGTCGGTTACGTCTTGTTTGCCGTTCAGCTTGACCCAGGCAATCAACTCTTCACCGTATTTTTTGTCAGGTACACCGGTGACTTGGACTTCGGAAACGCCGGGATGGGTGTAAAGGAATTCCTCGATCTCTTTGGGATAGACGTTTTCGCCGCCGCGAATCACCATGTCTTTGATGCGGCCAACGATTTGCACGTAACCCTCGTCGTCCATGGTGGCCAAATCGCCGGTGTGCATCCAGCCTGCTTCATCGATGGCTTCTTCGGTCGCCTTTTCGTTGCTCCAGTACTTGAGCATCACGCTATAGCCGCGAGTGCAGAGCTCGCCAATTTCGCCGCGCGGGAGAATACCGCCACTGCCCGGGTCGACAATTTTACTTTCCAAGTGAGGTTGCGTGCGCCCCACGGTAGACACGCGTTTATCGATGCTGTCATCAGCGCCGGTCTGGGTTGATACCGGGCTAGTCTCGGTCATGCCGTAGGCAATCTGCACGCCTTTCATATTCATCTTATCGATGACCTGCTTCATGACCTCTGCCGGGCAAATGGAGCCGGCCATGATGCCGGTGCGCAAGCTAGAAAGATCGAAGCTTGAGAAATCCGGATGATCAAGCTCGGCGATAAACATCGTCGGCACGCCATAAAGGGCGGTGGCACGCTGGGAGTGAACGGCTTTTAGCACCGATTCAGGGTCGAAGCCCTCGCCGGGGTAAATCATTGCCGCACCATGGGTCACACAGCCAAGGTTGCCCATCACCATGCCAAAGCAGTGGTAGAGAGGCACGGGAATGACCAAGCGGTCTTCGCTGGTAAAGCCCATGCTTTCAGCGACAAAAAAACCGTTGTTGAGAATGTTGTGGTGCGAAAGTGTCGCGCCTTTCGGGAAGCCCGTGGTGCCTGAGGTGTACTGAATATTGATTGGGTCATCGAACTGCAGGGTGGCCTGCAGGTCGTCCACGTCAGTTTGGCTAATCTGATTGGCGTGATCAAGCAGGTCCTGCCAGCGCCACATGCCGTCGTACTTCTCGCTGCTTAAGTTGATGACACCCTCAAGCTCCGGCAGCTTTTGCGATTTCAGCTTGCCTTCGGCGCTGGCTTTTAGCTCCGGGGCGAGCTCAACCAGCATGCCGCGGTAGTCTGACGACTTGAAGCTGTCGGCAGTAATGAGAAAGCGCGCGCCGGATTGGTTCAGCGCGTACTCAAGCTCATGGGTACGGTAAGCCGGGTTGATGTTAACCAAAATGGCGCCGATCTTGGCGGTGGCGAACTGGGTCAGCGTCCACTCGCTGCAGTTGGGCGCCCATATGGCGACGCGATCACCGGCCTGCACGCCCAGCGCGAGGAGGCCACGCGCCACGCGATTGACTTCTTCCTGCAGCTGCTTATAGGTCCAGTGGATGTCCTGGTGCAGTACGATCAGCGCGTCGTTATCCGGGTATTGGGCGACAATCTCGTCGAACTTATCGCCGATGGTCATACCCAGCAGCGGTTTATCCGCCGTACTGCTGGTGTAGCTGGGTAGAATGGGCGCGTGTGGTTGTGAAACCATGAGTGTCTCTCCAACGTATTGTTGTCTTCGTAATGCTGTCTTTGAAAGCGGCTGTTGTCCGCGTAACGTTCGTCACGTCGTATTTTTATTATGATTGCAATATCTTGCTTGAGCGCTGCCTATTGGCGGCAGCCCATGGCTAACGCGACCTTGGAACTCGGCGTGCGGCCAAGTTCGGCGGTAATCCAGTAGCCAGTATCAATCACGGCTTGTAAGTCGATACCCGTCTCAATGCCTAAGCCTTTTAGCAGGTAAAGCACGTCTTCGGTGGCGACGTTGCCCGAGGCGCCTTTGGCGTAAGGGCAGCCGCCAAGGCCTGCGGTCGAGGCGTCAATCACGCTTACCCCCTCTTCCAGTACGGCGTAGAGATTGGCCAGCGCCTGCCCATAGGTATCGTGAAAATGCGCCGCTAAGCATTCCATGGGTACCTCGCGACTTACGGCGTCTATCATGCGCTTGGCGGCCAGTGGCGTCCCTACGCCGATGGTATCGCCCAGAGAGATTTCATAGCAGCCCATGTCATATAGCGCTTTAGCCACGTCTGCGACCTTGGTCGGGGCAATCTCGCCTTCATAGGGGCAGCCGAGCACGCAGGAGACGTAGCCTCGCACACGTAAACCGGTGTCGCGGGCGCGCGCGAGCACGGGGTCAAATCGCTCAAGTGATTCACTTACTGAGCAGTTAATGTTTTTTTGCGAAAATGCCTCCGAGGCCGCACCAAATACCGCAACCTCATCCGCCTTGGCCGCTAGGGCGTTTTCCAGGCCCTTTAGGTTGGGGGTGAGCGTGGAGTACACCACGCCAGGGCGTCGGCTGATGCCGGTCATAACGTCACCAGCATCACCCATTTGCGGCACCCACTTGGGCGAGACAAAACTCGCTGCTTCGATGTGGGACATACCGGCTTTTGCCAGGCGCTCAATCAGCTCGATTTTGGTTGCGGTGGGCACCGGCGCGCCGGGCTCGTTTTGCAACCCGTCACGCGGTGACATCTCAAAAAGCCGGACGGAAGAGGGCAGTGTCATGGTTGATCTCCTGACGCGTCTGCGGCGAAGTCCAAGAGCACATCACCCTGGCCAACGGTATCGCCAGCGGCGAAGTGGAACGTCTCAACAAAGCCATCCGCCGGCGCGGTCATGGTGTGCTCCATCTTCATCGCTTCCATCACCATCAGTGGCATGCCTTTTTCGACGCGCTGTTCCGGTGTGACCAGAAGCGTTACCACGGTGCCGTGCATGGGCGCGGTGAGCGTCGATTCCGCTTCGTGGTGGCCGTGGTCGATGGCATCGATGCGTCTCCAGAATAGCCGCGTTTCGCCCGCCGGGTCAGACAGCACCACCACATGACCGTCGCGGCGTGCCTGCAGGCGGCGACGATGGCCGTTGAGCGTGACAGCGACTGCGTCGCCATCGAGCTGCTGAAGCCGTGCCGTGAGAGTCGCCCCATCGACGTTGCCGCCGTGAAGCGTTAAGTTCCACGGGGCAGCGTCGCTCTCGCGGGTGCCTTCCACGACCACCACGGCAGCGCTATCGATATCCTGAACGCGCGCCGGGTCACAAAGGGCGATGCGAATGGTGTGCGGGGCGTTCAAGCGGAAACCGTCGTGACGGTCCCAAGGGGAGTCGCTTTCACACTCGCGGGCGAGCTGACCCAGGCCGATTAGCGCCGCACTGGCGTACTCTTCCAGGCGGTATGCTTTGGGCGCAAAAAGGGTCGCTTCGTTGCGCTCAATAAAACGGGTGTCGAGTTCAAGATGCTTGAAGCCAGGGTGCGTTGCCAGGCGCTGTAAGAACGCACGGTTGGTCACCACACCCTGCACGTCAAGCGCCGCCAGCGCGCGGTTGAGGGTGGCGAGGGCCGCATCGCGGTCGGCGCCATGAACAATTAGCTTGGCGAGCATGGGGTCGTAGTGCATGGAAACCACATCGCCGCTTTCCACGCCGCTATCCAAACGCACTTGGTCGGGCGCTAACCCAGCGCCAGCCAAATCCAGCGCGAAGCGTTCAAGCGTGCCGGTAGCGGGCAGGAAGTCCTGCTCGGGGTCTTCGGCGTAAAGGCGCGCCTCAAAACTGTGGCCGGTGATGGTGAGGGCTTCCTGGTTCAGCGGAAGCGGCTCGCCCATGGCGACGCGCAGCTGCCACTCGACCAAGTCTTGCCCGGTGATCATTTCGGTGACCGGGTGCTCGACCTGCAGGCGGGTATTCATCTCCATAAAGAAGAACGAGCCATCGACGTCGAGCAAAAACTCAACCGTGCCCGCGCCGACGTAGTGGATCTCCTGGGCGGCGCGAACGGCTGCTTCGCCCATTTCTCGGCGAAGTTCAGGCGTCATGCCCGGGGCGGGCGCTTCTTCGAGGACTTTCTGGTGGCGACGCTGTACCGAGCAGTCGCGCTCAAAGAGATAAACGCCGTTGCCGTGAGAGTCGCAGAAAACTTGCACTTCGACGTGGCGCGGCTGAACGAGGTACTTTTCGATCAACATCCGGTCATCGCCAAAGGCCGCCTTGGACTCGCGGCGGCAGCCATCGAGCGCGGCCTGGAAGGCCTCGGTGGATTCGACCACGCGCATGCCTTTACCGCCGCCGCCGGCGCTGGCTTTGAGCATCACCGGGTAGCCGATTTTATCGGCTTCGGCGCGCAGCAAGCCGTCATCTTGATCGTCGCCGTGGTAGCCCGGCACCAGCGGTACACCGGCATTGTGCATTCGCTCTTTGGCGGCGGATTTGTCGCCCATTGCGGCAATGGCTGAGGCGGGCGGGCCGACAAAGGTAATGCCCGCTGCATCGAGGGCGTTGACGAAAGCGCCATTTTCGGAAAGAAAGCCGTAACCGGGATGAATCGCGCCGCTACCGGTCCGCTTAGCCGCTTCAATCACGGCGTCGACATTCAAGTAGCTCTCGCGCGCCGAGGCAGGACCCAAACGCACGGCTTCATCGGCTTCGCGGACGTGGCGGGCGTTGGCATCGGCGTCTGAATAGACCGCGACGGTTTTCAGCCCCATGCGGCGAGCGGTGCGCATGACGCGGCAGGCGATTTCGCCACGGTTGGCAATCAGAAGGGTGTCGAACTTGTTCATTTTAGTGGTCATGAACGGGGCTCCGTGGCGTTGTTATGGTGTTCAACCCAGGCCGGGCGGCGTTTGTCGAAGAAGCTGGACAAGCCCTCTTGGCCCTCGTCGCTTACCCGTAGGCGCGCAATCACCTGGCAGGTGTGTTCGCGGGTGGCCTCAGCGTCGGGTGCTTTGGCGACACTGGCTAGCAGTGCCTTGGTAGCGCGCTGGGCCTGCGGCGAACCTCCCAGTAACGTGGTCAGCATCGCATCGACCGCTGCGTCGAGCTCTTCCGCGGCGACGACCTGATGCGCGAGGCCAAGCGCCAAGGCGGTGGGGGCGTCCATTACCTCGGCGGTCAGCGCGTAACGGCGCATTTGGCGCTCGCCAAGGGCGCGCTGCACATAAGGGCTGATAACGGCAGGGGATAAGCCGATCTTGACCTCTGAGAGGCAAAACTTGGCCTTCTCGGAGGCGACCACGACATCGCAACACGCCGCCAGGCCTACCGCGCCACCAAAGGCCGCGCCCTGGACGCGGCAGACGCTGGGGCAGGGCAGGCTGTCGAGCCCGTGCATGAGTTTTGCTAGCTTGCGCGAATCGGCGAGGTTGTCGTCGAGGTCATAATCGACCATGCGCTTCATCCAGTTAAGGTCCGCGCCCGCCGAAAAGCTTTTGCCTTCCGAACCCAGCACCACCGCGCGCACCTCGCCTTGCTGTGCCAAGGTGTGCAGCTCATCGAGGTGGGCGTTGAGCTCAGCAATCAAATGATCGTCGAAGGCGTTGTGAACGTCCGGGCGGTTGAGCGTCAGCCAGGCAACGCCGTTGGCATCGATGCCAAGAAATGAGAAAGCCATGGGTTGCTCCTTACATCCGGAACACGCCGAAGCGTGTCTCTTCGATTTCGGCATTCATCGCGGCGGCAAGCGAAAGCCCCAATACGTCGCGGGTTTGGGCCGGGTCGATCACACCGTCATCCCACAGTCGCGCGCTGGCGTAGTAAGGGTGGCCCTGGTGCTCATACTGCTCGCGCGTTGGCTGTTTGAAGGCTTCTTCTTCCGCTTGGCTCCATTCGCGGCCATCGCGCTCAATCTGCTCGCGTTTGACCTGAGCGAGCACGCCCGCTGCCTGTTCGCCGCCCATCACGGAAATACGCGCGTTGGGCCACATGAACAATAGGTTTGGGTCATAGGCACGGCCGCACATACCGTAGTTGCCAGCGCCAAAGCTGCCGCCGATCAGCACGGTGAACTTGGGTACCTTGGCGCAGGCCACCGCGGTGACCAGTTTGGCGCCGTGCTTGGCGATGCCCTCGTGCTCGTACTTGGAGCCGACCATAAAGCCGGTGATGTTTTGCAAAAAGATCAGCGGGATTTTGCGCTGAGCGCAGAGCTCAATAAAGTGCGCGCCTTTGACGGCGGATTCGGAAAACAGCACGCCGTTATTGGCGACGATGCCCACGGGGTAGCCGTGGATATGAGCAAAGCCGGTCACCAGCGTGTCGCCGTAGTAGCGTTTGAACTCGTCAAAGTCGGAGTTATCGACCGTGCGGGCGATGACCTCGCGCACGTCATAAGGTTTTTTTAAGTCGGTACCGACAATGCCATAAAGCTCGCTGGGGTCGAGCTTGGGCGGCTTGGGCGGCTGCATGTTGAGCTCGCCGCGCTTTTGCCAATTCAGGCGTGAGATGCAAGCGCGAGCCAGTTGCAGGGCGTGGGCGTCGTTTTCGGCGTAGTAATCGGCCACGCCGCTTTTTTTGGCGTGAACATCGGCGCCACCAAGGTCTTCCGCGCTGATGGACTCGCCGGTCGCGGCTTTCACCAAGGGCGGGCCGCCGAGGAAAATCGTACCCTGCTCTTTTACGATGATCGATTCGTCTGCCATGGCGGGCACGTAGGCGCCGCCAGCGGTACAGGAGCCCATTACCACGGCAATCTGCGGAATACCTTCAGCGGACATGGTCGCTTGGTTGTAAAAGATGCGCCCGAAGTGGTCGCGGTCGGGGAAAACTTCATCCTGGCGGGGCAAAAAGGCGCCGCCAGAATCAACCAAGTAAATGCACGGCAGACGGTGCTTACGGGCGATGTCCTGAGCGCGGATGTGCTTTTTCACCGTCATCGGGAAATAGGTGCCGCCTTTGACCGTGGCATCGTTGGCGACAATCACGCACTCCACGCCACTCACGCGGCCAATGCCCGTCACCACGCCGGCGGCAGGCACGTCAGACTCGTAGACGTTGTGAGCGGCTAGAGCGGAAAACTCCAGAAACGGCGAGCCTTCGTCGATTAAGTGGTCGATACGGTCGCGAACGAACAGTTTTCCACGCGACTCGTGACGGGCGCGCGCTTTCTCACCACCACCCTGGCTGATGGCGGCGGTGAGTTCGCGAAGTTTCATCACCTCGGCACGCATCGCGTCTTCGTTGGCCTGAAAAACGTCGCTTCTCGGATTTACTTGTGTGGTTAGCGTACTCATCGTGACACCCTTACTTGGACTCGTTGAAGAGTTCGCGGCCAATCAGCATGCGGCGAATCTCGCTGGTGCCGGCGCCGATTTCGTAAAGCTTGGCGTCGCGCAGTAAGCGCCCGGTGGGATACTCGTTGATGTAGCCGTTGCCGCCGAGCAGCTGAATGGCATCTAGCGCCACCTGGGTGGCTTTTTCGGCGCAGTAGAGGATGACGCCAGCGGCGTCTTTGCGCGAGGTCTGGCCGCGGTCACAGGCGCCAGCCACCGCGTAGAGATAGGCGCGGCAAGCGTTCATGGTGGTGTACATATCGGCGATTTTGCCCTGCACCAGCTGGAATTCGCCGATCGACTGGTTGAACTGCTTGCGTTCATGAATGTAGGGCACCACCACGTCCATGGCGGCCTGCATAATGCCAATGGGGCCTGCCGCTAGCACGGTGCGCTCGTAATCCAAGCCGCCCATTAACACGCGTACACCTTTGCCTTCATCGCCAAGAATGTTTTCCGCAGGAACTTCGCAATCCTGGAACACCAGCTCACACGTGTTGGAGCCGCGCATGCCCAGCTTGTCGAGCTTTTGTGCGGTGGAGAAGCCTGGCATGCCTTTTTCAATGATGAACGCGGTGATGCCTTTTGAGCCAGCGTCCGGGTCGGTTTTGGCGTAGACCACTAGCACATCGGCATCCGGGCCATTGGTAATCCACATTTTGTTGCCGTTGAGGATGTACTTTTCGCCTTCTTTACGCGCTCGCAGCTGCATGGAAACAACGTCCGACCCAGCGCCCGGTTCCGACATCGCCAACGCACCGACGTGCTCGCCGCTAATCAACTTGGGCAGGTATTTGCTCTTCTGCTCAGGGCTCGCGTTGATCTTCAGCTGATTAACGCAGAGGTTGGAGTGCGCGCCGTAAGACAGCGCGACAGACGCGCTGGCTCGCGAGATTTCTTCCATGGCGATGCAGTGGGCGAGATACCCCATGCCGCTACCGCCATCTTCTTCTGAAACGGTAATGCCTAAAAGTCCCATGTCGCCAAATTTCTGCCACAGGTCATTGGGGAATTCGTTTTTTTCGTCGATTTCAGCGGCGCGCGGGGCGATCTCGTCGCGAGCAAAGGCGTTGACCTGCTCACGCAGCATGTTGAGTTCGTCGTCCAGGCCGTAGTTGAGTTCTGAATAGTGGGTAAACATGGTCAATCACCTTTGCAAAGGTTGTTGGTTGATAAGCGAGTTAGTGCATAGTGGCGGAGCTAGAGGAGCGCTTCGTGTCGGCTGATGTGGTGTTGTCCGCTGAGCGTCCTTCTTCGTCTGGTTTTTGGTGAAGCTCCTCGAGTGCTTGACGACAGCGGATTTCAGCACTTTCTAATTCTAGCTGTACCATGGTGATGTCTTTCATTTGCTGCTCGAGGGCAGCGCGGCGTTCACTGACTTTGCTCAGCATGAGGTGAAGCTGTTTTTCACTGCCGCTGCGGGTCTCGTCCCACAGTTCAAACAGCTCGCGAATTTCCGCTAGCGAGAAACCAAGCCGCTTGCCGCGCAGTATCAGCTTAAGGCGCACGCGGTCTTTGCTGCTGTAGACGCGTGTTTGTCCTCGCCGAGAGGGGTGAAGAAGCTCTTGGTCTTCATAGAAGCGAATGCTGCGAGTGGTAACGTCAAACTCGTTGGCCAGTTCGCTAATAGAGTAGGTTTTGCTCATAAGAATGTTTCTCGCAATAAGGGAGATGCCCCTATGGAACATTGTCAGTGAGGCTAAAACAAGTTCACGTTAACGTAAAGTGCTGGTGGTGCAGTGTTGATTTGCGTTGAAAATATTTAAACTATTGATTAATAATAAATTTGTTTGCTTATTCGAAGTATGTATACCTTTAAGTAGACCAAAGTTCTAATTGTCACACCCCCTCAAGCGTTGCTAGTTTGCATCTGCACCTTACGTTCAGGTAAGGGTTGAGCGCCGACATGCGAGTATCTCTCAGTCGGTGAAAAGTCAGCACAATAACAACAAAGAGGCTTGTTACTTTATGAGTGCAGACGAAGCTCGTGAGACAGACGCTCATGGAACCTTTGTTCTTGAAACTCGAGGGCTGACAAAAGAATTCCGTGGTTTCACCGCGGTAGATGACGTCAACCTTAAGGTTCAGGAGGGGCATATCCATGCCCTTATCGGCCCTAACGGTGCCGGTAAGACGACAGTGTTCAATCTGCTCACTAAATTTTTGCCGCCGACACGTGGTGAAATTCTTTATCGTGGCCAACCCATCACCAGCATGAAATCCAATGAGATCGCACGGATGGGACTGGTACGCTCCTTTCAGATCTCGGCAGTGTTTGCCCACATGACGGCGCTCGAAAACGTACGCGTCGCACTGCAGCGTGAATTAGGCACGTCGTTTCATTTTTGGAAATCGGAAAAATCCCTTGAGCACCTCAATGACCGCGCGCTAGAGCTATTGGAAGAAGTCGGGCTGCGTGAGTACGCCGATACTCTAACAGTCGAGATGCCTTATGGACGCAAGCGGGCGCTAGAAGTGGCGACGACGCTGGCGCTGGACCCGACCATGATGCTTCTCGACGAGCCAACTCAGGGTATGGGGGCGGAAGATGTGGATCGCATTGTGGAATTGATTAAGCGTGTCTCTAAAGGCCGCACGGTGCTCATGGTGGAGCATAACCTAAGTGTGGTTAGCCGCTTGTGTGATCGCATTACCGTGCTAGCGCGCGGCTCTGTCCTGGCAGAAGGTGATTACGACAGTGTCTCGCGCAATCCTTTAGTGCGCGAAGCCTACATGGGTAGCGACGCCGCCGAAGAAGAGGAAGCGCAAGCATGAATACCGCCGAACAGTTGTCCCCAGAGCAGCTAGACGCCACGCGTCCGCAAAGCGCGGAAATGCTTCGGGTGCAAGATCTGCACGCGTTTTATGGCGAGTCGCATATCCTCCACGGCGTGGATTTTGATGTGAAGCGCGGTGAGTTGGTGACGCTGCTTGGCCGTAACGGCTCAGGGCGTAGCACCACGCTTAAGTCGGTCATGAATATGGTTGGGCGTCGTACGGGTTCGATCATGGTAAATGGCAACGAAACGCTCAACATGAAGCCGCACCACATCCCACGTTTAGGCATTGGTTATTGCCCAGAAGAGCGCGGTATTTTCGCCAGCCTGGATGTACACGAAAATCTGCTGCTGCCGCCGACAGTGCGCTCCGACGGAATGTCGCTAGATGAAATTTACGCTATGTTTCCTAACCTCTATGAACGGCGTAAAAGCCAGGGCACCCGTCTCTCCGGTGGTGAACAGCAAATGCTGGCCATGGCACGTATTTTGCGCACCGGCGCACGTATTTTGTTGCTGGATGAAATCACCGAAGGGTTGGCACCGGTGATTGTGCAAAAGCTCGCCGAGGTGCTGATGATGCTTAAAGAGCGCGGCATGACGATTGTATTGGTAGAGCAGAACTTCCGTTTTGCTGCACCGCTAGCTGATCGTCATTACGTTATGGAGCACGGGCAAATCGTTGAAGAGATTACGGCGGCGCAGCTGCCATCTCGGCGCGAACATCTTAACTCCATGTTGGGGGTTTAGCGCTGTTAGCAAAAAGCTGCTCATGCAGCGAATTTGTAAGAACGTAACTCGTAAGAACGCAACTCGTAAGAGCGCATAGAGCGAGCCGATTTGGCAAAATAGCTTAGTGCGTCGCAATACAACAACAAATACCCATACGGGTAGGAGACGAGCATGACTTTTATCAAAAAAACATTAACCACCAGCATCGCACTTGCCGCAGCGTCCACATTCGCTGTTACCGCAGCGCAGGCACAGATGAGTGATGAGGAAGTGCGTATTGGCTATCTGGCCGATATGTCGGGCACGTATCGTGATCTTGCCGGTCCCGGTGGTCTTGACGCCATGGAGATGGCCATCGAAGATTTCGGTGGCAGTGTCAACGGTTCACCCATCGAAGTGTTGAGTGCCGATGATCGCAACAGTGCGGATGTCGGCGCCAATACCGTGCGTGCGTGGATCGACCGCGATAACGTTGACATGGTCGGCGGCCTCGTGGCCTCTTCGGTATCCATAGCGGTCACCAAAGTGGTTGAGGAAAACAACGGTCTCGCCATCGTGTCGGGGTCGGCGGCTTCAAGTATCACCAACGAGCACTGCACGCCGAACCACATCCACTATGTCTATGATACGTATCCGCTGGCTAACGGCACCGCCAAAGCGGTCGTCGAGCAGGGCGGTGATACGTGGTTTATGTTGACCGCCGACTACGCGTTTGGCCATGCACTCGAGGGTGACGTGACCAAGGTAGTAGAAGAAAACGGCGGTGAAATTGTGGACACGATTCGCCACCCGTTCCCCACCAATGATTTCTCGTCCTATATTCTGCAGGCGCAAGGCTCTGGCGCCAAGATCGTGGGGCTTGCGAATGCCGGCTCAGATACGGTCAATGCCATTACCACCGCTAGTCAGTTTGGTTTGACGCAATCTGGTCAGCAATTGGCCGGTCTGTTGATCTTCCTGAACGACGTACATGCCCTGGGGCTAGAAGCGACACAAAATCTGCTGCTGACCACCGGCTGGTACTGGAACATGGATGACCAGGCCCGCGAATGGTCAGATCGCTACTTCGACCGCGTCGGCGCACGCCCGACCATGGTACAGGCGGGCATCTACTCCAGCACCATGCATTACCTCAAGGCGGTTGACGCGGCGGGTACCGATGATCCTGAAGTGGTTCGCGCTCAGATGGCAAAAGAGCCGATCAATGATTTCTTCGCCCGCAACGGCCAGATTCGTGAAGACGGTCGTATGATCCACGATATGTACCTGGCTCAGGTGAAAACGCCGGAAGAGTCCACGGGTGAATGGGATCTGTACGAAATCCTGAGCACCATTCCTGCCGAAGAAGCTTACCGTCCGCTATCTGAAAGCCAATGTGATCTGGTGCAGAACTAAGCCGGAAAGCCATTCATAAGTCATAAGTAAAGGGAGGCGGTAGGGGCCGTTGGCCGCATCGCCTCCTGCTTGACGGCGAGGAGAGTCATATCATGACGATGATATTTGGCGTGCCATTGGCGGTGTTTATGGGCCAGATAACCCTGGGCCTGGTAAACGGTGCCTTTTATGCACTGCTCAGCTTGGGCCTAGCGGTTATCTTTGGCCTGCTTAAAATCATTAACTTTGCCCACGGGGCGCAGTACATGCTCGGGGCATTTGCCGCGCTGTTGGGCTTAGAGTATCTGGGCATTAACTACTGGCTGGCGTTGCTTCTGGTGCCGCTTGTAGTCGGGGCTTTCGGTATGGTGCTTGAGCGTTATTTGTTGCGCCGCATTGCCCATCTTGACCACTTGTATGGCCTGCTGTTGACCTTTGGTTTGGCGCTGATTTTTGAAGGCACGCTCGTCAATTTCTTTGGCGTGTCAGGTGCGCGTTACCCGACACCTGAAGCGCTGCAGGGTGGCTTGAACTTGGGCTTTATGTTTTTGCCGACCTACCGTGCGTGGGTACTTGTTGCGGCACTTGTCATGTGTCTGTTTACCTGGTTTATGATCGAGCGCACGCGACTGGGGGCTTACTTGCGTGCCGGGACGGAAAACTCTCAGCTGATGCAAGCGTTTGGCGTCAATGTTCCGCTTTTGATTACGCTAACGTATGGCTTTGGGGTGGCACTAGCCGCGTTTGCCGGTGTGCTAGCCGCGCCGCTTTATCCCGTTTCCCCCACCATGGGGTCAAGCCTTTTGATTGTGGTCTTCGCGGTGGTTGTCATCGGCGGTATGGGGTCAATTTTAGGCGCCATCATTACCGGCTTGGCCATGGGGGTTATCGAAGGTCTGACTAAGGTGTATTACCCGGAAGCCTCAAATACCGTGATCTTCTTAGTGATGATTCTGGTGCTCTTGTTACGCCCTGTCGGGCTGTTCGGTAAGGAGGCTTAACCATGGCTGACTCGCAATCTATTTCGCAAACACCGTCAGAAGCACTGTCTGCAACATCGGCTGTGTTAGAACGTCAGCGTCGCGCCAAGATACGCCGCAACCTGTTTTATCTTGCCTTAGTGGTGGTTGGGCTTGTGGCACCGTTTGTTGCCTACCCGGTATTTTTAATGAAAGTGCTGTGTTTTGCCCTGTTTGCCAGCGCGTTTAACCTGTTGTTGGGTTATGCGGGCTTGCTCTCCTTTGGGCATGCGGCGTTTCTCGCAACCGGTGGCTACATTACCGGCTACCTGCTGGCAAGCTATCCGGGGCTCACGCCGGAGCTAGGCATTATTGCCGGGACATTAGTGGCTACCGCCGTTGGGGTGGTATTTGGGGTGCTATCGATTCGTCGCCAAGGCATCTACTTCGCGATGGTGACCTTGGCCCTTGCTCAGCTGGTGTACTTTGTCTACATCCAGGCACCCTTTACCGGCGGTGAAGATGGCCTTCACGGCGTGCCTCGCGGTGAGCTTTTTGGCTTCATCAACCTCAGTAATAGCCTCGCGATGTACTATTTTGTGTTTGCCATTTTTATACTTGGCTTTGCCGTGATTCAGCGTACGGTACATTCGCCTTACGGGCAGGTGATGAAAGCGATTCGTGAAAACGAGCCGCGAGCGGTTTCTCTAGGCTATAACACCGATGCCTACAAACTGGTGGCGTTTGTGCTATCCGCTGCGATAGCAGGGCTTGCCGGTTCTACTAAAACCGTGGTGTTTCAGCTCGCCTCACTGACCGATGCACACTGGCATATGTCCGGCGAAGTGATTTTGATGACGCTACTTGGCGGTGTCGGGACCTTGTTAGGGCCGATTACCGGGGCCGGTATCGTTGTGAGCTTGCAGCACGTGTTAGGGCAGTCGCCTTTGGGTAACTGGGTGAGTGTGATCTTGGGGGTTATCTTCGTGGTCTGCGTGTTGAGCTTCCGTAGCGGTATCATCGGTGAGCTGGCGCGTATGTATCATAAAAACTTTAAGTAAACCAAATGACGAGTCTGTCCGTTGTATTGGCGCCATTGCGGCGCCTTTTTTGTGTTTGGGTAGATAGCCAAAGGTCGTAGACGCGAAGGCGTTGCTTGTAGAAGCACAAAATAATAAGTTAACGTAAACGTCAATTAGCACGCCAAAAACGATAACAGTAACCCGTCAGCCGCTGGCTGATTGAAGCGGAGATACTCATGAATTTTGAGCTAAACGAAGATCAAATCGCCTTTGCCGATATGGCACGCTCTTTCGCTGAGAATGAGCTAGAACCCCACGCGGCCGAGTGGGATCAAGAAGCCATCTTCCCTGTTGATGTGATCCGTAAGGCCGGCGAGCTGGGGTTTTGCTCGCTGTACGCACCGGAGAGCGTCGGTGGGCTAGGCTTATCCCGCTTAGACGCCAGCATTATTTTTGAGCAGCTTTCCATGGGCTGCACTTCGACCACCGCGTATCTCACCATCCATAACATGGTGACGTGGATGCTGGCGGACTTCGGCCAGCCGGAAGTCGTAGAACAGTGGGGCGAAAAACTCGCCACCGGCGAACTCTTAGGGTCTTACTGCCTCACCGAGCCCAACGCCGGCTCGGATGCCGCCTCGTTAAAAACCACGGCCAAGCGTGATGGTGAAGACTTTGTGCTCAACGGCAGCAAAATGTTTATTTCGGGCGCGGGCAGCACGGATTTTCTCGTGGTGATGGCGCGCACCGGCGGTGAAGGCGCCAGCGGTGTTTCCGCGTTTGCCTTAGATGCCAAGGCCGAAGGCATTAGTTATGGCCGCAAAGAAGACAAAATGGGGTGGAACAGCCAACCGACACGCATGATTACCTTTGAAGATGTTCGCGTGCCAGCGATCAACATGCTAGGTAACGAAGGCGACGGCTTTAAAATTGCCATGAAAGGCTTGGATGGCGGCCGCATCAATATTGCCACGTGCTCCATCGGCACGGCGCAGCAAGCGATTAACAAAGCGCGCGACTACATGCGGGAACGTAAGCAGTTTGGCAAAAGGCTGGCGGACTTTCAGGCATTACAGTTCCGTCTAGCGGATATGGTGACGGACCTGGTCGCAGCGCGGCAGATGGTGCGCCTAGCGGCGACCAAGCTTGACGCCGGCCACACCGATGCCGGGACTTACTGCGCCATGGCCAAACGCTTTGCTACTGACGTGGGCTTTAACGTCTGCGACGAGGCGCTGCAGCTTTACGGCGGTAACGGTTACATCAAGGAATACCCGATGGAGCGCTTTGTCCGCGATACGCGCGTCCACCGCATTCTTGAAGGGACAAATGAAATCATGCGCTTAATCATTTCTCGCCGCGTCTTGGCGGATAGTGCTACCGAGCTATAAGCTCAGGTAGCCCGTAACCCATAAGGAGCGCCGAATGAGTAGTGTGATTTTTACCGAACACCCGACCCAAGACGGTCACGCCATTGCTGAGATCAAGCTCAACGCCGAGCGTTCGCTCAATGCGCTAACGCTTGAGATGATCGACGAAATTCTGCCCCGGCTCGAAAGCTGGGAGCAGGACGATAAAATTGTCGCGATTTTGCTCGATAGCGCCGGGGAGAAGGCATTTTGTGCTGGCGGTGACGTCGTCAATCTCTACAAAGCGATTATTGGCGAAGGCGACCCGGATTTCCCCCAACAGTTTTTTGAGCGTGAATATCGGCTGGATTACCGTTTGCACACCTACTCCAAGCCGGTGATTTGTTGGGGCAACGGCATTGTGATGGGCGGTGGCATGGGCCTGCTCAGTGGCAGCAGCCATCGCATCGTGACCGAAACCTCACGCTTAGCGATGCCGGAAGTCACCATCGGCCTTTATCCGGATGTCGGCGCCAGCTGGTTTTTGAACCGTTTACCTAACGGCACCGGACGTTTCTTAGCGATTACCGGCAGCCAAATCAACGCGCTTGATGCCCACCACTTAGGCCTTGCCGACCGCATGATTGCAAGCGATAAGCGTGGGGTGTTGTTTGAGCATCTTATCCATGCGCGTTGGGGCGACGATGATCAAGCCGATGATGCCCAAGGGGTGGTGAACAAAATACTGCGTGAGCTAGAGCGTGAGTCTCAGCCGGTGTTTGAAGAGATGGAAGCGCCGGTCTACAGGTTCAGCCCGCTGATTCGCGAACTGATGGATCACGACACCATCGGCCAAGCCGTGGCGGCCATTCTTGCCGTGGAGAGTGATGATAAGTGGTTCGGCAAAGCGCAGAAAACGCTTTCCCACGGTAGCCCTGTTTCCGTCAAGCTGATTGATCAGCAGCTCAAGCGGGCCAACTACATGTCGCTGGCGCAGGTATTTCAATCAGAGCTTGCGCTTTCGGTGCAGTGCTGTCGCCACCGTGAGTTCCCGGAAGGCGTGCGCGCGCTACTGGTGGATAAAGACGGCAAGCCTCAATGGACCTACCCGAATGTGGCAGCGGTAGAAGATAACTTTATCGACGGGCTTTTGACTCAGCCTTGGACGCAAAACCCCTTGGCGGATTTGGGCGATTAAACTTATCTGACCCGTAACACATGTAATACCCACTCAGACAACAATCCAACTCAGACAACAATAAGGACGCGATACCATGGCAATAATTGCATTTATCGGCCTAGGTAACATGGGCGGCCCCATGTCGGCGAATCTGGCAAAGGCAGGCCACGAAGTGCGTGCCTTTGATCTCTCGCCGAAGGCGCTGGATGAGGCAAAATCGCAAGGCTGCAGCGTAGCGAATTCAGCACAAGAAGCGGCTAAAGGCGCGGATTTCGTGATTTCCATGCTGCCAGCGGGTAAACACGTACGCGGGCTGTATGTCGATGGCGACACACCGTTATTTGACGTGGTGAGCACCGATGCATTGGTCATTGATTGTTCAACCATTGATGCCGATACCGCCCGTGAGGTCGCCGCTGCAGGCGCTGAAAAGGGGGTTGGTTTTGTCGATGCGCCGGTTTCCGGCGGGGTCGGCGGGGCGAAAGCGGGTGCGCTCACCTTTATCGTCGGCGGTAGTGAGGCGCAATTTGCCCAAGCCAAGCCGGTACTTGAGCCGATGGCCAAAAACATCTTTCACGCCGGTGACCACGGCGCAGGGCAGATCGCCAAAGTGTGTAACAACATGCTGCTGTCGATTCTGATGGCGGGCACCTGCGAAGCGATCAACATGGGCGTGAAAAACGGCCTGGACCCTGCGGTACTCTCCGAAATCATGAAGCAAAGCTCCGGCGGCAACTGGGCGCTCAATGGCTATAACCCATATCCTGGTGTGATGGAGAACGCCCCCGCTTCCAACGGCTATCAGGGCGGCTTCCAGGTGGATCTAATGTTCAAAGACCTGGGCCTGGCCATGGATGTCAGCCAGCTAAGCGCATCGCCGGTGCCGATGGGCTCTGCCGCGCGTTCGCTGTTTAACCTGCACAAAGCCAATGGCAACGGCAAACTGGATTTTTCAAGCCTGATGCAGTTCTATCAGGATCAAGACGCATAAGCCGTTTCTTTCTTGGCAAGCGCTAGATCAAGCGCCACCAACTCCTCGCAGGGGAGCTGGTGGCGTTTGGCGCTTTCCATTAACGGCCCTAAAATTGCACTGCGCTCGGTGGGGCGCCTGGCCTCCACGTCTTGCAGCATAGACGCCTTGTTGTTGGCGGTGTTCTCCACTACCTGCCACACCAATGCCAACCACGCGTGCTCACTTTGCTTTCCCTTTGGCGGCTGAATACCTTCGGCCTGCATGATCGCGGCGACTTCTTTCACCACCGCGTCGACACGCGCTGAATACGCCCCATGGCGTAATACCCCGTTATGCACCTCATGCAGCGCTACCAAAGGGTTAATTGCGGCGTTGATTGCTAACTTTTGCCATAAGCGCTGGCGGATATCGCCGACTGCCGAGGCAGTAAAGCCTGCTTGCGACAACATTGCGGCCAGCGCTTCCGCTAGAGCAGGGTGCCGGTTATGCAAATCGCCAATAAACGTCGGCCCGCGCCCCGCGTGTACTACCTCATCGTCGCCGGTCAGGTAAGCGCCTTGTGTGGTGGTGGCGCATAGCACGGGGCCCAGCCAAGAATCTGTAATACGCGGCTGCGCCAAAAAGCCGTTCTGCCACAGTACCAGCGGGGTAGTCGATGGAATCACGCTAGCGATACGTTCAAGCGCCGCTTCAGCGGCCATGGCTTTAGTGGTGATATGCACAAATCCAGGCACAGGCTGGCTTGCAGACGCTAATTGATTAACGGTAAGCGCGTTTAAACGCTGAACGCGCCGCTTGCCTTCCGGCGTGGTAAGACGTTGCTCATTCAATAGCGCCCGGCGCCCAATGAGCGTGACGGCAAACTGAGGCGCAAGCGAATGCGCCAACAGGCGGCCAACCGCGCCGGGTCCAAGTATCCAGTGGGAAATCATTGAAGTCGTTGCTCAGCAGTGGTGTTGCCGTCAAGCTTACCGCGTTCACCGCCAAGAAATGAAGGCTGGTGACGGCTAATGGCTAATGACGGCAGCAAGCATAGTCTGCTAGCGTTGAAGCTAAAGAAATTTTGAAAATTGCATGATAGTTGGGCGAGAAAGAGTGTCGTCGATGGCTGAAGAAAAGCCTGATTGGAGGACTACTTTCGATCCAAAGCGGACGTGCCGGGAAATGCCGCAGGCGCGCGAATTTTGGCTATATGGCCTAATGGAAATTAATATCTCAAAGAATCATAGGCTTGGGAGAATCTGGCAGGCTGCATTTGCTGGAAAAAAGTGCGAGCACGTTCATTCAATCATAGAATGGGCAGTCTAATACCTGTTAGGCATCAGGGGACGATTCATGTCAGAACAAACCATTGCAATCGTTGGAGTGGCCATCGGTGCTCTAGGGTTCCTGTTCGGTGTCTACGCACACTTCGCAAACCGTCGAGTCGCGAAGCTGATCTACAAGGTTTCGCAAATATCCGATTTCAAAGTCCCCCAATCGTTTGTGGATGATATGCAGTCGGCCCCGGTGTCAATAACGCTGACTAGCGTAGGTTCTAAGGCTGCCAAGAGCATTGTCGGGAAGTTTGGCTTTCAGTCAGAGATTGCGGCAATCGAAACAACCCCTGAAGGCATCAATCCAAAGATTGAAGATAAATCGTTTTCTTTTGAGGCGGCAAGCCTGAACCCTTCTCAAGAGGTTCACTTTTCTGTCAAGGTGAAGGGCAACCCCGCCGAGGATCAAGTCGAATCTGTAAACGTTTCACATGAAGAAGGCGTGGCATCACCGCCCTCTGCAATCGGGAAAATTTCATACCGGTTTTTGGGCGTCGAGTTCGAGTTGGATTTGCTCACCAATCAGTTCAAAATCAACCAATTTGGGCCGTGGAGCCGCTGATGCCTAACCAATCGCTGCAGGGGACGCTTGACCGATCGCCCACTTTTGCTTCCGCAAAAGCGGCCGCCGCCTCAAGCGCCCCTGAGCTCAGGCGTTAGTTTTTTGGGCTTGCAGAGCTGCAAGTAGCTGAATTTGTATTCAGAATTCAAGGAACTCTTAGAATGGATCCAATCAGCGGACTGATACTTTCCATCATGATGATGGCAATAAGAGCACTATTTGATCTAATAGCCTTTCCTTTCAGGGCGCTGCAGCGCTTCGCTTACGAACACCCTTGCCGCACAGCGAGAGTCGTTATAGGGCTTATTGTGTCCGCTTCACTGACGTACTTGCTTGGGCTTCCATATTCAGTCGAACTAACTTTTGGTGGTGGTATATTGTCACTGCTTCTAGGTGAGGTGGCTTAAGTTGGAGGCACTCTTACTTTTATTTCTTGTATATTTGTCCATTAGTACCGGTGCAGTAGTGCTACGTGTTACTGGACATGTAGTTGCTAGCAACCCGCGCTTTGCATTAAAGGCCGGAGCTAGCTCGTTGGCAGCATCGATAGTTGGGTATATCTTAAATGGTTACGTTCCGATCGAAATTATTCTGTTTGGAATAACTGGGTTTCTAATATATGTCCTTTACTTACTCATTACTGAAAACTAACAAGATGCTGCTACGGAAAAATTACTCGCTAGCGCTCCTAAATTTCCGCAGAGCACGGCGTTGAGGCTGTAGAAAAACCCCGCTGACCCCTAAGTTTTGGTAGGATTGAGGAAACAGACGAGGAGTGGTCAGCATGCCGCGCTTCAAGGCTTATAACTACGATCAGAACGCCATGGTGGTGATCAACTACCAAGATCAGCTCCAGCCAGGCACCTTTGAGCACGCCGTACACTACCTGATTGAGCACAAGCTTGACTTATCCGTTTTCCATCCCAAGTATCGCAACGACGCGACCGGTCGACTGACCTATGATCCGGCCATCCTGCTCAAGATCATCCTGTTTGCTTACTCAAAAGGCATCACCTCCAGCCGCGAGATGCAATGGTGTTGCGAGACCAACATCATTTTCAAAGCGCTTTCCTGCGATACCGTACCCCACTTCACCACCCTGGCAAGCTTCGTCAGCCGCCATGCTGATGAGATTGCAGCGCTGTTCGAGCAAGTGCTGTTGGTATGCCACGAAGAAGGCTTGTTAGGTAACGAACTCTTTGCGATTGACGGCTGCAAGATGTCCTCCGATGCCTCAAAAGAGTGGTCTGGCACGTTCAAAGAGTTGGGCGAGAAGCGCGACAAATTGAGAGGTCTGATTCGGCATCACCTACTGGAGCACTACGCGCGTGATGAAGCCGAAACGGAAGCCGATCTGGATGGGGATATCCGCCGAGCCAAGATGATCCTCTCGTTAGATGATGCCATGAACAAAGTGGATCGTTTCCTAAAGACGCACAGCCCAAGGATGGGCCGGGGGAAGCGGATCAAGGAAGTGAAGAGCAACCTCACCGATAACGAAAGCGCCAAAATGACCACCAGCAAAGGGACGATCCAGGGTTATAACGGCGTCGCCACGGTGGATAAAAAACACCAGATCATCATTGACGCTCAGGCCTTTGGTGAAGGCCAGGAACACCACACTTTGCAGCCCGTGGTGGAAACGGTCAAAGCCCGTTTTAAGAAGCTGGTGATTGCGGAAAACATCTACCAGAAAGGCACTGTCGTCACTGCCGATACCGGCTTCGCCAACGAAGCTAATATGAAGTACCTACACGAACAGCAGATCAACGGCTACATTCCCGATAATCAGCTCCGCAGCCGAGACCCGAAGTTCGCCGACCAGAAAAACAAATACGGCAAGCGCCACCAGAACTTACCAGATAAAGGTTGGCGAGAGACGACGCCCGCCAGCGCGTTCCAATTTGATCCTGTAAAGCTAACGTGTATCTGCCCAACTGGCGAAAAGTTGACCTATCGAGGGCAGCGGGAAGCCGATAATGGCAAGATCCGGGTGCAGTTCGAAGGGCGTTTGCTGCAATGTCGGCATTGCCCAAAAAAACACCGGTGCATGCAGAACCCAAGCTCGGCCGATCATCGCAACGGCGCTGGCCGACAAGTATCTTTTATTATCGATAACAAGCGCTTACCCAATTACACTGACTGGATGAAGCACCGAGTGGATAGCCCGAAGGGCAAGGAAATCTACAGCCATCGCATGTCAGTCGTAGAGCCGGTATTCGGCAACATTGGCACGACGAAAAGACTGAACCGCTTCAGCCTTCGGGGTAAGAAAAAGGTGCAAGGTCAGTGGAAGCTTTACTGTATGGTGCACAATATTGAGAAGTTAGCGAATTATGGTCATTTGGCCGCGTCATGAAGGACTTTGAGCGGGGTATGTCGCTTCATAAGTGCAAAATAGCCCTCTTAACTGGCATTAGGCGCGCACCTTAGTGGCTGAATGCCGATATTAGGATGACTCAGCCAGATGAGTGGCTGAGTCAAAAAATCAGGACGACAGGCGATAGACATGGCTCGAAATCGGGTTTTTCTACAGCCTCGTTAGGCCTCAAACCAACTATGACGAAATCCATCCAAGAACTGAGAGCTCGCCTCCGCAAGGGCATTCCAGAGTATGCAGGCATTGACGGGGAGGCTTACGCTGAAAAATGGCTCAATAGAAGCGGCTGGGCGTATGAGAGAGTCGAACAGGGTAGATTAACTCTTTCATCAGACCTGACTTCATTGTTGATCCAGGCGATGGTACGTTTGTTCTCATTGATGCAAAGTATCACTCAACTGGCAATGGAACCTATTTCCGCCTTACCGACGCCGAGATCGGCAAATACCGTGGCCTCAAGGTATTCGTTGAGCAGCAGTTATTTGAAAACGAGATTGATATCATCTTCATGGTAATACCCAAAGAGTTCAACGGAAAGAGACTGGTTTGGGTTCACTTCTCAGAGTTTGATAGAGGAACTCCAGAGCAGATCAGAGATCTTCCAGCAACGGAAGTCAGCCTCTTGAACCGCGATGATCTTTGGTGCGACATTGAGACCTAACCCAAACGTTAGGCAAGGAGAGTAAGTTGTTCTTTCGTGCTCTGAACAAGGCTTTAGAGAAGCCAGCTCCTCAGCGTTTTACTACTAGCTGGCCAGGAGCACAAGAAAACGACTTCTACTCAGTAAAGCTGGAAGACTCTGATTCGAATACACGGATATTGATCCGGAATCGCAGAACAACTGGGTATGAAGCGTTGGTTTGGAAAGGCGAGCAGTCCAGGAAGGAGAAAAATCTGCCCGAAAGAGATATCGACCCGGCAATATTTAATCTAAGAATTGAGCACTATTACCAAGGATACCAGTTCAACTATACCGACCCCAGTAAATTTCTGCTGATGGATCTTATTCGCTGGCATAAAATCGTGAAGTACCGAGATCGGATGAGCCAGTCTTTGTACAATAAAAAGCGCTTGGTTCGTGAAGAGAGAATGGAACTTCTTAGGCATCTTGTGGAGCGTAAAATCGATAACCCACGGGATGAAATATATCCTCTTATGCTAGCAGTACAAAAATACTCGCGTAAGTGGCTCTATCACCCAGATAAAGACAAGCACAAAGCACACCTTGAGCTTGTTCTTGATTCGTTTGTGGAGTCCGGTGAGTTGATTAAAAATGGTACGAACTACGTCGTAACGGGCAAAGCCTTGGATACCCTTTCGGAGTTTGAACTGAATGTTCAGCGCCACCAGGATCAGATTAAAACGGCAAAAGTAGGTAATCGCCTAACTTGGGCAATCGTTATTGTCGGTGTCGTAGGGATATTATCTCGAGCGTGGATGTGGGCTATCGAACAAGGGGTAATGTGATGCCTAATCAGTGCAGGCACGGCGACGCCGACTACATTGCGCCTTCGGTCGGCTCCATTCCGTAGGTGCGTATGCTGTAAGCTTTATATCAGCACTACCTAAAAGTCCCCTTCTGGCCGATATCAGACTAAACGACGTTGACTGATCGCAATCCCTAGCAGAATCATGGCGAGGGCAACATAGCGGTCGGGCGTTACGGCTTCGCCCAGAAAAGTGACGCCAGCCGCAAACGCAATCACCGGTATAATGTAGTTGATCATGGACAGGAAGCTCGGACCCTGTCGCAGCACGATGGTAAAGTAGACCCAATTAGCCAGCCCTGATGAGAAAACCCCGAGTATCACCACGGCACCTAGTGGCAGCCAGTTGATCTCCAGTGTCCAGGGGCGATCCACCATCAACGCCACCGGCCACAGCATCAGGCTTCCGGCAACAAGCGTACCAGTGCCTGCCACCAGCACCGACAGCTTCGGTAGCCGTTTGGTGTAGATACTATTGACCGAATAGCAGATCGTGGCTGCGATAATCGCCAACTGGGCCCAGAAGGCATCACCCCCAAGATTGGAGAGTGCCTCGCTACCTATTAGTATCAGTACACCAAGAAAGCCAAGTATAAATCCCGTCGCCTTGCGCACCGATATCGGCTCGTTGGCAATAAAGAAATGCGCCAGGATCATGACGTTGATTGGCATCAAGGCCATCAGAATGGAGTGGTCAAGCAATTTGTGACAACCCAGTTAAGCCGCTTTCTTCAGTTCTGCCATTGCTGATTCGTAATCATTGGGGCTGCTGTAATCCAGCGTCGAATGCCGCCGCCGACTGTTATAAAACAT
>NZ_JAMJPJ010000029.1 GCF_023555005.1 Halomonas llamarensis | reverse complement strand
CACAAAGCGTGCTGAAGGGAGCATCCAGGGTGATATCGTTGAGGTTATTCAAGCCCGAGAAAAGGCTGACCTTACTGAATTTGGACACGCCGGTCAGTAGCACAAAGTGCAAGTGGGGGTCAGCGTCTTTAATAACGCTGTAGAGGTTCTTCAAGCCCTCGCGCAGCTCCCGGGCGCGCTCGGGGGCCAGGATGTTATCCAAAATCGGTTTGTCATACTCGTCAATCAGGATAACCACCCGCTGACCATGCTGCTGGTGGGCGGCGCGGATGAGAGCTGAGAACTCGCCAGGGATATCAGTTTTATGGTGCTGAGTAATGCCGAGCTGCTCGCGTTGAACCCTTAACTGCTCGCGAATACGCTCGTCCAGCCCTTCACGGCTCTGCATCACTCCATCGGCAAAGCTAATACGAATCACCGGGTAGCGCTGCTGCCAGTCCCACCTATCATGAATATAGAGCCCTTCAAATAGCGCTTGGCGGCCTTCAAACAGGCAGCGCAGGGTATCCAGCAACAGGCTTTTGCCGAAGCGGCGCGGCCGCGAGAGGAAATAGTATTTGTTCTGGTTAACCAAACGTTCGATATGCGCGGTTTTATCAACGTAGTAATAGTTGCCCTCGCGGATATCCGAGAACGTCTGAATCCCGATGGGGAGCTTACGGCGGTGGGTATCCGGCACGGCTGGCCTCCAGAACAAAAACAGCGATATGGTCAGTAGTCTAGCATGCCTACTGCTCGCACTGCCCAGTGACGAGATTGTCACTGAGAGGCGTATATGCCTCCACCGAGCGAGGTTGCAGAGACTTTGGTGGCAATCATGTAGCAAGTGTTGAGGCAGATAAACCAGCCGCTCTACCAACAAACATATCGTTATAAACAGCGGGTGAGTTCTCATCTATTGACTTACCACAATTTAATGCAAATAATAACTATTGATATTTATTCCGTGGCGTTGCTCAAGGCAGGAGACCAAGCTGTGGATACCCAGATTTGGAGCGCTGAGTTAGAAGATATTTTCGCTAATCAGCGGCCCAGGCTCTGCTGTGTCGCCGCCAGAGTGCTGGGTAATGCTGATCAGGCCGATGATGTGGTGCAGGATGCCTATCTAAAAATTTTAGAAGCAACCACGCTTTTTGAAGTGAAGCAGCCCATATCCTACGTATCACGTGTGGTACGCAACCTCGCCATTGACCGCTGCCGCCGTTCGGCGTTTGAGTCAACGCTGTTTGCCAAAGAAGAAGAGGGGGATATTGTCTCTTACGCGTCATTCTCTCCAGAGGTAATCGCGATTGATCGCCAGGCCTTGGCCCAGGTGGTGGAAGCGTTGGATGAGTTGCCTGAGCGGACGCGACGTGCTTTTGAGCTCTATCGCTCGGGAAGTCATACCCAGCGGGAAGTGGCTCAACAGTTAGGTATTTCCACCACTCTGGTTAACTTTATGATTCGCGATGCGCTTACCCACTGCCGCCGATCGTTGAATGGGCGGTAAAGCCATTTAATATATCCCTTTGTGCTCGCTTTGTTACACTGCCAACGAACAACTATGGCGTTGAAAATCCTCGACGCTTAACCAAGTCGATAGCAATGCCGGTGGTAAATAGCAAGCAGTAGTAGCGAGGTTTGATAGTCACAATGGATAACGACAGTGGCGACGATGCCGTTTGGCAAACGGCGCTAGACTGGCTGATGCGCGAGCATGATCAGACGTTGAGCGAAACTGACCGCGAAGCGCTGCATGCGTGGTTAGCGGCGTCTTCCCAGCATCGCCGAGTGTTTCATGAAGCCGAACAGCTATGGTTGCTAACGGGAATGATTCCGCGCAGTGATGAGCGCGGCTGACAAATCGCTACTTTTTTCCCCTTCCGTTTTTTGTTCCCTGGTTTTCCTCATTGATGGTTTAACGTCTTTCACGGTTTAAGCGCAAGAGTTGTTTTCCCCTGCGTATTTTTTTACTTTCTTCCTCCCCGCCTTAAATTTTTATATGCCCCACTCGTCATTAAGTAATGAGAAGCAATTGCGTTTTGTTTCTTATTTCTTATGCAACGGTGAGGTTAGTCCTATGACAAGCTGTTTTGATCGTGAAGATGGTGTTTTCCGCGTATTAGTCAACCACGAAGAGCAGTACTCCTTATGGCCCGAGTGGAAGGCGATTCCTGCCGGCTGGACGGATACCGGCGTGCTTGGCGATAAGCCAACCTGCTTGGCCTACGTCGAAAAGACCTGGACCGATATGCGGCCACTCTCGCTGCGCCAGTGGATGGATGAGCAGGCCAGCGTCGAGGCGGAGCAGGTGGATGCAGGTTAAACGGTTGAAACTGCTCTGCCTGCCCTGTGCTGGGGCCAGCGCCACCATGTATCTGCGCTGGAAGCGCCAACTACCCGCGTGGATTGAGGTGTGCCCCGTTGAACTACCGGGGCGTGGTGAGCGCCTGGGCGAACCGCTGATCGACGACTTCGAAACCCAGGTCGTAAGGCTCTGTGAAGAGCAGGCAACACTGATGCGCGGCGACTTTGCCCTATTTGGCCACAGCATGGGGGCATTGCTGGCCTACGGCATAGCAGCACGCCTGCGCGATGTAGGGCGCCCTCAGCCACGGATGCTATTTGCTTCGGGTAGCGCGGCCCCTTCAATGCGCGACCCAGAGCGTTTGGCGGGGCTGGATAATGACAAAGCCCTGATTGCGGATCTACGCCAGCAGGGCGGCACTCCAGAGGAAGTGTTCGAAAATTCTGAGTTGATGCGCCTTACTCTCGGTGTTCTGGCGGCGGATTACCGTCTCTGTCGCAGTTTTCGCTATCGCGGCGGTGTGCCATTCGACTACCCGGTCAAGGTTTTCGCAGGCTTCGGCGATGATATCGAGAAGGTGCGTCTGAAAGCATGGCAGCGCGAAGCGGGCGGGGCGTTCTCGTTAAGCTGGTTCGAGGGAGGGCACTTCTTTATCCGCCAGCAGCAAGCAGAAGTGCTGGCGGCCATCGAACAGACGCTGACCCTGCGGTTAGAGGAGGTGCTTTATGCAGCGCCTTCGGTTAGCTGACGGGGTGCCCGAAGGGCTTAAGGTTTGGTGCTTAGCGCTCGACCTGAATGCCCCGGTAGCCGACGACGATGCTCGGCTGCTGAGCCGAGCCGAGTGGCAGCGCACCCAGCGGTTTCGTCATCACGCCGATGTCGTGCGTGCCGTGGCGACACGCGCTGCCCTGCGGCGGCTGCTATTCGCGCACACCGGTATAGCGCCAGACAAGCTGATGTTCACCCGGAACGCCTACGGCAAACCCGAGTTGGAAGGCGGTGATGGGCCTGCCTTCAATGTCTCCCACTCTGGCAATGTCGCCTTGATCGCGCTAGCTCCCGGTGGTGCGGTGGGGGTCGATATTGAGCGTCGCCAGCCCGAAGCCGAACTGGCGCCGCTGCACGGGCTGATGCTATCGCCGAGCGAGCAGCGCGACCACATTTACGGCGCCGAGCTGCCCTTTATGGAACGCTGGGTAGTTAAAGAAGCGGTGCTCAAAACCTTGGGTTTAGGAATCGCTGACCACCTGCAAGCGCTCTCAGTTAGCCCATCTCCAGTGCCGCCTACTAGCTACTGTCTTGAGCACTCGCTTCCCATTTTATCACCTTTACAAGCATGGCCGCTGCCCGCGCCGAGTGGCTATGCCGCTGCCCTGGGGTATGCCCAGAGCGAACGCTACTCAACGTCTTTTTTGGAGATCAATAATGGATAGCCAAAGCACAGCACCAACGCAACCAGCCAACACCATATCCAAACGTCAGGGGCCAACTGATTCAGAGCTGCCCATTATGATTTCCCCCACCTACCCAGGGCAGCCGCTGCTGGAAGCCTTCGGCGATTTGCGTGCGGATATCGAGTCCCTGGTGGTCAGGGTGGGCGGCGTGCTACTAAGAGGTTTCGATGTTCCCTCCGTTGACGATTTTCAGCAGTTTGCCGCTGCGTTTGGTCATCCGCTGCTGAGATACGAGTTCGCGTCCACCCCACGTTCAGCGGTGTCATCGGGCATTTATACCTCCACCGAATACCCCGCTCACCAACATATCCCCCTCCACAACGAGCAGGCCTATACCCGCGAGTGGCCGATGAAAATCTGGTTCCACTGTGTCACCGCTTCCCCTGAAGGGGGAGAGACGCCGATTGCCGATAGCCGCGCCATTTACCGCCGTATGCCAGCAGAGATCCGCGAGCGCTTTGCCCCCGGCATTCTCTATGTACGCAACTACGGCGATTTCGATATGCCTTGGCAAAAGGTGTTTAACACCGAAGACCGCGCCGAAGTGGAGGCGTTCTGCCAGCGCGCGGGGATTCGCTGCGAGTGGAAACCCGACGGCGATCTGCGCACCACCCAGCTATGCCAAAGCATAGAGACCCATCCGGTCACTGGTGAGCAGGTGTGGTTTAACCAGGGCCATCTATTCCATGTCTCCAACCTGCAGCCAGAAGTGCGTGAATCGCTCGAAGAGTTGCTCGAGCCTGAAGACATGCCGCGCAACGTCTTCTTTGCTGATGGCAGCCCCATTGACGATGCCATTTTCGATGAGATCCGCGGTGTACTGGCCGAAGAAACGGTGATGTTCCCCTGGCAAGCGGGTGATGTGTTGATGCTCGACAACATGCTGGTTGCCCATGCGCGTACGCCGTTCAAAGGACCGCGCAAAGTCGTCGTCGCCATGGCGGAAGGCCACGGCAACCTCTCCAAAGACTGAACATAACGCCTCACCCCACGGCCAGGAGCTCCAGCAGGTACGCATATGAATACAAGGCACGCGCAGACAGCTTTCAATAACCCATCCCACAACGCTGTTAACCACAGCTTCGTCGAGCATCTAAGTCGCTTAGCTCGGGAAAGGCCGAGCGACAGGGCACTGACTGTGGTGAACGCTCAAGGCGAAACTACGTTTGACTACGCCACCCTGGAGCGACGTTCGCGTGCCCTGGCCAGCGAGCTCCAGCAGCGGTTCCCGGCGGGTGAGCGTGCCTTGATTCTGCTGGATAACGACGAGCACTACGTGGTGGCATTTTTTGCCTGTCTGTATGCCGGGGTGATTGCCGTGCCGGTCTTCCCGCCGGAATCAGCCAAACAGCAGCATCTGGCACGTTTATTTGCTATCGCCACCGACTCCCAGGCCGTTTGTGTGCTCACCTCTTCGACGATTATTGAGTTGGTCGCCTCAGCAGGAAAGGACTTTGGTAGCGCTGAATTAATCCCCGTGGATGCAGTGGACGAGGCCCACGCTGACCATTGGGTCGAACATCGCCCAAAGCATGATGATATCGCCTTTTTGCAATACACCTCAGGCTCCACGGCCGCGCCCAAAGGCGTTATGGTCAGCCATGGCAACCTGATGGCCAACGAGCGCGCTATCGAGACAGGCTTCTCGGTGAGTGCCGACGATGTGTGTGTAAGCTGGCTACCGCTTTACCACGATATGGGCCTGATCGGCGGATTGTTACAGCCCATTTATCGCGGTATTCCTTTGGTATTAATGAGCCCCACCTTCTTTTTGCAGCGGCCGGTACGCTGGCTGGAAGCGATTTCCCGCCACCGGGGCACCATGAGCGGTGGCCCGGATTTTGCCTATCGGCTGTGCCTTGAGCGTATTCGCGACGAGCAGATTGAGACACTTGATTTATCCTGCTGGCGGGTCGCGTTCTCTGGCGCCGAGCCGGTACGCCACACAACCCTCACTGGTTTTATTGAACGCTTCCGCCCAGCGGGCTTTGTCGCGGACACCGCAGCCCCCTGCTATGGCTTGGCCGAAGCTACGCTATTGGTCAGCTGTAATTCACGCGGTACAGGCGTGGTGGGCACGACTTTTTCGCAACAGGCGCTGGCCGAGGGGAAGGCCGCTTCAGCGGTTGAAGGCAACACGATGGTGGGCTGCGGCACGCCGGAACCAGGTCACGCAATCGACATTGTTGATCCAGAGGGGCTTCACTCCCTGCCCGAAGGCGACGTCGGCGAGATCTGGGTCAATGGGCCCAGCGTGGCGCATGGGTATTGGCAAAACCCCGAAGCCACGGCCAAAACTTTCGTTACCCGGGATGGCGTTAGCTGGCAACGTACCGAGGCTCACGATAGCGACGCTCACGAAACCAATGCGCAGGGCCACGAGGCCCAAGACGATCGCTGGCTACGTACCGGCGATCTAGGCTTTTTGCACCAAGGGCAGCTGTATATCGCCGGGCGTATTAAAGACCTGATCATTCTGCGCGGCCATAACGTCTACCCCCAGGATATCGAGAGCGCTATCGAAGCCGAGGTGGAAGCGGTGCGCAAAGGGCGCGTAGCGGCCTTTGCTGTGACTACCCCGGAAGGCGCCGAGGGGATCGGCGTGGCGGCAGAAGTCTCCCGCGGTATGCAGAAACTGGTGCCCGCCGAGAAGTTGGTCGAGGCACTAAGGGAAGCGGTGGGGTCCGCCTGCCATGAGCCGCTTTCTGTCGCACTACTACTCAACCCCGGTGGCCTGCCTAAAACCTCCAGCGGCAAGTTACAGCGTAGCGCCTGCCGCCAAGGCTGGGAGGCGGGCAGCCTGGATGCCTACGCCATTCACGCCTTTGGGCATTTTGTCAGCGGCGGCGACGATGAGGGCGCTGGTGGTGGAGAGTCATCGCACTCTTCCGCAGAAGCTGGGAGCGAAACGGAGCAGACGTTAGCGGCGCTCTGGCGCCAAGTGCTGGGCGATGACCAGGTAACGCCACTGGGGAGCAATTCCCACTTCTTTGCTAGTGGTGGTAATTCTCTGGCGGCGGTGCAGTTGGCTTCACGCATTAGCGAGCATTGGGCGATTGATTTTTCAGTTAAGTCAGTTTTCGAGCATTTCTCACTGTCTGCTATGGCGAAGGAAGTCGAGTGCATAAGAAATGATAATACCAATTTGGGTCGTTTGCCTATCCCGGTATTGTCAACTGCGCGTCGTGCTGAGCCACTGCCTCTCTCTCATGACCAGCAACGCCTATGGTTCTTATGGCAACTAGACCCTGAGAGCACTGCTTATCATATCGGTGGCGTCCTGCGTTTATCAGGCCAATTGAACACTGCAGCAATGCATGATGCTTTTGACGGTTTGATAGCACGGCATGAGTCGCTGCGTACCTTGTTTTACGTTGACGATGAGGGGGTTCCCAATCAGTTAATTAGACCTGACGTTTCCTTTGGCCTGGAAGTCGCTGATTTTCGTGGCATGTCGGCTGAGGAGGCTCAGCAGCGTGAGGATGACACGATACGGCGGATAAATGATGAGCCGTTTGATCTCTCAACAGGCCCTTTGTTGCGAGCGGCGTTGCTGCGTGTGAGCGACGATGTGTATGCCTTGGTCGTTGTCATGCATCACATTATCTCCGATGGCGTATCGATGCAGATTATGCTCGATGAGTTGGTGGCTTCTTACCGCGCCCATATTCGTAGTGAGCCTGCTCAGTTGCCTGAGTTGCGTGTCCAATACGCTGACTACGCAAGTTGGCAGCGTGACTGGCTGGCAGCCGGTGAGGGTGAGAGACAGCTTGCTTATTGGCAACAACAGCTTGGCAGTGAGCACCCTGTGTTGGACTTGCCAACGGATCATCCCCGTCAAGCGTCGACGGCTAAGCGTGCCGGTCAGCATGAGTTTTCTCTTTCTGAAGAACTTCAAGAAGCCCTGCGCAGGCTCGCGGAAAGTCAGAGCACGAGCCTCTTCTCCGTGCTTTTGGCAGGTTTCCAAGGCTTGTTGCATCGATATAGCGGACAGCGAGAGATTCGCGTGGGAGTGCCGATGGCCAATCGGCAGCGTCAGGAAGTCGAGGGCGTGATCGGGTTTTTCGTCAATACCTTAGTGTTGCGTAATGATATTGATAGTCGCCACTCACTCGAGACGATCTTGATGCAGTGCCAAGATGCTGTGCTCGGTGCTCTGACACATCCAGACTTACCTTTCGAGCAGTTGGTGGAAGCACTACAACCTGAGCGTAGCCTGAATCACAACCCCCTATTTCAGGTCATGTTCAACTATCGGCAAGAGGATCAGCGCGCGTTACAGACATTGCCTGACTTGACGCTGACTGGTTTGAGGCTTCTGCAGCAGGATGCTCAGTGCGACCTGATGCTGGAAGCGCGGGAGTCCCTGGATGGACAGCTGAAATTCAGCATGGTTTATGCATCGGAACTCTTCGAGCCCGACACCATTGAGCGTCTGGCAGGGCATTTCCAAGCTGTATTAAAAGCGCTGGTTGCATTACCCGCGCAGGCAATCGGCGACATAAAACTGTTGCCTGAAATCGAGCACCAGCAACTGGCTCGCTGGAGTGTCACTTCCCAGCCCTATTCCGATCGAGGCCCTGTCCATAGGCAGGTTGAGGCTCGGGTGAAAGAGTGTCCTGACGCCTTGGCGCTGGTCTTTGGTAACCAGCAGCTCACCTATGCCGAACTCAACACACGAGCCAACCGTTTGGCCCACCATTTGCTCGATCTGGGCGTAACGCCTGAGATGCGAGTCGGCATCGTTGTGGAGCGCTCCATCGAGATGGTGGTGGGGCTGCTGGGTATTCTCAAGGCTGGCGGTGTTTATGTTCCTCTGGACCCCCACTATCCCAAAGAACGGGTGGCTTACCTGCTGGAGGACAGCGGCATAGAACTGTTGCTGACCCAGCAGCCCTTGGTCGCAGCATTACCGATAGAAGACCACATGATCGTGGTCGAACTGGATCGGCAGGATTGTCGGGAGCAACTCGACACTAACCCCGATATACCGCTGCATGGCGATAACCTCGTCTATGTATTGTATACCTCAGGCTCTACGGGCAAGCCAAAAGGCATCACCATGCGACACCAGGCGATTTCTGAATTGATTGCCTGGCACCAAGCACATTTTCCTGGTGCATACCGTACGTTGATGTTCGCCTCGCCATGTTTCGATGTCGGTTTTCAGGAGGTTATGACCACGCTCAGTACGGGGGGCTGCCTAGTGCAGACCGTCAGTGAAGACCGGTATGACTTCTCACGTCTGATCGATGTCATTCTTCGGCAGAAGGTCGAACGAGTGTTCCTACCCTATGCCGTACTCAAGGCGTTCGTTGAGGCCGCTAGAACAGCCAATATCAGGCTGCCTCAACTGACACAACTCATTACAGCCGGGGAGCAGTTGAAGGTTACCGACACGTTGAAAGGTTGGTTAACACAGGAACCGCAATGTGCGTTGATCAATCAGTATGGGCCGACAGAGACGCATGTTGTCAGTAGTCATCAGGTAGATAGTGGGACGGGCGAGCTGCCACCGATTGGTAAAACGGCGGCAGGTGCGAAACTGCTCGTCCTCAACGAGGAACTCACTCCGGTTCCGATAGGCGTCAATGGTGAGTTGTTCGTCGGGGAAGTGGCACTGGCTCGCGGTTATCTACACCGCCCGGGCATGACGGCCGAACGTTTTGTCGCCGATCCGTTTGATACACGAGGAGGGCGGTTGTACCGCACCGGCGATCTGGTGCGCTGGAGATCGGATGGGCAGTTAGAGTATCTGGGCCGCCTGGATCATCAGGTCAAGGTACGTGGCTTTCGTGTCGAGTTGGGGGAGATCGAAGCCCAGTTACAGTCTCAACACGCCGTGAAAGAGGCGGTGGTGGTCGCCCTGGAAGCTCCCGGTGGCGCTAGGCTAGTGGCTTATGTAGTTCCCCAAGCCGATGTTGAACTCGATACCTCCTCTCTGCGCGAAGCGCTAGAACAAAAGCTACCCGATTATATGGTACCTGGAGTGATGGTCACTCTGGAGGCGTTGCCGCTCACCCCGAACGGCAAGATAGACCGTAAGGCATTGCCCCAGCCGGATTTGGCTAGCAGCTTACAGTATGAACCGCCTCAGGGTGAGTTTGAAGAAACGCTGGCGGAGATATGGTCCGACCTCCTTGGTGTCGAGCGGGTGGGCCGCCACGACAACTTCTTCGAGTTGGGAGGCCACTCGCTACTATCAGTGAGTTTGCTGGAGCGAATGCGCGCTCAAGGCTGGTCAGTATCGGTAAGAGCGCTGTTCCAGAATCCCGTTTTCTCCGAGTTTGTCCGGGCAGTTGTTAATGATCAAAGGCAAACGGTCGTGACCGTTCCGCCTAACCGTATCCCTGAGGGATGTCAATCGCTTGAGCCTGACATGATTACCCTCATGGATATTGATGAGGAGCAACTCAGGCACATAGAAATAATGGTGCCGGGAGGGGCATCCAACATCCAGGACATTTATCCGCTTGGACCACTTCAGGAGGGTATGTTCTTCCATCACCTGTTGGAGTCTCAGGGCGACGCGTATCTTTTCCATTGCCTTTTGCAATTCGACACTAAGGATCGCTTGCAACGTTTTATCGACAGTTTGAATCACATCATTTTCCGTCATGACATCTTGCGTTCGGCTGTGGTTTGGGAGGGATTAAAGGAGCCCGTTCAAGTTGTATACAGGTCGGCTGAATTGTCCCTCCAATGGTTAGAAGAAACGCCCCTATCTGATGGCATGAGTGTGGCTGAACGACTCAATAGCCAGATTAATTTTAGCCACTATCGTTTGGATGTGCGTCAAGCGCCGATGATGCGCGCGATTGGTGCTGCTGATCCGCAGAACCAGCGTTGGTTGCTGTCGTTACCCATCCATCACCTAGTGTTGGATCACGCTACGCTGGAGCGTATTGCGGAGGAAATCGCATTGCTTCAGGAGGGAAGGCCGGAGGCATTACCTGAACCCGTGCCCTACCGGCGCTATGTAGCGCAAGCACGCTTGGGGGTGAGTCAGGCCGAGCATGGAGCTTTCTTCAAAAAGATGCTGGGCGATGTTGATGAACCAACGGCCCCATTTGGCTTGCTGGACGCGCGGGGTGATGGCACTACGATTGAAGAAGCCAAGATGTCTTTGGATACGTCACTGGCATTACGTCTGCGGTCTCAGGCGCGTCGACATGGGGTCAGCGCTGCCACACTCTTTCACGTGGCTTGGGCGCTGGTGCTGGCTAAAATCACGGGCAAGGAGGATGTGGTATTCGGTACCGTGCTATATGGACGCATGCAAAGCGGTCAGGGCGCTGAACGTGCCCTGGGATTGTTTATCAACACATTGCCGATACGCATACGGATGGGAGTGAGGGATGTCGAGGAATGCTTGCATCAGACGCACTCTGCGTTAACTGAGTTATTACATCATGAGCATGCCAGTTTGCCTCTAGCACAAGGGGCCAGTGCTATGCAGGGAGGAATGCCAATATTTTCTGCATTGCTGAACTACCGTCATAGTTCCCATGGCGATGACCAATCCTCCCGTATCTGGGATGGCCATATCTGGGAAGGTATGGAGGTAGTCGAGAATACGGAAAGGACAAATTACCCGGTCGGGCTTTCGGTGGATGACCAAGGGGAAGGCTTTGAACTGATGATGCAAATCACTGGATCCTTTGGGGCTCAAAGGCTGTGTGAGTATGTGCAGCGGTCGGTTCATGCGCTGGTAGATGCCTTGGATGGGACTGGTTCACGAAATGTATGTGAGATGGAGGTGATGGCAGACCATGAGCAACAGCAATTGGCCTGCTGGGGTGGGAAGACTCAGCGCTATCCACATGTCGAGCCTATCCATCGCCTGATCGAACACCGTGTCGAGACAACACCAGAAGCCGTGGCTGTAATCTTCGAAAATCAGTCACTCAACTACGCCGAACTCAATACCCGCGCCAACCGCTTGGCCCACTATCTGATTGGACTAGGCGTAAAACCCGAAACCCGAGTGGGCATCGCGATGGAGCGCTCCATCGAAATGGTGGTGGGGCTACTGGGTATACTCAAAGCGGGTGGTGCTTATGTACCGCTAGACCCAGATTATCCGAGTGATCGGCTGGCCTATATGGTCGAGGATAGCGGTATCGAGTTGCTGCTTACCCAGCAGCATATTCATGATTCGTTACCAGTAGCTGAAAGCCTGAATGTCATTGAGCTGGATCAGTTGGATGTGACACATCATGCGTCAACCAACCCAGAAGTGGCCCTGCACACTGAGCATCTCGCCTACGTGATTTACACCTCGGGCTCTACCGGGCGACCCAAGGGCGTAATGGTGCGTCATTACGCGCTCTGCCACTTCTTGCTAAGCATGCAGGAAACCCCTGGCCTTAGCTCAGACGATATCCTGGTGGCGGTGACCTCGCTATCGTTTGATATTGCTGCCCTGGAGCTATATCTGCCATTGATCAGCGGCGCAAGGGTCGTACTGGCGAGCCGCGAGACGACTCAGGATGGCAGGGCCTTGGGTGAATGTCTCGATAAGGAAAAAGCGACAGTTTTCCAGGCGACACCCTCTGGCTGGCGGTTGCTGCGCTCGTCAGGCTGGCCATGGATGACGGCTCCGCTAACGGAAGGCTTTAAGGGGCTATGCGGCGGTGAGGCTTTACCACCTGATCTAGCTGAGGATCTGCAAACTCAAGGGATCGAATTGTGGAACATGTACGGTCCCACCGAGACCACGATTTGGTCCGCGACGCATCCAGTGAAGGACGATCAGGTCTTCCTCGGAAGCGCGATTGCGGCGACGCGGCTGGTCGTTTTGGATAGTGCGCTCAATCTGATTCCGCCCGGAGTGGCGGGTGAATTGTACTTAGGCGGCATAGGCTTGGCGCGGGGTTACCTGGGCCGTGCTGACCTGACGACGGAACGCTTTGTGGCTGATCCCTTTACTGCGGGCGAACGACTTTACCGCACGGGTGACTTAGTGCGTTGGCGAGAGGATGGTCAGCTTGAATACTTGGGACGGATTGACCATCAAATCAAAGTGCGGGGATTCCGTATTGAATTAGGCGAAATTGAAGCTCAACTGCTAGCCCTTTCAGAGATACGCGAGGCAGTGGTAGCTGCTCAAGAAAGCCCTAGTGGTTCTAGGCTGGTAGCCTACGTGACTCCGCAAGCCGACGTTGAACTCGACACTACCTCTCTACGCGAAACGCTCAGACAAAATCTACCAGACTATATGGTGCCTGGGGTGGTGGTTACTTTGGAGGCTCTGCCATTAACTCCGAACGGTAAGGTAGACCGTAAAGCCTTGCCCGAGCCGGAGTTAGCCAGTGGCTCACCGTATGAGCCGCCCCAAGGCGAGGTGGAAGAAGCGTTAGCGGCAATCTGGTCAGAGATACTTGGCGTTGAAAGTGTGGGCCGCCACGACAACTTTTTCGAGCTTGGGGGCCATTCGTTATTGGCTCTGAAAGTGTTGGAGCAAATGCGGCATCGGGTACTAACGGCGCAGGTACGCACGCTGTTCCAATTCCCGGAACTGGCGGCCTTCGCCCAGGCATTGAAGCAGACATCAGAGCGGCAGGAAATCATCATACCGCCCAACCGCATTCCAGATGGCTGCTCGGCGATCCAGCCCGAGATGCTGCCTTTGATCGAACTCAATGCCGAAGAGATCAGCGCGATCGAAGCGGCAGTGCCGGGGGGGGGCAGCAATATTCAAGATATCTACCCGCTAGCACCGCTGCAGGAGGGCATCCTTTTCCATCACCAGCTGCAGCAGAGGGGCGATGCCTATGTAACTCCGCACTTACTCGGTTTTGATTGCCAGGAACGGTTGAAAGCATTCATTGCCTGTTTCAATAAACTGATTGACCGGCATGACATCCTGCGGACTGCGGTGCTTTGGGAAGGGCTAAGCCGGCCGGTACAGGCCATTTACCGGCATGCCGAATTAGCCCTCGAATGGCTAAACGTTGATAGTATCCCATCACAAAACGTTGCTAAACGGCTGAATGCCGAAGTGGATCCCGAGCACTATCGCCTCGACGTACGCCGAGCGCCTATGCTACGGGCGGTAGCTGCATACGATGCCGAGCAAAACCGCTGGCTGTTGCAACTACCTAGCCACCATCTCGTCATGGATAACACCACCCTCGAGCTACTGGTGGAAGAGATTGCCCTGATCCAGCAAGATCGTGAGGATGAACTGCCCAAGCCGATCCCATTCCGCAACTTTGTGGCGCAGGCCCAGCTAGGGGTAAGCCTGGAAGAGCACGAAGCCTTCTTTAGAGAGCGGTTGGGCGATATTGAGGAACCGACCGCCCCCTTCGGGCTACTAGACGTTCGTGGCGATGGCAACGATATCGAAGAAGTACGCGTTCCTTTGTCGGCGGAGCTAGCCCAGCAGGTGCGGCAGCAGGCGCAGCGTCATGGTGTGAGCACGGCAAGCTTGTTCCACTTGGCCTGGGCGTTGGTGCTGAGCAAAATTACTGGGCAGGACGATGTGGTGTTCGGCACTGTGCTGTTCGGGCGTATGCAGGGCCTCGAAGGTGCTGAGCGGGCTCTGGGGATGTTTATCAATACACTCCCTGTGCGTATCAAAATGGGCACTCAAGATGCCTATCAGTCCTTGCGACAAACCCGCGAGGCTCTATCTGCTCTGTTGCATCACGAGCATGCCAGTCTTGGCCTTGCGCAGCGCTGCAGCGGTTTGCCCGGTGGAACGCCGCTTTTCACGAGCCTACTGAACTATCGTTACAGCGCACCTCAGCAAGAGGGACGCATCGCTCAAACCTGGGAAGGTATGGAGGTGCTGGGGGGCCAAGAACGCACTAACTATCCAATCACGATGTCAGTGGACGATCTAGGTCACGGCTTCCAGTTGGTAGGGCAGGTGAGCCGTATCATCGGTGCTCAGCGATTGTGTGACTACCTGAGTACCGCCATTGCAGGCATCGTAGAAAATCTGCAAGCGGCGCCTCAACAACCATTAAGTGAGATCAGTCTGCTTAGAGCAGACGAACAGCAGTTGTTGAGCGAGTGGGGGGAGAATACGCAGCAATATTCTGACATTTCTCTAATCCATAATCTGATTGAGCGCCAGACAGCGGCGATCCCAGAGACTACTGCGCTAGTTTTCCAAGATCAGTCACTCAGCTACGCCGAACTCAACGGCCGTGCCAACCAACTGGCCCAATATCTGGTTGGCTTAGGCGTAAAACCCGAAGCCCGAGTTGGTATCGCCGTTGAGCGTTCCATCGAAATGGTGGTGGGGCTGCTGGCGATCCTCAAGGCGGGGGGCGCCTATGTACCGTTGGATCCGGATTACCCGAGCGATCGACTGGCCTATATGGTCGAGGACAGTGGTATCAAGTTGCTGCTTACTCAACAGCATCTACGCGATGCGTTTCCGGTGGCCGATGGGCTGAACGTCATTGAGTTGGATCGGTTGGATGTTGCTCACCATGCGCCGATCAACCCTGAAGTGGCACTGCACGGCGAGCACCTTGCCTATGTGATCTACACCTCAGGCTCCACCGGGCGGCCCAAGGGAATTGGCGTGAGTCATGCTCCTCTGGCGATGCATCTTCAGGCGATTGGGGCGCGTTACAACCTGATGCCCGAAGACCGGCTACTTCAGTTTGCTTCGATCAGTTTTGATGCCGCTGGAGAGCAGTGGTTGCTTCCACTGCTGGCAGGTGCTGCCCTCGTGCTACCACAAGGACGACATCTAGGGACCGAGACGCTAGCCACTCTGGTGCGGCAGCATGATGTTAGCGTGCTGTATTTGCCTCCGGCTTATTTACGTCATCTCTACCAAAGCTTGCCTGAAGGCTCCCTGCCGGTGCGCCTCTGCATTGCCGGTGGCGAAGCCTGGTCTCGTGAAGACTTCGAGGGAATTCGCCGAGCTTGCCAGCCGGAGCACCTTTTCAATGCCTATGGTCCGGCTGAAACCGTTATCTCTCCAACGTTATGGTCGGATGATTCTGGACTTGGGCAATCGTCCCAAGTGCCGATCGGTCAGCCAATTGGGGCGCGCAAGGCACTGGTGCTGGATGATGATCTGAATCTTGTACCGGTCGGCATAGCAGGCGAGCTTTATCTGGGCGGTGTTGGTCTAGCGAGGGGCTACTTGAATCGTACCGCCCTGACGGCAGATCGTTTCGTAGCCGATCCATTTGCGCAGGGTGAACGCCTCTACCGCACCGGCGATCTGGTGCGATGGCGTGACGATGGCCAGCTTGAGTACCTGGGCCGCTTGGATCATCAGGTGAAGATCCGCGGCCTGCGTATCGAGCTTGGTGAGATTGAAGCTGAACTGCTCTCTCAGCCAGAAGTGCGCGAGTCAGTAGTGGTCGCTCAAGAAGGCCCCAGTGGTTCTAGGTTAGTCGCTTATGTGGTGCCCCAAGCTGGCAGTGAACTCGATACTGCCGTACTACGTGAAGCACTCGGTCAAAAGCTACCGGACTATATGGTGCCGGGAGTGCTGGTCTCGCTTGATGCACTGCCGCTGAATGCCAATGGCAAAGTAGACCGCAAGACCTTGCCTGAGCCGGAGATGGCCAGTTGCTCTCAGTACGAGCCACCTCAGGGCGAGGTGGAAGAAGCGCTGGTGGGGATTTGGTCAGAGGTGTTGAGTGTGGAGCGAGTAGGGCGCCACGATAACTTCTTCGAGTTAGGAGGACATTCATTATCGGCACTGCAGGTGCTTGCACGCATACGAGCGGCAGGTCTTCAGAGCTTGGCCCTTCGCAACTTATTTAAGAGCCCCGTACTGTCCGAATTGGCTCTCCTTATCTCTACCAGTGGGAATGACCTGGTGAGCGATACGCCGCTGCGTCCCATTACCCGGCGTGAGCAAATGCCATTATCTCCGGCCCAGAAGCGGTTATGGCTGGTCGATCGATTGGCAGGCTCCTCCAGCGAACGAACGGGCTACAACATGTCCGCTGCTCTAAACCTCACAGGGCAGCTTGATGCAGAAGCGATTAAGTCGACGCTTGATGTGATTGTAGATCGTCATGAAGTACTGCGTACCCGTTATCCCGAGAACGAAGCGGGTGAACCGATCGCAGTCATCGCACCCGGCAACCCTATGGAGATTGAATGGGTCGACTTGGTGAACCTGGAGGGCGACCAGCAGCGTGATAAAGCCCGGCAGCTTATGGAAGAGCATGCACAGCGTGCCTTCGATCTATCCTCGGGGCCGCTTCTCCGTGCCGCTGTAATAAGGATATCGCCACGGTCGCATCTGCTGCTGCTCTGTGTTCACCACATTGTATTCGACGGCTGGTCAGAAGCTGTCTTCATCAACGAGTTCGTCACAACCTATCGCGCGCTTATTGATGATGAAGAGAGTGAGCTTCCCGATCTCCCCATTCAGTACGTGGACTATGCTGCTTGGCATGAGAAAGCACTGTCGGGAGTAGCCTTTGAGCAAAGCGCAACCTTCTGGCGTCGCTATCTAAGTGATGCTCCTTCGCTCTCAACACTGCCAGCGGACTTCGCCAGGCCCAGCCAAGTATCACATGCTGGGAACTCCCAGCGCATGGCACTGAGTCCAGACCTATCACAAGCGTTGAACAAGCTTGCCGCACAGCGTGGCGCCACGCTATTTACGCTTCTATTGGCGAGTTTTCAGCTGTTGATGCACCGCCATACTTGTCAACAAGATCTAGTGGTGGGAACCGATGTTGCTGGCCGTAGCCATCCTGATGTTGAGCCGCTAATTGGCTTTTTTGTCAATGTCATCCCACTACGATCTCGCTTGGCTGATGGCCAGATTGATTTCGGCCACTGGCTCGAGCACGTACAGACCAGCGTGCTGGATGCTTTCGATCATCAAGGCGTTCCCTTCGACAGAATTGTCGAGCTTTCGGGCATCAGACGTGAGCGAGATCGTTCCCCCCTCATACAAACCCTATTCGTACTACAAAACACGCCAACCGAGCGGTTCTCAATTCCGGGCCTTGAGGTGGAGGTAATACCCCAGCCCCGGCAGGAGTCGAAGTTCGATATGGCGGTATTCGTTGATGAAAGTGATACCGGACTATCAGTCGAGTGGGTTTATGCCACTGCCTTGTATCGACGCGAAACCATTGAGCACTTGACCGGTGCCTGGCAGTCGCTACTAGCGCAGATCGTGGAAGCTCCCAGCATGCCCGTTGAGGAGTTTCGCTTACCCCTAATGGAGAAACACGCCATGCAAAACAACCTTTCAAAAGGTTCCAAACTCAACAAGCTTGGCAGCCTGAAATCCCAGCCAGGTGCGCGATCCTCGACCAACAGTGACTCACCGATACGAACGGCATTGCTCGACGAGAAAAGAGTCTTTCCTCTCGTGATCGAAGCGACGGACGCTGACCTTGATGCGGTTGCCTGGGCCACCTCCCAGCGTGACTTTATCGAGCAACACTTACGCACGCATGCAGGCATTCTGTTCCGTAACTTTGGGCTGACTACACCGCAAGAATTTGAAGCCTTTGCCGAGGCTATCCAGCCGGGCCTTTACGGCAACTATGGTGACCTGCCCAAGAAAGAAGGGGGGCGCAATACCTACCGTTCAACCCCCTATCCCGAGCGCCAGATGATTCTCTATCACAACGAAAGCTCGCATTTGGAGCGCTGGCCGCGAAAGCAACTGTTCTTCTGCGAATTCCCCTCTCCCGTGGGAGGTGCCACACCGATCGTTGACTGCCGGGAGATGTTGCGCCAACTGCCCGCCGATGTGGTGGAGGAGTTCGAGCGCAAAGGGCTGCTTTATGTGCGCACCTTCACCCGCAACCTGGACGTGAGCTGGCGAGACTTTTTCAAAACCGATAGCAAGGAAGAGGTTGAGGCGCGGCTCAAAGAAGCGGGAATTGAGTGGCAGTGGTTGGGTGATGACGAGCTGCAGACACGTACACGCTGCCCAGCGGTAGTCACCCATCCAGTGACCGGTGACCGGGTGTTCTTCAATCAGGTGCAGCTCCACCACGTCAGCTGCCTTGAGCCTGATGTGAAAGAAGACCTGCTTGGCATGGTGGGTCAGGAGCGCCTACCGCGAAATGTCTACTTCGGCGACGGCTCCGTGATTAGCGACGAGATGATGAAGGTTGTCGGAGAAGCCTACGAAGCCTGTGCGGTGCGTTTCGACTGGCGCCGGGGCGATGTGGTGATGGTCGACAACATGTTAGCGGCCCATGCCCGGGATCCCTTCGAAGGGCCACGCAAGATTGTAGTGGCGATGGGAGACATCTATGAGCGCTCGGCGCTGGAAGAGGCCCAAGGGGCAGGTGCCGATGCCGAGTTGGTCGATCAATGAAGTCACGGGGTTTGGGAGTCTATAAATGAGTGCAATAACGGAACAGCAGAGCCTTGCCCATTGGCCGCTTAGCCCTGAACAGCGCGCAGTGTTGGTGGCGGCGGAAGCTAATGGAGGTGATACCCAGCAGGTAGCACCGGCGCAGGCGAATGTGATGTTGGTCGATATTCAAGGGGCGCTTGATAGCTCACGACTGGAGCGGGCTCTGAGCGACCTTAGACAACAGCATGAAGCCCTGTCTACGTCTCTGAAAAGTGTGGCCGGGTACCGCGGGCTGCGACACCAGGCGCTTGAAGAGCTACCTGCTATTGAGTGGCGTTATGAAGACTTACGCGGCAGCGATGACAAGAATGCGCTGCTCAACGACTTTCTTAATAACTTTAGCGAGTCACTCAAGCACATGCCCGTTGAGAGTGGCGAGCTGCTGCGTCCAGCGCTGCTGCGTACTGGCGAAACAGCCTGGGTATTAGTACTGGCTGTTTCGGCGTTGGTGGCGGATCGCGGCAGTCTGCAGTCGCTGTTCTCGGCGTTGGCGGATGCTTACGATAAGAGCGGAGGAGCCGGTGATGAGCCTACGCTGCAGTATTCCCAGTTCATCGAGTGGCGTGCTTCGCTCGAAAACGACGATGACGCCGAAGAGGGCCGTGAATATTGGCAAAATCACCAACAGCATGCCGAGCAGGCAGGCGCATGCCGCTTACCTGCCAGACAAGTTAACCGCCATGATGTGCGGGCAGAGCATGAGTATGTGGCCTGTCAGCTCGAATCAAGCTTAGTGACGCGTATCGACAACCTGGCAGACGAGCTTCAAGTATCCGCAGAGGCAGTGCTGCAGGCGGCTTGGTGGGCGTTACTCGCCAGAATTAGCGGTAATGAGAGTGTGATAGGCGGTTGGCAACACGACTGCCGCCAGGATTACGAGGTGATGCAAGGGGCGATCGGGCTCTTCGACAAGGTGCTGCCGATGCTGGTTGAAGGCGTTGCTGATAGCGACTTCTCTAGCTGGATTGCCCATTTATCAGGGCAGTTAGAGGCGCATACCCAAGCCCAAGAGTATTGGTCAATTGATGCGCTGCCTGATAAGCGCCACCTCGCAGTGGGGTTCGCATTTTCAGAGGAAGTGAGTGAGCTAAAGTCGGCGGGTTTGCAGTGGCGCTTGCGAGAAGTGCCAGGGCCATCGGCAGAGTTTGAACTTGCCTTGCACATTGGCCGCAGTGAGAGCGGCGCAGTGGCAACGCTCTACGCTGACCCATCATGCTATAGCCGCGAGGCGGCCGAGTGCTTGCTGGATCAGTTCCAGACACTGCTTCAGGCGGGCCTAGCTGACCCTGCGCAAAAGCTATTTTCGGTGCCGCTTATCTCCCCTGAGCAACAGCAGGGATTACTGTCGATTGAGGACAGTGAGCTCGACGTGGGCGAGCGTAGCGTAGCTACCCATATCGCCGCTTGGGCTGCTTCGACGCCAGATGCAATTGCCATTGAGGAGCAGGGCCGCACGCTGAGCTACGCCCAATTAGAAGCCCGCATTAATGGTATCGCGCGGTGGTTGGATAATCAGGGCGTCAAACATGGAGATTATGTAGCGCTCAACCTGCCCCGTTCCACCGATTTGGTCGTGCTGCTACTGGCAGTCTGGCGTGTAGGTGCCGCCTATCTGCCGCTCGATCCTGAGTGGCCCCTAGCCCGCAAACAGCGAGTGCTTGAGGATGCCCAGCCTGCGCTAGTAGTGAGCACTGAAGATGGCGAGGCGGAACTCGCAGCACTGGCCTTTCCCGGCATCCGCAGTGTGGGGCTGCCAAGAGAAGTGGAAGGGGTGGGTAGTAGCGCATTGCCGTTTCCAGAGCCTGGCCTCAGCGACGTGGCTTACCTTCTCTATACTTCTGGCTCCACCGGTACGCCCAAAGGCGTGGTAATTGAGCATGGTCAACTGCTCAATTACGTAGCCGGTGCCACAAAGGCTATGGGGCTATCGGCACGCCAGCGCTGGGCATTGACCGGGTCGCTGGCCACTGACTTGGGCAATACGGCACTGTTCGGCGCCTTGTTCAATGGTGCTCGCCTGGTGATCGCCGCACCTGACGATATGCAGGATGGCGACCACTTTGCGCGCTTTATGTCGGCGGCCGATATCGATGCGCTCAAAATGGTGCCGTCTCATCTGGAGGCCCTGCTGGAGTGTGATACACCCCAGTTGCCGAAAACGCTGATTCTAGGCGGTGAGGCAACTTCACCTGCCTTGCTTTCGAGCATCGCGCGGATCTCACCCGATTGCCACCTATACAATCACTATGGCCCCACAGAAGCCACGGTGGGCGTGATGGTGCACCCGGTATCACTTTCGCAAGATATAGCAGGCCCGCTGCCGCTAACCCAGTTGCTGCCTAACTGCCGCTTTCGAGTGCTTGACGAAAACTTGCACGCTACCCCCACCGGTGGCGTGGGTGAGTTGTATCTGGGCGGCGCCCAACTGGCGCGTGGTTATCTCAATAGTGATGCTTCCGCGTTTGTCGAAGATCCCTTTATTGTCGGTGAACGGCTCTATCGCACCGGCGATCTGGCGTGCGTGCTACCCGAGGGTGGCATCCGCCTTATTGGGCGAACTGACGATCAGATCAAGCTGCGCGGCTTTCGTGTTGAACCAGCGGAAATCGAAAGCGTGTTGCAAGCACAGCCAGGAGTTAAGCAGAGCCTGGTTCGCCTGATGGGCAGTGGCGGTGATAACCAGGAACTCTTAGCGTTCCTGATCGCTGACGCCGAGGTAACGTCCGTTGAGGGCCTGGACCAACTGCGCGAGCAACTGACTGTACTGCTGCCTGAGCCCATGCGTCCTTCTCGCTTTATACCTGTTGAGCATTTCCCCCGCCTAGGTAATGGCAAGGTAGATACCTCCACGCTGGAAGCCTTGGCCCAAAAAAACGTGGAAAGAAAAACCTTGGTGAAACCCCGGGATGCCGTGGAAGCCAACCTATGCCAAGCCATGGCTGAGCTGCTTGGTCGCGATGAAATAGGCATTGATGACGATTTCTTCGAACTGGGTGGGCACTCACTGTTGGTTATCAAACTGGTGGCCCGCATTCGCAAACAGTTCGGGATCGAGATAGCCCCCGGCGTGGTATTCGATCATTCCACTGCCGTCGAGCTGGGTGCCGCTCTACGTGAGAGTGAGCACGGGATTCAGGAAGAGGCGCATCCTTCCTTGTCAATCGAATAACAGCCTCTAGTCAAGGATTCAGCAATGAATGGTATGAGTCAGGAACCTCTAGCCGCTAATCAGAGTGGACGGCATCAAGAGAGTATCGTCGCGAGCACCCAGGTAGGAGAGCACGTTCCCCTCTCTTTCTCTCAGCATCAGTTATGGCTACTGCAGAATATGGAGTCAGGGTTGAGTGCCTATAATCTACCTCGGGTCTTTCGTCTGAAGGGGAGCGTGAATCCTGAGGCACTGGAGCGAGCTTTTAAGGCTGTCATTGCACGGCATGCCGTGCTGCGAACCCGTTTCGTCGAACGAGACGGGGAACCGATGCAAGTGGTTGCCCCTGATGTGAAGTTCGCACTTCAGTGCGAGGATTTATCAATGCTAATGCCATCGGAGCGACAAGCTCGGCTGGCCGTATCCATTAATGAAGTTACAAGTCATATTTTTGATCTTACCGCATCCCCGGCCTTAGTGGCGAAATGGATAAAAGTAAGTGAGAAAGAACAGGTGCTGGCGGTGTGTATGCACCACATCGTTTCTGATGCGTGGTCGAACCCTATTCTCGCCAAGGATTTGACAACAGCTTACCGCTTGGCAGCGGCATCTCAGGAAGAGGTTTTTCTACCAGAACTGAATATCCAATATACAGACTATGCAGCCTGGCAACGCGAGAGATATGAGCGTGGTGAGTTTGAGAAAAGTTTAGCGTATTGGAATAGTTATCTGGGTGACCAAGTACCCGACATCGAGCTACCCACTGACTATAAGCGCCCTGGGGTGCAGAAGTTTTCTGGTGCTCGTGCTTCCATAGCGCTGCCTTCTAACCTTGCTGAAGCATTGCGACAACTCTGTCGGAAAGAAAAGTGTACGCCGTTCATGATCCTATTAGCGGCATGGCAAGTCCTGCTGGCGCGCTACAGCGATCGGATGGAATTCGCTGTTGGCGTACCGCACGCTGGTCGACCGTTCGATGAGCTGCAAGACCTGATGGGCTACTTTGTATCTACTCAAGTATTTCGTGCCAACTTATCGCCTGCTATGACACTTCGCGACATCGTCCGGCAGGTTAGGAAAGATGCACTCGGGTTGATGAATCATGCGGATCTGCCTTTAGAGTTACTATTGAAGACTCGTAGTGAGCAGCGTGATCCGTCGCGCAATCCACTGTTCCAGGTTATGTTTGGCGTACAGATGGCTAGCGACGCTGAGCAACTGGAATTTGATGGTGTCATTGCTGATCCGATTAGGGCAGAGAATGGCACTACTAAATTTGAGCTTTCCCTCAATTGTGTGATCGAAAAGGGAGGCGTTCAATGCGATCTGGAGTATCGTACCGATCTCTTCGAGCAAGGGACGGCCGAAAAGCTGCTCGAGCGCTACCAGCAGGTGTTGACGACGCTCTGCGAGAATCACAGCAGATGCCTGGGAGAGCTGGAAGTCCTTGGAGCATGTGAAAGACGAGAGTTGGCTGAATGGGGAGTCAACACTAAGGAATACTCCGATGCTGAGCCAGTCAATCATTTGATTGAGAAACAAGCGGCGGCAACCCCTGAAACCACGGCGCTGGTATTTTCAGATCAGACACTCAGCTATGCCGAACTCAATGCTCGCGCCAACCGCTTGTCCCACTATCTGATTGGACTAGGCGTAAAACCCGAAACCCGAGTGGGTATCGCCATGGAGCGTTCCATCGAGATGGTGGTGGGGCTACTGGGTATCCTCAAGGCGGGTGGTGCTTATGTACCGCTAGACCCAGATTATCCGAGTGATCGGTTGGCCTATATGGTCGAGGACAGCGGTATTGAGCTACTGCTTACCCAGCAACATTTGCACGAGTCATTGGCGGTAACCGATGGCCTGAGCATTGTTGAGTTGGATCAACTGGACATTGCACATCATGTTTCTACCAATCCAGCGGTGGCGCTGCACGGCGAGCACCTTGCCTATGTGATCTACACCTCAGGCTCCACTGGGCGGCCCAAGGGCGCAGCTAACCGCCATCACGCGCTGACTAGCCGCCTACAGTGGATGCAGGAGGCCTATGATCTAACGGCCGACGATGCGGTGTTGCAGAAGACGCCGTTCAGCTTCGACGTCTCGGTGTGGGAGTTTTTCTGGCCGCTGATGCAGGGGGCACGGCTGGTGATGGCCCCGCCAGGCGCCCATCGCGAACCGGAACAACTGGTCGAGCTAATCCGTACCCACAACATCACTACGCTGCACTTCGTACCTTCAATGCTTCAGGCCTTCCTGGCGCATGGTGGGGTAGAAGCCTGCACGAGCCTGACGCGTCTGGTATGTAGCGGCGAAGCGCTGCCAGTTGAACTGCAGAACCAGGTATTTGCTCGACTGCCTCACACGGCGCTCTACAACCTCTACGGCCCCACCGAAGCGGCTATCGATGTTACCCACTGGACGTGCCAAGACGATGGGCGCAACCAGGTAGCGATCGGCCAACCGATTGCTGGTATTCGTACCTATGTGTTGGATGGCGATCTTAACTTGGCACCGCCTGGCGTCGCGGGGGAACTCTATCTTGGAGGCATTGGGTTGGCACGGGGCTACCTACACCGCCCAGACCTTACTGCAGAACGTTTTGTCGCTGATCCATTTGCGCAGGGCGAACGCCTCTACCGCACCGGTGACCTGGTGCGCTGGCGTGACGATGGCCAGCTCGAGTATCTGGGCCGCCTTGATCATCAGGTGAAGATCCGCGGCCTGCGTATCGAGCTTGGCGAGATCGAAGCCGAGCTGCTCTCTCAGCCAGAGGTGCGCGAGTCAGTCGTGGTCGCTCAAGAACGCCCCGGTGGTTCTAGGTTAGTCGCTTATGTGGTGCCCCAAGCTGGCAGTGAACTCGATACCGCCGTACTACGTGAAGCGCTGTGTCAAAAACTACCGGACTATATGGTGCCGAGAGTGCTGGTCTCGCTTGATGCACTGCCGCTGAATTCCAATGGCAAGGTAGACCGCAAGGCCCTGCCCGAACCGGATTTGGCTAATGACTCACGGTATGAGCCGCCCGAGGGAGAAGTGGAAGAAGCGCTGGCAGAGATTTGGTCAGAGATACTTGGCGTCGATCAGGTGGGTCGGCACGACAACTTCTTTGAGACTGGGGGCAATTCGCTTGCAGCGATGCAGATATCAGCAAGTTTCACGCAGCGTTTTGGAGAGGCGTTGCCAGTACGGCTGATATTCGAACACCCGACGCTGGCGCATATGGCAACACAAGTCGCGTTAAAACAGGTGAATGTAGATGGTGGTCGCGCAAAAAGGCTTACCACTATGGATCAACTGCTCAACGAATTGGAGGGGTGAGGCATGGAATTGGACGAAAGAAAGATTGCTCAACGTTTTGCAGAGTTACAGGTTGATGCGCAGCGAAGTTTTTTGAACAGGCTGAGAGATAGTGGCATTGATTTTCGTGAGCTTCCCATCGTGCCGGCTACCCGGGATGAGCAATTTCCGTTGTCATATTCGCAGCGTAGCTTATGGCTGACATGGCAACTTGATCCGGCAAGCCCGGCTTATAACATGCCCGGTGTGTTTCATTTGCAAGGCCCATTGGGTGTTGCTGCATTCGAGTCGAGTGTGAATGACCTTGTGAGGCGTCATGAAGTACTCCGCACAATATATCAGAGCGAGGATGGAGAGCCTCAGCAGGAAGTTCTCAGTGGCTGGCAGGTTCCAGTATTACACGATGATTTACGACACCACGCCGAGTTAGCGCAGGAACAAGAGCTGCAGCGCCTCATTGGCGAGTTCTCTCAGCGCCCCTTTGCGCTTGACGTTGAGCCGCCATTCCGCATGGCAATCTACCAACTGAGTACTAGCCACCATGCAGTTGCCATTGTATTGCACCATATCGCTTGTGACGGTTGGTCGATTCAATTGCTCATTGATGAGCTGTTCGAGTTTTATGAAGCCCGAATCCAACAACGTGATGCAGCACTACCTTCGTTACCCATTCAGTTTGGTGATTATGCGATATGGCAGCGGAGTTGGTTCGAGGCTGGTGAAATGGAGCGGCAGCTAGACCACTGGCGCCAACGCTTGGGGGACTCGCACACGCCTATCGATCTTCCTTTTGATCGCCCAAGAGGCTCCCTGGAGACATCGAAAGCTGGCCAGTGTCATGTTCAATTATCTCGTGATGTGAGTTCTGGCATTCACCAGCTAGCCCGTGAGCATGGCGCTTCTCTATATATGGTGATGCTGTCACTGTTAAAGCTGACGCTACATCGTTTCAGTGGACAAAGCGACATAAGGATAGGTTCTCCAAGTGCTAATCGTAACAAAGCTGAAACACATGGTTTGATTGGTTACCTGCTCAATGTTCAAGTGCTGAGAACCTTATTAGAGCCTACCAAGGGGTTTACCAGTTTATTAGATGCCGTTAAAGAAACCGTGCTTGATGCGCAGGACTACCAGGATATTCCCTTCGATACTTTGGTAGAGGCGCTGCAGCCTGAACGCCAGCCTGGCGTACATCCGCTATTTCAGGTCAAGTGCACCCAGCAGAACGAGTTGGCAAGAGAAAAGACCGTAGGTGATTTAAAGGTACATCTTAAAGAACTCAATGGCGGTGATGCTCACTTTGATCTAAGCGTTGACTTCACCGATACAACTGATGGGATTCGTTGCGTCTTCGCCTATGCGACGGCACTGTTTGACGAACAGACAATCAAGCGACTCGCCGGAGCACTACAAAGCCTAGCTGAGCAGGTGCTTAAAGAGCCAAATACACCGTTGGCGTCGCTCGAAATCCCAGCTCCGACTTCGGCGCTTGAAGGCAAGCTAACCGCATTTTCTTACGGCAGCGTCACTAAGCTCTGGGATCAAGCCGTCGAAGAACATTCCCAACAACTTGCGATGCAAGATGCACTGGATCATGGCGTCACTTATGCCAGCCTGGATGCCCAAGCCCAGCGTATGGCACAAGCACTGGTCGCACAGGGAGTAGGCGCCGAAGTGCGTGTTGCCATTCAAGCCGAACGCTCATGTGAATACGTACTTGGTATTCTTGCTGTACTCAAAGCGGGCGGGGCCTTCGTGCCACTGGATCCGCAACTGCCAGCGGAGCGTTTGGCCTATCAACTGGCTGACAGTGGGGCTCGCTTGCTGCTGAGCTGCACGGCTTGCGACTGGCGCGGTGACGTTCCGGTAATGGAGTTGGCGTTTGCCGATGATATTCCAGCTGCAGTAGAGCACGAACTGCCCGTCATCCATCCCCAGCAGACGGCCTATGTGATCTATACCTCTGGCTCCACGGGCAAGCCCAAAGGGGTGGCGGTCAGTCACGGTGCGCTGGCCAATTACGTGCAGGGCGTTCTGGAAGCGCTGGCGCTATCAGATGGTGCCCGCAACATGGCGATGGTGTCGACGGTAGCGGCGGACCTGGGTCATACGGTGCTGTTTGGTGCCTTGTGCACCGGGCGCACCTTGCATCTTATTTCCCCCGAGTGCTCCTTCGATCCGGATACCTTTGCGGCTTATATGCGCGAACATGAGGTGGATGTGCTGAAGATAGTGCCTAGCCACCTGCGGGCGCTGCTGAGTGCGGCAACTCCGGCCGATGTACTTCCCCACGAGCGCCTGATTTTGGGCGGCGAAGCGACCGACTGGGCGCTACTGGAGCGTATCGCCGAACTCAAGCCAACCTGCCAGGTGCTTAATCACTACGGCCCTACGGAAACCACGGTCGGTATTCTCACCCAGCAGGCCGATATGGCCGATCAAGCTGCCAGCATACTGCCGATCGGCACACCCCTGGCCAATGCTCAGGCCTATGTGCTTGACCCCTGGCTTAATCCGGTACCGAAGGGCGTTGCCGGCGAGCTCTACTTGGGTGGCCCTGGGCTGGCTCAAGGCTATCTACAGCGCCTTGGGCAAACGGCGGAACGTTTCGTCGCCAGCCCCTTCCATGCGGGGGAGCGGCTCTATCGCAGCGGTGACCGGGTGCGCCAATTGGCCGACGGTAGCCTGGAGTTCCTCGGTCGTGTGGATGATCAGGTCAAGATTCGCGGTTATCGGGTGGAGCCGAGCGAGATCGCTGCCCTGTTGCGTGATCAATCGTGCATCGCGGAGGCTGAGGTGATTGCACGGGAAAACGAGGAAGGCCGCGCGCAACTGTTCGCCTACGTGGTGATGGCAGCCTGGAGCGACGTCGATGACGCCGCGTTACTCGCGCAGCTTGGCGAACGCGTGCCGGACTATATGGTGCCCAGCGCCATAGTACGGCTGGAGGCTCTGCCGCTAACTGCCAATGGTAAGTTGGATCGCAAGGCGCTGCACGAGCCAGTGCAAGCCGGTGGTGGCAAAGCCTTCGAGGCGCCCCAAGGAGAAGTAGAGGAGGCGTTGGCATCGGTCTGGGCCGACGTGATCGGCTGCGAGCAGGTTGGGCGTAACGACAACTTTTTCGAGCTGGGGGGCGACTCGATCCTTAGCCTGCAAATCGTCGCTCGCTCGCGCAAGCGTGGCTACAAGGTAACGCCCAAGCAGTTGATGGAAGGGCAGACCGTGGCCTCCGTGGCGGCGATGGCCACGCCCCTGGCGGCGGCCGCCCCTAAACAAGTGGCTGTGCCCGATAAGGTGGCTCCCTTTGCACTGCTGCCGATACAGCGCTGGTTCTTCGAGCAGAACTTCGCCGAGCCACACCACTGGAATCAGTCGTTGATGCTGGAAACGGCCAGTGATGTAGATGCCGCGCTGCTACGGCGCGCCGTTGAGGCAGTGGTAAATCTCCATGGCGCCTTGCGGCTGCGCTTTGAGCGCGTTGGCGATAGCTGGCAACAAGCCTATGGCAAGCTAGCCGACGATCTCTTCGAGCACGTGGACCTAAGCGATCATGCGGAACCGGCGCAGGCCATCACTCAGGCCGCCGATGCTGCACAGCGCAGCCTGAGTTTGGCGCGTCCGTTCCGTGCCATCTGGATGGCACTGGGAGGCGAGCGCGGTGGGCGACTGCTGCTAGTGGCTCACCACCTGGTGGTAGACGGCGTCTCGTGGCGCGTGATCCTCGACGATCTGCAAGCGGCCTACACGCAGTTAAGTGCAGGCAAGACAATCGACCTACCACCGGCAACCACCTCGCTAGATGAGTGGGCACGCACCCTGGCCGACTACGCCAAATCGGTGGCGTTGGCTGAGCAACGCCCCTATTGGGAAAGTCTCGTTAAAGAGCCAGAACCTAGCCTACCGGCACAGAATCTCAAGGGTAGCAACACCGTTGCCGATACCGCATCACTTGTTGGCAGCTTGTCTACTGAGGCGACCATGCAACTGCTGGGGCCGGTGCATAAAGCCTACCGCACCCAGGTGGATGACCTGCTCCTCACTGCACTATCGAGCGCCCTGTGCCAATGGGCGGAACGAGACAGCGTACTGATCGAACTGGAAGGCCATGGCCGCGAAGACCTGTTCGACGGTGTCGACCTCAGTCGCAGCGTAGGTTGGTTCACTTCCCTCTACCCGGTTCGCCTGACGCCGGGTAATGCGGAGCCTGCTACGAGCCTAAAAGCAATCAAAGAGCAACTTCGCCAAGTGCCTGACAAGGGGCTCGGCTACAGCGTGCTGCGCTATTTGAAAGAGGAGACCGCGCTGGTGGGTGGTGCCTACCCCCAGGTCACTTTCAATTATCTAGGTCAGTTTGACCGCTCCCTACAGGGCGATTCGGCCTGGCAGCTCGCCAAAGAGAACGCCGGGCAGCCCCGCGCGCCTCAAAGTGAGCGCCGTACCTGGATTGAGGTAGTGGCTTGGGTTCAGAAGGGCCAACTGTGCTTTGACTGGCATTACAGTCTCGAGATTCAAAGTGAGGTAGCGATGCATGCCTTGCAAGCAAACTTCCAAGCGCAACTAGAGGCATTGATTGAGCACTGTGATACCGGCGTTCGTGGTTCTACGCCATCGGACTTCCCGCTGGCGGGGTTGAGTCAAGCGCAGTTGGATGGTTTGCCTGTTGCCGCTGATCAACTGGCAGATCTCTATCCGCTGTCGCCACTCCAGCAGGGCATGCTATTCCACAGCCTCTACGATGACCAAGATGTGGCCTATCTGAACCAGTTGCAGGTGGAGATTAGCAATCTGGATGTCGAACGCTTCCGGCGCGCTTGGCAAAAAGTACTCGTGCGCCATGAGATATTGCGCAGCGGTTTCCTGGAGTCCGCTGGAACGCCGCTGCAGTGGGTAGCACGCGCTATCGAGCTGCCGTGGTTCGAAGCGGATTGGCGCGAACGAACGGATCTATCAACGGCACTTGAGAAGCTGGCCGAGGAGCAACGGGCGCCATTCGATCTTACGGCACCGCCGCTGATGCGCCTAGCGCTGGTGAAAATCGCAGACTCCCGGCACTGCCTAATCTGGACGCGCCACCATCTGCTGCTGGATGGCTGGAGCACCTCGCAACTGATGGGCGAGGTACTGCGCTGTTACGCCGGGGAGGTTCTGCCACCTACTGAGGGGCGCTATCGCGATTACATCGCTTGGTTACAGCGCCGTGGCGCCAAGGCCAGTGAAACCTACTGGCGTGAGCAGTTGCAGCGTCTTGATGCGCCCACGCATCTCGTCAGTGCCATGCCTAAATGCCATGAAGCACAAGTTGGGCATCAAGAGATAACCCTGTCACTGGATAGAACGACCACTCAGCGACTGGAGAATTTCGCCAAAGCGGCTCGCATAACGCTCAATACATTAATGCAAGGTGCTTGGTCGCTGCTGGTGGCCCGTTACACGGGGCAAGATAGCATCTGCTTTGGCGCGACCGTGGCCGGGCGACCTGCGGAGCTACCGGCGGCAGAGCAATTGATTGGACCCTTTATCAATACCTTGCCGGTGATTGTCTCACTGGATCCCTCGCTGCGCGTCGATGAGTGGTTGTGCCAGTTGCAGGAACAAAACCTGGCGAGTCGCGAACATGAGTATACACCGCTCTATGACATCCAGCGCTGGGCGGGGCAGGGTGGTCAGTCATTGTTCGATAGTTTGTTAGTATTCGAGAACTATCCCGTGGATGCAGCACTGGATCAGAACTTGCCGGGTGAGCTGACGTTTGGCGAGCTGGTCAACCGCGAGCAAACCAATTACCCCGTAACGATGGCCGTCTTCCAGAAGGAAACGTTGGAACTTTGTTGCAGCTATTCACGATCAAAGCTAGGCGATTCTGCTGCCGCGATGTTGGTTCAACATCTGGGGAGAGCGCTTGAGCAGTTGAGCGAGTCCGCAACTCAACGCGTTGGGGTAATCGAGTGGTTAAGTGTTGAGGAGCGACAGCAAATCGAGGCGTGGAGCGTCAATGGTGAGCAGCATGCCAAGGCCGAACCGATCCATCGTTTGATCGAACACCGTGTCGAGACAACACCAGAAGCCGTGGCTGTAATCTTCGAAAATCAGTCACTCAACTACGCCGAACTCAATACCCGCGCCAACCGCTTGGCCCACTATCTGATTGGACTAGGCGTAAAACCCGAAACCCGAGTGGGCATCGCGATGGAGCGCTCCATCGAAATGGTGGTGGGGCTACTGGGTATACTCAAAGCGGGTGGTGCTTATGTACCGCTAGACCCAGATTATCCGAGTGATCGGCTGGCCTATATGGTCGAGGATAGCGGTATCGAGTTGCTGCTTACCCAGCAGCATATTCATGATTCGTTACCAGTAGCTGAAAGCCTGAATGTCATTGAGCTGGATCAGTTGGATGTGACACATCATGCGTCAACCAACCCAGAAGTGGCCCTGCACACTGAGCATCTCGCCTACGTGATTTACACCTCGGGCTCTACCGGGCGACCCAAGGGCGTAATGGTGCGTCATTACGCGCTCTGCCACTTCTTGCTAAGCATGCAGGAAACCCCTGGCCTTAGCTCAGACGATATCCTGGTGGCGGTGACCTCGCTATCGTTTGATATTGCTGCCCTGGAGCTATATCTGCCATTGATCAGCGGCGCAAGGGTCGTACTGGCGAGCCGCGAGACGACTCAGGATGGCAGGGCCTTGGGTGAATGTCTCGATAAGGAAAAAGCGACAGTTTTCCAGGCGACACCCTCTGGCTGGCGGTTGCTGCGCTCGTCAGGCTGGCCATGGATGACGGCTCCGCTAACGGAAGGCTTTAAGGGGCTATGCGGCGGTGAGGCTTTACCACCTGATCTAGCTGAGGATCTGCAAACTCAAGGGATCGAATTGTGGAACATGTACGGTCCCACCGAGACCACGATTTGGTCCGCGACGCATCCAGTGAAGGACGATCAGGTCTTCCTCGGAAGCGCGATTGCGGCGACGCGGCTGGTCGTTTTGGATAGTGCGCTCAATCTGATTCCGCCCGGAGTGGCGGGTGAATTGTACTTAGGCGGCATAGGCTTGGCGCGGGGTTACCTGGGCCGTGCTGACCTGACGACGGAACGCTTTGTGGCTGATCCCTTTACTGCGGGCGAACGACTTTACCGCACGGGTGACTTAGTGCGTTGGCGAGAGGATGGTCAGCTTGAATACTTGGGACGGATTGACCATCAAATCAAAGTGCGGGGATTCCGTATTGAATTAGGCGAAATTGAAGCTCAACTGCTAGCCCTTTCAGAGATACGCGAGGCAGTGGTAGCTGCTCAAGAAAGCCCTAGTGGTTCTAGGCTGGTAGCCTACGTGACTCCGCAAGCCGACGTTGAACTCGACACTACCTCTCTACGCGAAACGCTCAGACAAAATCTACCAGACTATATGGTGCCTGGGGTGGTGGTTACTTTGGAGGCTCTGCCATTAACTCCGAACGGTAAGGTAGACCGTAAAGCCTTGCCCGAGCCGGAGTTAGCCAGTGGCTCACCGTATGAGCCGCCCCAAGGCGAGGTGGAAGAAGCGTTAGCGGCAATCTGGTCAGAGATACTTGGCGTTGAAAGTGTGGGCCGCCATGACAGCTTCTTCGAGTTAGGAGGACATTCTTTGGCTGTATTGCAGGTGCAGGCCGGTATTGAGGAGCGCTTCGACGTGAGGCTCCCGCTGCGAACCCATTTTGACCATACCAATCTGGTCTTGATGAGCGAGGCCATCCGGGCGCGGCTAGATGACACAAGAGAGGACCAAGGTACGCAACTTGAGAAGATGGCGGCGCTATTGGACGGTCTGGAGAGCTGATATGGAATTAAATAAAAGAGCGATTGCCGAGCGTTTCTCGCAGTTGACACGGGATAAGCAAAGCGCCTTCCTTGAGACCCTTAGGCGGGAAGATATTGACTTTGCCCAATTGCCGATTGTTCCACGTTCGGAACGGGAACACTTTGCTCTTTCCTATGCCCAGTGGCGGCAGTGGTTTCTGTGGTGTCTGGACTCCGAGAGTGGCGGATATCACATCACTGGCGCGATGCGGCTGAAGGGGACCCTGGACCGCACGGCGCTTCGTGACAGTTTTACGGCCCTGGTGGCACGCCACGAGGCCCTACGCACGGTCTTTCACGACGATGGGGCTGATGGAGTGGTGCAGGTCGTGCGGGCGGAGAGTGACTTCGCGCTCCAGGAGCTGGACCTGAGCGGGGTGGTGGCAGGCGAGAGGGATGCTGCCGCGGAAGAGGCGGTGGCAAGACTGTGCGACACGCCGTTCGATCTACAGTGGGGCCCGCTCCTGCGCGTGGGGGTGTTGCGCCTGACTGATGAAGAGCACGTCTTGGTGGTGGTGATGCACCATATCGTGTCCGATGGTTGGTCGGTGCAACTGATCGTCGATGAATTTGCCGCCGACTACCGCTCGCGGGTCACGGGTGAGGCCTGGCATCCGCCGGCCCTGCCAATCCAGTATGCAGACTACGCGCTGTGGCAGCGCCACTGGATGGAGGCCGGCGAGCAGGCTCGTCAACTGGCCTACTGGCAGGCGGCGTTGGGTAACGAGCATCCGGTGCTGCAACTGCCGACAGACCATGGCAGGCGTCGCCAGGGAGGCAACCGGGCAGCACGTCACACGGCGTTGTTGCCTGAGTCACTGGTCCAAGGGCTGCGACACAGGGCACAAGAACAGGGGGCGACACTGTTCATGATCCTGCTGGCCGGTTTCCAGGCCCTGCTGTACCGCTACACCGGCCAGGAGGAGATCCGGGTCGGGGTGCCCATCGCCAATCGCCATCGGGCGGAGACGGCCGGGGTCGTGGGGTTGTTCGTCAATACTCAGGTGCTGCGCAACCGGGTGGAGGGACGTGCCACCCTGGGCGAGGTACTGGAGCGGGCCAAGCACGCGGCGGTCGAGGCCCAGGACTACCAGGATCTGCCGTTCGAGCAATTGGTGGAACGGCTGCAGCCCGAGCGCCACCTCGACCATCATCCGCTGTTCCAGGTGATGTTCAACCATCAGCGCCATGACACCGGTGGCCTGCGACAGCTCCCGGCACTGGAGGTGGAACAATATCCGCTGGGTGCCCGGGTGACGCACTTCGAATTGACGCTGGACACCCTGGAACGGGAAGACGGCGGCGTAGAGGCCAACTTTACCTATGCCGCGGAGCGGTTCGAGGCCGCTACCATGGAGCGCCTGGCAGATCATTTCCGGGGCTTGCTGGAACGATTGGTCGTGTCCCCCGAGCAGTCGCTGGGCGATATGGAGCTGCTCGAGGAGGCCGAGCAGCAGCAACTGGTCCCATGGAGCGGACAGGCTCAGTGCTATTCCGATGTCGAGCCTATCCCTCGCGAGATCGAGCGCCAGGCGGCGTCGAGGCCCGAGGCCACGGCGGTCGTTTGTGGGGCTGAGCACCTCAGCTTTGCCGAGTTCGAAGCCCGCGCCAACCGCCTGGCTCACTGGCTGCGCCGTCGCGACGTCGGCCCCGATGTGCGGGTGGGTGTGGGCTTGGCGCGAGGCGTCGATCTGCTGGTGGCCCTTTACGGGGTACTCAAGGCGGGGGGTGCCTATGTGCCTCTGGATCCCGATTACCCGGCCGAGCGGCTGCGCTATATGCAGGCAGATGCCGGTATCCGACTGTTGCTCAGTCACGGCGAGGTGCTGGATCACCTGCCGCTTGTCGAGGGTGTTGAAGCGATCGACCTGGACCGGCAAGATCTCACGGCGGAGTCGGCAACGCCGCCTCCTCTGACGATTCACTCCCAGCAGCTGGCCTACCTGATCTACACCTCGGGCTCCACGGGCACTCCCAAAGGGGTGGCCGTTGCCCATGGTGCCCTGGCCATGCATTGCCAGAGCATCGCCGATCGCTATGAACTGACCGCGGACGATCGGGAGCTGCACTTCCTGTCGATCAGCTTCGATGGGGCCCACGAGCGGTGGTTGTCACCACTTAGCCGAGGGGCCCGCGTGGTGCTGCGTGATCAATCGCTCTGGAGTGTCCAGCAGACCTATGACTGCCTGCTCGATGAAGGCATCACGGTGGCGGCGTTCCCGCCGAGTTATCTGCGCCAACTGGCCGAGTGGGCCGAACACCAGGGGCGCCCGCCAGGGGTGAAGACCTACTGCTTCGCCGGCGAAGCCTTCGATCGGGGCATGTTGCGGCATGCCATCGCTGCCTTGCAGCCGGACTGGGTGATCAACGGCTATGGGCCTACCGAGACGGTCGTGACGCCGACGCTATGGCGAGCCGCAGCGGAGGAAGCTGACTTCACCAGTGCCTATGCGCCGATCGGTGACTTAGTGGGAGACCGCCAGGGATACGTGTTGGATGGCAATCTCAACAGGGTGCCACCTGGCATGACCGGGGAACTTTACCTGGGCGGCTGCTTGGCACGTGGTTATCTGGATCGCCCCGGCACCACGGCCGAACGCTTCGTGCCGCATCCGTTCGCGGACGGTGAACGGCTATATCGAACGGGTGACAGGGTGCGCCTGAACGTGGACAGACACCTGGAATATCTTGGGCGCCTGGATCAGCAGATCAAACTGCGTGGTTTCCGTATCGAGCTTGGTGAAGTGGAAGCGGCCCTGCAGAGCAGTGAAGAAGTGGAGGAAGCTGTGGCTGGTGTCTGCGACATGGTGTCGGGCCAGCAACTGGTGGGGTATGTCGCGGGGGCACGAGCCAGCGAATCGGACGTGAAAGCCCACCTCAGTCGATCCCTTCCAGACTATATGATCCCGTCGCAGGTGATGGTGCTGGAGCGATTGCCCCGCTTGCCGAACGGTAAGGTGGATCGTGGATCGCTACCGCAGCCGATGGTTAGCCGCGACGATCGCCATGAGGCTCCTGAGGGCGAGGCGGAAGCCGTTCTGGCGATGATCTGGTCCGAGGTGTTGGGTATCGAGCAGATCGGGCGTCATGACAACTTCTTCGAGTTGGGTGGCCATTCACTGCTCGCCGTTCAATTGGTGTCTCGTATCCAGGAAAGTAGATATGCCGATGTCACGGTGCTGGATATTTTCCGGTATCCGACTCTGGTGGCTATGGCAGAACGGGTGTCCACGAAGAGCAGGCACGACACCATTGATCAGTCCCTTGAAAATATTGATGCTTTCATGGATAGCTTGGATGAAATGTCATGATGGAATTAGATGCTTATCGCATTGCAGAGCGCTTTTCACGATTATCTGCCGACCAACGAAGATCTGTTTACCAGAAAGTCCGCTCTCAAGGGCTGGGTATGGGGCAATTTCCGATTCCAAGTCGTCATGAAAAGGGGATAGCTGTATATCCTGCTTCCTACGCTCAAGGCCGTCAGTGGTTCTTGTGGCAACTGGAGCCAGAGAGTACGGCCTACCATATCACGGGGGCTTTGAGACTAACGGGTGAGCTCGATCTGGACGCCTTGCGCAGTAGCTTCGAATCCTTGGTGAAACGCCATGAGTCGCTGCGTACGGTGTTCCAGGCCAACGACGAGGGGCTGGCTTGCCAAGTCATCCTGAAAGACAGTAAGCTCGATTTCAGCTATAACGACGTTCGCCATGTAAAGAGTGAAAGTCGTCAGTCTCATGCCCATGCCGTGTTGCAGGAGGCGAGTGAGACTCCCTTCGATCTCACTAAGGGTCCCTTGCTGCGTGTCAGAGTGGTGCGGCTCGCCGAGAGCGAACATCTTATGCTGGTGGTGATGCACCATGTCATCTCGGATGGTTGGTCGATACAGCTCATACTTGAGGAATTCGTCACTTATTACCGAGCGCATGCCCAGGGACGGGCGGCCAAACTGTCGGAGTTGCCCATCCAGTATGCCGACTATGCCGTATGGCAACGTCATTGGCTTGAAGCCGGTGAGCGTGAGCGTCAACTCGGCTACTGGCGCAACCAACTGAGTGATGAGCATCCCGTTCTAAAGCTTCCCACAGATCATCCACGTCAGGTTGAAGGAAAGTATCGCGCAGCACGCCATGAAGTCGTGTTGCCAACTGCACTGGAGCGGGAGCTGCGTCAATGTGCCCAGCAGCAGGGGGCTACTTTTTTCATGGTGCTGATGACCGGGTTCCAGGCTCTGTTGTACCGCCACACTGATCAGCAAGACATCCGTGTCGGCATACCAGTCGCCAACCGCAATCGTACCGAAACCGAGGAGGTTGTCGGTTTCTTCGTCAATACCCAGGTGATTCGTGGTCTGCTACACGGTCGATTGCCATTGGTGAACCTGTTAGGGCAGACCGTAAGCAATGTGTCGGAGGCTCAGGAATATCAAGATCTTCCCTTCGAACAGTTGGTCGATGCTTTACAGCCTGAACGAAGCCTGAGTCACAACCCGCTATTCCAGGTAATGTTCAATCATCAGCACCAGGGCGCTGATATCTCGCAGCGGCTGCCGGGCTTGACGCTGGAGGAGTACCCTTTCGGCGAGCGTAAGGCGCAGTTCGAGTTGGTGCTGAGTGCCACGGAGCGGTTGACGGGCAGTACCCGGTTGAGCTTCACCTATGCGGCGGAGCTCTTCGATGTGGCCACCATCGAGCGGCTGGCGAGTCGCTACGTGAAATTGCTGGAAGCCTTGGTTGAGTCGCCGGAGAAGGCATTGGACGATGTCGTATTGTTGGCCGATGACGAACGGCGTCAGCTCAAAAACTGGGAGACGACGCCCCGTCGCTATTCCGATGTCGAGCCTCTCCCTCGCCAAATCGAGCGCTGGGCAACGACGACGCCCGAGGCCACGGCGGTCGTTTGTGGGGCTGAGCACCTCAGCTTTGCCGAGTTCGAAGCCCGCGCCAATCGCCTCGCTCACTGGCTGCGCCGTCACGGTATCGGTCCCGATGTGCGGGTGGGCGTGGGCATGGTGCGCAGTGTGGATCTGCTGGTGGCCCTTTACGGGGTACTCAAGGCGGGGGGTGCCTATGTGCCTCTGGATCCCGATTACCCGGCCGAGCGGCTGCGCTATATGCAGGCAGATGCCGGTATCCGACTGTTGCTCAGTCACGGCGAGGTGCTGGATCACCTGCCGCTTGTCGAGGGTGTTGAAGCGATCGACCTGGACCGGCAAGATCTCACGGCGGAGTCGGCAACGCCGCCTCCTCTGACGATTCACTCCCAGCAGCTGGCCTACCTGATCTACACCTCGGGCTCCACGGGCACTCCCAAAGGGGTGGCCGTTGCCCATGGTGCCCTGGCCATGCATTGCCAGAGCATCGCCGATCGCTATGAACTGACCGCGGACGATCGGGAGCTGCACTTCCTGTCGATCAGCTTCGATGGGGCCCACGAGCGGTGGTTGTCACCACTTAGCCGAGGGGCCCGCGTGGTGCTGCGTGATCAATCGCTCTGGAGTGTCCAGCAGACCTATGACTGCCTGCTCGATGAAGGCATCACGGTGGCGGCGTTCCCGCCGAGTTATCTGCGCCAACTGGCCGAGTGGGCCGAACACCAGGGGCGCCCGCCAGGGGTGAAGACCTACTGCTTCGCCGGCGAAGCCTTCGATCGGGGCATGTTGCGGCATGCCATCGCTGCCTTGCAGCCGGACTGGGTGATCAACGGCTATGGGCCTACCGAGACGGTCGTGACGCCGACGCTATGGCGAGCCGCAGCGGAGGAAGCTGACTTCACCAGTGCCTATGCGCCGATCGGTGACTTAGTGGGAGACCGCCAGGGATACGTGTTGGATGGCAATCTCAACAGGGTGCCACCTGGCATGACCGGGGAACTTTACCTGGGCGGCTGCTTGGCACGTGGTTATCTGGATCGCCCCGGCACCACGGCCGAACGCTTCGTGCCGCATCCGTTCGCGGACGGTGAACGGCTATATCGAACGGGTGACAGGGTGCGCCTGAACGTGGACAGACACCTGGAATATCTTGGGCGCCTGGATCAGCAGATCAAACTGCGTGGTTTCCGTATCGAGCTTGGTGAAGTGGAAGCGGCCCTGCAGAGCAGTGAAGAAGTGGAGGAAGCTGTGGCTGGTGTCTGCGACATGGTGTCGGGCCAGCAACTGGTGGGGTATGTCGCGGGGGCACGAGCCAGCGAATCGGACGTGAAAGCCCACCTCAGTCGATCCCTTCCAGACTATATGATCCCGTCGCAGGTGATGGTGCTGGAGCGATTGCCCCGCTTGCCGAACGGTAAGGTGGATCGTGGATCGCTACCGCAGCCGATGGTTAGCCGCGACGATCGCCATGAGGCTCCTGAGGGCGAGGCGGAAGCCGTTCTGGCGATGATCTGGTCCGAGGTGTTGGGTATCGAGCAGATCGGGCGTCATGACAACTTCTTCGGGCTGGGGGGCGACTCGATACAGTCGCTCACCCTCGTAACGCGGCTTCGCCAGGCAGGCTGGTTGATCAATACCAAAGATGTTTTTCGATACCCTCGTCTGGTCGAGATGGCTGAGTCCCTGTCGCCTTGCCAGCCGGTGGAATTGGAAAGTGAGGAAGTAGACGGGGTAGTGCCGCTGACGCCGATACAGTCCCATTTTTTCGAACAACCAATACATGACTACTCTCTATGGAATCAGGCACTCCTTTTCGGCCTCAGGAATGAGATTGACATACCTACTCTGGAGCAGGTCGTTGAACTGCTTCTCGAGCGTCATGACGCCATCAGGCTGGGATTTTGCAAGGACGAAAGTGGAGCCTGGCGTCAGTTCTATCGGCAAAGAGATAGTGTGCGTGATCTCCTGTGGGAGAGGAAAGCATGCAAAGAAAGTGACCTAACAGCTCTGTACGAAGAGGCGCATTCCAGCCTGGACATCGAGAAAGGACCTGTCATCCGGTTCCTGGTGGTGAGCTTGCCGGACGGGATGCAGCGTTTCCTTATCACGGCACATCACCTGATTGTCGATGGGGTGTCATGGCGGGTTCTCGTCAACGATATCGTGAGGGCATACAGGAGCCTAGAGAAAGGGCGAGAGCCAAGGCTCGTGCCTGTGAGCGATAGCTACAAGCGCTGGGCTTGCATGCTTGAGAAGTTGGCGGACCACGGTAGCTTGAAGAGGGAGGAAGACTACTGGAAGGACGTCATTCACCAAGAGGTTCTGCCGCTCTCCGTGGATTTCGATGATGCTGTTTCCACTTGCGTGGACGAAAGGGTCTGTAGGATCCGTATTTCATCAGACATAACCCGACGCCTGTTCGGAGAATCGCTCTCAAGGCATGGCGTGTACATCAATGAGTTCCTGTTGGCGGCGTTGTCGGAGGCGATAGAGAAATGGCAAGGGAGTCATCGGCTGCGCATCGATCTCGAAGGCCATGGGCGAGAATCGCTGACCGATGACGTTGACGTCAGTCAGACCGTCGGATGGTTCACTAGCATCTACCCCGTCATCCTGCCCGGCGGCTCGGGAGTGATCGAGAAGTTGAAGAGGGCCCGTGACATGATGCGCAGGATACCGAACAACGGCGTAGGCTTCGGCATTCTCAAGTATATGTCTCGACACGATGCAAGGGAGCGGCTGGATGATGGCTGCCCTGCTGAACTGGTATTTAACTATCTGGGTAAGCTGGATGGAATCGTCAATGATGACTGGGTCACTAAGGTGGATGATTCGATCGGGACATTAGTGGATCCAGTTGCTCCCAGGAGTTACAAGCTGAGCGTGAATGGTCAGGTTGCCGGTGGGCAGTTGATCATGGCTTGTGGATATAGCGGCAAACAGTATAGTCCCTCAAGCATAGAGCGATTTCTGGCAGCGTTTGAAAAGGCCGCGGTGGAGCTAGTCGAGTGCACCGACGTTGCCACCGAGACGTCGAACGATCAACCCTTGAAATATGTTGATCCGCTGTTGAGTCTCAATGACAGGTCTGAGGATCTCCCGAAGCTGTTCTGCTTCCATCCGGTAAGTGGCAGCGTGGTTGGCTACTATCCCATCGCGGAGAGGCTGGCGTCTCGGTGGGCTGTGTATGGGGTGCAGAGTAGACAACTGTTGGAACCTCAATGGCAGGATATATCGCTACGTCAAATGGCTCATGATTATGCTGATGAAATAATTAAGATTCAGCCCGGTGGGCCTTATCACTTTCTTGGTTGGTCATTAGGTGGAACGTTGGCGCTTGAGGTCAGTAAGGTCTTAGAGAGTAAAGGCAAAACAGTAGAATTCATTGGCCTTGTGGACAGTTATGTACCAGGTGCTGGAAAAGAGCACTACAATGTGGAGTTGGATGTAAACATTGATAATGAGGGTTCTGATTGGCAACGAATGGTGGCTGTCGAAAAGAAGTTGCACCAACTCGCTAGAGAGCACGAGGATGTGAGTTACGTTACCTCTCGCATAGTAGCATGGTGGGCAAAACGCTCTCCTGAAGCCAATGCTGGAGGTGAAAGAATTCTTAGGGAAAAGCTAGAGGGTTCTATGGATAGGTCTATATGGATCGATTCTGATCATTTAGGAATAATTACTAACGATAAAGTGATCGATGAAATAAAAATGGAACTCCTTAGGGCCTGTTGACGTTTCACATTGGGAGCCATAAAAAACCGCACGCCAAAGCCACCATGCTTTCGTAGTTTCGCTTCAGTTTATCGTAGCGCGTCGCTATGGCGCGATACGATTTTAAACGGGC
>NZ_JAMJPJ010000028.1 GCF_023555005.1 Halomonas llamarensis | reverse complement strand
CTGCGCCAGTTCGCCCTGAATCTACTCAAACGCCATCCGGATCGTCGTAGCATCAAACGCAAACGCCTCAGCGCTGCCGCCAACGATGAGTTCCGCGCTAACCTCGTGTTCCAACAGGAATGATTATTCGGGAGCCCTGGCTGAGGTCCTTGATCTGCCGTTCGATGGCGTAGAGTTTGTTGATATGGCTAAGTCCTACCTCGGCCTTGGCTGGCGTGGCGTTCTTGCCTTTTGCGTTTACCTTGGCCGCCTTAGAAGCTTCCACGAACTTACGCCGCGCATGGTCCCAACAGCCAATGCGGGTAATGCCGTTGGAACGGCATACCTGGCCGTAACCGGCGTAGCCATCGGCCTGCAGGATCCCTGAGAAGTCGTCGAGTAGGCGCACCGGTACGCTGCCGCCGCGGGACGGGTCGTAGGCAAAGAGCACTGATAGCTGGTCCGGCGGGCCACCTCGGGTGACACACATCCATTTATCTGACTGAGCGGTCTTGCCATCTTCCTTGAGCACTTGCAGCCGCGTTTCGTCGGCTTGCAGATACGCGCTGCTGTTTTGCACTTCGCGCATCAGCGTGATCAAGGGCGTGAAGACGTCATTCAGGCGGATGATCCAGTTGGCCATCTGCGTGCGGCTAACGGTGTGACCTAACCGCTTGAACATGCCTTCCAAGCGGTACAGTGGCAAACCGTCGGCGTACTTGGATGTGATCACGTACGCCAGCAGTGACGTCGACGCCGTGCACTTGCCTAGCGGATGAACCGGACGCTCCGCAGCGAGGAGATGGTCGTTTCCCTCAAGTGGGAACACTGCTTTTTCCTGCCAGTATTCGAGGACTTTCAGCTGAGCGGGGATGAACTGGAGCTCTTCTTTTACCTTGGCGAAGAAGGTCTTGGTCGCCCCGACTTTTTCTTCTTCGCTGAGCGTGAGCTCAATACGTTCGCGGACCAGCGTGTCGGAGAAGCCCCGTTGGTGACGCTGACGTGAGGGACGTGGTGCGTCTTGCGCTTCGACATCGTCCGGCAACTGATCGCGTAGCGCCTCGATGTCAGCTTCCAGCTCGGTCTCATCGAACAAGTGGGCCTGATCGGCGGACTTTTCACTGCGCGCAGCGAACTGTTGAATGCGCTGCAAGCGCAGCTTCTCTTCGAGCAATTGAATATAAAGATTACGCTGTTGTAACGCCGTCTGTTGAGCCGCCACCTGTTGCTGAAGCCCCTCCACAAGAGCCACCACCTCAGCAGCGGAGAGGCCACTGAGATCAGGCATTTGGGAGGGGGCTTCGGGGTGCTTTTTCATGGGCTAATGATACCAGAATCGGCATGTTAAAGCACTGAAAATAAGGGGGTTTATGGCCTATCCGACGCTGTCATAATGCAAGGTTTTATGGCCGCGCATCAGGGTAATATCGTAGCCATCCAACAGCCAATTGATCTGCTCGCCGGTCAGCGCCATGACGTCATCCGAGGGGCCGGGCCACTTGAAGCGCTCCTCGGCCAGCGCCTTGTAATAGAGCACGAAGCCATTATCTTCCCACATCAGGCACTTGATCTTGTTCTGCTGTCGGTTAGTAAAGGCATACAGCGCCCCGCTAAAGGGGTTGTATCCCAATTCTTGCTCCACCAGTAACGCTAGGCCGTTGGCTTGCTTGCGAAAATCGACCGGTGCGCGGTACAGGTAGATCTCGGGCATTTCCCACGCGGGGCGTAAATAGCGCGGCCGTTTCACAGTTGCCTCAGGATATCGCCCAGTAACGCCACGTTGCCCGCGTGCAAGCCCGTGACCGTGATACCGCCGGGCAGTGATACCGTAAGACCCGTGGAATCTATTTCTTTTGCGGTGACGGTATTGGGATACGCGACGGTGGCAAAACCGGCGACCGGTTCTTTTGTTGACGATGCGCTGGCCAAGAGCTTTTGACGCCAGTAAGAAAACTGATGGTACGTTAGCGCTTGTTGCTTGCAAAACGCCATGCCGGACAAGCCAGAGGTTTGCCATTCGGTTACTTGTTGCTGCCAATATTGCTCACGTTCTTGATGCGTCATGACACCACCTCACAAAAATCTGATGGCATCAGTGTGAGGGGATAAAAGCGAGAGCGGTAAATGTCGGTTTAAGGGCGCTTACGAACTACAAAACCATGCATATTCGTAGGCTGGGTGAAGAGGTCTTCTTGCTCAGGAAGACACCAGCTCCCTACTTTTCCACTCCGAGGACGTCGAATGATATCGACGGAAATTCCGTGTTGTTGATTTATGGTTTGGGCGCATTGACCAGCGTAACCACTATCTGCAAAAAACCTTTGATATTGAAGGGTATTTAGTAACTGTGCTCGCCATGACTGGGTGTGCTCCATGGGGATCCGGGATGCTGGCGGCCGTGACACTAATCGCTAGAACAAGTCCTAGCGTGTCAACCAAGATATGTCGTTTTCGGCCTTTTACCTTCTTTCCTGCATCGTACCCGCTCTCGCTTCCCTGAGGAGAGTGACGTGTTGATTGAGCATCCAATACTGCTCCAGTTGGTTCCGCATTGCGCCCCTCTCGTTCACGCCACTGCGCACGTAACCAGTCATGCATTTTTCCGAATTTTCCCTCTGCGCTCCATCGCCGGAAAGTTCGATACACATTTTGCTAAGGCGGGAACTCTTTTGGCAGTATCCGCCACGAGCAGCCACTTCTGACCACGTAACAGCAGGCATCGACAAGTAGGCGCCTTGGGTAACGCGGAGGAACTCCGCGGCCACCTTCCGTTTCAAAGATGTCTGATACAAGCTCCCACTCAGCACCACTTAAGCAGCTTGGATACTGCTGCTCTGGGGCTTGATGACGATGTTGGTCAGTGTACCCATAGGGAGAAGGTTCCTCTGTTCTAGTCGGGGAATCCACTGTGGGCGACGGTTCTCTTAGGCGTTTAAAGCCTTTATCTTTCAGTTGCTTAGATAGATGATCTTCATGAGTATGTACGCCTGTCCGGCGAGCAAGTTCATCACGAAGCTCTCCAAGGCTTGACTCTGGCTTCTCCTTGATAACTTCACGTAGTACTGCAAGTTCTCGTTCCTGGATCTTGCTTGGACGACCTCGTTTCGCCATCTGCTGCTCTGCCTTTATATCTCGAGCTAAGTCAGTACAGCATACTCTATTTTGTAAACACCTTCTCAGGCCTTGAACTCGCTTCAAGCGCGACTGGGGGCAAGCCTTTAGCCTGATATTCTTTGCTCTAGCAACCCCGTTAGTAAACACCTTCATATACGTATTTTCGGCTATTATCTTAACCATTTTATATTCCAGTGCCTATCAGCCAACTGGCAGCCCCCAAGCGGGATCGATGGAGGATGCCCAATAGTATTGAAGAGCCTGTCGCAAAGCTGGCAGATTTAACTGATAGCTAGATTGCCTTAAGCTGAGTGGTGCCAACAAGCACCGCCAGCGTAATCGTCTACAGCACCACCAACACCAGCCCCGCCAACATCACCAGGGTGCCAATGGCCTTTGCCCTGGAGGCAGGCTCCTTGAGCCATAGCACGCCCATCAATACCCCCACCGGAATGGAAAGCTGGCGCAGCGCCACCACATAACTCACCTCGTCGGTGAGCGCCATGGCGATTAATACCAGACCATAGGTGCAGGTCATCATCAATCCGGTAACGACCAGCATGGTGAATCCCTGCTGGCGAAGCGCAGGCAGGCGGTGACGCTCTGCCGGGAGCATTGCCAGCAGTGGCACCGCCCAGGTGAGCGTCATCAGCGCTTGCAGCACCATAAACACCGCCCCGGCGGTTAACCCGCTATGCCCGGCTCTCTGCATCAGCCCCAGCGCCTGCTTATCGATCAGCGAGTAACCAACCGTACCGACAGCGGCCAGCAGCGCAAACCCCATGGCAGGTGTTAGGTAGGTGGAAAGCCTACGCGCCTGGGGGTGGCTAAGCGGCAGGCAGAGTGCGCCTATCACCACCAATACCATGCCGAGGCCATCCCAGCGATCCAGCACGCGGTTGCCCAGCAGCGCAATGGATACCAGTGGCACCAGCACCACCGGCAGTGCCCGGGCAATAGGGTAAAGCACGCTGACGTCTCCCCTGGCGTAGGCCCAGGCCAGGCCGCCCATATAGAGCATTTGGCACAGCCCCGAAAGCGCCAGCCAGCCCCAAAATGTGCTCGGCAGTGCCGCTAATGACGGCCCAAGCCACACCAGCGGCAGCAGCACTACCCCGCCCGCGCCGTAAGCCAAGGCAAAAGCGGACAACGACGGCGCGTTGCGCTTGCCCAGCACGTTCCACCCGGCATGCATACACACCGAGACCAGTACCAGCGTAAAGGCAATTGGACTCAAGGTCGCTCTCCCCGCCGAAGGCGGGCATTAATGTCATCCACAACGCCAGGTAGCCCGGCAATGGTCTCAATACAATAATGCGGCGCGGAGGGCGCAAATTGGTCGGCCACTCGATCATGGGCCGCTTGGCGCTCTGCATCGCCGAGCGCTTGATACTGCGCATAGGTGAGTCCCAGCGCATTGCCCGAGCAGGTAAGCGCGACTGTCCACATCCCGGCGCTGCGGCCTTCAAGAATGCCCGGCGTGGTGTCGTCGACTTTTACGCAGGCGGCCACATCGCTGACGCCCAGGGCAATCACATTGGCCAGCGCCTGGGCGGGATGAGGGCGACCGTTGGGCACGTCATCAGTCGCCACCACATGATCCACCAGCAGGCCGTTATCAGCAGCCAGGGCGACGACTTTTTCCATCACCACCGCCGGGTAGCCGGAGCAGGAGCCGATTTTCAGTTCCTGGGCGCGCAATGTCGCCAAGGTGGCGAGCGCGCCAGGAATTACCGTCGAGTGATCGGCAATTTTGGCTATTTGCAGCGGCATAAAGCGCTCGTAAAGCGCCGTGACATCGGCATCGCTGGGTGCGTGACCTACCGCCTGAACAAAGCGTTCGGCGATCTCCGGCTGATTGCATAGAGTACGAATATGATCCCACTTACCCATACCCATGGGGCCGCGAGCTTCTTCCAAGCTAATCGCCACGCCTAGTTCAGCAAAGGCTTCGACAAATATCTGGGTGGGTGCAAAGGAGCCAAAGTCGACCAGTGTGCCCGCCCAGTCACAGATAACCGCTTGTAAGCATTGGGGAGTTTGATAATGCATTAGGCGCTCCCTGATGGTGAAGATAAGTCAGCAATGAGAGGAACATCCATATCCTCTAGCACGTCTTGAATGGCGCTTAACAGTTGCGCGATCACCGTCGTGCCTAGCTGACCAATGCAGCCGATGCGAAAACTCTCCACTTCGGTCAACTTGCCGGGGTAGATCAAAAACCCGCGCGCCTTTAGCGCCGCGTAGAAGGCGTGAAACTCAAACGCTGTGTCGGTTGGGCTTAAAAAAGTGGTGATGATCGGCGATAGCCATTCGTCTTCCAGCAGTGTGCTGAAGCCTAGCGTCCGCATGCCTTTTACCAACGCATCACGATTGCGGGTATAGCGCGCGCAGCGCCCCGGCACGCCGCCCTCTTCCCGGTGCTGGGCAAGCGCCGCCTGAAAAGCCACCACGGTATGCGTGGGCGGCGTAAAGCGCCACTGGCCGGTGCGCTCCATATATTCCCATTGGGCGTGCAGATCCAGACTCAACGAGTGAGCGCGACCTTCGCCTGCTTCAAGCAGCGCCTGGCGGATAATTACAAAGCCAAAACCCGGCACGCCCTCAATGCATTTATTGGCGGAGGAGACCAGCACATCAATAGGCGTTTTTGCGAGGCTGATGGGGATGCCGCCAAAAGAGCTCATGGCATCCACAATGAGCGTTTTACCATGGACGTGCACCACGTCAGCGATGGCTTCTAGCGGGTTCAAAATGCCTGAGCTGGTTTCGCAGTGCACCAGAAATACCGAGGTAATCGCTGGGTCTTGCTGCAACAGTGCTGCGACTTCATCAGCTTGTGGTGGCAGATAGTCGCCTTTATCCAGTGTCACGTAACGGCGGCCCATCATGTGGAGCAACTGCGCCGCGCGCTTACCGTAGGCACCGTTCATCAGCACCAGTACTTTGCCGCTGGGATCCGCAGCGCAAGCCAGCGCACTCTCAACCGCAAAGGTGCCACTGCCCTGCATGGGCACGCAGGCGTACTCGTCGCTTGGCGCCTCGACCATGGCAAGTAACTGGGTGCGAATGTCGGCCGTTACCTGGTTAAAGTCGTCATCCCAGGAGCCCCAGTCGCGCAGCATGGCTGCTTTGGTCGCGTGGGAAGTCGTCAGCGGCCCGGGGGTTAATAGATAAGGCTCTTTAATATGATCGATCATTTTGGTCTATACCAGATTTTTTAAACACTTTAACCGCAAGCACAACGGCGGTCTAGATGCTGCCTAGCCCGCCATGCGCCAACGCTGGGCGTTGTTTAATAGGACATAAGTAAGAACTGTGTGAAGCAGCTTCACCACTAGCGAGGTTAGGAAAATCAGCACCGCCATAGCCGCAGCGCTGGCGAAGTAGCCCGCTTCATCCAGATGGAGAACCGCCACAGAGGCCAGCCGCGTGTCGCTGTTATAGAGAAACACCACCGCGGACACCGTGGTCATCGCATTGACGAACAGATACACCGATATATCCAGCACCGCGGGTAGCGACACCGGCAGCGTCACCCGGCTGAACGTGATCCAGAACGGTACCTTAAGTGAGGCTCCCACCGCTTCAAACTCGGGGTCGAGCTGTTTTAGCGCGGTGACCGAGGTGAGGTGACACACGGTGTAAAAGTGAATCAAGGTATTAAGCACCAGAATCATCAGCGTGCCGTATAGCCAGTTAAACGGATTACCCGCCTGGTTGAAGAAGAAGATATAGGCAAGCCCCAGCACCATGCCGGGCACCGCCATGGGCAGCATGGCCATAAAGTGCAGCCCTTGGCGCAGCGGGCGGTAACCTTCGCTCTTTTCGATCAGCCAGGCATTAAAGAAGATCACCAGCGTGCCCACCAGCGCCACGCTAAAGGCAAGCTTGAGCGAGTTAAACCACGCTCCCCAGCCGCCATCGGCCATGCCTTGAAAGGTATAGTGTTCAAAGGTGATCGATAAGTTGTAGGGCCAAAACTGTACCAGCGAGGCATACACCGCGGTGCCGATCACCAACACAATGGCACCGGCCACCGCGTAGCAGAGTAGCGTAAATACCCAGTCCCGCAGCGGGCTGGGGGTGGGCTGCCACGGCACTGCCCGGGCCGAGAGCTGGGCCACCTGACGGCGCTGTATCCAGCGATCAACGATAAACGACAGCACTGCGGGTAGCAGCAGAATCACGCTGACTACCGCGCCCATCTGAAAGTTCTGCTGGCCGACGACCTGACGGTAGACATCGGTGGCCAGCACGCTGAACTGACCACCGATGATTTTCGGTACGCCAAAGTCGGTAATCGCCAGGGTGAACACCACAAACAGGCAGGAAATCAGCCCGTAGCGCACACCAGGCAACGTAATGGTCAGAAACGTCCGCCACTTGGGGGTGCCCAGCGCTTCGGCCGCTTCGTAGAGCCGCGCATCGCTGTTGGTTAGCGCGGTGGTCAGCAGCATCAGCGCGTGGGGGAATATCCAGAAGCTCATGCCCATCACAATGCCAATTGGCCCATAAATCGACTGGCCCGCCAACACGTCGCGCAGAAACCCCTGGTTGCCGAACAGGTAAACCAGACTAATGGCGGGCAGCAGCGACGGCGCCAGAATAGGCAGAATCGCCAGCATGCGAAACAGCCGCTTGCCCGGCATGCAGGTGCGGGTAATCCCGTAGGCGCATAGAAACGCCAAGCCGACCACCACTGCGGTAGTCATCAGCGCCACCCGCAACGAGTTGACAATCGAATTGACCAGCGCGGGGGTTTGAAAATAGTCAACAAAGTTGGCCAGGCCGATGAAGTCACCGGCACGGTCCTGCAGGCTTTTAACCAGCATGGCCACCAGCGGAAACAGCAGGCCCACCACCAGCAAGGCGACCCCGGCGAGGAGTGCCAACAAACGAATCAATGACTCCAGCGACGGCCTGGTTAACGACGTTGAGAAGGCGTTGGCGATCATTGCTGGCTGCTCCCTGCGGGGTACAGGCGGGCGGCTTCCGTGGGCAGGTGAATCGATAGCATCTGCCCCACAAACAGGCTTAGGTCACTACTATCCCGGCTGGGCACATCGGCAATTAGCGTTTGATCGGCTTCCGTTAGGCGCAGAGTGACCCGCTGAAAGGGACCTAAAAACTCGATGCCAATGACTTCTCCCTTCAGCGCTCCCGCTTCATGGCTTAGGGCCACGGCTTCCGGCCGGATAGCCAGCTGGGCGGCCTGGGACGCCTCCAGGATATGCGGCAGGCAGGCGCAGGGCGTGGTACCCAATAACGCTCGGTTATTGCCCTGTGCGGTCACTTCCAGGAAGTTCATACTGCCAATAAACGAGGCCACAAAGGCGCTGGCAGGCTGGTGATAGATCTCGGCCGGGGTGCCCACTTGCTCAATCACGCCGTGGTTCATCACCACAATGCGGTCGGCCATGGTCAGCGCCTCTTCCTGGTCATGGGTGACCATGATCGTGGTCACCCCCAGGCGCGCCTGGAGGGCTTTGATCTGGCTGCGTAGATGGCCGCGCACACGGGCGTCCAGCGCCGAGAGGGGTTCATCCAGTAGTAACAATCCTGGTTCGGTGGCCAGTGCCCGCGCCAGGGCCACCCGCTGCTGCTGGCCACCAGACAGCGCCGCCGGGTACTTGTGTTCGCTGCCGGTCAGGTTCACCAGGGCGAGCAGTTCGGCGACCCGCTTGTCGATACGCGCCCGGTCATCCCGGCGGTTGCGCAGCCCATAGGCGATATTGTTAAACACCGTCAGATTGGGAAACAGCGCATAGGACTGGAACACAATGCCGAAGTCTCGCGCTTGGGTGGGCAGCCGGGAAATATCCTTGTCGCGCTGAATCAGCGTACCCGACGTTTGCTGGGTTAGCCCTGCAATGGTACGCAGCAGGGTGGTTTTGCCGCAGCCGGAGGGGCCCAAAAAGCAGACAAACTCCCCCTCGTTAATGGTCAGGGAAATACCTTCCAGCGCAGTGAAGTTTCCAAACTGCTTGGTGACGGCGTCGATACGTAAGTGCGGCGTTGTGGGGGTCATCACCGCTGGCGAGTCAGCCGCCAGCAGCGACGTCATGGTGGTGTGCATAACATCTCCAAGCCCCGGCGTTTAAGCCGGGGCAACTGATCGCGAATCGCCGCTTATTGTTCAGTTTTACCGTCGTAGCGACGCTGCCACTCGGCCAGTACGCGCTCGCGGTTCACGGCCGCCCACTTAAAGTCGGCGTCGATCATGCGCTCGGTGATGTCTGCAGGGTAGTTGTCGATGGGCTGTGCCACGCCGGGGTAGGCCACCACCGCATAGCCTTCGTTATACAGCTCGTTGGCCTCCCGTGAGATCGACCAATCCAGTAGCGTTTGCGCTGCTTCTTGCTTGTCGGTACCGGCCACCATCGCGGAAGCTTCCATATCCCAGCCCAAGCCCTCTTCAGGGAAGACAATCTCAATCGGCGCACCCTGTGATTTTAGGCGTGCACCGCGGAAGGCAAATGACACGCCGACCACAGTTTCACCGGTGGCGGCCAAGCTGCAGGGCGCGGAGCCCGAATGGGTGTAGCGGGCAATATTGTTATGCAGGCGATCCATATAGTCCCAGCCCTGCTCCTCGCCCCATAGTTGTAGCCAGCTGGCCACATCCAGGTAACCAGTCCCCGACGAGTTGGGGTTAGGCATGATCACATGGTCTTCAAACTCAGGCTGGGTCAGGTCTTCCCAGGAGGTCGGCATGGGCACGCCCTGGCGCTCGCCCTCAATGGTGTTGTAGCAGATGGCCGCTACCCAGGCGTCCATGCCCACCCAAGCCGGGTCTTCGCCGTCGCGATAGGCCGCATCGACAAATTTCGGATCCAGGTTTTCAACACCTGCGGGGGCATAGCGCTCAAGCATGCCTTCGTCTTCTAGTACCAGCAGACTGGTGGCAGCCAGGCCCCAAATCACATCAGCCTGGGGGTTGTCTTTCTCTGCGAGCAGGCGGGCGGTAATTACCCCGGTGGAGTCGCGTACCCAGTTAATCTCGATATCCGGGTGGGCCGCATTGAAGCGTTCGGCGTATTTTTGCAGGTCGTCGGACTCAACGGCGGTATACACCGTCAGTTCAGTGGCCTGGGCATTTGAAGCAAGTGCAACGGCTGCGGCACCCGCGAGCAAGGTAGAGGGGAATAAACGGCGTGGCATCATGATAGTGGTCTCCCGATCGATTGGTATAGACCAGAAGTTTGCCGCCAATAAATGACAGCGCAATGACGCTTATTTGAACGTTTTTTTAAGTAGTGGTGTAGGCGTTGAGGTGATCGCCGCTATTGCTGGCCGGAGAGTTCCACGCTGATACAGAGGGAATCATGCAGCCAGTGCTCTTCGTCGTACTCAATAGGGCGCTGCTGGTCGTCTAAAATAGCACGGTTAATATTCAGCCCCGCCGTACCGGGTGCTACCAGCAGCTCTTCGGCATCCATCGGTGAAAGCGCTTCCGAGACCATACGGATCGAGCGGTTGGCGAGAAAATGCCCCCAGCGCTCGCGTAGCAGTCCCCACAGCGACTGACCGGCGTAGATCTCCAGCAACTCTGGGGCGCGCTCGGGCACCACCCAAAGGGATTCCACCAGCACTGCGCGGTCATCCACATAGCGGCGGCGGCGAATATGGTGAAACGGCTGGTCATCCGGCAGGCCCAGCGCCCGAGCGGCGGGCGGGTGAACGCGGGCTTCCAGCTTCAACACAGCGGTGCGTGGCTGCCGCCCCTGGGCGCGCACATAGTCGTTAAAGCCCGCGTCACGGGTAGGGTCGTAGACTAACCGGGCGGGGGAAATAAACCAGCCACGCCGGTTGCTGCGGTGGATCAGGCCCTCCCCCTCCAACTGAGAAAGTGCTTGGCGCAAGGTGACGCGGGTGGTGGCAAAGCGTTCGGCCAATGACCGCTCGGCGGGGAGTTTGCCTTCCCACTGGGCGGCGTTTTGGTCGATCAAGGTGCGGAGCTGTTCAGTTAACTGTAAATAGTAGGCGTCAGACATGCACCGATTTTCCTGGCAAAGCGTTAGGCGACGAAGCGCTTGGGGACGTCCGCCAGTCTAAGCGCCGCCAGCCTTCTACGCTAGCAACCTCGGCCAGTACCGGGTCTGGGTTAACCGCCACGGGGCAATCGACATATTGCAGTAGCGGTAAATCATTGCGGGAGTCTGAGTAGAAGGTGGTGTGGCTGGGGGTGATCTGATGTTCGGCCAACCACTGCTTCAAACGCAGCACCTTACCGCCACGATAGGTAAAGATACCTTCGCTGCCGCCGGTATAGCGCGCGTCTTCATTGATGCCGTGCTCCACGCTGAGCTCTAACGCCAGCACGTGTTCAATGCCCAGAGTGGTCGCAATCGGCTCGACCAGGTGACGCGAAGAAGCAGAAATCAGCACCAGCGTATCGCCAGCCTTACGATGCGCTTCCAGGCAGGCCCAGGCCTGTTCAAAAATACGCGGCTGCAGGTGGGTGGCAACAAACCGCTCAACCTCTTTTTGCACATCTTTTACCCGGCGCCCGCGCAGGGGGGCCAAGGTCATGGCTAGATACTCTTCCAGCTTTAATTTGCCTGCGTGATAGGCCTGGTGCATCTTTTCAGCACGGGCCATAAAGGCCTCGGCATCGCTGATCCAACCTTGCTCTATCATCCATAAATTCCAGCGGTCGCTGCAGTCTCCATCCAGGAGGGTGTCGTCAAGATCAAACAGGGCCAGGCGCATGGGGCACTCCTTTCATCGCGGGTTGGCGGCGCGTAGGATATGCCAAATATGATGACAGAGCGATGACGATCATAAGGGCTTATGGTGCTAACCACCGCGCGGCAAACTCATCCGCCGGCAATAGGTGGCCGAACCAACAGGGCATACCCCGTGGCGCGCATCCTCTGGGCAATCTCGACCGCCTGGTCGGGGTCGCGCATAAAATCACTCTCAGTGAGTGCCAGAGCCAATGCCGATGCGGGCACGCCTTTATCAGTTCCGCAACGTGCTGAGCCAATAAGCCAACTGCCGAAAAATATCGGCCGCTTCAATCCCCGTCTGCATTGGTTGTCTCGCTGCCCAGTTTGATTCAGCGTATAGTGAACCACACCTTGACAGTGAAGCCCTGACACTAAACGCTTAATTGAGGCTACCTATCCACCTTCAGTATTAGATCAGTGAGCGACGGGCGGATGACCACGTTTAGCTAATACGGTCACCCGGCCAAAAAATGCCAGTCAGTGAATCGAGTCCCGGTTGATGTAAACCACGCTTAACGCGTTAGTTGATCGAGCCCTCGGGCTAAATCTCGCTGAATATCACCTTGGCTCTCAAGCCCTACCGCTACACGTATTAACCCCGGGGTAATCCCTGAGGCCATTTTTTGTGCATCGGAAAGGCGCCCGTGAGTCGTTGTTGCTGGGTGCGTGATAGTGGTTTTCACATCACCCAAATTGCCGGTGATGGACACCATTTGCGTGGCATCAATGACCTGCCAGGCGGCGGCTTGGCCACCGTTGACTTCAAACCCCAACACCGCGCCAAAGCCTTTTTGCTGCTGCTTGGCGAGCGCGTGTTGGGGATGATCCTCCAATCCACTGTAATACACACACGCCACGCTCGGGTGCTGTTCAAGCCACTGCGCCAGCTGTTGCGTATTCTCGCAGTGTGCGTTCATCCGCAGCGATAGTGTCTCTAATCCTTTGGTAAACACCCAGGCGTTAAACGGGCTCAAGCACGGTCCGCAAGTCCGCACCACGCCGAAAACCTCTTCTAAGAGCTGATGACTACCCACTACCGCACCACCTACTGCTCGCCCTTGACCATCCAAATATTTAGTCGCCGAGTGGATAATCAAATCAGCGCCAAGCGCCAGTGGTTGCTGCAATGCCGGGGTTAAAAAGCAGTTATCAATCGCCAATAAGGCACCGTGACGTTTTGCCAGCACCGCGAGTGCCGTAATATCAGCAATTTCCGAAAGCGGGTTCGATGGCGTTTCCGCAAATAGCAACTTAGTCGCAGGCGTAATGGCGGCTTCCCACGCGCTAAGATCGGAAAGTTCCACGTAGCGGGTGGTAATGCCTAATTTTCCCAAATACTTATCAAATAAACTGACCGTGGAGCCAAACAGCGAGCGCGATGCGACAATTTCATCACCAGCCTGCAAAAGCGCAAGTGCTGTCGACAAAATCGCAGACATACCAGAGCTTGTCGCCACACAGCGTTCCCCGCCCTCAAGCGCAGCAAGACGTTTTTCAAACGTGCGCACCGTTGGGTTGGTAAAGCGTGAATACACATTGCCCGGCTCTTCGCCACCAAACTTCCGCGCCGCCTCAGCAGCACTGCCGTACACAAAGCTAGAAGTCGGGAAAATCGGCTCAGAATGCTCTTGTTCGGCGGTACGCTCATGACCGGCACGAATGGCCAATGTTTCCAGTGACCATGACGGCTCTACCGTATCATCTTGCATTTTAATCTCTCCTCGCCGCGACGCATAACGTAAAACAAGCCCCTGAAATCAATCGTCGAGGTCGTCATCCTGATTGTGCATATCCACTAACGCGTGGTCTCCCGCGCTATTGTCTTTGGCAGCATCATTGCGGCTTGCCTCAAGCGCTTGAAGATACGCTTCATCAATATCATCGGTGACGTAATTGCCATCAAAGACAGAACAATCAAAACCGTCAAACGCAGGGTTCACTTCGCGACACGCCGCTTTCAAATCGTCTAAATCTTGATAAAAAATGCGATCAGCGCCAATCAACTCGCCCACTTCCGCTTCGCTACGCCCATGGGCGATGAGCTCGGAAGCAACGGGCATATCAATGCCATACACGTTCGGGTAGCGTACCGGTGGCGCGGCAGAAGCAAAGTAAACATTGCGCGCTCCCGCATCGCGGGCCATTAGAATAATCTGTTTGCAGGTTGTCCCCCGCACAATCGAATCGTCCACTAACAATACGTTTTTGTCTTTAAACTCGATATCAATGGCATTGAGCTTTTGACGCACAGACTTTTTACGCTGGGTCTGTCCTGGCATGATAAACGTGCGGCCGATGTAGCGATTCTTCATAAAACCTTCGCGATAGGTCACGCCCAGATGCTGGGCCATCTCCAGCGCCGAAGTGCGCGAGGTATCGGGAATGGGAATCACTACATCGATATCGTGCTCGGGCCACTCGTTGAGAATGCGATCCCCAAGCTTACGTCCCATCTGCATCCGTGTGCCGTAAACATAGGCGCCATCAAGAATAGAGTCAGGCCGCGCCAGGTAGACATGCTCAAAAATGCACGAACGTAGCAGCGGGCGATCCGCACATACCTGCGTATGGATAGTGCCTTCCATATCGACAAATATCGCCTCACCCGGCGAAAGATCTCGCACTAACTCAAAGCCACCCACATCAAGGGCAACGGACTCAGACGCAATCATCACCTCGTGCTGGCCTTCATGCTCGCGGGTGCCAAACACGACCGGGCGAATACCGTGGGGGTCGCGAAATGCCACCATGCCAAAGCCGTTAATGATCGCCACAGCGGCATAGCCGCCTTTACAGCGACGGTGCACCCGGCGGACAGCATCGAAAATATCTTCGGCTTCTAAATGTAACCCTTGCTTGCCTAACTCGTGGGCAAACACATTGAGCAGCACTTCGGAGTCGGAACTGGTATTGATGTGGCGAAGATCGGTAGAGAAAAGCTCTTGCTTGAGCTGCTCAGAGTTGGTCAGGTTGCCGTTGTGGGCCAACGCGATACCGTAGGGCGAGTTGACATAAAACGGCTGTGACTCGGCCTCGCTGGACGAACCCGCCGTTGGGTAGCGTATATGACCAATGCCTAGGTTACCCTTCAAACGCGCCATATGGCGAGTATGGAAGACATCACGCACAAGACCGTTGCTCTTGCGCAGTAAAAAGCGTCCTTCGCTCCAGGTCATCATCCCGGCAGCGTCCTGGCCCCGATGCTGTAGTACGGTCAAGGCATCATAAATTGCCTGATTCACCGCCTGCTTGGCCAGAAGGCCCACTATACCGCACATACTGTCTTACCTCGCTTGATACCCAGGCTTAGTGTTAAGCCAACGATTAAGAAACGTTACTTCGCCGAAACGCAAAAGCCACGCTCCACTTACTCTTCGTCGCGTGGACGAAAATCCGGTAGCGGTATTTCGCTTAACGAATCGGGCGCTTGGGGCAAACTCCCCTCCCACTGATCGAGCTGACTGACGGCCCAATCACGTAATTGCTCAAAACTTGGGCGCAATGACGCCTGCTGCCACGCCTGCAGCTCCATCAACGGTGTTAGTGTGATCAAAATGGTGGCAACGAGCAAAATGGCCGCACCACGGGCGGCGCCGAACGCAGCACCCGCCAGGCGGTTTAAGAACCCCATTCCCACCCATACCACGGCTGCGTGCACACCACGAATGACAATGCCGCACAGTAGGATCACGGCAAAGATCACCAATACAAAAGCGAGAACTAAACGTGCATCAAAGCTCTCGATAAAGCCGGTCATAAGTTCGGCAACCGGTTCAGCGAGAACACGGGCGACCAAAAGCGCCACGACCCATGCCGCAAGCCCGAGCGCTTCACGTACCAGCCCGCGGACAAAGCCCGCGAGCATCGACAACGCTAAAACGGCTAAAAACAGCGCATCGATCCACGTTAACGCCATCGTTTAGTCCCTCACTCGAACCAGCAAACCTTGCTGATTAACGCGCTTTTTTATCAAGGTAGAAGCGCGCTCGCCATCAGCTGAACTGGCAAAAGGGCCTACGATCACCGTGGTCAAATCGTCGCTACGCTTACGGGTATATACATGAAATCCGTTCTCTTCTAACTCACGCTTAAGACGTGCAACGTTATCGGGGTTACCAAATGTTCCGACCTGAACGCCCCACTCCCCTTGCTCACTGGTCGCGGGAATGGCTTCTTCTGAAGCCCGGCGTTGGCTATCGGACTGCGCCATTAGTGCCGCAATCGGGTCATCCTCCACCTGCGGGGTGCTATCTTGCGTTTCTGTGTCTTGCGTTTCTGCGTTTTGTGATTGCGTTTGAGCCGGCGCTTCATCACCACGCCCGATGTCAGCGCCTTCATCAACAGCCGCGTCGTCGCTTGACGCTGTTTGCGTCTGAGGAGTGTCGCGAAAGGAAGAAAGGTCTATTGACTCGGGGGGCACAGGTTCGGCAACGTCACGGCGTGGCGCGTCTATCGGTTGTTCAATAGTAAACGATGGCTGCGGGCGCTCCTCGCGGGGAGCAGGATCACTCATTAACCAGGGAACCAAGATCGCGGCCAACGCTAACAGAATCACGATGCCACTGATGCGCTCCATTTTGCCGTATTTCATGCCTTTCTCCCTTGGAAGCGCCCTATAAAAGCGCGCCAATCAAGCGGTTGTCTCGTGTGACGCCTGAGGTAATGTGATTTCAAGCAGTGCGCCAACGGTAAAAAACGACCCCGTCGCCAGCACGATATCGCATGCCGCCAACTGTCTTCCCAGCCAGTCAGCGCCCTCTTTAGGCGAATTGGCGCAGTGGTGAACTTGGCCACCTTGACGTTCGATAACGGCTTTGAGCGATGCCGCCGAACGCCCACGGGAACCCGAGAGCGACACACACACCCAATCGGTCACTCGCGGCACCAAGTTCGCTATCACGGCGTCAGCATCCTTATCATCCAGCATGCCGATCAAGCACCAAAGACGCCCTTCAAGTGGCTTGTGTAAACGGCTCGCTACATAAGCAGCCGCATGAGGATTGTGGCCAACGTCTAAACACCATTGCCCGAGCCATTGCATACGTCCCGGTAGGGTGACACTGGCTAATGCGGCTTGCGTTGTGGCAGCGTCAGGCACTAAACCTGCCAACGTAAGCGCTTGCAGCGCAGTAGCGGCGTTATCGAGCGGCAAACCCGGGTCAGGCAGCTGCGTCAACGACACGTCTTGACCATCCGCGAGGCGACCATGCCATTGCCAGTACCTTTCGCCTTGCGGCGTACGACGAAAAGCCTGACCAAGCACGAAAAGCGGCGCGTTAAGTGCTTTCGCCGATTCTTCTACGCTACCGGGGAGCGTTTCGCTACCCAGCACAGCAGGATGGCGAGGACGCAAAATCCCTGCCTTTTCGCGGCCGATTTGCTCAAGATCAGTGCCTAGAAAATTAGCGTGATCTTGAGCAATCGTGGTCACAATGCCGATATCGGCATCGACAATATTCACCGCATCTAGACGGCCACCCAGACCAACTTCCAGCAACACAAGGTCAAGTTCTGCGTTAGCAAAGCACCACAAGGCGCAAAGCGTGCCAGCTTCAAAGTAAGTCAGGCTGATTTCAGGCGCTTTCAAGCGCGCATGCTCTATCGCTTGAAAGCCCGCCACCAGCTGATCGTCACTTACCGGTTCACCATTAAGCGTAACGCGCTCGTTGTAGCGCACTAAATGGGGTGAGGTATAAGTCCCCACCCGCTGGCCGTGCGCGCCTGCTACCGCTGCCATCACCGCAAGCGTTGACCCCTTGCCATTGGTGCCCGCCACCGTGATCACTTTAGGCGCCAGAGGCGACGCTAGAAGCCCTAAGCGCGTAGCCACTTCGCGAACGCGCTTGAGCCCCATATCGATACCAACCGGATGCAGCTGTTCTAAGTACTCAAGCCATGTGGGTAAATCGTTAGGCATTGCGCGGCTTTTCGTCGCCAGTTGACGCTGGCGTTTCATCGTCATCGATCCAGTTTGTCGCCTGCTCGTTACCATGGTCGGCCGCATTGGCAACAGAAGGCTCATCGGCAACCGGCTCGATAACCTTACCTTCTTCAGCCGTCTCGGCATCAACAATCCCTACGAAGGGGTCGTGATGGGTCAATTTACGCAACACACCGCCTAAACGCTTACGCATATCGCGACGATGAACAATCATGTCGACGGTGCCATGCTCCAGTAGAAACTCACTGCGCTGGAAGCCTTCCGGTAGTGTTTCACGCACCGTTTGTTCGATAACGCGTGGGCCAGCAAAACCAATTAGCGCATTGGGTTCGGCGACATTTAGATCCCCCAGCATTGCTAACGAGGCCGAAACGCCGCCAAAGACGGGGTCGGTCAATACAGAAATGTAAGGCACGCCCGCCTGCTTTAACTTCTCTAGTGCCGCTGACGTTTTGGCCATTTGCATCAGCGAAAAAAGCGCTTCCTGCATACGGGCTCCACCTGATGCGGAGAAGCAGATCAGCGGGATACGCTCCTCCAAAGCCAGTGTGGCCGCACGCACGAACTTTTCCCCGACCACAGCGCCCATTGAGCCACCCATAAAGGTGAATTCAAACGCGACGGCAACGACCGGCAAGCCATCAAGTTGGCCACGAAAAGACACTAAGGCGTCTTTTTCGCCGGTGTCTTTTTGAGCGGCAATAAGACGATCTTTATACTTTTTCGAATCGCGGAATTTCAGCCGGTCGATTGGCTCAATTTCGGCGGCGATCTCTTGGCGCCCTTCTTTATCCAAAAACCAATCTAACCGCTTCCGGGCCGTCAAGCGTAGGTGATGGTCACACTTGGGACAGACGCTAAAGTGTCTTTCCAGCTCAGGGAGGTAGAGCACCGCTTCGCACTTAGGGCATTTGCGCCAGAGGCCGTCAGGCACACTGGCACGACGGTCTTTACGCTGGATACGCCCCATGGAGGGCACAATTTTGTCTAACCAGCTCATATCAGAAATTTTTCCGTTATACGTCAATGCCTGGCAAAGCCAGGCGTTGGTAGGTGTTTAACTGAGAATTAAAAACGTGTAGCGCTACATCTTAGCGCAGACGGGTTTCACGCATCCATAGCCGAGCGCATATCCGCCAGCACATCTTTAAGCTGACCGGGAATAATCTCGGGTATTTGCGTATTTTCCGCAATGCGGTTCACCAGCGCGCTCCCGACGATCACACCATCTGCCACATTAGCCACTTCTGCGGCTGTCACGCCATCGCGAATACCAAACCCAACGCACAGCGGCAGATCCGTCATTTCGCGAAGCGGTGTCAAGTGTGCCGCCACGTCAGCCGCATTTAGCGACGCCGCACCGGTCACCCCTTTGAGCGAGACATAATAGAGATAGCCTTGTCCGTGGGCGCATATGGTAGCGGCGCGCTCTTGAGAAGTCGTAGGCGCAACGAGAAAAATCGCCGCCAAATCGCGAGATTTCATTAACGGACCGATCTCTTCGGCCTCTTCAGGCGGCATATCAACGATCAGCACACCATCTACCCCGGCATTTGCTGCTTTATCGGCGAACACCTCATAGCCAATTCGCTCGATGGGGTTCAAGTACCCCATCAAGACCACCGGTGTTTGCGTATCGGCTTGGCGAAACTCTTTCACCATTTCAAACAAATCTACCAAACGCGTGCCATGCGTTAACGCGCGCTCACAAGCTTTTTGAATGACAGGCCCATCCGCCATGGGGTCGGAAAACGGCACACCCAGCTCAATCACATCCGCACCTGCTTCGACTAAGGCGTGCATAAAGCCAACGGTATATTGCGGCGCAGGGTCGCCCGCAGTGATATAAGGGATGAGCGCCTTACGGCCTTGCGCTTTGAGTTCGCTGAAGCGTTGATCAATTCGATTCATGGCTATCCCTTAAAATTCAATGCCGTCGAGCTTAGCGACCGTCATAATATCTTTATCACCGCGGCCTGAAAGGTTCACCACGATGTGCTGGTCGGCTCGCATGGTAGGCGCCAATACTTTGGTATACGCCAAGGCGTGAGCCGACTCTAGCGCCGGCATAATCCCTTCCATATGCGTTAACTCGCGGAAAGCCTCCAGCACGTCATTGTCGTTGGCCGCCACATAATTGACCCGCCCAACGTCTTTCCACAGGGCGTGTTCCGGGCCGACGCCGGGGTAGTCAAGCCCTGCAGAAATAGAATGTGTATCAGACACTTGGCCCGCTTCGTCGGACATCAAATAGGTGCGGTTGCCGTGCAATACGCCACGTGGGGCATTGGAGGAAAGCGGCGCCGCGTGACGCCCCGTTTCAACGCCATCGCCCCCTGCTTCCACGCCATACATGGCAACCTCTTCGTCCTCGACGAAGGGATAAAATAAGCCCAGCGCATTCGAGCCACCCCCCACACACGCGATTAGCGCATCAGGCAGTCGGCCAATTTGCTCCATCGACTGCTTACGCGCTTCACGCCCAACCACAGCGTTAAAATCACGCACGATAAGCGGGTACGGGTGCGGGCCAGCGACGGTACCAATAATGTAGAAAGTGTTATCCACATTGGTGACCCAGTCGCGCAGCGCTTCATTCATCGCATCTTTCAATGTGCGCGTACCCGATTCCACCGGGATAACACGAGCACCCAACAGGTGCATGCGGTAAACATTAAGCTTCTGACGCTGCACATCAGCGGCACCCATATAGACATCGCATTCAAGCCCCAAACGTGCCGCTACAGTCGCGGAGGCAACGCCGTGCTGGCCAGCGCCAGTTTCCGCAATGACGCGTGGTTTACCGATTTTCTTAGCCAGCAGCGCTTGGCCAATGGTGTTATTAACCTTGTGAGCACCGGTGTGATTCAAGTCTTCACGCTTGAGCCATATTTGCGCACCGCCAAGTTTCTTTGACCAGCGTTCGGCGTGGTAAAGCGGTGACGGGCGCCCAACATAGTGGGCTAAATCGCGGTCAAACTCGGCCTGAAATTCCGGATCATCGCGCAAACTTGCGTAGATGTTTTCCAGATCTTCCAGCGCGAAGCTTAGGGTTTCTGACACAAAGCGACCACCATAAGGGCCAAAGTGACCACGGGCATCGGGCATTTGGGTCAAGTTGCTAAATTTGGACGTGGCGCCAGTCGGTGCGGAGCTAGTCGTTGATAAACCAGTCACAGGGGTACCTCACAAGATTGCCAAGAGCAGCAACAGTAAATGAACCAACAAACATCATTAAACATCACGAATTAGGCAGCGCTGAAGGTGATGCGTTCGCTGCCGAAACCGCCTGAACAAACGCCTGCATTTTTGCGGCGCTTTTCGCTCCCGGCGAGGCTTCGATGCCGCCGGAAACATCCACGGCGTAAGGTGCTACATGCGTAATGGCAGCACCAATATTACCCGACGTTAAACCACCAGCGAGGATAACAGGTTTTGCTAAGTTTGCGGGAATTCTTGACCAATCGAAGGTCTCGCCAGTGCCACCCGGCACGCCAGGACGGTACGCATCAAGCAATAACGCACTCGCCTCATGATAACGGTCGGCTTCTCGGTGTAAATCCAACCCATCGCGCATTCGCAACGCTTTCATCCACGCCATGGCGTAACCCTGACATGCCTCGGGCGGTTCATCGCCGTGAAACTGCAATAAATCCAGATGGGGCGCACAACGCTCAATCAAAGACGTCGGCTGATCGACAAAAAGACCGACTCGGGTCACAAACGCGGGCACAGTGGCGGCGAGCTCCGCCAGCCGTTCAACGCTGATGCTACGCTTGCTTTGCGGCCACATCACAAAACCGATCGCATCAACGCCAAGACTCACTGCACTGGCGATGTCGTCGGCTCGGGTCAAACCGCAAAACTTGATGCGCGTTCGCTTTATGGCGCTGGGCATCATGCGTCCTCCTGCTTTATAGGCTCATTGCCCGATCGCGCGTTCCCCCGGCGGTGGCGCACCATCGGAGAGTCGGGGATTTCCCGCTCTCCGGTCCACTCGCCGGTAAACGCCAGTAGATTGGGCCCAAGCGGTTCTTGCGGCAAGGCAAAGCTATCGTCGTAGCGTGAGTCAACAAAGTGCAAGCCGCAGGCGGGTGCGGTGACATCGCCTTTTTTACGATCGCGTAACGCAAGCAGCCGCTCAATGTAAGATTCATCCTGCGCGCCTCTGCCTACACTCACCAACGCGCCGACGATATTGCGAATCATGTGGTGCAAAAACGCGTTTCCTTGCACATCCACCACAACGAGTGCGCCGTGTCGCTTCACTTCAATAAAGTGCAAATAGCGCCAAGGCGCCTTCGAGCGGCACCCCGCAGCACGAAAGCTAGAGAAATCGTGCTCGCCGACCAGCGCCTGCGCGGCGCGGTGCATAGCGGCGACATCCAGCGGGTCGCGGCACCAGGTGACGTTGGCGCGTTCTAACACAGGGCGATTGAGCTGATTAATGAGCACGTAACGGTAGCGGCGGGCTAATGCCCCCAGGCGCGAGTGAAAAGTATCCGGCACGGCTTTTACCCAACGCACCGCGATATCTTTGGGTAAGTTGGTATTGGCGCCAAAAATCCATGCTTTTTCGCTACGCGGTACGGGCGAATCAAAATGCACGACTTGGCGTGTGGCATGAACACCCGAGTCGGTGCGGCCGCTGGCGTGAACCTTGACCGGCTCACCGGCCACTTGCGCAAGTGCCTTTTCTAGGCTCGCCTGAACGGAGGCGGCGTGACTTAATCGCTGAAACCCACAGTAGTGAGTACCGTCGTACTCAACTCCCATGGCAAGGCGTCCGTTGAGGGGTGTTTTTTCATCAAAGCGGTCAAACAGCGTCATCGACTCACAATACGTTAAGAGTTAAGGGGAGCGGGCATTATCCCGGCCCGGCACTTTGAATGCTACCTCTTCAATTTCCCATCCTTCACCTAGCGGCGAATCGCTATCCGTTTTGGTCGCTTTTTGCCGATTATCAGCCGGTGAATCCTCACTCTTTGCAGCCTCTTTGGCGCCTTTAGCACTTTGTGGCTCATCCGTCTCGACCGGTTCGAACTCAACCGTCGGCTGCATAGGGGTTTCTTTACGAGGCGCGGCCGGCTCAGCACTTAATGAAGGTGGCTGATAATCAATAAACCGTGAGTCCGATTGCGTGTCTTGTTCGCGAGAGGAAATTTCAGGCGGCTTGGGTGAAACCTCTTTATTCGCTTCAGCTTCCTGCTCCGTTTTCAGCTCAGTTGTCGGTGCACCCTCTGTTTCAGGCGATTCTTTCAAGGCGGCGCTGCGTTGGGAAGCGAGCCCTGCCGCTTGGCTACGGCCTAAGACGTCATCGTCATCGGCTTCCCATTCAAGCGGCTCGTCTATTTCAAACGCCTCGGGCTCAGGGTGGCTGTCGTCAGGTGCCATCGCTTCTGGCGAGGCGTCCTTGGCGTAAGCTTCTTGAGCGGCATAGATTGTCGGCGAAGGCTCGGTAAAAGGATCCGTTTCAAACGCTTCTTCTGTTTCAAGCTCTTCCTCAACGGCAGTAAATGCCGCCCCCTGGGAATTCTGTGCGCTCGAAGCTTTCTGCTTAGGTGCATTATCTTGTGCAACACCGAGAGATGTCATGGTGCTAGCCTGACTTTTTGAGGGCTCAGATGGCTCACTTATGGACGCCTGATCGACACCCTCCCACTCTCTCGCTTGACGGCGACGAATCAGCATAAGCAATATCAGTAGCAGCACCAACCCAGCCGACATTAATGTCCAGCGGTAATTCTCCATAAGGGCTGGTAACGATGGAAAACCACCCGCCTCCCCGGCGGCGCTGGCTGATGCGGGTACTCCGGCATCGTCGACTTGTTGCATGCCCTGAGTGTCTTCTGCCGAAGCGACACGTTCTTCTGTACGGCTGCTCTCAACATCGGCAACGCGAGCCGTCTCCTGCTTTTTCACGACATCGTCGGCAGCGGAGGGACCAGCACGTTCCTGAGAGGTTAACGCTTCGGTAAGCTCGGATACTTGACTGCGTAACGCATCAAGCTCACTGCGCATCTGTTCGCGTTCTTCGATGAGCTGCGCCAGCATCGCCTGACTTTCTTCAAGCGGCTGCGAATCTGCTGATGTATCGGCGTTGCCACTGGGATTTATCACTTCGCCACTAGAGCTGACCGCCTCGGCACTGGCAATGGCCGCATCAGCAATGCTTGGTTGAGTGTCTTCATCGGGGGTTGCGGCGGTGTCAGGAGCGGGCAATGCAACCGAGGCTAAGCCGTTATCACGGTGACGCCAGGCGGCATTCATCGCGTCAATCGCTTCGGCTGAGGCGGCTGCCGAACGACGCATTACCTGTGCATCGGTGGGTACGTCTAGCCTAAACCCCGCTCGCATGCCATTTATATTGCCGGATGGAAATACATGCGGGTTGGCTTCAAGTAACGCAACCATCATTTGCTGTACGCTTGCCTGCTCGGGTTTTATCCGTTCAGCAACGCTCCAAAGCGTATCCCCACTGTCGACGTAGGGAGACGTGTTTACCCTCGTATTTACCCTCGCGTTCACCGCCTTGCGGCTTACATCAGCAAGGCTTTCCGCCACAACGCGATTTGATGCGGGTCGTTGAGATGGTCGTTGAGATTGAGTTTGAGACGGTCGTTGAGATTGAGGTTGAAACTGTTGTGGAGACTTTTGTGGAGACTGAGATTGCGTTATCGCTTGGCTTGCCTGCCCTCCTTCGGCTGCGTAGTCGGCGGGGTCAAAAAGCAGCGTGATTTCATGCGCTTGACGCCCTGAAGGATATTCAATCACAAGAAGCAAATCGAGCCAGGGCACATCAACAGATTGCGATGAGGTAAGGCGAATCGTCGGCGGTTGCCCTTGGAGGGTAGCGTTCACATCCGCGATGACATCACTCCACTCAAGCCCGGCGGAGGCGTAAGCGCTGCGCTTTGCCAAGCGGACGCTAAGCGTTTCGGGTGAATATTGCTGCGCATCAACCAACGGAATCGAAGCATCTAGCGGGGCATTTAAGGTCGAGCCAACCTGCGCGTCACCGACCCCAAGCGCATGCACCCACGAACTCGACATGGCGAGAGTGAACAGCATGGCTAGCGTGATTGGTTGTTTCATGAACGCCTCTGCTTCTTATACGTCATCATGCTCAAGCGATAAAGGGTTTATCAACTCAAAGTGTTACGCCCTTTTTACCACAGCTTCTACTGTTTGCGCATAAAAACGGGGGCCAATATTAGCCCCCGCTTTAGCGTCTTAGCGTAAAACCTACCGCATTATTGCTCGCGCAGGATTTTCAGCATGCGCTTAAGTGGCTCGGCTGCACCCCACAACAGCTGGTCCCCAACGCTGAATGCAGAGAGGTATTCCCCGCCCATCTCAAGCTTGCGTAGACGACCAACGGGAACATCGAGCGTACCGGTCGCGACAGCCGGTGTCAGTCCTGCGATGGTGGCATCCTTGTCATTGGGAATGACGTTGACCCACTCATTGTGCTTAGCGATACGATCTTCGATCTCATCAATCGGCACATCCCGCTTGAGCTTGATCGTGAATGCCTGACTATGCGAACGCATCGCGCCAACGCGCACACAGAGACCATCGATCGGCACCGGATTGTCCTGCAAGCCAAGAATCTTGTTGGTCTCAACGTTACCCTTCCACTCTTCGCGGCTTTGACCGTTATCCAGCTTACTGTCGATCCACGGCAGAAGACTACCAGCCAGAGGCGCACCGAAGTTGTCGGTGGGGAAGTTGCCGCTGCGCATGGCGGCTGTCACCTTGCGATCAATATCCAAAATCGCGCTGGACGTATCTTTCAGCTCTTCGCCAACGCTATCGCGCAGCGTACCCATTTGGTTGAGCAGCTCACGCATGTGCTTGGCGCCAGAGCCAGACGCTGCTTGATAGGTCATGGAGGTCATCCACTCGATCATATCGGCTTCGAACAAGCCGCCAAGACCCATCAACATCAGGCTGACAGTGCAGTTACCGCCGACAAAGGTTTTCGCGCCTTTAGCAAGCTGCGCGTCGATCACGCTGCGGTTAACCGGGTCGAGTACAATGGTCGCGTCATCGTCCATACGCAGCGTACTGGCAGCGTCGATCCAGTAGCCTTTCCAGCCTGCGCTGCGAAGGTCTTTGTACACCGGCTGGGTGTAATCGCCGCCTTGACAGGTGACCACCACGTCCAGCGCTTTAAGCGCTTCGATATCAAAGGCGTCTTTTAGCGGAGGCACGTCCACGCCGACATCGGGGCCAGGTTGGCCCACTTGAGACGTGGTGAAGAAAATCGGCTCGATGCCGTTAAAATCACCGTCTTCTTGCATGCGCTGCATCAGCACAGAGCCGACCATGCCACGCCATCCTACGAAACCGACTTTCAACATCGTGACGTCCTCCAATAAAGAATGAGCCCTTCATTATACATACTTTTATGCATCGTTCAGGGCAGCACGCATTACGCCTGCTGAGCAAACACGGCCAAAACCGCATCACCCATGGCATCGGTACCGATGGTCTGCATGCCTTCAGAAGCGATATCCGCCGTGCGTAGGCCGTCATCCAATACCTTGCCGACAGCCGCTTCAATGCGCTCGGCCATGGTATTTTCGCCTAAAGAATAGCGTAGCATCATGGCCACCGAGAGCATCATCGCCAGCGGGTTGGCGACGTTTTTCCCAGCGATATCCGGCGCGCTGCCGTGGCATGGCTCGTACATGCCCTGCCCGCTTTCATTAAGCGAGGCTGACGGCAGCATACCGATGGAACCGGTGAGCATGGCGGCGGCATCGGAGAGAATATCGCCAAACATGTTGCCGGTCACCATCACATCAAACTGCTTCGGCGCACGCACCAGCTGCATGGCGGCGTTGTCCACATACATGTGCGATAGCTCGACGTCCGGGTATTCCGGCGCCAGCCGTTCCATCACCTCGCGCCACAAGATGGTAACTTCCAGCACGTTGGCTTTATCCACCGAGCAAAGCTTCTTGCCACGCTTCTGGGCCATTTCAAAGGCTACGCGGCCGATACGCTCGATCTCGCTTTCGGAATACACGTAGGTATTGAAGCCCACCCGCTCGCCGTTGCGCTCCTCAATGCCGCGTGGCTGACCAAAATAGATCCCCCCGGTCAGCTCGCGGACGATCATAATGTCCAGCCCGGCCACCAGTTCAGGCTTGAGGCTTGAGGCACTGGCGAGCTGCGGGTACAGCATCGCTGGGCGTAGGTTGCCAAATAGCCCGAGGTTTTTACGCAGGCCTAGCAAGCCTTTTTCCGGGCGCTTGGTGAGGTCTTCGATCTTGTCCCACTTGGGGCCGCCGACGGCACCGAGAAGAATGGCCCTGGCTGCCTTGGCTTTATCCAGCGTCTCGGCTGGTAGCGGCTCGCCGTGAACGTCATACGCCGAACCGCCGACCAAACCCTCTTCCACGTCAATATCGAGACCTGCCTCTTTGCACGCTTGCAGCAGGCGCTTAGCTTGCGCGGCGATTTCGGGGCCGATGCCATCGCCCGGCAGAAGTAAAACCTTATGTGTCATGCGATATCCTTAAAGCCTTAAACGTATATCTTTAAATTCGTGACATGAAACGCATGGCGTTAAACATCAGGCGGTCTGACGAAACAGCCACGAGCGGCGCTGACGATGTTTCTCTTCGAAGGCACGAATGGCATCTTCGTCTTTCAGCGTTAATCCAATATCGTCCAGCCCTTCCAGCAGGCAGTGCTTGCGGAATTCATCGACCTCGAACTCAAGAATTTCACCGCGATGGGTAATCACGCGCTGATTCTCCAGGTCCACATCTAACCGGTAGCCTTCTTTCGCCTCTACTTCATCGAACAGACGGTCGATCGTGTCTTCGTCGAGGGTGATGAGCAGGATGCCGTTTTTGAACGCGTTATTGTAGAAGATATCGGCAAAGCTGGGCGCCACTACCAACTTGAAGCCAAAATCCTCCAGCGCCCAGGGGGCGTGCTCGCGGGAGCTGCCACAACCAAAATTGCGGCGTGCCAGCAGCACCTCAGCGTTATCATAGCGCGGCTGATTAAGCACGAAATCAGGGTTCAACGGACGCTGAGAGCAATCCTGATCTGGCTGTCCTTCATCCAGGTAACGCAACTCATCAAACAGGTTAACGCCAAAACCCGTGCGCTTGATCGACTTCAAAAACTGCTTTGGAATAATCAGGTCGGTATCGACATTGGCGCGATCTAACGGCGCCACCACCCCTTCAAAACGTTCAAACTTTTTCATGGCTTAGGCCTCCTGAGCGTGAGTGGCATCGTTCGCGGGCAAGCGGCGCACATCAACAAAGTGGCCGGCAATCGCGGCAGCAGCGGCCATCGCAGGGCTCACCAGGTGAGTGCGGCCACCGTAGCCCTGACGCCCTTCAAAGTTGCGGTTGGAGGTCGAGGCACAGTGCTCGCCCGCGCCCAGTTTGTCGGCGTTCATCGCCAGGCACATTGAGCAGCCCGGCTCACGCCATTCAAAGCCCGCCTCGATGAAGATTTTGTCCAGACCTTCCTCTTCCGCCTGGCGCTTCACCAAGCCGGAGCCGGGGACGACCATGGCAAGCTTGATGGAATCGGCGATCTTATTGCCCTTCGCCACCTTGGCGGCTTCGCGCAGGTCTTCAATACGCGCATTGGTACAGGAGCCAATGAAAATTTTATCCAGCTTGATATCGGTAATTTTCTGGTGGGCCTTTAGCCCCATGTACTCAAGCGCACGGGAGTGGCTGCGCTGCACGGTTTCATCCGGTGCGGCGTTGGGGTCGGGCACCTGGCCGGAAATGCCGGTCACCATTTCAGGGCTGGTGCCCCAGCTCACCTGCGGCTCAATGTCTTCGGCTTTCAAGGTCACCACGTTATCGAAGACGGCATCCGGGTCGGAGACCAGATTACGCCAGTCTGCCACGGCGGCTTCCCACTGCTCGCCGGTCGGCGAATAGGGACGGTTGCCGATGTAGTCAATCGTGGTGTCGTCGACGGCGATCATGCCGACCCGCGCGCCCGCCTCAATGGCCATGTTGCACACGGTCATGCGGCCTTCCATCGACAGCGACTCGATGGCGCTACCGGCAAACTCGATGGCATAGCCGGTGCCGCCTGCCGTGCCAATCTTGCCGATAATCGCCAGCACCACGTCTTTAGCGGTCACGCCCAGGCCCAACTTGCCTTCAACGCGCACCTGCATGTTCTTCATCTTCTGGGTCAGCAGGCACTGGGTCGCCAGTACATGCTCGACTTCCGAAGTGCCGATGCCGTGGGCCAGCGCACCAAAAGCGCCGTGGGTGGCGGTGTGGGAATCGCCGCAGACGACGGTCATGCCCGGCAGGGTTGCGCCCTGCTCCGGCCCCACCACATGGACGATACCTTGGCGCGGGTCGTTAATTTTGAACTCTTCAATACCGTATTCAAGGCAGTTGTCGTCCAAGGTTTGCACCTGGATCAAAGACACCGGGTCTTTGATACCGCTGTTACCCTGAGCACGCTCTATCAACGTGGTCGGCACGTTATGGTCGGTGGTCGCCAGATTGGTATCCAGGCGCCATGGTTTGCGGTTCGCCAAACGCAGCCCTTCAAAGGCCTGGGGCGAGGTCACTTCGTGGAGCATATGGCGGTCGATATAGATCAACGCGGTGCCGTCATCGCGCTGCTTGACCAGATGCTGATCCCACAATTTATCGTAAAGCGTTTGACCTGACATGTGCTTCTCCCGGGCTAGGCCCTGCTAGTTCATAGCGGCAGCTTGTTTGGCGCTGCTTTTATAACGTGTTGTAGAAGTGTCACGCGGCTCGAAGATAAAAGCAATTCATGTTATTCATAGTTTAGATTCCAAACTGGAATACAAGACAATTTGCGAGTGGATACACGACGCGATGGACACCCAAAGCCTTCAAGCCTTTTTGGCCGTAGCCGACACACAAAGTTTCTCCCGCGCGGCAGAACAGCTCCACCTGACCCAACCGGCGGTGAGCAAACGCATCGCCACCCTGGAAGACTTACTAAGCACGCGGCTGTTTGATCGCATTGGCCGACGCATTGCATTAACCGAAGCAGGCAGCGTGCTGCTCCCTCAAGCCAGGCAAATTCTGTTAACCGTAGAGGACAGCCGCCGAGCGCTTGCCAATTTATCCGGCCAGGTGGGCGGGCCACTGACACTCGCCACCAGCCACCATATTGGCCTGCACCGTTTGCCGCCGGTGTTAAAGCAATACACTCAACGCCACCCTGAGGTAGATCTGGACCTGCATTTTCTGGATTCAGAATTCGCCTACCAGGGCGTGCGCGATGGCTCGCTGGAAATGGCCGTAGTCACCCTGGCGCCTAACCCCGTTGAGCAACTTCACGTGGTAGAGCTATGGCGCGACCGGCTGTGCTTTGTTTGCGCAACCGATCATCCGCTCGCCATCCAGGCCCACCAAAAAGCGCTGTCGCTTGCCGACCTGTGCGAATACCACTGCGTGATGCCCGGTGCTAAAACCTTTACCGGCTCGCTGATCGCCCAACGGTTTGAACAAGCGAGCCTTGAGCTGCCGGTAAGCATGGCGACCAACTACCTGGAAACGCTCAAGATGATGTGCAGCGTCGGCCTCGGCTGGAGCCTGCTACCCGAAAAGATGATCGACCGTGATTTGGTCGAGCTTAACGTTGACACCGCCCCTCTTCACCGCCCGCTGGGTTATCTGGTTCACAACAACCGCACGCTCTCCAACGCCGCCCGCGCGATGCTCAACCTGCTCGACGGCGCCCGGGACGCCATGGCCCGAAGCCAGATTAACCAATGACGTTATTCATCAACATAGGTTCAGTCAAAAACCCCGATAAGGGGTGCCATAATGATTAAATACGTCAATATTATGCCGCTATATATCAATTAACGCCTTGTTACGACGTCGCAAAACATCATGTGGTGTTGCGCCGCACCCCCTACCATGCCGCGCACCACATAACGAAACCGTGACACAACGAGGTGATACCATGAGCCAGTCTCCCCAAGCCTGGGCCGCCCAGTCGCCCGAAAACGCTCTGACCCTGCCCTCCCGCTACTTTTACGACCCGACACTGTTCGAGGCCGAGCATCAGCGCATCTTCATGGGTGCTTGGCACTTCGGCTGCCATATCAACGAACTGAGCGAGCCTGGTGCCTTCCAGGTGCGCGACATCTTCGACCAGAGCGTGATCCTGATGCGCGACCGCGACGGCGAGCTGCATGCCTTTCACAATGTCTGCCAGCATCGTGGCAACCGCTTACTGACCGAGACCCGCGGCGTGCAGAAGGGCGTGATCCGCTGCGCTTACCATTCCTGGTGTTACGGCGCCGACGGTCGGCTCAAGGCCGCCCCGCGCAGCGACCGCATCGAGGCCTTCAACGTCGACGACTACCGTATCCCGCCGGTCCGCTTGCAGGTCTTCGCCGGCGGCGTCTACTTCAACTTCGATCCCGACGCCGCGGACATGCACGACCTCTTCCCCGGCGCCGAGGCGGCGATCCGCGACGCCATCCCCAATCTCGACGAGATGCACCTAATCCAGGAGGACGACGTCATCGTCCCGGCCAACTGGAAGGTAATCATGGACAACTCCATCGAGGGCTATCACTTCCAGCTGTCGGGTCCCTGCCACGTGGATCTGGCGTCGCTGATCGACTTCTCCGGCTACAAACTGCGCCACCACAACAACTGGTGGACCTATGGCGCCCCGCCCAACCGCGATGCCACCGAGGCCTACGGCGAGTCCATCGGCCGCCCGGTGGAAGACGGCGACGGCTTCTTCAACATCGGCCTGTGGCCCCACAACACCTTTTACCAGTTCCCGTTTTCCCAGTGCATGGGCACCTTCATGATCATCCCGCTTGACGCCGAGCGTAGCATTCTGCGCTTTGGCTACTACAGCGCCCACGCCCCGGACGCTCTGCCCGAGGTGACCCGGGCCAGCATCCGCTGGATGAACGAGGACCTGGGCCCGGAGGATATTGAGCTCAACGTCACGACCCAGAAGGGCCTGCGCTCGCTGGGCTATGATCAGGGCCGCTACATGATCGATGCCGAACGCAGCAACGAGAGCGAGCACCTGGTGCTGAACTTCCACCGCCTGGTGCATCAGGCCCTGCACGGCGAGGACGGCGCCGGATCATGAGCCTCCAAGGCGCCTTCACCAATAAGCGGGTGCTGGTCACCGGCGGCGCCCGCGGGATCGGCGCCGCCACCGTGCGCCGCTTCCTCGAGGAGGGCGCGACGGTGGCCGTCGGCGCTCGCCGTGCGGCCTCCGTGGAGACCCTGTGCCACGAGCTGGGCGACGGGGCCCGGGTAGTTGCCGCCCCAGGGAGGCTGGAAGATCGCGCCTCCTGCGCCGCCGTAGTAGAGGCTGCAGTGGCCGGCCTCGGTGGGCTCGACGTCCTGGTCAACGCCGCTGGCGTCTTCGCAGAGGTGCCCTTCGAATCAGTTAGCCAAGCCCACTGGAATACGACATTCAGCGTCAACGTGGCCGGCACCTTTTTCACCCTCCAGGCCGCCCTGCCTCACTTAGAAGCGGCCGAGGGCAACGCCGTGAACCTGGGCTCGGACGCCGGGCTGCTCGGCTTCCCGCCGAGCAGCGTTTACTCAGGGGCCAAGGCCGCGGTGGTCAATCTGACACGGGCGCTGGCCCTGGAGCTCGCTGGCCGCATTCGCGTGAATTGCGTCTGCCCGGGCAACGTCGCCACCGACATGATCAATGCCGCCGCTGAGACCAGCGGCGATCGCCAGGCCTACCTGGCTGCCGCCCAGGCGCGAGCACCGATGGGGCGCATGGCCCGCCCCGAGGAGGTCGCCGACGCCATCCTCTACCTGGCCTCCCACCGCGCCAGCTTCACCCACGGTGCCATCCTCTCGGTGGATGGCGGCGGGGTCTGCGGCTTCTGAACCACATATCGATAACAACACAAGGAGATTCCCCATGACGAGGCATCCCCAAATCCTGCGCGCCAGTTTAGTAACTGCCGCCCTGAGCACCGCCTCGCTGAGCGGCCTCGCCCAGGCCGATGAGGTGCGCTTTGCTACACCCCCGTGGCCCGGCGCCACCGTCAAGACCGAGGTCGCCAGCCAGCTACTGGAGCGTCTCGGCTACGAGACCAGCGTCAAAGAGGCCAGCACCGCGATCATCCTGGAAGGCCTGGTCAGCGGCGACATTGACGTCGACATGGCCCTCTGGCGCCCTTCCCAGGGCGGCATGCTCGACCCGCGCCTGGAAAGCGGCGAGCTGGCCGAGGTCGTCCACAATATCCAGGGCGCGCGCTTCAAGCTTGCCGTGCCCGGCCATGTCTGGGAGGCCGGCGTACGCTCCATGGCCGACCTGGCCGAGCATGCCGAGCGCTTCGATCACACCTTCTACGGTATCGAGCCCGGTAACGTCGGCAACGAGATCATGCAGGACGCCATTGAGAACGATGCCTATGACCTGGGCGACTGGCAGGTGGTGGCCTCCAGCGTTACCGGCATGCTCTCCCAGCTCGAGGCCAACAACAACGGCGACCGATGGACGGCTTTCCTAGGCTGGGAGCCGCACTGGATGAATGTCGTCTACGACGTGCACTACCTGGAAGACCCCGAGGGCCTGTGGGGCGATGCCAGCACCGTCTCCACCGTGGCCAGCGCCGAGTTCGTCGAACGGTCACCCAACGTCGTCGCTTTCCTCGAGCAGATGGTGGTACCGATCGAGGTACAGAACGCCTGGGTCCACGCGTTCAGCCGCGAGGAGCGCCCCCTGGAAGCCGTCGCCGGCGACTGGCTCGACGCCAACCCCGAGCTGGTCAGCAAATGGCTAAAGGGCGTGAGAGGCGCCGACGGCAGCACACCGTCCCCGGAGTCACCATGAGTCCGACCCCTGATTATGACTACATCATCGTCGGTGCTGGCTCGGCGGGCTGCGTGCTCGCCGACCGCTTGACCGCCGACGGACGCTACCGGGTACTGTTGCTTGAGGCCGGCCCCAAGGACCACTCCTGGACCATCCACATGCCGGCGGCCATGGGCGTGGCCATCGACGGTCCGCGGTTCAACTGGCACTACTGGTCGGGCCCCGAGCCTCATCTGGACAATCGCTATATCGCCACGCCCCGAGGCAAGACCCTGGGCGGCTCGTCCTCGATCAACGGTATGGTCTACATCCGCGGCCACGCCCGGGACTACGACGCCTGGGCCGAGGCCGGCTGCGAGGGCTGGAACTACGCGCGGGTGCTGCCCTACTTCCAGCGCGCCGAGGGCCATGCCCTGGGCGGCGACGACTACCACGGCGCCAACGGCCCGCTACGGGTCAGTCCAGGACAGCCGACCGACCCGCTGTCCCGGGCCTTCCTAGAGGCCGGCGAGCAGGCCGGCTACGGCGCTAGCGCCGACGTTAACGGCTACCGCCAGGAAGGCTTCGGCCGCGTCGACCGCACCACCTGGAAGGGGCGGCGCTGGAGCACCGCCCGGGGCTACCTGGCCCGGGCCCGTACGCGCCCCAACCTCACGGTGATCACCGGCGCCCTGGCCGAGAAGGTGCTGATCGAGGACGGTCGCGCCCAGGGTATCGCCTACCGTCAAGGCGACCGCCGCGTCGAGGAGACCGCCAGACGAGAAGTATTGCTGGCCAGCGGCGCCATCAACAGCCCCCAGCTGCTCATGCTCTCTGGGATCGGCCCGCAAGACGAGCTCGAGCGCTGGGGAATCCCCGAGGAGCACCGCCTGGAAGGCGTCGGCCGACGGCTCAGCGATCACCCGGATACCGTGGTCGCCTACCGCTGTGCGAAACCGGTCTCCCACGCCCCCTGGACCCGAGCGCCACGCAAGTGGTGGCTGGGCATGCGCTGGTTCGCCGATCGCGGTGGCCTGGCCGGCACCAACCTATTCGACGCCGGGGCCTTCATTCGCTCCCGGGCCGGAGTCGAGCACCCTGACCTGCAGCTGACCTTCATGGCGCTGGCCATTGAGCCCGGCACCGTAGAAGTCGTCAATGGGCACGCCTTCCAGGCACACATCGACCTGATGCGCCCCACTAGCCTGGGCCGAGTGCGCCTGGCGGATACCGATCCGGCGCAAGCCCCGGAGATCCTCTTCAATTACCTGGCCACCGAGCACGACCGGGCCGACATGCGCGCCGCGGTGCGCCTGGTCCGCGAGCTGATTGAGCAGCCGGCCTTCGACGGCCTGCGCGGCGAGGAGATCACTCCGGGGCCGGACTGCCAGAGCGACGAGGCCCTGGACGCCTGGGCCCGGGCTACCACCGAGACCGGCTATCACGCCGCCGGTACCTGCAAGATGGGCCCGGCGAGCGATCCCGAGGCGGTGGTCGACCCCGAGCTGCGCCTCCACGGCCTGGACGGGCTGCGCGTGGTGGACGCCTCCATCATGCCGACCATCGTCAGCGGCAATACCAACGCCCCGACGGTGATGATCGCCGAGAAGGCCAGCGACCTGATTCTCGGCCGCCCCGCACCGGCACCCAGCGAGGCACCGGTGTGGATCCACCCCGACTGGCAGCACAAGCAACGCTGAGGAGGCTCCCATGTCCGATCGCCTATCGCTGATCCTGACCCGTCACCGCCGCCTGGCCCCGTCCATCGTCGAGTTGACCCTTGAGGCCGCCGACGGCGGGTCACTGCCCCCGGCCCCGGCCGGGGCGCACCTGGAGCTCGAGTTGCCCAGCGGGCTTACTCGCCACTATTCGCTTCTCGACGACGGGGCTGACGGTCGCTATCGTCTGGGCGTGCTGCGCGAGCCCAACTCCCGGGGCGGCTCAGCCTTCCTGGCCGACAACGCTCGGGAAGGGCTTGCACTGGCCGCCTCGACGCCTTGTGACCACTTCCCGCTCGACGAGGCCGGTGGTCGCCAGGTGTTGATCGGCGGCGGCATCGGCATCACCCCGCTGGTGGCCATGGCCCGGCGGCTTTGCGCCCGGAGCATCACGCCGGAGGTGCACTATCTGGTCCGCCGGGAGGCGGACGCCGCCTTCGCCGACGAGCTCGGCACCCTGCTTCCCGAGGGCGCGCTGCGCCTGCATGTCTCCGACCGGGACGGCCGCGCCGAGGTGGCCGATCTGATCGGCGAGGTGGACGCCGACACCCGGGTATACGCCTGCGGCCCGGAGGGCCTGCTTGCCGCCCTGGAGACCGAAGCCGCAGCCTGGCCCGTGGGCTGCCTGCACCTTGAGCGCTTCCGCGGCGCGACCGCGGATACCACGCCCCGTGACGGCCAGTGTGAAATCGTGCTGGCTCGCAGCAACCGAACCCTCACTCTGGCCGCCGACGAATCGCTGCTCGACGGCCTCGCCCGCGCTGGCATCGCCCCGCCCACCCTGTGCGGCGAAGGCGCCTGCGGCACCTGCGCCTGCAGCGTGATCGAGGGCGCAGTGGACCACCGCGACGTCCTCCAAGACGACGCCGAGAAGGCCGCCAACCACACCCTTTATGCCTGCGTCTCCCGCCCAGCGGGAGCACGCCTGATACTCGATCTCTGACACCCGAACCCCCAAGGAGACCCCATGTCCCTGACCCATGACGACTGGAAACGCCGCGCCGCTACCCTCGTAGCCGACGGCCGCGCCTGGATCGCCGGCCGACGCTGCCCCGCCTCGGGCGGCGCCACCCTGGACTCGATCAATCCCATGACCGGCAACCCGATCGCCGCCATCACCGCCTGCGAGGCGACCGACGTGGATCGTGCCGTGAGCACCGCCCGGACGGCCTTCGTGGTCGGCGACTGGGCCCAGGCCGAGCCCAGCGAGCGCCGACGCGTGATGCTGGCCATCGCTGGCGAGATTCGCGCCCACGCCGAGGAGCTGGCCCTGCTCGACAGCTTGGAGAGCGGCAAGTGCATCACCGAGGCCCTCGAGGACGCAGAGGAAGCTGCGGTGCTCTTCGACTGGTACGGCGAGCTACAAGACAAGGCCTACGACCGAGTCGCCCCGTCCCCGGGCGGCGTTCAGGCCACCATCACCCACGAGCCGCTGGGCGTGGTGGGCGCCGTGGTCCCCTGGAATTATCCGTTGCACAACGCCTCGGTCAAGCTAGCCCCGGCGCTGGCCGCAGGCAACAGCCTGGTGCTCAAGCCCGCCGAGGAATCGTCGCTATCCGCCTTGCGTCTGGCCGAGCTGTGTGAAGCAGCGGGCCTGCCCACCGGCGTGCTCAATGTGGTCCCAGGCCACGGCCACCTGGCCGGCGAGGCCCTGGGTCGCCACGGCGACGTGGACGCCCTGGGCTTCACCGGCTCCACCGAGATCGGCAAGCGTTTCCTGGTCTATGCCGGCGAGTCCAACATGAAACCAGTGTGGCTGGAGTGCGGCGGCAAGAGCCCGCTTGTTATCTTCGACGACTGCCCCGACCTAGAGGCGGCGGCGAGCGCCGCGGCAGCGGGGGTCTTCACTCACGCCGGCCAGGTCTGCTCGGCCCACTCTCGTCTACTGCTTCAGGACGGCATCCACGATGCCTTCCTCGCAGCCCTTGACGAACACCTGGAGGCCTTGGTGCCCGGCGACCCCCTGGACCCGGCCACCCGGCTCGGCCCGCTAGTCAGTCGCGCCCAGTTCGACAGGGTCTGCGAGTACCTGGCCATCGGTCGGCAGGAGGCCACTCTACACCACGGCGGCGGGCCTCTTGAAGCAGCGGGTGGCAAGCTCTTCGTCGCCCCCACGGTGTTCACCGGCGTCGCCCCCCAGCACCGCCTATTCCGCGAGGAGATCTTCGGCCCGGTGCTGGCAGTGAGCCGCTTTGCCGACGAAGCCGAGGGCGTGGCGCTGGCCAACGACAGCCGCTACGGCCTGGCCGCCTCGCTGTGGACCGCCGATCTGAGCCGCGCCCACCGTATGTGCGACGTCCTGCAGGCGGGCACGGTCACGGTCAACGGCGTCGACGCCGTGAGCCCCCAAACCCCCTTTGGCGGCATGAAGCAATCCGGCATCGGCCGTGACTACGAGCTGGCTGGCATGCACAAGTACATGGCGCTAAAGACCCGCTGGATTCATTACTGAGCCGAGGAGCCAACTATGAGCGAGATCCCCGAAGTCCCGGGCAACGCGCGAGAACAGCTGGCCTGCGCCCTGCGCTGGCTGGCTCGCCTGGACCTACACGAGGCCACCGCCAACCATTGCAGCCTGGCCACCGACGAGGGCGGCGAGCGTTTCCTGATCAACCCCGCGGGTCGGCACTTCGCCGAGCTTCGCGCCAGCGACCTACTGGAGGTTGAGGCCCGAGGCGGCGAGCGACCAGCCGAACTCGATCCCACTGCCTGGGCAATCCACGGCGCCATGCACCGCCAGGGCCGCAAAGTGGGCTGCATCTTGCACACCCATTCGCTCTACGCGACCGCCCTGGCCTGCCTGGCCAACCCCGAGCTGCCGCCGGTGGAGCAGAACGCCATGCGCTTCTACGAACAGGTGCGGGTCGACCGCAGCTTCGACGGTATGGGCATCGGTGACGAAGCCGAGCGCCTGGGGCGGCTGGCTGGCGAAGCGCCGATTCTGCTGCTGGGCAACCACGGTGTGATCGCCACCGGTACCGATGTCGCCAAGGCCTTCGATAACCTTTATTATTTCGAACGTGCCTGTCGCTCCTATTTGGTGGCCCGGGCCAGCGGCCTGCCGCTGGCCCCGGTGGGCCCGGAGGTGGCGCGTAGGACCGCCGCCCAATGGGACGAATATGCCCGGGCAGGCGCGCCTCAGGCCCACTTCGCGGCGCTGATGCGCCTGCTCGACAAAGAGGGCGACGACTACCGAAGTTGAGATCGCACCATGACCAAAATGCCCGTCCCCACCCCGCCCGCGCACCGGCTCGGCATCCTGCTGCTACCGCAATTTTCCTTCGCCGGCCTGGGGGCACTGCTGGACCCACTGTTCATCGTCAACTGGCTGGCCCAGGAACCGCGCTTTGAGTGGCAATTGCTGGGCGGTGAGGCAACGGTGACGGCCTCCAACGGCGTGCCCTTGGGGGTGGCGGTCGACTGGCCCGCTCCCACTGAACTAGACAGCGTACTGGTACTGGCCAGCTTCGAGACCAAAGCGCTCACCGGCGACCGCTCCTTAGCTATGTGGCTGCGCCATTGCGCCGCCACCGGGGTGGAGCTGGGTGGCATTGAGATGGGCAGTGAAGTGCTGGCCGCAGCAGGCCTACTCGACAAACAACGGGCGGCGGTGCATTGGGACAACCTAGAAGGTTTCCAGGAGCTCTACCCCCGGGTGGAGGCCGTGGGCGAGCTCTACACCCTAGGTGGCGGCCGCCTGACCTGCGCCGGCGGCACAGCGGTGCTCGATATGATGCTGGTTTGGCTAGCCCAACGGGTGGAGGCGCCGCTGATGGAGGAGCTGAGCAACCATTTGCTGGAACGACGACGGCGCCCAGGAAACGTCGTTCAACTCGCTGCCGCTCCGGAACGGCAGCCAGAAACCTCAGCCCAGATGCGCCGGGTGATCCGGATGATGCGTAAGGCCATTGAGTCGCCACTGTCCAGTGCCGAACTGGCCACAGGCGCTGGCCTCTCTGTGCGTCAGCTTGAACGTCGCTTCAAGGCCGAACTGGGTGTCACACCCAAGCGCTACTACCTTTGGCTACGCATCAACCGCGCCCATCGTCTGCTGCAGCAGACGGACCTCGGCGTGGCCCAGGTGGCATCGAGTGCCGGCTTTGGCTCCCTGGAGCACTTCTCCCGAACCTATCGTCACTTCTTCGGCTGCGCACCCAGCGAAGACCGTCTGCAGTCCCGCAGCGCGCCAGTGCTGCCGGTGCGCTACTTGCCCCGCCGCAACTGATCGCTTTCCCCAACTTCGCCTTGAGGCCCTGCGGGATGTTGCTTAGAATCCTAGGCACTTCCGCAACAAATAGCTCTCCGCCCTTCTCTTGAACTGCGCCAAAGTGGTTGTGTAAAAAAACGAGCGCGGATTATTCCTAACCTTTTGAATTATAATGGATTTCCGTTCCTACTCATCAGCAGGTTATTGTGGCTGTTCAACCGCTGAGGCGTTTTCGCCTGAGACACGCCGAATTGGCAGCCAGATGGTAAAGGTCGTACCCGCATCGGGGCGGCTATCGACTTCGATGCGGCCGCCGTGCTTTTGCACGATGCCATAAGATAACGACAGACCGAGACCGGTCCCCTCTCCTACCGGCTTGGTGGTGAAGAAAGGATCGAAGATCCGCGACTTCAGCTCGGCGGGAATGCCCCCGCCATCATCGGCAAAAGCGAGCCAGACCTGATCACCCTCGCAGCTGGTTCGAACGGTAATGGTGCCGCGCCCTTCAATCGCCTGTGCCGCGTTGACCAGCAGGTTAAGGAAAACCTGATTGAGCTGTGCTGGCAGACATTCTACCTCGGGCAGCTGACCGTACTCGCGCACCACCGTGGCTTTGTACTTGATCTCGTTGGCCGCCACATTGAGCGTGCTATCGAGCCCCTGGTGGAGATCGGCAAACTGCCAATCGGTGGCACCGGTGCGGGAAAAGTCACGCAGGTCCTGGACGATGCGGCGTACTCGTGCGGTACCATCGATAGATTCGGCGAGCAATGAACCGACATCTTCTCGCAGATAATCCAGTTCAAGTTCCTTTTTGAGGACCACGAGTTGCCCTGCGGCCTCCGCCGTCAGCGACGGCTCAAATGCTTCGTAGGCATCGATTAAGCGCAGTAGGTCATCAATGTACTGGCTCAGGGTGTTGAGGTTGGAATTGACGAAGCCGATGGGATTGTTGATTTCATGGGCAATGCCTGCGGCTAATTGCCCGATGGACGCAAGTTTCTCCGACTGCAGTAGCTGAGTATGAGCTTCCTCAAGCTTACAGATGAGCGCCTGTTGCTCTTCTTTCTCCCGTTCAAGGGCCGAAAGGGCCTCCCGCCGCTCGTGTATCTCCTTCGCCATGCCCTCCTGAGCCAGCTGAAGGGCTCGATTGACCTGCTCGTTCTCACTCAGTGCCGCCTCCAACTCCTTGGTTCTCGCGCGTACCTGATCTTCCAGCATCACCGCGGTCTGGAACAGGCTAAAGTCCGAGCCCCGCACGCTAGTGCTGCGCTCGGCACGGTCCATCAGCGTCTGAACCATTTTCTGCAGCCGTTCGACCCCGATTTCCCTCGACGGCATCAACTGGGGCCCGACGGCTCGCGATACCTGTTGCCGGTGGGGATGGGACGCGCTCAGGCAATTCGACGGCCCGCTCGTGGCGCTGCGAGGAGAATTGCCGATGGCAATGCCTGTCAGCGTCTGATTCATGTGAACGCCGCCGTACTGTTCACCATAGGTACTGAAACCAACCGCACGGTGGCGTTTGAAAACCGCCTCCACCGCCGTTTTACTGTCCTTCTGTGTGATCTCCAGGTTGCGGAGAATACAGTCGCAGGCAAGCACCAGTTGCGGTGGACCGAGCTCCTCGCCCAGTTGCGCCATCGTCGCTTCCAGGTCCGAGACCAGGTCTACCCCTTGGGCCACGCGCAGAACAAGCCCTTCTTCAATAGCACTGTAGAATGTAAGGCTGCCGTCCGGCCCCGCCTTCTGGATCGAGCGCACGTAATCGGTGCCGTCAATCAGCACGACCACCGGCGCGGCGGCGAAATGACCGGGCTCGAGCGTTTCCACCGTAACACCGATCAATTCGGCATAGGCCTGGGCGGCGGGCATGCCGTTGATCTCATGAACGACCCGCTGTTCCGCGTCGGCCCGAGTGACGACAAGGCGCTCTTCCAGTGAGAGGAAGTGCTGAGTCTTGAACAGACGGAACGCAAAGTCCGTGTTCAGCAGAACCAGCACGGCACTATCGCGGTGAAAGGCACCATCATGGTAAACCCAGGTTTGGGCAAAGCGCAGGTCATCACCGGCCGAGCCGCCCACCAGCACGATATCGCCCAGCGCCGTCTGCAGCGTTCGTGCCACCTGCTCTTCGCGCACAGACAGGCCGTCGATGAGAAGGAAACCGAAGCTGTTGCCTCCGCTTGGCCTAGCCGTTCGCGCTTCGAGGCGTTGTAGGAGTGATTGGCTGAAGGCTTGGCCACGGGAGATGCTGAATTGCTGCAGGGAATCCAGCCGCCCCGTCACCGCTGTACAGCTACCAGCCGGAAAGCTGACGCCACTGAGTGTGTGGTCGCGATAACCCATGGGGCCGATTTCACCCGCCGTGGTGCAGCCCACCACCGGTATGTCGCCGAATAAACCACTCATCTCGTCGGCCAGCGCGGCCAAGTCGTAGTGGCTGGAACAGAAGAAGATCACCAGTTCGATATCGGGCTGAATAACCCCCTGGTAGAACTCGCGAACAGCACTGCGAGCATCGTCTGCGCATGTCTGCTTGCTCAATACCTGGCTCATGGTACCTCCGTTGTGACCGTCGCGGCGTTGTAATAGAGGCAAAACCACAACAAAAAAGATGCCGCCGTACCTAACTTGGATAACACGAAGCCAAGCGGCGCCTTATTACACATTAACTGAATATTTGAGGTCGCGCGCCTCATCTCCAGTCATGCCCCGGAACCCCCAACAATGAGCAGGCTGCTCTTTAATCGTTACCTCAATGTCGACAGGCGAAATACCCACCTCTGATTCAATCTTGCGAAATAACGCTTTGATCAAGGACTTTTGGGTTTCTTCAGTACGACCCTGCATCATGTTGATTTCAATGGCCGTATAGGCGGGACTTCTTCCATCGGGATAATAAAAATTATCCGCATCCATAGGGATAAAGCGATGAGCCCGCTTGTCCTCCGGCATACCGAGAACCGACTGCATACATTCATGAATCACGTCAGAAAGCTGGGCCTTAACCGGATTGAGATGCTCTTTGATTCCATAGATGACTATCATTTTGCTCCTGCAATACGTAACGCCAATGTTAGGCTGCGCCCGATCCGACTAGGGCGTCCGGGCGGCTAACTCCACCATTCGATCAGCCATTTCCGCGTACCCGTTGTCTCCATCTGTACAGTGACTACTGAAAATGACCGCGTAAGTATGGTGGCTCAGGGGTTTTGGTTATCTCTGACATAGGTCACTCTTGGCATTTAATGCCGCTCAGAACGCGCGGCGACGAAATGGAAGCAAAACCACAATGCAGTAACCGTCGTGGTGAACTTACCTATTAGCCATGCGATCTTGTAAAACGCGCACCAGTATTCCTTTGGCTTCCAACGCCGCATCGAGATTTCCCTGAACATGAGCCATTGAGATTGCCCCCTCCTTAAGCAGAACAACCAATTTTGTGATCTCTTCTGTTGTTCCCTCTGGAAGGGACAACTCATCAATATGCTTTCGAATCAATGCTGTTATGCCAGCTTTGTGCTCGGCGCAGGCCCGATGGATGACACTGCCTCGGTCGCCGAATTCAGCGCTGGCATTGATGAAGAAGCAGCCATTGAAGTGGTCAATATCTGACTCCCGGCTGTGAAACCAATCATTCAAGGCATTGAACAGTTCCAGTAAAGCGGGCTTACCTGCAGGAACATGTTCCAGTCTCGATATAAGCCAAGCTCGGTAATTGCGATCACGATAACGGATCGCTGCCTCTACTAGATGCGCTTTGCTGGGAAAATGATGATAAAGCGTTTTCTTGGCTATGCCGGACTCTGCCAACACTAGGTTCACGCCCACGGCGTGGATACCCCGAGTGTAAAATAATTTAAAGGCGGTACGAACTAGCAGTTCTTGCTTATCCATGGTTATACCCACATCGGTTATACCCGCATCAGGCCAGATACCCGAATCTTGACATAGGCAGACAAGACTATCTACTCTCAGTAGACTAACTTGTCTACCTTGGAGATTTTACCCATGTTCCAACGTCTTACCACTTCACGCCATTTTGCCCCTTTGCTTGCAGGATTGGGCGCAATGCTATGTATCACCGCGCTGAGCAGCCTGGGTAGCGCCGTTCAGTCCTCCGTATGGTTGATGGCGCCCTTTGGCGCGACCATGGTAATCCTATTCGGATTGCCGGAAAGTCCGCTAGCGCAGCCCAAGAACATCATTGTGGGTCACCTGTTAACTACAGCGATCGGCCTGTCTGTAGCAGTTCTGGTAGGCGTCGCCCCTTGGTCGATGGGGGTGGCCGTCGGTCTAGCAGTAAGCTTGATGATGTTGACCAACACCACACACCCACCCGCTGGGGCCAATCCGCTTGTCGTTATGCTCGCAGGTGAACACTGGGACTTCCTGTTGATGCCGGTGGCGGCAGGAGCCGTTCTGATTGTGGCATTCGGGGTGGTATACCACCGGTTTATTTCCGGGCAACGCTATCCAAAGCAGCGGTTGTAAGCGGTACCCTTAGCACAACTGAGTCGGCAGAAATATTTGAGGCACCCGGCTTGCTCATTTGCGTAAGGCTGAACGAAGCGGCGCGCTTCATGCGCCCGCCTTACGTGAACGGTTACCCTTTACAATCATCAACAATACGTCATGTATAGGCTCTGGAGTGAGTCAATCAGTTTGTGACACCGGCGGCCTCAAGTTCCAAGTGCAACACTATTGAAGCATGCTCGGGTCGGCGACGGATTTCTTGAGCACTTCGGCGTAAACTTCTACGACTCCCTCCATAAAGGAGGTGCGCGCTGCCCCACCATACATGACCCACCCTCTTACCAAGTGGTGAAGCTCATGGAACAACGTGAAACGTAATTGGGCGCGGGCGACGGTAGCTACACCTCCCGGCAGCCTAGAATCAACCGTCCAGGCCACGCGGTTTGGCGGGATTGCCGTGCCCATCTCACCCGTTTCCGGGATAACGAAAGGACCCGTTTGACAGGCCAACTCAATATTCTCATGTAAGCCTCCGAGAAGAGAACGTATCTCTGGCTCAGTATCGACACATACCTCTGCAATGGCTCGGCGAGCATCTTTTGAGAAATGCCGACAATCGTTTGTATCAAGGAATAGAGGAACGATCATCAATGATTCCTTACCGTGAGCACCTGTCAGCCCAATGCCCGCCATCAAAGATGACAAAACCGGCGCGAAGCAGAGGTTTTGGCCTCAAGTGCATGGCTTGGTTATGCAGTATTTAGCGGCTTGATACGATCCACTTCTTGCTTGACCGACTGGGCTGCCGTCCAAAGATCAACAGATCGCTGCGCATTCAGCCAGAATTCCGGAGAGTTACCAAACAAACGCGCAAGCCGAAGCGCCATTTCGGGACTGACAGCACGGCGCTCGCGTATTAATTCATTCACTGATTGGCGAGAGACACCCAGAGACTCAGCCAGCCCCGCAACAGTCAAACCATAGTCCGGCAGGAAATCCTCTCTCAGCATTTCACCCGGGTGAGTCGGCTTGCGCTGCATGCCGGCAGCATTAGGAATAGCCATAGTTATCACCTCACTCAGTGGTAGTCACACACTTCGACTTCATATGCATCGCCATCTTCAAAACGAAAACAGATACGCCACTGATCATTGATTGAAATTGCGTGCTGCCCCTGCCTGTTTCCCGATAGTGGGTGGAGGCGATTGCCGGGCGGCACTTTCAAGTCCTCCAGCTGTTTAGCCAGGTTAACGTATTCAAGCTTTCTGGCGGCTCTCGGTGCGACATCCGCAGGAAACTTCTTTGATTTGCCTTTGGAGTACAGCTCTTGAGTTCGTTTATCAGCGAAGGATTTGATCATGAAGCAAAGTGTAATTTGTCACGTGACGATTGTCAAAAACTCGAGAATGACTGCATAAACGTCCTGTTCACGCGCTGGTTTGGAGCCGCGAAGCGGCGGAAAACCGGTCGCTGTTCAGCCGCTGGTTATGTTTCGTCATCACCGATCTCGGACATCCGCAATAACTGGCTACTGCGACGCACTGTCAGCACACCGACCTGATCTTTGACGCTGTAAATTACCCGATACGTTCCAAATATCAGCTCCCTGATGCGAGGTGCCCCCACCTCGGGAATCATACGCCCACTTTTAGGGAAATCAGCTAACCTCTCGACCGTGGCAAATAAATCATCAACCCACTGTCCCGCAGTAGCCGGGTTATCTTCTGCAATATACCGAGCGAAATCCTTAACACGCTCCAGCGCAAGCGGGGACCAAACTCTCCTCATTGGGCCAGTCCGCTCAGAACCCGAGCCTTCGCCTCTTCATGCGCACTACCATCCCCGGAGGCTATCTGTTCTTCCGCCTTATATACCTCTTCCAGTATTTCCAGACGTTCCTGCATCTTCTCGTACTCGTGAACATCCATCAGTACGGCGACACCGCGACCTCTTTGTGTTAACACCATAGGACGACGAGTTTCATGGAGCTGCTTTACAAATGTAGCCACACCTGCCCGAAATTCAGACAGAGGACGTATATCTTCATCTACTCGAACCTTTGACATGGAAACCACCTTGTGTGCGCTATCTTGTACATCAAAGATGTACAACACTGCCTGGCAGCAAGCAAGGTGTTCAAGGGGAGGAACATAAAGTTCGCTTAAGGGGCGGCGGCTGACAACGCGACTACCAAGCTTCCGCGAGACACTGAAACCACAAAAAATCAACACATGATAAAAATGCCACGCGTTGGAAGCCAATCTAGAAGCGTTTGTTAGCCGATTTTCAGATCTAGCTTGAAATTACGAATATTTTTTTCATTCAAACAGCTTCGTAAAAACTTATTCATTGCTGTCATGTCATTAGAAGAATAGAAGTCGAGCATGAGCGTATTAAACTCTTGCTGACGCTTGGCTTGCACATTAATGATAGGAAAACCGTGAGCCAACAAAATACCGTCCATCATGAACCGACCTGTACGTTTGTTAACATCCCAAAAAAATTGAGCGCGTGCCATTTGTAAAAATGCAGTAATTGCTTGATCATAAACATCAGGTTCGTTACTTACCTGACTCTCAACTTCAAGCCATTTTGCGTCCAACTCATCTGGAGCAGGAGGCTCATACTCCGACCCCGTAATAGAAACGTAACCAGAACGAAATTTACCCCGATCTAACGCTTCTCCTTTGCCAGCGATATTGTGGATTTTTAAGGCGGTTTCTTTATTAAATTGAAACTCACCTTGATCGACTAAGCCAAAAATGAACTCCCATGCTCGAGCTTGGTTCATCGCCATATTTTGATCACTAATTCGATGGCCACCTACGGTGATCCCATCAAGAATGGTCTGCACCTCAGGTAAAGTCATTGCAACACCCTCGAGGTTAACAGCGTCGTAAACCAAAGCTGGTACATCTCTTTTGGCAAGTTGTTTAGCCAACGGTATATTTGGTTTCATATTCCACATGTTATCTGTCAATGCTGTCATGGCGATCTTCTTCAATTTAAGTAAAACTTAGCTAAGTATAACTTACTGATGAGTAAGGTGGTAGAAGTCGGCTTACGCTGAGGTAACCGGCGCCGGAGCGCAGAGGAGGGAAGCAAAAGCGCGAGCTTTTGGCGTCCGATTGACCGCTTTGTTAATGGCCGTTCACCACCGTGGTTGAGCCTGGCAACCCAGGCCGCATGCCCTCCCCCGGACAGGTTGCACCAACTCGACGGATGGTGAAAGGAACCAGAACGCAAAAGCTGCCAGCCCGATTACCGTTTGAGACGGACGGCCCCGTGACTGGGGCAAGCCATGAATACCAACACCGCTGACCACTTTGGCAACCAAACCAAACAGCGAACTTTCCGGCCTTGGCCATCACCGGAGTGAGCGGGCTTTGCAAACAAACCTGGTGCCAAGGCCTTTGCACGGCGCCAGACAAAAACCTACAAGTGCCTGGCCGTTAACGTCAAAGGTCAGGCGCGGCGCTTTGCGCCGTCGCCTGCACCGACTTGTTCGGCCTTTGATGGTCGCATGCGAAGAAGAGTGTAAGCTCTCTGATATCATCAATCCATCGCGGTTTAATTTGCCCTTGCTCAATTCTGGTCTCCACAGCATCGGCTAGCTCGTTCAAAAAGGCAGCGCCGTAACAGAACTCATCGTAAAATAGATCCTTGACAATCGCGTTTTCAATCGACCGATGTTTTCTGTGTATATTTAGTCGTGTCCAAAACCTCAAGAGAGCGGTTAGTGCTTGATGCTCCGTGAGTGTTGTAGATGATAGTGGCTTTTGAAAGTGTGATGGGATTACCTGAGTCTTGGCCGATGGGAAATCTGACAGATAATGTTCAAGCTTGTTGTAACTTTTATCAAAGGCCCATCCGGACACTACTGCTTTTCTATACTCTATTTGGATCTCTTTGGGTAAGTGATGCCACTGCAATCCTATGTGGTATGCCGGAGCCCGAACCCTTGCATAGAATTCAGAACTTAGAAAAACTTCATGCAACTTAATTGCAAGCTCTCTCTGTGCTCTTCGTTGTGCAGCAAAATTAATCCACAAAGTTACAAAAACCCCAACGGGAATAATGGTGACTATGGTCTGTAGGATCTGATCCATGCAGGTGAATCCTTTGGGTTACTCCGTTTGATATCGACAAGCCGAACGAGACTGTAGAAAAACCCGATTTCGAGCACTTCTATCGCTTGTCGTCCTAATTTTTTGGCTCAGCCAGCCACCTGGCTGAGTCATCCTAATATTGGCATTCAGCCACTTGAGCGCCCAGTCAAAGCGCGTTGAAGACGGTATTTTGCGCTCACAAAGTAACATACCTCGCTCAAAGTCCTTCATGACGCGGCCAAATGACCATAATTCGCTAACTTCTCAATATTGTGCACCATACAGTAATGGAGTGGTCAAGCAATTTGTGACAACCCAGTTAAGCCGCTTTCTTCAGTTCTGCCATTGCTGATTCGTAATCATTGGGGCTGCTGTAATCCAGCGTCGAATGCCGCCGCCGACTGTTGTAAAACATCACAATGTAATCCAGTACATCCTGCTGAGCCTCGGTTCGAACCTGGTAGTGCCGCCACTGCACCCTCTCTTTCTTCAGGCTCGCAAAAAAGCTTTCCGCTACCGCATTGTACCAGCAATTGCCCTTGCGGCTCATGCTGCCAACAAAGCCATTGGCTTTCAGCAACCGCCGGTACGCCTTGCTGGCATACTGTGAGCCTCGGTCTGAATGCACGATCAACCCAGCCCCCGGTCGACGC
>NZ_JAMJPJ010000027.1 GCF_023555005.1 Halomonas llamarensis | reverse complement strand
AGCGGGGTTCAACAAACTGGAACTGGTCGTGAATAACGTGAAATTCCAGGATGGGGAGCCCTTAACAGATCAGTCAGATAGGACCGCCGCCTAAACGGTCATACACAAAATTTGACAATAACTCAAAGACACCACCCCTCAGAAGGTCGACCTTGGCGTAGGGGTCTACCGCGACGCTCAGGGCAAAACACCGATTATGCTTGCAGTTAAGAAAGCTGAGGCTCTGGTGCTCAAGAACAAAACCACTAAGTCCTACATCGGGTCTCACGGTGATCTTCGCTATAATGACGCCATACTCCCGCTAATACTCGGCGAGAATTCCCCCGTACTTAATGCCAATCGTGCAAGTGCCAGCCAGTCTCCCGGCGGTACTGGCGCTTTGCGCCTGGCAGCAGATTTCATCGCCGCTCAATTGCCGGGCAAGGATATCTGGGTCAGCGACCCGACCTGGCCCAACCACCTAGGCATCTTCCCAGCGGCAGGCATCACTCTGAGGAAGTATCCCTACGTGGATGCTGGCAACCGCCTGGACTTCGATGGCATGCTCGCTGCCTTAAAAAAGATTCCCAAAGGCGACGTAGTGGTGCTGCACGGCTGCTGCCACAACCCGACCGGTTTCGACCTGTCCCACGGACAGTGGAACCAAGTACTCGAAGTGGTTAAGGAGCGCAGCTTGCTGCCGCTGGTAGACTTTGCTTATCAAGGCTTCGGTGAGGGTCTCGATGAAGATGCCTATGGTGTTCGACTGCTGGCCGAGAGCCTCGACGAGGTGATAATCACCAGTTCTTGCTCTAAGAACTTCGGCATTTACTGCGAGCGCACCGGTTGTTTGATCATGGTAGCCAAGAATAGAGAGCAGATGGAGAACGTCCGTTCCCGGGTAGCCATCGTCGCCCGCGAGAACTACTCCAACCCGCCAGCCCATGGTGGTTCCATCATAGCCGAAATTTTACACTCCGGAGAGCTGGCCAGCATTTGGCGTAATGAGCTCAACGAAATGCGCGACCGCATTAACACTCTACGTCGCGAGTTTGTCGAGGCTCTCAAGCCCTATGATCTGGATCAGAAGTACGCCTGCGTGGCCGAACAGCGCGGCATGTTCTCATACACTGGACTTATGCCAGAACAAGTGGACCGCCTGCGTGATGAATTTGGCATCTACATGGTCCGTTCCGGGCGCGCCAATGTGGCTGGCTTCTCTCATGAGAACCTACCCTATATCGCAGGTGCCATCGCCGCAGTCAACTGAGCCTCATTTACCGATTCAGACGCACTTCGCCCGGGACATATGGCCCGGGTGACTTGCGCCCTGCTCACTCAACGCGACGAGATCTTCAGCCACCACATCCCATGCTTCCTCGGCTTCTAAATCATTGCGCTGTTGCAGGCCATATTCTGTGCGCCGGGGTATGAAAGCCGTTTTCATCCCCAATGCACGGGCAGCACGCAGGTCAGAATTATGCGCCGCACATAGCATCACCTCTTCAGGCGGCAGGCGCAGCAGGTGGCATGCCCCTAAATAGACTTCCGGATCAGGCTTGTAGTGCTGGAATAATTCGGCGGAAAACACCATATCCCACGGCAGTTCAGCATAACGGGCAACATCCACCATCAGTGAGATATTACCGTTGGTCAGCGTTGCGATGATGTATTGCTCTTTCAAGCGCTGAAGGCCACGTTGCACGTCCGGCCATGGCGTTAACCGATGCCAGAAGAGGTTAATGCGATCAATGGTCGCCTCGTCCAGCGCAATCCCATGTTGATTGAGTAGTTTGACCAGGCTTTCTCGATGCAGATCATCTAATACCGTCCAGGGGAGTTCGCCTTGACGTACCCTGTCCATTGAAGGCGCATAAAGCTGTCGCCATTGATCCGTCAGCGCTTCACAGGGCAGCTCAAGCCCCAACTCTTTCTCTAGCTCATTGAATTGATGAATCAAACTGGAACGCCAATCGACAATAGTGCCAAATACGTCAAACACGATGGCTTTCATTCACGTCTCCTTCCCGTTGGATAGTCATTAGCAACCCCAATATTGTCATGGCGATCAGCAGACACCAGCCGAAGCCAAAAAACCCCAGCCAGGCCATCAAGCAGCCGAGCATGAACATTGAATGTAGCGGTAGCCCAAGCCCCGCCCAGCGGCAAGCCCGCCTGACGAATGCCCATGGCAAAGCCGCGCTGGGATTTATCAAACCAAGCCGCTACCGATTTGCTGCCGCCAGGCTGAGCGGTACTGTAACCCGCCCCTACGATGACCAAAAAAAGCAGCATGGCCCAGTAACTCTCGGCCAGCACAGCAGCGCTAAGCGCGATGCCGACTACGAGAGTGCCTACCCCCACCACCAAACGCTCACTGAACCTGTCCAGCAACTCCCCGGCAACCAACAGCCCGGCCACAGGCACCAACTGAGCCGCCGAGACCAGCGCCCCAATCTGAAATGCAGAGAGCCCCATATCTGCCTGTATATACACACTTATGGCGCCGATGCCCTGAACGAAGAAACACGCCGCTGCTTGGGCAAGGGTGGCTATCAGCAAAATGATCCAGCGGTGGTTTTGAGCAGACGTCATCGGCAGCGTGGTTGCCATATGGAGACCTTTAGTATGTTGAGTTAGGGCCTGTTGACGTTTCACATTGGGAGCCATAAAAAACCGCACGCCAAAGCCACCATGCTTTCGTAGTTTCGCTTCAGTTTATCGTAGCGCGTCGCTATGGCGTGATACGATTTTAAACGGGCAAAGGCATTCTCGACGAGATGCCGATAGCGATATAAACCTCTATCCAGACTGGCATTTCCCTTTTTCGAGTTGCGCCTACGTGGAATCACGGCCTCCATGCCTTTCGCCTCAACCTGCTCACGGATACGCTCGCTGTCATAGCCCTTGTCAGCCACTAGCGCCTCCCCCGTCGGCAAGTCGTCAATCAATGCCTGGGCTTCTGTGCTGTCGTGTACCTCACCGCCCGTTATCCTGAAGGAATTGGGAAGGCCATAAGCGTCAACGGCCAGATGAATTTTGCTGGTGTTGCCTGCACGACTTTTGCCAATGGCTTCTGACTCTTCTGTGGCAGCCCCTGTACTGTCCTGGTGCGCCTTGACGTAAGAGCCATCAATGAATAGCCACTCGACATCCGGATCCTCGACCAGCATGTTGAAAACCGCCATCAGCTTTCCAGCCGATGACCAGGCGTTGAAGCGCTTGTAGACCGTATTCCAGGACCCAAACGCCTCTGGCAGGTCCCGCCACTGGCAGCCAGTGCGCATCCGGTAAAGGATGCCTTCCACAGTGATGCGCAGGTTGGCCTTGTCATAGATACCTTGTTGAAGCAGGATAGGTTTCAGCTTCGACCAGTGTTCATCCGTGAGCATTTGTCGGGGCATCGCAAGCTCGCAGTTTGTTGGCGTGAGAACCTCTATTCTGCGAGCTTGCCCCTATCCTGCCAAATCATCTTCGATCAAACGTCAACACGCCCTAGTACACCAACTACCTCGTAACATTAGCAAAGGGGTATCAAGATCGTTCTAAGCCAAGTGCATGGCAGGTAAGCATTGTTCTTACTTTAGCTAAAAATCATCCATAGGAAATAGCGTTAAGGCAACTTCCTGGGCTTACCTATCAATAGGCAAAAAGTGACGTTTTGCGAGAACGCGTTCTACCTCTTCCACGACCAAAAGATTCGTGAGGTCTGGTCGGTCATCGATAAGGCTGCGATCGAGGCTCAGCTTGGTTAAATTGCCTCTCAAACCAGGCAGGTTTCGCCATGGTCTGCCATAGTGAAAGCCACCAGTGACAACTCTCAAGGAGGAGAGAAGATGGCCCGTACTACCCGTAAAGAACCTATTAGCGAAGAGCAAGCTGAAGCCATCATCATTACGGGATGGCGTGTTATAGACGTTACCCCGCCCAGCGCTCCAAAAGAAATCACGCGTCATGATCACGAGCCCGATGCGATCGAGGTTGCGCGGCGCTTCGAGACCAAGCCACCCAATGAACCAGGGTCTGTTCCAGACGGCACTCAGGACGACGATGCCTCGCAGACGAACATGGGCAACGTTGACGAATAGCCCTTCCAGTCTTTATTGCACCAACCAGGCAGGGCGCTCGTGAAGCGCCCGACGCTCCACAAGTTGAAGTGATTCCGTCTCCAAACACATAGCCGTCAATGGCCATTGTGCGGGAGTGCATGTATGAGACTCTCACTGGATAACGCTTTCGTTGAAATAGCCAACACCCTCAGCTTAACGCAAGCGCTTCAACAACGGCTTTAACTCTTTCACGGGCCTCACCTTGCAGCGTATTCAGCGGCTGGGGCAGGCAGGGTTGGCTTACTCTACCGGTGATTTCGGCGATGGTGGCGGCGACCCGGAGGCTGCCGCCGTAGTCACGGTAAAGTGCCCATAGCGGCTCAAGCGCTTGAGAGCGGGCGGTCGCTTGCTCGGCATCCCCTGCCTGGGCGGCGCGGGTGAGCGCCAGCGCCATGTCCGGGTAGAGCCCCCCGATTACCGAGTACCAGGCATCGCACCCGGCGAGTAACCCTGTGGCGGCGGCCGGGTCGCCGCTGATGCCGATGGTCACGTCGCTGGGGATTAACGCGCGAAGCCCTGTAACGCGCGCTTTGGCAGCGGCCAGGTCGTTCTGCACCGGGGGGATTTTGATGGAGCGCACCTGGGGCAGTTGGGCGATGCGCCCGTGCAGTTCGTCGCTGAAGTTGAAGTGCGTGGTGCCGGGGTTGTCGTACACGCAGAGCGGCACGCTTAGCGAGCGGCAGACCGTCTCGTACAGGCTGAACACTTCGTCATCGGTGAGTTTTTGATACGAGACCGGCGCCAGCAGCACACCACTCGCGCCTGCTTGCTGGGCATTGTCAGCGTTGACGAGCACATCGCGGGTGCGCAGCGCGCCAATACCGGCGATGACGGGCACTTTGGCGGCGCTTTCCACACTTAGCTTGGCCACGCGGGCGCGCTCGTCACTGCTCAAGTAGGCGTAATTGCCGGATCAACGCGGCCCGTGCGGCGCTGGACCAGGGTGCGCCGCTCAATGAGGTGGCGTTGCGGTTTGGGTTTGCCGACCTTAGCCATTTCAGTCGCCGCTTTAAGCGCATTTACGGCATGACGCCCCATCAGTACCAGTGCGATATCGCGCGTTAACTCCCAACCTTCACGCATAGAGGTCTCACCATGTTAGCAATCGTCGCCTACGCCCTAGGCGCCATGTATTCGCCTGGGCCAGTGAATCTGCTTGGTTTGAACATTGGCATTAATGGCCAAGCCAAACAGTCGGTCGGGTTTTGCCTGGGCGTGGGAATGGCGATGCTTGTTTACTTGCTGGTGTTGGGCTGGGTGGGGGCTGCCTGGATCAGCGGTAGCGCCCTGATCGTGGTGAGTGCGCTGGGCTGTAGCTACATTGTGTACCTGGCCGTCAAAATTGCCCGCGCCAACGCTGATTTTGGCGAGCCTGACCATACACCGCGCCTGCTGAGCTTTCGCGATGGGCTGGTGATGCAACTGCTCAACCCAAAAGCCATTATCGCGACCCTGCCCATCGCCACCCTTCAGTTTCCGGCGGCGGGTATTCAGGGCGTCAGCTTGGCGGTGTGGGCGCTAGGGCTGTCCGCCATGGCGGCGGGCGCCCCCGGCAGCTATGTGGTCATCGGCAGTCTGGTGGGGGATCGCATTAAAAGCACGCGGGTCGTGAAAGGCTTCAACTGGCTGATGGCGGGGTTGCTGGTCGCCGTGGCGCTTTCGATTGGTGTTGAGCACGTCTGGGTGCCGCTTGTGTCCTAAACGCCTCGCATCACTACAGCGATGACATGATCCAACAGCTCATCACCTTATAGCCCCCATATTAGATTTTTTATTTAATAGCCATGGGCTTCCACTTCCCGCAGTGCCGTCACCGCTTTCCGTCTACCTACGACACGCCCTGACGCTTTCCGCCAGCTCGCTGACCAAGCCGTGCACCCGCTCAACGGCTTCATCAGGCGTGTTGGCGTGTTCGATGCAGTCGACTAGCGCGGAGCCAACCACGACGGCATCGCTGTAGCGGCCAATGGTGGCGGCCTGCTCGGCGGTGCGAATACCAAAGCCCACCGCAATAGGCAGGTCGGTATGTTCGCGCAGGTGGGCAACCGAGCTTTCCAGCCTTTCCGGCGTGGGGGCATTGCCGCCGGTCACGCCCGCTACGGAGACGTAGTAGATAAACCCGGAGGCATTCGCCAGCACCCTGGGCAAGCGCTTGGCGTCGGTGGTCGGGGTGGCCAGGCGGATAAAGTCGATACCGTGCTGAAACGCTGGCTGGTATAGCTCTTCGTCGTGTTCAGGGGGCAGGTCTACCACAATCAGGCCATCTACCCCGGCGCGGGCCGCATCAGCCAGAAAACGTTCAACGCCGTAGCAGTAAATGGGGTTGTAGTAGCCCATCAGCACAATCGGCGTGGTGCTGTCTTCTTCGCGGAAGCGGCGCACCATCTCCAGCGTTTTGGCCTGGGTTTGGCCGTTTTGCAGGGCGCGCTGCGCGGCTTTTTGAATGGCGGGACCATCGGCCATGGGGTCGCTGAACGGCATGCCGAGTTCGATGATATCCACCCCGGCCGCGGGAAGCCCGTGCAGCAGGCGGCGGGAGGTGTCGGCATCCGGGTCGCCCGCGGTCAGGTAGCTGACCAGCGCCGGGCGGTTTTGCTGCTTGAGGGCGCTAAAGCAGTGTTCAAGACGCGTGGATTTAGTCATTTTAGTCTCCTGATTCGCGCTCATTGGGATGTCTCGCCTAGATGATGGGCGACGCTCGTCATGTCCTTGTCGCCACGGCCGCTCAGGTTGATCACCATCAGGTGCTCGCGGGGAAGCTGGGGCGCGCGCTTGGCGACTTCGGCCAGGGCATGGGCGGTTTCCAGGGCGGGAATAATGCCTTCCTTGCGGCAGCACATCTGGAAGGCTTCCAGCGCTTCGTCATCGGTGGCGGAGACGTACTCAACCCGTTTCTGCTCATGCAACCAGGCGTGCTCGGGCCCGATGCCGGGGTAATCCAGCCCCGCAGAAATCGAGTGGGCGTCGGTAATCTGGCCGTCTTCGTCTTGCAGCAAGTAGGTGCGGTTGCCGTGCAAGACCCCAGGCGTGCCGCCGTTCAGGCTGGCGGCATGCAGGCCGCTTTTCACGCCCTTGCCGCCCGCTTCCACGCCGATCATTTGGACGTCCGGGTCATCTAGGAATGGGTAAAACAGCCCAATGGCGTTTGAGCCGCCGCCCACACAGGCCACCAGCGAATCCGGCAGTCGGCCCTGCTTTTCGAGCATCTGGGTGCGGGTTTCATGGCCGATGACGGCCTGGAAGTCGCGCACCATGGCCGGGTACGGATGCGGCCCGGCGACGGTGCCGATGATGTAGAAAGTGTCGTCGACATTGGTGACCCAGTCGCGCAGCGCTTCGTTCATGGCGTCCTTGAGGGTGCCGGTGCCGGAGGTAACGGGGACGATTTCCGCGCCGAGCAGCTTCATGCGGAACACGTTGGTCTGCTGGCGTTCGATATCGGTGGTACCCATGTAGATCACACAGGGCAGACCAAAACGCGCCGCCACCGTGGCGGTCGCCACACCGTGCATGCCCGCGCCGGTTTCGGCGATGATGCGCTTCTTGCCCATCTGCTTGGCCAGCAGCACCTGGCCGATGCAGTTATTGATCTTGTGCGCGCCGGTGTGGTTGAGCTCTTCACGCTTGAAGTAAATACTCGCCCCACCAAAGTGCTCGGTCAGCCGTTCGGCGAAGTAGAGCGGGCTTGGCCGCCCCACGTAGTCGCCCTGGAAGTAGGCCAGTTGGCGCTGGAATTCCGGGTCGTTTTTGGCGGTGGTGTATTCGTCTTGCAGCTCCAGAATCAGCGGCATCAGGGTTTCGGCGACAAAGCGGCCGCCGAAGCTGCCAAACAGCCCGTTGGCGTCGGGCAGGCTCTGGGATACGTCTATAGGTTGATTCATCACGACCTCGTCATGCGAGTTAAGTATGTGATGACGTTAAGGCAAGCGCGTGAAGATAAAAATCGATAAGATGTCAGCTATATGTGAGCTGGAGTCACGCATTTATGCAGAATAGCATGCCGCCACTTAGCGCATTGCGCGCCTTTGAAGCCACTGCCCGGTTAGGCAGTGTGACCGCCGCTGCCGAGGAGCTAAGCGTCACCCACGGTGCCGTCAGCCGCCAGTTGAAAAGCCTGGATGAGCATTTTGGCGTGGCCCTGTTTAGCAAAGCGGGCCGTGGCATTGTGCTTACCCCGCACGGCGAGAAACTACAAAGCGGCCTAAGCGAGGCGTTTAGCAAGCTGCGCGATAGTTGCGCCGCGCTCAAACGTGATGTGGAAGAAGCCCCTTTCACCCTCGCCTGCCCTGGCAGCCTGTTGGCCCGCTGGTTGATTCCCAGGTTGGACCGCCTGCACCGTGAACTGCCCGAACTCAAGCTGAAAGTGGTGGTGAGTGACACCGAGCAGCCCGGCAAACAAACGGACGCCAGCGCCACCCTGGCGTTTTCCGAGCCACCCTGGCCCGCGGATGTAGACGTCATTGAGCTTATCCCCGAGCAGATATGCGCGGTGGCCAGCCCACAACTGGCAGCGCAGCTTGATCCGGCTGATCCACAGACGCTGTTTTCTACCCAATTGCTGTACACCGCCTCCCGCCCCCAAGCGTGGCCGCAGTGGGCCAGTGCGCAAGGGCTTGAACAGGCACAACTGGAAGCGGCGCTAAGCGAAGGCCAGGGGTTCGAGCATCTTTACTACTTGATGGAAGCGGCGGTGGCGGGGTTGGGTGTCGCGATTGCGCCCACGCTGTTGGTGGAAGATGACCTGAAGAGCGGGCGGCTGGTGGCGCCCTGGGGCAGCATCGAAACATCCGCCCGGCTCTGTTTATGGTTACCTAACCAAACCAACAACCACCGTAGCGAGCCACTGGCAAAATGGCTTAAGAGCGAGCTTAAAACGGCATCATGAAAAACGTCGGGGCGTTACGGTCAAGCCCTTACGGGTGACCAACGGCTAAGTGTAAGTAGGTAAATGCATTTTGTTACGGCAGGGTCTAGGACCCTGCCGTCATGATTGGCCATCCGTGCTATTAAAGCCCTTGTGCTCCTCGGCGCAGCCAGTCATGTACAAAGGCAAGCTTGCGCATCGCGACATCGGACAACACGAAGGGGTAAAGGTCCGCCAGCCCCATCGAGCGGTTGACATGGTTGACGCCAGCCACCAGTGATGCCGCGATATGAATCAATCGCTCGGCATCCGGTTCGGCGTAGGCATCCCAGCCGTAGCTATACGGTAGCGCAGGCGAGGTCATGCCAGACGATACAAAGCTATCGGTGATATCCGTTAAGTGCAGCAGGTGCGACGCGGTTTCGGCAAAGTCTTCATGTGGGTGCGCAGAGGCATAGGTGGTTAAGAATCGCTGGCGCCAATCTGGCGGGGGGCCATCTTGGTAATGCCGCTGTAGCGCCGCCGGATAGTCCTCACGTTCATCGCCGAACATCTCACGAAAGGCATCTAAAAAGTCATCTCGCAGGCTCAATCGCCACCACAGCATGTGCGAAATTTCATGACGCATATGCCCAATCATGGTGCGATAAGGCTCTTCCAGCGCCTCGCGGCGAGTCGTGCTTAGCACCGGGTCGGCCTCGGCCACGCTGATGGTCACCACGCCGCCCACATGCCCCATGGGAACCGGCGTTGCCCCTTCGGCAAGCATATGAAACACCGGTGGAGCACCTGGGTCTTCAGGCCGAAACCAGTTCCAGCGGCCTAGGTTGTCGATGACCCAGCGTTTGGCGGCTTCTGTTTGCGTCCAGTTGGGAATGGCATTTGGAATCGAGGGATCGGGAGCCAACGCTGTCATGGCACAAGAGCGGCAAAAAGCGCCCTGCTTGGGTGCGATCCAGTTACACCCGATCACCTCACGGTTGGCACAGAAAGGTGGCATGGGCAAAAAAGCCCGCGCCTGGGGGTCGTAAGCAACCGGGATACCATCAGCGGTGACCAGGTTATCAAACCAGAGTGAACCGGAGCCGACAGGATTGGAAAAAACGCGCATGAGCTAGGTCCTCCAAGGGAGATATCATTTCAGTGTGGGTGAACCTGCCATGCAAAGTCTAGGAGTTTAGGCGGTGCTAAACTGATCACTCACCTCAGCAAGGTAAACATGTCAAAATGCTGGGAATATGTAATTAGGCCCTTGTTCGCCATCAACGGTAGCTGAAAATCATCATGGAACGTTAATGCTGCCGTGTTTACATCGATCTTTTCGACTTTTAGTAGCCAAAAAGTGAGGATAACCTTATGGGACACCATCACGGTCACCACCACATTGACCCTGCCTCCGGTGATCGACGCGTGACCATCTCCATCTGGGCCAACGGGTTATTGACCGTCGCCCAGATTATCGGCGGTATTTTAGCAGGGAGCCTCTCGCTCATCGCGGATGCGCTGCATAATTTTTCCGACATGGCCGCGCTTGTCATTGCGTTTGCGGCCCGCAAGATAGCGAGGCGACCGGCAGACGCCCAGATGACGTTTGGCTATGGCCGAATCGAGATAGTAGCGGCATTGGTTAACTACACTACCCTCATTCTCGTCGGTGTCTATCTGATTTATGAAGGTGCCATGCGGATGATTGAGCCACCCGAAATTCAGGGCTGGATGATCGTGATTATCGGCGGCGTTGCCCTTGCAGTCGATACCCTCACAGCGCTACTCACGTGGTCAATGCAAAAAAATAGCGTCAATATCCGCGCCCTGTTCCTGCACAACCTATCCGATGCATTTGCCTCTGTCGCGGTCATCATTGGCGGTTCGCTTATCCTTTTATACGACATGCGCTGGGTAGACCCTGCAATTACGATCGGCATCGCCGTCTATATTCTCTATCTCGCCTTTTCTGAGATTGGCGGCCCGATTCGTACACTGATGCTGGGCTCACCGCCCGATATTGACGGGCAAGCCGTCATTAACGCGATGCGTGACGCTGAAGGCGTTATAGAGGTGCATCACGTTCATTTATGGCAAATGCAAGAAAATGCCGTCGCGCTTGACTGCCACGTGGTTGTCGCGGAATCCGGCTGGCCGCAGCTTGAAACGATCAAGGCCGATATAAAAACGCGACTTAAAGAGAACTTCGGTATTTCCCACTCAAGTTTAGAATTCGAGCATATTGACCACGTTCACAAAGACGCCAGCCTCTATGGGCATGGATCGGTTTGGTGAGTATCAATGTAGTTTGGACAGTAGCGCCCGTTATACCCAACAGGCCTGCGAGGCATCGCTGCGGCGGCTGTGCTACCTTGAAGAAAATACAGCAGCAGCATCTATTATCCTGACTGCCGATGAGCAGCAACAGCTTGAAGCGGCCACCGAGCACCTTCCGGTGACCGGTGAACGCTACACACCGAAAGGCATGAAGGGTGTTAATACTTAAACGCTTGCGGCCCTCCTTGAGGAAGTATTACTGAATAATCTCGTCAATTGAGCGCTTGCCATCCAACAGCACGTACTCTGTATTGGTAACGCTAGTCTGCAGCGCGTAGTGCAATGCATAAGCGACATTGGCGCGGGAGATTTGATTGTCACCGGCCTCGTCGACTGAGCTGGCAAACTGTTGGCTGGCGGCGCCATCCGTCAAACGCCCTGGTTTGAGAATTACGTAGGGCACGCCGCTGCTGCGCAAGTGGGCATCGGCGGCGAATTTCGCGGCCATGTAGGGGCGCAGCTTTTCGGGTGCTTCCATGGGGTTTTCAGCTCGTATCGCGCTAATCATCAGGTAGCGGGAGATATCTTTCTGCTTGGCGATATCGGCGGCACGAATAGCCCCGTAAAGATCAATCAACAGGGTCTTGTCCGGCCCAGTGTGCGGTCCTGAGCCGGCGGTGAACACCACTTGGTCACAGCCTTCAAAGGCGTGTGAAAAGTCGTCCTCCAAATCGGCAATGACAGTATTGATGCCTCTTTCCCTAAACCATGGCACCTGCTCTTCGTTGCGAATCATTGCCTTGATCGGCGTGCCCGCCTGTTGCGCCAGCTCGCAAAACTGTTTGCCTATCTGTCCGTTCGCACCAATCACTAACGTTGTCATAACGCCTCCTAGTGAGTTGCCTGTATAGCCTAGATGCTGGCAAAAAGATGACATTCAACCCTCGCGCCTTACACGTCCATCTTATCTTCACGCTTTGCTTGTTCAGTTTGTTATCGGCCGCAGTGCTTTCCTTTCGGGCTGTCGGTCTTATAAATAGGGCCTCAGATCAGGCGTTGGCGTGGTGTGCTCACAGTGCAGTAATGCAGATACGCGTATATTATGCTGGCGTTCCAAGCGCTCCAATTCTGGCTTTGATAGTAGTCCATTGGTGACAATTACGGCTTTTTGCTGAACGGGTAAGGCGCTGGTTGAACGCCAATAGGCTACTAGGGTCTGATACTCTGGCCGCTGATGCCGCACATAGCCAAGCTGTGCAAAAGCCTTTGGTATGTCTCCGGCGCCTTTTAATTCTATCAGGACTGCTGTGCTACGGTTGTGGCTTTTCCAGAGGTAAAGGCCATCGCATTTAGGTAAGTTATCCTGCATGACACAACGATCTAACACGATAGCAAGCGCCTGCTCTCCCTGCTTAAGCGATAAATGAAGCCGTTTACCTTGTTCTCCCAGGGTCAACTGCCCTTGGCACAGTGCGTGGGTATTTCCCATGCGCTGGCAAGTACAGGCGTGATAGGGGTTAACTATCATCCCTGACGTTGCTCCCATTCAATATCACGCATTTTGTCATAGAGCAGATTGATCGCGTTGAAGTGCTGCAACAGTTGATCATCTAATAGACCGCTTTCACTATCGATTAATGAGCTCGCTTGCCCTGGAAATACAGCATAGGCAGCCACATCGCTGCTGGATAAAGGCATCAGCGCTTCGATTTCAGGATCAGTCATTGGCAAGTTTTTAACTTGCCACTTTTTAAGATGATTATTCAGCGCCTCGACAATAAAGGGGCTGTGAGTCGTCACAATAAATTGAGCATTTGGAAAGGTATACAGTAAATCCCCCAGCACGCGGCGCTGCCATTCAGGGTGAAGGTGTAAATCCACTTCATCAATCATAACGACCGCTTCTGATTCCAGCGGGTTATTTAGATGCGGATTGGCGAGCGCCGTTCTTGCGCTAAGGTCAATCACTAACCCCAATAATGTTTGGTAGCCGTCACTGAGCTGGGCAAGGTCTAACCATTCATCCCCTTGCCTCACCACAAAGCGCAGTGGGTTGAGCTCAATATGCGGCTCGGAAAGGTCAGGAAATAATGCGACGATGGCACGCCTTACTGCATCTAGTTCCGGTAGAGTAACATCAAAGCTTTTTTGCTGTTTCTGCAGCCTGTGTTCTTCGTTTTCTTTGTTATAAAACCAAACAAAAGCAGACTTGAAACGGGTGTTTGCCGTAAGCGCATCCGTTAATGCCTCAAAGCGCTCGTGAGATTTGGGAAATCCTTTGCGGCTTTGCGGCAAATCCAGCAGCGCCCTGCTAACGCCGTAATAGGCAAACACAGGCAAGGTAAAGGGTTCGCCATTGACCCAGCGCTCAATCACTTCCTTGTCTAGGTGTTGCTTTAATGCTTTAACACCTAAGCCTTGGGGTATCTGGCTTGCTGTTTTCTTACTGTTATCGCGGCGCTTAAGCCGGTCCCACATTAGACCCTGCTTTGTTTCCAAGGTGATACGAGTATAGGGAGCCAGTTGATTAAGCTGTTGATGAATATCTCCTTGCTTTTTAAACGTAATACCTGAAACGCTTGGCAAATACGTCAGCACTTCCCCTAGCCCAATCGCTACCGCATCAAGCAACGTGGTTTTTCCGCTACCATTCTCTCCCATCAATAACGTCAGACGTTCAGCTAGGGCAAGCGTTAAGGCAGGTTTGGAGCGAAAATTTTCCAGGGTAAGACGCTTTAGCTTCATTCAGAGCTTCTCATTTCTCAAGAGCCAGATAATAAGGATTAGTTTGGCATGATTGCATTATCAGGTCGAATGGTCGGCACTTGCATTTATTAGATTCATCCATTGATATGTCGCCCGTCGCTCATTTGGAATAATCTCTAAAAGCAGATAGGGTTATTAACCGAACATTCAATCAAGGAAAACACTTATGCAACATCTTCCGCTAGTGACCGCTGTATCGATGGGCCTTTTCGCTGGTGCTGCCACCACCCAGGCGATGGCAGACCCATCGCCTTTAGAGCAGCAACTAAAAGACCTGCAATCGTTTCAAGTCATCGCTCACCGCGGTGCCAGCGGCCACGCGCCGGAAAGCACCATGGCCGCCTATGAACTTGCTCACGAGTGGGGCGCCGATTACCTGGAACTGGACGTACAAATCACCGCCGACGGTGAGCTAGTGGTGTTCCACGATGACACCATTGATCGCACCAGCGACGGTAAAGGCGAAATCAACGATTACACTCTCGAAGAACTCAAAGCGCTAGATACCGGCACCTGGTTTAACGAGGAAAATCCCGACAGCGCCGACACGGCCTTTGAAGGCGCGCAGATACTTACGCTGGATGAGCTCTTCGATCACTTTGGCCACGATGCCCGTTACTACATTGAAACCAAGTCGCCCCAACTGAACCCTGGTCTGGAAGAAGCCTTGGTAGAGACGCTGGAAGAATACGATATGGTCGAGAGCGGCCGCGTGCTGGTGCAGTCCTTCGAGCAAGACAGTCTGTTGAAAGTGCAGGAATTAAATGACGACGTGCCGCTGATTCAGCTGGTGTGGTACTACCCCAGTGAAGAAGACGACTCGCACCTACTGGAGTGGACGAACGTTACCCCGGGGCCGAGTGAGATCACCGATGCGGACTTCCAAGCGGTTGCCGATTACGCGGCCGGTATCGGTACCAATGTCACTTACGATGGCGAAGACGTGAGTGATGCCGACTTTATCCGCCAAGCGCAGGAAAACGGCCTCCCGGTACACGTATATACCATCAATGAGCGCGAGGAAATGCAGCGCCTACTGGATTGGGGCGTTAACGGTATTTTCACCAACCACCCCGACCGCTTGCTGGAATTAGTGGAATAACTTCAGCCGCCTACCCCAAAGCTCATTGAGGTTGACCGATACACCGATATTGGGCGCTTATCGGTACCGTTGGCAGAAGGCATCGGTAATCGCCCATAAACCCGGCGTTAGGCGGTGTTTAACCTCGGTGTACAGGGTATCCGGCACGCCGTAAAACGCTTCAGCAATTCCCCCTGCGATACAGGCTTGGGTGTCGCTATCGCCACCGAGCGATACTGCATTGCGTAAGGCGTCTTCGTAAGAGTTCGCCTCTAAAAACGCGATAATGGCTTCCGGCACACTGCCCTGGCAGGAAACGTCAAAGCGATAGCGTGGGCGAATATCCGCTAGCGTGCGCGCAAGGTCGTAATCAAACCGCTGGGTAAGGGTCTCGCGAATGGTGGCTTTATCCGCGCCGGTTCGCGCCCAGAACACCGCAAGCGCCGTGGCTTGGGCGCCTTTTATCCCTTCAGGGTGATTATGGGTGATTTCAGCGGTGGCTTTGGCCTGGGCGAGCACGTCGGCTTCCGTGGCGTAGGCAAAGCCGACGGGGCTAACGCGCATGGCGGCTCCATTACCCCAGCTGTAATACGGCCCCGCGTTGGGACCAGTCAGCCATTGGATAAACGAACCGCCATACCCGGCGTTGGGGTACTGCCGCCCTATTTGCCGGACAGCTTCAGCATAGGGCGTATCATTAAGAATGGCACTAGCAACCGCCACGGTGAGCACGCTGTCATCGGTGAAGCACGAGCGTGGCGAAAACAGCGGAAAGTCTTTGGTTTTGATCGGCTGGTGCTCATACATCGAACCGACCATGTCACCTGTTATTGCACCAATCATCAGTTCCTCCGCTCGTCGGTACGCGGCGCGGCAGAACAGCATGCTCTGCCCGGCTGTTCACATCCAGCTAGGTAGCTGGCCGCTGAAAATCGTTAACTGAGATACTGGCAAGTTTTTCCAGAAAAAACACGAGCGATTCAGGATGGCGGAAGCGCTGACTAAAGGCTTCCTGACCTTCTGGCGAGTGTCGGGTAATACTGGCCTCATACTCATTACCTACTTTGCATATATTGGCGCGGTTCTCACGCCCGCCTTCTTGGTGGATAGCAGTGAGCGCAGTTTGCTGCTGGAGCATGGTGCGCAGCCGACTGGCGGCGCTTTGCTCTTCTTCCGTGGCCCATAACGGCTGATCACGGTTACCGTACTGGTAGAGCATCATAGCCAGTAATAGGGCAAAAATGCTGCTGATCAACATCCAAGTGAGGGCCACGTTCGATACTGGCACCAATATAATGGCTATCAGCTGTACACCGCTGGCCACCGCCAAGGCGATGGCCAGCGGACGCCACATACGCGGGCTCATGACACTACGCTGAAGACTTACCCCCCAAAGCCCCAGCGCAGCAAAAAAACCGATGACCAGATACACTGCCGCCAGCGGCGTACCGCCACCCATTAGCACCGCGACAATGCCGATTACCAGCAATAAGCTATAAAACGCTGCCAGAAGGCAGTAGGCACGCTTGAGGGTCATAGGGTTCTCCTGAATATCGCTGTTGTTATGTAAACGGCTTGTTATGCGAAGTATAGCCAATTCACTCAAGCATGCCCGTAGGCCTTAGGCTTGCGCTTAACGACGAAATGGCAGCAAGCGTGCCGGTGACATTTTGTTGATCCCAATAGCGTCGCGCACGTGCCAACGCAAAAGTAATACGCTTTTGCTTCTTTTAGCACGATACCAATAGGCGAGCTTTCCGGCACGACAGGTTGGCTCATTGCTAATGTCCTTTGGCTTAAATAGCACGGTCTTATAGGGCTAAGTAAGGCTAATCACGCGTTTTATTTCCAGCCTAGCAGTTAAGCATTAAGACAAACAAAACGCTGTCATAGCGATTGCCTATCATCTCTTTCTCAAAGCATGGAGGCGCTTAGCCTCCGTGAGGTTTCGGGTACGGTGTGATCGCACTATACTGGAGGGATTAACCACCATTACCGCGCTGGTCGCGCCAAGGGACCCCCATGACACTATCTTCTCAAGCCACGTACGGCCAAGAGGCGCTTGACCTGTTGGCCCCTCAATCCGGCGAGCGTATTTTGATGTTGGGCTGCGGCGATGGTGTACTGATCGAGCAATTAGCCAAGCGCGGGGTTGAGGTCGTGGGGGTCGATACCGCAAAAGAGCGGGTTGCCGTTGCACAAGAGCTCGTCGTGGATGCCCGCGTGATGGATGCCTATCAAATGACCTTCGATCATGATTTTGATGCGGTATTTAGTTACGGCTTTCTGCACTGGATGCTTGACCCGCAAGCGGTATTGGCCGGCGTCAAGCGGGCGCTAAAACCTAACGGGCGTTTTGTGGCCGAGTTTGGTGGACATGGCAATACGGCAGCGATCTGCACGGCACTGATCGCTGCGCTGCAGTTTCGTGGCATTAGCACTTATGGGCGCTACCCGTGGTATTTCCCCACGCCGGATGAGTATCGGCATGTATTGGAAACCGTAGGATTTAAGGTCAAGAGCATTGCACTAGAGCCTGCCCCGAAGATTTTGCCCCCGGGGATGGAACGTTGGCTGACGCAGTTTGCCAAGCCGTTTTTGCACGGCCTTGATGAAGATCTGCGCTTTACGATTATCGATAACGCACTCCTGACCTTGGGCTACACGCTACACGATGGCTATAACAACTGGACGGCGGATTACGTCTATCTCAGAGTTAGCGCATACCTTTAAAGTTTGTGACTAAAGCTCCCAAGTAAAGACGCCACCGCGGGCATTCCCCCGGTGGCAGGTTTTGTGGCATCTACCTCGTCGCTACGCGTTTTTCAGCGACTTCATATCGATAACAAAACGGTAGTGCACGTCGCCTTTTTTCATACGTTCAAACGCCTCATTGATGTTCTGCATATCAATCATTTCCACATCACAGGTGATGTTGTGCTCGGCGCAGAAATCTAAAAGCTCTTGCGTCTCGGCGATACCGCCAATCAGTGAACCGGCCAAGACACGGCGCTTAAAGATCAGATTGGCCCCTTGAACAGCCGGTTCGATGGGGTCCATTAACCCGACCATGATGTGGGTGCCATCGTATTTGAGCGTTGCAAGGTAAGGGTTGACATCGTGCTGTACCGGCACGGTATCGAGCATGAAATCGTAAGTTTCCGCCACCGCTTGCATTTGCGCCTCATCGGATGAGACCACGACGTGATCCGCCCCATGGCGCTTGGCTTCTTCGACTTTGGCGTCAGAACGGGTAAATACCGTAACTTCTGCACCGAGCGCTTTGGCCAATTTTACGCCCATGTGGCCAAGGCCGCCCATGCCGATAACGCCCACTTTATGGCCTTTTTTCACGCCATAGTGGCGAAGCGGCGAATACGTGGTGATACCAGCACAAAGGATCGGTGCGGCAGAAGGCAGATCAATGCCTTCCGGCATGGTAAGCACAAAGCGTTCGCTGACCACGATCGATTCCGCATAGCCGCCTTGGGTCATCGTGCCGTCTTGGCGATCATCGCTACCATAGGTCATGGTGAAACCGTTTAAGCAATATTGCTCGACATCATCCTGGCAGGCTGAGCAGGTGCGGCAAGAGTCGACCATACAGCCGACGCCAACGACATCGCCAGCCTTAAAGCGCGTGACATCATTACCTACGCTGGTCACTCGACCCACGATCTCATGACCGGGCACGATCGGGTAGCGCGTCAACCCCCAATCATTTTTGGCAAAGTGCAGATCGCTGTGGCATACGCCGCAGTAAAGAATCTCGATCGCGACATCATCGGGGCGCGGAGCGCGGCGATCAATCGTTAACGGTTCAAGCGGCTGATCGTCGGCGTAGGCTGCATAGGCGTTAGCTTGGCTCATCGAATAAAGCTCCTTTTTCAGTGATCCCCCTCAATAACGGGGATGGACACCCATTATTAACCTAATGAGCCTCGATAGCGATAAACGAAGCTACGAAACTTTTGCATTATCCTCCATATAATGGCTATAAAATAACAAAAATTGGGACAAAACCTGTCACAATTAACGTATCTACTGGAAGTTTAATGATGAGGCAACTATGTCGGGCGACGTCTTCAACCCTAGCATGTGTATAGATGGCGTGAACCGTACACTGGCGGAGTTGATTACCCCGCTAGTGGAACGACAAGGTATAACCCCTACCGCCCTTGGCGGTGTTACTCTGCTGAGCCTTGACCACCACCGGGCTCGAACGCCACTGCTTTACCAACCTAGCTTAATTATCATCGCCCAGGGGCGGAAGATAGGCTATTTGGGCGATAGGGAAATTTACTACGACCCCGGCCACTATTTGGTACAAACCTTGCCGATGCCGTTTGAGTGTGAAACCTATGGTTCCCCAGAAGCCCCTTTACTGGGAGTTTCCATACAATTAGAGCCAGCACTGCTAAGCGAAATGGTGACCACGATGGGGGATGCGCCCGGCGATCATCTCACTACGATACCCATGGCATCCGTTGCAATGAATAGCGGCATGCACGCTGCGGTGGGGCGACTCGTGAGCGCACTCCACCATCCGACTGAACGTGCTGCGATGGGTAAGGCACGCATTCGCGATGTCGTATTTGAGGCATTAAAAGGAGATCAAGGCCCAGCACTCAGAGCCCTGGTGCGAGGCCACGGTCACTATGCGCGTATTGTGCAGGTATTGTCGTCGCTGCATCGCCACTTCGCCAACGATTACAGCGTTGAGCAGCTAGCCCAGCAGGCCCACATGAGCTCTTCGACGTTTCATCAGCACTTTAAACAAATCACTCGCGCATCGCCGGCGCAATACATCAAGCAGCTGCGGCTGATTAAAGCGCAGCAATTGCTGCTACAAAATGATCATAACGTCAGCCAAGCGGCGCAAGCGGTAGGCTACCGCAACGTGCCGCAATTCAGTCGCGACTATAAGCGCTATTTTGGCGACACGCCGTTGCAGCATCGTCGTCAAGAACAGGCCATTCGATATTAAACCCCATCACACTCTGATATTGCCTACCAACAGAACCTGTCAAAAGCACCTGTAAACAGCACCTTTCAATAATACCTGTCAATAGCACCACCCATTAGTACCTATACTTAAGCGCCCGCTCACGCTCCTCAATATATAACATTTTATGTTGGCAGGTATCGGCGGGGAAACGGCCCAGGGCGACCGCCCGTTCGAAAAAACCGGCGGCAGGCAGATCATCACCTCGGCGGCTCACCACCAGCGCGGCGATCATCGGTCGCTCGGCGGCAACATCCTCCGCCATGAGCTGTTCAAGCGCCTGGGCAACGCGCTGAATAGTGCGCGGTGGCGCAAGCCCAAGCGCTTGGGCCACTTGCTGATAGGTCATGGGCAATGCATCATCCGGGCTCTTCGCCAATAGCGCGCGCACCTGGGTGGCAATATCCGGGATCGTGTCGCCTTGCGTCATTGTGGTTACGTTCTCATATAAAGAAAATAGGCATCAACGCACTCTGATATGGAACGGTTGCTTGACCGTCTAAGTGAGCGGCTAGAATAGCCAGTCAGTGTACCTGTTTGGCATGCGTAGTGGTTTCTTTGCAAAGGATGTGCTCGGCATCTAACGGCCCAATCGGTACATCGACGCTGAGCGGTATGTCACCGCTTAGCTGTAAGGCTTGGTAGCGAAGCGCACACACGCGTAAAAACGACGTGAAGTTGCCCAAATCGTGCCCGGCATCGATAGATTCATGATATAGCCGGGTAATCATTTGGGCGGTATTCATACCGTCACGCTGCGCAATCTCTTCCAGCAGACGCCAAAAGTAATTTTCCATGCGCACGCTAGTCACCATTCCATCAATACGCAGTGAATGCGTAGCGCTACGCCACAGTTCCGGGTCGGCTTGAATAAAGAGTTTACACATGGGCGTTATCTCTTGACGTTGACCTAGTAATGCCTACAAGAACTATTAGCTCGCAGCAATTACCAGCATAGCGGACATGATCGCGGTACGCCCAGCGAGTGCTGGGCGCGAGGGTCGTCATTAATGCGGAGGGAATTACTTCTCAAGCAGCACCATAAACTGCGCAAGCCAGGCAGGATGCGCCGGCCACGCAGGGGCGGTGACCAAGTTACCGTCGGTTACCGCATCGGTCACTTCCAAGTTGGCGAAGCGGCCCCCGGCAAGTTCTACCTCGGGCTGGCAGGCCGGATAAGCGGAGCACTGCTTGCCTTCCAGCACTTTTGCGGCGGCTAATAGCTGTGCGCCGTGACAGATCGCCGCCACGGGCTTGTTGGTCTCGAAAAAGTGCTGAACCAGGGTTAGCACTTCTTTGTTTAAGCGAAGATACTCAGGCGCACGGCCACCGGGCACCACCAACGCATCGTAATCCGCCGGGTTTATCTCGGCAAATATCGCGTTGAGGGCAAACCGATGCCCAGGTTTTTCAGTGTAAGTTTGGTCGCCCTCAAAATCATGGATCGCCGTCGCCACACTGTCGCCCGCCTGCTTATCAGGGCATACCGCGTCTACTTGGTGACCCACCGCCATCAGCGCCTGAAAAGGCACCATGGTTTCGTAATCTTCGGTGAAGTCGCCGGTAATCATTAAAATGCGCTTGCTGCTCATCTCGAGTCTCCTTGTTATTGTACCAACAACAATTGATTGCCCACGCTGACTGCGTGTGAACTAAGCGTAGCAAGTGCTAACAAAAGACGGGTAGTAGGCGATTACTACACCCGCCACGACATTTGCGTGGTGGCGGGTGCACTCGCCGACTAGCTAAGTCGCGGTGCGGCTTTTTGCTCCGGTAACGCCAGATGGCGCTGACCGGCGTCTTCGCCGACCGTAAAACGGCTTACCAGCAAGTTCATATCGCTGGCACGCTCGTCGAGGGTCTGACTCTCGGTGGAAGCTTCCTGCACCAGATGCGCGTTTTGGTGTGTGACCTGATCCAGTTGGGCGATCGCTTGGTTGATTTGCTCAATACCTGAGGACTGTTCGTGGGTCGCCTGGGCGATTTCCGTCACGTAACGCGTGACTTCGGTCAGACTGTCCACGATTTCTTGCAGATGCGTACTTGAAGCATTCACCAAGTGCTCACCTTCGCTCACTTTGGCTACGCTGTCGTCCACTAAGTGTCGAATTTGCTCGGCTTCTTCCGCACTCCTGCCTGCTAGTTTACGTACTTCCTGGGCAACCACAGCAAAACCACGGCCCTGCTCACCGGCTCGCGCGGCTTCCACCGATGCATTGAGCGCTAGCAAGTTGGTTTGGAAAGCAATGTCGTCAATGGCTTTAACAATGCTGGTAATTTTCACGCTGGCTTCGCGTATATCACCCATGGCTTGCGTGGTGCGTTGGGCTACATCCCCCGCTGAACGGGCACGCTGGTCAACGCTGCTACTCGCGCCTTTGGCATGGTCAGCGTAGTCGGCGGTTTGCTTCACAGTGGCGGTTATCTGCTCAAGGCTTGAGGCAGTTTCCGCCAGTGAAGACGCCTGCTGGTCGGTACGCTGGGAAAGGTTTTCGTTACCCGATGCAATTTGACGGCTGCTAGCGTCAATCGCCTCGGCGCTTTGACGAATTTGCGCTACCATGCCTTCAAAGGTATCCATCATTCGATTAAACGCCTGGGCGGTTTGACCGACTTCGTCATTACGCTGCAGGTCAATGCGCATCGATAAGTCGGCATTTTCGCCGCCGGCACCGCTGATACTTTCCATTTGTTGACGCATCGTCAGTAGCGGCCCTAATACCCGCACCATGGTGCGCCAGCCAAAGACCGCCAACAGCGCAACGACCACCAGTGTTACTACAATCAATAGCGTGCGGCCTGCATTTGCCAGCATTTCGGCCTGTTCAGCCGCGCCATCAGCCTGTGCAACGGCATACGCTTCTACATCGGTTAAAGCATCGCCCATTCGCGACATCGCCTGACTTACGTTTGCCAGTTCGCCCAGAACTTGAGCCTGGCGATCCAACTGCTGCTGGCGCAAGGTATAGACCGAGTTATCATCGGTGATCATTAACCCTTCCAGTTCAACGATGATATCGTCCAGCCCGTTAACCAGCGCTAACCGCTCGGTATCGGTGCTTCGCGAACGCGTAATCCCCGCCAGCGACTGACGCGCTAGGGCGTGTTGACGTTTGATCGAAGATGATTTGGCAGGATAGGGGCAAGCTCGCAGAATAGAGGTTCTCACGCCAACAAACTGCGAGCTTGCGATGCCCCGACAAATGCTCACGGATGAACACTGGTCGAAGCTGAAACCTATCCTGCTTCAACAAGGTATCTATGACAAGGCCAACCTGCGCATCACTGTGGAAGGCATCCTTTACCGGATGCGCACTGGCTGCCAGTGGCGGGACCTGCCAGAGGCGTTTGGGTCCTGGAATACGGTCTACAAGCGCTTCAACGCCTGGTCATCGGCTGGAAAGCTGATGGCGGTTTTCAACATGCTGGTCGAGGATCCGGATGTCGAGTGGCTATTCATTGATGGCTCTTACGTCAAGGCGCACCAGGACAGTACAGGGGCTGCCACAGAAGAGTCAGAAGCCATTGGCAAAAGTCGTGCAGGCAACACCAGCAAAATTCATCTGGCCGTTGACGCTTATGGCCTTCCCAATTCCTTCAGGATAACGGGCGGTGAGGTACACGACAGCACAGAAGCCCAGGCATTGATTGACGACTTGCCGACGGGGGAGGCGCTAGTGGCTGACAAGGGCTATGACAGCGAGCGTATCCGTGAGCAGGTTGAGGCGAAAGGCATGGAGGCCGTAATTCCACGTAGGCGCAACTCGAAAAAGGGAAATGCCAGTCTGGACAGAGGTTTATATCGCTATCGGCATCTCGTCGAGAATGCCTTTGCCCGTTTAAAATCGTATCGCGCCATAGCGACGCGCTACGATAAACTGAAGCGAAACTACGAAAGCATGGTGGCTTTGGCGTGCGGTTTTTTATGGCTCCCAATGTGAAACGTCAACAGGCCCTAAGCTAATTTGCTGGGAAATTTGGTTATGACGTAAGTTAACCAGCTGATCATCGCTTTCCACCTGCATTAGGCGACGACCCAGGTCGGCTAACATCGCCACCGCCGTGCGTACTTCACTGCTGAGCCGGGTGATATCCGCGTCATTACTAAACACGCTATCCAACAGCCCGGTCGGCAAGGTAGTCATGCCGTCTTCACGCCAGGCAGTGATTTGGTCTTCAAGCGCGCGTTGCTCGCGTACTTGAACCAGTGCCGTTCGCCCGGCGATATCCCCAGCACTGCGCATTACTTCGCTGATCAACGCTTGCATGTCAGCCAACCGCTCTGTCATGCGAGCCTGCAGCGCTAGCTCTTCCTGGCGAACGTTTTCCAAAGCAGTGTCGCTATCGAGTAGAGTTTGATAGTGCCCGTCCAGGGCCGACAGCTGGTCTGACTGGGTTTCAGCATCGTCTGACGCCAGCGCGTCGCGGGCCTTGGTAAAGCGCTCATTCAAGGTTTCACGGGGAATAACGTTGGTCAGCTCGGCGGTGCTTTCGGCCGCCAGTAAATCGGCATGCCGCTGGCCAAAGGCGCCCATCGTCGAGACCATTTCACGGCTGGCATTTTGCAGTGGCATCACGTCATTGGTGATATAGCGCTGGGAGTCGATCAAACGTTGATTGGTGATCCAACCCGTGACCGCCAGCACCACAGCACCAATAACCGCGGCCAGAAATAAGCCAATCAACATGGCACGTAAACTGAGTGTTTTTTTCATTAGCCTACTTCGCTTGTGTCAGGGGTAAATTACGCATCAGCAGTAGATGAACGCTTTAGCGCAGCAGTGTTGACCACCCGACTAACTCAAATTTTCCGTCGACGATGATCGTCGGCCAAACGCTGTCACTCGCCTGGTGATCGTTAGGCCCCAGGTGCAGCGGCTCTTCCAGGCCAATATCTACCTCACCCAGCCCTAGCAGGCCGTCGACAATGGCATCACGGTCGGGTGAATGACCGGCGGCTTTTACGCCTTCCACAAATAACCTAGCCGCCAGGTACCCTTCCAGTGAGACAAAGTCGGGCTGACTGCCGTCACCGTATGTCTGCAATGCTTGTCGATAGGATTCGACCGCCGGTAGGTCCGCATCCAAGGGCGGCACCACCTGGGTCACCATCACGCCCTCAGCCAGCTCACCCAGCTCGTTCAGCAGCGCTTGGCTGCCCACAAAGGAAACATTGAGGAACATCGCATCGGGCAGGTCGTTGCGGGCTTCACGAATAAAGTCAGCGGCGGGGCCGTAAGTGCCGACAATAATCACCGCTTTAGGTGTTTTAGCCGCTTGCAGGATGGTGGCTAACCCCTGGTGAATATTGCGGGTTCCCCGAGAAAAGCGGCCGTGGGCCAGATTATCAATACCGGTAAACCCTTGTGCCTCTAAGGCTTGTTTTGCCCCGTTGTAGCCCGCATCACCAAAGCTATCATTTTGGGTAAAAAAGGCGATTTCATCCGGCGCAACGCCAGCCTCCATCAGGCCATTAACCATTGCGGCGGTTTCTTGCACATAGCTTGCGCGATAGTTGATGACATATCGATCAGGGGGAGATTGGCGCAACACCCCTGCGCCGGTGAAGGCACCGTATAACAGGGTTTCCGCTTCGTTGTGGATCGGTATGGTAACCGTAGCGGTGGGCGTACCCACGTTACCAATCGCGGCTAGGATGTCATCGTTATTGACCACTTCGCGGGTATGGCGGGCGGCACTTAGAGGACTGTACTGGTCGTCAAACGCGGTGAGGGATAATGTTTCACCATTCACTCCGCCCGCTGCATTGACCTCGGCAAAATAGCTATCAATGCCTTTTTTCATGCCTTGTCCGAGAGAAGCTGCCGCCCCGCTGTCTGGGGCTACAATGGCAAAATTCAACTCTGCCTGGGCGGCCGGAACCCACACCATACTCGCCAGTAACGCTATCCAAAATCGTCGCATTGTCCCTCCTTAATTTGTTTGCCAGATTTGTTGCCAAGCACCGCTTATGTAAGCGCTTTTTTTAGAAACGGCACCGCAGAGATACGAAAACGCCACGCTGTTTTTCAGCGTGGCTGATCGTATGACGGTACTATCGACCGCCAGCTACAAAAATAAAGTAAAAATATTCTTAATTAATAAATATGAATATTACCGAGGTATGTCGTCTATCGGTTGGGAAACGGACGGAAGATTTAAGCGGGGAGCTGTTATGCTAAGCACTGAACGCGGCTTTCGCGACTCCCCTTTCACATCTAAGAGGTTGACGATACCAGTGACTTCATTGCTTTCTACTCGTCCACTGTCACCGTGCATACAGATATGCCACATCGATCAGGCTGCGAAAACCTGCGAAGGCTGCGGGCGCACGTTAGACGAGATTGCTGGCTGGGGCCATATGACCGAGACCGAAAAGGCCCCGGTCTGGGCACGATTAGAAGCGCAGGGCTACTGGCCACCCAGTGGAAGGAAGGCGTGACGGTCGCTTAGGATGTGATGAAGATTGCCGCAGTAGACCAGCGGGTCATCGCAATTGATGACGATATCGGATTTCGCCAGCACGTAGCTGCGCCCGGTGATGTTATTTTCCACCACCTGGTAATCCCCTTCTGTATGGGTGCCGGTAAAAGTGCCGATAAAGCCGGTTTCGCGTAGCGAGACGGTTTCCAACTTGTCGCCAAGCTGCAGCCGCCCTTCATAATTCATCAAGGCCAGCCGTGCCGAGGTACCGGTGCCGGTGGTGCTGCGGCAGATAACACCGGGGTGAACGTAGGTGGTGGAGCGCGAACGCACGTAGCCTTCGGCGATGCGCGTTTCTGGCCCCATAAAGTGCAGAAACGGCAACGGCCCGACATCACCCAAGGTGTAGTGGGAAAACCCGCGTTCGGCTTTGATCGCCTCGACAATTTTGTGCGCGCAGTCGGCCAGCGCGCGCTCCTCCTCGCAGACCAGCTTGAAGCCTAACGCCTCGGCCTCGACCAGCGCATAAAAGCCGCCACTGTAGGCGATGGAATAGGTGACTTCGCCAATATCGGGTACGTTGATGGTAGCGCGGTACGTATCAATGTAGCTGGGCAGCCCTTCGCAGGTCACCGCCTCCACTACGCCGTTTTTTACCGTCGCTTCGATATTCACCAGCCCAGCCGGTGCTTCGAGCTTAAAGTGCTGCACACCCTCTTGTTTCGCCACGATGCCACTTTCCAGCACGGCGGTGGCGGTACATAACGTGTTGGAGCCGGAGTAAATGGGATAGCCCATGACTTCCATAATGATGTAGCCCGCGACCGCCTCGGGATGGGTGGCGGGCACCAGCAAATCCACCGACATTTCCGCAATGCCGTAAGGCTCGTTCAGCAGCAGCTCGCGCAGGCCATCGGCGTCGTCGCGCAGGTACTCCATTTGCTCGCGAACCGTCGCGCCCGGCAGCAAATCGATACCGCCGGTGACAATCCGGCTCACGTCGCCGCCCGCGTGGGTATCCAACAGTTGGATGATATGTGTGGTATTCATGCGCGGCTCACTGACTCGTTAGAGGTATTAAGGGCAAACGGTGCGCCGCCGGTTGCCTTAAGCACACGGTCCACGAACGTTGGCAAATCGTCGCGATCAATCACCGCCTCAGCGCCAAGCTCAAGCAGCGCATCGCCCGGCCCGGGCGTTGGCACGAGCACGTCGTCGCGGTACTCAAGTTTTTCAATGCCACCGTGCCCGGTCAGTACCATAGCGGCCATGCGAGTGGGCAGGTTAGCGGTGTTATCTACCATGGCTGACTCCTTTTCAAGGCGTTATTTGTCGTTCACAGAGCGCGAAGAATTCGCACTATTGCGATCCCAGGGGCATAGAAGTCGTAAGATTGCGCGGTGTCTAAGAAGGTCACTAGCGAATAGCATCCAGGGCATGTTGTTGGAGTTGATTCAAGGGAATAGCGTCCAATGCTTTTTCGTGAGTAGCGGATAAAATGACCGGCGGTGCCAGACCAACAACGGCAGCTTCTTTCCAGCGACTGGCACACAAACACCACCGGTCGCCAGGTTTAAGGCCCGGAAATCCAAATTCCGGGTGGGGGGTCACCAAGTCATTGCCCTGAGCAGAGGAGAACGCCAGAAACTCCTCGGTCACCATAGCGCATACGGCATGGACCCCATGATCATTAGGGCCTACCCGGCAAAAACCATCGCGGTAAAATCCGGTAACAGGGTCATGGCAGCAAGGGGTTAACGGCTCACCCAACACATTACGATCTCGTGACATCTTATCGGCTCCTTACAAGCAATGGTTCGGACAATTTCATGACGCAATAGCGCCGTAGTGGAACATTATTGGCATCTTGTCTCGCCCTTCCAGGATTTCGCGGTTAAAACGTACGCAGTCATCACGACAGGAAACGTGAACGGCAGCGGCCTGTATGGTGCCCGTGTCGTTACGAATCAATGCATCTCAGGATAATCCGTTAATGATTGACGGGCAGCAGGCGCTTGATGAACGGCTTCAAACGCGTCTTGAAGATCCCTGACGATATGCTCAAAGGCTGGTCTTGCATAGAAAAAACCTTGCTGTAAATGGATACCTGCGTCCATCAGCCAGCGCGCTTCCGTGACGGTTTCGACACCTTCGGCAATTAGTGTCATACCAAGACAACGCCCCAGGTATACCAGCGCTGTTAAAAGCGATTGGCGCCGGCGATCGTGGTCACAGTTCATGACCAGTTCGCGATCAATCTTGAGTTTGTTAGGCGATAACGTGGTCAGTAGGTCCAGATTGGCATAGCCACTGCCGAAATCATCCAGCGCGACGGTGAAGCCCATCTCTTTATAAGTATCGACAATATTTTTGATGTGTTGGCGATCACGCACCTTCTCGGTTTCTGTGATCTCAAAAATCAGTTGATCCATTGGCCAACCCACACGCTCAGACACATCCAGCGTTGCCTTGATACATGCTTCAGGTTCATAAACCGCATTGGGTAAAAAGTTAATGGACAACGGCCGGTCCATCCCCAGCTGACTGGCGAGCTCGATGGCTTTGACGCGACAGGCCTGATCAAAGCGATAAAGCAACTCATCGGTTACTTGGTTAAGAATAAAAAAGGCGGATTCATCATTCATGCCCCGTACCAGTGCTTCATAGGCATAGATGTCTTGACGGACAACGTCGACAATCGGCTGAAAAGCCATCGAGAATTCAAACGGTGTGCCGCCACTGCAATACGCGCACTGTCCATCAGTACCACCGCAATTCTGCATGATTCGTTCCTTATTGGATGGACTGGCGTCTTTGTCTTGGTCACGCCGTCAGAGCGGCCGTTTTACGCACAGAAAATCCAGCCGTGAGAAAATTCAGCCACTCGGCGTGCATCTTTATTCTTGCGCTGCGATTTTCACTTGCGCTTTGCCCGCGTGTTTGGCTTCTTACATGGTCACGTCAGCGCGCTTTAACCGGCATCTCACTGACTCGTTAGAGGTATTAAGGGCAAACGGGGCGCCGTGGGTATCCCACTGGCTGTCCGGGACGATCACGATTTTACCCAGGTAGTTGCTGTCGCGATTGACGAAGTAACGTTCGGCGGCGTGCAGCTCGGAAAGTTTGAATGCCGCGTGCAGTACCGGTTTAAGATCACCGCGGCGAATCCACGCCATCAGCTGGTCGGCCTCTTCGCGGGTACCGTGGGAAACGCCGAAAATCTGCACCTGATAGAGGTAAATTCGTGTCCACATCATCTCGCTGACGTTGCCGCCGCTGGCCCCGGCAATCGATAGGCGCGGGTAGGTGGTGCGCGCTTTCATATCCTGGATCATGGTGTCGATAAACAGATGCGTCATCTCACCGCCGACCAAGTCCATCACCGCGTCAATCGGCGCGCCGCCGGTTGCCTTAAGCACACGGTCCACGAACGTTGGCAAATCGCCGCGATCAATCACCGCCTCAGCGCCAAGCTCAAGCAGCGCATCGGCTTTATCGGGCTGACTCACCGCGTAAGGAATAGCCCCGACCACACGGCATAGCTGAATCAACGCCGTGCCTACGCCGCCGCTAGCACCACTCACCAGTACGCGCTCGCCGCTGCTCACCTTGGCGGCAGTCATCATATGGTAGGCGGTCTGGTAGGAGCACATGCCCATGGCGGCAAGTTCGGCGTCGCTGAGTTCAGGACTGGGAATGGCATAAAACTGATCCGCTGGCAGCGCAACGTACTCGGCAAAGCCGCCATCCGCGCCGTGGCCGTAGTAATCCGGTGTTAGGTTAATATCGCGGCGTGCATCCGCGTAGAGATTGAAATCCAACAGGCCGCGCTCGCCTAAGTGCGAGGGGGTAACGCCCTCGCCCAAGGCGACCACATGCCCGGCGATATCCGCCCCTTGAATGCGCGGAAACGTCAGCGTCGGCTCGCCGCCCATGGCAAACGAGGTTACATCCTGTTTATCTTTGGTCGGGTAAAGCCCTTCGCGCGCCTTTCGATCGGTGTTGTTCTTAGCGGTGGCGGTCACTTGCACCAGCACCTCGCCCGGCCCTGGCGTTGGGACGGGCACGTCGTCGTGGTACTCGAGTTTTTCAATGCCACCGTGCCCGGTCAGTACCATAGCGGCCATGCGAGTGGGCAGGTTAGCGGTGTTATCTGCCATGGCTGACTCCTCTTCGTTGTCGATAATCAGATCACGACGATAACAAACTTTCGCGGCATCGCCATGGGGCTAACAAGAGGCGCCGCGCGGTACGTTAAGGAGATTGGCGCAAAGCGTGGCACCTGCCTCATGTTTACTCTTGCTGTGCGATTTTCACTTGCGCTTTGCCCGCGTGTTTGGCGTCGTACATGGTCACGTCAGCGCGCTTTAACAGCTCTTGCGCCGTTTCTTCGCACACTGGCCTGTAGATTGCCACGCCGATGCTGGTACTGACATAAAGCGACAATTCTCCCACCCGGATCGGCGCTTCAATAGTATGAATCAGCTTTTCGCCAAGCCCCTGCATGGCGTCGGGTGACATCCCTTCTAATACCATCACAAACTCATCACCCGCCCAGCGCGCGACATAGTCGGTTTCGCGCACGCTGTGGCGCAAGCGTTTCCCAATTTCACGCAGCAGTTCATCGCCCACGGCGTGGCCGTACTCATCATTCACGGCCTTAAACCCATCCAGGTCTAAAAACAACACTGCGAGCGGCTGTTTAAGCCGCCGCGCTCTGGCCATCGCATCGAACAACCGCTCGTCTAGCGCACGGCGATTGGGTAGCAGAGTGAGCGCATCTTCCCGCGCCTCTCGGTCGCGCAGCTGCTCTAGCTGACGGCGCTCGGCAATGTCGTGGACAAAGAGGCTATAGCGATGTTTGCCCTCAACGCATAGCGACTTGACGCGCACTTCAACCGGCATCTCACGACCATCACGGCGACAAGTATTAACTTCGATGGTCGTCGTGTCGTCGTATTCAGGTACACCATGAGGAAAAATCAACGCTTGCAGTAGTTGGCCTAGCGCCTCTTGGCGCGTCCAGCCAAACATCGCCGCCGCCGCACGGTTCCAATCCAGCACACGGTGATTGTCATCCACGCTGATATAGGCGTCATACGCCGCTTCAATCACTAGATTCAGCTCGCGGGTGCGTCGCTCGATCTGTTCTTCGAGGCTTTTGTGAAGTGCGTCGAGTTCGCGTTGTGATGCTGCGCGGCGCTGCTGCTCGCGAGTCAAATGCTCACGCAGGCAAATCTCATCATTCAAGATGGCGGTCAAGTCTTTCAGTGCGGAGAGCTCGTCCTCGTGTAAGTAACGCGGCTGCGTATCCATGGCACAAAGCGAACCGATCGCATAGTCTTCCGACGTAAGCAGTGGTATGCCAGCGTAAAAGCGTATGCCGTTGTCACAGTCAACCAACGGATTGGCACTAAAGCGTGGGTCTTGGCGGGCATCCTCTACCACCAATGGGGCGCCCTCGGCGATGGTGTGCGAACAAAACGCGACGCTTCGCGGTGTTTCGCGGGTGGTAAAGCCCACGCGCGACTTGATCCACTGACGGTCGGCATCGATCAACGTCACGATCGCTGTCGGAATGTCAAGCAGCCGGGTAACCAGCCGCGTGACCCGGTCGAACACCGGGTCATCGGGGGTATCCAGCAACTTAAGCTGGTGTAGCGCAGCCAAACGCTGGGCTTCATTTTTAGGTACGGGGTAATCAAGCATAGAAGCGACGAACACGCTGTTATTTTCTGCCAGCATAACGCGTTAGACGCCTCACTTCTGCCGTTAGGCTGACTTTCTGTCAACGCGCGCCCGATTCACTGTTGCCATTAATACGCTAACGAATGTAGAAGCGACCAATGCGCCTAAAAATGGCGGCAGCGTGGGAATGCTATTGGGGAAGCTCGCCGCCATCAGCCCGGCGCTTAAACTGCCTTGCGCCACCCAGCCAGGGAGAATAGCGCCGAGCATACCGGCAACGCCACCGGCCACCGCCGCCAGCGGGGTCATCCGCCGCCATAACCCGAGCAGTACAGGGATCACGATCGCTGCGCAAAGCAGGTCTGCAATCAAAAATAAACGCAGCACAGAGAGCCCCTGCAGGGCAACCACGACGACTGGCACCATCAGCGCAACCGTGCCCCAGCGCGCCGCCGCCAGCGACCATCGGCTTTGGCGGCTATTGCCCGCCGCTAGCGATGCAATGCCGTTTTGCAGCGTATCGACACTGGAGGCCACCAGCGTCACCGCCAGTATCAGCGCCGGTAGCGCCAGCCAGCCCGGCGCCTCGCTTAATAGCGCAAAAAAGGGAATCGGCGGCTCACCCAGGGCGACACCGCTCATCGCCGCGAGCATTCCCAGGCTGCCAATCAGCATCACCACCAGCACCGTTGCGCCGCCACCCAGCCAGGCGCCACGCCCCAGGCTTTGGTTATTTTCAGCAGCCCATACTCGTTGCCAGTAGCCTTGGTGAAACAAGTTTGCCGCGGTCACCGCAATCACCAGAGTCAGCGCCACGCTCAAGGCACTCCCTAGCGGAGCGCTTGGCATTGAGGCGGTTTGCGGCAGCGTAGGCAGTGCCGTGAGCGCGACGCCACCCACAATCAGCAATAGCGCGATTAACAACCACGCTTGCCAACGGTCGGTGGCAAGGCTTGCCCGCAGGCCGCCCACGGCGGTGTAAGCCAACGTTGTCAGCGCCACGCCCAAGATCACTAGCGCCGGCGGCACATCGGATAAAAGCGAGGTAATCGCCCCAATAGCGGTTAACTCGGCGGCGAGAAAACACGCCATATAGGCCACTGACACCAGTGACACCCAGCGCCGCACGCCGCGCCCGTAACAGGCCTCGGCAAACTCGGCAATGCTGCGCCCTTGCGGCAACGCCTGGCGGATTTTGGGGCCATAAAGGCCAAGCACAATAAATGGCAGCGCCGAGCCAATCGCGTAACCGGCGAGCGCTACCGGACCCACAAAAGCGCCGATTTCCGGCGGCGCAAACAAAATCCACGCGCCCATTCCCGAGGCCAAAAACGAAAGCCCCAGCGTGCCCGCCGATTGGGAGTTACGCGCGGTGACGTAATCATCCAGCAGGCCGTCAGCGCGGCGCGCGCGCAGACCAAGATAAGCAAAGCAGAAAAGTGCCGCGGCCAATGCCGCAGTGGTTAGGTAAGGCATGTCGCACTTCCTCCGCCGGTACGAACCGGATCAGGTTCCAGGGTCAGCACGAGTGTGTGCGTTCTCAGCCCAAGTGGGCTCCCCTGGCGACAGTGAATTAAGTTGTGTGACGGAATTATCCGTACTGAGTATGGTTACGCAATTGGCGCAGACAGTAAAGCCATTGCCACCGCGTTACGTCTCCCGTGGCACACGCCCCATCAGGTAAAACTCTTTGTTGGGCGGCGTACCGGTAAGGGTGACGAGTCGATTCGATAGGCCGAAAAACGCCGTAATGGCGCCAATATCCCAGATATCTTCGCGGGTAAAACCGACATGGGTGAGCCGCTCTTCCCACGCATCGGTCAACTCGCCGACCTCCACGCCACAGTACATGGCAAAGTCGAGCATCACGCGATGGCGTTCGCTAATCGGCGCGGTACGGTGGTTCACCGCTACCTGATCGGCAAGCTCAGGGTTTTTACTGTAAATACGCACCAGCGCACCGTGTGCGACGACGCAATAAAGGCAACGATTGCGCGCGCTGGTCGCCACCACAATCATCTCTTTTTCTGCCTTGGTTAAGGTGTCCGACTCACGCTCCATTAACGCATCGTGATAGGCAAAAAAGGCGCGAAACTCTGCCGGGCGATGCGCCAGCATCAAAAACACATTGGGCACAAAACCGGCTTTTTCCTGCACGGCCAGTATGGTGTCACGAACATCGTCAGGCAACGCTTCAAGCGATTCTGGGACACTAAACCGGCTAATCGATGACGTCATAAAAACTCCGTTTATTGTTGTGGAATTCACATAGCGTATTTGCGGGTGCCGTTTACGTAAAAAAGCTAAGACAAACGCATAATTCAGTGGTTTGGCTCTTTTAATCTGCCGCTAGGCTCGCCATACTGAAACGAGTCTTGCATTGGTCATATATCGACTCTGATCAGCTATAAAGGCGCTACGCTGCGCCACCGTGAGTTTATAGGGAAGCCTCATGCGCTATACCGAAGCGAAGGAACATACCCCCGGGCGTCTTCACGAGCTATTTGCCGACCCCTACCACGCATTTGATAACGATAGCCACGAGCGACAGCTGCATATTCGTGTGATGCTCTATCTGCTGGCCGTTCGCCCGATGCAGCGCGAGCTTCTCACGCTACGCGTGATTCACGGCTGGGAGAACGGCGGCTGCGAGCCCGTCGATCTTAAATTCGTGGAATACCCGCTCAGCGACATAACCGATTTACATCGCGCGGCAGATGAATTTACTGAAGCGATGAAAAACAACACGGCATTTCCCGAACAACAGGGCTCGCTTCTGGCCAAGCCTTTGAGTGACGCTATCGCTGATGCCGAGGCCGACGGTCAACCGCTGGACGATGAAACTAAAGCCCGGCCGGCACGCTGGCCCTCCTTTGAGGGCGGCCTTGCGCTTTATACCCTGTTTAAAATGTATCACCGCCTCGTATACGGTGAGGATGACGCTTACCGCAGTAGTCAGTGCCGCACGTCCCAAGGCATGCGCGAAATTCACGAGTTTCACTTAGAAGATGGGGAATTCGCGTTCTTGATTCCGCCAGGGCGCCACTTCACCACAGAAAAAACGCTCCTGATATTGCACGAAAGCCAGCTCGAACCGTTTAAGCGCTTACTCATAGCAAGTACGCCACTGTTTGAGACTGTTTAAGCCTGTACAGCATATTTCTCCGTCCATGCAACAAAGCCCCGCACGCGGGGCTTTGCTGTTTCTCACACTTATGGCCTGTTGCTCAATGCGATTAGCCTAGTGAAATCGTGCTGTTAATGCCGCTAGAGACGTTCTCCGGCTCAAACCAGCGCGCGGTAACCGTTTTGGTTTGCGTCCAAAAGGCAATCGCTTGCTTGCCATTAGGGCCGAGATCGCCAAGCTTGGAGGCGCGCGAACCGGTAAAGCTGAAGTAAGCGACCGGCACGGGAATCGGCACGTTGATGCCAATCTGGCCCACATCGATATCGGTCTCGAAACGGCGCGCCACCCAACCCGAGTTGGTGAAGATTGAGGTGCCGTTGCCGTTGGGGTTGGCATTGATGAACTCAATCGCGTCATCCAACGTTTCCACGCTAACCACGCACAGTACCGGGCCGAAAACTTCTTCGCGGTAAATCGTCATATCAGCGTTAACGTCGGCAAAGAGAGTTGGCCCAACGAAGTTGCCTTCGGGGTAGCCATCGACCGTACAACCGCGGCCATCCACCATTAACTTGGCGCCCTCTTTTTCTCCCGCGGTAATCAACCGCTCGACACGTTCTTTAGCCTGCGGCGAGACCAGCGGGCCAAGGTCAGCATCACGCTCGGTGCCAGGGCCAACTTTCATGCCGCGCGCGCCCTCGACGATATCATTCAGCCACTCGCGCGCATCGCCTACAAGGACCACAACGGAATTGGCCATGCAGCGCTGCCCGGCGGCACCAAAGGCTGACCCTAGCAGGTTGTTGATGGCCTGACTGCGGTTGGCATCCGGCATCACAACACAGTGGTTTTTGGCCCCCATCATCGATTGCATGCGCTTACCCGCTGCGGCGGCGCGGTTATACAGTAGCGAGCCCACATGGGTGGAGCCGATAAACGACAGCGCTTTGATGTCTTGATGGTCGGCGATCTGGTTCGCTACATCCGGTCCGCCGTGGACTACGTTCAGCACGCCCGCCGGGACACCGGCTTCGTGGGCCAGCTCGACCAAACGCATGGTGGAACTTGGATCTTGCTCGGAGGGCTTGAGCACGAAGGTGTTACCGGTGGCAATGGCCAGCGGGAACATAAAACACGGCAGCATGATCGGGAAGTTAAACGCGGTGATACCTGCCCCAACGCCCAGCGGCTGGTGCATGCTATAAACGTCGACTTCATTGGCGGCGTTTTCTGCAAGCTCACCAAGCTGCAGCGAGGTAATGGAACAAGCATGCTCAACCACTTCCAGCCCGCGGCCCACTTCGCCTTCCGCGTCTGGCAGGGTTTTACCGTGCTCTTCGGTAATGAGTGCGGCAAGCTCGGCGGTATTATCGCGGATCAGCGCTTGTAGCTTTAGCATAATGCGCATGCGCTTACCCAGTGGCACTTTTCGCCACGCTTTAAACGCTTCTTTGCCGCTTGCCACCGCGCGCTCAACTTCCTCAGCGGTGCAAAACGGTACCCGCGCCACGACTTCTTGTGTCGCTGGGTTGACCACATCATGCCAATCTTGGCTTTGCGAGATTTCCGGCTTGCCATCAATGTACATGGGGATTTCGCGAACGGACATGCAGTTTCTCCTGTTGTCTTTATGTTTGTTAAATCTACGTTTGTTAGGAATCTATGCTTGTTATAGATAAAAGGATATAGCAGTAAGTTGACGTAAGCGTCAACGACCATTACGCGAGTAAACAAGATTCTCAGGGTGGGGTCAATGCTCCTTCTGCCGTGCGCTGAATTTAGCCACACCCGCCCGACCGCAGTGGAAACGTTGATGGCACCCGCTTAACCTAACGACGTAGAGGCCGGACCGGCTGAAAAGATACGCAAGGAGCTTTGGATGAGTGATCAGATTTCATGGGTCATCGTACCCATCGACGGGTCCAAAGAGGCCAACGCCGCCACGCGCCACGCCGCATTGCTTGCGAGCCTTCACCACGCCACCTTGCAGCTTGTTAACGTATTGCCCTTACACCCCGCTGAATTGAGCGATTTACCCGCTAACCGCGAGGGTGAAGTGGACTTTGACCGTGAGCAGCAAGACGCCAAAGCGGATGTCGCTTTTGCCGAGGCCCGCCGCGCGCTCAAAGATCTTCCCTTTGCCTCGGAACTGAGAGTAGAAGAGATACGCTTGCGTGGCACAAACTTTGTTCGTCAGCCCGAGCGTGCCATTGTCGAACATGCACGCCAGCATAAAACGTCCCAGTTGGTGATGGGAGCCCGACATTTAGGCGAAATTGGCAAGTGGGTAAAAGGCAGTGTCAGCAACGCTGTGGTTCACCGCGCTAAAGGCCCCGTAACCGTTTTGCACGCCGACGCTGAGATTACCAAGACGGCCTATATTGGGCGAATTCTCCTCCCCACAGACGGTTCTGCAGAGAGCGACCTCGCCGCACGCCTAGCAGGCGATTTAGCCCGCAGCGGCAATATCCCGGTCGAGATTATTTACTGTCAGCCCTCTGGTGAGCTGCCACCGCTAGATAGCGGCGAGCCTGAAGCGGAACGGGTATTAACCAACACCCGCCAAGCACTAGGAGACGTACCGATGGGCATCCACGATACCGTCTTGCATGCCGAACGCTACGACGAAGCCATCGCCGACCACGCACAAAAGTGCGACGACAGTCCGGTGATTGTGATGGGACGACGCGGCCTGGGCCACTGGCGGGAGTCGCTACTGGGCAGTGTGAGCCAAAAAGTGATTGAGCTCGCTCCCTGCCCGGTCACCGTGGTGGTGTAGTCTAAGGTCTAGGTGGCTGAGACTTCGTAGGCTGCTTTTAGGCGGTAGAACTCAGCGACAATCGCCTCCATCGCCTCAGCGTCGTAATCACAAAGGCCACTAACCACGAGCTTCTTCGAGCCCCATCCAACTGCTTCGCCGTTAGATTGGATGGAAAACTCCAGCAGTACATCGGCGCGTTTGCCCAACACCTCAAGCGAGGAGCGCGTCAGCGAAAGGCCGGGTGACAAACCTTCGAGCCGCTCCAAAGTAAACCCCATGCTATCGTAGATGACCAACGGGCGCTTGGGGTTGAACATGACCCCCTGCTCCTCCATCAGCGGCTTTAAGTAGTGTGGGAAGTTTTTGCCGGAAAACGCCACATAGCAGCGCACAAACGCATCAACGGCGGCCACTTCGTGGGTAGTGGCGCCGCCACGAGTCGCTTGTAAATAGCACTTACCGTCTTCGTCGCTGACGTGAATCGAACCGTCATCCGCTTCATGAAAGCGCAGGGGCGTGTCCGCGCCCACCATACTCAAAAAGCGGAAATCCATCGTTTGCGATAGCCCAAAGCGTTCGAGCACGAGCGCAAACAGCAGATCGCCGGGCACGCAAAAACGTCGTGCATCCGAATTATGAATGGGGTTGTAGTCACCGGCAACGCCCTTGGCGAAGCGACTGGCCTGCTCAGCGGAGATCACCACGTACTCTCCGTGCTGCGCGTAAAAATCCTTGAACATGGCGTTTGCTGCCTGCCTAGCGTTAAAGTTAATTGTCCATCATAAACAACGCCGCGCATCATGCCATAAAACCGCGTTTAACAGGAGCCGTCTTTTAGAGCGCCCGTATGCCAACGACAACGTCAGAAAAAAAAGCCGCCCCACTCTCTTCCAAAAGGCGGTGGCCACGATGGCTAGCGATAACACTAGCGCTTACCCTCGGTTTGGTAACGCTATGGTTGGCGGGCAGCTACTGGCTGCTCAACAGTCAATGGCTGCCTAAACGCATTTCGCAAATAGAGGGCGTGGAGGTGCGCTGGGACCAAGGCAGCAGCCATTACCCCGGCCGCTGGGAGGTCGAAGGGCTGAAGCTGAGTCGAGATAATGACACGCTGGCGCTTTCCGTCGAAGCTGACCGCGCCACGCTCGAACTCTCACTACTGGCGCTGCTGCGCGGCGAGCTGCACATTGCTACCTTAGAAGCGAACGGTATTCGCAAGCTGCGTCTGGGTGATATTAACCTACAGGGCGACGGACGCCTCAGCGTCAGCCAAACCACCCTCAGCCGCGACACTCTGGCTGTTCCCCATGCTGAGCTGAACTTAACCCACGGGCACGTTCGGCGTGAAAGCGATGGCGCCATTTTGGCACGGGATATTCACCTTAACGCCAACGCCTCGCTGGACCCAGTAACGCCGACGACCGCCGACGGCACTCTAACCCCCGACCTTGCGGCGGCGCTCTCCGCCGATACCGAGTTAAGCGCCCACGCCGATGCCTGGGACGTTTTTATGCCCTACATCAAGGCGCTGCCTTGGCTTGCCGTCAACGGTCGCGGCGAGCTTGAGGGCACCATCACACTCACGCATGGCCAACTCGAGGCTGGCAGCCAACTCACCTTGAACGCACCGGCGCTGACGCTCAATGTCGACGAGGCAGCCCTAAGCACCCCCGCTGATGCCGCTGATACCGCCGAGGCAACGCCTTGGGAACACCGCCCCGCGGTTCACACCGCCCGTGGTGACGGCACTATCACCCTAGCGGTTACCGACGACATGCCGAACACGCTCTCCTTGAGCGCGCGGCTCAACGGCGTCACGATCCATCAACGCTTGGCCGAGACGCCGTATGCCACCGATACCCAACTGCAACTCACCACCTCGCTAGAGAACCGCCGTCTTGACCGTTTGGAAGCGCCCGAAGAGGTCACGTTGCATTGGCAAGACGCCACGCTGCCCGATATCGCGGTGTTGCAGCCCTATGTGGCTCCGTTCTTACCCGAGCCGTCACCGCTACGGTTGGTGAGCGGGCAGGCCCAAAGCCACGGTCAGTTAACGCTGACACCGACATCGTTAAGCGGTGAGGTGGCGCTTGCGGGAAACCGCTGGGTCACCGATTGGCAGGCGGGCGAGCGCATCCACCGCTTAACCAGCGACATGCAGCTTGATCTCGCCATCCGCGATGCGGCACTCGATGCTAGCCACCTGGACCTGAGCAGTAGCCAACTGCGCTGGCAAGTAGCCGATGCCAACCGAAAGGAGCGCCTCACGAGCACCCTGACGCTGCACAAAGGACGCTTTCAGCGCGAGAATGACGAGCCGCGAGGGCAATTTTCGCTATCGGGCCGCGTCGAACGCCTAGGTTTTCTCAATGCCTTTTTACCCGCCGCTCATGGGCTGGCGATAAGCGGTGAAGGGCAACTTTTTGCTCAGGGTGGCTTTCACGGCCGCCAACTCACCGTGCCGACACGCCTCCGAGTGGATGCCAACCCGCTAAGCGTCAATTTTTTAGACTACCAAGCCCGTGGGCGCGGTGAACTCACCGCTCAGCTGGATAGCCGCGAGCAAGCGCAGCTAACGCTTGAGATTCCCCGCTTTTCACTTAAACGCCAAGACGATGAGCGCCCTCATGTAGAAGGGCGCCACCTCGCCCTTACCACCCGCACGGATACCTTTAGCGCTGCCATGGAGGACCCGCAACCGGAGCATTTTACTACCCGAGTTAGCTTGCCGATTATCGACGTGCCAGACATTACCCGTTACAACGCTTACTTCCCTGACGGGGTTGGCATTGCGCTTTTAGATGGCCAGGCTAGCCTCGAAAGCGAGCTGATACTGCGCGGGTTACACGGCCAAGGAGCGGCCTGCTAGCGCGGCTATTTCTTGCCCGCGCCAGAGACAACGACTGGCTTGGACGAATGCTAAGTGTGCGTGAAATGACAGGCAACGCACAGCTGCGCTTGAACGGCGACCAACTCACGCTGAGCGATCTAACGCTGAGCGGCGGGCCGCTTTTGATGCTCGCCGACCTAACACTAGCGGATCAACGTGCCAACGGTGCGCTTTATGCTCGCTTAGGGCGCTTGGGGCTAGGCGTCGCGCTAGATGACAACGAAGCTACGTTGCAGGTGCTCCAACCACGGCGCTGGTTCGACCGCTGGCGGCAACAGCAGTTACAATAGCGCTTACAAAACATCAGCGTTTTTTGCGCTCGCGCCGAATCATACGTACCCGTTCCCGGGCTTTCCACGCGGCAGAAAGCGAAGGGTCTTCGTCGCTGCCCGCTTTGGGTTTGGGGGGTAGGGTTACCCAGGCAAACACCGGCAACGAAAGGTGCCAGTAAATCGCCGCCAGCCGCAGCGCCAGGGTAGTCAACAGCGCGGCGGTGATCGTTAACATTAGCGGCGCTTCCAGGCTATGCAGTACGACGTAAACGGTCCCGCCGGCGATGGCCGCCGTGGCGTAAACCTCCTCGCGCAGCACCATGGGCACGCGCTGAGCCAACACATCCCGAATCATGCCACCCGCTACGCCCGTCATCATGCCCATCAACACTGCGACCACGCCCGCGTGGCCGAGAAACAGCGCTTTGTGTGTGCCAATTACCATAAAAAGAGCGAGCCCAAAGGCATCCGCCATGGGAAGAAAGCCGCGCGAAAGGCGATGAATGTAGTGAAACCCCATCAACGAAACACCCACCGTGGCTAAAATCACCCACAGGTAGGTTGGGTCCGTCACCCAAAACACCGGGTGCACGCCCAACACCAAATCGCGCACCGTGCCGCCGCCAATGCCCGTCACGGCTGCCAGCACCAGCATCCCAAATGGGTCCATCCGCTTGCGACAGGCCAGAACCACGCCGGATAGCGCAAACACAATTACCCCGATCATATCCAGCCAATATACGACTTCTGGCAAGCGTTTCTCCTTTTATTTTATGTCGCCGTTAGCTTATATCACCGCCGTTGACGAACCGACCGCTGTCCCATGGTCTTCCAGGTCCAGCGGTTGGATTCTTGCCCGTCGTGTTTAACGCTGGTCGTTTTTGTCAGACTCTGACTCTGTTTCTTCAGCGACTGAATCTTCTTCCTCAACGACAGGGTCGGGGTCCAAATCTAGAGGCTCGCCGTCTTCGTCCACCAACTGATTATCATAGGCTGCCTGAAGGCCAGTTTCCTCCGGTTCAGGCTCTTCCCATGGAGCTGACGTTTCTTCCGTTTCAGTTTCTGTCCAATCAGCCCAGTAATCAATGTGTCCAGGATACGCTGGCGACACAATCGCGGTGACAATGCCGATTGTCGCAAAGATGGAAAACGCATCCGCATAGCCAACGCTTTCCACCAGCACACCAATCACCGGGGACCCTACCGCCTGCCCCAGTGCGATGGCGACAAAGGGCAACACCGGCCCGACCGATAACCGACCCGGCAAGAGACGGATACCGGTCATTAGGTACAGCCCGCTCAGGCTCATATAGGCAAGACCAAACACCAACGCAGAAAACATCGCCAATACCAACCGGTCTGGGCTTGCGGCTAACAGCACCAGACTTGACGACAGTAGCATCAGCATCAAGGCCTGCGTGATAGGGGGATTATTACGGTCAGCCAGGTCACTCACAACGGCACCGCCTAAACCGGCAAGACCAACGGCAAACCATAACCAACCGGTCTGATTCGCTGGCAATGCGCCCAATGTCACCGCTAGGTCTGGGGCAAATACCCAATACGCCGCCGACACAAAGCCCATGGCAAAAGCGAACAACGAGAGGCGGATCAGGCGCGACCTCTGCGACCGAGTGATAGGCGCCGGCGGTGCTGCATTCGAGGGAATGACTCGCGATACCGAGGGGATAAAAAACCAGGCAGCAATAGCACCCAAGCCTGCTAACACGGCAAACATGCTATAGGTTAATCGCCAAGCATCCGCTAAAAAAACAACCGTGGGCACCGCGACGATGACACCAACGCTAGTGCCTGCATTCAGAATCGAGCTGACGCGCCCATGCATGGAGCGACTAACTAACGCCTGCATGGCCGCCGTTAAGGCCGGCATCATAAAACCGGTGCAGACACCGCAGACAAAAACGCCAGCACCCAGCATGTAGACATCTGCAGATTGGCTGATCACCCCCAGGCCACCCGCACCGGCAACACTTGAAAGCACGGCAAGGTTGCGAGCCCCAAGGCGGTCAGCCGCCATCGGCGCCACCAGAGACGCCATAACAAAGCTGATAAAGGGCAGCGCCCCAATAATACCGACTAGGTTCGCTGATAGCCCCAACTCCGCACTGATAGAGGGCACAAAAAGGCCAAACGCAAAGCGGGCCAGACCGTAACTGATGGCCACCAGCGCTGCACCGAATAAAGCAAACCCCATGTTCGACAGCGCTCTCATACCCGGGTACTCCTTGCGGTGATGGTAATATCACATTCTCTCAGCGACATCCGTTATGAGCAATGCGAGGAACTCAAGGGTCGCCGCTTGAGTGGCTTACCTTTCACTTTTACGCTTACTCGCTGGCAAAGTAACGCGTCTCTGGCAAAGTAACGCGAATCTTACGCGGTGGTATCACGTTGAAACGGGTAGACCGAGCCAAGCTTGAGTCGCTGCGTTAACTCATCGAGTGCCCTAAGCGACTCTTCCGCCAGCTGCGGATCAGCGAGATCATCAGGGGCAAGTCGGTCGCGATAGTGGCGATTCACCCAAGCGGTGAGATCATCGTATAGACCATCGGTGAGCAGCACGCGGCCGGTGAGTGCTTCGCGTTCATCGCCTGTTAGTACCACCCGCAGGCGCAGGCAGGCGGGGCCGCCGCCGTTGCGCATGCTCTGCTTGACGTCTTTGACGATCACTTCGCTGATGGGGTTATTGCCCGCCAGCAGGTAGTCTTGGATAGTGCGCCAGACCGCTTCGCGCTCTTGGCATTCGCCGGGTACCACAAGCGTCATAGTGCCATCCGGGTTGGAGAGTAGCTGCGAGTTAAATAAATACGACGCTACCGCCTCTTCCATACTCACCGCTTCCAATGGCACGCGCACCGGAATCAAGGGCGTACTCATTTTAGCGCGCAGCTCATCCAGCGTGCGCGCTTCATCTAAAAACGCCATCTCGTGGTAAAGCAACACGGGGCCGTTACCCACGGCAATCACGTCATTGTGGAACACGCCTGCATCAATAGCATCCGGGTGTTGCTGAGCAAACACGGTTTGCGCATCAGACAGCCCGTGCTGGCGAGCCACGGCTTGGCTGGCTTCCAGCGTTTGCCTTGCCGGGAACCGTGTTGGCTCCCGCTCGCCGCCAAACGCTTGGCGGCCATACACAAATAGGTACACGCCCAGCTCACCGTGCTCACCACACAGGCGAGTGTGGTTGGCCGCGCCCTCGTCGGAAAACGCCGGCGTGGCCGGTAGTACTGGGTGGTGGGCGAAATGCCGTTCATCGCGAAAAATGGCCTGCAGCACACGGCCAGTGGTGGTCGGTTCCAAATAACGATGGAAACTCGATTGCAGGTTCGCAGGGGTGAAGTGCACTCGCCCATCCGGCGCATCGACGCTGGGCGTAATAGTGCCTGCGTTAGCGGTCCACATGCTGGACGCCGAGCAGACGGCTCGCAGTAATTGCGGGGCCTCGGCGGCGGCGCGGGCCAACACCTCACCGTTACCTCCACTAAAGCCTAAATCGCGCAGCGCGCCGACATCAGGGCGTTGTTGGGGTGGCAGCACGCCCTGCGGATACCCCGCCTCCATCAACGACTTCATTTTCAAAAGCCCCTGCAAGGCACCCTCTTTGGGGTTGGCAACCAGGCCACTGTGGCTCATAGAAGCCACATTGCCGTGGGCTAGGCCCGAGTAATTATGGGTGGGCCCCACCAGCCCATCGAAATTCACTTCCTGGACAGTCATAAACTCACTCCCGGCGGCAGCGTATCGGGCATCTCCAACGTTTCCGCTTCCATGGACGCCACCGGATAGGCGCAATAATCCGCCGCGTAGTAGGCGCTGGGGCGGTGATTACCGCTATCGCCCACACCGCCGAAGGGTGCATCGCCCGACGCGCCGGTGGTCTGGCGATTCCAGTTCACAATGCCCGCGCGAATACGCAGCAAAAAGTCATCCCAATCGGCTGTGTCGCCGCCAATCAACCCGGCGGAAAGCCCATAACGCGTGTTGTTGGCAAGCGCTAAGGCCTCGTCCCAATCGCGGTAGCGGTGGATTTTCAGTAGCGGGCCGAAGTGCTCCTCATCGGGCACGTCTAAACCAGTCACGTCAATCAATGCGGGACTTAGCAGGCTGGTATTGTCTTTCAAGCGCTGCATGCGGTTGATCACCGTACCGCCCATCGCTTCCAGCGACTCTTGAGCCTTGAGCAGACCACCGGCGGCGGCCACGCTGACCAGGCCTGAATAAAACGGCGCCGGGTCTTCTTCGAACGGCTCGGCCACGTGTAGCTTGGCGATAGCGTCAGACAGCGCGTCGATCAGCCTGTCTCCGGCGTCGCCCTGGGGCACCATTAAGCGCCGCGCACAGGTGCAGCGCTGGCCGCCGGAAAGAAACGCCGACTGCAGGATAGCCAGCACCGTGGCCCGCTCATCGGGGACATCTTTCACCACCAGCGGGTTGTTGCCGCCCAGTTCCAGGGCAAGGATTTTATCCGGCTGCCCGGCAAACTGCTGGTGTAGCATGCCGCCTACTTTAGCGCTGCCGGTAAACAGCAACCCATCGATACCGGCATTGCCCGCCAGCGCTTGCCCGACCGCCACGCCACCCTGCACAAGGTTAATCACCCCGGCAGGTAGCCCGGCCTCACGCCAGCACTGCAGCGTAATATCGGCGGTGAGTGGGGTTTGGTCGCTGGGTTTGAAAACCACCGTATTACCCGCCAATAGCGCGGGCACGATATGGCCGTTGGGTAGATGCCCAGGGAAGTTATACGGGCCGAATACTGCCATCACGCCGTGAGGGCGATGGCGCAACACGGCTTTGGCGCCTCCAACGTCTTTTTCCCGCTCGCCGGTGCGTTCATGGTAAGCCTTAAGCGAAAGCGCCACCTTGCCGATCATCGCACCCACTTCGGTGCGCGCCTCCCAAAGCGGCTTGCCGGTTTCACTGGCAATCGCCACAGCCAAATCCTCACGGCGTTTTTTTAACACCTCGACGAAGCGCTCCACTTGCGCTTGGCGTTCGGCAAAGGGCGTGCGCGCCCAGTCGGGAAAAGCGCCGCGCGCGGCATCCACCGCTCCAGCCACTTGCTCACTTGACGCCGCGCCCCCCTGCCAGAGCCGCGCGCCGGATACGGGGTCGTGCTTGGTAAACGCCTCTGCCGCACCCGTTACCCAGGCGCCGTTGATCAGTTGCTGCTGTAATGCATGCATAAAATTCTCCTGTAAACGTCACCTAGGTTTCAAGTAGCCGCAGGGTATCGCCGGTGGCAACGCCCAGGCGCTTCGCTTCTTGTTCGCTAAGCATAATGGTGTCGTCATTGTGCGGGGCGCGCCCTATCCAGCTAGCGGTAAAGGCGAGCATATCCGTCGTTGTCGCCAACCAACGGCTGACACTCTCCTGTACTGCATTTTGAGAGACCTCCACCGTATAAAGTCGTGAGTTACGAATCGCGCGCACGTCATCAATGTAGGCTTCCACTGTAGGACCACCGTCAAAAATATCGACATACCCTTCCCAGCGTAGCCCCTCTTTTTTGAGCATTTCTAGCGCTGGGCGCGTATGGCGGTGAACCTGGCCGATGCAAGCGCGGGCCTCTTCGGACATAAACGTGGTGTAGATGGGAAACTTGGGCATTAACTCGCCGATAAAGCTCTTCTGCCCCAAGCCGGTTAAGCGGTCGGCTTCGTTGAAATCCATGGGGAAAAAGTGTTTGCCCAGGCTATCCCAGAACGGACTTTTATTGTCGTCGTCGAACACGCCGCGCATTTCCGCCAGGACTTTATCCGGAAACTGGTCGCGAAACTGGGCGATAAAAAGCCAGCGGGCTTTCGATAGCAGCGCGCCGTTGCGCAAATGCTTGTTGGCTTCGCCGCGGTACTCCGCGCGCAAAAACAGCGAGCACACCTCGGCATCGCCGGTGTGATCAGAGCTTAAAAACAGCGTATCGATAGTGCGGTGCAAATCCAGCTGTGTAGAGGAGTGCGCAAGCGTGCCCAGGCGGTAATTGTAAAACGGCACTTCGCGCCCTACCTGGCCTTCAATCGCGCAGCAGCCCGCCAAGTCGCCGTTTTCTTCGTCTTCCAGCACGAAAAAATACAGCCGGTCGTCCTTAGGGGTGCGTTCCTCAAACGCGCGGGCGGCGGTTTCAATCTTGCTTGCCAGAAACTCGCGGTTATTCGGCAGCGACGTAAAGCCTACGCCGGTCTCTTGTGCCAGCACCTGCAGCTCATCTACATCGTCGCGAGCAATGGGTCGAAGACGCATTACACCTCTCCTTCATTGAACACAGCACCTTCATCGGACTCAGCGACGGCGCTTGGCAAGGTTAACGGCGTTGCCAGCACTGCGCAGCCTTCTTCTACCCCGAGCTGTTCGGCGTAAAAAGGCGGTAGCATCAGCTGACCGGTGGGCGAAAGCGCGTAGCGCGCGACAAGGCAGCGAAACTCATCACCCCGCTTTTGGTTGGCAATCATTGCCAGTTCCGCATCTGGGAGCGCGTGTTCGGGGTGTATCAGCACCGGATGCCAGGCAGCATGGCGAAACGTGGCCAGACGCTCGCGCTCGGCTCTGACAATCGGCCCGGCATCGAAAATATCCACGTGGCGCGAACGCGAGAAGCCTTCCGCTAGCATTTCTGCTAACGCTACTTTGTGCGCCGGGTGTTCACGGCCAATGGCCGCGCGTGCTTCACACGTCAACAGGGGTAAATACAGCGGAAACTGCGGCATGACCTCGGCGATAAAGCTTTTCGAGCGCACCCCGGCAATGTGATTCATTTCTTGGAAACTGCGAACGAAAAAGTGCCGTCCGACGCTCTCCCAAAAAGGCGATTGCACCTGGGCATCGAGATACCCAGGGAACGCCACGGCCAGAATGCGTGAGAAACGTTCAGGATACTGAGCCGTAAACATCAGCCGCGCTCGACGCAATAGACTTTCTGCGTAGGTGCCTTTGTAGCGTGGGTCAAGCGAGAACGCACACAGCAGCGTCGCCTCAGACACCTCGTGAGATAACGAAAGTGTTTTCACTTCTCGGCGTACGTTTAGCTGCTGGGAGGCGTGGATCAGCGTCTCCTGACGGTAAGTGTAATAGGCCTCGGCACCGCCCGCCTGGGCGCGGATGGTTGCCGTGCCTAGTACTTCAGTAGCACCATCACCAATCGCAATATGCTCCAACACAAAGGTGTAGTGCTCATTGCTAGGTGCATCCACCTCATTGATAAAAGCGTCTTGTGAGCGCGCAATACGTTCAAGCAACCGTTCACGGCTGGCGGGCAAGTTAGTCAGCCGTGGGGTGGCGTTTTCCGCTAGTCGCGCTAAGGCGTCGATATCGCGCGTCTCGACGGGTCGGACGATCAACATCCTCGGCTCCTCATGTCTGTTTTTTTCACTCCTGGGCGACCAAACGAGCAACCGCGCGATCAAGCCGTTCCATACCCTCGTGAATATCCGCTTCAGGTATCACTAGCGAAGGCGCCATACGCAGCACGTTAGGGCCGGCAACTAGCGCCATTAGCCCCTCTTCAATCGCCAGTGGCAAGATATCTTTAGCGCGCCCCTCGTAGGCATCCGCCATCTGCGCGCCGATTAAAAGTCCCATCCCACGGATGTCTTTAAACACGCCGTGTTTGCGGTTGATGGCGTCTAAGTGCTGGCGAAATAGGTCGTGACGCTTTTTCACGCCCTCTAGCACCTCGGGAGTGTCGATAAACTCCACCGCCGCCAACGCGACCGCCGACGCCAACGCGTTGCCGCCGTAAGTCGAGCCGTGAGTGCCTACCACCAGCGACTTGGCCATGTCGTCAGTGGCGAGCATCGCGCCGACCGGAAAACCGCCGCCGAGCGATTTAGCACTGGTGAGAATATCCGGGGTAATGCCGTAGTTTTTATACGCGTAGAGCTCGCCACTGCGGCCCACGCCGGTTTGTACTTCATCAAAGATCAGCAGCGCGTTGTGTTCGTCACACAGGTCACGTAGGCCCTGTAAAAACTCGGGTTTAGCGGGCACGATGCCGCCTTCGCCCTGCATCGGTTCGACCATAATCGCGCAGGTATCGTCACCCACGAGCTGGCGTACGCTCTCTAGGTCGTTGAATTCTGCATGTAGAATTCCGCCCGGCACCGGGCCAAAGCCTTGGGAGTATTTGGGTTGGCCACCCACACTCACGGTAAAGAAGGTGCGGCCATGAAAGGACTGATAAAACGAGATAATTTTATCTTTGTACTCGCCGTGGTGCTCTACCGCGTAGCGGCGGGCGAGCTTGAGCGCGGCCTCATTGGCCTCACCGCCGGAAGAGCAGAGAAATACTTTATCAGCAAAAGTGCGCTCGACCAGCGCCTTGGCAAGCATCAGTGCTGGCTCGTTGGTAAACACATTGGAGAGATGCCACAACTTCTCGCCCTGCTCTTTAAGCGCGTTGACCAGCACCGGATGGCAGTGACCTAAAGAATTGACCGCGATCCCCCCCGCGAAGTCGATATATTCGTTCTCCTGCTGATCCCACAAACGGCTGCCTTCGCCACGTACCGGAATCACCTGCTGCGGGGCGTAATTGGGCGCCATATAGTGATCGAAATCCTGACGGCTCGGGGTATGGCTCATCGAACGCTACCTCCACTAGGTATAAGAAAGAAAAAAGGATAACAAGTTTACTAGGGCCTGTTGACGTTTCACATTGGGAGCCATAAAAAACCGCACGCCAAAGCCACCATGCTTTCGTAGTTTCGCTTCAGTTTATCGTAGCGCGTCGCTATGGCGCGATACGATTTTAAACGGGC
>NZ_JAMJPJ010000026.1 GCF_023555005.1 Halomonas llamarensis | reverse complement strand
CGGTACGTCTTCGAAACATTGCCCACGCTCAACGACGACGAGCTCACCACGCTGCTGCCCTGGCACTGGAAGGACACATTACCCGGCTGAGCGACGCCTGCCCAGATGTGGTTAATGGCTCGCTTACCCACTTACAGTGATGGCACATTCACGAATGTAGACCGCTCTACCTACCTCGGATCCGACTGGGACGAGCAGAGCGGGAATGCTCAGCGCTATTTCTTGGAGCTTGAACATCGCCTCGCCAATGGTGGCGAATTAACGCTGAAGGCCAATCGGTTGGATCGCGATGCCAATCTGAGAAAAAGTAGTGAGGGGATGCTTCCCGCCGATCGGGGTACCGGCGACTTTTGGATCCGCCAGCTCGCTTGGGAGCTTGAGAAACAGGACGATTATTTCGAGGCACAGGTTAACTCACCGTTCCAATTGGCTGGGGCGACCCATCACGCAGTGATTGGAACCAGTTACCAGAATAGTGAGCTAAGAAATGAGTGGACCTACGGTGACCCTCAATATCTTCCTCAGAATCTATTCGATCCAAAGAATGACCGAGTTGAACCAGATTTCGATGGCCCCCCCGGTCAGAATGAGTTTGTTGTTGAGCAGTATGCCACATACGGACAAGTTCGCTTCAACATTATAGATGATTTCACGATTGCTCTTGGTGGTCGTGTCAATTGGTGGGAAACCGATAACTTGCTTGGTGGTGAAAGGTCCCGTGACGATGGTACTGAATTTATTCCTTACGCTGGCTTAATCTATCGACTCAATAATGAACTCAACATATACACCAGTTACACAGGTATATTTCAACCGCAAACGGCTATGAGTCGCGATGGCGACCCTATCAAGCCAAGAGAAGGTGAGCAGTACGAAGTTGGTGTTAAGGGCTCCCATGCTGGGGGTGACTTGAACTGGCATGCTGCAGTCTTCCGTATTGAAGACACCAACCGCGCCTATGCTGACCCTAATAATCCTGGTTTCTCAATTCCAATTGGTGAAGCAAGGAGTGAGGGCTTCGAGCTGGAAGTCAGCGGTCAGCTTTTGCCCCGTTGGGACCTCAGTGCAGGTTACGCCTATACAGAGACTGAGTTCGTGAGAGATGTTAACTCAGAGGGCCTCACTCTTTCACCAGATACGCCGAAGCATAACTTTAATCTGTGGTCACGTTACCGCTTCAGCGAAGATCCTAATCAGGGCTGGCGAGTCGGTGCCGGTATGAATACAGTCAGCAGTCTTTACGCCAAAAGTGACGATAACTTTATTGAGCAAGGGGGCTATACCACAGTATCAGCTATGGTCGGCTATCGTGTCAGTGAAAACTTGGACTTTTCAATAACTGGCAATAATCTGACTGATAAAAAATATTACTCTGCCGTTCGAGGTGTAACCAGGCATAACTATTACGGCGCACCACGCAACTTCATGGCGACGATGAAATACGAGTTTTAATGAATGAGAATGTAACCTTGTAGAAAAGGTGCCTTGCTCAGCCCTGCTTCAGTGGGGCTGAGTGGTATGTAATGGTCATTGAAAAATGAAAACTGGCAAGTTCCTCTCCGGTTTCTTTTTTCTTCTGAAGGAGTTCACAGTGAGGTTTTATAAGCTTTTATTAATATTCTGGTGCCCCTCTTATTTTTTTATTAGCTTTTTTTTGATTTTTAACCCGGCACTGGCAAATAAAGCGCCCTCTTCTACTTCGGTTTTCGACTGGACTGTTGCGGAAGCACTCCTTGCGTTGGATCCTGGCCCTGTTCTTATGGGGAATGTTTCGGGTTTTCACACATGGACCGGTAATAGCTATACTGATGCTGATATCACTAGTGTTGGGAGCCAAATATTTCCTAATATGGAACTGTTAAGTAGTATTGGTTCACACCGTATACTCCTTGCGCCTCGACAGACTCGTATGGGCGTTATGTTGGCAGATATTGCACCTTTTTCTATTATTCACAATTTCCCTTTTGCGAATGATATTGATGACGACTTATGGGCGCGTTTCGATGCATTTGTACTTGAAGTTGGGGCACTGACAGGCAGAAGACATAAAGCAGAGAAGTTGGTTGCTAACACTCAAGTCCATTTGCGTTCTCTGCAGAGTACATTGGAACCACAGCCACCTTTATTGATTATCCAATTAATGAATGAACAGTACATGCGAGTATACGGCGAAAATAGCCTGTTCCAGGGGGTGCTAAAGCGGCTAGGGCTAAGTAATGCATGGACACAACAGACCAATCAGTGGGGATATTCACTGATCAGTATAAGAGAACTCTTCAATGTTGAAGATGCGAGACTGGTTATCATAGAAAGTGGAAATCCCACAGGTATCGAACACAATATCGAAAATAGCGGCATGTGGCGTTACCTTCCTAGTGTCCAGCGAGGAGATTTTGTCGTATTACCATCTTCGTTTTGGATAGGAGGAGTTCACCCTTCCGCCTTCCGCTTCGCCGAGGCCCTGGTAGAGGCACTGGAAACACCCGCAGAGCCCTAGCACTATCTGGTTCTCTTCAGGAATTTGATACTGCTAATACGCCTGTTTTGATGAGTGTTATCACTTGTCGGCGGTACCTGCTTTTGGCTTTTTTGTTGCATTTTTAGCCCAGGCGGAGGTGAGGAAGGGGAATCAGCTGCCTCGCAGGCCGCCTCGCAATCTTTTATATCCGTAACGACAGGAATCAATATCAAGGGCTTGTATCCTCCTGGGTCACCCAATATGATGGCAATAATTATCATTTGCATAGCATTGAGGCCAGAAGGTAGCCATGTCGTCTGGGAATTACCCACTGCGCGAGCAGGTACATACCCTCTATTTCGAGCATCACCGCTGGCTACTTGGCTGGCTGCGCGGGCGTTTGGGCTGTTCGCAGCAGGCGGCGGATTTTGCTCAGGATACCTTTGTGCGCATTCTGGGGCGCAGCGATGCCGAATGCCAGGTCGAGGCTATCCGAGAGCCACGTAGTTTTCTGGTGACCATCGCCAATCGGGTTTTGATCGATCATTTTCGCCGCCACGCGTTGGAAAAAGCCTATCAGGAAAGTTTGGCTCTACAGCCGGAACCGGTTGCCATTTCGCCAGAAGAGCAGGCCATCATGCTGGAAACCCTGCACGAGCTGGATGCCATGCTCAGTGGCCTGGGGAGCAACGTACGGCGTGCCTTCTTGTTATCGCAGTTACAGGGTATGCGTTACACGGATATTGCCCAGGAGCTGGGTGTATCGCTCAGTTCAGTCAAAAAATACATGGCCAAGGCCACCGAGTCTTGCTTGCTCTATGCGCTGGAAGCGGAGCTGTAACCTTTGACTGTCACAGCCCCTCATGAACTGACTCGGTCTCGGCGCGAGGCACTGCAAGCGGCCGCGCAATGGTATGCATGTCTGTGCTCGGAAGAGGCAGGGCCAGCAGACGAGCAGGCCCTACAGCAGTGGCTAGACAGCGATCCCATGCATCAGTGGGCCTGGCAGCGGGTAGACCAACTGCAGGCCCGGCTTGGTCGAGTGCCGGGCCACCTGGCACTGAACACACTGGAGCGTGCCGAGCAGCACGTCAGTATGAGCCGTCGTAGTGTGTTGAAAGGCCTGGCGCTGGTGCTGGGCACTGGGACTCTGGGCGTGACCGCCTACCGCCACGTCCCCGTAGAGCATTGGCTGGCGGATCACCACACCGCCACTGGCGAGGTCAAACAGCTAACGCTGGAGGATGGCACCCGCCTGATACTCAACACCGCTTCGGCGGTGGATATCCACTTTACTGCCAACGAGCGCCTAGTGATATTGCGCGCAGGCGAAGTCATGGTGACCACCGCCAGCGATAGTGCCGAGAACCCGCGCCCCTTCGTTGTGCAAACGCCGCAGGGCAGGGTGCGCGCCCAGGGTACGCGGTTCTCGGTGCGGATGATGGAAGGAGAAACCCAGGTTGCTGTGTTCGAACACAGTGTGGAAGTGACCACCCGCACGGGGTCTCAAAACCTGTGCCCCGCTGGCCAGCAGCTCACCTTTACCGCCGACACGGCTTCACCACCGACAGGCCTGGCACCCACTGATGATGCTTGGACTCGCCAGATGCTGGTGGTACAAAACATGCCTCTGGATGCGTTTCTTGCCGAACTGGGCCGCTACCGCACAGGCGTTTTACGCTGCGCCCCTAGCGTGGCCCATTTCCGTATTACTGGCGCTTTTAGGGTGGACGATACCGACCAGGCACTGCATGCGCTGAGTAAATCCTTCCCGGTATCGGTCAATTTCCGCACGCGCTATTGGGTGGCAGTGGACGAGAAAAAATAATTTTTGCCCATGACGGTACCTTTTGCTTTCCCCGTTCGACTTACTGGTTAAAGAGGCACTTTTTTGTTGCTAACCAGAGGGGAACCCATGCACAACACTAAGTTTAAGAAAACACGGCTCGCCCACGCAATTGGCGGTGCAATGCTGTGTACTGCGCTATCAATGCCCGTCGCGTTGCTGCCACTGACCGCCCATGCCCAGCAGCAATCTCAGCAACCAGCCCAGCAAGGTGCGCAGCATTTTGAAGTGCCCGCCGGTGACCTGGGTAACGCCCTCAGTCGCTTCGCCGCCGATTCCGGCGTGGTCATCTACTTTGATTCCAACCTAACCCAGGGTAAGCAAACCCGCGGGCTATCCGGTGACTACAACGTGGAAAGTGGATTGCGGACACTGCTCAGCGGAAGTGGTTTGTCTTTGGTTAATGAAGCCGATGGGAGTTACCGGTTGGAGGAGCGGCCTGAGGATGTGGCGTTGTCAACGATGCGGGTGGAGGCCGACTGGATGCAGGAGACAGCCTACGGGCCAGTGCAGGGTATCGCCGCCACCCGGAGCGCAACAGGCACCAAGACCGATACGCCGATTATTGAAACGCCGCAATCTATCTCGATTGTAAGTAGCGAGGAATTTCAAAACTATGGGGCTCGGAATTTCACTGAAGCCCTGAGCTATACTCCTGGTGTCTCAAGGTTCAACGGAGCCGAACGAACCTCGGAAGGGCTTAGAGTTCGTGGATTTCGCAATACCACTACTTATCGAGATGGTAGCAAGTACCAAGTAAATGCCTACAATGGCCAGCAGGAGCTCTATGGTTTGGAACGGCTGGAAGTGCTCAAAGGCCCGTCCTCAATCCTGTATGGAGTAGCTGCCCCTGCGGGTATCATCAATGCTGTCAGCAAACGCCCCACCAGCGAGCCCTTGCGAGAAATTAACCTCGAGGTGGGCAGCTATGATCGCCGCCAGATTTCTGCGGACTTCTCCGATGCGCTGGATGAAGATGGCGTATGGTCTTATCGCTTGACCATGCTCCACCGTGACAGCGACACTTTCGTAGATCATGTGCCTTATGACCGAACCTACATCGCGCCAGCCCTTAAGTGGCAGCCTACTGAGCAGACCTCGCTGACCCTGCTGAGTGAATACCAGCGCGACCAGACGGCCCACGTCTATGGTTTGCCAACCAGCGGAACTATTCTACCCAATCCGCATGGTGACATTCCGCGAGAGCGGTTTGTCGGTGAGTCAGGGTTCGACGAATATGACAGTGAGCGCTACTCTATCGGTTACCTGCTAGAACACGACTTCTCCGATGAACTCCACCTCCGACATAATCTGCGTACCTTCCGGCTTGATGCTGATTTTCCTCAGATGAGCATTCGCCAAAGTAACGATCAAAGGATTTATACGAGAAACGCTCAAGATCGCCGTGATGCATCATCAGGCTTGACCTCAGATACCTCCTTGCAATATGACTGGGAGGCTGGAAGTACCACCAACACCAGTTTGATTGGTGTCGACTACACACGACAACGCCATGAAACCGAGCGCTACAATCGCACGGCACCACCGCTTAACCTCTTTGATCCCGTTTACGATAGCGGTGAGTTTGGCGAACCAGAGCCTTTTGCTTGGTCGTTCAGAACCCGCAGTGAGCAGGTTGGCCTTTATGCTCAAAATCAAATGAAAATCGCCGACAAGTGGGTTCTTCTTCTGGGTGGGCGTCAAGATTGGAACGAGGATGAGACCTCCCCCTATTTTGGCCCTACTGAGTGGAGCCGCGAGACAGACGATGCGTTCACTGGACGCGTAGGCGGCGTATATATTGCCGATAACGGTTTGGCGCCCTACATCAGCTATAGCCAGTCGTTTGAACCCGCTAGCGGCACTGACCGTAACGGAAATCGATTTGATCCTACGCGTGGAGAGCAGTACGAAGTGGGAGTCCGCTATCAACCCGATGGATCAGATACCATGCTCACTGCCAGTGCTTATGAGCTAACACAGGAAAACGTCAGTGTCACCGATCCCGTGGACACTAGCTTTCAGACACAGATAGGTGAGGTGCGTTCACGCGGTTTTGAGTTGGAAGTCAAAACTGCAATAGGCTCTAACGCCAACTTGGTTGCAGCCTATGCCTATACGGATGCGCGCACAACGGAAAGCAGCCCTATTACGCCAGGTGAAGAGGGAAAGAGAACGCCTAATACGCCCTATAATCAGTTCTCGCTTTGGGGTGACTATCGCTTCTCTGATTTTGGCCTGCCAGAGCTGAAATTCGGCGCGGGGGTTCGCTATATGGGGGCGACCCGGGGAACATGGGTTGAGGGTGAAGTGCCGTCGTTTACGCTTGTGGATACGCGAGTGAGCTATGAAACGGGGCCTTGGATTTATTCACTGAATGCGACCAACCTCACTGACAAGACCTATATTGAGTCCTGCACCTATAACTGCTTTTATGGTGAGCCAAGAAGTGTCGTGGGCTCAGTAAGTTATCGGTGGTAATGTTGCTATCAGGGGCTATGGTAGGCGGATCCACCACCTACCATTGTTTTATAAAATGCAGAGTAGAAAATATTTATGATCTGCGTGGATGCCTTGTTCTCTTTAGTCCGAAAAACGAATTTTCTCGTCATACTTTTACTGCTTTCTGTTTCACTCGCTAATGCTGAAGAGCCAAAGAAAATTGTCACTTTCGACTATGCTGTTGCAGATACGCTGAGTGATCTTGAGCATCCACCTGTAGCGCTAGCTGGACTTTTGCAATATAGGGAGTTATACCAAGAAAATTTAATGCCTGACACTCTTGAACTTGGTAGTAAGTTTCAGCCAAATTTGGAATACCTAGCATCTTTGGATCCTGATATCATTCTGATATCTCCACCAGCCCACGTGAATTTAGAGAGTATGATTTCACGTGTTTCTGATGTAGTAAAAATCCGACTATTTGGAGGAGACTTGGATGTTTGGAAGAGCCTTGAGCAGTTGACGAGAACGGTTGGGGAACTGAACGATGAGCAACAGCAGGCCGAAGAGTTAATTAAATTTGTAGAAGCTAGGGCCTGTTGACGTTTCACATTGGGAGCCATAAAAAACCGCACGCCAAAGCCACCATGCTTTCGTAGTTTCGCTTCAGTTTATCGTAGCGCGTCGCTATGGCGCGATACGATTTTAAACGGGCAAAGGCATTCTCGACGAGATGCCGATAGCGATATAAACCTCTGTCCAGACTGGCATTTCCCTTTTTCGAGTTGCGCCTACGTGGAATTACGGCCTCCATGCCTTTCGCCTCAACCTGCTCACGGATACGCTCGCTGTCATAGCCCTTGTCAGCCACTAGCGCCTCCCCCGTCGGCAAGTCGTCAATCAATGCCTGGGCTTCTGTGCTGTCGTGTACCTCACCGCCCGTTATCCTGAAGGAATTGGGAAGGCCATAAGCGTCAACGGCCAGATGAATTTTGCTGGTGTTGCCTGCACGACTTTTGCCAATGGCTTCTGACTCTTCTGTGGCAGCCCCTGTACTGTCCTGGTGCGCCTTGACGTAAGAGCCATCAATGAATAGCCACTCGACATCCGGATCCTCGACCAGCATGTTGAAAACCGCCATCAGCTTTCCAGCCGATGACCAGGCGTTGAAGCGCTTGTAGACCGTATTCCAGGACCCAAACGCCTCTGGCAGGTCCCGCCACTGGCAGCCAGTGCGCATCCGGTAAAGGATGCCTTCCACAGTGATGCGCAGGTTGGCCTTGTCATAGATACCTTGTTGAAGCAGGATAGGTTTCAGCTTCGACCAATGTTCATCCGTGAGCATTTGTCGGGGCATCGCAAGCTCGCAGTTTGTTGGCGTGAGAACCTCTATTCTGCGAGCTTGCCCCTATCCTGCCAAATCATCTTCGATCAAACGTCAACACGCCCTAGGCTGTCAGTAATGGCAGCACAAATTGAACATCCTGAAGAGCCTCTATTTATCGCGCAGATTCTAGACGACCGCCATCTGCGGCTCTATGGATCTGGAAGCCTGGAAGATATGGTTCTCACTCGGCTTGGGTTGGAGAATGCTTGGCAAGGGCCTACTAACGACTGGGGCTTCAGTACATTAACCATTTCAGAGGCGTTTCAGTTGGAGGGAAAATTCATCCTGCTTCGTGCGGCTTACGAATTATCTGATTCAACCTTGCCAACGTCAGGGCTATGGCAGTATTGGTTGGATGATACACCGGCCAGTATCAACAGGTATTATTGGCCATGGGGCGGGTTCTTCTCCGCACTTCGCTTCGCCGAGTCCCTAGTTGAAGCACTGGAAGCGCCCCCTAAGCCCTAAGCCTGCCTTATTCATCACAAACTCTAGTGATCAATAAAAAACCATTTTAAAATCAATGCGTTAATATTACTTTGCACAGATGGCAAGGTTTCACCCATTTGGTGAAGCGAGCCATGGCCTTTCAAATATTCATAACCGATTGATTTTATTTAATTATGCTTTTACGCAGCATTCAAGCCATGAATAAGACGGGCTAAGGCCACCCATTTCACTCAAGAGTTTGATACTGCTAATACGTTTGCCTACAACAATCACTCCGGCATTTGGATAGGGCGTTCAGTCATTTCTTCAAAGGCCAGAGCAGGAACCCGGAAGGCGACAACCAGGAATCACCTTCCTTCAGGGAGGTGAGGAGGTCAAAATTAATGCTTTATTTCAGCACGCAAACGAGCAACGTCATCGGCAGTTAATTTAGCGATATCGGCAATCGCCAAATCATCCATCCCCGTTTTGAGAATCATATTGCGCGCAACGTCTTCACGGCCTTGCTCTACTCCCTGCTCAATCCCCTGTTCAATCCCTTGTTCAATCCCTTCGCGCTTAGCTTCATTGATAAACGACACCTCGTCGCGCAGAGCGCGTTCGCGCACGAAGGCAAGGCGGCGGGTTTCTTCGTCGGCGCTGAGCTGCTTGAGGCGTTCCATGGCCTTTCTGACCGGCTCGTAGGTGGTATCGATCATGTTGATGTCCTCCTTCCAGTGCTCTAGAAAATTCACCCAAGCGCGAAGTGGGCCTTGCGGCAGGCCCAGGCGGTCAGCTTTCTTCAATTCGATCAAGTTCATCTGCAGAATGTTCCCCAGTGATACATTCGGCTGGCGTTCATCGCGCATTTCAAAACGCCATGTCGCTTGTTGACGTTCGTCATCATTAGCGGTGAACAAGTCGAAATCTAGCAGGTGTAGCCCTACCGAGGCACGTAATTCTTGGTAATCTTCGCCCGTGCTGAGCTGAGATCCGAGCATGCGGCTGAGGTAAAACAAGCCGCGTTTGTGCCAAGCACCATACCGGCGCACCTGTATTTCTACATTTGTAGATTCTTGCGTTTCCCGCGTCTGAAGCCAACGCCTCAGCGCAAGCCTGTTCCTTGGTTATAGCTTTGTTGCACGACCAAACTCTGCTGCTTTCACTCAAGAATTCGTTACTGCTAATTCGTTTGTAATGATACGTATTATCATTTATTGTTTGCATCTGGTATTGCCCACTTTTGCTTTTTTGGGCAGTTGGCACAGGCAATCAATGGCAACGGGCGATGGTATCGATAAAGCAACGGGGCGGAAGCGAAGTTTCTTTCGACGCCCTCTATCACAATCATCATAGCTGGCTGCGGCGATGGTTGAGCGCCAAACTGGGCTGCTCCCATACCGCTGCCGATCTAGCGCATGATACCTATCTGCGCATATTGGCGCGGGGCACCACACCCGAGCCGGATCAGTCGCGGCGTTTTCTGACTCAAATCGCCAAAGGGCTGATGGTCGATCATTACCGCCGACGGCGGATCGAAACCACCTATCTGGAAACCCTTAGCCACCTCCCGGAGCCCATGGCACCTTCTCCAGAGGAACAAGCACTTACTATTGAAGCGTTAGTCGAGATCGATGCGCTGCTGCATGGATTACCCGATAAGCCACGCCGGGCGTTTCTAATGTGTCGTCTTGATGGCCTGAGCTACCCGGAAATTGCCAATTCATTGGGTGTGTCGGTCTCCTCGGTCGAAAAGTACATCGCCAAGGCGCTGCTGGTATGTCACCAGGCCGTGCATGAACCTCAACCATAAGTGAATGCTATGAGCCGTCCGTCCACCAATGCGTCCCAAGAGACGCCTTCTCGAGACACCATCTCCCCCGCCATTTTGGAGCAGGCCAGCCTGTGGATGGCACGGCTATGGAGCGACGACGCCACCGATGCCCAACGCGATGCTTGCTTGCAATGGCGCCAAGCCGCGCCGGAACACGAGCGTGCCTGGCAGCAGTTACGGGCAATCGACGGTCGCCTGGGAACACTGCCGAGCCATGCGGCGCGCAGTAAGTTATTCGAGGCCTCCCCAACAGTCTCACGGCGTCATTTGCTCCAATGGGGCGGCGTGGCACTGCTCGCGGGCGGCCTGGGTTTTGGTCTGCCGCGCACGCCTCAATGGCAGCGTCAGTTCGCCGACTACGCGACCGGTATTGGCGAGATGCGCGATGTCACGCTGGGTGATGGTACCCAGCTGCGCCTGGATACCGATACCGCCATCAATGTAAGCTTCGACGCCCATCAACGGCGTATCCACCTTGTGCGTGGCGGGGTGCTGATTACCACGTCAAAAATAGCGGATGCTCGGATGTTCAGCGTGATGACGCGGGAAGGACTTTCCCTCCCATTTGGCACCCGCTTCAGCGTGCAACAGCATACTGATAGCACCCACGTGGCGGTTTACGAGGGGCGGGTGGCTCTGGAGCGGCGGGGAAGCGACGAGCGGACAACGTTGGAGGCTGGTCAGCAGGCCGCGATGAGTGCAAGCCGGGTGACGTCACCGACGCCGCTCGACCCCACCGAAATCGCCCGCTTTCAGGGGCGGTTAGTGGCTGAGAGCATGCGGGTTATCGAGGTAGTCGAGATGCTGGCTCGCTATCGCCATGGGGTGGTGCGCTGTGCGCCAGAGGTGGCTAACCGGCGGGTGAGCGGCGTGTTCTCACTTCAAGACACCGACCGCGCCCTGGCTAGCCTGGCCGATGCCTTGTCGCTGGAAGTAGTGTACCGCACGCCGTTGTGGGTGACTTTGAAGCCAAACCTTGCGAAGTGATGATGAGCGAATTACTCGACCCCACCAACGACTATGTGTTCAAGCGACTGTTTGCCGAGGCGCCTGATCTGCTAGTGACGTTGATCAATGACCTGCGCCCTGACTTACCGGATATTGCCTCGGTAGAAATACTCAACCCGACAATTAAGCCTGACGAGCTATACGGTAAATACATCATTCTCGACGTCTTGGCACGCGATAACGAAGGCCACTGCTATAATGTGGAAATACAGGTGCGACGCTACGATGCGTGGCACAAGCGAGGGGTATTTTATCTGGCCCGTATGCTGGGGAATCAGCTTGAAGCGGGCGAGGATTATCAGGCGCTGAACGCCTCGGTGGGGTTACACCTGCTTGATTTTGATTTGTTCACGGCAACGGAATCTGAATGTCACCAAGCGGTATGGCGATTTGAAATGCGCGACGAACAACAACCTAACGTCACGCTTGGGAACATTCTGCAGATGAACCTCATCGAATTGACAAAGGCGGATCGCCTGGGCCTGCCAGAAGGCCCACTGCGCGCTTGGATTACCTTCTTTAAACACTGGCAGGAGGAACTCACCATGGCCAATATTGCCCATGAACCGGTTAAGAAAGCAATGAGCCGCATCCGCGAACTGAGTGCCGACGAAGAAGCCCGCCGCCTCGCCTTTGTACGCGAACGCGCGCTGCGGGACGAGGTGTCGTTTTTGAACCAAGCCAAGCGTGAAGGGCTTCAAGAAGGCCGTGAAGCAGGTAGACAAGACGTTGCGCGAAAGCTGATTGAAATGAACCTGCTAACAGACTCGCAAATTGCTGCCGCCTCTGGATTGACAGAGGATGACATCAAGGCTTTGCGCGAGGAAGTGGGGCATTGATTGTAATGAGCCGTTTTCCGGTTCAATGATACTGAGCCTATTGATCCAGAGAAAAATTCTACAAAAAATTGAGGGATTCTCGTTCTCGTTCGGAAGAGAGGATGTAGACATAAAAAATGCACCACTCAACGGGGATCTTCATGACGACGCAGCAAGCGCACTCACGCTTTATCCGTACGCCCCTGGCGCGAGCCATTCCGCGTGTTATTAAATACAGCCTGCTGGCCAGTTGCCTAGCAGGTGGCTTGCCCGCCACGGCGCTTGCCCAACAAGCCACAGGGCAGAGCGCCTCCACTCAGCAAACCTATTCCATCGAAGCAGGACGACTTGATACGGCTCTCAACCGTTTTGCGGTGAGTGCAGGTATTGAGATTGCTTTCGATGCCACCTTGACTGCTGGCAAACAGTCCAACGGGCTTCAGGGCCAATATGGGGTAACTGACGGTTTGCAGCGCCTGTTGGCTGGCACCGGCTTGCGCGCAGTGCGCCGCGGCGATGGTAGTTATCAGTTGGAAGAGGCTGGTGATGTAGAGTTGTCGGTAGTAGAAGTGTCAGCCGATCATTATAGAGGAGCTTCGACTGAAGGAACCGGCTCATACACTACCGGCTCAATGAATACTGCGACGCGGCTAGGCTTATCCATTCGTGAAACACCGCAATCAGTATCAGTTATCAGCCGACAGTTGATTGATGATATGCAGTTGGAATCACTGACTGATGTGGTCAATACAGTGACTGGCCTCACTTCAACAAATCAGGACAGCCAAAGGCATGTTTTTTTCGCACGTGGATTTGAGATTAATAATTATCAAATTGATGGCATACCAACAGCTTGGGAAAGTGGTTTTTCCGCTGGTGAATCACAAATGGACACCATACTTTATGATCGTATAGAAGTAGTTCGCGGTGCGAGCGGCTTGACTTCCGGCGCGGGGGATCCTTCGGCTGCGATTAACCTTGTGCGTAAGAAAGCGGATAGTGAAGAATTTACTGGACATGCCACTATCAGTGCTGGCTGCTGGGATCGCTATCAGGGTACCGTGGATATTTCGACGCCATTAAATGAAGCTGGGACCGTGCGTGGCCGCATCGTTGGCAGCCATCTCGAAGAAGGCTCTTTTGTTGATTCGTTGGAAAATGAAAAATCTGTTTTTTATGGCGCTTTAGCAGCCGACCTCACTGATAATACTTTGATGAATATTGGCATCAGCCAACAACAAAACAAGCCCACCGGCTCAACCTGGGGTGGTTTGCCTGTTTGGTTTAGTAATGGAGAAAGAACAGATTGGTCTCGTTCTAAAACGGTCGGCGCAGACTGGACAAGATGGGATTCTGAAGTCACTAATTACTTTTTCAACCTTGAGCATAACTTTGATTCAGGTGCGTCACTTTACGCAGCTTATAGCAAAAACATTAATCATGCTGATTTACCATTAGTCTATTTGTTCGATTCTCCAGATAGGGAAACCGGCCTTGGAATGGGGGCGTTTCCAGCGTGGTACGAATTTGAACGAGAGCAGGACAATATCGATATCTATGGTAACCTGCCATTTGCATTTTCTGGTCGTGAGCATGAGATGACTGTAGGTCTGATGCACAACAATCAGGACTTTACTTCCGAACTTCGTAATGCACTGAATGTTCCCTCAGTTGGAAATTTCTATGAGTGGGATGGCTCATATCCAGAGCCGGTGTGGGATCAACAAACAACCCATATGAGAAAAGAAACTGAACAACTTGGTGGTTATGGAGCTTTACGGTTATCGCTGGCTGACCCACTGACCTTGATTCTGGGTAGTCGCATTACTAACTGGGACATTGAAGGTATGAAGTCAAATGGTGACCTCTATGATTTTAGTCACCATCAGATAGTTACACCCTATGCAGGTTTAATCTACGATATTAATGATGTCTATTCAGCTTATGTTAGCTATACAGATATTTTTAACCCACAGGACGAACAGGATAGAAATGGCAGTTATCTTGATCCACTTGAAGGTAAAAACTATGAAACCGGCATTAAAGCGGAGTATTTTGAAGGGCGTCTGAACGCCATGCTATCAGTATTTCGTATTGATCAGGATAACTTGGCACAGCCCGATGTGGGACACTTGGTTCCTGGCACCACTAACCAGGCCTCATATGCGGCGGAAGGCACTACCAGTATCGGCTATGAATTTGAAGTGTCAGGTGCTATTACCGATGATTGGAACCTTATGTTCGGTTGGTCACAGTTCCAGGCCGAAGATGCCGATGGCTCAGCAGTAAATACCTCTCAACCTCGTCGTACCGCGACCATGTTCACCACCTATCAACTAAATGACTTAACCCTCGGCGGTGGTTTCAATTGGCAAAGCTCCAACTACACAATGGTGACTAACCCTTTGGGAAATAGCGAAGAAGTAAAACAGGGTAGTTATGCGCTTACTCATCTGATGGCCAAATATCAGATGACACCGGAATTAAGCGCTCAATTGAATATAAATAATCTATTTGATGAGAAGTATTACACTAATAGTGGTGCTTGGTTCAGTCAGTTAGCGTATGGCGCTCCACGTAACGCAAACTTGAAATTAAAATATGATTTCTAAATCATTAGCATAGTAATATTTAAAACTTTATTATCAGGTGCTGTCCCAGCCCTATCTATTTAGGGCTGGGTGTTTTAACAAAGAACATTACTGCCAAAAGATAATATTTTCTAATGCATGTCTAGGCATCGGCATCGGTGGGTTATCCTTTTAACTTAACACCTTAACCCATGGCAGTCATGATACATGTCTCTAAGGCGCGACACATGAGGTTTTTCACGACAGTACTAGCGTTTCTTACATTCTTCAGCATTGCATATGCTGGCGAAAGGCAACCCATTGCCACTTTTGACTGGGCTGTTGCAGAGACACTGAGCATACTTGATATTGCTCCCTTAGGCGTAATGCAACTAAACACTTATAACGAATGGACAGATAAAAAAATTATCTCATGTGATGCTATAGAGTTGGGTTTAGGCTCTATGCCAAATCTTGAGCTAGTGTCACACCTAAATCCTTCACTAATATTGGGAGACAATACAAGTCCTAATGGAAAATTAACAAACATCGCTCCCACAGAAAATATCTCCCTATTTCCGATTACTGGAGACCCTTGGCAGGCGATGCAAGATTTCACTCTGGCTTTAGCGGAACGGGTGGGACGTAACGAAGAAGCAAAACGCTTCATCCACGAATACGAGCAGCAGTTTTCCAAACTAAGATATAGACTTTCTGGAGATGAAGAGCCCCTCATTATCATCCAGTTTAGGGATGATCGACATGTCTGGATATATGGTGAAAACAGTCTACTTCAAGGCGCTTTGGACCAACTCGGCCTTACCAATGCATGGAATAAACCAACAAACTATGTAGGAGTTTCCACTGTGAGCATCGATGAACTACCCGCTATTGAAGGTAGGTTGGTTGTTTTGAAGAGCCCTCATTATACCTCCAGCATTGGTGATCGCCTCGACCGTGACGGGCTATGGCAGGCGTTGTTGCGTCTACGCAATGGTAATGCCGTCTATTTACCAGTCGAGTACTGGCCTGTAGGGGGCCTCCCCTCTGCCCTCCGTTTCGCTGACGCTCTGGTAGAGGCACTGGAAGCACCCACTGAGCCCCAACCCACTGCTTCATCACAGCACTGATCCGCCATGCGCATTTCCAACTTTGATAAACGGTTTCAGAATAAGAAAAGCTAATACCCCCATTAGCAAAATGATTTTTAGTTATCAGCGCTCCCCGTTACCTTAGTGCTAGATTGACCAACACGACGCTTATTCTGAGACTGGGAGCTGGGCAATGTGGGAAAGTTATATCACCGGGCTGGTGGTATCTGGCGGCATTATCATGGCGATTGGGGCGCAAAACGCCTACATATTAGGCTTGGCTATTCGTCGCGAATACCACTGGTGGTCGGCGGGGCTTTGCATGAGCGCGGATATTATCCTGCTTACGGCGGGCATGTTTGGGGTGAGTGCTTTTCTGCTGACGATGCCCAGCGCGTTGGAAGTCATGCGCTGGGTGGGCGTGGTGTTTTTAAGCTGGCTGGCGGCCCAGGCACTGTTTAGAGCCTTTAGCGGGCGGCAGGGGCTAAGCGCCGAAGCGGGCAAAGCGCGCAGCTTAACCAAAGTAATTTTCGCCACTCTTGCCGTCACTGTGCTCAACCCCCAGGTGTACCTGGACACGCTGCTGCTGATACCCGCTATTGGCGCCCAGCAAGAGAGTGCCGGTGTGTTTGTGGCGGGGGCCTCTACCGCGTCCATACTCTGGTTTAGCCTGCTGGCCTGGGGCGGTGCCGCACTTTCGCCTTGGCTCTCGAAGCCCATCGCGTGGCGCATTATCGACGGCTTGATTGGCTTGATGATGGCTAGCATCGCCGTGCATCTCGCGCTTAATGCCCGCTAGCCCCTCTGTCAGCCTAGTTGTCCGGTTGGCGATATTGCCTACATCAAATCCAGAAGGCGCAGCCATCATAACCAGCGCATCGTGCCGTACTGGTTTAAAGACCCCTGCGGGTCCCTCGATGAGCTGGAGGAGCTAATTGAGATCGACTATATCCACCGTAGCGGCGAGAAATAAAAAAACCGAGCGTTAGCTCGGCTTTGGTTATTCTCTTTTGGTCTAACGGGGTAAGGAATAGGTCAATGACTCGCAATAATCCGCAAGGGCATCGCTGGCGGTGCGTTGCCAGTACGCGCGCTGTGTCCAGAAATTGAGTACTTCGCTATCCTGCGTCGAGCATACATTGGTTGTAGACATGTGTGGGGCCCTCCTATTCGGACAACATCACAAGTATAGCGGTTTTGTTGCAGTGCAGCAAAGCGTTTTCAAACGTTCGTATTGCCCATGCCCTTCGAAATAGGGCGGTTTTCGGTTTGCGTTGATTCAAGAAAGGAGAAAGTGGATGCGTTTGCGAATTTTATCGGATCTTCATTTGGAGTTTTTTGACGGTAATCGTGAACTGCCTGAGGTGGATGCCGATGTTGCGTGAGGAGCTGGCGCTCGAAGCTGAACGACTCGATATTGAGCTTCTGGACAATCGTGCCGTCACCCTTAACGGCGTGCGTTTTTACGGCACTACGCTATGGACAGACTTTGCCTTGTACGCTGACAACCCGACGCATAATCCAGAAGACACGGCCGCAAAAGCGAAACGCTATATGCCTGATTTTCGTATTGTCGAATCAGCGCCCGGTACCATCATGACCCCCGAGGCAAGCAAAGCGCTGCATCAAGAGGCCTTGAATTGGCTGACAGAAGTACTCGACGACCGCTTTGACGGCACCAAGGTCGTGATTAGTCATCACGCCCCAATGCGTGAGTGCATTCCTGCCCAGTACACAGGTGATACGCTTTCCCCTGCGTTTGCATCCCACCTTCCACAGCTGATGGGCAAAATGCATCTATGGGTACACGGTCATGTCCATGAGCCAGTCGATATGTGGCGCAAGGGCACGAGAATCGTTGCCAACCCTGGTGGTTATCCTGATGAGTTCAGCCCGCCGTTGTTTAAACCAGATTGGGTGGTGGACCTGTAAGGCTCGGGAGTGATAGCGATATCGTCGCCGCCATGGTGCTCTTCCCCCGAGCGAGTCGATGATGGCGTATGACCAGTAAAAGAGACAAAATTCTGAACAAACGCGCAAGACGATCAGCGAAAAACAGGGCGGCTGGGCCGCTCTGTTCAGTGATGGGGTTCAACCAGCAGCCCACAAGAGGGCGCGGCCCAGCGGGTGTCGGCGGTGAACACCACGTCGCAAACCACAGGGGAGTAGCAACGCCTCACTTCTTCATCGACTTTCACTCGCAGCTTGTCCTGGGCCGCAATGGAAACGTCAGGTGTGGCGGGTAATACCACATGCACGATGACATACAGCAGGCGGCCGGGGCGTACCATGCGCACACGCACTTCTTGGGTGTCGATATCCGCCAGCGCACGCCCGACGGCCTGATGGACCGGCTCTGCAAGGGCTTCTTCTGGTGTTTTGTTGAGCAGTTCCTTCAATGCCTGGGAGGCCATGCGGACCGGTACACCCATGCACATTACGACAACGGCAATGACCAGCAGCGGGTCGACATAAGGAAGTACGTTTTGCCAGTGGAACTTTTCGAAGATCAGCACTAGGCAAAAGGCAGCAAGGACCGCCGCTGAAATCACGCTGTTGACCACCCAGTTCGCTTTGTCGGCTTCCACCAGCGGGCTGCTGACCGAGCGCAGACTGCGGTGCATGACCCAGGCGGTTAGCGAGCACGCAGCGGTCGCAAAGAGGGCGTAAGCGATGGCGATGCTTGCGGCAATAGCGCGCCCGCCGGTAAGCAACGCGGCAATCGCATCGACCAAGGCGAATATCGACACGCCAAAAATCAGTAGCCCTTTGCACAGGTTGACTAGCGACTCGAAGTAGCTGTAGCCAAACGGGTACGACTCGCTATCCGGGCGGCTAGCCAGGCGACTGACCTTGATGGTGACCAGCGCAACGCCGAAATAGATCAGGTTGAAAAGTCCATCCAGCAGAATTGCCTGGGAATTGGATGCCAGTGTCGCGGCAATGCCTGCACAGCCGATCAGCAATGCCATGAAGGCGGAAAAGGCTAAGGTATGAGACTCGGTTTTCATGGCGCCACTGCCCTGAGAGCTTGATAAAAGCGACAGTATAACAGTAGGGCATGTTAACGAGGGGTTGGCGCTAGCCTTCCACCCACACCGCATCGCCTTTAAATGCAATCTTCCAGGTGCGCAGCTTGACGTTCTCATCCTCCAGGCACTGGCCGTCTTCCAGGCGAAAGTACTGTTTGTAGATGGGCGAAGCGACGACCGCTGAACCTTTAAGGTCGCCAATAATCCCCCGTGCGATCACGTTGGCGTTGGAGAAGGGATCAAAGTGGTCGAGGGCGTACAGTTCATCCCCCTGCCTTTGTTGCCCCTCGGGTAAATAGAAAATAGCGACCTGGACGGGGCCGTCGGTGGTTTCCAGCCAGGCGGCGACGCCGGAGTATTCCACTAGGTCTGCCTTGGTACAGACTTTTTGCCACGCCGTGTTGTTTTCAGAAGCGTGGTTTTCAAAAGTCGTGCTGTTTTGAAAATCCGCCATATCCATGTCTTTTTTTAGTGCCGTTGCGTTCATGGGTGCCTCGCTTTTATTCAGTGATAGTGAAAATGAAAAGAATTGCTTAAGCGGGCCGTAGCTGGCCGCGCTCGGAGGTCATAATGATCGACGGATCCGGGCGCTCGTCGTTAACGAAGCTGCGGAACCGCTTGAGTTTCTCCGGGTCGCTGATCGCGTCGGCCCATTCGCACTGGTAGGTATCCACCACGCTTTGCATCTGGTGTTCTAATTCATCGTTAATGCCCAGGCTGTCTTCAAGAACCACCTCTTTGAGGTAGTCCAGGCCGCCGTCGAGGTTTTCGCGCCACACCGAGGTGCGTTGCAGGCGGTCGGCCGTGCGCACGTAGAACATCAAGAAGCGGTCAATAGTGCGGTAGAGCTGCTCGTCGTCCAGGTCAGTGGCGAACAATTCGGCGTGGCGCGGGCGCATGCCGCCGTTACCACAGACATATAAGTTCCAGCCGTTCTCGGTAGCGATAATGCCGATGTCTTTGCTCTGGGCTTCGGCGCACTCGCGGGTGCAGCCGGAAACGCCAAACTTGATCTTGTGCGGTGAACGCAACCCCTTGTAGCGGTTCTCTAACCAGATCGCCATGCCGACGCTGTCCTGCACACCGTAGCGGCACCAGGTGCTGCCCACGCAGGATTTCACCGTACGCAGCGATTTACCGTAGGCGTGGCCGGTCTCGAAACCGGCGGCAATCAGCTCGCTCCATATATCCGGCAGGTCTTCCAAGCGGGTACTAAAGAGGTCGATACGCTGGCCGCCGGTGACCTTGGAGTAGAGGCTGTATTTTTTGGCCACTTCGCCGAGCACGATCAGTTTGTCTGGAGTGATCTCGCCACCGGCCACACGCGGCACCACCGAGTAGGTGCCGTTTTTCTGCATGTTGGCCATAAAAGTATCGTTGGTGTCCTGTAAGGAAATATGCGACGCGTCGGTGATCGGTTCGTTAAAGCAGGAAGCCAGAATCGAGGCCACCGCGGGTTTGCAGATATCGCAGCCCAGGCGGTGGGTGTCCTGGTTGCCGTGCTTGTTGATCAGCTCGCTGAAGGTTTTGATGCCTTCCACGCGCACAATGTCGTAAAGCTCTTGGCGGGTATGGGTGAAGTGCTCGCAAATCGATTTGTCGACGTCCACGCCGCGGGCTTCCAGCTCATGGTCGGCCACGCTTTTGAGCAGCGCGCTGCAGCCACCGCAGCCGGTACTGGCTTTGGTATCGTCTTTCACCCCAGCTAAATCTATCGCACCCGCATCAATGGAGGTGCAAATATCGCCCTTAGAGACGTTGTGGCAAGAGCAGATGGTGGCGGTTTCTGGCAGCGCACCAGGGCCTAGCGTAGGCGCTGCGCCGCTACTTTGCGGTAGAATCAATGCGGCGGGTTCATCGGGCAACTCAATGCCGTTGGCGTAATACTGCAGTAGCGTGTCGTAGGTGCTGTTATCACCCACTAGCATGGCCCCCAGCAGTTTTTTACCGTCACTCGTTACCACCATCTTGCGGTACACCTGAGTGAGCGGGTCGAGGTAGCGAAACATGCGGGCGCTGGGGTTCTGGTTGCCGTGGGCGTCACCAATAGAGCCCACATCCACACCCAGCAACTTTAGCTTGGTGCTCATATCGGCGCCGCCAAACTGCGTATCGCCACCCGTCAGCGTCGAAAGCGCGGTTTTGGCCATCTGGTAGCCAGGGGCGACCAGGCCAAAGATGCTTTGGTTCCACAGCGCGACTTCACCAATCGCGAGGATGGCCGGGTCGCTGGTTTGGCATTGGTCGTCGACTACCACGCCACCGCGCTCGCCGATCTCAAGGCCGCACTCGCGAGCTAATTGATCCCTGGGGCGAATGCCCGCCGAAAACACGATCAGGTCGGTTTCCAGCACCTTGTCGTCCTGGAATACCATCCGGTGGCGGCTTGCGTCACCGTCTTCAATGCGCTGAGTCGCCCGTTCAGTAAGCACCTGAACCCCCAGCGCTTCGATTTTTTCGCGCAGCAGCTCGCCGCCCTCGGTATCTACCTGCATGGGCATTAGCCGTGAGGCAAACTCGACCACGGCGGTATCCAGGTTCAAGCCGCGCAGCGCATTGGCGGCTTCCAGACCGAGCAGTCCGCCGCCGACGACCACACCGTTGGTGGCGTTTTCCGCCGCCGCGCGAATGTTGTCCAGGTCATCCAGCGTGCGATACACCAGGCAGCCGTCGCGGTCATTGCCGGGAATCGGCGGTACGAAAGGGTACGAACCGGTGGCCAGTACCAGCTTGTCGTAGGGGTAACGGCCCTGATCGGTCACTACGTCTTGCGAGTCGCGATCAATCTCGATCACGGCCTCGCCAGTGCGCAGCGTGACGCCGCTGGTGGCGTAGTAGTCGGCCTCGCACAGGGCGAGCGATTCAGCGTCGCGACCGCTAAAGTATTCCGAGAGATGCACCCGGTCGTAGGCGCGGTGGCGCTCTTCACCAAATACGGTGACCTGATAGTGCTCAAGGGCACTGCTATCAACGAGTTGCTCGACTAGATGGTGGCCGACCATACCGTTGCCAATAATGATGAGTTTCGCTGGGTTTGCCGTGTTGTCGGCATTGTTGCTGGCATTCACTGTTGGGGTAGACATGGTTAAGCCGCCTCTGAAGTCGGGGGTTGAGTATCTTGGGGTGACGCCTGCGCGGCTTGCAGCGCATTGACGTCCGCGGCGCCAAACAGCAACGCCTGGCGACAGGCACTTAGGTCGTGACCGGCCAGCGCCTGTTCGAAGTACCAGGGGCCGTGTTGGGTGTCGCCGTAGAGAACCGCGCCTTCTATGCGCCCGTCGCGCAGGAGCAGTCGGCGGTAGTCGCCGCATTCCAGGTCGTGGTAGCAAAGTTCGTCGTGCTCCGGCGCCGCCTCGGTGGGGCCAAAGGCGTAAAGCGACACGCCACTGATTTTAAGCTTGGTGGCGGTGGGTGCCTCTCGATACCCTTCGTCTGCGTCGCCGCAAAGCGCGGCCGACAGCGCTTCGACCTGGTGCCAAATAGGCTCGACCAGGCCATAGGTATGCGTTTCAAACTGACAGCACTCGCCCAGCGCAAAAATATGCGGATCGGAGGTGGTGAGTTGGCGGTCTACCTTGATGGCACGGTCGGTGGTAAGGCCGGCCCGTTGGCCCAATTCGGCGTTGGGGGTAATGCCGGCGGCGATAATCACGCTGTCGGTGGCGAGTCGGCGTCCATCATTAAGAACGGCAGCGCAGACGCGACCGGTAGGGTCACCTTCAAGCTTCGCCAGTTGAGCACGGGTGACAATATTAAGCCCGCGCGCCGCCAGGGTATCTTGCAGCAGACCAGCGGCGGTGGCGTCCAACTGGCGGTTCATTAACCGCTCGCTGCGTTGTAATACGCTTACCGCTAGCCCCTGGCCGCGTTTGCGTAGTCCTTCGGCGGCTTCCAGGCCCAACAGGCCACCGCCAATGACCAGTGCGTTGCCACCTTGCCGGGCAATGGCTTCCAGTGCGTCGGCATCTTCCAGATCACGAAACCCATGGATGCCATCAAGCTCAATGCCCGGCACGTTGGGCAGCGCCGGGCTTGAGCCGGTGGCCAGTACCAGCCGGTCATAATGGATGGCCTGGCCCGCGTCGGTTAACAGCGTGCGGCTGTCACAGTCGATGGTCTCGACGCGTTCGCCCAGCTTGAGCGTTACATCGTTGTCCTGATACCAGTCGGCATCGCGAAGCGTTAGTGCCTCTGGTTGCATATCACCGGCAAGCAACGGCGAAAGCAGAATGCAGTTGTAAGCGGGCACCGGCTCTTCCCCAACCACGGTGATTGCCCTGGGGCGATGGGGGTGATTGACCAGCGCTTCCACTAAACGGTGGCTGGCCATGCCGTTACCGATAATGACCAAGTGGTCATCGGGTGAGCACCGGGAAAAGCTTTCCATGGGTGGCTCCTCTTGTCGTTGCGGCTCTTGAGCACCAAACAAAAAAACGCCCCTGTCGCACCCTCAGTTCAGCAATTTGCAGAAAGAAAGCGCAGCAGGGGCGTCGTTGCCCGGTGCGTTGTTTAACGCGTGGCCGCCGCCATTGGCCGCCAGCTGATTAAAACCTTACGTTGTTCCAAGCAAAGAACTGGCCAACTGGTCATTAATCAATATTTATTCAATAACGTCAGCCGCTTAGATATAGATAATAGATCATCAGTAGCCCTGCTCTTAGAGTGGGCTGCACAGTGATGGTGCGAAAAGGACAAGTTGCGCACTCTCATATGTCATTTAGCGTGCACAGAGTGCCAAAAAGCACGCTGCGTGATGATTTTTTTATTCTTTAACTATTTGTTTTTAATTTGTTATTTTTAAATAGTGCGGTTGTCGGCTTGGCTCTTGCGGCTACCAAGGCAATAAGTGAGTTAACAAGGGATAAGCGCTCATTGCTAGGCGATGGCAGAGAACAATTCCAAAGCCGCTCGAAAAATAACTAGCCGTTAGAAAATGTGTAGCTGTTTGAATTAAAGTAAATTTTGCACCGACGAAGGTGCGCTGCAGCAACGACGCCCAGCCCTCTTCTCTTAATGCGTTTATATAGCGCCTTAGAGAACGGGACTGGGCGTTTTTTATGCCAGGCATTTATATATGTATATAAGGCGTTCAAGTACGACCCGAGGAGTCGCTATGCGAGGGGCAAAAGCAGGGCAGCAGACCAAAACGATGCAGCAAGCCAAAACCACATGCCCTTATTGCGGCGTTGGCTGTGGCGTGACGGCAACCGTTGAGGCGGGCACGCTGAGCGCGGTCGAGGGCGACCGCGAGCACCCGGCTAACTTCGGGCGGCTGTGTGTCAAAGGCTCAGCGCTGCACGAAACGCTGGGCGATCAGGGCCGTTTGATCAAGCCGCGTGTGGATGGCGAGGAGGTCTCGTGGGAGCAGGCGTTAGACGCGACCGCTGAACGGTTGACCACACTGCGCAATGATCACGGTCACCAGTGCATGGCGGCGTATCTTTCCGGTCAATTACTGACCGAAGACTATTACGTCGCCAATAAGCTGTTTAAAGGCTTCTTGGGCACGCCGCATCTGGATACCAATTCGCGGCTGTGCATGGCCTCGGCGGTGGCGGGGTACAAACGCGCCTTCGGTGCCGATGCGGTGCCCTGTAACTATGAAGACTTGGAAGAGGCTGAACTGGTCGTGGTGGTGGGGTCCAACCTGGCCTGGAATCACCCGGTGCTTTATCAGCGTATCAAGGTCGCCAAAGAGCGTAATCCGCTGATGCGCGTGGTGGTGATTGACCCCCGCGTGACCGACAGTTGCGAAATTGCCGATCTTTACCTGGGGGTAAAACCCGGCACCGATGCGGTGCTGTTCAACGGCCTGCTGGCCTGGATGGCGTCCAAAAACAAGCTGGACACGGTGTATCTTGAGCGCCATACCCGAGGCTTTGATGATGCGTTAAGCGCCGCCCAGCAGTCGGCCCGTTCCGTCGCTGAGGTGGCGGCTGCCTGTGAGGTGGATGCCGAGCGGCTGGAAACATTTTATTATTGGTTCGCCAGCCAGCTGCATGTGGTCACGCTTTACTCCCAGGGGATCAATCAGTCGTCCAGCGGCACTGACAAGTGCAACGCGATTATTAATTGCCACTTGGCGGGCGGCAAAATCGGCTTGCCGGGGGCAGGGCCTTTCTCGATCACCGGCCAACCCAATGCCATGGGTGGGCGCGAGGTGGGCGGCCTGGCCAACCAGTTGGCCGCGCACATGGATTACGAGACACCCGGCGCGCGGGAGCTGGTCAGCCGCTTTTGGGCCACCGACAGCCTGACGCCGATCCTGCCGAATGGCCCAGGCTATAAAGCCGTTGAGCTGTTTGATGCCATCGAGCGCGGCGAGATAAAAGCGCTGTGGGTGATGGCGACCAACCCGGCGATTAGCCTGCCGGATGCAGTCCACGTGCGCGCCGCACTGGAAAAGTGCCCGCTGGTGATTGTCTCGGAGTGTGCGGCGGATACCGACCTGCTGCCCTACGCCGACATTGTGCTGCCCGCTTCCGGATGGTCTGAAAAAGACGGCACGGTGACCAATTCCGAGCGCTGTATTTCGCGCCAGCGGGGCATGTTGCCGCCACCCGGCGAGGCCCGCCACGACTGGCAGATCATCTGCGATGTGGCCAAACGGCTGGGCTTTACGGAGGCGTTCGATTACACCCATCCCAGCGAAATATTCGACGAGCATGCACGGCTTTCGGGCTTTGAGAATACCGCTACCATCCCGCGGTTGTTCGACATTTCGGGACTGGTCGGTTTGGGTCGCGACGGCTACGACGCGCTTACGCCGATTCAGTGGCCGGTGAACGCCCAGGCCCCGCATGGAACAGCGCGCCTATTTGAAAATGGCCAGTTCGCTACGTCTGATGGACGCGCCAAGCTACTGCCGATTACGCCGCGTGGGCCCGAGCAAGCGCTCAGCCCTTCGTACCCCCTGCGTCTCAATACCGGGCGGATACGCGACCAGTGGCATACCATGACGCGTACCGCCCGCGCACCGCGGTTGATGAACCACCGCGCCGAGCCGTTTATGGAGATACACCCGGAGGACGCCCATGCTGCCGGGGTGGTGGATCAAGGGCTGGCGGTGTTGACCGCCGCAAAAGGCGAGTTTCGCGCTCGGGTGCGGGTATCCAATGCCCAGCGCCGCGGTGAGATCTTTGTGCCTATTCACTGGACGGATTGCTTCACCCGGCTGGCGAGAAGCAGCGCGCTGATTGACAGCATCACGGATCCACTCTCCGGCCAGCCGGAATCGAAACACGGTGCTGTGACGCTGGCGCCCCTGGCCGATGACTGGCAGGCTACGCTGCTGGTCGCCGATGGGGCCGTTGAATCAACCCCTTGGACCAAAAGCGCCTACTGGACGCGAATTCCCATGCGCGGCTTGCAGCGCTGGCAACTGTCTGATACCCAGCCGATGGCCGGTTGGTTAGCACAGCTTGAAACCTGGCTACCCGGCGCCGTATCCGTCGTCAGCCAAGACTCCGCTAACGGGCGGTTGCGCGCCGCCTGTGTGGAAGACGGTCAGCTGCGCTGGTGGCTGATGGTCGGCCCGCCCAAAGAGTTGCCAGGGTTAGCGTGGCTGCAAGCGCGATTTAACGAGGCGGTACTGAGCGATAGCCACCGTCGCCGTTTGCTGGCAGGTTGCAACGACGGTGCGGCGGATACCGGCCAGGTGGTATGCAGTTGCCATCAAGTGGGCCAAACCGCCATCATTAATGCCATCCGAGAGGGTGACACCTGCGTAGAAGCGTTGGGTGCTAGACTCGCCTGCGGCACCCAGTGCGGTAGCTGTATTCCCGAATTGAAATCACTTATTGAGACATCACTTGTTGAAGAGGAACGGCCCAATGCCCGCGCTAAGCAAACCCCTAATTCTGAAGTGGTTTAACGCTTTTATGCGCTTGTCGCACCGCGCTTGCTCCCTATCGGCACGGCATGCTGACGAGGTATATGTGCCGCTGCAGGGAGGGCTGGATAAGTGCCGCGCCGGACAGGTCTATTTGGTCGGCGCCGGTAGTGGCGATGTCGAGCTATTAACGCTCAAAGCCGCACGGCTGCTGATGCAGGCGGACGCCGTGGTGTATGACCGCCTCGTGGGCGATGATGTGCTGGCGCTGATTCCCAAAGGCAGCGAGCGCTACTACGTGGGAAAGTCCCGTGGCCATCATAGCGTTCCCCAGAATGAAATTGGCGCCTTAATGGTTAAGCTGGTGGGCGAAGGGAAGTCGGTGGTGCGCCTCAAAGGCGGCGACCCGGCGTTCTTTGCGCGAATGGGCGAAGAGCTGGATGCCCTGGCCGCCGCCCAAGTACCTGCGGCCATTGTGCCGGGTATTACCGCGGCCTCTGCTGCTGCCGCCTGTATGGGCATTCCGCTGACCGATCGCGGCCATGCCCAACAGCTGCGCTTTATCACCGCCCAGCTATGCCGAGAAGACGGCACCCCGGACTGGGCGGCGCTGGCGCGCAAGGATGAAACCCTGGTGTTTTACATGGGGCTTTCCAAGGTCGAGGTGATTTGTCACGGCCTGCGCCAGGCGGGGCTGCCGGATGCGTGGCCGATTATGCTGGTAGCCAATGCCAGCAAGCCCGAGCAGCAATCGCTGGTGGGTTCGCTTGCTGATATGCCGGAAAAACTCGCTGCACTCCCTTTGCCGTCACCCTGCTTGATTGTGGTGGGCAGCGTAGTGCAACGGGTCTCGGTAAGCCCGGCATCCGCTGAGAACCAAGCGCGCTATGTCGGCGAGGTTTGAGATTTTCCCCGCGATATGCCCGTTTAGCACCGCCGTGACCGTTGAAATCGTGTTATGCCAGCGGTGGGGTGGGGCGAATCAACATTTCGTTAACGTCAACATGGGCAGGCTGCGATAGCGCGTAAATGACCGCATTGGCAATATCGCGGTCTGCCAGCGCATGCTCGGGCGGTTCGTCAAAGAACGGGGTATCGACCATGCCGGGCTCAATCAGCGTTACTCGCATGCCGGTACCGCGTAGTTCTTCGCGCAGGTTATAGCCGATACCGGTCACTGCCCACTTCGAGGCGCTGTACATAGAGCCGGGAATGGTTGCGCGGCCCGCTGCAGAACCGGTGAGGAGTACATGGCCTTTACTGCGTTTGAGCGCCGGCAAGCAGGCTTGAAGGGTAAGTCCTACGCCGTAAACATTGGTGAGAATCATGTCTTTCCAGCGCTCGTGGTCGGCCTCGCTGAAGCCCCCAGGTGTGCCGCCGCATCCGGCGTTAGCGAAGACGGCGTCAATCTGGCCAAACGTTTCCAACGCTTCGTTGACCATGGCGCGTTGGTCATCCATCTGGGTGACATCGAGCGCACAGACCAGCACGTTTTCTGGCCCTAGCTCTTGGGCAAGCGCGGTGAGTTTGTCCGTTGATCGGGCGGCTAGCACCAGTTTATAGCCTTCCCTAGCAGCAGCACGCGCCGTGGCGGCGCCGATTCCACTAGAGGCTCCTGTGATCAGTAATACGCTTTTATGCATCGTTTGCGTTCCTTACGGTTAACCATCAATGGCCTCTAAGCATGGCTAAGTGAGCGCGGTTATGCAAACCGTAAGCCTGCAAACGAATAGGGTGGAACAGTCAGTGACTGTCTTCTTTGCGGTTAAGCATGGGGGATAGGTCAAGAATCGACTGGGCCATATCGGCCATGCTTTTGCTTTTGTTCATCGAGGTGGTGCGCAGGAAACGGTAGGCGTCTTCTTCATTCATACCTTGGTGGGCCATGATCAGGCCCTTGGCCCGCTCGACCAGTTTGCGTTCGCGTAGTGCTTTGCGGGTATTTTCTAGTTCATCGCTCAGCCCCTGTAAGCGGCTGGACTGCGCCTGGGTGAGCTCTATCAGCGAACGGCCAAGCGGAGAATTAAGTGCGTTGGCGGTCAAATCGCCCAGCGGCTCTGAATGACTTAATGCCAGCAGCTGCTCGCAGGGCGCTGGAGTGTTGGCGCAAGATTCGGCTTTGGCTTTTTCCAGCAACGCGCTGGCTTGATGTGTTTTTTCATGGCACAGCGCGGCGAGCTGAGCGTTGAGCGCATCTTCCACACGTTTGATGCTATCAATGCGGCGCGTCGTTAGCTCGTACCAAGCTTCACCCATCGACGCTGACTCTGGCGTATCAGGATGCGACGCGCGCTGGCAGGCAATATCGCGCAGCTGGCTGATGCTGGAGAGCGTGCGGTGCGATAACTCTTGCTGCCAGCGTTGTTGTGCGTCGGGTGTGGCAAATTCTACAAAAGTATCAAAGCAGCGCTGTTGGTCAGTGATCAGGTGCGCGAGTAGCGAGCTGTGGGCATCGTCAAAATGCCCTTGGGTAAAGCCGAAAGCACCACAGGCGCGCTCTTGTCCGGCCAGCTCTTTCCCCTGCATCAAGTGAAAAATAGCCACCAGGGCGCGGGTGATATCCGGGTCGATGGCCGTATCGGCGGCTTCAAATACAATGGTTAGCAAACCGCTGGTCAATTGATTAAACGCTTGGGTGGCGGCATCTGGTGTAATGGCGAATGTCTCAATGGCGTGGCGCAGCGTACTGAGCTCATCGAGCGCGTACCACACGGTGGCAATACGCCGTAGCAGGCGTGCGGCGGCCTGAGGGCGAACTTCTTCGCTTAACGTTTCCAGGCGGCGGCGCATTAGCGCTTCGGCATCTTGGCTATGCTGCTGATACGTGGCGCGACGCTGTTTAAAGCGTTCGCCCTGAGAGACTAAAAAAATCGTCGATGCACCTCGCTCACGCTGCAACATGTGAATAAAGTGACTGATATCGCCGACAATTTCACAAATGGTCGCAAGATGGGTGAGGTTGTCGATATCGCAACGTTTGGCGGTTAACGGTAGCTGTTGAGCTGAAGACATAATGCAGTTCCTTGTGGCTTACCTCCATGTGCTGCGCACGTCCAGAGACGTGCGCAGCAGGCGCCGTGTAACAGGCGGTGTTTAGCGTAACGAGAGCGCACCGGCGCCGGTGTCCTCACCGACCGCATCGCGGTAGGCAATGGCCGCTTCGGTTTCTTGAGCATCGCTGAAGCGTACCAGTAAGACGCTTGAGGCCAGGGCCAGTACGGCCAAACCTAGGTAAAAGAGGCCCTGCTGGTAGGTTAGGCTTTCGCTTCGGAATAAGAAGGCGGCAGAGACTGCTCCGACGTTGCCGCCCGCGCCCACGATGCCGGCAACTGCGCCCAGCGCTTTTTTATTGATAAACGGGACTACGCCGTAGGTGGCGCCTTCGGCCATCTGCACAAACAAGCTGAAAACCAGCATGATACCGATCGCCAGGCTTAATACGTGCATCTGTGAAAACGCAATCAGGGCAACCCCTTCGCAAATTAGGGCGACCAACAGCCAACGCACGCGGCCCTTTAGCCCGCCATGCTTGGCAAACAGGTCAGAAAACACGCCGCCCAGGGTGCGCGCAAAAATATTCATCAAGCCAAACAGCCCGGCGATCACCCCGGCAGTGGCGAGTGTGAGATCAAAATTATCGAAGAAGTAGATCGCGGCAATGTTGTTGATGGTCAGCTCCACGCCAAAGCACAGGCCGTACACCACAAATAGCGCCCAGACTCGAATGTCTTTCGCCGCTACCATAAAGCATTGTAATGCGCCGTTTTCACCACTGGCTTCAGGTAGCTCGCCGCGGGCGCGCAGCTCGTCAAAGTTGCCGTCAGGTGCGTCTTGTGTAAACAGCCAGTAGGCAATCCCGGTGCAGAACAGCACAACGCCCGGTACCACCATGGCTAACCGCCAGCCCAGCGCTTCGTTAACCCCCAGCATCAACATGCCGGCAAAAATCAGCGGCATCACGATCTGCGTGGTGCCGCCGCCTAGGTTCCCCCAGCCTGCGCTGGTGGCGTTGGCCGTGCCGACCACGTTAGGCGCAAACATAATGGAAGTGTGGTACTGAGTGATGACAAACGATGCGCCAATGGCGCCAATGGCCAGGCGTGCGATGAGAAAGGTTTCAAAGCTATCGGCCAGGCCAATGCCCATGACGGGGATCGAGCCTAGCAATAATAAACCTGAGTAAGTCTTACGCGGCCCGAGGCGGTCGCACAGCACGCCAATCAGCAACCGCACGATGACGGTGATCGCCACCGAGGCGATAATCGTGTTGCCGATTTGCGTCTGGGTAAGTGCTAAATCCTCACGCACCACCGCCATGAGCGGGGCAATACCGAACCAGCCAAAGAAGCAGAGGTGGAAAGCAAACCAAGAAAAGTGGAACGCGCGCATCTGCGGCGTGGAGAAATTGAGCAACCGAATGCGGTTGGCTTTGTTGCGAATATCCATGGGGTGGCCTCACGGGTCGAGTGACGAGATCAACATCAACACGCCGCGTATGAATCATGCGGCGTCGTCGGTTTACGAGAACATGCCTTCGCCATTGAAGGTCAGGTTCGACGCACTCGTACCCGCTTGGGCCTGGTCCACGCCTACCATTACTAGTAGGTATAAGCAAAAAAGTGGCCAATAAAATATTTTATTAATTTTATCAGCTGGTTACCGTTATTCATGTTGGCGGGGGATGCGTGTTATAGCCACGCACATGCTGCATGGTGGGGCATAGGGGCGTTACCTATGACTTAGATTGGTGCTGACGATGGCCGCTAGCTGTCGTGTAAACAGAAAAAATAGCCGTTTTGATACGCCGTTCATTGCGTCGGCACAGCACACCAACGCCACTTTTTAGTTATCACGCACGCGATTTGTCTGTTAAGTCCCTATCTGATCTCGGTACTCGATACGGTAAGATGGTGTAAACGTTTTGGCGTGACGCTTCAAGGTCGAGCCGCTTTAGTTAATAGGGAGATACCAACATGCATCCCGTCATGCTCTTGCCTCACGATGCCGATACGCAGGCACTACGCCAAGCTCTCTGGCAGCACCGTATCGGGCATCGCATTACGGCTGAGGCCGATGGCCAGTTAATTTGGGTGGCTGACCCTAATCAGCACGTTGAGTTACAAGCATTAGTTCAGCGCTGGGAAAGAGGCGAGCCGCTTATACTGTCACGCCCATCTCGGGGGCGTGCTCAACGCAGTGCCGACGTGCTACCGGCGTTAAAGCGCGTACCCGTGACAGCGGCGATGATTGTATTAAGCCTTTTGGTGTTTGCCTTAATCGGCTTATTTGGTGACTTGCTGATTGTGGGCTTGACCGTCGTGCCGATTGGTATTGCCAACGATGAGTTGGTGTTTGGCTCGCTATCGGACACGTTAAGTAGCGGTCAGGTGTGGCGTTTGCTGTCGCCAGCCTTTTTGCATTTTGGCTGGATGCACCTGATTTTTAATCTGATGTGGGTGTGGTACTTCGGCCGTCAAATAGAAATGCTCCAGGGTAGCCGTACGATGCTACTCCTATTAATCGTAGCAGGCGTGGGCGCGAATCTTGCACAGTACGCCACCGGCACGGCGCTTTTTGGCGGCATGTCGGGCGTGGTTTACGCACTTTTAGGGCATGTGTGGTTGATGTCGCGCCGCGTGCCCGAAAGCGGCTTTTTTGTTCCCACCATGCTGGTGGTGTTTATGCTCGGTTGGATGGTGTTCACCATGACCGATATGGCGGGCAGCGTGGGTTTTGGCAACGTCGCGAATGAAGCGCATTTGGGCGGTCTACTCGTGGGGCTTGTCACAGGCTGGTATTATTCATCTCAGCGTTTGAAAAACCGTTAAGAGGCACGCAATGAGCGATATGACCTTCGATAAAATGATTAATCAGATGACCCCGGCCATTTATGAAAGCTTGAAGCAAGCGGTATCGTTACGTAAATGGCCAGATGGCCGCTATTTGACGCCGGAACAAACCGAACTCTGCTTAGAGGCCGTCATGCGCTATGAGGCGGAAAACAACGTATCCGAAGAGAATCGCGTGGGCTACCTAGAGCAGCGCACCTGTGGCGCCGGTGCCTCGGGGGAGGGGGTTTCGCCGGAAATGGCTGGGCTTGCCAAGGATGCCACCGGCAACTAACGCCGCCGTGGATGCGCATGATATAGACGAGAAAAAGGTATTAGGGAATGAGTAACCAAGCGCTGCGCGGCTGCCTGCGCAAAATGGCGATTGAGCCCGCGGCCAACGCTCAGCTACCGGTGAACTACGCCTTGCGGGCGGGTGATCAACAGCTCGCTTTGAATGACAAGTTAGGCCAGCCTCTAACGCTCGTGTGGAGCGGTGCGATTGCCTGTACCCACTGCGGGCGCGCGACGAAAAAGAGCTTTGCCCAAGGGTATTGCTACCCATGCTTCAAGCGGTTAGCCCAGTGTGATACCTGCATCATGAAGCCGGAAACCTGCCACTTTTTCCAGGGTACCTGCCGCGAGCCCGAGTGGGCCAAGCAGCACTGTTTTCAGCCACATATTGTTTATCTGGCCAACTCTTCGGGAGTGAAGGTTGGGATTACCCGCAAAACCCAAATGCCGACCCGCTGGCTAGACCAAGGCGCCATCCAGGCGTTGCCAATGTTGGAAGTCGATACACGCCAACAGGCCGGGTTTGTCGAGGTGTTGTTCAAAGAGCAGGTGAGTGACCGCACCAATTGGCGCGCGATGCTGAAAGGTGAGGTTGAGCCGTTGGATTTGAAAGCCGAGCGTGATCGTTTATTCAATCAGCTGGAAAGCGGCCTAAATCAGCTCAAAGCGGAACACGGCGATGACGCGATTCGCCCGCTAGAAGCGAGCGCGCACACTTTTACTTATCCGGTGAGCGATTTCCCACGTAAGGTCGTCTCCCATAACTTTGATAAAAACCCCCGGGTAGACGGCGTGTTACAGGGGATTAAGGGGCAGTATTTGATCCTTGATAGCGGTGTGATTAATCTGCGTAAATTCACGGGTTACGAGATTGAAGTGAGTTAAGTCTCTAGCTTTTTTCTACTGTGTCACCAATGAACAGTGGGGCAGGTAAACGCATAACGGGTCTGCTACCATTTAGCGCCTTTTCTTAGCCCGCTTTGGAGCCTGCCATGTCCGATATCGTTTCTGAGTGGATTTGCCGTATTCAGCCCATTGACCGTGATGCTGCTGAGCATACGCGCGCCTACTTGGATACGCTGACCAAACCCCCTGGTAGTTTAGGCGAGCTAGAAGCCTTGGCGATTCAACTTAGCGCCATCACTGGCGAGCTAATGCCCAGGGTAACGCCTACCAGCGTGCTGGTGTTTGCCGCCGACCATGGCGTGGCTGAAGAAGGCGTGTCGGCGTTTCCCCAGGCCGTGACCGCGCAGATGGTCGCCAACTTCGCCAGCGGCGGGGCGGCGATTAATGTGTTTGCCCGGCAGATTGGCGCCGATGTCGAGATCGTCGATGTGGGCGTTGCGTCTACGTTAACCATGCCTGGCGTGACCCACGCCAAGGTGCGTCAGGGTACGGACAATATGGCACTCGAAAATGCCATGCAGTGTGACGAAGCCCTAGCAGCGATTGAGGTAGGCACTGCCGCGGTGGAGCGGGCTCAGCAGTCAGGCGCTAAATGCCTCATCGTCGGCGAAATGGGTATTGCCAATACCACCGCCAGTAGCGCCATGCTGGCGGTATTGACCGGCACGCCAGTGGCCCAGGTGGTGGGTGCCGGCACCGGTATCGATAGTGCTCAGCAAGCGCATAAGGTGGCGGTTATCGAACGCGTCATTCAGGTACGCCAGGCCGACCCCAATGACCCTTTAGACGTGCTAGCGAAAGTCGGCGGGCTGGAAATCGCTGCCATGGTCGGCACTTATCTAGCCGCAGCGGCGCATCGGTTGCCCATCGTTGTCGATGGGTTTATCGCCACGGTGGCTGCACTGGTGGCGTGTCGGCTATGCCCGGCGGTGCGGGGGTATCTGGTGTTTGGCCATCGCTCAGAAGAGCCCGGCCATGCCACGGCCCTGGAAGCACTTGATGCCCAACCGTTGCTGGCGCTTGGCATGCGGCTGGGTGAAGGCAGTGGCGCGGCGCTGGCATTCCCGCTGCTCCAGGCGGCTGCCGGGATGCTCAATGAGATGGCCACCTTCGCCGATGCGGGCGTTAGCGATAAAACCAGCCAATGATGCCGTTCAGCGACTATTTTCCCGCTATTCTTTTGTGGGTGACCGTGGCGATTGTGATCGACCTGATCGTCGGCGATCCGCGTTCGCTGCCACACCCGGTGGTGGTGATCGGCCGTGGCATCAGTGCGCTGGAAAAACGCTGGAACCAGGGCGCTGCCAAGCGTCGCTGGCGTTTGGGGTTTTTACTCACTGCCGTTATCGTGCTGGGGACCTTTAGCGTTGCGTGGCTGGTGCTGGCACTGTTAACCGCGCTGCACCCATGGCTTGGTGTTGCCGCCGAGATATGGCTGTTAGCCACGACGCTGGCGATTAAAGGGCTGGCCGAGGCAGGGCGCGCTATTGCTGTTCCGCTTGCCAAAGGTGATTTGCCTGCAGCCCGGCAAGCGCTGGGCATGATTGTGGGGCGCGATACCCAGGGCCTGGATGAAGCCGAGATCACCCGTGGCACAGTGGAAACCGTGGCGGAAAATACCGTCGATGGTATTACGACGCCGCTGTTTTTTGCCCTGATCGGCGGCGCACCGCTGGCGCTGGCGTACAAGGCGGTGAATACGCTGGATTCAATGGTCGGTTACCGCAATGCGCGCTATAACGATTTTGGCTACGCCTCGGCCAAACTGGATGACGTGGCCAACTGGCTACCAGCACGCTTGACGGCCTTGTGTCTGTGGTTGGCGGGGCTGCTGTTAAGTGTTTCGGGTGTTTTACGTTTGCGCTGGCGGGGCGCATTGCGTAACACCTGCGGTGAGGCACCGCGCCACCCCAGCCCCAACGCTGGCTGGCCGGAAGCCATGGTGGCACGTTTGCTCGGTGTACAGCTGGGCGGCACTAATTATTATTACGGTGAGGTATCGCACCGTGCGACGCTGGGCGAGCCGTTGGAGGCGCTGCGGGTTGCCCACATCGACGCAACGATTCGCTTGATGCACGGCGGCTGGGTGCTATTTATGGTGCTGTCAGCTGTCTTGATCGTTGGGTGGCGTTTATTGTGGGGTTGAGTTTGATGCTTCCGAGGCTTCTATGAGTACACCTGAATGGCCCAGCCACGGTGGCCAGTCCGAGGCGTTATTAGCGCACTTCGGCTTGCCGTTAGGACATCGGCTGTACGATTTTAGCGCCAATTTGAATCCCTTGGGGCCACCCGCCTGGGTACGCGACTGTTTAATGCAACAGTTGGCCGGCCTTGAGCACTATCCAGCGCCGGATTATTCCGCTGCCCGTCACGCCATCGCCAGCCATCACCAACTTCAGCCTGAACAGGTGCTGCTGACCAATGGCGGCGCGGAGGCGATTTTTCTTACCGCCGCGCTACACGCTTGGCAGCGGGCGGCGATTATAACGCCAAGCTTTGGCGAGTATGCTCGCGCTTGTGTCGCCCACCGGCTGTCAGTCGCTGAGATTGCACTGCCCGCGCCGCACTTTACGCTGAATCTTGATGCGCTGTTGGCAGCGCTCATCGATATCGATGTGCTGTTTCTGTGTCGGCCCAATAACCCTACGGCAACGCTCATCGATACCTCGGCCATGGAGAGACTTCTGGATGTCACGGCTTGGACGGGCTGCCGGGTGGTGGTGGATGAGGCCTTTGTGGATATGGTCGGCGATACGCATGATGCGGTGTCGCTGGTACCGCTGCTGGATCGCTACCCGCATCTGATTCTGCTGCGTTCAATGACCAAGTTTTATACCCTGCCAGGGCTACGGTTAGGCTACATGCTGGCAGACGCGGCCACGATTCAAGCGGCACAGAGCCACCAGCCGCCTTGGAGCGTGAATCACTTGGCGGCTGAGCTGGTGGCGCCGCTACTGGCGGATGATGCCTTTACCCGGCGCACCCAGCGTTGGTTGGCCAGCGAGCGACCACGTATGAGCCAAGCGCTTACCGAGTTGGGGGTGGACGTTGTGCCCAGCCAGGCCTGCTTTTTCCTTATCCGCCCTGGCGCCGAGCAGCGTGCTGCAGGCCTCTCCAGCGATGGGTTATTTGAGCGGCTGCTGCACCAAGGCATATTGGTGCGCCATACCCATAATTTTGCCGGGCTTGATGGCGATTGGCTACGCGTAGCGCTGCGCGACAAGTCTGACAATCAGCGGTTTTTGAATGTATTGAGAAGGGTACTGCATGAAGGTACTGCATGAAGGTACGGCATGATTGTCTTCGTTAGCGGCGGGGCGCGTTCCGGTAAAAGCGATATCGCCGAGCAGCGGGTGCTTGGCGCGGCGGCCAATTCACCCTGTTACTATTTGGCCACCGCAGACGTGTACGACGACGAGATGGCGGCGCGTGTTGCTCGCCATCGGCAATCCAGGGGCGTGCAGTGGCTAACGTTGGAAGCGCCGCTGGCCATTGATCAAGCGATTGCCAGCGTGCCAGAAGGCGGTGCCGTGCTGCTGGATTGCTTGACCCTCTGGGCCAGCCAGGTGCTGTATGCCAGTGAGCTTAGCGAAGACGAGGGCCTGGCGCTGTTGGCCAATACCCTTGCTGGTGCCCGGGCGCGCAACGTGCATCTAGTGGTTGTCTCTAACGATATCAACGAAACGCTACCGCCCGTTGATGCCGAAACCTGGCGCTACCTGGCCTTTCTTCAGCGTACCCACCGCTGGCTAGCGGCAGAGGCGGACTCGGTGCTGGAAGTGGTCGCAGGCTGTGCCATCGAATGGAAAAACGACGGGAAGGTTCTGTGAAAAGAGATGTGGTGAAAGAGGGCGCTGTGAATGAAGGTGCGGTGAAAAATATTCTGTTCGGTCTCTTGCTCGCGCTACAGTTTTTGACCCGAATCCCGATTCCTGTCGCTTGTCCCTGGACGCCTGCAACCCGGCGCTGGGCGGTGCGTGCCTACCCCTTGGTCGGCTTGCTCATCGGCAGCGTGTTGGTGCTGTTGGCATTCGCCATGCAAAACGTGCCCACGCCGATCACCGCGCTGGCGCTGCTTAGCCTTTGGGTTGCGCTTTCCGGTGGCTTGCATCTGGATGGCGTCATGGATATCGCCGATGCGCTGGGCAGCAATCAGCCGCTGACGCGCCGCTGGGAGATCATGAAAGACCCGCAAATCGGCAGTTTCGGCATGCTGGCGCTGGTGTTTCTGCTTGCCTGGAAGGGCGTGCTGCTGTGGGCATTGCTCACCTATCAAGCGCCGCTCTGGTGGCTGCTGGTGGTGCCCGCGCTCGGGCGTTGGGCGGGTGTGGCCTTGCTGGCGCTGACCCCCTGCGCCCAGCCGAAGGGCCTGGCCTGGAGCTGGCAGCAGTCGCTCAGCGGCCAGGATGTAGCGCTGGCGCTGGTACCGATCGCGGTGATAGCCCTGCTGGCACCCACGCTAGTGGTGATGCTGCTTGCGGTCTGCGTTTTTGTGGGACTGATGCGCTGGCTTATGCTGCGCCTGTTTAACGGCATCAACGGTGACATGGTCGGTGCCACCATCGAAGGAGGAGAGCTTTGGCTACTGATCTTAGTGTGGAGTTGGTGGCAGTTCGCCACGGTATCACCGCCTGGAATCTAGCGCGCCGTTATCAGGGCCAGCGCGATATTGGACTGCTGTTTCCTGAGGCGGAAGAGGGACTGATTGCCCTGCGCGACGCAGTGGTGGATGAGCGTTTTGATGCCATCTACTCAAGCGACTTAAACCGCTGCCAACAGACGCTTGAGTGGATTCAGGCGGCGAAAGAGGGCGTGCCGGTTGCGCTTGAGCCGCGTCTGCGCGAACTCGATTTTGGCGAGTACGAAGGCAAGGTCTACGACGAGCTAAAAGATTTGCCCCACTACCGCGCCTGGATCGACAGCGTCGGCGAGCTGCAAATCCCCGGCGGCGAATCGGCGGCTCAACTGCGCGCGCGCCTGGAAGCCTGGCTGCAGGATGTGGCCGTCAATGCCCGGCAGGGCAGCCACGGTAAGATCCTAACCGTTACCCACGGCGGCGTGATTCGCGAGCTGCGCCGCCGTTTTGAAACCCTTCACTTCTGGGACGGTTCAGTGAGCCAGGCCCAAGGTCGGCGCTGGACGCTCATTTATCATACCGATGCGAATGGCAAAGGAGATTGGCAATGCAGCTCTTCATCGGCGGTGCCTGCGCAGGAAAACGCGACGCCGTAACGGCTCGCTTTCCCGACGCCGTATGGCATCGGCTAGCACCGGGTCAGCGGCTGGCTGCGTGCCTGCAAACGTTCGTCGCCGACACCCCGCTGGTGATAACCGGCGTGCTTGAGTGGCTCGAAGCCACTTTAGCAAACGCGGAAAACGATGCCCTGCGCCAACAGTGGCAGGGCGATATGACACGGCTCTGCCAGCGTGCTGACGAACTAAAGGCGCCGTTGATGATTATTGCCAATGAAGTTGGCCGGGGTATTGTGCCCATGCAACCCGAGCAGCGCCGCCTGCGTGACCTCAATGGCTGGTTCACCCAAGACACCACCGCCCAGGCCGAGCAGGTGTGGTACGTGCGGCATGGGTTGGTGCAGTTGATCAAGTAGTTATCCCGGCCCGACTTTGAGGAGATGTGTCACTACGGCGCTATTGCGTTATGAAACTGTCCGAACTATTGTCCAAATAGAGGTACCACACTCACCCGTTCGGTGATGTCGCCGTTGTCAAAATCGCCGTGATCAGCAAGATAATCGCGACCAGCACCATCTCCAACGCAATACTGTGCTGTAAACGGCGCGGGGCGGTTGCTTCGCCGCGCTCAAAGGCCGGTACCAATCGCCACTTGTTAGCGGCAGCAAACAACATCAGTGCCCCGACGATCAGTACCTTACCGATCAACAACTGCCCATAGGCCGTAGTGAGTAGTGGCGTGAGACCGCCCGTTATCAGCGTGGCCAACGCGACGCCCGCCAGTACCAACAAGCCAACTCCACCCTTCGCGATCTGCCCGAAGCGGGTCAGGATGCGGCCGGTATAGGCTCGGTCGTGATGCCTTCCCACTAGGCGGAACAGCGGCCAAAGCGAGGCCACCCAGAATGCCGCCGCTATCAAGTGCAGAATTAGTAAGCCCCCCAACACGGCGCGTGGGGCGTTCACGGTATGCCCCACCTGAGTGAATGCCAGCATCACCAGCAGCATGCCCGCGAGGCTTAGGCCCTTGCTAAGAGCTAAGCCATTGAGCTGAATTGCCTGGACCAGCAGCAAGCCAGTCACAGATAAGATCAAGCGAGTCCCCGGCGAGCTCTCGAACACGATGTTGAGCAGTACTGGGTCGGTCGCGGCAGCTACATTGCCGCCGCCAAGGTACCCTGCTTGCAACGGCCACTGAAGCAGAACAAGAATGATGCCCACCCAGGCAGCGAGGACACCCATGCGGGCGACACGTCTTCGCTCACGATCAGGGAGCAGTGGGAAGGCCAAGCGAAACAGCACGGCCCCCGATGCGACCAAGGCACTGAGGTAGAATCCGGCCGCAGCCAGAATCATTGCCATGGTCCAGGTCTCAAGGCCACTTATGGCTGACCACCAAGCCACGGCTTAGGGCTCGATCGAGAAGGTGAAACCGTCGGACATCATGTGTCCGTCATCTGACAGGCCACGCCAGTTCACCTGGTAGTCACCCGATGAAAGTGCTTCTTCCGGCTTTACGAAGTAGCGCTCGCTGAGTTCACTGCCCGACTGATTATCAAGGCGAACCGAACCGTCAGGGCCTGTCACCTCAAACTGGGTAATACGCATCACGCCATCGAACTCGACGCCAATCTTCTCAGGGGAATTCTGTAAGGTGGCCCCGTCTCCAGGTAAGGTGTTTATGATGTCTTCATGCGCTAGCACGGGCATTGCTACCGCCATCAGCAGCGATGCCAGCGTAGCGTGAATAATAGGAAATGCTGTCGTTTTCTTATGCATACTAAGTCCTTAAGTTTTGTCTAATGTTGAGTAAGCTGCACTGTTCAATGTGAAGCCAACATATACTTCTGGTTTTATGGTGGTGACTCGCTGCCTTCTTGGAGGTGATCAATAGACGCGCTCCCCTGTTTAGACAAGGTTGCCAAGCGGTCGATCTGCTCATCCAGTTGGGGCAGGGCTTCTTGACGGTAAGTCGAGAGATCATCAATGGCGCCCATCACCTCGCCGAAGGCTTCCTCAAGCATTTGCATGTCGAGCATCGCCGAAGATGCCCGTTTCTGGATGTCTACGCCTTGCTGGCGTAGCGTTTTTGCGGTACCGCCAATCATCTGTGATGTGGTGGAGTTGAGCGCTTCGATGCGATCTAGCACCAGGCGTTGATTGCCCATCGCCATGGCCACGGTGACCGCGACAGTAAGGGCCGAGACGGTGACATTAATGGCCCTGTCCACCCCGCGCATCAATTCCCGATTGTTACGGATGATAACCTCTAGTGCCAGCACGCCTTGCTGACTTACCGCCAGTTGCTGCTGGAGGTCGACGATGCGCTGACGTAGGGGAAAGAGAAGCTCTTCCTCAAGGAAATGACGCCGCGGGTCATCGCCATCGCGCGCGGCGATCTCGTCTTGTAAGCGGCGATCAATCAAACGGCCTAACGTAATTTGGCGGTTCAACTCGCCCAGGATTTTATGTAAAGCCTGCTGGTCATCGCTGAGGGTGAGGTTGTCACGGTGGAGCATGTCGCGACCGCTCTCCAAATCCTCGATGATTGCGTCTAGAGCCTGTTGGGCATTCTCGAACTTACGGAAGTAGCGCTGCAGGCGGCTGTCGAGGCCGGGAATGATCGTCAGGATTCGGTCTAAGGCATTCGGCGCTAAACGATGGCGAGCAGGGTCGAGCCCTTCCATGCGCCCGCGAAGGTCGGTCAGCGCCTTGGCCACCGGCCCGCCTTCGTCGCCCTGGTGAGCCAACTGGCGCAGCGGCGTCTGTAGCATGGCACTGCGATGGGCGGCCTGCTGCTGCAATTCAAGCCCCATCTCGTCCACGGCCCGGCGCTGGCGAACCACCGACGCCTCGTTACCCTCGGCAAGGATATCTTCGACGAAGCGGTCGGCTATTGCCTCAAGCTCAGGGTCGCTGTCACGGTCATCAGGGTCGGTCGAATCGGCCTGGTTAGCCCCTAGCTGGCTGGCGATCTCGTCCACCGGCGGTAGGGAAAGGCGATGTTTGTCATCGGATGGCTGAGCCATGGATATCTCCAAAGTGTATTAGAGCCGGATTAATCTTTGCGCGCATAACGATCCGCGCCTTCGACGAAGCGGCGCAGGTCCTCCAATGCCTTCTCGGTGGTAACAGACGCCTGTGGGCGGGCCGTCTCGATGCGTGCCATGGAAACAGCGGTATCGTCGAGCACGGTAAGGGCGGATTCGATGCGGGCAGAGAGTTCATTTAGCCGGTTTTCGGTCTCCACTAGCAAATCCAGGCGCCGCATCAGGGCGGCTCGCTCCTCATCGTTCAATCGCTTGCTCTCTCGGGCCAAACGATCTCGCACGTAGTTGCCGTCCACACTCACCACTCCTCGCGCCTGGGACGCCATGGTCGTTAGCGTATCCACCGCGCCGAAACAGACCTGAGTGACTAAGCCTTGCGAGCGCTCAAAGGCCAGCTCGCCAGTGTGAAATCGGCTACTTAGCACGTCCATGACATGACGATAACGGCTATAAAGGCGGTCAGCGAGGGTGGCTAGGTCAGGGCGGTTAACCGCCAACAGGCGCTGCTTGGCTCGGCATATGGCTAACACAAGGTCATTGGCGCCCTCGGGCGGCCTTGTTGGGTCAAGCACCAAAACCCCCGCTTCATGAGCGTTGCGCTCCTCCTGAGCACGGCGTTTACGTGCCTCGGCGTCTCTTTGGGCATTTTGGCGACGTTCACGGCGGCGGGCTAGCCAGCCACGCAGTGTGCGCTCGACAGGCAGCGCCACGGGAATCGCGACGATGCCAGCTAGCCAGCCAAGCAGGCTGGGGCTGAAACCACCCCATAACGAGGTTAGCCACAGCAGCATGCTGATGAAGGGAACCACTAAGCAATAGCGAGCGATGACCTGCAGCCGTCCCGGAGACGCGGCCGGAAGCGCGAGGGCGGGATTGTAGAGGCCGACCAGTAGCCAGGGCAGGCAGGTCATGAAGAGGCCATAGGAAAATCCCTGCAGGAATCCCAACATTGATACGGTTATCCTTCATTTATGAAACGCAAATACCGCGTGTAGAGCAACCGAGATGAGTCGCTACGCACCAGTTGGGCAGTTGTTGATCACCACAAAGAGCGATTAGCCTGTTGGGTTTTAGGTCCGTAGGCTGGGAGAGTGAATGGCTACAGGATGCCGATAGCGAATCCGACAAGGGTCAGGGCGCTGAGCAGGGCGGCGCTACCATAGGTGGCGACCTTATTCAGGCGCTCTCTGCCCAGCTTTAGATCATGCAGGCCATGGCGGATGCGGTGAGCCGCATGGAATAGCGGCAAGCAGATCAAAACGTTTTAAGTGGTGTTTTTAACCCGTAACTGATGGTGTTTGAGCTTTCTTACAACGCTAGGTTGACTAATATCCAACCGCTTCGCGATGGCATAGGTAGAGGGTAATGCCTCGCATAATTCAGCAAGAATGCTGCGTTCTATGCGATTGGTTGCATCCTTGAGACCTTCACCCACGCCGATTGTCGACACGTCAGTCGCCTTCGATGGGTGCTCGGCATGGTTAGGCGCTTGCGGCTCTGCTGTACCGGCGTGAGTCAAACCGGGGACGTCGGCGTGAATGACGTCATTGCAAGATAACCAAGCCCGTTCGAGCCAGTTCTCCAATTCCCGCACATTACCTGGCCACTCGTGGCGCATTAGCGGCCGCCATACCGTGCGAGCGAGAAGCTTTTCCTGGCCATACCGGCGGTTCAGCCTTTCAAGTTGGCGGTTCACCAGTTCGGGGATGTCCTCGCGACGCTCACGAAGAGGAGGTAACGTGACGGGAATCACATTCAGCCGGTAGTACAGATCAAGGCGAAAGGTCCCTTCTTCAACCCGTTTCATGAGGTTGCGATTGGTGGCAACGACCAAGCGAAAATCAACCTGTCGTGACAGGTTTTCACCCAGGCGTGCAATACGCCCATCCTGAATGGCCTTCAGCAGTTTGGTTTGCATGGCCAGCGGGAGCTCGCCAATCTCATCAAGAAATAGTGTACCGCCTGCTGCCTGCTCAATGAGACCAACGCGCCCGCCGGGGGCGGCACCGCTGAATGCGCCAGATCGATAACCGAACATCTCGGCCTCGAACAGGCTTTCAGGTATGGCAGCGCAATTGACATCGACAAAGGCTCCCGCGTTTCTGGCGCTCCAGTGGTGAAGTTGTCGTGCGAAAGCGGTCTTTCCGACGCCAGACTCGCCCAGCATCATCACCGTTGCATCGGTGGGGGCGACGCGCTTGAGCAGCAAGGCTATCTCACGCATCAAGGGGCTTTTTATTTGTAGTTCGCTTAGCTCGCTCTCTAGCGACAAATCTCCCTGCTCATGTTCCTGACTGCGCTTTAGGTGTTCGCTAAAACGTTGTTGAAGAAACGCGTATTCCTGCTGCAACAGCTGCAGATCAGTGAGGTCCATTGAGCGACTGACCACGGCCACCAGTTTTCCATTCTCGAAGACCGGGTGAGCTTGAGCAATAACGCGGCGCCCGGTGGCGGTTCGCTGGATGAGTTGCGCTGGCTGCCCGGTGCGCATCACTTCCATGCTAATGGAGGGATTCAATACCCCGTCGACTTCGAGACGTTGCACATTGCTAGCGCGCAGCTCCTCGCAAGAGATGCCGTAGACCGCCGCTGCGCTGGGGCTTACATAGTCAATCGTTCCGTCGGCTGTGACCACAAAAAAGTGATCATGGGCGGTATCGATGATAGTACCTAGAACGAGGTGATCAATGGTGCTCATGGGTAACTCAGTGATCCATTTTTGTATCGACGATTCACTATTGTATCAAATAGAGCCGCTAAACGATCCATTAATGAATCATTTTCCCCTGAATTGCGCATTCTACGGCTTGGCATGATTCCTGCAATAGGTCAGGGAGTCCTGTCGAACACGGCAGGACGCCTGACAACAATAGGAGCTGTTCATGACTCGCTTCAACCAGCCACTGGGTGGCAATGACATGCCCAGATTTGGTGGTCCTGCCACGATGATGCGCTTGCCGACTCAAGAAGGCGCCAAGGGGCTAGATGCTGCTTTCATTGGTATCCCGATGGATATTGGCACGTCTAATCGCCCTGGCACGCGTCTGGGACCGCGACAGATTCGTGATGAGTCACGGATGTTGCGTCCCTACAACATGGCCACGCGTGCCGCCCCCTTCGATAGCCTTCAGGTTGCCGACATCGGCGACGTGCCGATCAATACCTTCAACCTGCCCAAGAACCTGGACATCATCTCCGGCTTCTACGATCAAGTATTGGCGCACGATTGCGTACCGTTAACACTGGGGGGTGAGCACACCCTGACCTGGCCAGTGCTACGCGCTATTGCCAACAAGCATGGCCCGGTTGGCTTGATTCATATTGATGCCCATGCCGATATCAACGACACGATGTTCGGTGAGGAAGTGGCGCATGGTTGCCCGTTCCGACGCGCACAGGAAGAGGGTCTACTGGATAGTCAACGCGTGGTTCAGATTGGACTCCGGGGTACTGGCTATGCGGCAGAAGATTTCGACTGGTGTCGTGACCAGGGCTTTCGTGTCGTTCAGGCCGAGCAGTGTTGGTACCAGTCGCTCGCCCCCCTGATGGCAGAAGTGCGTGAACAGATGGGCGATAGGCCCGTTTACATCTCTTTTGATATTGATGCGCTGGACCCCTCCGTTGCTCCAGGCACTGGCACCGTAGAAATGGGCGGCCTAACCGCGCAGCAGGGTCTTGAGATTCTTCGTGGCGCAGCGGGGCTCAATATTGTCGGCGGCGATCTGGTTGAAGTTTCGCCACCCTACGACCAGAGCGGCAATACTGCCCTTGTAGGCGCCACCTTGCTCTATGAAATGCTGTGCATTTTGCCGGGCGTTATGCGTCGCGACTAATTACCACGTATCGAGTGCCAAGCATATCGGTTTCGAACGTGGTCGATCACTATCTCCATGACAATGACAACTTATTCCGAGGTAACCAATGCCTTCTTCCCTTGATAGCTCTGATGATATCGCGAATGAAGGGGCTCCGCTCTCGCGTCACGGCCTGATCAAGTTTCTCGTGCCGTCAATCATCGGCGTCTTACTGTTTCTGGTGCCGTTCTCTTTTGATGACACCATCAATATTGGCATGGGGCTAGCCGCTGATAGTCTTCAGACGCTTTTAGGCGATGCGCTGCCAGCGATTGCCACCGCTGTGCTGTGCCTGTCGCTGGTGATAACGGCCTATGTGAAGGTCACCAAGCCGCATTGGGCGCAGGATAGCGCGCTGGGGGAGCTTTTCGATGTGGCGCCAGTGTGGGTCACCATGCGTGGGCTCGGGGCGATTTTCGCGCTGATGACCTACTTCCAGTTTGGCCCTGAATTTGCCATCGCTTCCTACACAGGCGGAGTGATGCTCAACGATCTGGCACCTGTGTTGCTGACCTTTTTCTTCTTCGCTGCCATTTTGTTGCCCTTTTTGGTCGACTTCGGCTTTATGGAGTTTATTGGGAGCCTTTTGCGCACGCCCTTTAGGTGGATTTTTGGCTTACCGGGACGCAGTGCTATTGATGCCACGGCGTCCTGGATGGGCTCAGGTACTGTCGGAGTGCTGATCACGACTCAGCAGTATGAAAAGGGCTTTTACAACTGCCGCGAAGCGGCATCCATCGCGACCAATTTCTCCATCGTGTCGATTGCGTTTGCGATCCTGGTGACCAGCTTCATCGGTATCAATCACCTCTTCGTGCCTTTCTACCTCACGGTCGTTGTGGCAGGGCTTGTCGCAGCAGTGATCGTGCCTCGGTTACCGCCGTTATCACTCAAGTCGAATAGCTACTACCCGCCGGTCGGCTGTCAATTGCAGGAAGAACGTACCGGTAAACAAGGCCTATTACGCTATAGCTTGGGAATGGCAGTGGCGCGTGCCGAAAAGGCACCGGGCCCTCGTCAGTTAGTGCGCATTGCGCTGTACAACGTTGCGGATATTTTCTTCGGCCTGTTGCCGCTGGTTATCGCCATCGGCACCGTGGCACTTATCCTGGCAGAGTTCACCCCCATCTTTACGTGGTTGTCGATGCCCATGGTGCCCGTGCTGGAATGGATGGGGCTGCCTGAAGCTGAGGCTGCAGCACCCGCCACCCTGGTCGGCTTTGCCGATATGTTCCTGCCAGCCGTGTTAGCCAGCAATATCGAAAGCGAGCTGACGCGTTTTGTCATCGCCTGCCTATCGCTGACCCAATTGGTTTACATGTCTGAAATAGGCGCGTTGCTGCTCAAGTCGAAGATTCCGCTGAAACTTTGGGAGCTGGTCGTTATCTTCTTGATCCGCACCGCCATCACGTTGCCGATCATCGTGGTCATGGCTCACTGGTTAGTAGGATGAAAAACGCAACGATGACCTGTGCAGAACTGCTTATTCGCTTGCTGCGCGATACCTATGGGGTAGATACCGTCTTCGGCATCCCCGGTGTGCATACCGTAGAGCTTTACCGGGGGCTTGATGGAGGCGATTCAGGCGGGATCCGCCATATTACACCGCGCCACGAACAGGGCGCGGGGTTTATGGCCGACGGTTATGCCCGGGCGACCGGGCAGCCGGGCGTCTGTTTCATTATTACCGGCCCCGGCATGACCAATATTGCCACGGCCATGGGGCAAGCATTGGCTGACTCCATCCCCATGCTGGTGATTTCCAGCGTCAATCGCCGCGATACCTTGGGTCGCGGTCAGGGTCGTCTTCACGAGCTACCTAGCCAGCAACAGCTGACGGCAGGCCTATCGCGCTTCAGCTACACGCTGGCAACGCCCGACGGGCTTCCCGATGCACTGGCCCGGGCCTTTGCCGTGTTCGAAAGTGCTCGGCCGGGGCCCGTGCATATTGAAATTCCGATTGACCTGTTCAATGCACCGGTCGCTGAGCCAGCTCACTGGCAGCGCACTGCGATGGCCAAGCCAGCCCCCGACCCTACGGCGCTGGATACGGCAATGGAGTGGCTTTCAGCGGCAAGTCGTCCACTGGTATTGCTGGGGGGTGGCTGTGTACCAGCGCCTGATGCGGCGCGCACGCTGGTGGAGGCGCTAGATGCCCCGACGGTCACGACCATCAATGCCAAAGGGCTGTTGGGCCGCCATCATCCTCTCGATTTGGGCGCCAATGTTTCCCTGCCGCCCGTACGCGAGTTGGCGAGGGAGGCCGACGTAATCTTGGCCATTGGCACCGAGTTGGGCGAGACCGACTACGATGTGGTCTTTGACGATGGCTTTGCGCTTACGGGGCGCCTGATCCGGGTGGATATCGACGCCGAGCAACTGGCGCGCAACCAGTTTGCCGAACTGGCAATAGTGGCGGATGCCGGGCTAACCCTTCAATCCCTGGCGGCACGCTGTGTCGAGTTGCCCCGACAGCGGGATGGTGAGGCGCGGGTGACAGCGGCCTGGCAGGCGCTTGAGGTGGAGAAAGATCCAGCATTCGCCCCTTATGTGCCGCTGTTTGAGGTGCTGGGTGAAAGCTTACCCGACGCTATCTTGGTGGGCGATTCCTGCGCGACCACCTACGCCGCCAATCATCTCGTTTCCCAACCGGCGCCAAGGCGTTTTTTCAATGCGTCCACCGGCTATGGCACGTTGGGCTACGGCTTGCCCGCCGCCATGGGGGCAAGCTTAGGGCGTGCTGAGTTGCCGGTCGTAGCGCTGGTGGGTGACGGCGGCATCATGTTTACGCTTTCTGAATTGGCCTGCGCGGTAGAAGAGTCACTGCCTGTGGTCGTGGTGCTTTGGCACAATCAGGGGTATGAAGAAATTCGCCGCTTTATGGACGGCGCCGGTGTGCGTCGTCTTGGGGTGGATATTCAGGCCCCGGATTTTCAAATGCTGGCCGCTGGCTTCGGATGTATGGCTAAGCGCGTTAAAGCCCCGAACGAGCTGGCGTCTGTGCTGAACAACAGACCGTTGAACGGGCCGGTTCTGGTCGAGATCGATGCCTTCGCCTGGCACGAAGCAGTTCAGCCCGAGACGCATCGCTTGCTCGACTCCCATTGATTTCTATCGAGAGGAACCTCTCTTGCAACAACTCACACAACACTTCATCTATAACCGTTGGGTGGAAAGTCACGGCCAAGCGCGACTGGCTGTTACTGATCCCTATCGTCAGGAAGTCATTGCTGAGGTCACGGTCGGGGATCCGGCTGATGTCGCGGCGGCGGTGGCTGCTGCTCGGCGTGCTTTGCCAGAGTGGCAAGCGCTGGGCGGGGGTCGTCGAGGCGAGTATTTGTCGGCGTTCGCTGATGCGCTAGCAGCACGTCGTGAGTCGTTAATGCGCCTTTCATCACGCAATAACGGCAAGGCGCTTGCTGAGACGGCCATTGATCTCGACGATGCGATTGCTTGCTATCGCTACTACGCCGGATTGGCCCATGAGCTGGAAGCGGGTCAAGGGCGTAGTGTGTCACACAGCATGGAGGGCGTTCGGGTTCAAACATTCGAAGACCCCGCGGGCGTGGTGGGGCTGATTTCTCCTTGGAACTTTCCATTGGTGACCAGTGCCTGGAAGATTGCACCGGCTCTGGCAGCGGGCTGTACGGTGGTATTTAAACCCTCGGAAGTGACGCCGCTACCCGAGCAGGCGCTGGCTGAAATCGCCGAGGAAGTGGAACTGCCGCCGGGCGTTTTTAACCTGGTGCATGGCGATGGCGAGCATGTTGGAGCGCCACTAACGACTCATCCTGATGTCGATAAGCTTTCCTTCACCGGTAGTAACGCCGTGGGGGAAAAGGTAATGCATGCCGCCGCCCAGGGTGTCCGCAATGTGTCGCTGGAGCTGGGGGGCAAATCGCCCGTTCTGGTGCTCAGTGATGCCGACGTTGACCAGGCTGCCGATTGGGTAATGGCCGGTATCTTCTTTAATTCCGGGCAGGTGTGTTCGGCAACCTCGCGCCTTATCGTGCATGACTCGCTGGCCGATGCCCTTTACGACGCGCTAGGTCAAAGAATGGATGCTATCCGGCTGGGGGATCCGCTGGCAGAGGATACGGACATGGGGCCAATGACCAGCGCCAAGCAGCGGAAAGTGGTCGAGGAATATCTTGAGCTTGCCCGAAAAGACGCACTGGTGGCGGTGCGCGATAGCGATCACCGTCAGCTGCCCGAGCAGGGTGAGTTTGTGGCCCCGACGTTATTTCGCGACGTACCTGTCGAAAGCCCATTATGGCAGGAAGAGATTTTCGGCCCTGTGCTATGTGGGCGCAGTGTGAGTAACGATGAGCAAGCCGTCGAGCTGGCTAACGCCAGCCCATTCGGCCTGGCGGCCACGGTAATCGCCGGGGATGTCGAGCGTGCCCGTCGCGTTGGTCAACGGCTGCGTGCGGGTAGCGTCTGGTACAACACCGAACAGCTCGTCCTGCCAGAAGCCAGTTGGGGCGGCTTTGGGATTAGTGGTATTGGCCGTGAGCTGGGTCCCTGGGGGATGGCAGAATACCTTCAGGTTAAGCACCTTATGGGGCCTGAAAGCTAACGTTAATGTATACCGATTTATCTTTTATGCCCTAATCTCGAAAGCATGAGTAAAAATTATATGTATCAACTTCCTGATGTCCTTATTTCCGACGCTTTTATCGGCGGTGAGTGGCGTAGTAGTGGAACGCGCTTTGCTGTCACCAACCCTGAAAACGGTGAAACGCTCGCTGAAGTGCCTGACCTTGGTGCGGAGGAAACCCTGGAGGCGGTCGCCGCCGCCGAAGCCGCCTGGCCCGCGTGGCGTCAACACACGGCCAAAGCGCGCGCCAACCTGTTACGCGCTTGGTTCGATGCCATTATGGATCACCAAGAAGCGCTCGCCCGACTGATGACGCTGGAACAGGGCAAACCGATTGCCGAGTCGCGCGGCGAAGTCGCTTACGGCGCGTCGTTTGTCGAGTTCTACGCCGAAGAAGCCAAACGGATGGCAGGCGAAACCTTGCCCAGCCACGGTGCTGATAAGCGCATTTTGG
>NZ_JAMJPJ010000025.1 GCF_023555005.1 Halomonas llamarensis | reverse complement strand
ATGCCAGCGCGGCGATCTACAGCTTGATCGAAACCGCCAAGGCCAATGGCCTCCCACCCTATGAGTACCTGCGGTACGTCTTCGAAACATTGCCCACGCTCAACGACGACGAGCTCACCACGCTGCTGCCCTGGCACTGGAAGGACACATTACCCGGCTGAGCGACGCCTGCCCAGATGTGGTTAATGGCTCGCTTACGGAATTTGTATCTCTGATTTCCCATAATGATTATGAGTATTTGGCTTCAGTGAGTGGAGGAGTAGGTGGCAGTAATCAAGCTACAGGAGTGGTTCAGCCGCTTATAAAGATTAATCGTGATTTGGAAAAAACGCTTCGCTCAAGTGGGCTTTTGTTAATTTATAATCTTGTCGAAGCTACAATGTCTAACGCTATTGATGCAATACATAAAGTTATTAAAGCAGAAGAGGTCTCTTATCATGATTTGAGTGATAAGTTGAAAAAAAATTACTGCTGCTCATTTTCGACGTGCCGTTAAAGGAGATATAAATAAACTTTTCGATGAAAATGATCATCCTATTAGCATGGCAATGGTATATGTTGGATATGATAAGAAAGGGTTGTTTTCAGGAAATATTGACTGCCGTGCGATAAAAAAAGAGGCTGAAAAATATGGTTTTCACAGCCCCCAACCTAATAAAGGCAATAGAGAAATTTCGCATACATTGTTTGAAATTAGAGATAAAAGAAATGCCTTAGCACATGGCAGGAATTCATTTTTAGAGTGTGGGCAAGATATAGCATCGGATGCTCTTCCTGTTATGGCTCACCAAACAATGGTTTACCTGAGAGCTATTTTGTGGTCGATATCACATTACATACGTACAGATGGCTATAAGAAGGCATAATTTTTAAACTACTTGGAGAGCTTTACGTATATGCCTTGTGAAGCTTTCTCCAATTACCTCTCCAAGTTTTACCGGCACAGCATTCCCAATCATCCGTCCTATTGTGCGGAAGTGGAATGGCTGGCCCGGTGCAATGAATTGGTACTCAGCAGGAAAGGATTGCAGCATTGCCGCTTCTCGAAGTGTAATAGCTCGGTGCTGTTCCGGGTGCCCAAAGCGTCCATTGCCAAAGCCATAGCAAAGCGTTGTCATGGTGGGGCTTGGTTTTTCCCATTCCATTCGGCCATAAACGCTAGGGTAAGTCTTTCCGCTTTTTTTTGCATGGCAGCCAGCCACCAACTCTTTAGGCCAGTCCTTCCAGCTGCCGCCAGGCACAGAGTGTCGAATGCGCTTCATATTGAGCTCTGAAAGCGATGCGGCGATATGAAGTGGATCGTTTGGGTTTGCAGCTCCTGCTGTTACTGGTTCTAGCTCTTCAATGACTTCTTTGACTGTCACAGGAGTTTGGTGGGTTGTGTCTATTAGCTCAATCGGGCCTAGTTTGGATGCCAGAAGCACATGCCGACGGCGGCTTTGTGGTAAGCCATATTTCACGCATGCCACCGTATCCGCCCACACGTGGTAGCCTTCTTGCTTAAGGGATTCTACGAAGTCATGATATATCTCGTGCTTGGTGACCGAAGGTACGTTTTCCATGGTGACCAATTCGGGTTGCGCCTCTTGGATCAGGCGGGCAAACGCACCTAGTAGGGGCCACTTTTTATCTTTCGTGGTGTCCTTTCCCTGATTGTAGGTAGAAAACGGCTGGCAAGGGGCACAGCCTGCTAGTAGGCGAATAGCATCGGGGTCTTGGTACCAACCATTGATGTCATCACCGGTTAGCTCACCAACGTCCTGCGTGATGAATTGGGCTTGGTTGTTGTGCTCGTAGGCAAAACGGCAACTTTCTTCGATATCATAACCTGCGCGTACCGTGACGTTGGCTTGTCGCAAACCTGCCGTTAGCCCACCCGCTCCACAAAAGAGATCTACCGCTTCAATCATCCATTACTCCTCCTAGCATGCCGGTATTCTATATGGTTTTTTGCCTGACATCGAGCAGCCATTTCTTAACGGTTATCCCGTTCATCATGGCAGATTTTTAGAGCTTTCCTTCATAGTGCTTGTGATTTTATGGCAATTTTTACAGTATTAAAGCTTAGATAGGTGGTGGATGTCATCGTTAGATATAAAGCACAGGGTTGAGCTATGAGAGTGAATTACTTAGGGCCGGTGGTGGTAGGTGTGGAGCACCCAGCAATGGCCGAAATGGATAGTCGACGTTTTCCACCCAGTTGCTTTTTGGTAGAGATAAGCGAAGAAGCGCTGCCGGGTGGTGAGGTGCTGGAAGGTGATGTGCTAGTGGTGGCGGAGATAGGGTAAGTAACGGCCACTTCAAATGGCCGGGGGTAAGTGTTGGGGCGTTAAAATATTAAGACAGACGAAAAACAGATTTCTGGGCGCGCTTCTGTGCTTTTTCAGCGCTCAGGCTGACGTTCATCTTGCCCTGGTGTTTTGCGGCAAGGTAGCGCTTACGAGCGGCCTTTATGGTTGCCGCCTTGCGCTGTTGCTGTGTGGTGTGATCATTCGCGCATAAATGCATAGCATGTTCCTCTATCAGAGGTATAAGGCGTTAGACCACTAGCAAGGAAATGTGCCAGTCCCTGACAGCGAAAAGTGCTGAACCTGTGCCCTTGGGAGGGCGGCTTCATCAATCAATTCCCGGCTACCAAAAATAATGCCCATTCCGCCTCCTGAAAACGGGTACGCATTATGGCATGGGAGTGGCTTGCTTACTCCCACACTTCATACTTCTCCTTCGTCCCAAAGCCCTCGCATCGTTCAGGCTGTGCTACACCTCCGTCACCAGCCACACGGTGGCGTCGATCTAGGGCTTGTAGCCACTGAGGGTGAGCGGTGTTTCCGGCAGTATGTCCGCCCTGCTAAGGGCTATGTTCTCACGCCTATTTCATGAAGAGTGTCAGGCGTATTATAACGATGAAAGGGAGCGTATTTTCCTGGTGGAGTGGTTGTGGTACTTAAACGCCGTTTAAGAGGCCATTGAGTACATAGTGCCGAGCGCAGTGGTTCTTGGTGGGCTATCGTTGCTTTGGGTGAGGGTAGAACGCGCACTCAATGATTTTTTTGCATAGTTGTGCGTCAACGGCATGACAGTAGCGTAGAGTCGCAAGGTAAGTACCCAGAAGCTAAAGGAGACGGCAGTGAGAAAAATGCGAATAGGGCGATGGGGAGTTGCTTTGTTGATCGTACTGCTGACGGCCTGCAGTGGTTCGAAGGAAGAGCAACAAGACGCAAAAAACTCGCCAGACTCAGCGGAGGCAGCGGAATCTACGAGCAACCAATCCGCAAATGCGTCAGAGGAGCCAAAAACGGAGCCAGAACCAAGCCCGCTTACGGTCAAGGTGGAGACGACGATAGCGTTGCGTGCTGATCGCCGCGTCACGGTCAGTGGTGAAACAAACTTACCTGATGCCACGCAGGTCAACATTGTAGTGGAGCGCGAGCAGAGCAGCGTTCGCTGGCGCAAACGAACGCAAGTGGAAGATGGACGCTTTCGCGTAGGGCCACTAGGGCCGGGGAGTGGTCTCCCAGATGGAGTCTATCACCTTGGCGTGGCATCAATGGAAGCGAGTGTTCAGCCTTTGCAAGTGCGCCAGCGCATTGGCTCGGAAGGTGAATATTTGGCGGGAGAGTGGGTGACACAATCCCGCCATGGCCTAGGTCAGGTAATGGAGTACTCGCGGCGGGTAGTGATTGGCAGTGAGTCACGCCGCACCCGCGATGACGTGGATGTGTTGACCTACCCGAGTGATGCGTCTTAAATCGGTCGCCAATGAGCCAGTACGGCAGCCTGAACCGTGATGTCGTCCTCTGGAGGCTGGGTCAAATGTATAATTTCTGTTTGTTGGTCTCGGCTGACGACATAATAGCCAACCTGCTTGAAGGTATCGGTGGGGCCCAGCAACGCAAGATCGCCGGTTTTGACGGGCGCAAAATGTGAGTTTGGCCCCGGGGTGGCAATAAATGCTGGCTGCTGCCAAGGCATATTGAGCGGGAGGTGACTGCTCGCCGCGTCAATCGGCTTAGCTTGGCGCTGCTTCCAAGGGAGCAGTCCCGTATGATTGAGCGCAGGTAAGGTGGGCGCGTTATCACCCTCAAGCAGGGTGGCCAACGAACACCCCAGAGCATCAGCAAGTGCAACGAGGCGTTCATGGCCAATCTGCTTAATGGCGCCAGATTCCCAATAAGAGACTGTCACGTCTGACACGCCGATTTCACGTGCCAGCGCCGCTTTGTTGAGCTTGGCCCGTAGCCTAAGGTGTTTAATACGTGAGCCTAGCGATTCCATTGTGTTTTCCTGTCGAAGAGCCCTGCACGACTCGTGAATAAATTGACGACCTTATTTAAGGTAATGCGAATTCTAGTGTGTTAGAGCCGCTATTTATCGCCGCAAAGTGCCGTTTTTTTGACGCCACTTGCCAATCATTATAGCCGCTCCCTGTAACGTCGACGTATGGTAAGCGATTGTGCCGTAACGCGCATCCCAATGGCGGTAACACGTAACTATCTTTTAAGACGCTTTTTCTGTGTTGTCGTTCCTTTATCGCAGTGCTGTTGGAGCTGCGCTGGGTGCGTATAATGGCGCGACGCTCAATAGTAAGACTCTAAGGAACGCATTCATGACCGTACGCACTCGCATTGCACCGTCTCCCACGGGCGACCCTCACGTTGGCACAGCCTATATTGCACTGTTTAACCTTTGTTTTGCGCGCCAGCATGGTGGCCAATTTATTCTACGTATTGAAGATACCGACCGCGTTCGCTCCACCGCGGAGTCGGAGCAGATGATTTTGGATTCATTGCGTTGGCTGGGCATCGAATGGGATGAAGGCCCTGATGTAGGTGGTCCTCACGGTCCTTATCGCCAGAGCGAGCGTGGTGAGATTTACGCGCAATACGCACACCAATTGATTGATGCTGGCTATGCTTTTAAATGCTACCGCACAACAGAGGAACTCAACGCGTTGCGCGAGGCGCGCAAAATAGCAGGCATGCAGTTGGCACTTAAGCCTGCTGATCTAGCATTGAATGCCGATGAGAAAAGTCGCCGTGAGCAAGAGGGCTGGCCGTATGTCGTGCGCATGCAGGTGCCGACGGATGGTGTGTGTGTGGTGCAAGACATGCTACGTGGTCGTATTGAGGTGGAGTGGGCGCAGGTAGACGCCCAGATTTTACTTAAGTCGGACGGTATGCCGACGTATCACCTGGCCAACGTTGTCGACGACCACTTAATGGGGATCACTCACGTGCTGCGTGGCGAAGAGTGGATTAACTCAGCGCCTAAGCATCAACTGTTGTATGAGTACTTTGGCTGGGAAATGCCGACGCTTTGCCATATGCCACTGCTGCGTAATCCGGATAAGTCGAAACTTTCCAAGCGTAAAAACCCGACATCGATTAACTATTATCGCCGGATGGGGTTTTTGCCTGAGGCAGTAACGAATTATCTTGGGCGTATGGGCTGGTCTATGCCCGATGAGCGAGAGAAGTTTTCTCTCGATGAAATGATGGCGGCATTTGATGTCCAGCGAGTGTCATTGGGTGGCCCAGTGTTTGATCTGGAAAAATTGACGTGGCTGAACGGTCTCTATATTCGCGAAGATCTCGATGACGAGGCTTTTTTGCAAGCGCTACGTGACTGGGCGTTCAATGAGGCGTACGTGCGCCAAATTTTGCCGCAAGTGAGACCTCGCGTTGAGACCTTGTCGCAAGTAGCGCCGCTAGCAGGTCACTTCTTTTCCGGGCTACCGGCCATCAATGAAACCGCTTTTGATTCGGTGAAGCTGGAGAAAGAGGCGCTCGTCAAGCTGCTGCAATTTTTAACGTGGCGCTTTGAAGCGGTCCCAGCATGGCACAAAGAGGCCTTACTCGAAGAAGTCAAAGCGCTTGCCGAGTACTTTGATTTAAAAATGAAAGCATTTTTAGCGCCGGTGTTTATCGCCATTACCGGTAGCGCAACCAGTACGTCGGTAATGGATGCGATGGTTATTCTCGGCTCGGACATGACGCGCGCGCGTTTGCGTCATGCCATTGAGGTGTTGGGGGGCGTGTCGAAAAAGCAAGCCAAGCGCTTTGAAAAGGAGTTTCAGGAACTGTAACGAAAACGATAATGTCGGAAGTGGTTGACGAAACGGGGCGTAATCATTATTATACGCTCCGTCTTCACGACACGTGGGGCCTTAGCTCAGCTGGGAGAGCGCAACACTGGCAGTGTTGAGGTCAGCGGTTCGATCCCGCTAGGCTCCACCAAACATATCGATAATGCTTTCTGTCATTGTGTGCTACGTCCCATTCGTCTAGTGGTCTAGGACACCGCCCTTTCACGGCGGTAACAGGGGTTCGAACCCCCTATGGGACGCCATTCTTTATTTTGCATTACTGTGTGCTTACTCACTTCGTTTGTGCATAATGCATAGCTAATTTTTTGTCTTTTCCGTGTTACTCGCAACTGCGGGTGCATGTTTTTTTTGTGGCTATAAATCGCGAAAAAACACATTTTTAACGCCATTTTAGACTTGACTTGTCCACTTTCGCTGTTCTTGCGGAGGGGTTGTGCATAATGGTCTGAATTTTGGTATAAAAATAGCTGCGCTTATTAAAATCCTTTAAAAACAGTAGTTTAAGGTAGGTTAAAAAATAACCAATTTAAGGTCAGCCCGCTGATAATGGCGCTTTTGAGACGTTTTCTAGTGGTTATAAACAGGGTTATCCACAGAAGGTGTGGAAAACCCTGTTCAGGATGGTAAGGCCAAAAAGTCAAGGGTTAATCGACCTTACGTAGGCGCTTCAAGAGCGACGATGTATCCCAGCGCCCTCCGCCTGTTCGTTGCACATCCGCGTAAAACTGATCAACCAACGCGGTAACCGGAAGGGTTGCGTCTAAGCGGCGCGCCTGTGTTAAGCAAATATCCAAGTCTTTGCGCATCCAGTTAACCGCAAAGCCATGCGCGTACTCATCCGCAATCATCGTTTTGTGGCGATTCTCCATCTGCCAAGAACCAGCCGCGCCTTTGGCGATAACATCGATGACTTGCTGTTGGTCGAGCCCTGCTTGTTCAGCAAAGTGCAAGCCTTCAGCAAGCCCTTGTACCAAACCGGCGATACAAATTTGGTTGACCATCTTGGTGAGTTGCCCGCTGCTGGCCGCGCCCATTAGCGTCACAGCGCGCGCGTATAAATCCAGCACGGGATGAACGTGTTCAAAGTGGGCTTTTTCGCCACCGCACATAATGGTCAGCGCGCCATTTTCTGCACCTTGTTGGCCGCCTGAGACTGGCGCATCGATAAACCCAACCTCTTGCTCACGGCAGGCTGCATCGAGCTCTAACGCAAGATCGGCGGACGCGGTGGTGTGATCAATCAAGATACTCCCGCTTTTCATGCTCTGAAGTACGCCTTCGCTACCGGTGGTTACCTCACGAACGTCATCGTCGTTGCCCACACAAATGAGCACGAGATCAGCGCCTTTGGCTGCCTCTTGTGGCGTTGAGTGAGCGCTACCGCCGTACTCATTTACCCAGGTTTCCGCTTTGTTGGCAGTACGGTTATAAACACGGGTGGTCAGTCCTTGGCGGGCGAGGTGGCCTGCCATCGGATAGCCCATAACGCCTAAGCCGATAAAAGCGACGGTGGATATAGTGCGCATTGCTGGATCCTTTTATTGAGGGTGACGGTATCTTTGTAGCATACGCAAAAGGCCACCCGAAGGTGGCCTTTGTCATCAAGTCGGCTAACGGCCGCTATCTTAGGTTTACTTTTGTGGATAGTCACGCTGCTCGTGACCGATGTAAAGCTGACGTGGGCGACCAATTTTGTAACTATCGCTGAGCATTTCATTCCAGTGAGAGATCCAACCAATCGTGCGCGATACCGCAAAAATCACGGTAAACATGTTGGTCGGGATGCCCATCGCTTTCAGGATGATACCAGAGTAGAAGTCGACGTTGGGGTAAAGCTTACGCTCGATGAAGTAGTCGTCTTCCAGCGCGATTTGCTCAAGGCGCTTGGCGATTTTGAGCTGTGGGTCATCCGCCATACCGAGTTCGGCTAAGACTTCGTCGCAGGTCTCTTTCATCACTTTGGCGCGCGGGTCAAAGTTGCGATAAACTCGGTGACCAAAGCCCATCAGTTTGAACGGATCGTCCTTGTCTTTTGCCTTATCGACAAAACGCTGGATGTTTTCTTCTGAATCATCACCGATTTCGTCGAGCATCTTTAGTACGGCTTCGTTGGCACCGCCGTGAGCTGGGCCCCAAAGAGCGGCAATGCCAGCGCTGATGCAGGCAAATGGGTTGGCACCGGTAGAGCCAGCAAGGCGAACGGTAGACGTGGATGCGTTTTGTTCGTGATCGGCGTGGAGCATGAAGATACGGTCCATCGCCTTGGCGTATACCGGGTTGACCTCGTACTCATCGCACGGTGTGCTGAACATCATGTAGAGGAAGTTCTCTGCATAATTCAGGTCATTGCGCGGATAGTTAAAAGGTTGGCCAACGTTGTACTTGTAAGACATTGCCGCAATGGTCGGCATTTTAGCGATGAGTCGAACAGCGCTGATCACGCGATCTTCTTCTTTTGTGGTGTCCATGTGGTCGTGATAGAACGCGGCTAAGCCGCCGACAACACCGCATAGGATCGACATGGGGTGAGCGTCACGACGAAATCCCTTAAAGAAGTTATTGATTTGGTCGTGAACCATTGTGTGATTGCGAATTCGTGACTCAAAGTCAGCGAACTGCTCGTCATTGGGTAGATCGCCAAACAGTAGAGTGTAGCAAACTTCAACAAAATTAGACTCTTTAGCCAGCTGTCCGATAGGGTAGCCGCGATGCAGCAGAACACCCTTACCACCATCGATATAGGTAATGGCAGACTGGCAGGAAGAGGTGGCCATAAAGCCGGGGTCATAGGTAAACAGGCCTTCTGCACCTAGGCCACGAACGTCAATGACGTCAGGGCCTTGCGTGCCGGAGTAAATAGGTAGCTCGATAGGCTTATCTAGGCCGTCTACCGTTAATGTTGCTTTCCTGTCAGCCATAGTGGCCTCCTTTCGAGTTCGGGTTGGGACGTCACGTTACGTCGATATTTCGCATACCGCGCCGGCGAAAAGGCTCGCCCACTATAGAAGCGCGAGACTAAATGTCAATTAGCCTAAACGCTAGTTTGGTTGTGACAAAACTGTTTGTCTGGATAATTTTTGTATATGATTATGGTGTCGTGGCAGTTTGCGTTGGGCAAAAAATTTTGGCGCATCGCCTGCCGATAGATCTACTATAGCGATGCTGCGGTGCAAAATCGACCGAACTAAAACGCAAATTCCTTGCACCATGGTCGAGTAACGTCTTAGTTCGGTTTGTCAGCGGGGGCTAAGGTTCTTATAATCCTTGATGCGCGACACTAGCAGGAAAGCGGTCGTGCCCAACTTGGCAACGGCCGAGCCCCTTCCAGCAACCACTGCCCGCTCGGGCCATTCCCGACTTGTCGCAGAGCGGGCCAAAAGAGTGTGTACAAAGCCGTGAATAGCAAACGACCCGTAAACCTAGACCTTTCGACGATACATTTCCCACTTCCAGCATTAACATCGATCGCACACCGCATCACGGGTGTCATCATGTTCATTGGCCTGATCTTCGCTTTTTGGGCGCTGAGTAAATCTCTCTCTTCGCCCGCTGGCTTTAACGCTGTTAGCAGCGCTTTAGCCGATAATTTTCTAGCGAAATTGATCGCGTGGGGATTGCTATCGGCTCTCGCCTTTCATTTTGTGGCGGGTATCAAGCACCTGCTGATGGACGCCGATATCGGCGTCACCCTTGAAGGCGGTGTGAAAAAAGCGCAGATCACCGTCGTGATTAGTGCCGTTCTGATTATTTTGGCAGGAGTTTGGATATGGTAACTAACATCACAAGTTTCGGCCGCAGTGGGCTGTCTGATTGGTTGATTCAGCGCGTTTCTGCAGTAGTTCTGGCGCTCTATACGATTTTTATCGTTGCCTATCTCCTGTTTAATCCGGGATTGGATTATTACGCCTGGAGTGGCCTATTCGCCCAAACGTGGATGCGGATTTTCTCTCTGCTGGCCTTTATTTCATTGGCTGCGCATGCCTGGGTTGGCCTTTGGACCGTGACGACGGACTATCTCAAATCCACCAATGTGCGTGTAGGTGCTCAGCTACTTATTATTCTGGCCATCTTCGTCTACTTGGTGTGGAGCATTCAAATTCTGTGGGGAGCTTGATACATGTCTAACCTTCGTAGCCTGACATTTGACGCCATTATCATCGGTGGTGGTGGCTCTGGCTTGCGTGCTGCACTTGAGCTTGCCAAGTCCGGTAAAAAGACAGCGGTGCTGTCAAAAGTGTTCCCGACACGCTCTCACACCGTTTCTGCCCAGGGCGGTATTACATGTGCCATTGCTTCTGCCGACCCAAACGATGACTGGCGCTGGCACATGTATGACACCGTCAAGGGCAGTGACTATATTGCCGACCAAGATGCGTCGGAGTATATGTGTTCTGAAGGCCCGAAGGCGGTCTTTGAGCTAGAGCATATGGGGCTGCCGTTCTCGCGCTTCGATAATGGCCGTATTTATCAGCGTCCGTTTGGTGGACAGTCGAAGAATTTTGGTGAAGGTGGCCAGGCAGCACGTACCTGTGCAGCCGCTGACCGTACTGGTCATGCGTTGTTGCACACGTTGTACCAAAACAATCTCAAGAACAATACGACGTTCTTGAATGAGTGGTACGCGGTGGATTTGGTGAAAAATGCCGAAGGCGATGTGGTGGGCTGTATCGCCATGTGCATCGAAACGGGCGAAGTGGTTCACGTTAAGTCGAAGGCCACTGTGCTGGCTACCGGCGGTGCGGGACGTATTTACGCTTCAACTACCAACGCCCTGATTAATACCGGCGACGGTATTGGTATGGCGCTGCGCGCTGGCTTCCCGATGCAGGATATGGAAATGTGGCAGTTCCACCCGACCGGTATTTACGGTGCGGGCACGCTGGTCACCGAAGGGTGTCGGGGTGAAGGTGGTTACCTGATCAATAAAGATGGCGAACGCTTTATGGAGCGTTACGCGCCGAACGCCAAAGACTTGGCGGGTCGTGACGTTGTTGCGCGCTCAATGGTCATGGAGATTCTTGAAGGTCGCGGCTGTGGCGAGAAAGGCGATCACGTCTTCTTGAAGCTTGATCACCTAGGTGAAGATGTCCTTGGCAAGCGTCTACCCGGTATCGTTGAACTTTCTAAAACATTTGCTCACGTAGATCCGGCGGAAGATCCGATTCCAGTCGTGCCGACGTGTCACTACATGATGGGCGGTATTCCGACCAACATCCACGGTCAGGCGATTACTCAGGATGAGAGTGGTAACGATCATATCGTTAACGGCTTGTATGCCTGTGGTGAAGCCGCCTGTGTATCCGTTCACGGGGCTAACCGCTTGGGCGGTAACTCTCTGCTAGACTTAGTCGTATTCGGTCGCGCGGCGGGTATGTTCATCGAGAGTGCGCTGAACGAAGGTATCGAATATCTGGATGCCTCCGAGACTGATATCGAATCAGCCATGAAGCGCATCACGCGCTGGAACGATTCAGACGGCGGTGAGAGCATTCCTGCGTTGAAAGCGGATCTGCAAGACATCATGCAGACCTCTTTCGGTGTTTTCCGCGAAGAGAAAAATATGCAGGAAGGTGTCAAAAAATTAAATGAGCTGCGCAGCCGTATTGCGAATGCCCACCTACCTGACAAGTCCAATGCCTTTAACACCGCTCGTGTTGAAGCGTTAGAACTCGATAACCTGATGGAAGTGGCAGAAGCAACGGCGATTGCTGCCCTTGAGCGTAATGAAAGCCGTGGTGCTCACTCTCGCTACGACTATCCTGACCGTGATGATGTCAACTGGCTGAAACACTCGCTTTACTTCCCCGCGACAAAAGAGCTGAAGAAGCGCGATGTGAACTTTAAGCCAAAAACCGTTGATACGTTCGAGCCTAAGGTTCGTACCTACTAATCTCCGTAATGAGAGGGAGTCACCATGTCCAATCTTCAGGTATCCGTATACCGTTACAATCCGGAAACCGACTCCGCACCTTATATGCAGGAGTTTCAGGTCGATACCAAAGGCCGTGATGTGATGGTGCTGGATGTTCTTCATATGATGAAAGAACAAGACAGCGGGCTGGCATTTCGGCGTAGTTGCCGTGAAGGCGTTTGCGGCTCCGACGGCATGAACATGAACGGTAAAAACGGTTTGGCGTGTATTACGCCGCTGTCAGACGTTGTGAAAGGCAACAAGCTGACCCTGCGCCCGCTGCCGGGCTTGCCGGTTATCCGCGATATGGTTGTCGATATGGCGTTGTTCTACAAGCAGTACGAGCGCATTCAGCCGTATCTGCAAAATGACGAACCAGCGCCAGCCATTGAGCGTCTGCAGTCGCCGGAAGATCGCGATAAGCTAGATGGCTTATACGAGTGTATTCTGTGTGCGTGCTGCTCGACCTCATGCCCGTCGTTCTGGTGGAACCCGGACAAGTTTGTCGGGCCGGCAGGCCTGTTGCAGTCTTACCGCTTCTTGGCGGACTCGCGCGACACGGCGACCAGTGAGCGTCTGACAGATTTAGAAGATCCGTTCTCCGTGTTTCGCTGCCGCGGCATCATGAATTGTGTGGCGGTATGCCCGAAAGGCCTTAACCCTACACGTGCGATTGGTAAGATCCGTGAGATGCTACTAGCCGATGCGACCTAAGAAAAAAGCGATTGCCACTTAAGTTGCGCGTCAATGCCACTTAAATCCAAGCGCTTCGCTTGTTATCATAGGGGTGTTAGGTGGTGCGGCGGTGAGTCGCACCACTTGGCCAGCCAAGTTTAAAAGCCGGTGCCGCGAGTACCGGCTTTTGAGCATGGACTGATTAGCAAAACGCTACATATGTAAAGAATGACGTATGTAAAGAACGGCGTAAGTCAATAAAGAGTTAGTAAAAGCAGTAAAGGCAAACTGCTGTCGAATAAGTGGTAAGGGCTTCCGGCCATGGGTCGGCGCCGCCGGCAAACGTCCCGCCCCGCCGGCAGGGCAATAGCGTTGTCGTCGCTTTGCGTGGCGATACCGATACCACCCCATCAGTGCAGGGTGACCGAGAGATGCAACAAGGCATAATGGAGTTGATGTGGCGTTCCTCTCACGTTAGTGGCGGCAATGCCCACTACGTAGAAGCGCTTTACGAGCAGTACCTTGATGATCCCAATGCTGTCCCCGACGAGTGGCGCAATTATTTTGATTCGCTACCGCGTCCCGAGGGCAGTGCCTCTCACGATGTTCCACTTAGCCCGATTCGTGATCAGTTCTACCAACTTGGGCGTCAAGCACGCCCGAGTCGAGTAGCGGCCGCTGTTGACAGCGGCGAAAGCAAAAAACAGGTGAAAGTCCTGCAGCTGATTAACGCTTATCGTTTCCGTGGGCATCAAAAAGCCAATATCGACCCGCTGGGACTGCGAGATCCCACCCCTGTTCCGGATCTAGACCTTTCCTTCCATCAGCTTTCTAAAGCAGATTTGGATGTTGAGTTCCAGACCGGTTCTTTCTTTTTAGGTATCGATAAAGCACCGTTGCGTGACATCGTCGACGCCCTGGAGCGCACTTATTGTCGCTCCATTGGCTGCGAAATCATGCACATTGTTGATACTGAAGAAAAGCGTTGGCTACAGCGTCGCTTTGAATCGGTGCGCAGTGCGCCCAAGTTCAGCGACGATGTACGCAAGCACGTACTAGAGCGCTTGACCGCTGCTGAAGGGTTGGAAAACTACCTCGCATCCAAGTATCCAGGGACAAAACGCTTCGGCCTTGAAGGTGGCGAAGCCTTTATTCCGATGATGGACGAATTGATCCAGCGTGCCGGTGGTTACGGCACCAAGGAAGTCGTTATCGGTATGGCGCACCGCGGCCGTCTCAACCTGCTGGTCAATATTCTCGGCAAAAATCCAACGGATCTAATTGACGAGTTCGACGGCAAAAAAGTCATCGAACGGGGCTCCGGTGATGTTAAATATCACCAGGGTTTCAGTTCCAATGTGATGTCGCCGGGCGGTGAGGTGCATCTAGCCCTCTCGTTTAACCCGTCGCACTTGGAAATTGTCGCGCCTGTGGTAGAAGGTTCGGTGCGTGCGCGTCAGGATCGACGCGATGATCCGGCAGGCGATAAAGTACTGCCTATCAATGTGCATGGTGATGCGGCCTTTGCCGGTCAGGGCGTGGTGATGGAGACATTCCAGATGTCTCAAACTCGCGCGTACAAGACTGGCGGTACCGTCCATATTGTCATTAACAACCAGGTGGGCTTTACCACGTCCCATCCGTTAGATGCTCGCTCAACCGAGTATTGTACCGATATCGCTAAAATGGTTCAGGCGCCGATTTTTCACGTTAACGGCGATGATCCTGATGCGGTATTGCATGCGACCCAAGTGGCGCTGGATTACCGCCAGCAGTTCAAGAAAGATGTGGTGATTGATCTGGTGTGTTATCGCCGTCGTGGCCATAACGAAGCTGATGAACCTTCCGGTACTCAGCCGATGATGTACACCAAAATCAAACAGCATCCTTCATCGCGTTCGCTTTTTATTGAACGCTTAATACAAGACGGTGTGGTCAGTGACGACGAAACCAAGGCGATGGTTGAGAAATACCGTGAAGATTTGACGGCAGGCAACCACGTGGCTAACGCACTGGTGCAAGAGCCTAACACCTCACTATTTGTCAACTGGCAACCCTATATTGGCCACGAGTGGACCGGCAATGCCGACACAACGGTGGATATGAAGCTGTTGCAAAAGTTAGCAGCGAAGATGTGCAGCGTCCCCGACGGGGTCGACGTGCAGCGCCAAGTTGCCAAAATTTATGACGACCGCCGCAAAATGCAGGCGGGCGGTATGGCACTTAACTGGGGGTTTGCTGAGACGCTGGCATACGCCACGCTCATTGACCAAGGCCACCCCGTTCGCGTTACCGGCCAGGATGTCGGGCGCGGCACTTTCTCACATCGCCACGCAGTAGTGCATAACCAGAAAGATGGCACCACCTATGTACCGCTGCAAAATCTGACGGAAGGCCAGCCTCGTTTCACGATTCATGACTCTTATTTGTCAGAAGAAGCCGTGTTGGCGTTTGAGTACGGCTATGCCACCACGGCGCCCAACGATTTGGTGATCTGGGAGGCGCAGTTTGGTGACTTCTTCAATGGTGCCCAAGTCGTCGTGGATCAGTTCATCTCTTCGGGTGAAACCAAGTGGGGTAGGTTGTGTGGGCTGACCATGTTGCTGCCACACGGTTATGAAGGCCAGGGTCCTGAGCATTCATCAGCGCGCCTTGAGCGCTTCTTGCAAATGTGTGCTGAGCATAATATGCAAGTATGCGTGCCGACTACGCCAGCGCAAATTTTCCATCTACTGCGCCGCCAGGTGATTCGTCCGCTGCGGAAACCGCTAGTGGTCATGACACCGAAATCTCTGTTGCGCCATAAAGAAGCGATTTCACACCTGGATGATCTGGCGTACGGCAAGTTCTACATGGTGCTGCCTGACCAAGCTAAGTTATCGCCTGAGAAAGTAACACGCGCTATTTTGTGTGCAGGTAAGGTCTATTACGACTTAGCGGCTTGGCGTGTTGATAATGACCGCCATGACACGGCCATCATTCGTCTTGAGCAGCTCTATCCTTTCCCGAAAGAGGAGCTTTTGGAAACGCTTCAAGCGTATCCCCAGCTGGAGGACATTGTGTGGTGCCAGGAAGAACCGCTCAATCAGGGCGCTTGGTACTCTAGCCAGCACCACATGCGTGCCGTGGCCGATATGCTTAACGAAGGCTTAGGCGGCAAATTGAAGTTCGCTGGGCGACCGGCTTCCGCTGCACCAGCGGCAGGCTATATGTCCGTTCACACTGAACAGCAGCGCCAGCTGGTGGAAGACGCTTTTAATCTATAAGCGCCCACCGGGTTTAAAGAATTTATAAAGGAAACGACATGGCTACCGAGATCAAAGCGCCAACCTTTCCAGAATCCGTTGCCGAAGGCACTGTAGCAGCGTGGCATAAAAAGCCAGGCGACAGTGTTGAGCGTGACGAGCTGATTGTTGAAATTGAAACCGATAAAGTGGTGCTTGAAGTTGTCGCACCTGAAGCAGGCACCCTGACCGATGCCACGGTCGAAGAGGGGGATACCGTGGAGTCCGAGCAGGTGCTGGGCAAGATTGGCGAAGGCAGTGCTTCTGGTGATAGCGGTACTGGCAACACCGATAAAGAAGACAAGCCCGCTGCCACGGCGGGCGAAGGAAAAACACAAGAGAAGAAAGCTAGCGGCGGTGGTCAGCAGCACGAAGTGAAGGCGCCGACCTTTCCTGAGTCTGTGCAGGAAGGTACCGTCGCCACATGGCACAAAAAAGTCGGCGCAGCGGTCAAGCGTGATGAAGTGCTGGCGGATATCGAAACTGACAAGGTTGTGCTCGAAGTGGTTGCGCCGGCGGACGGCGCGCTCGCCGAGATTAAAGTCGAAGAAGGCAGTCAAGTTGCCTCTGAGCAAGTGCTGGCTATCTTCGGTGAAGGCGCTGGTAGCGATAGCGGCAGTGGTGATGATTCAACACCGCATAAAGCCGAAAGCAGTGCCGATGACGGCAGTGGTGACGAAAAGGTCGGTGACAAAATCCTGGCGCCGGCCGCGCGCAAAATGATCGCTGAGCATGACCTGGACGTTGCCAAGATTGAGGGCACCGGCAAGGACGGCCGCATTCTGAAAGAGGATGTGCAGAAAGCGGTAAAAGCAGGCTCGGCCAAGAAAGCCTCCGGCGGCGCTGCAGCACCTAAAAGTGCTGCGTCAGCTGCCACTGCGCCCGCGGTAGAAGGTGAGCGCCCAGAGAAACGCGTGCCGATGAGCCGTCTGCGTCAAACCATCGCCAAGCGCCTGGTTGAGGCTCAGCAAACGGCTGCCATGCTGACCACTTACAACGAAGTGGACATGACAGCTGTGATGGAGTTGCGCGCGCAGTACAAGGACACTTTCCTGAAGGCGCACGATACCAAGCTTGGCTTTATGGGCTTTTTCGTCAAGGCGGCTTCAGAGGCGCTCAAGCGCTTCCCGGACGTCAACGCTTCCATCGACGGTAAAGACATCGTCTATCATGGTTATCAGGATATCGGCGTAGCCGTGTCGACGCCTCGCGGCTTGGTCGTTCCGGTGCTACGCGATACCGATAGCATGAAAATTGCCGATGTCGAGAAAACCATCGTCGATTTCGGTAAGCGTGCCCGTGACGGTAAGCTCGGTATTGATGAAATGCAGGGCGGCACCTTTACGATTACTAACGGTGGTATCTTCGGCTCGCTGATGTCGACCCCAATTATCAATCCGCCGCAAACCGCTATTCTGGGAATGCATAAGATTCAGGAACGCCCCATGGCGGTCAACGGTAAGGTAGAAATTCGCCCCATGATGTACCTGGCGGTGTCTTACGACCACCGTATGATCGACGGCAAAGACGCGGTGCAATTTCTAGTGACGATGAAAGAGTTGCTAGAAGATCCCGCGCGCCTCTTGCTCGACGTATAAAAATTGCGACTCATCTCGTAGATACGCTAAATCGCACTTAGCCCTCTCCCCACAAGGGTGAGGGCAACCAAGCTAAAGGAGCCAACATGGCTGACAAGTTTGATGTGATCTTTATTGGTGCCGGCCCTGGTGGCTATGTGGGCGCTATTCGTGCGGCACAACTCGGACTGAAAACTGCCTGTGTCGAGAAGTGGATCGGTAAAGAAGGTAATGTCGTTCATGGCGGAACCTGCCTGAACGTTGGCTGTATCCCGTCAAAGGCACTGCTGGAAGCGTCGCATAAGTTCGTGGAAGCGAAGCATGACTTTGATGATATGGGCATTGAAGCTGGCGACGTCACCATGGACGTCAAAAAGATGATGGCGCGTAAGGACAAGATCGTTAAGAACTTGACCGGCGGCATCTCAGGTCTGTTCAAGGCCAATGGCGTCACTTCCATTGAGGGCACCGGTAAAGTCGTGTCGGGTAAGCAGGTTGAAGTGACTGACCAAGACGGTAAAGCCACTACCTACGATGCCGACAGTATCGTCATCGCCGCGGGTTCTGTACCGGTGGAAATCCCCCCCACGCCGCTAACGGAAGGTTTGATTGTCGATTCCACCGGTGCGCTGGAATTTCAAGAAACACCGAAGCGCCTGGGCGTTATCGGTGCGGGTATTATCGGCTTGGAGCTGGGGAGTGTGTGGAATCGCCTGGGGTCTGAGGTCACCGTGCTGGAAGCGATGGACTCTTTCCTGCCTATGGTTGATGGTGCTATTAGTAAAGAAACGCACAAGTTACTCAAAAAGCAGGGCTTAGACATCAAGCTTGGCGCTCGCGTGACTGGCTCGGAAACTAACGGCGACGAAGTCACTGTCAAGTATACCGATAGCAACGGCGAGCAGGAGATGACCTTCGATAAACTGATCGTTTCTGTTGGTCGTCGTCCTTACACCAAAGGCGTGATTGCCGACGGTGTCAGTGTTGAGCTTGATGAGCGCGGCTTTATCTTTGTTGACGATCAGTGCCGTACTAACGTACCGGGCGTTTACGCGATTGGCGACTGTGTGCGTGGCCCCATGTTGGCGCATAAAGCCTCTGAAGAAGGCATCATGGTGGCGGATGTCATCGCCGGTCACAAAGCCGAGATGAACTACGACACCATTCCAAACGTGATTTACACCTTCCCGGAAGTTGCCTGGGTGGGTATTACCGAGGAAGAAGCCAAAGCTAAAGGGCTTAAAGTGAAAACCGGCAGCTTCCCGTTTGCGGCGAGTGGCCGGGCGATGGCGAATAACGCCACTGAAGGGCAGGCGAAGATTATCGCCGATGAGGAAACCGATCGTATTCTTGGCATGCACATCGTTGGCCAGCATGCCGGTGAGATGATTGCTCAGGGTGTTATCGCGATGGAGTTTGGCTCTAGCGCGGAAGATCTAGCCCTGACCTGCTATGCACACCCGACCATGTCGGAAGCCGTGCACGAGGCAGCGCTTGCGGTGGAAGGTCACGCCATTCACATGGCGAACCGCAAAAAGCGTAAATAACGCGATGACGTAACAAAAAAGCGCCACCCATGGGTGGCGCAACACTTTCGGCCATGTCTTTTCATTTGTGGTGAATGACAGGAATCGAAAGTACGGGGATGGGGAGTATGTTAATGACTTGCCATCATTCGAGTCACATGCAACCAATGGCATGAATCGATGAACCTTCACGAGTATCAAGGCAAACAGCTGTTTGCCGATTATGGTCTGCCAGTGTCCAAAAGTTTTGCCGTGGACACGCCCGAAGAAGCAGCAGAAGCATGTAAAAAAATCGGCGGCGACATGTGGGTGGTAAAAGCCCAAGTGCATGCCGGTGGTCGCGGTAAAGCGGGCGGCGTTAAGTTAATCAAAGACCCTGCCGATGCTAAAACCTTTGCTGAGCAGTGGCTGGGTAACAACTTGGTGACTTTCCAGACCGACGAACACGGTCAGCCGGTTTCCAAGATTTTGGTTGAGACCTGCACCGATATCGCCGATGAGCTTTATCTGGGCGCTGTTGTTGACCGCACTTCCCGTCGCGTGGTCTTTATGGCCTCTACCGAAGGCGGCGTAGAAATCGAGAAGGTTGCCGAAGAAACGCCGGAAAAAATTCTCAAAGCTGAGATCGACCCGCTGGTCGGCGCTCAGCCGTACCAAGCGCGTGAGCTGGCCTTTGCACTAGGTCTTTCTGGCAACCAGATTAAGCAGTTCACCAAGGTTTTCCTGGGACTGTCTAAGCTGTTCCATGATAAAGATTTGGCGCTGTTAGAAATTAATCCGCTGGTCATCACCGACGAAGGCAACCTCCACTGCCTCGACGCCAAATTGGGGCTGGACAGCAACGCGCTGTACCGTCACCCAGACCTTCAGGCGATGCGTGATCCGTCGCAGGAAGACGAGCGCGAAGCGGAAGCGGCTGCGTGGGAACTTAACTATGTCGCGCTTGATGGCAACATCGGCTGCATGGTGAACGGCGCGGGTCTTGCCATGGGTACCATGGATATCGTCAACCTGAACGGCGGTAAGCCAGCCAACTTCCTCGATGTTGGCGGTGGCGCGACCAAAGAGCGCGTAGCGGAAGCCTTCAAGCTGATTCTTTCCGACGACTCCGTCAAGGCCGTACTGGTCAATATTTTCGGCGGTATTGTACGTTGCGACATGATTGCGGAAGGCATCATCGGTGCCGTTGAGCAGGTTGGTGTCAACGTGCCAGTGGTCGTACGTCTGGAAGGTAACAACGCCGAGCTAGGCACGGAAAAACTCGCGTCTAGCGGTCTGAACATCATCGCGGCTACCAGTCTGACCGACGCGGCTCAGCAGGTCGTTAAAGCGGCGGAGGGCAAGTAATGAGCATCCTGATCGATAAGAACACCAAGGTCATCTGCCAAGGTTTCACTGGTGGCCAAGGCACGTTCCACTCCGAGCAGGCGATTGCCTACGGTACGCAGATGGTCGGTGGTGTGACGCCGGGTAAAGGCGGCCAAGAGCATCTAGGCCTGCCGGTTTTCAACACCGTAAAAGAAGCGGTAGCGAAGACCGGCGCGGAAGCCAGCGTTATTTATGTACCGGCGCCATTCTGTAAAGACTCGATTCTTGAAGCGGCCAATGCCGGTATCAAGCTCATCGTATGTATTACCGAAGGCATCGCCACACTTGATATGCTCGAAGCGAAAGTGAAATGTGACGAGCTGGGCGTGCGCTTGATTGGCCCGAACTGCCCGGGCGTTATTACGCCGGGTGAGTGCAAAATCGGCATCATGCCGGGGCATATCCATCAGCCGGGCCGCGTGGGTATTGTTTCCCGCTCGGGCACGCTGACTTACGAAGCGGTTAAGCAGACCACCGATCACGGCTTTGGCCAGTCCACCTGTGTGGGCATCGGCGGCGACCCGATCCCGGGCTCTAACTTTATCGATATTCTCGAACTGTTTGAGAACGATCCGAAGACCGAAGCGATCGTCATGATCGGTGAAATCGGCGGCACCGCGGAAGAAGAAGCCTCGGCTTACATCAAAGCCAATGTTTCTAAGCCCGTTGTCTCTTACATTGCCGGTGTCACCGCACCTCCCGGTAAGCGTATGGGCCACGCTGGCGCCATCATCTCTGGCGGTAAAGGCACTGCCGATGAGAAGTTTGCCGCGTTGGAAGACGCTGGTGTCAAAACCGTGCGCTCGCTGGCTGAAATCGGCGATGCACTGAAAGAAGTGACTGGCTGGTAAGTTAGCCATTGAGGTTAGCCGCACGCTATAAGGGCGCCCCTCGGGGCGCCCTTATTCGTGTGCGCCAGGCATGGCGCGCAGCGCCTTGACCGGCGCTGTTCCTGGGGGTGGTGCCTCAGGATGACTTGGGGGTGAAAGTCCCCTGCACGCCCGGCAAGGGGAAGTGCTAGCTGACGGCAAGGGTGTCCCCCGCGAGGGGGAATCCGAAGGCAGCCCGAGGCAAAACGCTGGCCTGACGAACAGGAAGCGGATACGAGGCGTTATGGCGGGGTGAGGTGGCACGAATCACCAAAGCCCAGTACTTGCACGGAACGTCATGACGTAGATCCGACAGGCATAAGCGGGAAGGTCGCGCGTCTTACCCTGGGAGGTCTGGTGGTCTGCCACGGTGCTACCGGCGTCGAGAGGCGACGGGATGGACCACCAGACGTCAGCCGAGGCCATAGTAAGTGCCGGTTCACCCCGGCACCAAGGGCCGAACATGAAGAACCGCGAGTAGGCGATAACGTCTCGAGGATCGATCATGAAGACAGAAACCGACGCTAATACCGTCACTCACCCAGAAGGGCAGGCGCAGTACGCCGCGCCCCAGCCGGTGAGCGTCGAGACGAGCCCGGCGTCATTATCGTGGACGAAAGCGGAGTCAACCTCGCTCATGGAACGGGTCGTTGACCCGGAAAACATGGAGCGAGCTTACCGTCGGGTGGTCACCAACAAAGGCACCCCGGGTGTCGATGGCATGACGGTGCACCAACTGGGTGATCACCTAAAGCAGTACTGGCCAACGCTGCGCGAGCGGCTATTGGCCGATGAGTATCACCCCAGCCCGATCCGAGCCGCCACGATCCCCAAACCCAAGGGTGGGACGCGGCAGCTTGGTATTCCTACGGTTACCGACCGCTTAATCCAGCAAGCGCTATCCCAGGTGCTCATGCCGATTTTCGACCCAGCGTTCTCCGCGTCGAGTTACGGCTACCGCCCCAAGCGCAGTGCTAAGCAGGCCGTCTCGGCCATGAAGGCCCACGTCACCGCCGGCCACCGCTGGGTGGTCGACCTTGATCTGGAAGCCTTCTTCGACCGCGTGAACCACGACCTGCTGATGGCCCGGGTGGCGCGGCGCGTTGACGACAAGCGCGTGCTGCGTCTGATCCGCCGCTACCTGGAGGCGGGCATGTTCCAGCACGGCTTGCCCACGCCAAGGCGGCAGGGAGCGCCCCAAGGCGGGCCACTCAGCCCGCTGCTGGCGAACATCCTGCTGGACGACATGGACAAGGAGCTGGAACGCCGAGGCCACCGCTTCTGCCGCTACGCTGATGACGTGCAGGTGTATGTCAAAAGTCAGCGAGCAGGCGAGCGTGTCATGGAGAGCTTGAGTGAGTATCTCGAGAGCTCACTTCGGCTGACGGTCAACCGTACGAAAAGTGCGGTGGATCGGCCATGGAAACGCGGCTACCTGGGCTACAGTCTTACTCGGCACAAGCAGTCGAAACTGACGCTCGCCAAGACCAGTCTGAAGCGTATGATGCAGCGTGTCCGTGAGATCCTGAAGCGTGGCAGGGGGCGTCACATCCAGCGAGTGATCAAGGAGTTGGCACCCACCCTGCGGGGTTGGGCCAACTACTTTGACCTCGTTGATGTAAAGCGCCCGCTGGAAGCGCTGGATCAATGGATACGCCGCCGCTTACGCGGCCTGATCTGGCGGCAATGGAAACGCCCAGCAACTCGGCGACGGAAGCTGCGAGGGCTAGGACTGGATGCGTACCGTGCTTGGAAATCGGCGGGCAATGGGCGAGGGCCCTGGTGGAATGCAGGAGCCTCGCACATGAATCATGCCCTGCCGAGGAGATGGTTCAACAACCAGGGGCTGATCTCAATACTCGATACGGTAAGATGGCTTAACCGTTGTTCATGAACCGCCGTGGTACGGAACCGTACGCCCGGTGGTGTGAGAGGACAGGGGAGGCGACTCCCCTTCCTACTCGATCTGGCTATCATGAGAAAGTACATCAGGAAAGTATATAGAGAAGCGGTAGCCCTATTACGCTTCAGCGCCTAGAATAGTGAAGAGTCAAAACGACCAAACGAAAAGACAAGTTGATATTAATGCGAAAGGAAGTTGCCGTGAATCCGGTTAAAAAAACGTTCCAGTACGGTCGTAGCACCGTCACACTCGAAACCGGGCGTATTGCTCGCCAAGCAACCGGCGCTGTGATGGTCACGATGGATGATACCGTCGTACTGTGTACGGTAGTGGCCAAGAAAGACGCCAACCCCAGCCAGCCGTTTTTCCCGCTGGCGGTGTTCTACCAAGAAAAAACCTACGCTGTGGGCAAGATCCCAGGTGGCTTTTTTAAGCGTGAAGGACGCCCAACCGAGAAAGAGACGCTGACCTCGCGGCTGATTGACCGCCCGATTCGTCCGCTCTTTCCCAAAGGCTTTATGAACGAAGTACAGGTGATCTGTACCGTTCTCTCTACCGACCGTAACCACGATCCCGACGTTGCCGCGATGCTCGGTACGTCGGCGGCGCTAGGCATTTCCGGCGTGCCGTTCAAGGGCCCGATTGGTTGTGCTCGCGTTGGTTTTAACGAAGATCAAGGCTATTTCCTTAACCCCACCGTCGAGGAGCTGAAAAGCTCTGAACTCGACATGGTGGTGGCTGGCACTGAAAAAGCTGTCCTCATGGTGGAGTCCGAAGCCCAAGAACTCCTTGAAGACGAAATGCTGGGTGCTGTGCTTTTCGGCCATCAGGAAATGCAGGTAGCGATCAGTGCCATCAACGAACTGGTGGCTGAAGCAGGCAAGCCGCGTTGGGAATGGCAGCCAGCACAAGAAAATAGCGCGCTGAAAACTGCCCTTGGCGAGGCGTTTGAAACCAAAGTGGGGGATGCCTACCGCATCACTGACAAAATGGCGCGTCAGGATGCACTGTCTTCCGCGAAAGAAGACGCGCTCACGCAGTTTGCCGCTGCTGAAGGTGAAGAAGCAGAAGGCAAGTTCAGCAAGGATGACGTTAAAGGCGCGTTTGCGGGCCTTGAAAAGCGTGTCGTGCGCTCTCGCGTCGTCAAAGGCGAACCGCGCATTGATGGCCGTGATAACCAAACGGTACGCCCGCTCGCGATTGAAGTCGGCACCTTGCCAAAAACCCACGGTTCGGCGATTTTTACCCGCGGCGAAACCCAGGCCATCGCCATTGCGACGCTTGGCACTCTGCGTGATTCCCAGTTGATCGAATCGCTTGAGGGTGAACGCAAAGACCGCTTTATGTTGCACTACAACTTCCCCCCTTACTGTGTGGGTGAAGCCGGCTTTATGGGCGGGCCGAAGCGCCGTGAAATCGGTCACGGCCGCTTGGCGCGTCGCGGTGTGCAAGCGATGCTGCCGTCAGAAGACGCTTTCCCCTACACCATTCGTGTGGTGTCAGAGATTACTGAGTCCAATGGCTCAAGCTCTATGGCCTCTGTGTGTGGCTCCTCGCTAGCGCTGATGGATGCCGGCGTGCCGCTCAAAGCACCCGTGGCCGGTATTGCCATGGGCTTGGTGAAAGATGAAGACGGTTTTGCGGTGCTGACCGATATCTTGGGTGATGAAGACCACCTTGGCGATATGGACTTCAAAGTGGCCGGTTCAGAAGAGGGCGTGACCGCCTTGCAGATGGACATCAAGATCGAAGGTATCAACGAAGAGATTATGGAAACCGCGCTGCAGCAGGCTAATAAAGCGCGTCTACATATTCTTGAAGAGATGAATACCGTCATCAGCCAAAGCCGTGTCGAGGTGTCAGATAACGCGCCGTCCATGGCAACGATCAAGATCGATCCAGACAAGATTCGCGATGTCATCGGCAAAGGCGGGGCGATGATCCGTAAGATTTGCGATGATACCGGCGCGTCAATCGACCTGGATGACGATGGCACTGTGCGCATTTACGCCGAAGATAAGAGCGCTGCTAAGGCGGCAATCGATACTGTGCTGGCCATCACGGCAGAAGCGGAAATCGGTAAGCTCTATTTAGGTAAAGTCGTACGTCTTGCCGACTTTGGCGCATTCGTGAATATCATGCCGGGTACAGATGGGCTCGTGCATATTTCACAAATCGTGCCGGAGCGGGTAAACAACGTGCGTGATTATCTGAACGAAGGCGATGACGTCGTGGTTAAGGTGCTCGATATCGATAACCGCAACCGCGTGAAGCTTTCGATCAAAGAGATCACCGAGGAAGAGAAAGCCGCGTTTGAAGCTGAGCGGGCAGAAGCCACGCTGTAAAGTACGTCTTACAGTGTTCTTGCTTTAAGAAGCACCAAAATGCTTCAAGCACGAAAAAAACCGCCCTGGGGCTTTTGGCCTTTGGGCGGTTTTGTTTGATAGTCAGGAGTTTAAAGAGTCAGGGAGCAATCCGCTATGGAACAGGAGCAAGCGCCGCGCTGGTGGGCGGTGGTGGCCGTGATGATCGGCATTTTTTTACTGGTCACTGCGGAACAGTTGCCGATTGGGTTGCTTTCCCAGGTGGCCTCTTCAATGGATGTTACCCCAGGCATGGCGGGCTTAATGGTGACGGTGCCTGGCGTTGTTGCGGCTTTCTCAGCCCCATTGTTACCGGTGGCGGTGGGGCGTTTGGATAGGCGCATCATGCTCACGGTATTGATGGTCGTGATGGTGGCAGGAAGTGTCTTTTCGGCATTGGCCAGCAGCTTTATCCTGCTGCTCGCCGCCCGTGTGTTGGTAGGGCTGAGTATTGGTGGATTTTGGGCCGTTGCCGGGAGTATCGCCCCGCGCCTAGTGCCTGAGGCACAAGTACCTAAAGCGATGACGATGATCTTTGGTGGCGTCGCGGCGGCCTCAGTGATGGGCGTACCGCTGGGAACGCTACTGGGGGATTTCAGCAACTGGCGAGTCGCCTTTGGCGCGCTGGGCGTTTTAAGCTTGTTAACAGCGATAGCGTTGTGGTGGTGGCTACCGCCTTTACCACCACGAGAACCGGTGCGCCTGCGCATTCTGGCGCAGCAGTTCAGTAATCGTGGCGTGCGCGTGGCGGTGCTTACGACGGCATTTGTGGTGGTTGGGCACTTTGCCGCTTACACGTTTATTAGCCCTATCCTGCAAGAGATCAGTGGGGTTTCCCAGCGCCATGTGGGTAGCCTGCTGCTGTTATATGGTGCGGCAGGCATTGTGGGTAATATTGTGGCAGGCTCCTTTGCTGGGCGGCACCCTTACCGCGCGGTGTTGGCGATTCCCAGCCTGCTGCTTGTCGTGGTCGCGGTGTTCCCGTTGCTGGGCGTTCAGCCGAGCAGCGGTGTGATGTTGCTCATGGTGTGGGGCGCGGTGTTTGGCAGCGTATCGGTGAGCATTCAAACGTGGATTTTGCGTACCGCACCCAATACCGAAGCCGCCACGGCGCTGATGGCATTTACCTTCAATATGTCCATTGGCTTGGGCGCCATGCTGGGTGGGCGTATTGTCGATGGCACTAGCCTGCCTATCGCCATGTGGGCCGCGTCAGGGCTGTTTTTATTAGGTGTCTTGTTAGTGTGGAAAACGCCGTCACGCATTGTGGGGAAGAGCTCTGTAGTGAAGAAGCCCCGCTGATGAGTCACGATAAAAAATGCCCCCGTTAATTGGGGGCATTGGCTGCTAGCTTACCTGATTAGGGTATCAGGGGCGCTCGATGGCGAGTGCCACACCTTGGCCACCGCCGATACACAGCGTGGCGAGGCCTTTTTTGGCATCGCGGGCGATCATTTCGTGCAGTAGCGTTACGAGTACGCGACAGCCAGAGGCGCCGATCGGGTGGCCAAGGGCAATCGCGCCACCGTTGACGTTGACCTTGCTAACATCCCAACCGAGCTCTTTGTTAACGGACAGCGCCTGAGCGGCAAAGGCTTCGTTGGCTTCGACAAGATCAAGGTCTTCCAAACTCCAGTCGGCCTTCTCCAGGCAGCGGCGAGTCGCTGGTGCCGGGCCAATACCCATGATGGCGGGGTCAACCCCAGCGTTGGAGTAAGAGGCGATGCGCGCGAGCGGCTCAAGACCAAGCTCTTTCGCCTTGTCGGCGGAGCAAAGCATCACCACGGCGGCGCCGTCGTTGAGCGCAGAGGCGTTACCGGCCGTGACTGTGCCGTCTTTCTTGAACGCGGGGCGCATAGTGCCAAGCTTATCCGCACTCACTTCACGTGGGTTCTCGTCAGTGTCAAACACGACCGGGTCGCCTTTGCGCTGCGGGATCTCCACTGGCACGATTTGACTCTTGAATTTGCCATCTTTGATCGCTTGGGCGGCTTTTTGCTGCGACGCTGCAGCGAACTCGTCCATTTCCTCGCGGGTAATGCTGTACTTTTCGCCGAGATTTTCGGCGGTGATACCCATATGGTAGTCGTTGAAAGCGTCCCACAGGCCATCATGCACCATGGTATCGATGGCCTTCCAGTCGCCCATCCGCTGGCCATTGCGCGAGTTAGGCAGTACGTGCGGTGAGGCGGACATGTTTTCTTGGCCGCCAGCAATGATAACGCTTGCATCGCCGCAGCGAATCGCTTGAGTGCCCAAATGCAGTGCTTTCAGGCCAGAGCCGCAGACTTTGTTAATGGTCATCGCGGGAACGGCATCGGGGAGCCCCGCTTTGATGGATGCCTGACGCGCCGGGTTTTGACCAACACCTGCGGTAAGTACTTGGCCGAGTAATACTTCATCAACTTGATCCGGCGCCACACCCGTTGAGCTAAGGATGTCTTTGATAACGAGTGCGCCGAGATCGCTTGCGGGGATACCGGCAAGGGAGCCGCCAAAAGCGCCGACCGCAGTACGGCGTGCTGCAACAATCACCACGTCTTGCATAAGAGAACTCCTAGGTAGCATGAATCAGGCATGTATTGAGCCGACTTGGCCTTTACATTAAAGCCTTCTTGTAGCATAGGGGAAGGGTGTGCGACGCGGCAACACGCTTTTTGCACCAAATAAAAACGGGCCGTAAGAACGGCCCGTTAATCAGCAAGATAGCGTGTGCGATTAGGCAAGCTGTACCGGAATCGCGTTGCTTGTGTGGCTGACGACGTTGCCTTCTTGCAGGTACACCAACGCCGGCTGATGGTTATCCAGCTCAGCTTCTGCATAGTGGGCGTAGCTGCATATGATGACGCGATGCCCTGGACTGGCCAGATGCGCCGCGGCGCCGTTAATGGAAATCATTTGGGAGCCTTCTTCGCCACGAATGGCATAAGTAGTGAAGCGCTCGCCGTTTTCTACGTTGTAGATCTGGACTTGCTCGTTTTCACGGATGCCCGCCATATCCAGCAAGTCTCCATCAATGGCGCAGGAGCCTTCATAGTTAAGCACTGCGTGTGTGACGCGGGCCATGTGAAGCTTGGCTTTGAGCATAATGGTTTGCATGGGATGTACCTTTATTACTGAGCTGACGCGACGTCCACGTCAGCGGATGTGGTCGGTTGAAACGGGGAGCGTCAATGTCAGGTTATCAATTAGCCGTGCAGGCCCCATTTTAGCCGCTGCGAGCAGCACAGCATCGCGGGTTGTGGCCTCTACCGGCCCGAGCGTGTGATTACGCAGTTCGATGTAGTCAGGGTTAAATCCAGCATCATACAGTGCTTCATGCCCCTGTTGTAGTACTTCGCGGTGGTCCGCGCCATTTTCAAGTGCATCGCGCATCGCGCAAAGGGTGTGGTAGAGCGTGGGTGCCTTAGCGCGCTCTTCAGGGCTTAGATAACCATTGCGCGAAGAGAGGGCGAGGCCGTCTTCATGCCGCACAATCGGCACACCAATAATCTCAATAGGAAGGTGCAAATCAGCCACCATTTTGCGAATGACCGCCAACTGCTGATAATCCTTTTCGCCAAAACAAGCCGCATCGGGTTGCACTAGGTTAAAAAGCATGGTGACGACCGTCGCAACGCCATCAAAGTGGCCGGGACGATCACCGCCGCAGAGGCCTTCGCTGACCACGGGTACATGCACGCTGGTCTGCGCATCAAGCCGGTTAGGGTAAAGCGCCTGTGTGGTGGGGGCAAAAAGTACGTCGCAGCCAGCGTCTGTTAGTGCCTGTTGGTCGGCCTCAAACGTGCGAGGATAGGCGTCAAGATCTTCGCCTGGGCCAAACTGCATTGGATTGACGAAGAGGCTTGAAACCACCACATCGGCGTGCTGTCGCGCCGTTTCAATCAGCGCTAGATGACCGGCATGCAAATTGCCCATGGTAGGGGCTAACGCGATGCGCTGACCGCGCTGGCGATACTCGCTGAGCGCGTCACGCAGATGTGAAATTTCTCGCAAAGTACGCATAAAAGCTCCGAAACGCAGCGAGCCACTGGCCTCATTAGCGCTGTGTCGTCGTTAAAACTGTGTGGTCGTTAAAACCGTGCCGTGGCTAAGAGCGGTGCTTGGTGTAAAGTAGTGCTTGGTTAAAAACAGTGCTCTGGAGCGGGAAACACACGTTGCTTCACATCGTGGTGATAGCGTTGGAAAGCGCCCTGGATACTATCGGCTTCGGCCAGAAAGTTTTTAACAAAACGGGGCGTACGACCGTGTGTGATACCAAGTATGTCGTGCATAACCAAAATCTGGCCGTCGGTGTCCGGGCCAGCACCAATGCCGATGACGGGTACGTCGAGCGCTTCCGTCACGGCTTTGCCCAAGCTCGCTGGGACACACTCAAGCAAAATCACTGAAGCGCCGGCCTCAACCAGCGTTTTGGCGTCGTTAATAATCTGCTCGGCGCGCTCGGCGTCGCGTCCCTGCACTTTATAGCCACCTAGCTGATACACCGTCTGCGGCGTTAGCCCTAAATGCGCGCATACGGGGACGCCGCGACGCGTCAGTTCACGTATACCGTCAGCCATCCACGCTTCGCCCTCAACCTTGACCAACTCAGCGCCGGCGCGCATTAATTCGCCTGAATCGCGCAATAGCTGTTCAGTGCTTGCGTTGCTCATAAAGGGCAAATCGACCATCAAAAGGCTCGCCCCTTTGCCTCGGGCAGCGCAGCGAGTGTGGTAGCAAATATCATCCAGCGTCACTGGCAGGGTGCTTTGCTCTCCTTGCAGTACCATGCCCAGAGAGTCGCCGACCAGCAGCACGTCAATGCCGGCTTGGCTGGCGGCGTGGGCGAAGGAAGCGTCGTAGGCGGTCAAACAGCTGAACGTTTCGCCGGCGCGTTTAAACGCCTGCAGCGTGCTCAGGGTGACGGTTTTCATGGCGTGATCTCGTGTTCTGCGTTAGGCCTTCAGGCCATGGTGAGCGCCTCTCAATGGGCGCCAGATATGACGTAACCCACAATTGTTACCCAAATCAGCGCTTGCTGTCGAGAGGGGTAATCTCATCGGCCAACGGCGCCAACCAGTACTCAAGCGGCTGCCCGTTTAGCGTCAAGTGCGGGGCTATCTCGATGAGGGGGCGTAGCACAAAAGCGCGAGCGTGCATTTCTCGGTGCGGCACGCACAGCCGGGTATGCGCGATGTGAGTGTGGTTGAACAGCAATACATCGAGATCCAGCGTGCGCGGCCCCCAGCGGTGTTCTCGTCGGCGCCGGTGGTGCTGCTCCAGCGCTTGCAGCTGATCCAATAGGGCCAGCGGTGATAGGCGGGTTTCAAGCGCAGCCACGGCGTTGACGAAGTCAGGCTGATCCTGCGGCCCCACCGGCTTGCTGCGATAAAGCGATGAAGCGTCCACAAGGCGGCTCAGCGGCAACTGGTCAAGCTCGGATAAAGCTTGTGTTACCTGCTGAGCGGGGTTATCCACGTTACTGCCCAACCCAATATACGCCAGTGACGTGTTCGGCATGGTATCACTCCGTCGCCTGACGCGGTTTGCGTCGCCGCCGCTTACGGGGTTTCTTTTTGGGCCCTTGGCTTGCTGGGTCGCCCCCGGCCTTTTGGATCAGGCGGCGCTGTTCGTGTTCGTCACCGTCTTGGAAGGCGGTCCACCAGTCGCCGAGTTCACGTGGAATCTCGCCTGCCTGCTCGCGCAGGAGAAGCAAATCATAGGCGGCGCGAAAACGCGGGTGTTCGCGGGTCTGGAACGCGCGCTTGCCGTGGCGCTGGGGTAGCCGTGCCTGCAGCTCCCAAATATCGCGCATCGGCATGCCAAAACGTTTAGGGATTGACGTATGGTGCAATTGGCGCGAGATAACCTGTTGGGCAGCCGCCTGGAGCGCGGGAATGGCGGGCATGCCATCGCTCTCAAGCTGCGCTTGACGATGTACTACCGGGGCCCATAAAAATGCTGCGAGCAGAAACGCCGGTGTCACCGGGCGGCTATCGGCGATACGCTTGTCAGTGTTCGTCAGCGCCGCCTCAATCAGCTGTTCGGCCCACCCGGCGTCGGCCATGGCTTCTTCCGCTTCGGGAAAGAGCATGCCAAACAATCCGTAATGGCTAAGCATACGGAAGGTCATTAAGCCGTGGCCTGCCATGAAGAGCTTAAGCACTTCATCAAACAGGCGCGCGGGGGGGATTTGCAGCAGCAACGGGGCGAGTTCGTAAATCGGCGCTTCCGTTTCGGGCGACAGTGTGAAGTCGAGTTTTGATGCAAAGCGAACCGCACGCAGCATCCGCACCGGATCTTCGCGGTAGCGCGTTTGTGGGTCGCCGATCAGCCGCAGGGTGCGGGTTTCGATATCGTGCGCGCCATCGGCAAAATCGTGAATACTGAAGTCGGCAATACTGTAGTACAACGCGTTGACCGTGAAGTCGCGGCGCAGCGCATCTTCTTCAATGCTGCCCCAGACGTTATCACGCAGCAGTAGGCCCGCGTCGGATTGTTGCGCGATGTGGTTATCGTGCTCATCTTGGGGCTTGCCACGGAACGTGGTGACTTCGATCACTTCACGGCCAAAGCGCACGTGAACAATACGAAAACGCCGCCCAATCAGACGCGAATTGCGGAATAGCTCGCGTACTTGTTCGGGCGTGGCGTTGGTCGCTACGTCGAAGTCTTTGGGCATCAGGCCCAGGAGTGCATCGCGGATGCAGCCACCGACGAGGAAGGCGTCAAAGCCAGCACCATCCAGCCGATAAAGGACCTTGAGCGCCGCGTCGCTGATGTGCTGACGAGACACAGGGTGCTCGGCGCGTGGAATGATACGCGGCTTGTGCTCACCATCGGGATGTTTTTTTGATTCGAGCAGGGATTTCAAATGCTCTCCCAGGTTATGTAAGAGGTCGTTGCTCAGACAATGGGTAAATCCATTGAATATGCGGTGGATTCGATTCGCAAGATTCGTAAAGTGGCTGAGTGTAGCCGACGCTTAGCGCCTTGCAAAGCGTACTGCGGTGTCAAAGCGCGAGCAGGGGCGCTTAAACGCAGAAATGGGAGGCCATAATGGCCTCCCCTATTAAGCAATCAACCAGCGTCCGTGCTGCTGTTTTTCTTCATGTTGGCACATCGCCCTGAATACGCACCGCAGTCAGTAGGCGTTAGCATCTTTTTTCGAAACCTAATGGATTCCGACCGCCTCGTATTCAAAACAATAATCCAATCGCGATTTTCTCCACCCGGTTGGTTGTTGTTGTTACCGGGCTGCACGCGTAGGGGGCATAGTTGTTGTTTTTTGCCTTTTATGCGTACATCGCGTCTTAACGGGCACTTGCGTTGTGTTGTTTTTGTTCGTGTTGCGTGGCAGCTTTGCCACGCTGCAAGTCGAGATACAGTCTGTTGTTTTTGTTTGTACTGCTATCTCTGCCTGGCCCTGTTGTTTTTATTGTGGCTCAGGTGGGTGCGGTGTCGGGTGTTGTTTTTGTTGGGTCTCGTTTAAGAGCGACCGCCGCACAGCCCATGTTTTTTCGTGCTTGTTTTTCTTACCTATATACATTGCACGTGGCGTGCCATTATTTTAAAAAATTTTAAATTTCAGTTGCTTAGGTTTAATTTGTGCGGTGAAGCGACGCCGTCGCTAAACAAGTGTTACCTGTTTTTGGCATGATTTGGGCGGGGGTTGTGTGCACAGGTAACAGTGGTGGCGTAACGCTTAGGAAAGACAATAAACAGCGGCTTTCGTGAAGTAGACGTTGGTCGGAGGCAATGGGGCTAAGGCGAGTGGCGGGCGATTTTTTTGCGTGGGATTCCTAAGCGTTGACGACGCTCCCAGAGGTTTTTGCGGCTAATCCCGAGCTTTTGTGCCAGCTCGGTTTCGCTCATCTGGTCCTGATGTTCCAGCACAAAATGCTGAAAGTAATCTTCTAGCGAGAGATCGCCTTCCGCAGGGTCGCCGCCGCTCTCGGTTGCTTGCGTTGGCGGGGTGGGTTGAGGCCGTGTGGCCGCCGGTGCGAGGCCAAGGTCATCCGGGTGAATCAGATGCCCTTCCGCGAGAATAACGCCGCGTTCAAGGGCGTTTTCCAGTTCGCGCACGTTGCCGGGCCAAGGATAGTCGCGAAGGTCCTGACGCGCCGCACGCGATAGCCTAAGCCCTTCGCGGTGGTGGCGCTTGCAGGCTTTGTCCAGCAGGATATCGGCGATTTCGAGGACGTCATCGCCGCGCTCGCGTAGCGGGGGTAGATCGATCTGCATGACGTTTAAGCGATAATAAAGATCCAGGCGAAACTCACCGTTTTTGGATAGCGCGCGAAGGTCGCGGTGGGTGGCGGCGATTAAGCGCACATTGACGTGGCGCGTCTCGACCGAGCCGATCTTGCGGATTTCACCCTCCTGCAACACGCGTAAAAGGCGTGCTTGAGCATCAAGTGGCAGCTCGCCGATTTCATCCAGAAACAACGTGCCGCCATCAGCGGCTTCAACCAACCCCGTTCGTGCCGCGCTCGCGCCCGTAAAAGCGCCTTTTTCATGACCAAAAAGCTCCGATTCGATCAACGTTTCCGGGATCGCCGCGCAGTTCACGCAAATCAGCGGTGCGTTGATGCGTTGGCTTTGCTGATGAATGGCACGCGCGACCAGCTCTTTCCCGGTGCCGGATTCGCCTTGGATCAGCACGGAGACATCGGCCGGCGCAGTTTTGCGAATGCGGGTATATACCTGCTGCATAGCCGCGCAATCACCGATCATGCTTTGACGGCTGCCCCCCTCATCGGTGATATTCGGCGGCTCGCTTTTCTGCATGGATTGTTGATGCAGAATCCGTGAGACGGTTTCTAACAGTTCCGCGTGGTCAAACGGTTTGGCCACGTAATCCACCGCGCCCTGTTTGAGCGTCTCTACTGCCGAGCGCATGCTGGCATAGCTGGTCATAATCAGGACAGGCACTGGTGAGGCGCGCTCAATCAGTGCGTTGCCGGGCTCGCCGGGTAAGCGCAGGTCGCTGATGATCAGATCAAAGCCGCGCAGTTCCAACGGTGCGCACGCTTCAACGCTGCCGGCTTCGCTGACCTGATAGTCATGACGTTCCAGCAGACGCTTTAGCGCGCTGCGAATGATCGCTTCATCTTCAACAATCAGAATCTTGGCCATAGGGCGTTATGTCATCCTGTCGATAAAGCGGAAGCCATAGCGTGATGGCTGTGCCGCGCGAGTGGCCAGGCGGCGGTGACGCCACGTCAATCTTGCCCTGGTGCTCGGTAATGATTTGGTACGCCAGTGAAAGCCCAAGTCCGGTGCCTTCCCCGGCGGGCTTGGTGGTGGTGAACGGTTCAAATAGCCGGTCACGCACGGTTGGGTCGATGCCGTGGCCGTTATCACTGACTTGCCACCAAGCGTGGTGCAAGTCGATACCGGCGCTAATCGTTACATGACCACTAGGCGCACAGGCGTCGCGAGCGTTGCCGAGCAGATTCACCATCACTTGAGTGAGTCGCTGCGCGTCACCGCGCACCACAATCTCTGTCGAGCAAGTATTGGTTAGCGTGACATCCTCGCCTGAGCGTGCCAAGTGGATCAAGTGCAGCGCGTCTTCGCTAATGGTCGTAAGGTTGACCGGGTCGGTGGGCAGCGGTATAGCCTGGCGGCCCCCGTGGGCAAAGCCCACCAGCGAGTTGACGATCTTGGTGACGCGCTGGGTCAAAGTCTGAATATGGTCAGCGGTTTCTAGCAGTATCGGGTCATCAGTATCGTAGCGCAGATTTTGCGCCAGTGACGAGATGCCGGTAATCGGGTTGCCGATCTCATGCGCGACCCCAGCGGCGAGCTGGCCGATGGAGGCTAAGCGGGCGGCGTGAACCAGCTCGTCTTCGAGGCGTTTCATCTCGCTGTGATCTTCGATCAGCACGACGCTACCGCCACGGCTATCGTCACCGCTGAGCTCGGCCTTGTGCAGGGTCAAAAAATAATCGCGCCCATGCAGGTGCGCCGACTGTTTATAAAGCGGGGCGTTGTCGCTCTCAAGTACCCTGCCCAACAGGGTGGGCCAGGGGGCAGGCAAGCTATCACGGCGCGAGCCGATCACGCTCTCGCCGCTGATGCCGGAAAGTTCTGCGAGTGCTTGGTTCCACATCAGTAGTTCGCTGTCATCGCCAAACACGCAAAGCCCGACTGGCAAGTGGGTGAGGGTTTGGCGGTGGTGGCGACGCAAGTCATCGAGTTCGCGGGCAAGCCCGGTTAGCCGCGAGCGGTAGGCTTCTAACCGGCTCTCGACGAAATGGATGTCATCGGTCACCGGCGCGTCGTCATGGCGGTAGGGCAGGTAGCGGTCGACGATATCCCGCGCCACTGATGGCCCCATGAGCCCGGAAAGATTCGCCTGAATGCGATCGCGCAGGCGGCGTAGAGCGTAGGGGCGCTGCTCATAGTGGTTGATATGCAGCGCCATGAGGGCACGGTTAACCTCGCGACGGGCTGCTTCGTCGCCTAGCGCTTGGGCTAAATGAAGCGTGAAGTCTTCCACGGTAGCGGCTTCCAGCGGCAGTCGCTTGGAGCGAATCACGGCATCCACCGAGCAGGCTTCGGCAGCGGATTTTTCCCCTTCAGAGGTGCGGCTAAACAGCGAAATAGTGATGAGCAATAAAATATTGGCTGCGAGAGATAGCAACGTTACCTGATACCACAGCGGTGAGTCGGGCGGGAGCAATGGTGTAAAAGGCAGTGTTGGCACTGGAATGGCGACAAAAAGCGGCAACCACAGCCCCCAGAGCCAAACGAGGACACCCGCGAGCAAGCCCGCCACCATGCCGTTACGGTTGGCGCCAGGCCAGTAGAGCAGCGCCAGCATGCCGGGGAGGCACTGCGCCATACCGACAAAGGCGGCAAGCCCAAGAGTGGTTAGGTCTTGATGGTGCCCCACGCCGGTGTAAAACAGCCAGCCGCTGATAATCACCGCCACAATAAGACCTCGGCGTAGCCAGCGTAGCCAGCCGTAGAGGTCCGTACGCGCTTCCGGTGGGCTTGCGACCAGCACAATATGGTTTAGCACCATGCCGGAAAGCGCCAATGAAATAATAATCATCGTGCCGCTTGCCGCGGCGAGGCCACCAAGAAACGCTAGCGCGCCAACCCAGGGATGGGCGTGAATCACGTAAGTGGCATAAGCCGGGAGCGTAATGGGTGTGTCGACTTGAGCCTGTGCCGCCCACCAGATTAGCGGCACGGGTAGCGCCATAAGCAATAAAAACAGCGGCAGCGTCCAGCTGGCTTGCAGTAAGGTGTTGCGAGAGAGGTTTTCGGCGAAGGTGATGTGAAATAAATGCGGCATCAAAAAGGCGGCGGCAAAAAAGAGCAGCAGCAGCGTGCGCCAGTGGGCCGGTTCAAGCTTGGATGTCTGAGCTTGCAGCGCTTGGCCTTCGCTTCCCAGCCACTGCTGAAGGTGCTGAGGGCCGTCAAATACACCCCAAAGGGCGACAGCCCCTAGGGTGAGCATAGCGATGAGCTTAACAATCGACTCAAAGGCAATGGCGGCGAGCAGCGTGTCGTGGCGCGCATGGAGATGGCTATGGCGCGCGCCAAAATACACCGCGAACGCGGCAATTATCACGCAGAATAGCAGCGAGATGTCCGCGCCTTGAGTGCTTTGTGTCATCACATCGACGGCTTCGCCGAGCGTTTTGACCTGGATGCCGAGAAGCGGCAATACTGCCAGTAGGCTCACCAGCGTGACGAGCGTCCCCGTCCAGCGTGAACGAAAACGAAAGGCAAACAGGTCGGCCAGTGACGCGAGTTGATAGGTGCGGGTGATGCGCTGAATCGGCACCAGCAGCACGGGCGCTAGCAGAAACGCCCCGGCGGCGCCTAAGTAGTAGGCCAGATAGCCAAACCCAGCGTTAGCGGCGAGTTCGATGCTGCCGTAAATGGCCCAGGCGCTGGCATAAACGCCAAGTGCTAACGTATAGACAGCGGGGTGACGGGTAATACGGACAGGTAACCAACCGCGCTCGACAGCAACGCCGCAGATGAATAGCAGCGCCAGATACCCTACCCCAAGCAGCAGCAGTGAGATAACGTCAACGCTCATCGAGTTTCCTTTTCTGCTCCAGCCACACGGTAAGGGCGATCAAGACACCCCAGATCAGAAACGGCCGGTACCAAGCGATATCAGGGTTGCCCCAGCCGTTCATCAAAAGCGGTGAGAGCAGGTAGCCGCCAAACACCAAAAACAGCATGATTCGGTAAACGTACATCGCGACTCCTTGAATGCGCTAGAGCGCAGAGCGGTGCGCGGTAGCGGCCATACGAGATACTGACCAGTGCTCGATACCCCAGGCGAGCTGTTCGGCCGGGGGCGCCTTGGCAAGCTCAAGTGGGGGCGCTTGATCTAGCGCCTGCAATGCCCAAAATAGCTGGCGCCGGATCGTTGCAGCATCGTCAGCAAGCGGTGGCGCAAAGTTCTGCTTAGAGAGCTTTTGGCCTTCGGGTGTGACGATCAGCGGCAGGTGCAGGTAGCGAGGTTCAGGGTAGCCCAGCGCGCGCTGGAGCTGGCGCTGCCAAGGGGTGTTATCAAGCAGGTCAATGCCGCGCACGACGTCGGTGATGCCTTGCGCGGCGTCATCCACCACCACGGCAAGTTGGTACGCCCAGAGCCGGTCTTTACGTTTGAGCACCACATCACCCAATTCTGCAGGGTCGAAGGTTTGCGGCCCGAATAGGCGGTCTTCCCAGCGAATAGGGCGCTCGCCGAGATCGCTGCGCAGCCGCCAAGCCGCTGGTTTCTCTGGCTCAGAAACACCGTTGCGGCACCAGCCAGGGTAGATAGGATACTCGCGCCATTGTTTGCGCGAGCAGCTGCACGGGTAGGCCAGCCCCGCTGCTTTGAGCTGTTCCAGCGCCTCTTCATAGGCATCGTCACGGGTGTGCTGCCAAGTAACGTCGCTGTCCCAGTGCAAGCCGAACGCTTCTAGCTGGCGCAAAATCGTCTCCGCCGTTCCCGCCGGGCAGCGTGGCGGGTCGATATCTTCGATCCGCACTAGCCAAGTGCCTTGGGATGCGCGGGCATCAAGAAAACTGCCCAGTGCCGCTACAAGCGACCCTAGGTGCAGCGGCCCAGAAGGTGTTGGGGCAAAGCGGCCACGATACGTTGGGAGTGAATGCATGACGCTATCGTATCAGGCTGTCGTCATAAGCCAATGTTAGAGCACACAAATAAAAGCCACACAAAAACGGGCACCTTTGGCGAGGCGCCCGTTAAACGTCGGCATAGAGGGTTTAACCGCCTAACTGTTTCTCTTTGAGCTCAGCCAGGGTTTTACAGTCGACGCATAGCGTTGCCGTCGGGCGTGCTTCCAGACGGCGTATGCCGATCTCGACGCCGCAAGCTTCGCAGAAGCCATAATCGTCTTCGTCGATTTTCTCTAGCGTTTCGTTGATTTTTTTCAGCAACTTGCGCTCACGGTCGCGGGTGCGCAGTTCCAGGCTGAACCCCTCTTCCTGGGTGGCGCGGTCGGCCGGGTCGGCGTAATTGTTGGCGTCTTCTTGCAGGTGGCGAACGGTGCGATCCACCTCTTCCATGAGATCCTGCTTCCATTCCAGCAGGAGCTGACGGAAGTGTTCCAGCTGCTGCTCGTTCATGTACTCTTCACCCGGTGCCGCTTCGTACGGGGTGATGGACGCTTCCGGTTTCTTTTCCGCTACTGGCATAAGACTGCCCCTTACGTAAATGACTGCTGATCGACCATTACCGGCGAGGTAATGATCTTCCGCCAAAGGGATGCTTGTTTAGCTGAAAAATGGCGCCGTTGCAAGCATAATGACGCTTCTTATACGATAGTTACCCCACATATGGTCGGCACGTTAGCAAAAAGAGCGCGGCACGGCGATGAAATAAGGATCGAATATGGCGTGGAATTCGCGAGTCGCGCGGGTGGCCCCGTTTCGGGTGATGCACCTGCTTGAAATGGCCCAAGCACGGGAAGCGGCCGGGCATGATGTGATTCATCTGGAAGTGGGCGAGCCCGACTTTCCGACGCCTGAGCCGGTGATTGCCGCCGGGCAGGCAGCGCTATCGCAAGGACTGACGCGCTATACACCGGCGGCGGGGCTGCCGGCGCTTCGCGAGGCGATTGCACGCCACTACCGCGAGCACTTTGGCGCCAGCGTCGACCCGGCGCGCATTATCGTTACCCCCGGAGCCTCCGGCGCGTTGTTGCTGGCTAGCCAACTTCTGGTAGAAGCGGGCGATCGTGTACTGATGGCCGACCCTAATTACCCGTGTAATCGCCACTTTATGGCGCTGGCCGGGGCCGAGGTAGACGCGGTCTCGGTCGGGCGTGATAGCGGCTGGCAGCTTAACAGGGCGCTTGTCGCCGAGCATTGGCAGCCTAATACGCGCTTGGCGATGCTTGCTTCGCCCTCTAACCCCACCGGGCATACGCTCAACGCCTCCGCGCTCGCTGGCGTGCAGATGGCGGTCGCCGAGCGCGATGGCACACTTCTGGTCGATGAAATTTATCAGGGCCTCAACTACGACGAGGCGCCGCTCTCCGCGCTCTCACTCACCGATGATGCCTTTGTGGTGAATAGTTTTTCCAAATATTTCGGTATGACCGGTTGGCGCTTGGGCTGGCTGGTCGCGCCAGAGGCGGCGATCGAGCCGCTAACACGCTTGGCGCAGAACGTCTTTCTCGCCGCGCCGACGCCCTCGCAGCACGCTGCGCTGGCCGCGTTTACGCCAGAAAGCCGCGATATTTTCGAAGCGCGTCGGCAAACGCTGAAAAACCGCCGCGATGTGCTGCTCGACGGGCTTGCACGTTTGGGTTTGGCGCCCGACCTGCCGCCGCAAGGCGCGTTTTATCTGTGGCTGGATATTTCCCGCTACAGCCGCGATAGCCAAGCGTTCTGCGAGCGGCTGCTAGAAGAGGAAAACGTCGCCATTACGCCGGGTATCGATTTTGCCGTCCGCGATGGTGAGCACCATGTGCGCATTGCGTTTACCAATGACGTCGCAAGACTTGAAGAAGCGGTTGCGCGCATTGCCCGTTTTGTGAGCCGGCTGTGACGCTGTGTTACCCCGCGCTGGTGCCGGGGGTTTTGCTCAAGCGCTATAAGCGTTTTCTTGCGGATGTGCGCCTCGACGATGGTCGTGAGGTCGTCGCTCATTGCCCCAATACGGGCTCAATGAAAGCGGTTAATGTGCCGGGCTGCCGGGTGTGGTTGTCACCCAGCGATAACCCCAAGCGCAAGCTTTTGTGGACGTGGGAGCTGATCGAGTTGCCGCAGTCCGATGGCACTCAGGCGTTGGCCTCGGTGCACACCGGGCGCACCAACCGTATCGTTGAGGCCGCGCTTAGCGACGGGACCGTTGCAGCGCTGGCAGGCTACGCCACGCTCAAGCGTGAAGTAAAAGTCGATGAGGCGCGGCTTGATTTTCTGCTCTCAGATCCGGTGCAGGGAAACGTCTATATCGAGGTGAAACAGGTCACGCTGAAAGAAGCCGACGGCCATGGCTATTTTCCCGATGCGGTGAGCGTGCGTGGTACCAAGCATCTGCAAACGCTTGCCCGGCTAGCACAGAGCGGCGAGCGTGCAGTGTTGCTTTTTTGTGTTGCCCACGAGGGCATTGAGGATGTCGCGCCCGCGGCGCATATTGATCCAGCCTATGCTGCGGCGCTGGAAGAAGCGCAGCGTCACGGCGTTGAAGTGCTCGCCTATGGCGTGGCATTTGAGCGAGAGGGGCAAGCGCCCACAGCGATTAGACTTTCGCGGGCGTTGCCGGTGTGGGGTTAACGTTCGATATAAAAACGCTGGGTAAAGTTGACCGGTTCGGGATCGGCGTTACGGTCGTATTTAACGTCGAGCTCAAAGCGCATCGATTCGTCGTCGCGCAGGGTGAAGGTGGCGAGATGATAGATGGCGTCGTCTTCATGTACGGTGCGAAAGTTCATCGACTCGCGATTCCCGGCGAGGCCCCCGACGCTGCCCTGCACGCTGGCATTAACGGGGCGGGTGCTGCCGTCTTCCTGCGCTTCGCGTACGCTCACGTTGACGAGCCCTAGGCCAGCGCTGCGCTGCAGGTTGTATGCTTGAGCGGTCTCTGGCGTTAAAAAGCGGGTGCTCACGGCGCTGTAGTGAATTTGATAGTCGCCCACCTGGGTATATTGCTCGGCGTGGGCATTCAGCGCGGTAAGGCTTAAGCCGACGAACGCAAGGCCAGTAAGTAAAGCGCGTTTTAGCATAACGTTTTCTCTCCCATTTAAGTTTCTCGGCGCCGAACGCGAAAGATGGCGATTTCGCCAAATAAGTTGGGCCACAGGCGCGACGTCCAGTGACCGCGATGATCGCCGACGCCGACGGCACGATCCACAATTATCAGACCTTTATCGCGGCACAGATGTTCAAAATCGTTAAAAGTCGATAGGTGAATGTTGGGTGTATCAAACCAGGCATGCGGCAGTGATTTGGACACCGGCATGTAGCCGCGCAGCCCCAAGTGAACACGGTGGCGCCAGTAGGCGAAATTGGGGAAGGTGATAATGCCCTCTTCGGCGACGCGCAGCATTTCATCGAGCATTTTGTCCGGGCGGCGCAGTGCCTGCAGCGCTTGGGTCATGATCACCTGATCGTAGCCGTTATCGCTAAAGCTGCTTAAGCCGTCGTCAAGATTGTGCTCGATGACGTTGACCCCGCGCTCGACGCAGCCCGTGATGCCGTTCGGGTCGATTTCTAACCCATAGCCGTTGACATTTTTGTGCTTAGCCAGCGCTTCGAGTAGTACGCCATCGCCGCAAGCAAGGTCAAGAATACGAGCGCCTTGCGGCACCCAGTCGTAAATGATGTCTAGGTCGGCGCGCATCACAATGTCACCTCCTTGCTGGCATGCGTGTCCAGGTTCAATTCGCGCGCGGCGCGCTGCATAAAGGCGCTGAACATGGCGTGATAGCGCTCATCCGGCAGCAAGAAGGCATCGTGGCCGAAGGGGGAGTCGATATTGGCAAAGCTCACGGGCTTGCCCGCATGAATCAGGGCGTCTACAAGCTCGCGAGAGCGCGAGGGCGGAAAGCGCCAATCACTGGTAAAGCTCATGACCAAAAATGGGCACTGCGCTGGCGCTAGCGCGCGAGAAAGGTCGCCGCCGTAGATCGCCGCTGGGTCGAAGTAGTCGAGTGCCTTGGTCATTAACAAGTAGGTGTTGGCGTCAAACGTGGTGGAGAAGGTGTCGCCCTGGTGGCGCAAATAGGATTCCACCTGAAACTCGACGTCGAAACCGAAGTTTAAGTCGTTGCTGCGTAAATCACGGCCAAACTTGCTGCCCATCGCGTCTTCAGAAAGATAGGTAATATGGCCCACCATGCGCGCCAGCTTAAGCCCGCGCTTGGGCACGGTGTCGTGCTCACCGTACCACCCGGCATGAAAGTCGGGGTCGGAGCGAATCGCTTGGCGCGCCACTTCGTTAAAGGCAATGTTCTGCGCCGATAGGCGTGGTGTGGCGGCAATGACCACCGCGTTGGCGATGCGTTCGGGGTAAGCCAGACTCCACTGCAACACTTGCATACCGCCGAGGCTTCCACCTACTGCGGCGGCCCAGCGTTCAATGCCAAGATAATCTGCCAGCCGTACTTGGCTTTCGACCCAATCGCTGACGGTTATCATGGGGAAATCCGGCCCCCATTGGCGGCCGGTTTCCGGGTTGTGGCTCAGCGGCCCGGTGCTGCCGTGACAGCCGCCCAGGTTGTTGAGCGACACCACAAAAAAGTGATTGGTATCGATGGATTTACCCGGCCCAATATGGGCGTCCCACCAGCCCGGTTTGCGGTCATCACGGCGATGGTAGCCCGCCGCGTGGTGATGCCCTGAAAGCGCATGGCAAATCAGCACCGCATTACTGCGCTCGGCGTTAAGCGTGCCGTAGGTCTCATAAACCACATCGTACTCGGGCAACACTTTGCCACACGCCAGGGAAAGCGGCGTATCAAAATGCGCGGTTTCCGGGGTAATAACGCCCACAGAATCCGCTGGGAGAGTGCTCGCCGAGTGAGTGTCCGCCGCCTCAGTGTGTGAATCAGGCATGAACTGCATAAACCCCGCTTGCAAGAACGATCTTCAATGGCGTAAGCCCTGGGCGAAACATTAAAGCCCAATCAGCGCACCAGAAATACCGGCCGCTCGCACAAGCGCGCCGACGACTAACCCGTCAATTAGGTTGATAGCGATAAATACCACGATAGGGGAAAGATCGATCATACCCAGCGGCGGGATCACCTTGCGCACCGGCGACATGATCGGCTCGACGATCTGCATTACCAGCAGCGCCCCAGGGTGGCTGGCATTGGGGGCAACCCAGCTCAGGATGATCATCACGATCAGGGCGAAAAAATAGATTTTTAAAATCGCATTGGCCAGTGCCGCCACCCCGCCAATTAACAGGCCAACGATGGGCGGGATCCCCACGCCGATCACCATAAAGATCGCCACCATGCTCACCACTTTCAGCACAAAACCAGCGGCTAAGGTGGCGAGGTCAAAGCGCCCGGCGACCGGGCCGAGAAAGCCCTGAAAAAGCCCTACCACCGGCTGGGTGATTTTTACCACCGTTTGGCTTAGCGGGTTGTAATAATCTGCTTGTGAGGCCTGCAGCAAAAAGCGCAGCATCAAAATAAACAGGTAAATGTTGATCAATGAGTTGACCAGCATCAGGCCCGCGCTGCCCAGTGAGTTGCCCATTATGTTCTCTCCGTCGTCACGTGATGGTCCGTGATAGTGCGTATGATATACGTCGCGTGGATGATTAAGATTTGCCGCTTAGCTCTTTGGCCATTTCTTGGGCGCGTTTGGCGCAGGCTTGCATCGCCTCCTCCATGCTGGTGCGCAGGTTGGCCTCTTCCAGGTGGGCAATGGCCCGCTCGGTGGTGCCGCCCGGTGACATCACGTTTTGTTTTAGCGTCGCCGGGTCTTTGTCGCTCTGTTTGGCCATGGTAGCGGCGCCGAGGGCGGTTTGTATCGCCAAACGCCGCGCCGTTGCCGCAGGTAGGCCCAGCTTAACGCCCGCTTCTTCCATGGCTTCAAACATTAAAAAAAAGTAGGCCGGGGCGCTACCGGAAACCGCGGTCACCGCATCGAGTAACGCCTCATCCTCTACCCACTCAACAATGCCGACTGCTTTCATTAATTCGGTGGCCACGTCGCGCTGTTCAGCGCTGACACGAGCGTTAGCAAAGAGGCCGCTGGCGCCGTAGCCCACCAGTGAGGGCGTATTGGGCATGCAGCGCACCAATGCATTGCCGCTGCCAAGCCAGCTATCGATGGTGTCGGCATCAAGGCCTGCGGCGATCGAGATAATCAGCGGCTTCTGACGCTGAACGCTGTCGCGCATCGCCTCACACACCTCGCGCATGATTTGTGGCTTCACCGCCAACACCACAACATCGGCCTGACTAACGGCGGCGTTGTTATCGGTATCGGTATGAATGCCCAGGCGCTCGCGCACGGGGGCTAGCATCGCGTCGTCGGGCGAGGTGGCGGTGATGCTCGAAGGGGAAAAGCCGCTGTCGATGAGGCCGCCAATGATGGCGCTTGCCATGTTGCCGGCGCCGATGAAGGTAATGTGATTCGCCATGGGATGTCCTTGTAACGTAAGTAGTGAATGAGACGGGGTGCTAGCGCGGATTACGCGCGCCGAAAATCGCCGTGCCTAAGCGCACGAGTGTTGCGCCTTCCAAAATAGCGGCTTCTAGGTCATCGCTCATGCCCATGGAAAGCGTGTCCAGCGGCGCCTCAGGTAGCGCTTGCTTAAGCGTTTCTTGCGCTTTACGCAGTGCCGCAAGCGGCTTGCGCTGTGCGTCTAACGTCTCGGCAGGGGCGGGAATCGCCATCAGCCCGCGTAAACGCAAACGCGGCAATTCGGCCACTGCGGCGGCAAGCTCATCGAGCGCTTCCGGCATCACACCGGCCTTACTTTCTTCACGGCTGATATTGATTTGTAGGCAGATATTGAGCGGGCCTAATGTTTCAGGGCGCTGCTCGCTTAGGCGCTTAGCAATTTTGAGCCGATCGACGCTATGTACCCAATCAAAGTGCTCGGCCACCGCGCGGGTTTTATTGGATTGCAACGGGCCAATAAAATGCCACACGATCCCGTCGAGATCAGCCAGTTCCGTTTGCTTATCCAGCGCTTCTTGAAGGTAGTTTTCGCCAAATTCGCGTTGGCCAAGTTGCCAAGCCTGGCGGATCATCAAGGCGGGCTTGGTCTTGCTCACCGCGAGGAGACAAGCGTCATCGTGAGGCCGGCCGGCGGCGTCTAGCGCGCGCGTTAAACGTTCACGTGCGCTGGCGAGTGACGCATCAAGCGCAATCTCTGTCATACTCAAGCACCTTACCGCAGCTGGGGAAGTGAGATGGATATTACCGAACTGCTGGCATTCTCGGCAAAGCAGAATGCCTCTGACCTGCATTTATCCGCAGGATTGCCGCCCATGATACGCGTTGACGGCGATATTCGCCGACTCAATGTGCCAGCGATGGAAAACAACGACGTACGTAAATTGATCTACGATATCATGGGGGACCGCCAGCGGCGTGACTACGAAGAGCACTTGGAAGTGGATTTTTCCTTTGAAGTGCCTGGCGTAGCACGTTTCAGGGTGAATGCCTTCAACCAAGCTCGTGGCGCGGGGGCGGTATTTCGCACCATTCCCAATGAAGTGCTGTCGATGGAGGCGCTGGGGCTTGGTGAGGTATTTGAGCGTTTCTCCATGCTGCCGCGCGGCTTGGTACTGGTAACCGGCCCCACCGGCTCGGGTAAATCGACAACGCTCGCGGCGATGATTGACTACGTCAATAACCACCGCTACGAGCACATTCTCACCATTGAAGACCCGGTAGAGTTTGTTCACACCAGTAAGCGCTGCTTGATTAACCAGCGTGAAGTACACCGCGACACCCACAGTTTCGCCGATGCCTTACGCAGTGCCTTGCGTGAAGACCCGGATGTCATTCTGGTTGGGGAGTTGCGCGATTTGGAAACCATTCGCTTAGCGCTGACGGCGGCGGAAACGGGCCATCTGGTGTTTGGCACGCTGCATACCACCTCGGCGGCCAAAACCATTGATCGGATCATTGACGTGTTTCCCGGCGAAGAAAAATCCATGGTGCGCTCAATGCTTTCTGAATCGCTGCAAGCGGTAGTGTCGCAGTCGTTGCTCAAGCGCCAGAGCGGGGGGCGCGTGGCTGCCCACGAAATCTTAATTGCCACCTCAGCCGTGCGTAATTTGATTCGCGAAGATAAGGTGGCGCAAATTTACTCGGCCATTCAAACCGGCGGTGGCCTTGGCATGCAGACACTTGATGCCTCGCTGACGCAGCTGGTGAAAGAGGGAAAAGTCAGTCGTGAAGAGGCACAGGCACGCGCCAAGGGTGAGCTGTCGATTTGACGGTCGATGGCAGAGACAAGGAGAAAAGCATGAGTGAAACCGTCACACCGACCCAATGGTTGCACCAACTTCTCGGCATTATGGTCGAGCAGCAGGCCTCCGACTTGCTCATTTCGGTGGGGGCGCCGCCGAGCTTTAAGATGCCCGATGGCTTAACCCCGTTGGGGAAACAGCCGCTCAGCGAATATCAGGTAAAAGAGCTGGTTACGCATACCGTGCCGGAAGGCTTACGTCAGCGTTTTCAGGAAGATCGGGAGGCTAACTTTGCGTTGAGCTTCGGGGATAAAGGCCGTTTTCGCGTCAGTGCGTTTCAGCAGCGCAACCAGATGGCGATGGTGATTCGGCGTATTTCGCTGGAAATCCCGGCGCTGGAAAGCCTCGGCGTGCCTTCTGCGTTGGGCGAGTTGGCGCGGGCGAAACGCGGGCTGGTGCTGGTGGTCGGCGGTACCGGTACGGGTAAATCCACCACGCTGGCGGCAATGATCCAGCAGCGTAACGAGAGCGTTGGTGGGCATATCATTAGTGTCGAAGACCCGATTGAGTACATTCACCCGCATAAGCGCGCCATCGTGAATCAGCGCGAAGTGGGGATCGATACCGAATCATTTGAGGTGGCGTTAAAGAACACGCTGCGCCAGGCGCCGGATGTGATCCTGATCGGTGAGATTCGCACGCGCGAAACCATGGAACACGCGCTGACGTTTGCCGAAACCGGGCATCTTTGTTTGGCAACGTTGCACGCTAACAATGCTAACCAGGCGTTAGATCGCATTATCAATTTCTTCCCGCATGAGCGCCACGAGCAGATCTGGATGGATCTGTCGCTCAATCTTCGCGCCATTGTGGCGCAGCAGTTGCTGCCCAATAAGAGCGGCGGACGCTGCCCGGCTATTGAAATCATGCTGCAGTCGCCGCGCATCGCGGACCTGATCAGCAAAGGCAAGGTGGGAGAGATTAAAGTGGCCATGACGAAATCCCGTGACGGCGGCATGCAGACGTTCGATCAGGCGCTATTTGATCTATACCAAGCGGGGGATATCACCGAAGAGGTGGCGCTCGCGCACGCCGATTCGGCTAACGATTTGCGCATGATGCTCAAATACGGCGGGGCTGACGCTGACATGTCGCTTGATGAGCAAGTGCCTAGCGGCTTAGCGCTGCGCGACGAAGATGACTTTTAGCCGCTTGCCATAACGTTGCTCACGGGGCGTAAACACCGCCGAGTACCCGTGGCCCGGCGGCGCCGGTAACGCTGGGTAAATTGCTTGGCAAGTTGTGCAAACGCCGGTACGCCAGCCAAGCAAATGCCCCCGCTTCGATCCAGTCGGCAGGCCAGCCCCAGGCGTCCGGCGTACTGAGCGTTGCCTTCGGCAGATAGAGCGCAATCCGCTGGCATAAGTCACCGTTGTGGGCTCCGCCGCCAGCAGTAACCAGCGTGAAAGGCGTCTCACCAATTAATTGCGTAATGCCTTGGGCAACGCTTGCGGCGGTAAGCTCCGCGAGTGTTGCTTGCACGTCTTGTGCTTTCTCTTCGCCGATTAAATGACGCGCCAACCAGGGTAGATGAAATAGCTCGCGGCCGGTGCTGCGTGGCGGTGGTTGGTGAAAAAACGGCTCGCTCAAAAGCCGCTCAAGCAGCGCGTGATCGATTATTCCACTGGCGGCCCAGCGGCCATCGCGGTCGAATGTGCCGTTGTGGTGATGTTGGTACCATGCGTCCAAGAGTACGTTCGCCGGGCCGGTATCAAACCCCAGTGGTGCTGCGGTGCCCGGTGGTAACCATGTGATGTTGGCAAAACCGCCCAGATTTAATACCACATGATCTTGGTTATTCGCCTGAAAAAGCGCTTGGTGAAACGCCGGTGCTAACGGCGCCGCCTGGCCGCCGGCGGCTAAGTCGCGGCGGCGAAAATCGGCGACCACATAACAGCCCGTTAGCTCGGCAAGCCGGCTCGGGTTGTCGAGCTGTAGCGTATAGGCAGGGCCGCCGTTGTGGCCGTTGGGGGCATGCTCAATCGTTTGGCCGTGGCTGCCAATGGCGCGAATATCACCGGGCGCGAGCGCCTGTTGGCGCAGTAGGGTGTTCACGGCCTCGGCCTGCAGTTGGCAGAAAGCCTCTTCGGCAGTGGCAAGCTGGACAAAGCTCGCTTGTTCGGCGTGACACAGCGTCAGCAGTGCTTTTCGTAAGAGGGGCGGCATCGCGACGGCATGGGTCGCGATAAGACGCGGTGCGGTATTGGGCGAGAGCTCAACCAGCGCCGCATCAATGCCGTCGAGACTGGTGCCGGACATTAAGCCGAGATAGCGTTCAGGCGCGTTTTGCATAGGGCTTTCTCTTGAAGCTAGCGCAGGATTGGGTGGTTTCACGCGTGCAAAGGCTCAACCAAACGTAGCGAGCATGATAACATCATGCGCTATTTATCACCCCTAACGCCCCCGCTGGGCGGATTGAGCCAATGGAGAAAAGCAATGAGCGAGGTGGATCAGGCGCTAGCGCTGCTGTCACGCGGCACACATGAAATCTTGGTGGAAGACGAGTTGAAGCAAAAACTCGCCTCTGGCCGCAAGCTGCGCATTAAAGCAGGATTTGACCCTACCGCGCCGGATCTTCACTTAGGCCATAGTGTTCTGTTGACCAAAATGCGCCAGTTTCAGGATCTAGGCCACACGGTCGTTTTTTTGATCGGTGACTTTACCGGCCGCATTGGCGACCCGACGGGTAAAAACGTGACCCGCAAGCCGCTCACCGAAGCAGAAGTCAAAGCCAACGCCGAAACCTATAAAGCGCAGGTGTTTAAAATCCTCGATGCGGAAAGAACCGAGGTGCGCTTTAACTCTGAATGGTTTAGCGAGCTTTCTGCTGCCAAAATGATTGAGCTTGCCGCCCAAAGCACAGTCGCACGTATGCTTGAGCGGGATGATTTTGAAAAGCGCTACAGAGCCAATCAGCCCATTGCGATTCACGAATTTCTCTACCCACTTGTTCAAGGTTACGACTCCGTCGCGTTAGACGCTGATATCGAACTAGGCGGCACTGATCAGAAATTTAACCTGCTAATGGGGCGCGAAATTCAAAAACACTTCGGTCATGAGCCGCAGGTGGTCATCACGATGCCGCTTTTAGAAGGCTTGGATGGCGTGCAGAAGATGTCCAAGTCGCTGGGTAACTATGTTGGGGTCGACGACACGCCAGGTTCGATGTTTAACAAACTGGTGTCCATGCCCGATAGCTTAATGTGGCGTTACTTCGAGCTGTTATCGCTGAAATCCAACGAAGAGATCGAGGCGCTGAAGGGTGACGTTGAACAAGGCGCGAATCCACGTGATATCAAAATGGTGCTGGCGCGTGAGCTAATTGGTCGTTATCACGATGAAGAAGCAGCGGCGAATGCGCATAAGTCAGCGGGTAATCAGCTCGCCGATGGCGAGCTGCCCGAAGACCTGCCCGAAGTCGAGGTCGACTTTGATGGTGGTAAGCAGGCACCGATAGCCGCTGTGCTAAACCGTTCAGGGCTGACCAAGAACAGTGCCCAAGCCAAAGACATGCTGAAAAACGGCAGCGTTAAAGTCGATGGCGACGTCGTTGCTCAGGATACGATGCTGGCCACAGGCAAGGCGTATGTCATTCAAGCAGGGAAGAAGCGCTACGCCCGTGTGACGCTTATTTGAATTTTATGCCACAACCCCTTGCCAACCCGTCATTGAACCCGTATAGTACGCATCCGCTGCCGGGGACGCACAGCGTTACCAGCGGTGATTGAGGTGTAAAAACCTTGGTTTGTCAGGAGGTTAGGGGGTTGATTGATTTGTTAGTTTGTATCAATCGCTCGACTATTGCCTTCACGCGTTTATCGCCATTTTAGCGGAAAGCGAGTTGACAAACACCACGGAATGCGTAGAATACGCCTTCCTCGCTGAGGTAAGCCATTCAGGTTATCGAATGACTTCCTTCAACGACATGCTCTTTAATAATGTGATCAGGTAATTCATGTGGGCGCTTGCCGATGAGGGTGATAAATCACCGATTATCAAGGCAAGCGACTCGACC
>NZ_JAMJPJ010000024.1 GCF_023555005.1 Halomonas llamarensis | reverse complement strand
AAGATGGCCGAGCCAAAACGCCTGCATAGCATTGAGTTCTTGGACCATGAGGATCTCCTGGATAAAGAATGCCTCAGTGTGATCAGCAAAACTCAGGTTGAGAAGATGTGGTTAGTGGCGCGCTTACTAAATATACATGGGAGGCCTCGCGGTTTTTTATTACTCCTGATAAATTTCACTTTTATGATAAAAGAAGTATTGATATAAGAACACATGCTTTATTTATAAGCATGATAGACTTTGGTATGGAGAGAGGGATTGCAAGCTATGAAGTGGTTGTTGATGAAATGATGGTGCGTATCTTAAGGATGTGTGGATGGCCCCTCAATGTTCTCAATACGGGTACTGGGTCATTAAGCGAAAAAGTTTATTACGGAAATCTTCCATGCTGTTCGAAGGCGCTTGAAAAAATTATGTTTATTGCTAATAAACATAATAAAAATTGCGATGCGCATAGTTACTCTCTCAAATCAAGTTCATGCGTAGAGCCTTTGTCATCGCTTGCTTAATATTAACTGAATCCAATTTTTTAATTATATTCTGAGCATGGAATTTAACAGTCCTTTCGGATATGCTTAGTATCAAAGCAATTTCTCCATAGGACTTGCCCATTGCAACCCAGTGTAGGCACTCGGCTTCCCGCTCTGTAAGGCGTTGGTAAGGTTTTAACCTAGCAAGGTTTGGACGTTGTTGGTGAGCTATGTAGCTAATAGTAGATATTAAATATGAGTAATTCTGCACAACTTTTTCAAACTCTAAATTTTCTTTGCTAGCTGCTAAATGCATTGATCCGAAAGCGCAACCGGGCTCATGTACTGGAACAGTAAATCCCTGCTCAATGCCATATTGAGCCGACATATTAAATATTTGGTTTGATTCATTGTCTCTTCTTAAGCTATCCTCCCAGAAAAAAGCTGAGGAGGTTTTTGAAGAGTGATTAATTATAGGATCCTTACGATATAGAGCATGCGATTCATAGAGTTTTACCCAGTCCTTCGGATAGTTGCCCAAAATGACCGCCTTATCTGCCTCTGGAGGTAGATAGCCCACATAGACATAGCTGAAGTGAGCGATTCCTATTTTTTCAAAGGCCCAGGAAAGCACTTCTGTATATTCGTAGGCCCCTTTGCCAATGTTGTGCTGAATTTCAGTCAGAAGATAATGACCAAGATCATGTACTGGTCGCCCATCTGCTTGAAACATAGAGCCTTTCATTATCTCAGTAGAGCCAACTTGTTTAGTTCCTGTCACGCTGCATCCTCCACGGCCAGCTCGTTATTATAGCTACTTGAACTTACTAATATGGTAGCATGCTTTTATTTCACTACATGTAGAGTAATGAATATACAATTCTGTTATAAGCTTAGTTTTTATTAGAAAGAATAGGTCCTTGTCGTTGTTCTGTTAATAGGAGTTCATCCACGATGCTTCGCCCCCTTCTCTCATATGCCCTTAAAATTAGTTAATTATGGACGTTATGAGGGCTTAAACATCTCACAATATAAAAAAGCCTTTAACAACAGTAAGGTGTCTGCCCCCCCCCCGCCAAAATCATCACCATCGCCACAACTGAAAGCAATATCCCCACCATACTGGCACTGTTAACCCTTTCCCTACGCACCAGCGAGCCAAATACAACCGGTATCAGTGGGTACATCGACACAATCACGATGCTGATAATGGCTAGCTGTCCTTCCCGCGATATCGCATACAGCGTGAGCCCCAATGCACTGATACCGCCCGCTGCAGTTGCCAACGGTGGAAAGCGCTTTCGTGCTGGGTGTGCGTATTGATAAAAGGGCAGACAACATACGGCGCCGCTGAGCATGCAGAGTGCTATCCCATAGAAAGCGCTTGGCTCAGGCACTTGGCCAAGGAAGTGGAGCTGCAAGGCAAACCCTAAGCCTGCGCCTAAACCCAATAGCAGGCCCGCTCTGGTGCTGCTATTCATCCGCATTTTGCTCGGTTTACCCCCGCCTGCCGTTAACCAGATAGCGGGCAGGACTAACATAACGCCTAGCCATACCCAGGCATTGGGTCGCTCGCTAAGAAAAACCAACGAGAGTCCAAGAGCGATGGTCACCATCGCGACCGCGCTAACAGGCACCACGATGGCAAAGGGCGCCCGGGATAACCCCTGGTAAAGCAGCCATGCCCCAAGGGCGGAGCCGATGCCCGCCAGTGCGCCCCATATCCACACGGTTGGCTCCCAGGTGGAAAAGAGCAGTGCTCCGGCAAAGCCGACAAGCGCGCCGCCCAGATGGGTGTAAAACGCAATATTGAGCGACGGGTAAAAACGGGCGAGCAGGCCATTGATAAAGTGCGTACTGCCGAGCAGCACCATGGCGTTTAGCGCCAGGACGATAGACATGCGGGCTCCTGGTCACGATGATAAGGGAAGGGCCAGCATAGAAGCCGCTAACATGCCGCTGGAAACTCAATTAGGTCATGGTCGCCATGAGGAGTTGTGATGATCAGAGGGGCGGATATCTCCATTGCCCAACTTCGCGCGCTGATTGCCGTGGCGGAAGCGCAGTCTTATACCCGTGCGGCGGAGCGCCTTGGCGTTAGCCAATCGGGTGTGAGTCATTCCATGCAGGCACTGGAGAATCTGGCAGGTGGCCCGCTGATCATAAAAAGCCCAGAAGGGCTGGCACCCACCGCGCTAGGAGAGTTAGTGCTTACTAGCGCCAGGAAAGTGGTGGGTGAGCTTCAGGTATTAAGCCAGCAAGTAGGGCGGTTTCATAACGAGGCGGATGAAACGCTGAAGATAGGTGTTATTCCCAGTGCGTTATCTGGCTGGTTGTCGCCCCTGCTTGCGAGCTTTACGAGCCGCTACCCGGATGCCATTAGCCTTGTTCTGGAAGGGATGGAAGAAGAGATAAAGGAGTGGGTGGAAAGCGGCGTGATCAACATGGGCATCACAACCGATGTCTCCCAGTTGAATCTCACCTACTGGCGTGAGCACTTTGATTGGCAGCTATTAAAGAAGGACGAGATTGTTGCCGTACTGCCCGCAAACCATCCACTCACCAAACAAGCCAGCGTGACGGTGGCGGAACTGGCGGAGCACCCGCTTGTTATGTCGTCAGGCGGTTGTGAAGCGCTTATCCAGCAAATATTTGCCCACTCGATGGAGGAGGTCGATACCTTCCAGGTGGATTTCTGGGTACGTGATACGCGAACGTTATTACAGATGGTCGCTGGCGATGTGGGCGTGAGCCTGGTGCCCACATTGGCGTTAAATGATAAGCCAATGGCTAACGTGGTCATGCTGCCGTTATCACCCCGACGTGACCGGAACCTGATTGCCTTTTGGCCTAAACGGCAGCCGCTGAATCAGGTTGGCCAGCAATTACTGAGTGAATGCAAAGCTTAACAGGCCCTTCATTATATCTTGTGAATGTATTACAGGGAGATGAGCATGGTAATCTGTCTTGTAACGATTGGCAGAGGTCTCCATGGTCAACAACCATCACGATACCGGCTACAAAGAGCTGTTCAGCTATCCTGAGTTTGTGCAGCAACTTATCGAAGGCTTTGCGCCCGCCGAGATTGCTCAGTTAATGGACTTTTCTACTCTGAAAAGCCATAGCGGCAACTACATTACGCCGCTGTTCGAAGAAAAAATTGATGATGTGGTGTGGTCAGTCAACGTCAACTGGCAGGGCGTGACCCAAGAGGTGTATCTGTACATCTTGTTGGAGTTTCAGTCCTCTGTAGATCGCACCATGCCGGTTAGGCTGATGCACTACGCCGCTTGCTTTTACAGTGAGTTGCTCAAGCAGAAGATCATCACGCCCGGCCAGGGATTACCGCCGGTGTTTCCATTAGTGCTTTATAACGGTTCAGAACGCTGGACAGTATCATTAGACCTCTATGACATGATCACTCCGGAACCGCCGGGTCTCCTACAGGTCTACCAGCCACGGATGCGTTATTACTTGGTCGATGAAGGGCGCTATACTGATGAACAGTTAGGTTTGGTACAGTCGCCGCTAAGCGGGGTGTTCAGTATCGAGAAGGCCTCCACGAATCGCCAGGGGCTGCAGCAAGCCGTGGATCGGATCGTGGCGATTATTCAGGCTGATCCTCACAAAGAACGTATCGACAAGATTATTACCCGCTGGCTTAAACGCCACCTGCAGCGGCTCGGGGCTGAGGTCGACCTCAATCAGCTCAACAGTTTGGTGGAGGATAAAGACATGTTGGCAGAAAATTTGGAAAATTGGGCTCAGCAAGAACGCCAGGAAGGCGAAAGGCTGGGTATTGAGAAAGGTGAGAAGCTGGGTATTGAGAAAACAGCCCGTAATCTGCTCAAGCTGGGAGTGCTTAGTGACGAGCAAATTGCAGAAGCGACTGGTCTAGCACTAGATGAAGTGGCGAAGCTGCGCATTGAAGGTAAGCGCTGATCTGCTTTTACTCTCGTATCCCCGATTCGCACATAAATGAAAGGGCAGTCCGAGTGGTTGCCCTTTCTGTTTTTGGGCGCTGATGATGGCAGACATTTCCCATGCTATGAAAGAACTTGATGCAATGGTTCATATTCAGTAATGAACAGCTATTTGACGTGAATCATTAGTGCGCGCTCCAAACAAGCTGGTGTGACCGGAACCTGATTGCCTTTTGGCCTAAACGGCAGCCGCTGAATCCCGTGGGCAAGCAACTCTTGGAGGCGTGTTCAGGATATAGCCAATAGGCTCACCTATAATGATCAAACAATCTGTTGGGCAAACCTTGCATTAACGGATATTTTTTCTTAATTTTTATTAGGGTTAAGAGTCTCTCGAGCCTACTTATTCAGATAAACGTCGGTAAGCACATGAACTGCTGCACACTGGTTGTCGATTGACAACCTTTGGGGGTGACTTCATACTCAGAGGTAAATAATGACTCGTCCGGCACATCCGAAAAAAGAGATTGAAACTGCTCTCAAACATGCGGAAAGAGAGGGCTGGCGAGTTGAAGTCGGCGGTAGTCATGCTTGGGGCAAAATTTACTGCCCCTATAATGATGATGAATGCCGCTGCGGTGAGTTTTGTATCGCGAGCGTGTGGAGTACACCGAAAAATCCCGGCAGCCACGCCCGGGCAATTCGGAGAGTGGTGGACAAGTGCTCGACCCACAAGCGTCGAGACGAAGCGGAGCCGGAGGGTTGAAGAATGGAATATATTTTTACGCTGAAATACCAACTGGCTGACAGTGACGCCGACCTAGATGCGCTGGTGGAGCGTTTGGGCGCTGCCGGTTGTGATGATGCTCTGGTGGGCGTGGGGCAGCCGGGCCGCTTGGCGCTGGAATTCTCTCGTGAAGCGGGCAACGCCGAGGACGCGGTTCGAACGGCACTGGTTGACGTTAAAAGAGCGATCCCTTCCGCGCGGCTGATCGAAGCCTCACCGGATCTTGTAGGTCTGACGGATGTAGCAGACGTTGTGGGTATTTCCCGACAGGCAATGCGCAAGTTGATGCTTACCCACCGAGCGACGTTTCCTGTGCCGGTTCACGAAGGCAGTGCCTCAATCTGGCACTTGGCGGAGGTGCTTGACTGGCTGATGTCCCGAGGGGGCTACCAAATTGATGTTGGCGTGCTGGAGACTGCAAAAGTGGCATTGGAAGTGAATATAGCCAAAGAGGGGATTCGCCATCCGGTTCGTAGCCGCGGGGAAATGGAGTTGCTGACCGCGTAGCCAATAGCTCAATCAGCTCAACAGTTTGGTGGAGGATAAAGACATGTTGGCAGAAAATTTGGAAAACTGGGCTCAGCAAGAGCGTCAAGAAGGTGAAAAGCTGGGCATTGAGAAAACAGCCCGTCATCTGCTCAAGCTGGGGGTGCTTAGTGACGAGCAAATTGCTGAAGCGACTGGTCTTGCGCTAGATCAAATGGCCAAGCTGCGCAATGAAGGTAAGCGTTGAGCTGCTTTACTTTCTGTATTCCTGATTCATGCATAGAACGAAAGGGCTGTCCAAGTGACGGCCCTTTCTATTCGAAGAATCCATCTCACTGGCCCATAAGCCGAATAAAAACCTTAATCGGCTCATAATATGATCTGAATAGATGGGTTAGCCGGCACATGTATGTTTGGAAACAACGCAACGGGTCGCCTTTTTAACCGAGCAACTGCGCGCGCGCAGACTCAAAGCCTTCACGTAACGGGCTCTGTTCGGCCCCCAGGCCTTCAACGCAATAGCTGTTCAAAAACTGCCGTCCGGCAAAGAGCTTCCGTTCAGTCTCGGTCAGCTTGGCTTCCTCGCAGAGCCCATACCCAGCCAAGTCATGGCGACGGGCACTTTGCTGGATAGCAGGTAACCCCAGCGACTAGCAAAGATGAGGTAGGCGTAATCGAAGGTGCCAATCAGCGCTGAAGGGGTGATTTTACATTCGGACAGGCTCCGGAATGACCAATAAGCAACCCAAACAGTATTGGCAGCGATATTAATGACGTGATGACATAGGCACGCCAGGACGGTGCCAGAAAAGGCGCGGGATAGGGCGTCTTACGGGTGTTAGCGATAGACTCATGTCTCGGTATCCGACTGGAGTCGGCATAGATCAGGTGCATTCCTGATCATACCCATGCTTGTGCCTGCTACTGCTGACGTTGGTGGTGATGGTTTTTGTGCGTTGAAGTGTCCACTTTTATTTGGCAGGATTATGATGATATAAATATGTATAAATAATCAGTTATTTGATAAGGTTATACTTTATCTCTGATAACAGGCGTGCTTGGGTAGGCAAAGGTGAATACTGCTGCATTGAGTGATGCTTGCTTTGGAGATGCATGGAGCTTGATGTAAACCTGGGAGGCAACACTCATGAATGACCAGCAAATACAGATATTCACCAGCGAAGATGGGCAAGCACACCTAGAGGTGGCCCTGGAGCAAGAGACCGTTTGGTTGAGCCAGGCGCAGATGTGTGAACTGTTCGGACGCGAGCGTTCGGTTATTACAAAGCACATTCGCAATGTTTTTAAAGAGGGGGAGTTGGAGCGAAATTCAGTATGTGCAAAAATTGCACATACTGCCGAAGATGGCAAATCTTATCAGGTTGATCACTTCAATCTTGATGTCGTCATCTCAGTTGGCTACCGCGTGAAATCTAAGCGTGGTGTGCAGTTCCGTAAGTGGGCCACAGATGTACTCAAACAATATCTGGTCCAAGGCTATACCCTAAACCAGCGCCGCTTAACCGAGCGTGGCATAGAGTTTGAACAGGCGCTAACGCTACTCAGCCGCACCTTGACCAATCAGGGCCTGGTTTCAACAGAAGGCGAGGCCGTAGCGCGTGTAATTAGCGACTACGCGCGTTCCTGGAGCTTGCTGCAAGGTTATGACGAACAACAATTAACCGAGCTAAACATCAAGCAGCCCGGTATGCACTCGCTGGAGCTGGAAGAAGCCTTGGCAGCCATTGGTGAGTTAAAGCAAACCTTGATCGCCAAAGGCGAGGCAACCGAACTGTTTGGGCAGGTGCGGGGCGACGGTTTGACATCAGCCTTGGCCACCATTGAACAGGGCTTTGGCGACGAACTGTTTTACCCCAACGTAGCCACCCGAGCGGCGCACCTGCTTTACTTTGTGGTTAAAAACCATCCATTGGCCGATGGAAATAAGCGCTGTGGCTCGTTTCTGTTTTTGTGGTACCTGCGCCGCAACGCGTCTTTACTCGCCCGGCCCGTCGAGCAACTGATCAACGACAACACCCTGGTGGCGTTAGCGTTGTTAGTGGCTGAAAGCCTGCCCGATCAGAAAACGCTGATGATACGGTTGATTGAGCATTTTATACTGCTGAAAGAAGGCTGATCACCGAGCTATTACGACTGAGGAGAGTTCGTTGCTGGCTCTGATTCTGGCTCTGGCTCGATCACGATTTCATGCGCAAGCCGCTCTTTTTCCAAAGCTTCCAGGGCAATTTGATAGCAGTCTTCGATATGCCGGTTGCCCATCACCTTCATGGCGGTGAAGCTGATGCTGCCTGCCACGACGTTGCCGATCAGCGGGACGAACTTTGTCACGCCTTTTGCGGCGACCTTGATGCCCATCTTGTTGAGCACCGTCACGATGAGTTTTTTGGTGATGTATTTCCCGGCCAGCTTGCTGCCGGTATTGGAAATGGCGGTCATCACAAAGAGCTTGGATTCGCTGTCTAGACTTTCGATTTGTTCAGGCGATAAGCCAAATTTTTCATTAATTTGGGGAATCAACCGCATCAATATGGCTACGTCTGAGCCAATATCCACCCCGGGGATGGGAATGATCGCCGCCCCGGCAGATAGGCCTGAACTTCTCGTGACTAACGAATGACACGACTGTTTGATGGCGTCGAGGTCTTCGCGTGACTTGATCATGATGCGGTCCTCTTATGATGAACGATGGGGTGTCTTCTAGGCGCCTTCAATGCCATCCACGATAAACACCCGATAGTCCGCCCCCTGAAAACGGTGCTGGCGGGCTTCCTGGTAGGCGGGACTTTCATACCAGGCGCGGGCGGCAGCCATATCAGGGAAGCGTAAAATCACCGCTCCTTCCATGGCGCTGCCTTCGAGCACTTTAAAGTCACCGTAAAAGGCGAGCGGCTCCGGGTCGTGGCCTTCGCGGGCGGCTTTGGCTTTTTCGCTGTAGCGTTCCATTTCATCACTGTCGTGGGTGTGCTCTTTGATCATCACCACATAGGCGGGCATAGGGACTCCTCGTCGGTGGGAAGTGTAGGTCTAGGCATCTTACCTGCAATGGGCAGGATTCTGCCGGATTTAAGCGTCTTGCCGCCAAAGCGATGTTAGTGAGCCGCCGACCGCGTCGCTATCAAAATAGAACGTCTCAGGTTGCGGGATACTCATCATTGCCTCCTCTGTTGCCATGTTTGTCTGATAGCGTAGTTACCCGTTGCGCAATGAAGCAGCCCCATTTTTGACGTATTACCGTCAGGCCCAATGGCAAACCTTATGGGGTAACAGCCAGGCTAGCATGCATCCAGGTTGGTAAAGCCGAGGATGCTGGTCAGCTCTTCAAGCGCCTCGATATTGCCCTCTACAAGGCCAACCCGCGCTTCGAGTGGTCAGCGCGCATTGTCACTATGCAATGAAGAACGTTATGCATTATTATTGATAGAAGGTTTTGGCCAAGGAAAGCAGGTGATTAAAAGTTTTAAGGATCAGCAGACCGAAACCATCAACCAGGGCAATGTATCGCGTAAGTTGCCGCAGAATATGCAGCGCAACGCTCGGAAGAAGCTTCGACAGCTGGTAGCAGCCGCTACTCTGGACGATCGCCCGGCAACCGGCTTGAAGCACTGAAAGGCGACCGCGAAGGACAGCACAGCATCCGTATTAATGATCAGTGGCGACTATGCTTTCGGTTCGAGAGCGGAAATGCGTATGACGTTGAGATTGTTGACTACCACTGACAGGAGGTGAGGAACATGGCCAAGCAATTGCCAAACATTCATCCCGGCGAAATTCTCTGGGAAGATTTTATGGAACCAATGGGTCTAACCAAGCGCGCCCTGGCTGAAGCAACAGGGATGCCTTCTACGCGCGTGGGTGACATTACCCTTGGGCGCCGTGGCATCACTGCCGATACCGACATACGGCTTTCGCGCTTCTTCGGGACCACCGAAGGTTACTGGCTGAGGCTGCAAAACGCTTACGACCTGGAAGAAGCGCACCGGCATATGGCGGCATGAATAGCGGCGGATCGTGAAAATGTTACTCAATCTGTGAGTGGAAGGCGCGAAAACCCCGCTCGTTTTATACTCACTGGCTTTTCCAATCTTGGAGCGTAGATGCCTTCGCCACTCGATAACCATGCCTCCGCCGAGATTGACCCGGCGACGGGGCATCCGCGGCGTGAGTTTAAGGCGCGAGGTAGTTTTGTTGAGCGCTGTGCAGGGTGCAATTTACCGGTGCTGAACTGTCTTTGCCCGTATAAGGTCACGGCCGAAAGCGAGGCCCAGGTGTGGCTTTTGACCCATCGGATTGAGCATTATAAGCCGACCAATACCGGGCGTTTGATTGGCGATGTGCTGGCGCAAACGGAGGTGTTTACCTGGCACCGCACCGAACCGGATGCACGCTTGCTGGCGCTGCTCGCGGATGAGCGCTTTGCGCCTTTTGTGGTGTTCCCCGATGACCAACCCGACTACGCCGACCGCGTGGTATCAATTGATGCTGTGACGCAGGCAAAAGCCAGCGGTAAAACGCCCGTCTATATTCTTATTGATGGCACATGGCGCCAAGCGCGGCGGATTTTTCGCAAAAGTCCTTACCTGGATGCGCTGCCGGTGTTGCCACTTCGCAGCGAACGGGAAACCCGCTATCGGCTGCGTAAACCGGCGTCAAAAGCGCATTTATGCACCGCTGAAGTTGCCGCCGAGCTTCTGCGCCAAGGCGGCGATGTTGATGCCGCCGATGTGCTTGATGATTACTTCGAGGCGTTTAACGCAAGCTACGCTGCAAGCCGCAAGTACCATAAGATCACAACCCCCACGGATGCGATGCAACGTTTGTTGGCGCGTCAACCACCAGTGTGACCCGTAGCAAAAGCGCATCCGCTTGCCACGGGGAACGTACCAAGGTGTTCACGCCGCGCTGCCAAACAGCGCCCCGGCGATTCTAAACCCGGCAATCCAAGTGCCGGCGGCGGAGCCGAGGGTGGCGAGCATGAAAACTAACAAGGTGCGCGAGACGCGGTTTTTCCACCAGCCTTTCAGGTGCGCAACATCGTGGCGCAGCGTCGAGAAGTCGCGCACTTTCGGTTTGCGCATAAAGAGCTCGACCCCAGCGGCGACAAAGCCCGCGCCGATGGTGGGATTGAGCGATGTCAGCGGCGCAGCGAAAAAGGTCGCGATCACGGTGACCGGGTGGGCCAGTGCCGCGATGGTGGCTGCAGCGGAGAGCACGCCGTTGATCAAAAACCACTCCAACACTAGCTGCCAGCCAAGCTCGGTATTGCGCGAAAAGCCAATCGCAAAGCCGATGAGTACTAGCGCGGTAATCGCCCAAGGCAATATTTTCCACAGTTTGGAGGGCGGCGGTGAGGCTTCTAGTGACTCACGTTCCGTGGTAGGCGAATCCGGTAGCGGTGCTTCTAAATGCTCGCCAGTGCCTTTTAAGTGCCCGGCGCCCAGGATCACGAGCACGTGCTGGTAGCGCCCAGGTGGCGCATCTTCGGCCAGGCGCAGTGCCATGTAGCGGTCGCGCTCACGAATCAACGGGGTGTAGAGCGCTTCTGACTCAGCGGCAAATTCGCTGAAGGTGGCTTCCAGCATGTCGCCTTCTTTGAGCTTTTCGATCTCTTCCTGGGCGACGTTTTGGCGCGAGAGAACGCTGCCCAAAAGCCCGGAAAAGAGCGAAAAACGCTGCCACCAAGGCACGTTGCGGTAAATGCGCTTGAGCGTGATGCCCACGTCGCGGTCAATCAGCACCAACGGCAAGTCGAGGCGTTTGGCCTCATCAACGGCGGCGCGCATCTCAGCGCCCGGCTGAATGCCGGACTGCTCAGCAATACGCTGCTGAAAAGCCCCAAGGGCTAGGCTGGCGGCGACCATGCCGGCTTTGCCCTGTTTGAACACCTGGAATAAATCTTGCTCGCCCATGGCATCGGGGTTGGCCATGCTGTGGTGGCGAGCATCGCAGAGTTCGATGGCGACGGCATCAAATTCACCGGTATCCATGAGCTTGCGCACGTCATCGGCGCTTTCAGCAGAGACGTGAGCGGTACCCAGCAGGGTGTAGCGCGTATCCCCAATGGTGAAGGTTTTGAGCGGCCCGCTGGTGGCGGGAAGCGTGGAGGCAGTATCAGTTAGGCTCATTCAGCACTCGATAAAAAACATGATGAAAACGGGGTGAAAAGGCGTTTAGCGGCGCCAGAAGGCGGGCGTAAACAGCACTAAAATCGTGAAAATTTCTAACCGGCCAAGCAGCATGGCCACGACTAAAATCCACTTGGCAAGCGTGGGCATGTCACCGTAATGCCCACTGGCTTCGCCGAGTGCTGGGCCTAGGTTATTAAGCGCGGAGCCAACGGTTGACCAGGCAGTTACCTGATCCACCCCGGTGGCCATGACGCCGACCAGCATCAAAAAGAACAGCATCACGTAAGCCGAGAAAAACCCCCATACCGCTTGGGCAATGCTATCCGGTACGCTGACCTTGCCCACTTTGACGGCGATGACCGCGTTGGGGTGGATCAAGCGCATGACTTCGCGCATGCCCTGCTTCATGATCAAAATAATACGGATGACTTTCATCCCGCCGCCGGTGGAGCCCGAACAGCCGCCAACAAAGGCGGCAACAAAAAGTAAGAACGGCAGCGCACCGGGCCAGGCGGAAAAGTCGGCGACGGCAAAACCTGCCGTGGTAGCCACGGCGACAACCTCAAACAGCCCGTGGCGCAGGCCAAGCTGGGTATCATACGTATCCGTCAACCATAGAGAAATCACGGTCACGGTGGTTAACCCGAGTAAAAACAGCATTAAAAAGCGAGCTTCAGGGTCTTGGAAGTAGTGGGTTAAACTTTTCTCGCGCCAAGCGACGAAATGCAGGCTGAAACTGAATGCCGAAATCAACATAAAGCCTACGCAAATGAGCTCGATGGCGGCGTTGTCAAAGTGACCGATACTGGCGTCATAAGTGGAGAACCCGCCAATGGCCACGGTAGAGAAACTGTGCCCCAGCGCATCAAACCAATTCATGCCCGCGACCATATAAGCCACCATACAGGTGAGCGTCAGCGACGCGTAGATGTACCACAGTGCTTTGGCGGTTTCGGTAATGCGTGGGGTGAGTTTGGAGTCTTTCAGTGGGCCTGGAATTTCGGTGCGATAGAGCGCCATGCCGCCCACGCCGAGTGTGGGCAAAATCGCGACGGCCAATACCACAATCCCCATGCCGCCGAGCCACTGCAGCTGCTGGCGATAGTAGAGAATTGATTCGGGCAGGAACTCGATACCGGTAATCACCGTGGCGCCGGTGGTGGTGAGCCCCGAAAACGACTCGAACACCGCATCGGTAAGCGACAACGCGCCGTCGCCGAACAGCATCAGCGGCAGTGAACCGAATAGCGCTAGCACCGTCCAGAACATCGCCGCGATGATAAAACCGTCGCGAATGCGCAGCTCTTTACGCTCATTACGATTAGGCAGAAAGAACAAAAGCCCGGTAAGCACGGTAATCGCGATGCCGATCAAAAAGGCATCCCACACGCCGTCGCGAAACCACAGTGAGATCAGAATGGGCGGCATCATGGTCAGGCTGAACAGTATCAGCAGCAGCCCTAATATACGCAGAATTACCCGCAGGCTCATTTCGACTCCCTAGAAGAAGGTCAGCCCGACCTGGAACAGCCGCTCCACGTCGCGTATACGGCGCTTGTCGATGACAAACAAGATGATGTGATCACCCGATGCCACCACGACATTGTCATGGGCAATGAGCACTTCTTTACCGCGCACGATAGCACCAATGGTGGTGCCCTCTGGCAGGTCAATCTCACCGATGGAGCGGCCTACCACTTTCGACGATTGTTTGTCGCCGTGGGCGATGGCCTCGATCGCTTCTGCCGCGCCGCGGCGCAACGAGTGAACGTTGACGATATCGCCGCGGCGCACGTGGGTCAGTAGGCTGCCGATGGTGGCCTGCTGAGGTGAGATAGCAATATCGATATCGCCCCCTTGCACAAGATCGACGTAAGCGGCGTTATTGATCAACGTGAGGACTTTTTTCGCCCCGAGTCGCTTGGCCAACAAAGACGACATAATGTTGACCTCGTCGTCGTTGGTCAGGGCACAAAAGATATCGCAATCTTCAATGTTCTCTTCTTCCAGCAGGCGTTTGCTGGTGGCACTGCCATGCAGCACGACGGTACGGTCGAGCCGCTCAGCGAGGTGGGTACAGCGCTCCAGGCTATGCTCAATGATTTTGACCTGATGGCTGTGCTCCAGGTGTTCGGCAAGGCGCTCGCCAATATTACCGCCACCGGCAATCACCACGCGGCGGAAGTCGCGTTCAACGCGCCGAAGCTCGCTCATTACCGCGCGGATGTCTCGCCGCGCGGCGATAAAGAACACTTCATCATCGGCTTCAATCACCGTGTCGCCACGCGGGATGATCGGCCGGTTGCGGCGGTAAATCGCCGCGACGCGGGTATCGACGTTGGGCATGTGGCGGCGCAAGAAAGCCAAGTCTTGCCCTACCAACGGGCCGCCGTAGAAGGCCCTCACCGCGACTAGCTGCACCATGCCCCCGGCAAATTCCAGTACCTGCAGTGCGCCAGGGTGCTCAATCAAACGGCGCACGTGGTCGGTGACCACCTGCTCGGGGCTGATCAAGACATCGATGGGGATCGCTTCATGGGCGAAGAGCCCCTTGCGGGTCAAATAGGCGGTGGCGCGCACTCGGGCAATTTTGGTTGGGGTGCGAAACAGCGTATGCGCGACTTGGCAGGCGATCATGTTGATCTCGTCGGCGCTGGTCACCGCGATCAACATATCGGCATCTTCGCACCCCGCTTGGCGTAGCACCACGGGGTAAGAGCCCGCGCCCGTCACGGTGCGAATATCGAGTTTGGTATGTAACTCGCGCAGCTTGTTGGCGTCGGTGTCCACCACGGTGATGTCGTTTTCTTCGCGCGCGAGGTGTTCTGCCAACGTGCCGCCGACTTGGCCGGCGCCGAGAATGATGATTTTCATCAGTTTGCCGTCCCCGTTAGTGCGCAAACACTGCGCTGCAATAGAAAGCGGCGGCTAGTGTAAACCAGCCGCCGCTAAAAAGCAGGGTCGGGCGTTATTCCAGCGTGAAGCCAACTTTAACCGTGACCTGCCAGTGGGCAACGCGGCCGTCTTCGATATGGCCACGGGTTTCTACCACTTCAAACCAACGCATGTGCTTGACCGATTCGGCGGCTTTGCCAATGGCGCTTTGCACCGCGTCTTCCATGCTTTTTTCTGAGGATCCGGTTAGCTCAATGTGCTTATAAGTATGATGGCTCATTCGTCGCTCCTTCATGGTCTTTAATGGCTTGCTTCGTAATACGTTGACCGCTCGTGACGAGATAGCTCGTCACAAAAAGTCGCCGCTTTACTTAGCGGTACGCTTTTCCAGTCTGGCATAAAAAAAGCCGTCGTGGCCGTTGGGTTGCGGGAAAAGTTGCCGGCCCGCGCCGCTTTTTTCGCCCCAGGTGACACCCGTTGGCGTGGTGACATGGGCATCGGGCGTGCGTTGCAAAAATGCCTCAACTTGGTCAGCGTTCTCGTCGGGGAGTACCGAACACGTAGCGTAGAGCAGCGTGCCGCCTTCGTTCAGAAGCGGCCAGAGATTATCTAACAGCCGCCTCTGAAGCTTAGCCAGCTGCTGAATATCCTCTTGGCGGCGCAGTTTTTTGATATCCGGGTGGCGGCGAATCACGCCGGTGCCCGAGCACGGTGCATCAAGCAAGATGGCATCAAAGGTGGTGCCTTGCCACCAATCACGGTTAGTGGCATCACCGTGGCGCAGCTCCGCTTCAAGCCCCAGGCGCGTTAGCGTGTCCTCGACCCGGGCGAGGCGTTGGTTATCGCTATCCACGGCGGTCAGGGCAATATGAAACTGCTCCAAAAGATGCGCGGTCTTACCGCCCGGCGCGCAGCAGGCGTCGAGTACGTGGGCGCCGGGGCGTGGCGCGATGGCAGGGCCTAACAGCGCGGCGGAGAGCTGCGCAGCTTCATCCTGCACGCTGACCAAACCCTCGGCAAAACCGGGGAGTACGCTGACGTCGCAGGGCGTGTCCAACGTGATGCCGTCGGGTGCGTGGGCGCAAAGATGCGCGTCTAACCCTTGTGACGCGAGTTGGGCTAAATAGGCTTCGCGGTCGTTGTGATGCTGATTGACGCGCAGTGTCATTGGGCCGGGCTGATTATTGGCCTCGGCGATATCGCGCCAGTGGTCTGGCCACGCTTCTTTCAGCGTGGTCAACAGCCACGGCGGGTGCTCCAACGCAATGTACGGGTCGCGATCGACGCGGGCTTGCAGGGCGTCGGCTTCGCGCTGCAGGCGGCGTAGGCAACCGTTGAGCACGCGCGTCGCCCACTCTTTGCCGATAAGCCGCGCCGCCCCGGCGGTTTCACCCACTGCTGCATGCGCCGGGATGCGCATATAAAGCAGCTGATAAATACCCAGTAACAGCAGGGCCTGCACGTCCATGTCGCGTTTTTTGAACGGCTGTTTTAGCAGTTCGTTGGCAAGTGCCTCTAAACGTGGTAAGCGGCGGCAGGTGCCGTAGCAGAGCTCTTTGAGCAGCGCGCGATCACGGGTGATAACGCTGTGCTCATCCAGCCCGGCGAGCGAGCCTTTGTCACTGAGAACCGGTGTGAGCGCGCGGGCGGCAGCGGCGCGAACTTCCTGGCCGTTTCCGGTTTGGGGGCTGCGCGGTGAGTCCATTAAGCGTCTCCTTGCGGCGTGGTGCCAATATCGTTACCCAGTACGTTGCCGGGGGCTAAGCGCGCGTGGCGGGCGTTGAGTAAATCCCGCACTGCCATCGCTTTGCCGCCGGGAAGCTGTGCTTTTTGCACTTGCAGTACCTCGTCGCCGTGTGCGCCGCAGGCAAGACGCAGGCAGTCGCGCCCTGGCGCTAGCAGCGTACCAGGCATCGCAGAAGCAGCAGACGAGGCCTCTTCGGCACTGGCCATCAACAGGCGCAGGCGTTCATCGCCCAGCGCGCACCAGGCCACCGGCCAGGGGTTGAAGGCACGGATTTTGGCCGCCAGCGCCGCTGCCGACTGAGTGAAATCAAGTTCTGCCTCGGCTTTGGAGAGCTTAGCCGCGTAGCTCACGCCTTCTTCCGGCTGCGGTTGGGCGCGTGCCTGACCGTTGGCCATGGCATCCAATGTGGCAACCAACGTGGTGGCGCCAAGTTCGGCAAGGGTATCGTGCAGCTCGCCGCCGGTGGTGGTGGGCGTAATGGGCGTGCGCGCCTCATTTAAGACTGCGCCGGTATCAAGCCCCGCGTCCATTTGCATGATGGCAACGCCCGACTCACTATCCCCCGCTTCGATAGCACGCTGAAGCGGTGCCGCACCGCGCCAGCGGGGTAAGAGCGAGGCGTGAACGTTGACACAGCCCAAACGTGGAATACCCAGCACCGCCTGAGGCAACAATAACCCATACGCGACGACCACCATGACGTCGGCGTTTAGCGCGGCTAGCGCCGATTGAGCGTCAGCGCTTTTTAACGATACCGGCTGGTAGACGGGCAGATTGTGCTCAAGGGCTCGTTTTTTTACCGGGCTGGGGGTGAGCTTACGCCCGCGCCCGGCAGGGCGGTCGGGCTGAGTGTAAACGCCGACGACGTTATGCTCGCTGGCTAAAAGCGCCCCTAGGCTTGCGGCGGCGAAGTCCGGCGTGCCGGCAAAAACAACGCGCAGTGATGGCATGCGTTAAGCGTCCTGCTCCAGTTTGTGGCGTTTCTGCATTTTCTTGAGCACACGATTACGTTTGAGTGGCGAGAGGTAATCGACAAACAGCACGCCTTCCAGATGATCGAACTCGTGCTGAATGCAGTGTGAGAGTAGGCCGTCGGCTTCAAGCTCATAAGGTTCGCCATTGCGGTCGAGCGCATTGAGCTTCACTTTTAAATAGCGCGGCACATCGGCGTAGTACTCGGGGATCGACAAGCAGCCTTCGGAAAGCAGCTCTTTTTCCTCGCCAAGCGGCGTATAGCTTGGGTTAATTAATACCAGCGGCTGGCTGTTTTCGTCGCTGACATCCATTACCACCACGCGGCGGTGGACATCAACTTGGGTGGCGGCAAGGCCGATGCCGCGAGCGTCGTACATGGTGTCGAGCATGTCATCGACAAGCTTTCGAACCTCATCATCGACGTTCTCAATCGGCGCGGCCTTCGTGCGCAGCCGCTCGTCGGGATACTCTAGGATTGAACGTATAGCCATAGCGTTGTAATACCGTTATGTGGAGTCGTTAATATAGGTGTGTCGTTAATATAGGTGTCTAAAACGAACAAGGCTGGCGCGTTAGGTGCCCTGCCTATGTTCATAGTTGTCTTTCATTATATCATGCTAGCAAGCGCTTGAGCATTGGGCGCCAATGGCAGACACGTCAAACGGGAGAGCGCATGGCAAGGGATGACAACGCGGTACATCGGCGCACTCGCTGGGCATGGCAAAAGCACAACGCTGCGCTTATCAGTGTAATACTTTTCAGTGTGATACTTATCAGTGTATTACTCGCAGCACCGGTCAATGCCTGGGAGCGTCTTCGCGACGATGCCCCCGAGCGTTACACGGTGGAAGCGGGCGATACGCTTTGGGACATCGCCGCGCGGTTTTTGCACGCGCCTTGGCAGTGGCCCGAGCTGTGGCGCGAAAACCCGCAGATCGAAAACCCACACCGTATCTACCCCGGCGATAAGCTGACGCTACGCGATTGCCAGGGAATGCCGTGTATTCAGCTTGAGCGCGGCACGCATGTGGTCAAGCTCTCCCCTGTGGTGCGTACGCTGCCCCATCGCGAGGCGATTGAGCCGCTGCCGCGCGAAGCGGTCGAGGCGTTTTTACGCCAGCACCGGATTGTTGATAACGCCGAGGCGCTTAACACGCTCGCCTATGTGGTCGCCGGGGATGATCAACGCTTGATCAGCGGCGCGGGAGATAGGATCTACGTGCGCCTAACCGATCAAACGCGTGACGAAAGCACGATGGTACGCGGCGAGCCGATGGGCCTCTATCGCCAAGGTGAGCCCTATGTGGGGGCCGACGGGGACGTGCTGGGGATTGAGCTGGTCAGTGTGGGAGAAGCGGTACTGATGCGCCGCGAAGGCGATATTGCCCAGCTAGAGGTGCGCCGGGCTGAGTTTGAAGTGCGCAATGATGACATCGTACTACCACTGGAATTGCCCTTTGCGGATGATCCCTTTATGCCCCGCGCCCCGCGTAACCAGGTGAGCGGCTCTATTCTCGCCGTGCCTGGCGGCGTGCGCTTTATTGGCCGTTTGCAGGTCGTGGTGGTTGATTTGGGTACCCAAGACGGCTTGCAGCCAGGTCATGTGCTGCGTGTCGATCAGCAAGGGGAGCGCGTGAACGACCCGCGCACTCAGGAGGTATTGCAACTGCCCGCCGAAGCGGCCGGGGCACTGATGATATTTAAACCCTATGACCACGTAAGCTACGCTTTAGTGGTGGAGGCCTCCCGCGTGCTAGCGGTGGGTGATCGCGTGAGAACCCCGCGCTAGACGCAAACGCGTCTATCAAGGATCGTCTAAAAGGATTTATAAAAAAGGAGAGTGTGATGGATGCCAAGGAGTGGTTGGTACTCAGTGCGCTACCGGGGCTGGGTGCCCAGCGCATCGCAAAACTCGCCGAGCAAAGCCCCGAATGGCCGCACGGGTGGCTGGCATTACTGCCCCCGCAGGCAGCGTCTGAGCTGCGGTTGTGGCTCGACCACCCTGCGCGCAGCCCGCTACAAAACGTGGTGAAAGACAACCTTGCCTGGGTGGCCGCCGCGCCGCATCGCGTCCTGCTCCACCGCGGCCACCCCGCTTGGCCAGCGCTTTTAAGCGAAATCGCTGACCCGCCGCCGGTGGTGTGGGCGCAAGGGGATGTGCAGGCGCTTGCGCTGCCAGGGCTTGCGATGGTGGGGACGCGGCGGCCGACGTCAGAAGGGGCGGCCAATGCGCAAGCCTTCGCCCGCGATTTTGCCCGCCGCGGCTGGTGCGTGGTGAGCGGGATGGCATTGGGGATTGATGCATTGGCGCAGCGGGCGGCGCTTGACGCCGGTGGGGCGAGTATCGCGGTGCTCGCTAGCGGTATTGATGTGATTTACCCGGCCCGTCACCGGGATTTGTATGATCGCTTAAGCCAAACGCCCGGTGGCTTGGTGCTAGCGGAGCACCCGCTGGGCACAGCCGCTCGACCGGCGTATTTTCCCCGGCGAAACCGTATCGTCACCGGCCTTTCGCTAGGTACCTTGGTAGTCGAAGCCGCTGAGAAGAGTGGCTCGCTGGTGAGCGCGCGTTTAGCGCTTGAGCAGGGCCGCGAGCTTTTTGCCATCCCGAGCTCCATCCATAACCTTCAAGCCCACGGCTGCCTGCAGCTATTGCGAACGGGGGCAACGCTTGCGCGCAGTAGCCGCGATATTCTCGATGAGTTGCAACACTGGGCCGAAACGTTTATTCCACCGCCGCTCGATGAGCCCGCCGCAATGTCGCCTGCGGAAACGCCCAGCAATGAGCCGGTGCCGGATACGTTGTTAACCGTCCTGTCTGAGGTGCCGACGCCGATTGATACCTTGGTGCAGCAGGCAGCCATTTCGGTTAGCGAGTGTCAGCAGCGGCTTTTGATGCTTGAACTTGAGGGCTTTGTGGCGCAGCAAACGGGGGGTTGGGTGCGTTTGCCGAGGCCGTGATAGGATTAATACCATCAGATTGTTAACGCCAATCCGCTAGGAGCCCCTATGCCGAAAACCCCTGACGTCGCTGACCTTGCGCCCGCGGTTTCCGCTCTGCGCGAGGGGAGCGTGGTCGCCTGCCCCACCGAAGCGGTTTGGGGGTTGAGCTGCGACCCGGATAACGACGAAGCCTTGACGCACTTGATGCGCATGAAAGCCCGCGACCCGGCAAAAGGGGTGATTCTAGTGGCCGGTAGCATTGCCCAGCTTCAGCCTTGGCTTGAAGGCTTGCCGCTTGAACTGCACGCGCCGCTGGTATCTAGCTGGCCGGGGCCTAATACGTGGCTCGTACCGGATAATGGCCGTAGCCATGCGCTGGTGCGTGGCGCCCACAGCCGCGTTGCCCTGCGGGTAACCGACCACCCGGTGATGCGTGCGCTTTGCGAGGCGTTTGGTGGGCCGCTGGTGTCCACCTCCGCCAACCGTGCTGGCGAGCCTTCTGCAATGAGCCGCGATGAGGTCAGCGCCATCTTTGGCAGCGAGCTTGGCGCGGTGGTGCCGGGCGAGCTAGGGGGTAATCCGCGCCCCAGCACCATCCGCGACGTGGTGAGCGGTCAGGTGCTACGCCAATGAGTGGACTGTAAGCGCGACATGCTCTCAACGCTGTCATGTCGTTCTTAACACTTTTATAACGCTCTTAACACCTCCATAACCCTCTCACGACATTCGTTAATAACGCTATCCACTGCAATGGATAATAACGCCTGGAGCAACCCGTGGCTCACGAGCACCTTGATGACGTAAAACGCTACCTTCTCGACCTGCAGGATCGTCTCTGCGACGGCTTGGCCGATGCCGATGGCGGTGCCAGCTTTAAAGAAGAAAGTTGGACACGCGAAGAGGGCGGTGGCGGTCGCTCTCGGGTGATTGAAAACGGCGCCGTGTTTGAAAAAGGTGGGGTGAACTATTCCCATGTTTTTGGCACCACGCTTCCGCCCTCGGCCACCGCTGCGCGTCCTGAGCTTTCCGGGCGCAGTTTTCACGCCGTGGGCGTGTCCTGGGTATTGCACCCGGAAAATCCGCACGTCCCCACCAGCCACGGTAACGTGCGGTTTTTTATCGCTGAAAAAGAGGGCGAAGCGCCGGTGTGGTGGTTCGGCGGCGGTTTCGATCTCACTCCGTTCTACCCGGTGATGGAAGATGTGCTGCATTGGCATCGCGTGGCGAAAGCCGCGTGTCAGCCGTTTGGCGATGATATTTATCCGCGCTATAAAGCGTGGTGCGATGATTATTTCTACCTTAAGCACCGTGACGAAACCCGTGGCGTTGGCGGGCTGTTCTTCGATGATCTCAATACGGGCGGGTTTGAACAGTGTTTTGCTTTCCAGCGGGCGGTAGGCGATAGTTTTTTGGATGCTTATGTGCCGATCGTGAATCACCGCAAAAAAGATGTCTGGGGCGAGCGGGAGCGGAATTTTCAGCTTTATCGCCGTGGGCGTTATGTCGAATTCAATTTGGTGTGGGACCGTGGCACCCTGTTTGGCTTGCAAAGCGGCGGACGTACCGAGTCGATTTTAATGTCGCTGCCACCGCTTGTTCGCTGGGAGTATGGCTATACGCCCGAGCCGGGCAGCCCCGAGGCGCGCCTTACCGACGACTTTTTGCGCCCTCGTGACTGGCTGGGTGAGGCTAGCTCAAACGACGCTTGATGGTTACATAACAGGAGCCGAGACATGACGGATCGCTACGCGGTATTGGGAAACCCGGTGACGCACTCGAAGTCGCCGTTGATTCACGCTGAATTTGCCCACCAAACCGGTGAGGCACTAAATTACACCGCCATTGAAGCACCGGTAGAGGACTTTGCCAGCGCTTGGCAGCAGTTCGTGGAAGAAGGCGGACGCGGGGCCAATGTCACCGTACCGTTTAAAGAGGATGCCTTTGCGCTGTGCGATACGTTGAGCCACCGTGCCACACGTGCTAAAGCAGTGAATACGTTGATTATCGGCGGTAATGGGCGCCTTTATGGCGACAATACCGACGGTGTCGGATTGGCGCGCGATTTGGCCTATCATCGCGTCGTGCTGAAAGATAAGCGCGTGCTTATTGTCGGCGCAGGAGGTGCGGTGCGTGGCGCGTTAGAGCCGCTTCTGGCTGAGATGCCCAGCGAGCTCGTCATTGTCAATCGAACGGCGGAAAAAGCCAGTGCGCTGGCCCGTGACTTCACCGAGCTGGGCAACGTCTCAGGTGGCGGGTTTGACGCGATAGAAGGCGAGTTTGACCTGGTCATTAACGGCACCAGTGCCAGTTTGTCAGGAGATTTGCCGCCGCTGCCGGAAGGCCTATTTGCCAAAAGCGCCTGGGCCTACGACATGATGTATGACGTCGAGCCGACGGTATTTCTACAGTGGGCCGGCCCGCGCGGCGCAAAGCTTTTAGATGGCCTCGGTATGCTGGTCGAGCAAGCCGCCGAGTCGTTTTTCCTTTGGCGCAACGTTCGCCCTAATACCGCCCCGGTACGCGAAATATTGCGGCAGTCGCTTAATTACTAACACCATTCTTTACTGACGCTTTTGGTAAAAGCCGACCATACAAAGCACAAGCCCTAGCACGGAAACTAGCATGCCGCCGTTGACCAGAAGCGGCATGCGCTCGATCCAAGGCACGAACGGCTGGGGCGTGTCGCGGCACACACCGGCTAGATAGTTCCAGTGGCCGCCGTCAAGCTGGCAGGCGCGTACGTCGTTCAGCTCCCAAAAGTAAACCCCCATCAGGACAACAAGTGGCAATATCAACAGCAGTAAACCTAAGCGAATCATAAAAATCTCACATGCTCATTAGTGTCAGGGGCGTGGGCAGTTAGGCATTTTGCCTTGGCGTTGCGCCTGCTGGTAGGTTGCAAGCGCCCGCTGCATGTTGGCATCAAGCCCGTCAACGCGCTGCCCATGGCTTGGGTGGGTCGACATCCAGGCGGGCGGCTTGCCCCCGCCAGTGGCGCGCTGCATATTCTCCCACACGTTGATGCTGGCGCGCGGGTCAAACCCCGCTCGGGCCATAAGCTCAAGGCCGATAATATCCGCTTCGCTCTCGTGGCGGCGTGAGAAGGGCAAAATGATGCCGTACTCAGCGCCCATGCCCAAAACCCCCATTAACTGCTGGCCGCCCGGTGTTTGCATGCCGGAGGTGCTGGAAATGATCGAAAGCCCAATTTGCGTCGCACTTTGAGTGGAGGCGCGTTCGTTCGCGTGGTTGGCTAGCACATGGGCGATTTCGTGGCCGATGACAGAGGCCAGCTGATCTTGGTTAGTCGCGACATCTAGCATGCCGCTGTTCACGCCCATATAGCCACCGGGTAGCGCGAAGGCGTTGGGCTGTTTGGATTCAAATACACGAATTTGCCAATCGATTTGACGCTGCTTGGCGGGAAGCCCAGCAATAATCGCCGTGGCGATACACTGCGCATAGCGCTGGGTCGCTGCATCCGCCGCCGGAAGGTCTTGTTGGTACTGGCTGAACGCTTGTTGCCCCATTTGGTTGAGTTGGTCATCTGAGAGCAGCAAAAGCTGTGAGCGCCCGGTAGGCGACGTGGCGCAGGCAGTGAGCGCAGCGCATAGCAGGGTGATGGCGAGCAGACGAAGCCAGTGCATAGGGAACTTCCTTATCAACGAAAAAAGGTTTATGTGCGCAAGATAGCCATTATCCTGAATCTTATCTGGCTATCATAGCGCGATGACGTTCTCGAATAGCCCCTTACCCTAAAGAAAAGAGATATCTATGGATGCTGAACTCACCCGCCGCTTATCGCCATTGCTCGACCGCCTAGAGCACTGGCTACCACCGGTGCCAGAGCAGGTCGACTGGAACTACCACATCGCTGCTTTGTGGCAGCGGCACCCACTGGGCGGGCGTTTGGTGCCGGTGCCGCCGCGCGATGCGTTAACGCTGGATGATCTACTCGGCATTGAGCGCCAAAAGCTGGCGCTAGTGGATAATACTCAGGCGTTTTTGCAAGGCTACCCGGCCAACCATGCACTGCTGTGGGGCTCCCGGGGAAGTGGCAAGTCATCGCTGATGCGGGCGCTTTTGAACTCCCTTTCTGGCGAGGGCTTGCGCATGATCCAGGTTGACCGCCACGACTTGGCGAGCCTGCCGATGTTAGTTGAAGAACTGCGCGCGGTGCCACAGCGGTTTATCGTCTACTGCGATGACCTATCGTTTGAAGGTCACGATGACGCGTATAAAGCGCTCAAGAGCGTGTTAGACGGCGCGCTAACCGGGCCGCCGGAGAATGTGCTGCTTTACGCTACCTCCAATCGCCGCCATTTGCTGCCGGAATCCATGGACGATAATGCAGGCTCGCGCCTAGTGGGCAATGAGCTCCACCACGGCGATGCGGTCGAAGAGAAAATTTCGCTTTCTGATCGCTTTGGGCTATGGCTAGGGTTTCACCCTTTCGATCAAGACGTGTACTTGGAGGCGTGCTGCCACTGGGTTTCGCAGCTCGGCGACCCGAAGGATTGGAACGCCGAAGCACGGGCAGAGGCTATCCGTTTTGCCACGCTGCGCGGTGGGCGCAGCGGACGTGCCGCTTGGCAGTTTGCCACTCAGTGGGTGGGGCGCAAACGCCTGCACGGCAAACGCTAGCTCAAGCAGCTATAAAGGCTTAACGACGGCTTTTACGCGCCTCTTTGGTGCGGTTAAGCTCGCGCTTTTTGGCTTTTTCTTTGTCGCTTGCCCCTGCCATGTTGTCGTAGGGATTATCGCCGGAGCGGAACTCGAAGCGCATTGGTGTGCCGCGTACTTTTAGCACCTTGCGGAAGGTGTTGATCAGGTAGCGGCGGTAGGCATCCGGCAGCGATTCGGTTTGGTTGCCGTGCACGACGATAATCGGCGGGTTGCTGCCGCCTTGGTGTGCCATGCGCAGTTTTATCCGGCGCCCATGCACCATGGGAGGCGCATGCTGGCTTACGGCATCTTGCAGCAGTGTGGTCAGCCGGTTGGTCGACCAGTGGGCATTAGCGGCGTTGAACGCGCGCTCAATCGAGGGGTAAAGATCACCCACCGCGGTGCCGTGTAGCGCTGAGATAAAGTGCAGCTCGGCATAGTCGGCAAAGCCCAAACGGCGTTTTATGTCTGCGCGCATTTTTTCTTTGGCTTCACTCTCAAGGCCGTCCCACTTATTGACCGCCAGTACCAGCGCGCGGCCGGTGGTGAGGACGTAATCCAATAGGTGCAGGTCTTGCTCAACGAGCCCGCTGCGGGCATCGAGTACCATCACTGCGACATGGCACTCTTTGATGGCGTCTAGCGTTTTGATGATCGAGAATTTTTCCGCAATCTCGCTGACGTTCTTGCGCCGCCGCACGCCGGCAGTATCCACTAGCACATAGGGCTTGCCACGGCGCTCGAAGGGGATTTCGATGGCATCGCGGGTGGTGCCAGCTTCGTCAAACACCACCACGCGATCTTCCCCTAGCAGACGGTTGACCAACGTCGACTTACCCACGTTGGGGCGGCCAATCACGCCAATACGAATGCCCTTGGTGCCGGTATCAGCCGGAATACTCTCGTCGCGCTCGGGAAAGGGCGCCAGCACGGTATCAATTAGTGTGGAGACGTTGCGTCCGTGCGCGGCGGCAATGGGCCACGGATCGCCTAGGCCCAGTGTCCAGAAGTCGGCCATGGCCGAGTGCTCTTCCAAGCCATCGGTTTTATTCACCACCAGCCAGGTTTTCTTCTGGTTGACGCGCAAGTGGTTGGCGATGGCTTCATCGGCGACATTAAGTCCGGCGCGGGCATCGACCATAAACAGTACGATATCGGCTTCATCAATGGCGGCGAGCGACTGCTCGGCCATGGCGGCGTCGATCCCTTCCTCATCGCCGCTAATCCCGCCAGTGTCGATCACCGTATACGCTTTGCCGCCGAGCATGCCGTTGCCGTACTTGCGATCGCGCGTCAGGCCGGGAAAGTCAGCCACCAGCGCATCGCGTGAGCGAGTTAAGCGGTTAAACAAGGTCGACTTGCCCACGTTGGGGCGGCCGACCAGGGCAATGACCGGCGTACTTGAACTTGAAGGCGTATCTAACGACATATCGTCTAGCGTCATGGAGAAATTACCAACGTTTCTAGGCGGCCATTATTGGCCTGAACATGAACCGTGCCGCCTTCGGTCACGGGGCGAAGGCTAATGCCAGCGCTGTCCACGCGCGTACGGCCCACGATCTTGCCTTCGCGCGCGCTGACCAGGTGTAAATAGCCTTCGGCATCGCCAAACACCAGGCGGCCATCAGCGAAGGCAGGCGCTGTGATCCAGCGGCCTTCAAGGGTGTCATTGCGCCATACTTCACGGCCGCTTTCGGCATCAAGTGCCACCACGTGGCTGGCATCGGTGGCGACAAAGAGAAAATCCCCCACCAATACCGGGGTGTGGCGGCTGGATAGATCGCGCGCCCATAAAACCTTACCGCGGGTGGCTTCAAGCGCCATCACGCGGCCATTGTAGCTGGTGACAAACAGTCGGCCGTCTTGAGTCAACACTGGCTGCCCGGTGAGGTCCACTAACCGGTCGACTTCGCTGCGACCGCTGGGAATAGCTACCTGCTGCTCCCATAGGGGCTGGCCGTTGCGGTTATCGAGCGTGGTTAAGCGGCCATTGGCGAAGCCGACAAAGGTCACCGGGTCAATGGCCAGCGGAGTGCCGGTGCCGCGCAGGGTCAGTCTCGGCAGCGAACTGCTATATACCCAGCGCTCTTCGCCGGTGCGGAGGTCAAGCGCGGTGACGTGTCCATCGCTGCTTTGCACAATCAAAAGTTGCTGGTTAGCCTGTGGTGCGGCAAGCACTTCGCTTGAGACGCGTGCGCGCCAGTCAACACTGCCGTCTTGCTGATTCAGTGCCAGCACCTCGCCGTTGCGCGTGCCCATATAAAGCTCGCTGGCAGTGGCGGTTAGCCCGCTGGAAACGGGGCTTTCCAGTTCCACACGCCATTGACGCTCGCCGCTTTCGGCATTAAAGGCTTCCACGGTGCCTTCGGCATCGGCGGCGAACAGGGTGTCGCCGTCACGGGCCGGTGCGATGGGGTAACGGGCGCGCCCGAGTCCATCGCCCACGGTGGTGCTCCACTGCGTTTCCAGAGTAGAGGTTTCGTCAAAGGAAGTGAGCTCTTTAGGCGTATGTACTGGTTCGCCTTTGCTGGCACAGCCGGTTAGCAGGGCAATGGCGACAGCGCCTAGCGTTAAGCGCATATACTGAGAAAAACGGACCGTCATTATAATGACCCCTCCTCGGTGCCGAGGTCATTCAGCTTGAGCTGAACGCCGTAAAGTGGCTGGTTCTGTTCTTGAGCAAGCGTCAGCGCCTGTTGCCACGCCTCGCGCGCTTGGTCTTGTTGGCCTAGGGCCATATGGGCATCGCCACGGACGTTTGCCTGTTGCGCGGCAAGGGCATCGGTGATCGGCTCGTCAAGCAGTGCAAGCGCCTGCTCGGGGTTGTCATTGGCAACGGCCAGACGCGCCAAACGCAACCAGGCGAGACTTTGCACATAACGGCGCGAGGAGCTTTCTGCGACGCTTTCGAGAGCCGTTTTGGCGCCCTCTAAGTCGTCTTGCTGCACGGTTAAGCGTGCCTCAAGTAATTTGGCCAGCTCCGCGTAAAGCGTGTCAGCGTGGTTATCGGTGATATCACTGACCAGCGAGCGCGCTTCACTTAGCGTGGCGTCGTCCAGCGCGTTACCTGCTGTCAGGTTGACCAGCTGCTGATAGCGCACGGAGGCGGCTTCGGCTTGGTTATCTTGATAGTTCTGCCAAGTATTCCAGCCAAACACCCCCGCTGCCGCAAGGGCCACACCAGCAATGAGCGAGGTGCCGTTTTCTTTCCACCAGCGCTTAATCGCGTCTAGCTGCTCTTCTTCGGTTTTTAGCTCCGCCACGGGCGGCCTCCTTATATACGTTCAATACGCATTTACACGTTCACCATAGAGATGACGTATCGCGTGTAGCCTTTACCGCGTCGATTAGATGCCGAGAAATTGACGTAGTGTCGCGGCGAGCTCCATTTGATCGATACGCTGCTGTTCGCGACTATCGCGCAGGAATTTCAACGTGACTTGTTGCGCTTGCTGTTCATCTTCGCCGAGTAATAGCGCATAAGGCGCGCCGCTTTTGTCAGCCTTTTTCATCCGGCTTTTGAAGCTGCCGCCGCCGCAATGTAGCTGTAAGCGCAGTTCGGGTAACGCGTCTCTGAGCTGTTCCGCCAGCGTAAGCGCCGTGGCGGTGGTGCTTGCATCCATCGGTACGAGGTAAACATCGCAACCGCCGAGCGCTTCGTCAGGAATCAACTCTAAGGTTTCCAGCAGCAAAATCAGCCGCTCAATGCCTAGGGCAAAGCCTACCGCTGGGGTTGGCTTGCCGCCTAGTTGCTCGACCAGGCCATCGTAACGGCCGCCAGCGCATACTGTGCCTTGGCTACCGAGTGCGGTAGTGGTCCACTCGAATACCGTGCGGCTGTAATAGTCTAAGCCACGTACCAGGCGCGGGTTGACGACGTACGTAATGCCCGCCGCATTGAGCATCGCTTTCAGCTGCTCGAAGTGCTCGCGTGATTCAGCGTCGAGGTGGTCCATTAGCTGCGGTGCGCCGTCGAGCATTTCGGCCATGGCCGGATTTTTGGAATCCAGAATGCGCAGCGGATTGGTGGTTAGCCGACGTTTGGCATCGTCGTCTAATACGTCGCGGTGTTGCTCAAAGTAGGCAACGAGCGTGTCGCGATAGGCACTGCGCGCTTCACTTGAGCCTAACGAATTGAGTTCGAGCGTCACGTGCTCGGCAAGCCCTAGCTCTTGCCATAAGCGAGCGGAAAGCAAAATGACTTCCGCATCAATATCCGGGCCGTCGAAACCGTAGGTTTCCACCCCGACCTGATGAAACTGGCGGTAGCGGCCTTTTTGCGGGCGCTCATGGCGAAACATCGGCCCCTGGTACCAAAGTCGCTGGGTTTGGTTGTGCAGAAGGCCGTGTTCCATTGCCGCCCGTACACAACTTGCCGTGCCTTCGGGGCGCAGGGTGAGGCTGTCGCCGTTGCGGTCGTCGAAGGTGTACATTTCTTTTTCGACGATATCGGTGACTTCGCCAATCGAGCGGGCAAACAGAGCCGTCTGCTCAACAATCGGGGTGCGTATCTCGTCAAAACCGTAGCGCGTCATCAGCGCACGCACTTTAGCCTCAAAAAACTGCCAGCGAGGGCTTTCGCTGGGCAAAAGATCGTTCATCCCGCGAATGGCTTGAATTTTCTTCGCAGGTTTAGCAGCGGACTGGCTCAATGAAAGCTCCTTCTTAGGTACGCTTTTTCAGTACGTCTGTTGAATCGCGTCGCGTGTTCTGTATGGCCGCATTCAGTCGCTGCGGGCAATCGTGTCTTTTTCGCGTTGCTCTTTTTCATCGACCTTCTCGCGGATCAAACGCTCAAGGTCATCGACCAGATGGTCATTACGCATCTTGTTGGCAGGTTTGCCGTCGATGTATACCAAGTTGGCCGGCGACCCGCCGGTGAGGCCGATATCGGTTTCTTTGGCTTCGCCGGGGCCGTTGACCACACAGCCAATCACGGAAACATTCAGCGGCGTCATCACGTCTTCCAGCCGCTCTTCGAGCTGGTTCATGGTGTCGATAACGTCGAAGTTCTGGCGCGAGCAGCTGGGGCAGGCGATAAAATTGATGCCCTTGGCGCGCAGCTTGAGGCTTTTGAGCATATCGAAGCCGACTTTGACCTCTTCTACCGGGTCGGCGGCAAGCGACACGCGGATGGTGTCACCGATGCCGTCCATCAAGAGCATGCCAAGGCCAATCGACGACTTCACCGTGCCCGAGCGCAAACCGCCGGCCTCGGTGATGCCTAAGTGCAGCGGTTGCTCGATGCGGCTCGCGAGGTCGCGGTAGGCGCCCACGGCCATAAACACATCGCTTGCTTTAACGCTGACCTTGAAATCGGGGAAATCAAGACGCTCAAGATGGTCGATATGGCGCATAGCGGATTCGACCAGCGCGGCGGGCGTTGGCTCACCGTATTTTTTCTGTAGGTCTTTCTCAAGCGAGCCAGCGTTGACACCTATGCGAATCGGAATGCCATTATCACGGGCCGCGCTCACCACGGCGCGCACCCGCTCTTCACGGCCGATATTGCCGGGGTTGATGCGCAGGCAATCGACGCCCAAATCGGCGACACGTAGCGCGATTTTGTAGTCGAAGTGGATATCCGCCACCAGCGGGACATTGACCTCGCGTTTGATCTTGCCAAAGGCGTCGGCTGCGTCCATGTCGGGCACCGAAACACGCACAATATCGGCACCGGCGGTTTCCAGGCGACGAATTTGCGCCACCGTGGCCGCGACGTCACAGGTGTCGGTATTGGTCATGCTCTGCACGGAGATGGGGGCGTCGCCGCCGACCGCGACATTGCCAACGTGAATTTGGCGCGAAAGACGGCGTTTAATCGGAGAAGGGGCGTGCATACGGCGGATCACTCTCCCAAGGTAAAGCGGGCAACATTGTTGGCGCCAGCGCGCGCTTCAAGGTCGACAACGTCGCCTTGGTAACGCAGCTCAACGCCGGTGGCGTTGCCCACGGTTAAACGAAAAGGCGGCTCACCTTCGACACTGGCGGTGGTGCCGGGTTCTTGCAGGCCAACGAAAACGCGCTGATTATTGGTATCAAAAATCTCGGTCCACGACTGCTGGTTGAAGGTAAGCTCAAGCGTGTTGGACACGTTGGTGCTGGCGTCATCAGCGGTATCTTCAGCGAGGCCTTCACTAGGCGACGCTTGTGGCTCTTCAGGAACAGGCTCAACGGATGCGCTTTGGGTGAGCGATGCCGTGTTGCTAGGCGCTTCGGTTGCCGTCGGCTCGGGTGTCGCATCCTCACTCGACATCGGCTCACTGACGTCAGCGGCTGTGCTATCTGGCGCACTATTTTCTGGCTCTGAGCTTTCTGTTACTGAACTTTCTGTTACTGAACTTTCTGGTGCGGTGTCTTCTTGGAAAGTACTGTCCTGAAAAGTACTGTCCTGAAAAGTACTGTCTTGAAGAGTGCTGTCTTGCATAGCACTTTCTGGTGCAGGTGTTTCCGACACAGCGTCCTCTGGGGTCGTCATCTCAGGCAGAGTGTCGCTTTGTGTGGGCTCCTCTATCCCCGGCGGGGCGCTGCCTCCGCGGCTTTGCCACCACATTACCGTCACGCTAATTAGCCCAATAATAATCAGAAGCGTTACCAGTTTGAACAACAGCGCGCCCATGCGCGAGGGCGGTTTGGAAGCGGATACGGGCGTGATGGTGCGCTCGGCCTCTAGCGAGCCATGGCGCTCTTTGTACGCCTCTAGCACTGGCGTTTCATCAATGCCAAGGTATTTGGCGTAGGCGCGCAGATAGCCACGGCGATAGGTGGCGACGGGGATTTCGTCGTAGTTGCCGCGCTCAAGTCCATCCATCACAGCGGGGCGCAGATGCAAGGCATCAGCCGTTTCTTGAAGCGATAGCCCTAACTTTTCGCGTTGCGTCTTAAGCTGCTCCCCTGGGGAGGGGGTGCGCGGTTCTTCGGGTAGCTCTTTGTGTAGCTCTTTGTGTAGCTCTTTTGTGTTTGCGTCGCTCATGGCTGAGCATCCTTCATTAAAAAACGGGTGATCAGGGCAGCAGTAACATTAACTTAGCACTATCGAGATGTGCTTAATTTAACTGACCCAGCTGGCGCTGATAATCGGCGGCCTTATCAAATTCGCCGCGTGCCCTGGCGATTTCAACCGCCAACTCAAGCGCTGCGCGATTGGGCGCGGCCAGCTGCATAAACGTTTGAAGTGGCGGCCAGGCTTGGGACATATTGCCCTGTGAAAACGCGAGTTCGGCTAATAAAAAATAACTGCGTGCGTGTCGCGGATCGATCTGTTGAGCGCGCTCAAAACGCTCGCGCGCCCGTTGTGTGTCTCCTAGCGCGGTATAGCACTGACCTAAATTGGTAAATAGTTGGGCGCGGCGTGCATATTGCGCATCTTGTGAGGCTTTCTCAAGCTGTTCGCAGGCGCGCGGGTAGTCGGCCTGCTGATAAAGGAAGGCCGCGTAATTATTGCGCGCCTGGGTAAAATTGGGGGCGACATCTAGCGCTTTTTGAAAATGCTCGTCGGCGAGCGCTGTGTCTCCCTGTTGCTGGTAAACCAGCGCCAGCGCTTGAAGCGCTTCGGGGTGTTTGGGGGCAATCTCAAGGACGTGGTCTAGCGCGTTGAGCGCGCGCGATAAGTTCTCGCGCTCTAAATAGGCAACCCCGAGCTGGGTATAAGCGTTGGCTGCCTTTGGCTGGTTCTCTGGGGAGGTATCGCTTAACGAGGCACAGCCAGTTAGCCATAGCGTGCTGACGATTACGGTCAACATCGGTGCCCTCAATGGGCGGTTTGGCCAGCGGCGACTGATCATCAAGATCCTCAAAGGCAGCGTTAATAAAAAACGTGTCTATCAAAGCGCCGTGGCCGACGTAAGTCAAGCCAACAGCGCAAGACGATACCTATTTAGTCGGCATCAAGCTGGATCGATTGGATATGGCGCGCACTGCGCTTGGTACGGTCTTTTACCCGTCCCACTAGCTGGCCGCAGGCGGCATCGATATCGTCGCCGCGAGTAGTGCGTATCGGCGCGGAGTAGCCGAGCTCAAAAAGCCAATCCTGAAAGCGCACGCACTGGTTCCGCGATGGCTTTTCGTAGCCGGAATGTGGGAACGGGTTAAATGGAATCAGGTTGATCTTGCAGGGCAGCTCGTTGAGCAGTGTGGCCAGTTCTTCGGCGTGGCGCTGCTGATCGTTGACGTCTTTAATTAGCGTGTACTCGATAGTCACATTGCGTCTGGCATCGCTTTTTGCCAGGTAGCGGTGGCAAGCATCGAGCAAGCTGCGAATGTTGTACTTACGGTTAAGTGGCACGAGCTCATTGCGCAATTCGTCATTGGCAGCATGCAGAGAGACCGCCAAGCTCACATCAAGCTCATCGCCGAGCTTGTCGAGCATCGGCACCACCCCGGAGGTAGAGAGCGTTACTCGGCGCTTGGAAAGACCGTAACCGTCATCGTCGAGCATCAGCTTCATCGCCGGCACGACGTTGTCGTAATTCAGTAGTGGTTCGCCCATGCCCATCATCACCACGTTAGTGACCGGGCGGTTGGCGGTGTCTCGGCGCGGGCCGACGCTACGTTGCGCTACCCACACCTGGCCGATAATTTCGGCGGCCGTAAGGTTGCGCTGAAAACCCTGCTTGCCGGTGGAGCAAAAACTGCAATCCAGCGAGCAGCCGACTTGAGACGACACGCACAGCGTGCGGCGCTTGCCGTTATCTGCAGGGATCAGCACGGTTTCCACGTAGCTGCCATCTTCCACCTCAAGCACCCATTTTTGCGTGCCGTCGTTGGAGGAGCCCTCATACACAACCCCTGGCCCGCGCACTTCAGCGACGCGGGCGAGCTTTTCGCGCAGCGCCTTGGAGAGGTTGGTCATGGCTGAGAAGTCATCAATCCCCTCAAGGTGAATCCACTTCATCACCTGGCTGGCACGGAACTTCTTTTCGCCAATGGAGAGAAAAAACGCCGCCATCTGCTCGCGAGACATGCCTAGCAGGTTTTCGCGTTCAGGCGTGGCGGAAGCCAAAGGTGCAGCGGGCGTATGTTGGACAACGGTGGTGGTCATGGCGGTCAGCATTTAGGAAAGAGGCAGGCGTGGGGAGCCTGCGTAAATGGCCGGCAACAGACAAAGTGGCGGCACAGGCGCCCCATAACGTAAAAAACGGGAAGGCCTGCGCCGCGCGCCAGCGCGTTTAGCGCGGGCAGATTTCGTCGTTACTGAAGAAGTAGCTAATTTCGCGCTCGGCGCTTTCCGGCGAGTCAGAGCCGTGAACGGCGTTGGCGTCGATAGTTTCGGCAAAGTCTGCGCGGATGGTGCCGGGCTCAGCGTCTTTCGGGTTAGTCGCGCCCATCAGGTCGCGGTTTGTCGCGACGGCGTTCTCGCCTTCAAGCACTTGAACCACAACGGGGCCAGAAGTCATAAAGCCCACCAGGTCGTTAAAGAACGGGCGCTCTTTATGCTCGGCATAGAAGCCACCGGCTTTGTCGTTATCGAGGTGCAGCATTTTGGCAGCCACGACCTTAAGGCCAGCCTTTTCAAAGCGAGTGACAATCTCGCCAATCGCGTTTTTGGCTACAGCATCGGGCTTGATGATAGACAGTGTACGTTCGGTCGCCATGTTGATCTCCTAGTGATGAATAAAACGGCGGTATGAAAACCGGTTGATAACAGAAATCGCCGCCCTGGTAGGCCAGGGCGGCACAGGAAAATGAGTCAGCGGCTTGGCTGAGTAGGCGCGATTATAGCGCTTCCCAGCGGCAATGAATACGGGTGTCTTGCACGGTGGTATCCGTCGCCTTTTGCGCTACACCGTGAAGCTTTCGCCGCAGCCGCACTCATCTTTGATGTTGGGGTTGTTAAACCGGAAGTAGCGATTGAGCCCTTCGTTGACGTAGTCGACTTCACTGCCATCAAGCATGTCGAGGGCTTCTTGGTCGACGAAGACCTTGACGCCGTGCTCTTCAAAGCTGATGTCGCCTTCATGGGTTTCATCGGCGAAGTCGAGCACGTAGCTGTAACCTGAGCAGCCACTGGGTTTAACCGAAACGCGCAGGCCGAGTCCTTGGCCGCGCTCGTCAAGCACGTGATGAATCTGCTCGGCGGCAGCGGGGGTAATATTGAGCGTTGCCATAAGGCACCTCCTAAAAGATCGTTCGCTGATTAGCGCAGGCCGGTGACCGCGTGATGAAGTACGTGCAGTACATGGTCGATATCAGCCTCGCGGGTAAAACGCCCGAAGCTAAAGCGTAGCGAGGCAAGGGCGAGCCGACGCGGCACACCGACGCCGAGTAATACATAGGACGGATCAACGCTCGCTGAGTTGCACGCTGACCCGGTAGAAACCGCAATATCGCGCAGCGCCATTAAAAGCGCCTCGCCGTCCACGCCGTCAAAAGCGACGTTGAGAATATTGGGCACGGCATTTTCCGGCGGTGAGTTGAGATACACCCCGCCTAGCGTGTCCAGGCCAGCAAGAAAACGTTGTTTCAGTGCGGTAATGTGCGCTTGTTCGTCGGTGGCTTGCTCGCGTAGCAGGGTAAAAGCCTCGCCCATACCGGCGATCTGATGCGTGGGTAACGTGCCCGAGCGCATGCCGCGTTCGTGGCCGCCACCGTGAATAAGCGCCTCGACACGAATATCCGGATGGCGCTTAACAAAAAGCGCGCCGACGCCTTTGGGGCCGTAGGCTTTGTGCCCGGAGAGCGACATCAGGTCAATCTGCTGGGCGGCTACGTCTAAGTCGATGCGCCCAATCGCTTGGGCCGCATCGGTGTGAAACGCCGCGCCAAATTCATGCGCCACAGCGGCAAGAGCGGCGATGTCGTTGATACTACCCAGCTCGTTATGCACCGCCATCAGCGATACCAGCGCCGTGTCGTCGCGCATAGCGTCGCGCAGCTGATCTGGTTGAATGCGCCCATCACGCGCAGGGGTGAGCCAAGTCACCTCAAAGCCTTCTGCTTCCAGCGCCTTCGCGGTATCAACCACGGCTTTGTGTTCGATGGTCGACGTCACCAAGTGCATGCCGTGCTCGCGGTTTGCGCGCATAAAGCCTGTGAGCGCAAGGTTATCCGCCTCGGTGGCGCCGCTGGTCCAGACAATTTCGCGCGGGTCGGCGTGAATGCTATCGGCCACCTGCCGCCGCGCCTGCTCGACTGCCTGCTCCGCTTGCCAGCCTAGCATGTGGCTACGCGAGGCGGGGTTGGCAAACAGCTGGTCAACGGTGAGGTAGCGCTGCATCACGCTGACCACGCGTTCATCCACTGGCGTGGTGGCGGCGTAATCGACATAAATGGGCAGCGAGGGCATCGTCTGGGACATGTTCATTTCACGGTTGAGGGTTACGTCACGCTTTACGTTACGTTGAGCGTCGAAATACTGGCGTCGGCTCGTGCTTGTTGTCGCATTGCCACTTGGCGTACGTCGCCACGTTGCATTAGCTGTGCCAAGGTGACGTCATCAAGAAACTGACGAATCTGGCCCGATAACTCGCACCACAGATGGTGGGTTAAGCAGGTGTCGCCCTCTTGGCAATCGGAGAGCCCTTGGCAGCGCGTTGCATCGACGGTTTCGTTAACTGCGTCAATGACCTGCGACACACTGATGTCGCTGGGTGTTTGAGCAAGAAAGTAGCCGCCGCCAGGTCCGCGCACGCTCTTGACCAGCCCGGCGCGGCGCAAGCGCGCAAACAGCTGCTCAAGATAAGAAAGTGAAATCCCTTGGCGTTGGGAAATATCGCCGAGGCTCGTTGGGCTTGCGTCAGCATTGAGCGCCAGATCAAGCATGGCAGTAACGGCGTAGCGGCCTTTGGTCGTCAATCGCATGGCGGCACCTCAACGCTGTCACACAGCGTCCTTGCGGCAAATGTCTCGCCATTATGGGAAAGCCTGACTGCTTTGGTCAACCTTTACCCGAAGGAGGCGGTGTTTTAGGGGTGTCGTCAGCGCTTGCGCTGCGGCGGCCGACGCCGGGGCAGCCGGTATCCGCTTCATCAAGAATCTCGGCGAAATCCTCGTCGCGAAGCTCGGGTAAGCGGCCCCCACGGTAGCTCGCATCCAACTTGGAAAGCGTTGAACACATGCGTTCGATGCGTTCATCCACTGCGTGCATATGATCGAGCATGGCCTGCATGGAGCGCGCGACCGGGTCGGGCATGTCTTGGCTAACGCCATAGGCATCAAAGCCGAATTTCTGGCGAATCGCTTCGCGCCGTGCCGGGTCGATATCCAGCGCTTCCTCGCTATCCGGGTCGGCGCGTTTGACGATTTTGCCCGGAATACCCACGACGGTCGCGCCAGCGGGGACCTCTTTGGTCACTACTGCATTGGAGCCAATCTTAGCGCCGGTGCCGACGGTAAACGGGCCAAGAATTTTGGCACCGGCACCGACTATCACGCCGTCTTCAAGCGTGGGGTGACGCTGACCTTTGTGCCAGCTGGTGCCGCCAAGCGTGACGCCGTGATAGAGCGTGACATCATCATGGATGAGCGCGGTTTCACCAATCACCACGCCCATGCCATGGTCGATAAAAAAACGTCGGCCGATGGTGGCGCCGGGGTGAATCTCAATACCCGTCAGCCAGCGGGAAAACGTTGACAGCGTACGCGCTAACCACTTGGCATTTTTGTTCCACAACCAATGGTTAAAACGGTGCAGTAGCAGCGCGTGCAGGCCAGGATAGTTGGTCAGCACTTCAAAAAAGTTGCGCGCCGCCGGGTCGCGGTCAAATACGCTGTTAATGTCTTCACGTAGGCGTGGGAACATGGGAGTGTCCTGTGAAACGGTCAGGCCCGGTATCGAATACCGAATCGTAGTGAATAGCGTATGGTGCGGTCAGGGTCGGCGCCATTCAAGCCCTCGCGTTTATCTAGCCGCACTAGGAGCGTCTGGTGAGTTATGGCGTCTCTGATCGGGTTATCTTTTTCTCCGTCGCGCTCAGAATACCCCGCAGGATATTAAGCTCCATCTGTTCGGGGCGCGCGCGTAAATATAGCCGCCGCAGGCGTGCCATCAGCTGACGCGGCTTGTCGGGGTCGTGAAACTCAACGGCGACCAAGGTGCGCTCTAAGTGCGCAAAGTAGCGCTCCAAATCGGCATGAGAGGCGAGGTCGCTGCCGTTTTCTTCCGCTGTCGGCGTTGTGGTTGGCGCGGTTTCAAGCCACGCCAAGCGGCACTCGTAGGCAATCACTTGCACGGCGGCGGCGAGATTTAGCGAGCTAAAATCCGCATTGGTGGGAATGTGTACGTGGGCATGGCAGCGCTGAAGTTCGGCGTTGGTCAACCCACTATCCTCACGGCCAAACACCAACGCCACGCGGGCGTTGTCGTGCTGGCACTCTTCGGGCAAGTGGGCGGCCAGCTCTCGTGGGGAGACCATTGGCCACGGCAGCGTGCGCGAGCGTGCGCTGGCGCCTACGGCGAGCGTGCAGTCGGCGACGGCGTCTTCCAACGTGGGATGAACCGCTGCTTGGTGCAGCAAATGATCCGCGCCTGATGCGCGCGAGATGCTCTCCTGGGTGATCGGCTCGCAGCGCGGCGCGACCAACGCAAGGTCGCTTAACCCCATGTTGTGCATGGCTCGGGTGACAGCCCCGATATTGCCTGGATGGCTGGTCCCAATCAGCACGATGCGAAGACGCTCAAGCATAGAAAAAGTCCGGTAAGGCTCAAAAAAGAAAGGGGTATCGCATCGGGTGGTGTTTTGTCGGCGCCCGATGGTGGTCAAATATGGCGATAAAGTGTAGCACGACGAAGGTGCCGCGTAGAAAGCGCATAGCGACTTTGGTCGGCTTTTGCTAGAATGGTGCGCCTAATAGGTGGCGAATGCCGCTCAATGATTTGTCCCGTTCTTTAACATTCTGTTTTTTACAGACGACTGCACAAGGTCCGTTCATGAATCCGATGGTCCAGTTTACCCTGCGCGCTGCGCGCAGCGGCGTTGAACACTTTCTCCGCATCCGAGAGCGCATTGAAAATGCGTACGACGAAGTCAATCTTGAACGCTTACTCGAAGAGGCCGCGCGTAAGGCTGAAGCAACCGTTGTGCAACAGCTCGAACGCGGCTATCCGCATCACGGCTTAGTCGGCCATTATACCGACCATAAAGCCGGCGAAGGGGAAGGCGAAGAGACCGTGTGGAAAATTGAGCCGCTGCACGGTTATTCCAATTTAGCTGTGGCGGGTAAAGGGTTTGCCTTTTCTGTGGTGTGCCTGGTTAAGGGGCGTTCCGAGCACGCGGTGGTCATCGCGCCGTTTGCCGATGACGAATATATCGCCAGCCGCGGGCGTGGCGCCCAGTACAACGGCAAACGCATGCGTGTTAGCAAATCGACCGCGGTTACCGGTACGCGAATGGCGCTGAGCTTGCCGGGAAGCGAGCTACGCCAGCGCCATCTTCCGACGTATTTAACGCTGATGCAGCAGTTGGCCCCGCAGCTTGACACGCTGGTGGCAACGGGTAGCGGCTTGTTAGATATTTGTGAAGTGGCCACCGGGCGCGTGGACAGTGGCTTTGTGCTGGGTCTGGAAGAACAGGATATGCATGTCGGTACCTTGCTGCTTAAAGAGACCGGCGCGCTAATAGGAACGCCTGCGGGCCAGCCAATAATCAAGCCTGAAGGCCAGCTAATGGCGGCCGGCCCGCGCCTTTACAAGGCGCTGATGAAGCAGCTGGCGCCGCATTTGTAGCGTCCAAATCTAGTGCCAAAATCTTTAATTCGCCCGATAAATCGGGCTCCTACAATTGGTTGCAACCGTTACTGTTCGCCTGATAAATCAGGCTTCTACAGTTTGATTCATCTAGTAGGAGCGCAATTCATTGCGCGATGGCGGTAGTAACAAAAACGCCCCGCTAGCATTACGGCTGGCGGGGCGTTTTTGTTGGTGCCGTGTTTTAGTGAGGTAAAAAAGAATCGCCTATTTAGGGCAGTTCTTCTTCCTCTTCGTCGATCTCTTTGCGCGAGGGGATTAAGTCTTCACGCGTAAGCTTCAGCGGTAGCAAAAGTGCACCCGAGATATAGATAGACGAGAACGTCCCCACCACGACGCCAATTAGCAGAGCGATGGCGAAGTTCTCGATCATATCGCCACCCAGAAAGAGCAGTGCCAACAGTACCAATAGCGTCGTACCGGATGTGGCTAGCGTACGCGAAAGCGTGGCATTGATCGCTTCGTTAAAGATCTGCGGCATGTCATCAATCTGCGACGTGCGAATTTGCTCACGAATACGGTCGTAGACCACGATCGTATCGTTAAGCGAGTAGCCGATGACGGCGAGAATTGCCGCCAGCACGGTGAGGTCGAAATCAATACCGAACAGCGCAAAAGCGCCGATCACGATAATCACATCGTGTAGCAGGGCCATGAGCGCGCCGATGGCGAACTTGTACTGAAAGCGAAAAGCGACGTAAAGCATCACCACACCCAGTGCGATCAGCATTCCCATGCCGCTTTGATCGCGCAGTTGATCCCCTACTTGGGCCCCCACGAACTCGGCGCGCACAAGATCAACATTTGTGCCCTGGTCGCGCAGCAGGCCAACAACCCGCTCGCCTACATCGGGGTCAAACGCTTGCTGCAAGCGAATAAGCACTTCCGTTGAAGCGCCAAACGTTTGTACGGCGACATCGCGAAAGCCTTGTTCTTCAAGCAGTTGGCGAATGGCGTCAAGCGATGGTGCGCTACTGTAGCGCACTTCGATGAGTGTGCCGCCGGTGAAATCCAGGCCTAAATTAAGCTGTTGAAAAAACAGGGCGCCAATCGCGATTAACAGCAGTACGCCGGACACGATAAAGGCGAACTTGCGTCGCCCCATAAAATCGATTTGCCGGTCTGTGAACGGTTTCATTTTTACCTCGTGATGTCTGGGCTGAGCGGGATTAAATCCACAGCTTTTTGACTGGTTTGCCGCCGTAGGTCAGGTTGACCATGGCGCGTGTGACCAGCAGCGCGGTGAACATGGAGGTCAAAATGCCGATAGATAGCGTGACGGCAAAGCCTTTGACCGGCCCGGTGCCAATCGAGAACAGAATCACCGCCACCAAGAGCGTAGTGATATTGGCATCCACGATAGAGGTGAAGGCGCGCTCGTAGCCAGCGTGAATGGCTTGCTGGATAGACAGCCCGTTGCGGAGTTCTTCGCGTATGCGCTCAAAAATCAGCACGTTGGCGTCTACGGCCATGCCCAATGTCAGCACAATGCCGGCAATGCCGGGGAGTGTGAGTGTGGCGCCAAGCATCGACATTACCGCCACCAACAGCGTTAAGTTAAACGCCAAGGCGACATTGGCGAATACGCCAAAGATCTTGTAGCGTACCAGCATAAAGAGCACGACCAGCAGCAAGCCTATCTGCACCGACATGATGCCGCGCTCGATATTTTCCTGACCAAGGCTTGGGCCGATGGTGCGCTCTTGGGCAAAGTAAATCGGCGCGGCCAACGAGCCGGAACGTAGCAGCAGTGCAAGCTCAGCGGCTTCATTTGGGGAGTCTAACCCGGTAATGCGGAAGCTGTTACCCAGTGCGCTTTGAATGGTGGCGAGGCTGATAATGCCGCGCTCCACATAAGGCTCACGAACGGTGGTCTCTTCACCGGTTTCTGGGTCGATCACCGTGCGTTCTTCGCTTTTGTGCTCGATATACAGCACCGCCATGTTGCGGCCGATATTGGTGCGCGTGGCGCGGTTCATCAATGTGCCGCCAGTGCCATCCAGATCAATGTTGACTTGCGAGCGACCGTTTTCGTCAAAGCTGTGGTTAGCACTAGAGACGCTGTCGCCGGTGATGATCAGATCACGCATCAATTCAGCGCTACGCGAGGGCTCGTTGCGGAAGGGTAGGCTTTCGGTTTCGTTATCGGGCGTGTCGGGGCGCGCTTCAAGGCGAAATTCCAAGTTCGCCGTGGCGCCCACGATTCGCTTAGCGGCTGTGGTGTCCTGGACGCCGGGGAGTTCCACCACGATCTGATTGGGCCCTTGGCGCTGGACGAGCGGCTCTGCAACGCCTAACTCGTTGACACGGTTGCGCAGCGTGGTGAGGTTTTGATTGATGGCGTAATCTTGAATTTCATTGACCGATTCATCGGTCAGCGCCATTTCCAAGCGTGCGCCGCGGCCCTCGCCTTCGCTTTGATAGTCAAAGTCGGGGAATTCGCGTCTGATCAGGCTGCGAGCGTTATCGCGATCTTCAGCGTCAATAAACTCAAGCGAAATACTGCGCTGTTCAATGTCAGTGTCGCGGTAGCGAATACGTTCGTCGCGCAACAGCTCGCGTATGGCGCTGGCGTTCACTTCCAAGCGCTGAGTGAGCGCAGCCTCCATGTCCACTTCAAGTAAAAAGTGCACCCCGCCGCGCAAATCAAGGCCGAGCGTCATCGGCGATGCTGAGAGCGATTGCAACCAGCCTGGCGTGGCTTCGGCAAGGTTGAGCGCAACGGTCACGTTGTTACCGAGCGTCTCGCTAATGAGGTCGCGCGCGCGCAGCTGATCGTCGTCATTTTGCAGACGAATGAGCCACTGACTCCCGGTTTTTTCGACGGCTTTTACGGCGATGTTGTTGTCAGCTAACGTACTTTCTACACGCTCGATATCGCGTTGTGCCACTGCGATATCGTTTTGCGCGCTGCTGATTTGAACGGCGGGATCTTCTGGAAATAGGTTAGGAAGTGAGTAGATCAGACCAGCCACTAAAATGACCAGTATCATCAGATACTTCCACAGGGGATAACGGTTGAGCATGCAGGCCCTGCCTTCAACGTCAAACGGAACGCCGTGTATCGCGGGTGCGAGACACGGCATAGTTCACCATCTTATAGCGCTCACCATCTTTTAGACGATGGCACCCCTGCCGGGGTGGCTGGCGCTAGCTCGTCAGGCACTGGCCGGCAGGGTGGGTGAGCTTAGATGGACTTGATGGTGCCTTTGGGCAGCACGGCGGCAACGGCGTTCTTTTGCACGTTAACTTCGGTGCCGTCCGCTACTTCCATGCTCAAGAACTCATCGCTGACCTTGGTGACACGGCCGACTAAGCCGCCGCCGATCACGATTTCATCGCCCTTTTCCAGGTGGCTGATGAGCTGTTTATGTTGCTTGGCGCGCTTGGACTGTGGCCGCCACAAGAGGAAGTAGAAAATCGCCACGAAACCGACCAGCATCACAATTTGAGCGATACCGCCGCCGCCAGCCGCCTCTTGGGCGAGGGCGGGAGAGATGAAAAAATCCAGCATTGAGTGAACTCCTAGTTAACAACGCGTTGATGGCAAAGGTTGAGTAGAACGTGTTAATCAAGCGGCCAGCCAAGAGGCTGGCAGCGATTAATTTGGGGCGGGAGGCACTGGTAGACCGCGCTGAGCATAGAAGCCTTCCACAAAGGTCGTCAATGTACCCGCTTCAATAGCTGCGCGCAAATCCGCCATGACACGCTGGTAGTAGCGCAAGTTATGCACGGTATTGAGCATGGAGCCGAGCATCTCATTGCAGCGGTCAAGGTGGTGTAAGTAACTACGCGAGAAGTGCTGGCAGGTGTAGCAATCGCAGCCTTCCTCAAGCGGGCGGGTATCAAAGCGGTGTTTGGCGTTGCGAATTTTGACCGTGCCATCAGCGGTGAATAAGTGGCCGTTTCTGGCGTTGCGGGTCGGCATCACGCAGTCAAACATATCCACCCCGCGGCGCACGCCTTCGACCAAGTCTTCCGGCTTGCCCACGCCCATGAGATAGCGCGGGGTATCATCGGGCATCCAAGAGGGGAGGTAATCCAGCGTTTTGATCATCTCTTCTTTTGGCTCGCCGACCGAGAGCCCGCCAATCGCGAGGCCATCAAAGCCAATATCTAATAGGCCGTTGAGCGAGCGCTCGCGCAGCGCCGGGTGCATGCCGCCCTGGATGATGCCGAACAACGCTGAAGGCGAGTTGCCATGCGCCTCGCGCGAGCGTTTGGCCCAGCGAAGCGAGAGCTCCATGGATTTTTCGGCTTCTTCGAACGTCGCCGGATAAGGTGTGCATTCATCGAAAATCATCACGACATCAGCGCCAAGGGCGCGCTGTACGGCCATGGATTCTTCCGGCCCCATAAAGACTTTGGCGCCGTCGACGGGGGAGCGAAAGTGCACGCCTTCTTCGGTGATTTTGCGCATTTCGCCGAGCGAAAAGACTTGAAAGCCGCCCGAATCGGTGAGAATGGGTTTTTGCCACTGCGCGAAGTCGTGCAAGTCGCCGTGGGCGTCGATGACATCGGTGCCGGGGCGCAGCCACAGGTGGAAGGTATTGCCGAGAATGATCTCCGCGCCGATCTCTTCCACCGCCGCCGGGGTCATCCCTTTGACGGTGCCGTAGGTGCCCACCGGCATAAACGCCGGTGTCTCAACCGTGCCACGGGGAAAGTGTAAGCGCCCACGGCGGGCACGGCCGTCATCGGCTAAGCGCTCAAAGCGCATAAAGCATTCGTTTCGCATCACAATAACTCGTTAATTAGCGCGTAAGCAGCATCGCGTCGCCGTAACTGAAAAACGCATAGCGCTCCCTCACTGCGGCGCGGTAAGCATGCATGATGTTCTCATAGCCGACAAAGGCAGAGACCAACATTAACAGCGTCGATTCTGGCAGGTGGAAGTTGGTAATCAAGACATCCACGCAGCGCCACTGATAGCCAGGGTAGATAAAAATATCGGTATCGCCGCTGAACGGGGCAATCTGACCGTCTGGGCTGTTTCGGCAGGCGCTCTCCAAGCAGCGTACGCTGGTGGTGCCGACCGCGACGACACGCTTGCCCGCCCGTTGCGCGGCGCGCACTTTTTGGCATGCCGCCTCGCTAACGTCGATCCATTCGCTGTGCATGTGATGCTCGCGGATGTCGTCCGCGCGCACTGGCTGAAAAGTGCCGGCGCCGACGTGCAGCGTGACAAAGGCGCTGTCGATGCCTTTTTCTGCCAGCGCATCGAGCAGCGGTTGATCAAAGTGAAGCCCCGCCGTGGGCGCCGCGACGGCGCCATCGCGGCGGGCGTAGACGGTTTGATAGCGCTCGCGGTCGCTGAGCTCATCTTCGCGGGTAATATAAGGCGGCAGCGGCATGTGGCCGTGTTTTTCTAACAGCGCAATCATCGGCGTTTCGCCAAGAAAACGTAACTCAAACAGCGCATCGCGGCGGTCTTCGACCACGGCGTGAATATCGCCCTCGAAAATAAGCTCGGTACCCGGCTTAGGGGATTTGCTCGAACGCAGGTGGGCCAGGCCGCGATGAGCGTCCAGTGGCCGCTCCAAGAGCATTTCCACCTTGCCTCCGCTGGCTTTGTGGCCGTGCAGGCGCGCCGGAATCACGCGGGTGTCGTTGAACACCAAAAGATCCCCCGGCTCAAGAATCTCGAGCAAATCGGTAAAACGGCGGTGTTCTAGGTGGCCGTCGCGGCCATCCACGCACAGCAGGCGGCAGTCGCTGCGCTGCTCAGAAGGATAGCGAGCAATCAGCTCTTCGGGTAGCGCGTAGGCAAAATCGGCACGCTGCATGAAACGGCCCTTATCGGTGGTCAAACAGGCGGCATAGGATAGCGCTTCACGTCGGGAAAGTCAGTCGGCTTGCGTGCCGATTGCGAAGAGAGTGGGTAAGATGAGTCGCTTCCATCCCATTACGTTTTTTGAGGTTTTTTTATGTCTATCCAGCGTCACGATACCAAAGCCCGCATGAGCCGTGCGGTGATCCACAACGGCGTGGCCTATCTGTGCGGCCAAGTGGCAGGCCCGGAAGCGCGTCACGGTGATATTGCCGAGCAAACCCACAGCATGTTGGCCCGCCTGGAGGCGTTATTAAAAGAGATTGGTGCAAGCCGCGAGCAGCTTTTAACCGCGACAATTTACCTGAAAGACGGCAGTGATTTTGCCGCCATGAATGACGTCTGGTATGCCTGGGTGCCCGACGGCTATGCGCCTGCCCGCACCTGTGTCTGTGCGCCGTTACCGGCGGATGAGCTCAAGGTAGAAATTACCGTCACCACGGCGGTAAATGCCTGAAGTGGCTGATTGATCAGCCCTCGCCTTCTTCGCCTAAAGACGGGGGTTAAAGTTTGAATGAGAATCAATTATATTTACATAGATAATTGATTGATGGGGTCCAGCATGGAAGCTGTTTTGTTGCGTGATAACATTTTGCGTGTGGGGCTTGTAAGCTTTCTAACAATGGTGTCGTCAGTTGCCGCTGCGGATCTACCACTGACGGTTGAAGAGCTTATTACCGATAAAGGCAAATTCAAGATTGATGCCTCTCTGTCTTACGCCAACAATGAGCGGCAGGGGGTAATGGCTGGCGAGCCGGTGACTATCCAAACCGGTGAAACCTCATTCATCACACTTCCTACTCAATTTGGTGAATCCAAACAGAATATTGATGTACTGGTGGGTACCCTCGGGTTTCGTTACGGCGTGAGCAATGAAGCAGAGGTGTATGCACGCTCCAGTTACTTATATAAAAGTGTTCGTTCCGGTGGTCTTTCAGAGGTAGAAAAAAACAACGAAAATCGATTAGTGGATTCATGGTTGGGTTTGAATTACCAGTTTTCACAAGATAACGATACGCCTGCATTTCTTGGTTTTGTTGAAGGCGCGCTTTATGAAAAGCACCAGCAAAGCCATTCTTCCGGTAAGTCATGGAAAGTTGGTGCAACAATTTATCGCGCCATTGACCCCGTAGTGCTCTCCCTTACATCGTCTGTTCAATGGAACCAAGAGCGTGACGATGGCGGGATTAATTTCCAGCCGGGCAACCATGCTTCACTAAGGCCATCGGTGGCGTTTGCGGTAAATGATCGCGTTACCCTGACCACCGGGTTTCAGTGGATGAGCCGACAGGCAGACCGCTATAACAATCAGCCACAAGGATTTCGCCAGACGAGCACAGACGTAACGCTCGGTCTCGGCTACGGCGTCTCGAAGGGCAACACATTGAATTTGACCTTCCAGGCAAATGCTTCAGGAAGAGGCGGTTCCGACCTGAGGCTGAATTGGCTTTATGCCTTTTAATTTTCTGTCAAACGACAAGGAGCAAAAGAAAATGAAAAAAGCCGTTATTGCAACATTGTTAAGTGGCGCTATTGCCGCCCCGGCGTTTGCCGCCAGCGAAAGCAATCTGGCTGATGCCGATAAGGTATTCAACATGGATAATGCTCAAACGATGGAGTTGGCTGCACTTTCGTCGGAAGAGATGAAAAGTACAGAAGGAGAGTTAGTCCCGTTCCTAAGCTTGGGCCTTGCGCTGGGTACAAACTTTACCGCAAGATCAGTAGGTGGGTATTTCGCTACTCGAGCTGCTACTATATTTGGAGCTTATTCATTAGGCGATTCCACTTTTTGGTAATAAACAAATACATATTTTGTACGCTGGCTCGACCCACGCGGTCGAGTCAGTTTGATTAATAAACACATTGGGGTTTCTTATGAAAAAAGTGAGTTTTTTTGTAGGAAAGCTGGTAAGAAATGTTGGTATTGTGTTTGTGAAAAATAGATTTTTTGCTTTAGGTCAACTTGGATTTTGGGGTTCGGCGGCTTATATGTATTCCGGCTCCTTCGTTGGTTCATTTTTATACTTTGTTTTTTTGGTTAATTTTTTGTATGTGGCCATTGGGGTTGAGTTTTTATTCAAAAGTAAGTGATGTTTGATAGTTTTAAACCTACGTGAAGTGACGAAGAGACAGAAAAAGAAAATGAAAAAAGCCGTTATTGCAACATTGTTAAGTAGCGCTATTGCCGCCCCGGCGTTTGCCGCCAGCGAAAACAATCTGGCTGATGCCGATAAGGTATTCAACATGGATAATGCTCAAACGATGGAATTGGCTGCACTTTCATCGGAAGAGATGGAGGAAACTGAAGGCTCAATCCTTCCTTATGTATTATTTGGTGCATCTATGTATGGTCATTTTACAGTGCGTACACTTGGTGCATATTATGCGCAAAGGATTGGGTTTATGGGAGTTTCTTATGGGGTTTTCGACTATTGGGGGCGGTGATATTTGAATGCAATGGCGAGCACAGTTATAAACTGGGCTTGTTTTTTCAAAAACTTAAAAATGAGGCTGTCACAATGTCTTTTTCCTTGGAAAGTGTTGGTAGAAACCTTTTGCTTAATAAAGGTGTTTGGGTTTCTCAGGTCTTTGTTTGGCAAAGCATTTCTTGCTTTGTTTTTGAAGCTGGTTCTTTGGTGTCATATTTTTTTCATTTTGGCTCTGCTGTGCTTCTTTTGTACATCTATCTTGGTTTGCGAGGTTTGTCTATAGTTTGTGAGAGTTGAAAAATTTTTTTTGGCTTTAGATGTTATGGGTAATTGATGTGTTTGTGAGTCTTTTGGTTGGTTTTCTTGCTTCGTTGATGACTGGATTGGTAAGCGTTCTATTTGTTAAGTGCGCGGTAAGAAAAGAGTCTAAGTGGTATCTTTTTGCAAGGCATTTCTTGGTGGTTTTCGCTGCTACAGTGGCAGGTATTGCCGCGATAAATTACATGGGTATTTCGAGTTTTAAATAGTCTGTTAAAAAAAAGGTAGCTGAATATGATTAAACCTGCAATTTCTCTTTTCTTTCTGCGGAAGCTGTCTTTTTCGCATTTTGACTTCCCTCGCTGGCAGGCGGTGGCGGCTATTACCTTGATTGGGCTTCTGGCGGGCCTTGATCCCAATATGCGAGCGACGCCACCCAATGTACCGCCCATGCCGGTCTGGCAGGCGCTTTTATTGGGGGTGATATTAGTCTGGGTGGTTTTCCTTGTGGTTTTAAGGATATTACGCTGGTGGATGAAACGTGGTGGCCGCTGGGATGGTCAGGGGGATTTGTTCAACTTGGCTGCGGCGTCCTGGCTGGTGGCTGATACCTTGGGCGCGGGTCTGACAGCCTTAGGCGTGCCTTATCTGTGGACGCTGCCGCTGTGGCTTTATTCATTATGGGTCGGCGCTAACGCTTTGTCGGGAGCCATTCCCAAGGCCAGTTTTGGCTACAGCATCGGCGGTATTGTAGTTGGCCTGGTGCCTGCTGTGCTGGCAATGTTTGCCGTCTCTATCGTGCTGGGTATTGTCATGGCCATGTTGTTGCCTGGCCCACTTGGTATACATTAAGGATGATGGCATGACGCCACTTTTACGCTGGTTTTCATTCAAAAAGCTGTTGCTACTGTATGCGGTTATATTTATTTTGCTGCCTGTTTCAGCAACGGCGTCAGATTCCGCGTATATCAGTAATGCTCATTTACGTGGGTCTATTGGCATCACAAGCTGGAAATCATTACGCGATTCGGAAGTCGTCAAACAGGATCTTGATGCTTCATGTGGTGCGGCATCGGTGGCAACGATTCTTAATGAACATTACGGTCAATCAATCACCGAGGAAGAAGTGTTAGATGCCATGGGCGTTTTAGATGATGAAAATGAAGATGGAATGGCCTCTTTTGATGATCTCGCCAATGCCCTGACGGAGTTTGGTTTTCGAGGCGTTGGGTATGCGGCATCATTCAACCAGCTTACCCAGTTAAAAATCCCCACTATTGTCTATACAAAGCACCGTAAGAATGATCATTTTTCCGTCTTGCGTGGGATTGATGATGATACGGTTTGGCTGGCAGATCCTTCGCTGGGTAACCGTACCTATAGCAAATACCAGTTTCTGGATATGTGGGAAACTCGCGACGACTCAGTATTAAAAGGCAAGATTCTGGCGATTGTGCCGCTTGATGAAGGTACTCAGAGCGCAGAAGATTTCTTTACCACCCAGCCACGTCGGCAAACGGCTCAGGCGGTAAAGCAGCAGGCTTTTCGGGCTCATAGCCCTTGAAAGACCTGCGCTTTTTTAGATAGCCGTCCCTGGGTGGTTGATATTTTAAAGACTAATTAATTATCCGGGACCCTAAAGCTATGAATAAAGAAATTTTGCTAGGTGTTTTTATTTTCCTTTCTTTGACAGCACTTTTTAGGTTTTTTATATTGCCAAAATTTATTTCAACCCCAGATGAAGGAAGTAGTTTGCTACACAATTTGTTGTGGGGAGTGCCGTTTCTTTTTGTGTTTATTAGTGCGATTCTTTTTGTTGAGTTTATTTTTGATTTTTTCGGAATTGTTCCTTCGAATGATGACTGATTTTATTTTCGGTTTGTGGTGTTATTAAAGTGGTGTCAAGGTTGAGTCTGCTTTTTGTTTGTCTTGATTTGCAAGACTTGGCGAAATTGTATGAGAGTTGGAGGCGAATTTTGAGGTTTTTATGTTTGAATTTTTTGGTGCGCTAGTGGATTCTCTAGCCGGTTATATTGGTGGTTTGTTTTCTAAAGATAAGGTTACCGCCTTGTTTTCATCATTGATTATTGGTTTTGTTTTTTTTGCAGGATATTTTTTGTATGAGTTTTTTTCACCAGGTGATATTTATAGAAAAAATGTTATTTCTTTGTTTTTTATTTCTTTGGGAGTGTCTTTTTTGGTTTATTTGTTTTTGGTTTTTTGTGTCTGGTATGAAAAAAATAAATAAATGGCTCTTCGTCGTTGGGTATGTCTATTTGGTATCAGGTGGTAGTGATCCCAAGGGGTTTTTAAGCTCAGCGGCTGGTGGTTTTGCAGCAGGTGCGATTTTTCCAGCTAGAGGAATTTCATCGGCAGCAGCAGTATTCACTACTTCCTTTGTTGGTACAGGTACGACGAACTATATCGACAGTAATTGGTAGTTTTGATCTGTGAATGGGTTTTTGGGGCTATCCATGTGGGTAGCCCTCAACCAAAGGGCACAGGATTTAGTAGGCATGGATTTGTTCTATTTTTTTATTAAATTTTTTATTCTTATGTTTATTGGCTTTGTCTCAGCGTGGCTGACTTATGTTTTTCTTGCTTTTTTGGGTTTTAGAAATAAGGGGGTGCAATATTTAGTAATGAAATTTCTAGTATTTTTTGTCGCTATGTTTTCTGTTCGTATAATGCAGGGGGTTCTTTGGGGAGTGGGTTAGTATAAGGGATTTGGAAAAGCTTTTTTTATTAAAAATGGTTTTTTTATCGAAAGGAGGAAGGGGTGGATTCAGAGTTTGTTAAAACAGTTGCTGGGGTTTTATTTGCTTTTGCTGTTACAGCAATATTTAGGTGGTTTGTGATGCCCAAGCTTAACCTCGTGCCAAATGAAGATGGGAGCAATTTCTTTTTTCAAGCGTTAATGGTTATTGTGGTTGTCTCTATATTTGTTGGCTCATTGCTTTTAGGTCAATATATAATTGGGATGATTAGCAATTAAAACTTGGTGCTTTTTTTGCAAGGCATTTCTTGGTTGTTTTCGCTGTTACAGTGGCAGGTATTGCCGCGATAAATTACTTGGGTGTTTCGAATTTTAAATAGACTGTTCATAAAAAGAGGTGGCTAAGTATGATTGCACCTGCAATCTCTCTTTGCTTTCTGCGGAAGCTGTCTTTTTCGCATTTTGACTTCCCTCGCTGGCAGGCGGTGGCGGCTATTACCTTAATTGGACTTCTGGCGGGCCTTGATCCCAATATGCGAGCGACGCCACCCAATGTACCGCCCATGCCGGTCTGGCAGGCGCTTATGTTGGGGGTGATATCCGTCTGGGTGGTTTTCCTTGTGGTTTTAAGCATATTACGCTGGTGGATGAAACGTGGTGGCCGCTGGGATGGTCAGGGGGATTTGTTCAACTTGGCTGCGGCGTCCTGGCTGGTTGCCGATACTTTAGGTGCGGGTCTGACCGCTTTGGGCGTGCCTTATCTGTGGACGCTACCGCTGTGGGTCTATTCGGTATGGGTCGGCGCTAATGCATTGTCAGGAGCTATTCCCAAGGCCAGTTTTGGCTACAGCATCGGCGGCATTCTAATTGGTTTGGTGCCTGCTGTGCTGGCGATGTTCGCCGTCTCTATCGTACTGGGTATTGTCATGGCCATGTTGTTCCCTGGCCCATTTGGTTTACATTAAGGATGATGTCATGACACCACATTTACGCAGGCTTTTATTTACAATGGTTCGGACAGTTTTAAAGAAAGCCTGATGCTCAGATAATGGGGTCTCTGACAACATCACCACCCGAGCACAGGCTTTCATGGAAATAGTCAATACGGTCTTGCAGCAGATGTCCAGCCTC
>NZ_JAMJPJ010000023.1 GCF_023555005.1 Halomonas llamarensis | reverse complement strand
GTGTTCATCCGTGAGCATTTGTCGGGGCATCGCAAGCTCGCAGTTTGTTGGCGTGAGAACCTCTATTCTGCGAGCTTGCCCCTATCCTGCCAAATCATCTTCGATCAAACGTCAACACGCCCTAGTATTAGCGGTTAGACCTTAGCCGTAGCCAATGCTTGGTCAATATCGGCAAGTAAGTCATCAACGTGCTCAATGCCAATCGACAAGCGCACCATATCGGGCGTTACCCCGGCCGTTTTAAGCTCATCCTCGTTTAACTGCCGATGCGTCGTTGACGCCGGAATGGAAGAACAGCTTTTGGCATCGCCAATATTCACCAAGCGCAAAATCAACCCCAATGCATCATAGAAACGCTCGCCGGCGGCTTGACCTCCTTCAATGCCAAAACTCAAGATGCCAGAAGCATGCCCCTGCATGTAACGCTTGGCCAAGGCATGATCCGGGTGGCTCTCAAGCCCTGCATAGTGAACCCACTTCACCTGAGGGTGCGCTTCCAGGTGTTTTGCCACTGTTAAGGTATTGGCACAAATACGCTCGATACGCAGCGATAATGTCTCAAGCCCCTGAAGCAAATTCCAGGCGGCTTGCGCCGAAAGTGCCGCCCCCATATTACGCAACGGGACAACACGGGCACGCGCGATAAACGCAGCGTCACCCACATCGCGGGTGTAGCTGACGCCGTGGTAGGAGACATCTGGCTCGGTCAAAAGAGGAAAGCGGTTGGCGTTTTCTGCCCATGGGAAGGTACCTGAATCGATAATAACCCCGCCAACGGTGGTACCGTGACCACCAATATACTTGGTCGCCGACTGCACAACGATATCGGCCCCGTGCTCAATTGGTCGGCACAGGAAAGGTGTCGCCGTGGTGTTATCAACGATGACCGGTACGCCATGGCGGTGAGCGATCTCAGCGAGTTTGGCAATATCCACCACGCCGCCTGATGGGTTACCGATGCTTTCGCAGAAAACGGCTTTCGTGCGCCCATCAATCAAGCCTTCAATACCGTCAAAATCATCCTTATCCGCAAAGCGCACGTTAATGCCTTGACGCGGCAAGGTGTGAGCGAAAAGGTTGTATGTGCCGCCATAGAGCTCGCTAATGGAGACGATATTATCACCCGCCTCGGCAATGGTCTGAATTGCGTAGGTAATCGCCGCCATGCCCGACGCGACAGCTAACCCGGCGATGCCGCCTTCCAGCGCGGCCAAGCGCTGCTCCAGCACTGCACACGTTGGGTTCATAATGCGCGAATAGATATTGCCTTCGACCTTAAGATCAAAAAGATCCGCGGCGTGCTGGGCATTATCAAACGAAAACGAAGTCGTTTGATGAATGGGTACCGCCACGGCGTGCTGATTATCAGGCTCGTAGCCATGATGGAGGGCGAGGGTTTCACGTTTCATAGGTGACTCCTTTATAGGGTTCGAATATCCGCCTGCTTGCATCGATGCTAAACAAGCCTCAACGTTAAGACCAATATCGTTTAATCTGGTCATCATCGCGTTGTCGCGACTTTTTTGCCCCAACTTGCTAAAAGGCTCATGCTCAAACGTTACGTTCCCATTTTGGCCTGGCTACCCCATTATCATCGACGCTTATTGGCAGCCGATGCGTTGGCGGGCCTGATTGTTACCGCCATGGTGATTCCGCAATCGCTTGCCTACGCGCTGCTTGCAGGTCTACCGGCCGTTGTCGGCCTTTACGCGAGTATACTCCCGCAACTATTTTATACGTTGTTTGGCACCAGTCGTACCTTAGCCATTGGCCCTGTGGCCATTATTGCCCTAATGACCGGCGCAGCTCTTTCTAACGTTGCCACTCCAGGTAGCGCGATGTATTTGGAGGCAGCACTTGTACTCGCGCTGCTTTCTGGCGCCATATTGGTCATCATGGGCTTGCTAAAAATGGGCTTTTTTAGCAACTTCTTAAGCCACCCGGTGATTTCAGGTTTTCTCACTGCGTCGGGCATCTTGATTGCCGCCAGTCAACTCAGCGCACTGTTAGGCGTGGAAAGCAGTGGATTTACGCTCGTTGAGCGATTGATGACACTGCTAACCAACCTAGCCGCGTTTAACCTTCCAACGGCGATTATTGGGGCGAGCACGCTAGCGTTTTTGGTGCTGATGCGCCGCTACGGCAAAAGCAGCTTGCAGCGCATCGGCTTTTCGCTTGGGCTGGCGGATCTTATCGCCAAGGCAGGCCCTGTCTTTGCCGTGATAGCCACCACACTGGCAACTTGGTATTGGCAACTTGACAGTGCCGATGTTGCCACCATCGGCAACATCCCGACCGGCTTGCCACCGTTAAGCTTCCCCTGGTCAAATTCTTCGTTATGGTCGGCCCTTTTTATCCCAGCCCTGCTAATTAGTTTGGTCGGGTTTGTGGAATCGGTTTCTATGGGGCAGATGCTGGCGGCTAAACGCCGCCAACGTATTTCTCCTAATCAAGAACTCATCGGCTTAGGCGCTGCCAACTTAGCGGCAGGCGTCACCAGCGGTATGCCGGTCACCGGCGGGCTATCGCGTACGGTCATTAACTTTGATGCCGGTGCGCAGACTCCCGCAGCGGGGGCATTCGCCGCCTTGGGTATTGCGCTGGTCACATTTGCGTTTACCGGCTGGCTTTACTACTTACCCATCGCCACCTTGGCGGCCACCATCACGGTGTCGATCTTAACCCTGGTGGACTTTCCCACGCTACGCCAAACCTGGCGCTATTCACGCAGTGATTTTGCCGCGATGGCGATTACCATCACGCTAACGCTTGTTGAGGGCATTGAAGCAGGGATCATTGGTGGCATCACGCTTTCGATTGCGCTTTTTCTTTACCGCACCAGCCGCCCGCACAGCGCCCTAGTGGGTTGCGTGCCAGGTACCGAGCATTTTCGTAATATCACCCGCCACGATGTTGAAACCGTCGACCACGTCGCGCTGTTGCGCATTGACGAAAGCCTTTATTTTGCCAATGCCCGCTATTTAGAAGACACACTCTATAACTTGGTCGCGAGTCGCCCGGCACTGGAGCACGTCGTGATTGTCTGTTCGGCGGTCAATTTGATCGACGCATCGGCGTTAGAGAGCTTGGAAGCCATCAACGCGCGGCTAAAAGATTCCAACGTCACGCTGCATTTGGCAGAGGTCAAAGGGCCGGTGATGGATAAACTAAAACTAAGCGACTTTCTTGAGGCGTTAACCGGCCGCGTTTTTTTAAGTACATACGCGGCCTGGCGAGAACTAAGTCGCCCAACTGAAATCCCTGAGGAGTGAGATCAGTGGATGATAATGCTTCGTCCCCCGCCCACATCGAAGCTAACGGCGAGCAGCTGGTACTGACCGGCGACTGGACACTTTTACACTTTACCCGTATCCAGCGCCTGCTAGCGAAAATTGACTCCGACCGCTTTGCTACGCTATGCCTTGATAACGTGACACGCCTCGATACCGCCGCGGCGCAGTTACTCATTGAGTGGTATGGACCCACTCGCATACAGGCGCTTACATCGATGTTACCCGTTAAGCGTAAGAGCCTGATAATAAGCGTGACGGAAGCAATCACTACCCAGCAGCGAGACTCACCACTTGAGCCAACTTCGAGTGCGTTAACCCAGGGGCTTGCATTGATTGGCCAGCATATCGAGTCGCTTTTTTTGCAGCAAAAGTATCTGCTTGGCTTTTTGGGTTTGGTGCTTTCAGCGCTGGCACGCACGGCCTGGCGGCCTAACCGATGGCGCGTCACCGCAACGGTTTCTCATATTCAGCAAACCGGACTCAATGCCGTGCCCATCGTGATGTTATTGACGTTCATGGTGGGTGCTGTGGTGGCCTTTTTGGGCGCCACTGTGCTAGAAAGCTTTGGCGCGACGATTTACACCGTAAATTTGGTCGTGTTCTCGTTTCTGCGCGAGTTTGGTGTACTGCTAGCAGCCATTATGCTGGCTGGGCGTACCGCCAGCGCCTTTACCGCGCAGCTAGGCTCCATGAAGTCCAACGAAGAACTCGATGCGCTGCGCACCCAAGGCCTCGACCCGATTGAGCTTTTAGTACTGCCGCGTGTGCTTGCGCTGTGGGTCAGCCTGCCCCTGCTCGCCTTTATTGGTACACTCAGTGGCATGTTAGGTGGTGCCTTAGTCGGCGTTATTGCACTGGATATTCCGCTAGCCCAATTCATTCGCATTGTTGAGCGTGATATTGCCGTCACGCACTTTTTCGCAGGTATCGTAAAGGCCCCGCTATTTGCTCTTGTGATTGCGCTGATTGGCTGCGCGGAAGGATTTAAGGTCAGTGGTAGCGCTCAATCGGTGGGCGAGCACACCACCTCAAGTGTGGTGCAATCGATTTTTATGGTCATTTTGCTGGATGCGCTCGCCGCGCTCTACTTTATGGAGATGGGCTGGTAATGGATGACACCGTTATTGATATTGAGCGTTTGGAAAACCGCTTTGGTACGAATGTAGTGCACCAAGATCTTAACTTAACCTTAAAGCACGGTGAGATTTTAGGTGTAGTGGGCGGTTCGGGTACCGGGAAATCGGTACTCTTGCGCAGCATCGTCGGGCTCAAGCCGATTGACGCCGGGGAGATACGCGTCTTTGGTCAACGGTTAAATACCTTAAGCGCGGCGCAACGTGCCGCCGTTGAACGTCGCTTTGGGGTATTATTTCAGCAAGGCGCACTTTATAGCTCGCTGAACCTGGAGGAAAATATTGCGCTGCCATTGGTGGAGCATACACCGCTATCGCGCCAAGACGCTGAACATATCGCCCGTATGAAGCTAGCGCTTGTGGGGTTAAATCCCAGTGCAGCGCAGCAAATGCCCGCTGCGCTTTCGGGAGGTATGGTAAAGCGTGCAGCGCTTGCCCGGGCACTGGCCCTCGACCCAGACGTGCTTTTTTTGGATGAACCCACCGCTGGACTTGATCCCATCAGCGCCGCCAAGTTTGACCAACTACTTTTAACACTACGCGACGCATTAGGCTTTTGTGTTTTTCTCGTCACTCACGATCTTGATACGCTCTATACCGTTTGCGACCGGGTTGCGGTGATATCGCAAAAACGCGTGCTCGTCGCTGATACCCTTGCCAACGTGGCCGCCACTGATGATGCGTGGATACAAGACTATTTTCACGGTCCGCGTGGACGCGCGGCAACCCATGCGGCCCAGGAGGCAACTTAATGGAAACACGCGCCCACCATGTGGTCATTGGCCTGTTCACACTGCTGACGCTAACGGGCGCTGTGCTGTTTTCGCTATGGATGACGAAAGCCAGCATGGAGCGTGAATACCAGCACTTTGAAGTGGTATTCAATCGCGCGGTTAGTGGCTTGAGTGTCGGTAGCCGAGTGGAGTATAGCGGTATCGACGTGGGTAACGTCGTCAATATGCGTCTAAACCCCAACGACCCCCGTCAGGTATTGGCGTTAATACGCGTTGAGAGCAGCGTCCCGATTAAACAAGATACCCGAGCGCGTTTAGGGCTTGCCAATATCACTGGCAGCATGACCTTACAGCTTTACGGCGGCACCCCCGAAAGCCCTATGCTTGCCTCATCAGACGGCTCGCTGCCACAAATTTTGGCCGAACCCTCACCGCTTGATTCGCTGCTCTCCGACGGTGAAGCGATCGTGGGTAATGTCAGCCAGTTGCTAAGCAACCTCAATACGCTCTTTGAACAAGAAAGCACAGAGCGTATAAGTCAAATTATTGCCAACGTAGAGTCCATCAGCGGAGGGTTAGCCAGTCAGCAGCAACAGTTTGAACTTAGCGTAAGGGAATTCACCGCCCTCACCCAAGAAGCGCGAGAAACACTGGGACAGCTTCGTTTGCTTAGCCAAGAGGCCAACCGGCTTCTTACGCAGGAAGGAAATGAACTTGTGGTTTCCTCTACGCGTGCCGCTGAGTCGATAAACCAAGCGTCTCAGCGCTTAAGTGCTTTAATTGATACCAATGCCCCCGCGCTTAAAACAACGCTAGAAAACTCAGCAGCCAGCTCTCAGTCGCTTGCCCCTGCAATGGAAGAGCTGCGCACGACGCTCAACAACCTCAACCGCGCGGCTCGACGCCTAGAAGAGAATCCGCGAGACTTTCTCTTCGGCGGCGATAGCATTCAGGAGTTTCGGCCATGAGATACCCCAAAATCCTTAAATTTCCTTCGCTTCTCTTGCTGATCGCCTTACTCATCAGCGGCTGTTCGGTACTGCCCGAAACGACGCCAAATCAACTGTACCGACTTCCTGCGCCAGGGATCAAAGCGATTGACGCCCCGCTCCAGCCGGTGGTGCTAAGCGTGCTCCCCCCAGCGGCCGGTAGGCTTTTGGGCAGCGACAGCATTGTCGTTTGGCCGCATGGGAACCAAGTCAGCGTTTACGGCGGTGCACGCTGGTACGAAGACGCGCCTGCCATGTTACAAAGCGCATGGATTGAGGCCATCCAACAAAGCGCGATTGTCAGCCACGTGAGCGCTGACCGCCAAGGCGTTGATTACCAACTCACCAGTGAATTACGGGACTTTCACATCGTCTATACCGACGGCACGCCTCTGGCGGTGATGCGCGTAGACCTTGTGCTACAAGACAGCGCTAGCGGCGAGCGCCTTGCCACTACCCAACTTCAGGCCTCGCAGGCCGCCAATAATGAAAGCGTCGATGCCGTTGTCAACGCCCTTGGCATAGCGGCCGAAAATGTCAATCAAGCTCTAGTTCAATGGCTATACCTCATGCTGGAGCGCTAAGAACTTGCGTGGATCGCGCGGATAAAAACGCTCAGGCTGACGCGCAAGGTGGGTGAACGCGCGAGTATCTTTGTAGGGCATCTTCATATAGCCCGAAACACCGAGACCCTCAATATCGGGCACAGCGGCTAATATTACCGCCAGTTGGCGCTGAAACTCGGCTTCCTGATGGGCATCAAGCAACCGATAGTAGCTATGAATTTTGAGATGCTCCGGTAACGCCTCGAAAATAATCATGCCGGTGTGGTGGATGGCGTTGAGCCGCTCAAGCGCCATGATAATCGGCGATGGCAAGGCAAGATGCTCTTCCGGATCAGGACCGTCTTCGAAGTAACTGTGCTGACGCGAGCTATCCTCCACCTCAGGCATATCGCTCACCTCATAGGGAATCGTCATTGAAGGCTCGGGATAAAACGACTCACTTGCCGAGTTGCGTTCTAGGTGAAGCGTTTTACGCGCATCGAACAGGCAGCTTTTGAAAACACCTTGACGGTGAATGGCGCGCGCAAGATGCACCATATTGTTCACCGCCTGGGTAAAAGCGGGTTTTAGCGCCGGGTCGTGCAGGTTAAGCGACGAATCGATATACACCCCCTCACGCCCCCAGTGTACCGCCAACCCCCCTACCACGGGGTATTTCCCCAACCGACTGACCGAGGCCAAAAACGCTTTTTCGGTTTCACCCATGCCTTGCATGAACTGCTTGTAGTAGCGGTCAAGCTGCACGTCATTGACGTCGTTAAGGGTTTCCACGACGTTGGCTTCACGCAAGAAGGATTTACGCGAGCTATATACCACGGTATCGATCTCACGCTCGCTCGGCCGCGCCCACACAGGAATCAGCGGCAAAGGCTCCGGTGAAGGCAAGTCCAGCATGACAAGGTTGGCCAACCGCGGCATCGCGTCTAGAAAGTGATCCCCGGCGCGACGGCGCACCGCCGGATCGCTATCCAGCATACCATCTAACGTGCGAGCAAATTCCATCGGCAACCCTAGCGACGTGGCGGGGATCGCCCGATAGCCAAAGCGGCAAGATTGTGCCGACGCCAGCGCATACAGCGTACCCGCCGCGCCCTGCTCGTCAAAACGCGGCGAGGACAACGCGCCGTTAAGCTGCTCCTCGCCAATAAAGTAGACATCGCCCAACCGCGCGTTAGTTTGCTGTAGGTCTGACGACATCAACTCCATCACATTGGCGGCGACAAACTGAAGCTTGGCATCAAGCTGGGCAAACACTGACGATCCCCAGTCGATCAATGCAATCGCTTCGCGCGCAGGGTCAAACACCAAATTGGAGGGTTTAATATCGCCATGCACCACGGGGCGCGCTTGGGGACCGGATTCCCGCCGCAGCGCCTTGAGAATATCCGCCAACTGGGCGGCAATCCGCACGATCAAACGCGGGGATAGCCTACCTTCGCGCAGCGAGACTTCTTCTAGGTTCCAACCGGGCGCGCGCTCCATGGCTAAAATCGACTGGCCGTGCACGCGTTGATACGCTTCCAGTGCGGGTATTCGAGGGTGTACGACTTGCTCCAGCATAAACGCCTCCTCCTCAAGGCGTTCCTGCAGGTGAGTAGGCAGCGTGATTCGCGAGAACTTAAACACCAAATCGCGCGGAATCTTTCCCCGCGACGGCGTGGTACGCCCGGCAAACACGAAGCCGTAAGCGCCCTTGCCAATCAGCTCGATATCCCGGTAACCCAGCTGGGATAGCTGGGTTTGGCATAGCGCTACCCACTCTTTTAACTTGCGCGCATCCTGGTGACTGAGTAGGTAGATCGATTGATCTTCCGGGATGTAAAACTGCTGCAAAGGCGCTGCGGTCATGGCTAGCTCCTATTTTTAAAAGCGCCTATTCTTCAAAGCTTTTATCCATTAAATCCCTTATCCATCAAAGCCCATATCGGTCAACGCTAGCGCAATTGCAGCAGCATCGTCTCAGGCGCTTCCAGATACGCTTTCCACTGGTTACAAAAACGCGCAATGGTGCCACCGTCAATAAAGCGGTGATCGCCCGCCCAGGTGACGGTAAGTATTGCCCGGCGCGTCACATTCCCTGCCGAATCAAAGCGCGGCAACCACTGTGTTTTACCGATGGCCACAATCGCCCCTTCCGGTGCGTTGATAATTGGCGATGCGTACGTACCGCCCATCGCACCAATGTTGGAGATGGTGATCGTGCCACCCTTCAGGTCTGCCTGCTCGACACGCCCTTCTCGCGCGGCCTGGGTCAAGCGTCCGACTTCACCGGCAATTTCCATCAGTGAGAGCGCCCCAGCATTTTTCACATTGGGCACCAAAAGTCCTACCTTACTATCCACCGCCATGCCGATATTACACTCGGGGTAATAAGCCAGCTCGGTGGCCTCGGGGTTTAGCTGGGCATTGAGAATCGGGTGCGCCTCTACGGCCAACGCCATTGCTTTCATGAAAAATGGCATCAGCGTCAATCGCGCACCGAGTGTCTCCGCTTGGGGCTTCAAACGCTCACGCAGCGCAAGCAGCTCGGTTACATCAATTTCTTCACCGTACTGAAAGTGCGGGATGGTCGAGGCGGCGGCCACCATCTGTTTAGCCATGGCGGCGCGCATGCCGCGTAGCGGCTCTACCCGTGGCGCTTTTTGCGAGGCGGGGACACCCGTATGCGTTTTCGGTGCATCCAGATACCCCAAGACGTCCTCTTTCAAGACGCGGCCATCCTTGCCTGAACCCGTAATCGCGGCTAAGTCCAGACCGTGTTCACGTACCAACCGGCGCACGGCGGGGCTTGCTGGTGTTTTGCCGTAGGCACCGCCTGCTAGGGCCACTGACGTTTCAGTGCTTTCCTGCTCGGGTACCGTTTTTGGCGCTGGCGTTGCCGTTGGCTGTTGCGTATTTTCCTGCGACGCGGAAACGCTTGCTTTCTCACTCGGTGCGTCAGTGCTATCTGATGACGCCGTCTCACCTTCCGCCTGGTAGGCGTAAAGCGGCGCATGCACTTTGGCGATTTGCCCTTGGTCCACGTAAAGCTTGGTCACCACCCCGGGCTCGGGCGCGGTGATCTCAACCAGCGCCTTGTCGGTCATGACCTCTACAACCGGCTGATCTTCTTCGATGGTGTCGCCTTCGGCTACGCGCCATTCGACCACTTCACACTCAACAATCCCTTCGCCGATATCCGGCAGCATAAAATCGCTCATCACTGTCTCCTCTTATGCACGTCAATCGGCATTAAAAATTAACGCTATGTTGAATCGCTTCGAAAATTTTCAGGTGATCGGGGAAGTACTCCTTTTCCAGCGTCAGCGGGAAAGGCGTATCCAGCCCCGTCACCCGTGCGGTGGGCGACTCTAAATAGAGGAAACAACGCTCTTGAATTGTCGTGGCGATTTCACCGGCAAAGCCACCGGTTAACGGTGCTTCGTGGGTAATGACCAAACGCCCGGTCTTGAGGACCGACTCCGCCACGGTATCCGCATCCCAAGGCAACAGGCTGCGCAGATCGATCACTTCACAGGCAATACCCGCTTCTTCGGCAAGCGCCACGGCTTTTCCGATCACTTCCATCTGTGCGCCCCAGCCCACCACGGTGACATCGGTCCCTTCCTTAGTGATTTCCGCTTCGCCAATTGGCAGTTGGTAATCTTCCTCGGGCACCTCACCGGTGGAAGCGCGGTAAAGACGCTTAGGTTCGAAAAAGATCACCGGGTCGGGATCGCGAATAGCAGCAAGAAGCAAGCCTTTCGCTTGATAGGGGTTGCGCGGCATCACCACTTTCAAGCCGGGCGTATGGGCAAAATATGCCTCAGGCGATTGCGAGTGGTAAAGACCACCGTTGATGCCACCGCCATAGGGGGTGCGAATGGTTAAACCACCAACGTTGAAAAGATCGCCCGAGCGGTAGCGAAATTTCGCGGTCTCGTTCACGATTTGATCAAACGCGGGAAAGATATAATCGGCAAACTGAATCTCGGCGACCGGCACTCCGCCTTGGGCGGCCAAACCATTGGCAAACCCAACAATACCCTGTTCAACCAGCGGGGTATTAAAGCAGCGTGCTTTGCCATACTTTTCTTGCAAGTGGCTCGTCGCACGAAAGACACCGCCGAAGACGCCAACATCTTCGCCAAAGCAGACCACTTTTTCATCTTCCGCCATGGCGATATCCAAGGCGTTATTGATGGCTTGCAGCATGTTCATCGTCGGCATGTTATTTCCCCTCCGGCTGGTTAGCGTCATCGCGCACATCAAGATCAAGCGACTTCGCCCCTAGCGGGTACGCCTCGGGGTAACGACGGATATGCTGCTTAAGGGCATCAAACTGATGCTGCAACGCTGGCGTCACATCGGCGTATACATCGCTAATCAGGGTATCGAGTGACGGAGACGGGCGTTTTTCAGCGCGTTTCATCGTGTCTAACACCTCGCGACGCAAACGCTCCTGCGTTTCTGCCTCTTCGTCATCGCTCCACCAGTCCTTATGGCTTAACCATTTTTGCATGCGCAGGATAGGGTCTTTTAACCGCCACGTTTCCTCTTCACTTTTAGCGCGATAACCAGAAGGGTCATCCGAGGAGGAGTGAGCGGCCAAGCGGTACGTCATTGCTTCGATCAACACCGGTTGGTTTTTCTCCACGGCGATCTGACGTGCCTTGCGAGTCGCTTCGTATATGGCCAACACATCGTTACCGTCCACGCGAATGACGTGCATGTGATAACCAAACGCGCGCGGTGCGATGCCATCAGCAGCAAACTGTTCGTTCGCCGGAGTGGAAATGGCGTAACCGTTATTACGGCAGAAGAAGATCACCGGCACTTTATGTACCGAGGCCATGTTTAGCGCCGCATGAAAATCGCCTTCAGAAGCGGCGCCCTCACCAAAAAACGTCATCGTGCATTGACCTTCTCCGGCCAGTTTCTGCCCATAAGCGTAACCGGTTGCTTGTGGAATCTGGGTCGCGAGCGGAGAGGAAATGGTCATGTAGTGCAGTTTGCGCGAGCCATAGTGCACAGGCATCTGACGCCCTTTGCCGTAATCGAGCTCATTACCAAAGAGTTGGTTCATAAACTCATCGAAGCTAAAGCCTCGATACATCAGCGCACCTTGCTCACGGTATTGCGCCATGATCATGTCGGCATCATCAAGGGCTGCGGTTGCGCCCACGACGGCTGCCTCTTCACCGGTACACTGCATATAGAACGATAGCCGCCCTTGGCGCTGAGCAGCCATCATCCGCTCATCCAGAATGCGGGTCGCCAGCATGGCGTGATAAATGCGGCGGGCATGATCCCGAGTCAACTCGGGGGCTTGCGCTTCATCGTGAAGCTCGCCCTCCGGGTCCAAGACCCTGAAGGTGGGTATCGAAAATTCATCACCGGTCATAAAGTCCGGCGCGTAACTCGTTTGTGTCATGGTTATTGTCCTTGTCTTGCCCCTTTTGAGGGCAGTGTTGTCGGTTTTTTCCTGTTATACCAGGGGATTTCCCTAATATCGGTCAACGCAACATGTCAGACGTGACGGGTCACGTACCACAACACGACACTAACGCAGTCATTTCTTTTAGGGCATTCGACTTAAGCAGTATGCGAGCGCAACCGGCGCTGCAGCACTTCAAAAAAACTGTCAGCGCTTAGCGCCAATAAGGCAATGACCAGTGCTCCCTGTGCCACATACGCCATATTGGTATTAACGATACCGGCGATAATCGGATCGCCTAAGTTACTCGCGCCCACTGTTGAGCCCAGCGCGGCAGTCGCAATATTGATCGTAATTGAGGTGCGTATACCGGCAAGAATCACGGGGGTCGCCAACGGAAGCTCGACCTGGCGAAGAATTTGGCCATCGGTCATACCCATCCCTCGCGCTGACGAAATCGTCGCGGGGTCGACATCTTTAAGGCCGGCAATCGTATTGCGCACAATCGGCAGCAATCCATAAAGCACCAAGGCGACAATAATCGGCAACGTGCCAAAACCCAGTGCTGGCACCGCCAGCGCCAGCACCGCGACCGGCGGAAACGTCTGCCCAAGGGAAGCCACTTGCGTGGCTAGGGGTAAAAAATCACGCCCCCACTGCCGCGTTACTGTGACGCCTGCCAAAAGGCCCACACTAACCGTCACGAGAGCGGCAATGCCAACCACAAATAAATGCCGCCCTAAGAGCGTGATAAAATCCGCACGCTGATAAATCACTTGGCGGGCATCAGGCGCTAGCCAACGAAAGACTGCCTCAGCCGCCGGCATTGCCACAACCGCCAACGCCAACAGCGCTACCCATATCACGGGGAGCAGTAGCTGCGCGGGATGGTAGGCTGAAAGAGAAAGCTGAGGCTTACGACTCACGCGAACTTCCTTGCTCTGATGAGTGGGCTTCCTTGACCAGTTTGCGTAGAGATAACTCGCCAACCGGCATATCGTGCTGATCCACGACGGTAAGTCGCTCGCTATGGTCGCGTAACATCATCGAGAGCGCCTGGCGTAACGTATAGCGGGCGGGAATACGCGACTGCGCCGGAAGCGTCGGCCCAAGGGGCGCCATGTGGTCTTTCACGCGGGTAAGTGACGCCTGCTTCAGCCCCCTCTCCAAACCGCCTAATAGTGAATCGACAAAGGCATCGGCCGGCTTTTGCAAAAGAGACAGCGGCGTGCCCTGCTGAATGATTTTGCCAGCGCGCATCACCACCAAATGATCTGCTAAACGCAGCGCTTCATCCATATCGTGGGTGACAAACACGATAGTTTTGTGCAACCGCGCCTGCAGCTGCATTAGCATCTCTTGAAGTTTTTCGCGGGTAATGGGATCAAGCGCGCCAAAGGGCTCATCCATCAACAAAATATCCGGGTCAGCCGCGAGTGCCCGCGCTACCCCGACCCGTTGGGCCTGCCCACCGGAAAGCTGATGCGGGTACTTATTAGCAAACTCCCCCACCGGTAACCCCAGAAGCTGCATCAACTCTTCAACACGTTGGCGCACTTGGTTTGCCGGCCACTTGAGAAGCCGCGGCACTAAGCCAATATTGCGCGCTACGGTCCAGTGCGGAAAAAGCCCCGTATTTTGAATCACATAGCCAATACGGCGGCGTAAAAGCACCGGGTCGTAGTCAGAAATAGCTTGCTCATCGAGCAAAATTTCGCCTTCACTATGCGTTAGCAAGCGGTTAATCATGCGCAGCGTAGTGGATTTACCACAGCCAGATGTTCCCACTAAGGCACAGAATTTCCCCTTGGGAACACTTAGCGAAACATCGTCAACAGCTATGGTATCGTCAAAATATTTGCAAACGTTACGTAGCTCAATCACACGCCGCTCCCCGGCGAAACTGCGCTGCCAAGGCGCCTATTCCGGCATCTGCAGCGAGCGCCATGACCAAAATAGGCAATGCCCCTAATAACACCATATCCATTGCGGCTTGCCCTAATCCTTGAAAAATAAAGGCGCCCAGACCACCAGCGCCAATTAGCGCGGCCACCGCTGTTAAACCAATGGCTTGAACCATCGTGATGCGCACTCCTTCGAGTAAAATCGGTAGCGCCAGCGGTACGCGCACCTGCCAAAAACGCTGCGAGGCACGCATACCCATGCCGGTGGCTGCATCGAGCACATCGGGGCTTACCGCTTCTAGCGCAACATAGGTATTACGCACGATCGGCAATAGGCTGTAGATAATCAACGCAATCAGAGCGGGCGTCCAACCGATCCCTTTAATGCCTAACTGTGCGGCAAAGGGAACGTTAGCGGAAAGCCATGCCAACGGGGCCAATAACAAACCAAAAAGCGCTAGGCTGGGCACCGTCTGAAAAAAGTTTAACAGCGCAAAACCGCCTCGTTGCAGTCGGTGAAAGCGGCGCATTAAAAGCGCTATCCCCATGCCCAGTACGACACTAACGCTCACGGCAATCGTAACCAGCGCTAGGTGTTGACGTAATGCTTGGTAGAACTGCGCCTCACGGACCTGAAACTCTTGCACGAGCGCTAAGCTATCCAGCCAAAGGGCAGCGCATCCCCACCATACTGCGCCAATCCCTATCAGCAGAAGCGCCATCCAACCCCTCGCTAAAGATAAACGCAAGCGCAGCTCGATCAGCCCCAAAAGGGCTAAGAACATCACCACCCAATAAGCCAGCCCAATACCGAGGCGCGCCTGGGGCTGAGAGGCATCAACCAACCAATAGCTAGCCGCCATTAACCCAAACGGCATCAGTAGCAGTAACAACACCATAGCCGCAAACTGGGCAATATAGCTTAGGCTTGTACGCTCGGGCTGGCTTGCGAGCAGCATAATAGCCAGAATGATTATCGACGCGAGTAGCCCACCTCCCCAACTCAGCGCCTGCCAAACGGGGTAGCCGGTGCCCGATACAATTCGGTTGGCTGCAACACTAACCGTTGGAAGTCCCCATACCGCTGCCAGCATTGCAAGACCCAACGTCAGGATTACCCAGTTGGGGCGCCACTGTGAGAAGCGTCCCTGCGTAGGTAGCGCGTCCTTCAACGGCATGGATTATTGACCCGAGGTATTGCGACGTAAATTGTCCAAATAGTCTTGAGCCACTTGCTCAGCTGCAAGGCCATTGACGGCGACTTCGGCATTCAACCGCTGCAGTGTTTCAAGGTCTAACGAAGTGAAAACCGCTTCCAGCGCGGATTCTATCTGCGAGTACTGCTCAAGTACGTCTTCACGCACCACGGGGGCAGGCTGATAAACCGGCTGCACCCCTTTAGAGTCTTCCAGCACAACAAGCCCTAGCGCACTCAATCCGCCATCGGTGCCATACGTCATTGCCGCATTGGTACCGCTGGTTTGCTGTGCCGCCGCGCGCATGGTCGCCGCGGTATTACCCCCAGAGAGCACAAGCAGCTGATCCTCGCTTAGTTCAAACCCATAAGCCTCTTGAAAGGCTGGCAGAGCCTGCTCGGACTCAACGAACTCAGCGCTCGCCGCGAACTTAAACTCACCGCCTGCGGCCAGGTAGTCGGCTAAGTCTTCCAGCGTTTCTAACCCGTGTTCACGGGCTATGTCCTGACGCACACTCATCGCCCAGGTATTATTAGCGCTGGCGGGCGTGAGCCAAATCAGCCCGTTCTCGGCATCGCGCTCACGTACCGTTTGGTACGCTTTTTCCGCATCATTCCAGACCGCACTATCGGCCATATCGAAAAAGAACGCGCCATTACCGGTGTACTCTGGGTAAAGATCAATTTCCCCTGTTTTTAGCGCTTGTCTTACCACGCTGGTGGCGCCTAACTGCAAACGGTTCTCGGTGGGAATGCCCTCATGCTCAAGCGTTTGAAGAATCAGTTCGCCTAGCACGCCCCCTTCGGTATCGATTTTGGACGACACAACCACAGGGTCGTTTGCCTGGGCCTGAGCCGTTGCCATAACGGTTACCAAGATAACGCTTGTCGCAATAATTGATGTCGTGAGGCGCATAGTCACGTTCCTTTTCAAGCAGAGGCAACGGGCCTCTGTCGCGGATTGAGCAAGTTTAGCGGTTCACGATGGAGTATAAGACCTCAACGCGTTGAAGTCAGACACCCGCAAGCAACTGACGTTACTTAGGGCGTTTCTACCACCCATGTCGTGCCTTCGCGTGAGTCTTTAAGCACAATACCTTGCGTGGTGAGTTCATCGCGAATGGCATCCGCCTTGGCAAAATCTTTGTTAGCTTTTGCCAAGGCACGTTCACTGATTTTCGCCTCGATCTCGGCTTCACTCAGCGAGAGTGCCTGCCCCCCTTTCAAAAAGGCCTCCGGTGACTGCTGCAACAGGCCGAGCATCTCGGCCAGCGCTTTAAGCTCGTGCGCGAATGTCGCCGCTTGCTCGGGTTCACTGTTTCTGACGCGGTTAAGCTCGCGTACCAAATCAAACAGTACCGACAACGCCTCAGGGGTATTGAAGTCATCATCCATCGCGGCAAAGAAACGCTCACGATAAATGCTTTCAGTTGAACCTAGTTCGGCATCCGCATTTGGCGTCGATTCTCCAAGCGCTAGCCCTTCGAGTGACGTATAAAAACGCACCAGCGACTTACGCGCTTCAGCTAATGAGTCCACCGAATAGTTGATTGGGCTGCGATAGTGGCTGGCCACCAGCAGATAGCGCACGACTTCCGCATCGTGCTCGCTTAATACATCACGAATGGTGAAGAAGTTGCCCAGTGACTTGGACATTTTCTCTTGATTCACCCGGACGGCGCCGGCGTGCATCCATGTATTGACGAACGGTTTCTCATTAGCCGCCTCGGACTGAGCAATTTCGTTTTCGTGATGCGGAAAGGTCAAATCCGGCCCACCACCGTGGATATCGAAGGTATCGCCTAAGCAGCATTTTGACATCGCCGAGCATTCGATATGCCAACCGGGGCGACCGTCCCCCCAAGGGGAAGCCCAATGCGCCTCACCGGGTTTGGCGGCTTTCCACAGCACAAAGTCGAGCGGGTCTTCTTTATGTGCATCAATATCGACGCGTGCACCAGAGCGCATATCATCGAGATTGCGGTTATTGAGCTTGCCATAGCCCTCAAACTTGCGCACCCGATAGTAGACATCGCCATTGTCCGCAGCGTAAGCGTATCCTTTCGCGATCAGCGTTTCGATCATGGCGATAATATCGTCGATATGGCGTGTTGCACGCGGCTCTTCATCCGGCGGCAGCACGCTCAAGCGCGCCTCATCTTCGTGCATGGCCGCGATCATGCGCTCGGTCAGCGCCGTGATACTTTCGCCATTTTCCTCAGCACGCTTTAATATCTTGTCGTCGATATCGGTTACGTTGCGCACGTAGGTTACATCATACCCCCGCGCGCGCAGGTAACGGGTGATAACGTCAAACGCGACCATGACCCGGGCGTGCCCCAGATGGCAGTAGTCATAAACGGTCATCCCGCAGACATACATGCGCACCTTCCCTGGCTCAAGCGTTTGGAAAGGTTCTTTGCGACGCGTTAACGTATTGTAAATCTGCATAGCCCCTCCCTTATCCTTTTTGCTTAATTTTCGCCCAGGTATCTTTCAGGCCCACGGTACGGTTGAATACCAAATGTTCTGGCGTTGAAGCGTGACGATCCGCGCAGAAGTAGCCAACGCGCTCAAACTGAAAACGCGACTCTGGTGTGGCATAGGCTAGGCTTGGCTCGCCAATCGCTTGGCAAACGCTGAGCGATTCTGGATTCAGATGCTCTAAAAAGTCGGCGTCTTTATCTTTATCGGGCTGCTCTTCCAAGAAGAGGTTGTCGTATAAACGCACTTCCAATGGCACACCATGGACTGCGCTTACCCAGTGGATGACCCCCTTCACCTTACGACCTTCCGGGTTTTTGCCCAGCGTATCGAAATCCACCGAGCAATGAAGCGCTGTTATTTCGCCACTTTCATCCTTGATGACGTCATCACAGCGGATCACATAAGAATTACGTAGGCGCACTTCTTTGCCCGGCGCTAAGCGGAAAAACTTTTTCGGCGGTTCTTCCATAAAATCGTCGTGATCAATGTAAAGCTCACGGGTAAACGGCACGCGGCGCTCTGGCATGTCATCCCGCGCCGGATGACCAAGCACGTCGTACACTTCCTCATGCCCTTCGGGAACGTTGGTCAGCACGACTTTCAGCGGCTTCAACACGCACATTGAACGCGGTGCGCTGTCTTCAAGATCAGAGCGAATCGCGTGAGTTAGCATGGCGATATCCACCAGGCCGCCGTCAGCGCGAGTCACGCCAATCATGTCGCAGAACTTACGGATCGACGCCGGTGTATAGCCTCGGCGACGCATACCGGCAACAGTGGGCATGCGCGGATCATCCCAACCGTCAACAATCCCGTTATCTACCAGTAGCTTCAATTTACGCTTAGACGTCAGCGTATAGTTAAGGTTGAGTCGGGCAAACTCGATCTGACGTGGCTTACACGGCACGGGCAGGTTATCGAGGAACCATTCGTAAAGCGGTCGATGGTCCTCAAACTCCAAAGTGCAGATTGAGTGCGTCACTCCTTCAATCGCATCCGACTGACCGTGAGTAAAATCGTAGGAGGGATAGATTTTCCATTTATCACCGGTCTGGTGGTGCGTCGCGTGGCGGATACGGTAAAGAATCGGGTCGCGCAGATTAATATTGGGTGACGCCATATCGATCTTCGCTCGTAGCACTTTCTCGCTCTCACCGAATTCACCATCACGCATACGCGCTAACAGGTCGAGATTTTCCTCCGCGTTGCGCTCGCGGTAAGGGCTCGGCGTTCCCGGCTCAGTGAGGGTGCCACGGTACTCGCGAATTTCGTCAGGCGAGAGATCATCAACGTAAGCTTTACCTTCATGGATCAAGTGCCGCGCCCACGCGTAAAGCTGATCAAAGTAGTCTGAGGCAAAGCGCACAGCCCCCGCCCACTCAAAGCCTAGCCAGCTGACATCTTCTTTGATGGCGTCAATATACGCTTGCTCTTCCTTGGCCGGGTTAGTGTCATCAAAGCGCAAATGGCAGTCACCACCCATCTGCTCCGCCAAACCAAAGTTCAAACAGATCGATTTCGCGTGGCCAATGTGCAAAAAGCCGTTTGGTTCAGGCGGAAAGCGCGTCACAATTTTAGTGACCTGGCCGCCCTCAATCTCTTCGCGTACTTGGTTACGAATAAAATTCGGTGCTGGGGTGGTCTCGTTGGTCATGGTGGAGTTGGTAACCTCATGGTGGATGGCGTGCTAGGCTTCGCGATGCCAAGCAAAACCGCTATTATAACGTGACGCCTGAGCATAGCACCAAGGCGAAGGCCTTTATTGAACAGGAATTTACCCATGATCGTATTACAGACTAACCTCGGTGACATCACCATTGCACTTAACCACGAAAAAGCGCCGGTGACGGCGGCTAACTTTGAGCAGTATGTGCGCGATGGATTTTATGACGGCACGCTGTTTCACCGCGTCATTGACGGTTTTATGGTTCAAGGCGGCGGTTTCGACCAAGACTTTAATCAAAAGCCTACTCGCGACCCCATTGAAAATGAAGCCGATAATGGCCTAAAAAACACCCAGGGCACGCTGGCAATGGCGCGCACCCAAGATCCCCATTCCGCAACAGCGCAATTCTTTATTAACATTAACAACAATACCTTCTTAGATCATAGCGGCAAATCGGTGCAGGGCTGGGGCTATGCGGTATTCGGGGAAGTAGTCGATGGGGCGGATGTGGTAGAGAAAATTAAAAACGTCAGCACCACGCGCCGTGGCATGCACGCCGATGTCCCTGCTGAAGACATTATTATTGAGCGCGCCTACGTCAAGGATGCTGACTAAATAAACGGAGAGCCTTATGCGCACTCTGCTGGTAGCCGATTTACACCTTAGCGAGCATACCCCTGAGATAACTCAAGGGTTTCTCGACTACTTAGCCACTACGGCGGTGGATGCGAAAGCCGTTTATATTTTAGGCGATTTGTTTGATGCCTGGATTGGCGATGATCTCCTTGATTACCCACACCCGCTCGCTGATATCGCCAAGCAGGTTGCAGCGGCGTTATCCAAGCTTGGCAAAAACGGTACGCGTATTTTCTTGATGCACGGTAACCGTGACTTTTTTATCGGCCAGCGCTTCGCTGATGTTTGTAGCGCAACCCTCTTATCGGACATTCAAGAAGCCGAACTTCACGGAATTCCGCTCGTACTGCTACACGGCGACAGCCTCTGCACGCTGGATAAGGATTACATGGCGTTTCGTCAGCAATCTCGCGATCCACAGTGGCAAGCACAAATGCTTGATCTGCCACTTGAGCAACGTCTGGCGTTGGCCACAAGCTTGCGCCAACAATCAGGGGACGCCAACGCGACAAAAGCGCAAGCCATTATGGATGTAACACCCTCCGAGGTAGTAAAACTGTTGGAGAAGCGCGGTGTCGCCACGATGATTCATGGCCACACTCATCGACCCAAGGTACATGACCTGACCGCGGATGACGTGCCCGCCAAGCGTTTTGTGCTAGGGGATTGGGATAGCCAACATGGCTGGGATATTGTGATCGATGATGACGCAGAAAGCACAACGGCGCCTCGCCTGCGTCAATTTCCTTTAAACTCATCACCTGTAAGCTAATGCCCCGCAAAAAAATGCCGCCCTTTCTAGGGGCGGCATTTTTCTGCAACACATCACATCTGATTCGCTTTAACGACGCTCGATTTCAGCATTGCTACGTAGGTCATCAATAAGGCCTTGAATAACGGATTGCGCGCGTAACTGCTCAGCCATCTGAGCCACAAAGCGCTCGGCTTGTTCGTCGACATCACCATCTCTCACGTTATCTAGAGCGATGATGGCAACCCCTTCGGGCAATTCGACATAGCGATACGTGCTCTCCCCGCTTTCAGGATGCGGCATGCGAAAAGCCGCCTGTACGACCATACGCGGCACCGTAGAATCGGCCTCACGACTGATGCGATTCGCTTCGACCCACTCAATCGCTTCGCTCTCAGGATCCGCGAGCAGCTCTTTGGCCTCTTCCACCAGCGCCTGCTGCTGTTTACGCGCTCTGACCGCCACTTTAGCTTCTTCACGGACCTGTTCTAAAGGCAGCACGGTCGCGTCGCGATGCTCTGCCACACGCAAGACCATGCGGCGATCATTGTCCAGCTCGATCACTTCGCTGTTATAGCGCTCTTCAAGCACATCTTGGCTAAAAGCTGCTTCCATCACACCGGGTTCTGACAACACACCTCTACCTTCTCCTCTTGCAAGCCAGTCGCTCTCTTGTAGCGTCAGACCAATGTCGTCGGCGACGCTTTGTAGGTCTTCTGCGGCAAAACTCTCGTCGATGAGCTGCTGAACGCGTTGGTTAAATTCGTCGTCAACCTCACGCATCGCAACGTCTTGGCGCAACCTATCGCGCTGCTCTTCAAACGCTGGACGATCAATGTCTTGGACTTGGATAATATGAAAGGCATCATCCATCTCGACCGCCGAGGAGATTTCACCCTCACCTAGGGAAAAAGCCACCTCGTCGAATGCTTCACCAAAGAAACCGCGACTGATCTCGCCTAAATCTCCGCCATCCTCAGCGCTTGCGGTATCATCGGAATAGCGCGCTGCCGTATCAGCAAAACTCTCAACGCTATCGAGTGCGTCTAATGCCTCCTCTGCACGTACCTGCGCTTGCTCACGCGTTCGTTCATCGCCATAGGAAATCATGATGTGGGCGACACGACGATCCGCATTCTGATTCTGCTCGCGCCACGCTTCACGCAGCTCAGCTTCATTCACTTCGACGTCAGCGGCCATCTCTTCACGATCAATGACAACGTATTCAAGGCGCACCTGTTCTAGCCGTTCGAAACGCTCGGCATTTTCGTTGTAGTAACGCTCAAGCTCTTCTTGACTCACGTCTATGCGGCTAGCGCCTTCCGCTGACAAAACATCGTAGCGGAAGCTGCGCTGCTGACGCTGTAGCTCGGCTAAACGCTGCTGTTCGGTTTCCAACGTAAAGTCACTAAATGCAAGCCCCTGTTGAAGCTGACGACGTTTCACATCCGTGCGTAACTCCTGACGAAATGAGAGAGGAGTATATCCAGCTCTGGCCAAGCGGTTACGAAACTGTTCAGCGGAAAAAACGCCCTCTTGATCTTGGAATTCAGGCAAATTGACAATGAGCTGATCTAGCTGGTCATCGGAGACGTAGAAACTGCCTTCTTCTGCGTATTGAGTCAAAAGGCGCTGGGTAATAAGCTGATCAAGCATTTCGCTGCGCAAAGCGCGCTCTTGCTCAGGAGGCACTTGCCCAGAGCGCATCGCACGCTGCACTTCAAGCTCTACTTCTTGACGCACAATGGGCTCGCCGTTTACCGACGCCACCTCGTCAGGATCGCTACCAAACAAGCCAAACAGTGACTCCACGCCAAATAGCGCCATCGCGGCCACCATGACGCCGATAATGATTTTTGCTCCCCAGCTTCTGGAGCCATCGCGAATACTTTGCAGCATGTTAGCCTCAGTTCAAATAGCCAAACGATTCAATTACACAGTGGCCAAAAATAACATGGGCGCATCGCGTTAACGATGCGCCCATGAGACGATTGCTAAAAACTATCCCTGATACATCGGATTAGTTAACGGCGTCTTTCAGTGCCTTACCTGCTTTAAAGCTGGGTACTTTAGCAGCACTGATCTCTATCGGCTGACCGGTTTGCGGATTGCGGCCAGTACGTGCAGCACGCTCTTTAATCGAAAAGGTACCAAAACCTACCAGTGAAACACTCTCGCCTTTCTTGAGGCTATCGGTGACAGACTCCACCATGGCATCCAATGCACGGGTTGCCGCTGCTTTTGGAATATCAGCAGACGCAGCAATGGCTTCAATCAGCTCGGACTTATTCACACTTCACCCCTTGACTGTTTCAAAAAATGGCTCTGAACGGCATGGTCACCGGTTAGCTCGACGATCAAAACGTAGCCGTATTTTATAGCAACGCCTTGAAATCGCTGTCAAGCAACCAAGCCAAATTACACCCGCCCGACAAGGCGTTGAGTGTATGGATTAAATAGCTAAACGTATAGACACGGTTACTTCAATGCGTACTTGCCGCAGCGGTATTAACGAACGATTTATCGCTACTCACGATAGTCTCTTTGTCGTTTGGCTCGGCTAAGGCAACCGCTAATACATCGTCGATCCAACGCACCGGATGAATATCTAACGCATATTTAATATTATCTGGCACTTCTTTTAAGTCTCGACGGTTTTCCTCCGGTATGAGGACGGTATTTATACCACCCCGACGAGCTGCCAGCAATTTCTCCTTTAGGCCTCCGATAGGCAACACTTCACCACGCAGATTCACCTCGCCGGTCATCGCCACGTTGCAGCGTACAGGGCGACGGCTATACGCGGAGACCATGGCCGTTACCATCGCAATGCCGGCACTGGGCCCGTCTTTGGGAGTTGCACCCTCTGGCACGTGAATGTGCAAATCTTCCTTTTCAAAGCGTTCTGGATCAATACCGTAGGCATCGGCACGCGCGCGCACGACGGTATGCGCGGCACTCACCGACTCTTTCATTACGTCGCCTAGTGAACCGGTCTTGTTCACGCGACCTTTACCCGGCGTTACCACCGATTCGATGTTGAGAAGCTCACCACCTACCGATGTCCAGGCCAAACCTGTCACACGACCCACTTGATCTTCTTGATCGGCCAGTCCATAGCTGTACCGGCGAACACCTGCATACGCTTCAATTTGCTCAGCACTAAGCGTTTGACCAGCTTGCGCTTGCTTATTATCGCGCTCATGCTCCAACCGCTCGCGCAGCACCTTGCGTGAGACTTTAGCAATTTGACGTTCAAGCTCACGTACCCCTGCTTCACGCGAGTAGTAGCGAATCAGCTCCAACAGCGCAGAGTCGTCTAGGTCAATTTCATCGACTTTCAAACCGTTAGCTTCACGCTGTTTAGGCAACAAATAACGCTTGGCGATCGCAAGCTTTTCATCTTCTGTGTAGCCCGGCAAACGGATAACTTCCATCCGGTCGAGCAGTGGCCCCGGGATATTCATCGAGTTGGCCGTGCAGATAAACAGTGTCTCGGAGAGGTCATAATCCAACTCCAAGTAATGATCACTAAAGCTGTTATTCTGTTCAGGATCGAGCACTTCCAAGAGAGCCGATGATGGGTCACCACGATGATCCATACCAAGCTTATCTACCTCATCAAGCAAGAAAAGCGGGTTTTTTACCCCGGCACGGCTCATTCGTTGCATCAGCTTACCGGGCAGTGAACCAATATACGTTCGCCGGTGCCCACGAATTTCCGACTCATCGCGCACCCCACCGAGCGCCAAACGCACGTACTTGCGGTTAGTTGCACGCGCAATCGAACGCCCTAGCGAGGTTTTACCCACCCCCGGCGGCCCCACCAAACACAGCACTGGACCTTTCATTTTGCGTACGCGCTTTTGTACCGCGAGGTACTCCAGGATACGAGATTTCACTTCATCAAGGCCGTAGTGGTCTTCATCAAGAACTTGCTGCGCTTTGGCAAGATCATGCTTAACCCGTGTACGCTTTTTCCACGGAACCGCGATTAACCAATCCAAATAAGAGCGCACCACCGTGGCTTCGGCAGAATTAGCGGACATCATCTTGAGCTTATTAAGCTCCTGAGTGGCTTTCTCCATCGCCTCTTTAGGCATGCCTGAATCATTAATGGACTGCTCGTACTTTTCTACCTCATTGGGCACGTTTTCAAGCTCACCCATTTCTTTCTGGATAGCCTTCATCTGCTCGTTGAGGTAATATTCGCGTTGGGTCTTTTCCATCTGCTCTTTAACGCGCGTACGGATGCGCTTTTCTACCTGAAGCAGATCAATCTCGGACTCAATCAACGCCATCAGATGCTCAATACGGTCGCGAACGCGATCCATTTCCAGCAACTCTTGCTTATCGCCAATTTTCAACGATAAATGGGCGCAAATCGTATCCACTAGGCGGCTTGGGTCCTCTATGCCGGACAGAGAGCTAAGCACCTCATTAGGCACTTTTTTCGATAGCTTAACGTACTGCTCAAATTGATTCAGCAACACCCGCACCAACGCTTCTTGCTCGCGTTCGGTCAGCGGCTGGCTATCACGCGGGTCGATATATGCCTGCGTATAACCATCCTCATGCTCTTCTATGCGGCCAACGTCCGCACGGAAACTACCTTCAATCAGTACTTTTACCGTGCCATCAGGAAGTTTTAGCAACTGCATGATCTCTGCCACCGTTCCCATGGCATAAAGATCAGTGTTGTCAGGGTCATCCTGTGAGGCTTCGCGCTGAGCAACCAACAAGACGCGCTTACCCGCTTCCATTGCGGCTTCTAACGCTTGAATCGACTTTTCGCGCCCGACAAATAGCGGAATTACCATCTGCGGATAAACCACAACATCCCGCAGCGGCAATAGTGGGAAACATTGTGTCATTTCGGCGTTCTGCTGCATCGCAGACGTTCCTCGGGAATTCGGGTGAGTAACTAAGATGAAACCGTAACGCGCGAGCCAAGCTTGCGCATTATTCATCCGATAGGCGAGTTAGCCAATTAGCGCAGTGTAAAATGGCACTAAAGAAAGGCAAGGGGTCGCCTGCGGCGACCCCTATGATGGCGCAAATAGGCAGACGCTACACAAGATAAAGCCGCGCCGTCATACCCTTCTTAACCATCTGTGCCGTCAACTCGTGCGTCTTCTTGCTGCGAGTAAATCAGCAATGGATCACTTTCGCCAGCAATAACAGAGGCATCGATGACGACCTGGCTTACACCTTCGAGTGAAGGAATCTCGTACATCGTGTCGAGCAACACAGACTCTAAAATAGAGCGCAGGCCACGTGCACCGGTTTTGCGTTCCATAGCTTTTACCGCCACAGCACGCAATGCGTCTTCACGAAATTCGAGTGCCACATCTTCCATCTCAAACAGTTTAACGTACTGTTTAACCAAGGAATTTTTAGGCTCAGTAAGAATTTCTACTAAGGCGTCTTCGGTTAGCTCGGTGAGCGTTGCAATCACCGGCACTCGCCCGACAAACTCAGGTATCAACCCATACTTCACCAGATCGTCAGGCTCGACATCGGCTAAAAGCTCGCCCACACCACGCGATGAGTCTTTACTCTTAACACTGGCATTAAAGCCAATTCCACCTTTCTCAGCACGATCACGGATAACTTTATCCAGGCCCGCGAAAGCACCACCAACAATAAACAAAATATTCGCCGTGTGCACTTGCACGAACTCTTGTTGCGGATGCTTACGCCCTCCTTGCGGGGGTACCGAAGCCGTCGTGCCTTCGATTAATTTCAGAAGCGCCTGTTGCACCCCTTCACCCGATACGTCACGCGTGATGGAAGGGTTATCCGATTTGCGCGAAATTTTATCGATTTCGTCAATATAGACAATACCACGCTCGGCTTTCTCTACGTCGTATTCACACTTTTGCAGCAGCTTTTGAATGATGTTTTCGACATCTTCACCCACATAACCAGCCTCGGTCAGTGTAGTTGCATCTGCAATCGTGAAAGGCACGTTCAACAGGCGAGCCATGGTCTCCGCAAGCAGGGTCTTACCGCTACCCGTTGGACCAATCAGCAGGATGTTGGATTTACCCAGCTCAACATCGCCTTCGCGAACACCAGATTTTAGTCGCTTGTAGTGGTTATACACCGCTACGGATAGCACCATTTTGGCGCGATCTTGCCCGATGACGTAATCGTCGAGGGTATAACGAATCTCACGAGGCGTCGGCAGACGCTCCTCATCGCTCTCGGCATCGGCTTCGAGAACTTCCTCGCGAATGATGTCATTACACAGATCGACACACTCATCGCAGATATAGACGGACGGGCCAGCAATTAACTTACGTACTTCGTTTTGGTTCTTACCGCAAAACGAACAATAAAGCAGTTTGCCACCTTCGTCTTTGCCTTTGCCGTCGGCCATTCGCGTACCTCTATCACTGCGGCGGCAATTGCCGCCGGAAAGCTCGTTTAAAAAGCGCAGACCTACCTTATAAAGCGCATATCCGTCACGCTATCAGGATGTAGGTCGCTTATCCAGCACTGCGTCAATCAAGCCATACTCTTTAGCCTGATTTGCGCTCATAAAATTATCACGGTCGGTATCTTGTGACACTGTAGCAATTTCCTGACCGGTATGGTGTGCCAGGATTTGATTCAAGCGCTCACGAATACCTAAAATCTCACGAGTATGAATTTCAATATCAGAAGCTTGACCCTGGTAGCCACCTAGCGGCTGATGAATCATCATCCGTGAATTAGGTAAGCAGAAACGTTTATCTGCTGCACCGCCAGCAAGCAAGAGAGCCCCCATGCTTGCTGCTTGGCCGATACAAACGGTTGAGATATCCGGTTTTACGAACTGCATCGTATCGTAAATTGACATGCCCGATGTAACGGAGCCTCCTGGGGAATTAATATAGAGATGGATGTCTTTATCCGGGTTCTCCGACTCCAGGAAGAGCAGCTGAGCAACCACCAAGTTAGCGGTGTAGTCTTCCACAGGGCCAACCAAAAAGATGACGCGCTCTTTTAAAAGCCGTGAGTATATATCGTAAGATCTTTCCCCTTTGGCGCTTTGTTCAACCACCATGGGCACCAAACCGCCGGCGTTTTGAATATCAAATTCACTCATCAGTGATTCCTTGCGTCCGATGGGGGAAGATGCGCCGCCAAGCAGCGCACCTTACTAAAGGTGGTCAGAATGAGATGATTAGGCACTTGCCTGATCACCTTCATCTTCACCTTGCTCAGCCTGCTTTGCCGCAGCCAATACTTGCTGATACGACATTTCTACGTCATTTACGTTCGCTTGCTCAAGCAGTTTATCGACCGCTTTTTCTTCCAAAATCGCAGACTTGACCTGCGTTTTGAGCTGGTCGTTGCTCATATAGTGGTCAACGACTTGCTGCGGATCTTGATACTGTTCCGCCAGCTCTTCCACTTTGGCTTTAATTTCATCGTCGCTGGCGTCAAGCTCATTTGACTTGATCACCTCAGCTAACAGCAGGCCAACCTGCACGCGGCCTTTAGCTTGTTCGGCAAACAGCTCATCAGGAAGCTGACTCACATCGAAATCTTCGCCAAGGCCAAACTGTTGGGCGGCTTGACGCTTCATGCCATCAGTTTCTTGCTTGACGAGCGCGCTAGGTACTGGAATCTCGTTCATCTTTTTCAGCGCATCAAGCACTTGCTGTTTGACACGGTTATCAACCGCTTGCTCTGCCTCACGGCTCATGTTCTTTTTGATTTCAGCGCGAAATTTCTCCTCATCGCCGTCTTCAACACCAAAGCGCTCAATGAAAGCCGCGTCAACTTCCGGAAGTTTCTGACCACTTACACTGTGTACCTTGACATTAAACGTGGCGTCTTTCCCCGCTAGGTGCTCTGCTTGGTACTCATCCGGGAATGTGACATTAATTGTCTTTTCATCACCGGCTTTCGCACCAATGAGTTGCTCTTCGAAGCCTGGAATAAAGCTATTGGACCCCAGCACTAGCGAATGATCTTCAGCACTACCGCCTTCAAACGCTTCGTCGCCTAGGTAACCCTGGAAGTCGATTTTGACCTGATCACCCTCTTCTGCCGGACGATCTGCTTCTTCCCAATCTGCGTTTTGCTTGCGCAGGGTCTCAATCATTTCGTCCACATCAGCATCCGTCACTTCAACGACGGGACGCTCAACGTCAGTCCCTTCGATGGAGGTAAGTTCAACTTGCGGATACACCTCCATCTTTGCTACGAATTCCAGATCTTTACCTGATTCGTTAACTGTGGCTTCAATCTCTGGGTAGCCTGCCGGATTCAGCTCTTCATCCGTAATTGCACGTACGTAGTGTTCACGCATCGACTCGCCCACAACATCGTTGCGAACATCTTGACCATAGCGCTGTTGAACCACAGCCATTGGCACCCGGCCTTTACGGAATCCGTTCAAGCGAACGTTTTTCGCGGTGTCTTTCAAGCGAGTGCTGACGGCCTCATCAATTTCAGCGGCCGGCACTTGAATGGTGAGGCGGCGTTCGATTGGGGAGGTCGTCTCGACGGAAACTTGCATGAATTGTCCTCTAGCGGCTGGGCGTTATGTTAGTTGCGAAATTATGTTCAGAGGGTCGATTTTAAGAACCCTGGCGCATGGTGGCAAGCGCCTTGCACGCTACATTGGGCCAGCATAGGTAATTACAAGGGGCTTACCACGTTGCTAGGGACCTTTCTCACCCTTTTATACTCAATTTATCAAACCTGATGATGAGAATTGCTTTGCAGTTAGCACCAACGTGTTAATCTGAGCATTATATCTATTATCTTATGCCACGTGTTGTCGTTTCTTATGAGTCAAGATTTATCTATTTCGCGGGTCATGCAAACCGGCATTCTTCAGTGCGCTCCTGATACGCCACTTTGCGAGGCTGCAAAACGCATGGCGGAGCGCCATTGTAGCTCAATTCTTGTGATGGAAAATGAACGCGCTGTAGGCATTTGGACAGAACACGACGCGATAAATATCGACTTTGGCGATTTCGATGCAGTACGCCAACCTATCTCCCAGCGTATGAGCCATCCAGTTGCTAGCATTTATGCTCACCTGACCCTTGGTGAAGCAGCGCTACAACTTCAGTCACTTCGCCGGCGCCACTTGCTGGTAATCGACACCGATGATTTACCAGTCGGTATTTTATCGCAAACCGACGTTGCCCTAAACCAAGGCCTTGAACCCTACTTACGTCTACGTGAAGTACACGCCGCAATGCGCTCTGCACCTCTTGTGCTCTCAGGCGACATACTGCTTGCTACGGCAGCCCGAAAAATGCACCTTCAAGAGCATGATGCGGCTGTCGTGCTACTTGATAATTCATTAGGCATATTAACCGAACGTGACTTAGTACGCTTCATTGCCCGCCATCCGGGCAACACACCAATTGCGGAACTCGCCAGCCAACCATTGCTTACCATCGATGAAAAAGCAGCGTTAATCCATGCCCGCGATCTTCTGATTAATCACCAAATTCGCCATCTCGCGGTTCTTAACCCACAAGGTAATGTCAGCGGATTACTTGGCTTTCGTGACATGCTGGCAGGTGCTGAACATCTATACCTTCAAGATTTACGTCAGGCATTAGAGCAACGTGATTCTGCATTGGCGACCTCACGACAACACCTGCAACTGGCTGAACGCGTAATCGACTCCTCACTTGAGGGTATTGTCATCACTGACGCTGCGACACGTATTGAGTTTATCAACTCTGCGTTTACGCATGTGACGGGGTATTCGCTAGAAGAAGTGGTGGGTAAAACGCCTCGCGTTCTCTCCTCCGGTCGGCAAGACGATGCCTTCTACCAACAGATGTGGAACACCCTTAAAGCGCATGGCTATTGGCGCGGAGAAGTATGGAATCGCAAGAAAACGGGTGAGCTCTACCTTGAGCTATTAACCATTACCGCGATTACCAATGATGACGGTGAAACACAGCATTACGCAGGGTTATTTACCGATATCACCCATATTCGCGAAAACGAACAACAAATTCGCCATCTTGCCTACTACGATGCTTTAACGCGACTCCCTAACCGCCGACTACTTGAAGACCGCATTACCTTGGCGATTCGACACGCACATCGTTCAAGCGAGCCGCTAGCCGTTATTTTTATCGACCTTGATCATTTCAAACAAGTCAATGACACGCTGGGGCATGCCATTGGCGATGAATTGCTACTTCAAGCATCTGAACGAATGCAAGAAAAACTGCGTGAGGACGACACGCTTGCGCGTTTAGGTGGCGATGAGTTTATTGCCCTACTACCCGGTATTGGCGATTTCTCCGAAGCAACTCGAATCGCTCAGCGCTTGATCGATACCGTCAGTGCTCCCTATTGTATTAACAATAATACATTCCGTATTGGGTGCAGCTTAGGGGTAAGCCTCTACCCAGATGATGGTGATAACTCAGAAACCTTAATTCAAAATGCCGATGCTGCCATGTATCGTGCCAAAAAAGAGGGCCGAAACACCTATCGCCTCTACCGCAGCGAAATGGACCTCGCCATGCAGCACCACCTTACGCTTGAAACCGAGTTGCGGACTATCCTCGATACAGGCGAAGGGCTTTTCATGGCGTATCAACCACTTGTGAGCCGCGAGACAAGGCTTACTGTCAGCGCGGAAGCACTGGTCCGTTGGCAACACCCTACACGTGGCGTCATACCGCCCGGCGATTTCATCCCTTTAGCAGAACGGTCGGGGTTAATTTTGTTACTGGGTGAGCGCGTACTCGACAACGTCATTAGCGATATATGCCAGTGGCAGCAGCAAGGCTTTGAGGTGATGCCAGTCGCTATCAACTTATCGGCGGCACAATTTTGGCAAAGCAGCTTTGTTCAACACGTGGAACAAAAACTCGCGGATGCTGGCATCCCACCTAAATTGATTACTTTTGAGCTTACCGAGAGCCTACTGCTCAACAAACAAGCACAAGGCATTGAGATCCTAACCAATTTGAGCGAGTTAGGTTGTCGTATCGCACTCGACGACTTTGGCACTGGTTACTCATCGCTAAGCTACTTGCAGCATATTCCCGCCCACAGCTTGAAAATCGACCGCAGTTTTATCGAAGCCCTTGACGACCCAAACCAAAGCAGCCGGCCCATCATCGCCGCAATTGCTAGCATGGCGCAGGAGCTAGGGCTTAGCGTCGTTGCCGAAGGTGTCGAAAGCGAAAAACAATGGGCGATACTGGGTAATTATGCTATCGATACGATCCAAGGTTTTTATACCGGTTACCCCGTGGACGCCGATACCTTTATTATGAACCTTAAGCAGTACCCACTTAAACGATCATGAAGCTTAGAGAACGCTAATAACCATGCTTACCTACTGCCCTCTTATCCGTCCCACATGCTTATAAAGCATGTAAATTAGTTTGGAAAAGCCTTTAAGAAGTAATACCTTAGCTTTTTACGCTACGCCACAGACTCAATGAATGGATTAAAAGCCCTAATGTCGTCCCATGAGACAGTAGTAATTCCCAGCTAAACCAATCGCTCATCAAGCTGTGCCATAACGCCATAATGGCTATTCCTAGCAGCAGCCAGAGCGCAAGCTTGCCTAGCAATAAAGGTAAGCGCTGACGTGCTGCAGAGGTTAAAAAGCGCCATTGAATGACCACTAAAGCCAGCACGGCAGCACTCGCCATTAGCAAAAGTGACTGATGAGTATCATGCCCTCCGGCTATGTAGCGCGGCAATGTGGCTAACATCACAACACAAAGGCCAAGTGCCACACTCATGCGTTCAGGAGTAAACATTGTAGCAGGCGTCATGCTTAAGCTACCTTTAGCTTTTGTACTTCTATCCATTCTTCAACCCACGGCACCGCTGCATCATCTGCCATAAACGTCTCCATGGCATCAATTTCTAGCCTTTCACCCAAACGCACTGCACCGCGGTCTTCTAACAACGCGTCAAGCGCACGCCCCGCACCGCAAAAAGTTTCACCATAGGAGCTGTCGCCGAGCGCAATCAAGCCATAACGTAGTGTGGTAAGAGATGGGCTTTGCTCCGTTAGCTGACGTGTAAAGTTGACGAAATTCCCAGGAAAATCACCGCTACCAGTAGTTGAAACACAAAAAAGCGTCAAGCTTTCTGCCGACTGAGTAAGATCATTCAGTGTGGGCTGTTCGATGATTTCAACGCCATAACCTGCCTCTACAAACTGCGGCTTCACTTGTTCTGCCACATCTAAAGCACCGCCATACATCGTACCTACCAAAATATTGACATTTGGCATTATCACCCCCTCTGTCAAAATGTCACAGTGCCAACTAATAAGTCGACAAATACCTGATTGATTTGGTCAAATATTAACACGACCCTGCAAAAAGACGCACGCCTTCAACCAGAAACATTCCAAGGAAAACGTATGCAACAAACGTTTGAAACGTGGATAACGCCGATCATGATCGGCGGTTTAATCTTGTTTATGTGCTTTATTATCTGGGATTTAGCCAAAAAGTCGAACGCTGGGCGTTTCGGCACCTTCATGCTTTTTATTGTACTCGGCGCCGGTATGTTAGGGTACGTATTTAAAGTCGTCATTACGTGGCTAATAGAAGGCAATGCTGGCGGGTAATCATGTAATGCCATAGCAAAAAAAGCCGCCAAAAAGAGTGCCAGCAAGGCACTCTTTGAAAATCACTAACCCTTGACCTTCGCTAACATTAGCGCGGACCTCATAAACCCTAATCAATCGCTATAATGCTCGACTTGCTGCCTGAGCTTTTGCCCTGGTCGGAAGGTCACCACCCGGCGAGCAGAAATCGGAATCTCCTCGCCCGTTTTTGGATTGCGCCCTGGCCGCTCACGTTTATCACGCAGATCAAAATTACCAAAACCGGATAATTTAACCTGCTCGTTCTCACGTAGGCAGGCGCGGATTTCGTCAAAGAAAGCTTCAACCATGGCTTTCGCTTCTCGCTTTGAGAGTGACAGCTCTGCGTGTAAATGCTCCGCGAGCTCCGCTTTGGTCAACGCACCCATAAGGCTTCTCCTTGTAACAAATGCTCGGTCAAAGGCAGAAGGCACCGCACTTATTTCATTAACAGCCTTAGCTGAAGATGCCTAACTGCGCAACTCTGCATTGAATTCACTGCGCACCTGCGCGACGATAGCAATTACCAACTGATTGATTTCATCATCATTTAGCGTGCGCGATGGATGCTGCCAGGTCAAGCCTAATGCAATACTCTTATGCCCTTCGACCACACCTTTCCCGGCGTAAACATCAAATAGATTCACCTGCTTGACATGCTCACCCGCTTGCTGTGTCGCCACATCAAGCAACACCTGGACGGGGACCGTTTCATCGACAATGAAAGCAAGATCTCGGCGCACTTCTGGTTGACGCGAAAGCGGCTCAAAAGCCGGAATCGCTCCTTCGCTTAATGCATCAAGGCGGACTTCAAACATTAACGCGTCGACTTTAAGTCCTAATCTCGCACGAATTTGCGGGTGCAAGGTCCCAATCCAACCAACCTCACGATCATTGTGCATTACTTTGGCACACTGTCCTGGATGAAGCGAAGGATGGTCTGACGACTCAAAACGCCACGCTTGTGTATCTCCTCCTAACGCGATCAAACTTTCTAAGTCACTTTTAAGATCATAGAAATCGATTTCATCACGCCCACCAGCCCACCCTTCCGGATAGCGGGTACCACAAGCAATAGCGCCAAGCATCGGCGTTTGACTTAAGCTATCAAGGTCGCCGTTAAACACCAGTCCGGTTTCAAATAGACGTACCCGCATCTGTTGCCGGTTAAGGTTGTGCTCTAATGCACGCACCAAGCCAGGAAACAAACTTGCTCGCATCACAGAGAGGTCGGCTGAAATGGGGTTAGCAAGCTTTGGTGAGACTGCCTCAGGCAGCAGTGTAGCTTGCAATTCCGGGGCAACAAAGCTGTAGGTCACCGCTTCTTGATAACCACGGGCCACCATTTGATGGCGTAGCTGAGGTTGTGTAACACGCGCTTCATCGTTGGCACGAAGCGCTAAGCGCGCTGCTGGTCGACGAATCGGAAGGTTGTTGTAACCATGAATACGCGCAACTTCTTCTATCAAATCTTCTTCAATGGCGATATCAAAACGCCAACTCGGCACCTCAACATCCCAGCCCTTTTCCGTGACATCAACCTTTAGCCCAAGGCGTTGTAAAATATCGGTGACTTCTTGCTGAGGGAGGGATTTACTCAACGCGTCACACAGCCGCTCTGCTCGAAAATTGATACACCGCTCTTCAGGCAAGTGCGTATCGCTTTTCACTTCGTTTAGCGGCCCCGCCTCCCCGCCGCAAATATCCAGCAGAAGGCGTGTTGCCCGCTCAATGGCCTCAGCGGTTAAATCAGGATCCACACCACGTTCAAAACGGTGCGAGGCATCCGTGTGCAAGCCGTAAGAGCGAGCCTGTCCTGCAATCGCTAATGGGGTAAAAAATGCGGACTCTAAGAAAATTGTCTGAGTGTCAGAGCTAACACCAGAGTTTTCGCCCCCCATCACTCCGGCCATCGCTAACGGGCCGTTCTGGTCAGCAATCAGCAGCGTCTCCGGGCGCAGTGCGACATTCTGTCCATCCAACAATGTTATACTCTCACCGTCCTTGGCTAGGCGCACCACCACTCCACCGTGAAGATTGTCACGGTCATACGCATGAAGCGGTTGCCCCAGTTCCAACATCACATAGTTGGTGACATCCACAACGGGATCAATCGAGCGAATACCGCTACGACGCAAGCGCTCAACCATCCACAGAGGCGTCACCACATTAACGTTGACATTGCGGATTAACCGACCGATGTAACGTGGGCAATGCTCTGGAGCTTCAATGGTCACCGGGAAAGTGTCACCGAAGGCGACGGAGACGCTCTCACATACTGGCCCATTCACTGCTAAACGGTTAAGCACCCCCACCTCACGTGCCAAACCTTTAAGGCTTAAGCAATCACCGCGGTTAGGCGTCAAATCAACGTCAATGGTGCTATCATCAAGCCCCATATAGACGCGAAAGTCCTCTCCCGTGAGTGCATTGGAGGGTAGTACAAAAATACCGGGGGAGGTGTCACCCACAAGTCCCAACTCTGATTCAGAACAGATCATGCCGCGCGATTCAACGCCACGAAGTTTGGCTTTTTTAATTTTGAAGTCACCGGGAAGAACACCACCAACTTGCGCGAAAGGTACTTTTTGGCCAATCACTACATTAGGAGCACCACATACTACCTGAACCGGTTCGGCTGAACCATCATTGACCGTGCAGATACTGAGTTTATCCGCATCGGGATGCTGCTCTTTCGTAAGCACTTCAGCGACTACTACGCCATTAAATGCAGCAGCAACAGGCTCAACAGCATCGACCTCCAGACCTGCCATGGTAATTTGGTCAGCAACGGCTTGCGTATCCAGCTGCGGAGACACCCACTCGCGCAGCCACTGTTCAGAAAATTTCATAGAAGTTCCTGTATTGGCAGCGGATTTAGGTAAACTGGCGCAAAAAGCGCAAGTCATTTTCAAAAAAGAGACGCAGGTCGTTAACCCCGTACCGCAACATCGCTAACCGCTCCGCCCCCATACCAAAAGCAAATCCGGTAAAACGTTCGGTATCAATGCCGGAATGGCGGAAAACTTCCGGATGCACCATTCCACACCCCATCACTTCCAACCAACCGCTATGAGAGCACACACGACATCCATCTCCGCCACACATAACACATTGAATATCGACTTCAGCAGATGGCTCGGTAAAGGGAAAGTATGATGGTCTGAAGCGCACAGAGAGTTCGTCGCGTTCGAAAAATGCTTGCAAAAAATCTTCAATCGTTCCTTTCAGGTCAGCAAAACTCACGTCTTCATCGACCAATAAGCCCTCAACCTGATGGAACATGGGCGTGTGCGTTAAATCCGAATCACTACGATAAACGCGCCCGGGGCACACAATTCTAATCGGAGGCTCGTTGGTTTTCATTGTGCGCACTTGCACAGGTGACGTGTGCGTGCGAAGCAGACGCGTAGCATCAAAATAAAAGGTATCGGCCATTCCACGGGCAGGATGGTGTGCAGGTATATTGAGCGCTTCGAAATTATGGTAGTCATCTTCAATCTCAGGCCCTACCTCGACATCATAACCGATGCGAGTAAAAAGCCCTTCGATTCGCTCAAGTGTGCGCGTAATCGGATGCAAACCACCACTTGGCTGACCACGACCAGGTAAAGTGACATCAATGCGCTCTGCTGCTAAACGGGCATTAAGTGCCGCTTTCTCTAACATTTCCTTTTTGCGATCAATCTCACCAGCGAGCGTCTGCTTAGCTTGGTTAATCCGCTCACCTGCTGCAGGCCTCTCTTCGGGCGACAATTTACCCAAACCTTTAAGCAAGGCGGTGACCTCACCTTTTTTACCCAGATAACGTACACGTATTTCATCTAGTGCCGCGATATTTTGTGCAGACTGAATAGCATCGCGGGCTTCAGATACCAGAGTAGGAAGGTAATCCATCCCATTGACTCCGAATTAAGCCTTTTCCCCAATAAACAACCAGGGAGTAGCAAGTTACTTGTGGCGAGTTAACCGCCATATATTACCCTTTAAAAAAACAGGGGAAGAGCGGCTGCTCTTCCCCTGGATGGGTCATATTTCATGACCAAGCTTTTATCATGCGCCTATCAGCGCAGATATAGCCTTACTGGGCAGCCTTAGCCTTCTCAACAATGACAGCAAATGCTGCTTTCTCATTGACGGCGAGGTCCGCCAGGACTTTACGGTCAATTTCAATGCCGGCTTTCTTCAAACCGCCAACAAATCGGCTATAGGACATGCCGTGCTGACGCGCGCCCGCATTGATACGCTGAATCCACAGCGCACGGAATTGACGCTTACGGTTGCGACGGTCACGGTAAGCATACTGGCCTGCTTTAATCACCGCCTGTTTGGCTACACGGAAAACACGCGAGCGCGCTCCGTAATACCCTTTGGCTTGCTTTAAGATCTTTTTATGACGACGACGAGCAACGACGCCACGTTTAACACGAGTCATAACACACTCCTGACAAAATGACTGAGACAGCGTTTAAAGTGCTCCCTCAGATAAAGAAAACCCGATTTAGAGGTTCGGCAGCATACGCTGGATGAGCGCTTTATCAGCGTCGTGGATCTGCTTCATACCACGCAATTGACGTTTACGCTTAGTCGATTTCTTAGTCAGAATGTGGCTACGAAAAGACTGCTTGTGCTTAAAGCCATTAGCCGTCTTCTTGAAGCGCTTGGCAGCGCCACTGTTACTTTTGATTTTCGGCATGAGAATAACTCCGCTCGATATTTTTTAGAAAACCCAAGGCCAACCGCGGCAACTACCGCGGTCCGTTAACTTAGCCGTTGGATCACTTCTTCTTCGGTGCAAGAATCATGATCATCTGGCGGCCTTCCATTTTAGGGAAAGCTTCAACCGTTCCGATCTCTTCCAGGTCTGACGCAATCCGTTCCATCAGTTTGCGGCCGATGTCTTGGTGTGCCATCTCGCGCCCCCGGAAGCGCAGCGTGACCTTGCCCTTGTCACCACTTTCGAGGAACCGAGTTAGGTTTTTCAACTTAACTTGGTAGTCACCCTCGTCAGTGCCAGGACGGAATTTAACTTCCTTGACCTGAATTTGCTTTTGCTTCTTCTTTTGAGCTGCTTTCTGCTTTTTTTGCTCAAAAACAAATTTGCCATAATCCATGATCTTACAAACGATCGGATCGGCGTTGGATATTTGCACAAGGTCCAAACCGGCTTCTTGAGCGCGCTCAAGAGCGTCGGCAGTGGATACAACACCCATCTGCTCGCCATCTTGATCAATAAGGCGCACTTCAGATTCGGTAATTCTCTCGTTCATTGGTGGGCGTTTGTCTTGTGGACGCCCGCGCTGATTGCTTCGCTTGATCGCTCCGTCTCCTTAGGCAATTGACGATGTCGCCAGGGCCGCTCTTTCAACCTCTAGGCGTTTGATGAGTGCATCAACCGTCATGGTACCGAGGTTTTCGCCGCTGCGTGTTCGCACAGCGACTGAGTCAGCTTCGACTTCCTTATCTCCTACCACCAGGAGATAGGGAACCTTCTGCAACGTGTGCTCACGGATTTTAAAGCCGATTTTCTCGTTCCTCAAGTCCGCCTTGACTCGTAAGCCACTTTTTTGCAAACGCTGCTCTAACTCTAGGGCATAATCCCGTTGAGCATCGGTAATCGTCATAATTACCGCTTGCTGCGGTGCTAACCAAAGAGGCAAAGCACCAGCATAATGCTCAATCAGTATCCCTAGAAAACGCTCAAAAGACCCCAGAATGGCTCTATGCAACATCACAGGCGTCTTTCTAACACCATCTTCATCAACATACTGGGCACCTAAGCGCCCTGGCAGATTAAAATCTAATTGTAGCGTACCACATTGCCACACGCGATTCAGGCAATCTCGCAAAGCAAATTCAATTTTTGGCCCATAAAAAGCCCCTTCACCGGGCTGCAGCTCCCAATCAAGTCCTGTCGCGTTGAGCGCAGCTTCTAACCCTTGTTCAGCTTGGTCCCAAAGTTCAGCTTCACCAAGAAAATCTCCAGGACGTGTTGAGAGCTTAAGTTCGACCTCTTCAAAGCCAAGCGTCTTATAAACTTCTAGCGTCAGCGCAATAAACGCTTCTGCTTCCGCTTGAATTTGACTCTCAGTGCAGAAAATATGCGCATCATCTTGTGTAAACCCACGAACGCGCATTAGGCCATGTAGCGAACCTGATGGTTCATTGCGGTGGCAGCTACCAAACTCGGCAAGACGCAAAGGTAAATCCCGATAGCTCTTTAACCCTTGATTAAACACCTGCACGTGGCAAGGGCAATTCATGGGCTTTACCGCATACTCGCGCTTCTCGGACTCAGTGGTAAACATCAATTCACTGTAGTGCCCCCAGTGCCCTGACTTTTTCCACAACGAGAGATCGACTACTTGTGGTGTTTTAATTTCTTGGTAACCGTGCTCGCGTTGAATCTTGCGCATATAGTCTTCAAGCGCTTGATACATCGTCCAGCCATTAGGGTGCCAAAACACCATTCCCGGCGCCTCTTCCTGGAGGTGAAAAAGATCCATTTTACGCGCAAGCTTGCGGTGATCGCGCTTTTCTGCTTCCTCTAAGCGCTTAAGGTATGCCTTTAATTGTTTTTTATCTCCCCACGCTGTGCCGTAAATACGTGTCAGCATGGTATTGTCAGCATCACCTCGCCAGTAAGCACCAGCCAGCTTGGTCAACTTAAAGGCTTTTAAATGACGCGTGTTGGGCACGTGAGGACCACGACACATGTCCGTATATTCTTCGTGATGATACAGACGAATCATGGCGCCTTCTGGAATATCCCGCACAATCTCCTGCTTGTACGGTTCGTCACAATGCAAAAAGGTAAGCATCGCTTTATCACGATCGACGTATTCACGAACCACATCATATTCACGATCGATTAGCACCTTCATCCGCGCTTCGATCACTTCTAAATCTTCTGGTGTAACTGAGCGACCAAATTCAATGTCATAGTAAAAGCCGTCGTCAATCACCGGGCCAATGGCCATTTTGGCATCCGGATACAGCTGCTTCACCGCATGGCCGATAAGGTGTGCACAAGAGTGTCGAACAATTTCTAACCCTTCCGGGTCTTGAGCCGTAATAATCGACACATCCGCGTCGTTTTCAATATTGTCAGCAGCATCGACTAATTCACCATTAATTTTGCCAGCGACGCATGCTTTGGCCAAACCAGGGCCAATAGATTCTGCCAACTGCATGATGCTTAACGACTCTGAGAACTTACGTTGGCTGCCATCCGGCAGTGTTACTGTAGGCATTTGGTTATTTCCTTGAGCGCAGTGGTGATCCACACCAAGGGTCACATATCGCTATCAATGGTCGTCTAGGTGAAGCGAACGAAAAAACGCTATCGGCGTGCAGATAGCCTAGCAAAAGTTGTCAGCAGTATAAACAAGGCGCGGAAGGGTATTCCCTTCCGCGCCTAAACAATTACATGTTTTGTCAGATATAGAGAGAAAGCTTAGTTCCACTCATCCAGTTCTACACGACGGTTTTCAGCACGACCCTCGTCGGTATCATTGGTGGCTACCGGACGCTCTTCGCCATACCCAATGGCCCTCATACGACCTGCCTCAACACCGTTTTGCTGCAAGTAGCTCGCAACAGACTCTGCACGTTGCTGCGACAGCTCTTTGTTATAAACTGCGCTACCAACCGAGTCCGTGTGCCCTCCAATACTGACACGAACACCAGAGTTATTGGCAAGACGCTCGGCTACAGTATGCAGCTCTTGGCGTGCTTCGGATGTCAACTGAGCAGAATCAAATTCAAAATTAACACCGTCAAGGACCAAGCTTTCTGGGCAACCCAGTGCGTTCACTACAGCACCAGCAGGCGTGTTGGGGCACTGATCGCGATAATCCGGCACCCCATCAACGTCTGAATCTAGAGGGCAACCTTTAGCATCCACCGCGACCCCTGCAGGCGTTCCTGGGCACTGGTCACGATAATCTGGCACACCATCTGCGTCTGAATCCAGCGGACAGCCCTCTGCATCGACAGCTACACCAGCAGGCACTTCACCGTAGCTCGGGCACTGCGGTTCGGCTTTAGGTGTTTCATCTGCGCAAAGAAGAGCAGCAATGGTAGCGCCTGCCGTTGCGCCAATTGCAGCGCCAGTATCTTCGTCCGAGTCACTGCTGGTGGCGTAACCTAGGCTACCCCCAATGACACTACCGGCTAAACCACAGACAGCAGGATGCTGATACCAGCTACTCCCCTTATCAACACTAGTCGATTGACCTGATGATTGAGAAGCTGAGCTAGCACAGCCAGAAAGGCCTACCGCCAGAGCAGACCCAATAAGCAAGCCAGTTGTAGATGTTTTCATGCAAGACTCCTTCTTGATACAAAAATGGAAAGCGAAAATACTAGGCTGCTTCCTTCCAATGCCGCCACAGCTGTGCATCATTTCCTATGCATGTGCATCTTCAATGCAATGCGACTATCAATGTGGGACAAAAATTACGCTTTTGGCATTGAAATTAAAAAAACTCCTTGCTCTTTATGTCCCCATATAGAGCGGTATAGCAGAACGCTATGGTTAGCATCACATCATACGCACCGCATAAGTTATAGTTTACACTATTATCCTAGCAGTTAATGGAGAGCATTTTTTCCCTTACCTCGCCAAGCCACCACTTCTTTGGCAGCAGCCATCACATCCCCGCGCATCTCATCCTCAGCGGCTAGGCGCTCTTTATCCTCTCGCATCCGCTCGCGAGGTGTAAGATGGTTACGTTCCGAGTGTGTTTTAAGATGCCGCGTGCGGTCATAAAGTTCTGCAAATGCTTTAAACTCTTCGCGTTCGACTAACGAGGGATCAATAATTTCAAGTAGCACCTTGCAGCGCCAACTTGCCTCTGTAATGTTCACTTGTCCCTGCAATAAGGCCCCTACAATATAATCAAGGTTCTCTAAACTATTCTGTTGAGCTCGTTGCTCCTCTTCAATTCGAAACGCCTCTCGGCGCTTTACCTCGCCGCGCAACGTAAAGGCATAAGCCGCAAGACCTACAATAATGATCATACCCACGCCAAACAGTAATACCGCAGCTGTGAAACTCATATATATTCTCACTAAATAAATTCTACTACAATTATACACCCTCTCGGCCAGCCACCCAAATTGTTGCAAAAAATTGCGACATTAGCCGTTTTGTTGACAACCTCATCAGGCGGTTACCATGGAGTAGTGATCCAGCAAAAGTGCACCAAAAACGCCTAGTAAATAACGGATAGAAAACCAGAATGCAGCTAACGGCGCTTGAGGATCTTTTCCTCGCCATACTTTTCCATTCCAGTACATAAAACGAGCATTTAACAACACGGCCACCACCAAGTATACACCGCCACTCATGCCAATCATGAACGGCATAAGCGTTGCTATGACGGTTAGCCAGCCATAAAGCCATATTTGCAATCGGGTAAATGCTAAACCATGTGTCACCGGTAGCATGGGTATACCAGCTTTGGCATATTCATCACATTTATGTATTGCCAATGCCCAGAAATGAGGAGGCGTCCAGGCAAAAATAATCAGCATTAACAGCAGTGGCTCTGGGGTAATTTGCCCTGTAACTGCGACCCATCCCAGTAGTGGAGGAGCAGCGCCAGCAACGCCACCAATAACGATATTTTGCGGCGTTGCCCGCTTAAGAAACGCGGTATAAATCAACGCATAGCCAATCAAAGATGCACACGTCAATCCGGCCACTAAGATATTGACTTGCCAAGCCAATAATACAACACCCGCAAAGGATAATAGGCTTGCCCAAACCAGTGCTACCGCAACAGGTAAGCGTTTGCTAGCAACAGGTCGATGCGAAGTACGGCTCATCATCGCATCCAGACGCCGGTCAATTACGTGATTAAAGGCGGCAGCACCACAAGAAGCCAAACCAACTCCCACTAGACCAAAAAATACGCTGCTAAACAACGGCAGGCCTGGTGTTGCTAGCGCCATACCAACGGCTGTACATACCAACATGACAGCCACCACTTTGATTTTGCAAAGGCTAAGTAGCTCTTTCCACCCCCACATGATGGAAGGCAATGCAGCTGGCAATATCATTGTCGTATTTCGCATGGCAATGCTACCCCTTATATGCTTTTCCTAGGGAACTCCTAGTTTATTATTGGTAGTATTTAGGTGCCGCAGATATTGTTTTGGAGCCGCCAATAATAGGATTAGTTTGCTTGTTTCCCTAGTGAGGAACGATGTCTGCAGCGGGCCTAAGCGTACTCGACAGCTTCGAGCTTGCCTCTCCATGACGCCATTGCCACCACGCCCAAACCAAGCCTACAGACAAGCCGATAGCCCCTGCCGTGTGTAATAATGCTAACCATAAAGGTAGCCAAAACAAGACATTCGCCACCCCAATAGCAACTTGCAGCGCATACAACACTAACACTACCACTAGAGGCTTATTCATGCCTGGCTGATCACGATAGCACCTCCATAGCAGCAATAATGCGACGCCTAGTAAAATTGCGCCCAAGCGATGGGTCACCTGGATGGCGGTACGTGCATCAGCATGTAATTGACCCTGTAAATAATTAGGCCCTACCGTTTGTGTCAGATGGAAGCCTTCAGAAAAATCCATCTCAGGCCACCACTGTGAATTACAGGTCGGAAATCCTTGACAGGCAATACCAGCGTAATTGCTTGACACCCAACCACCTAGCGCCAACTGAAGCACCAAGATAAAACTCGCTAGCACCCACCAAAAATTTATTTTTCGGCCCTTGATATCACCCCCTTTCCAATCGTGGCGCAAACGAAGATGGAGCCATAAAAAGAGTAGCAACACACACAGACCACCCATCAAATGCAGAGTGACCACTTGAGGCCATAACTTAAGTGTAACGGTGAAAGCGCCAAACGCACCTTGCAATAAAATAATGACCAATAGGCCTAGGCTTAATCGCCATGGGTATTGGCTATGCTTACGCAGTGGCCAGCCCACGACCACAATGCTCACAACCACCAGCCCAAGCAAGCTAGCGATATAGCGATGGATCATTTCAACCCATGCTTTAAAAGGCTCAAGAGGGGCATCAGGATGGCGTAAGAAAAAATGCTCATTGTCAGGAACCAACAAGCGCCCATAGCAACCAGGCCAGTCTGGGCAGCCTAAGCCAGCATCGACCAAACGCGTCCAAGCGCCCACGATCATGACAAAAGCGGTGAATAAAGTACCCGCCAATGTTAACCAAACTAGCCAATGTAAGCGGCGTTCAAATGGTTGCTGCATCGTACTTCCTTATGGCCGATCAACACCGACGAAACTTAAATGGGATTCACTTTAAACAAATGCCTAATATCATTAAGTATGTCCGCCGCGGGGACACTAGCATCAAATAACAGTGCGGGCCTGCCAAATGGATCGAATAACCACGCATTGTTATCTTCTTGCCAATCGGGCTCCTGGCGCCACTGACTGGTGACTTCTCCTGGCAGTGCTTGTGAATCTCCACCAATACGTAACCGCGTCAACCGTGGAGCTTCGCGTCCTAATGCACGATGCAAACGCCAAAATTCATCCATGCGTTGCTCGCACAGCTGAGTACAATCAAACGCCAGGGTCCAGGTGTCTTCGCTGCTTTCAGTATTGACAGTCAGGGGCCACTCATTAAGCGATGGAAGCTGCACCCCCACCTCCCCATGAGCCATATGACGATCAGGAATACCCACTTCCCACTGCACCATGCCCCATGCGGCCACCATCGGTAAACTAAAAACCGCAAATATCATCACCAACTTAATACGCTGCCGCTGATTATGTCGACGGCTGTGCATACTCAAACTCCCTTCATTGTTTTTGAGAATGTTTTTGCGTATCGCTGCGTAGCCGGTAACCGCCAATTAGCATGACCAGAAGCGCCGCTAACGCTAAGCCCCACCACTGAAAAGCGTAGCCTAAATGTCGACTTGGCGGCACAATATTGGCTTCCCACCATGGCATTAAGACACCGTCGCCTTCACTCGCGTGCAGCCATCCAGAATAGCTGAATGAACCAAGCACTGGCTCCCAAGGAATAAGGCTAAGCTGTTGTAACCGCACTCCTTCTACATTATCCCCATAGAGTGGCCCACCGGTTTGACTGGCTTGCCATTCACCACTTATCTCCACTTCTCCTTTTGGCGCTGTCGCGGAAGGCGGGGCACGACTCGGCCCTGTTTCTAAAAAACCACGCTGTATTAACCATAATTGTCCTTGGTTGTCGCGCAGTGGCGTTAAAACGGCGACGCCCAGGCGGCCAGCCAAAATACGGTTATCCAAATAGAGGGTTTGATCCGAAAGATACTCGCCTCTCACTGTGACACGAGCACCTGGCTCTGGGGGCACCACGGGTTCAATCAAATCAACTGCAGATTCACGTGCTTCGATGGCTACCCGCTTGTCAACTGCCCGCTCCCACTGCCATAGTCCCAAATACATGCCCAATGCCACTATTGCTATCCAAAACACATACCAACTGTAAAAGCGCCCTTGTTGACGAGAGGTTTTCATCATGTTTTTACAACTACTCATTGCCGCCGTTTTTTTAGCCATGGTCATTAGCTTAGCTGCAGGTGCCGGTTTTATGCTGCGCGATAAATCTTCATCCCGCCGACTACTAATCTCGCTCAAATGGCGGATTAGCCTAGCTTGCTTACTAATGGCTCTCATTATTTTCGGTTTTTGGTCAGGCGAACTTGGTTAGTTCCACAGCTTACTAGCTTCCTTTAAAGCACATAGACAAAAATAAAGAGCCCGACCCAAACCACATCGACAAAGTGCCAATACCAGCAAGAGGCTTCAAAACCGAAGTGGTTTTCATGAGCAAAGTGTCCTTTCTGAATACGCACTAATATGGTAGCTAATATTAAAGTACCCACGATCACGTGCACGCCATGAAAACCCGTAAGAATGAAAAACGTGGCACCGAAAATACCTGCTTCTAAGGTAATGCCATAGTGGGCATAGGCTTCGTAGTACTCAACACCCTGAATAATTATGAAACAAACACCAAGAAGTACCGTTCCAGTCAGCCAATTTCGACACGCCTTGCGATAGCCCTCTTTTAACGCCTCATGGGCAATCGTCAACGTAATACTCGAAGTGATTAAAATTAGTGTATTAACAAGAGGCAACTGCCATGGACTGAAGACTTGTTGCGGACCCGAAATAGAAGAATCAGGCGGATTTATTAGCGGCCAATGAGCCACAAAATCAGGCCATAATAACGCGGCAACACCTTTTGAACCTTCGCCCCCTAACCACGGGATGGCAAACATACGGACGTAAAACAGCGCTCCAAAAAAAGCTGCAAAAAACATCACTTCCGAAAAAACAAACCAGCCCATGCCCCACCTAAATGAGCGATCCATTTGCGCGTCGTATAGCCCTCCCTGGGACTCAATGACCACATCACGGAACCATAGCCACATAACAGCGACAATGCCTATAACGCCGATGAATGCAAGGTGTAACCCGGTGTCATAAACCAGCTTAATGCCAAGGCCAATCATCATAACACCCAGCGCCAAAGAGCATAATACCGGCCACCGGCTCGTCGCAGGAACGTAATAGCTACCACCACTCATATTGATCCCCTCGTCGCTTTGTTGTTATTACGGGTGCCATTAAGCGATGCATGGCGAAGGTTTTCCTGGACTGGATACAGCGATACACCAGCGGAATTCTTAAACGTTCATCGCCTTGCAATTGCTGTTCTTCAAAACAAAAACAGCTTACTTTGCGCAAATAGCGAGTAGCAATTGATGGCGACACGCTTGACACCGCGCGTCCCCAGCTTATATTAGAAATATTATTGGTAAAGGTAAAGTCAATTACTGTTTGCCCAGGACGCACACGCATTTGTTGCATTTCAACGCTCACTTGCATTGGCAGGCTTGCGCTACCACGGGTAATAAACTGAACGTTCACGTAACGTGACGTATCCACTTCCTCATGAACAATACTTTGAGCAGCTGCATTGACCTTACCTTTGATGCCCTTTATACGACAGAAAACGTCGTACATGAGCACTAATGCAAAAGCAAATATCCCCAACAGCGCAGCAAGTAATCTTATAACTGCTCGCCTTATACCTGCTGCCTGCATATGCTGAAGATTTTGCATAACAACCTCATCTTATTTATTCGAGCGTTACCTCATCAATGCGAAGAACGATGAAAATTTGGTGGAGTTTCAAAGGTATGCAATGGTGCTGGACTCGGCACTGTCCACTCTAGATCTTCAGCCCCTTCCCATGCTTTAGCTGGCGCTTTTTTACCACCGCGAACGCACAGCACAACGACAAGCACAAACAATAACTGTGACGCACCAAAGAAGAAAGCGCCAATGCTTGAGATAAAATTGAAATCTGCGAATTGAAGTGCATAGTCAGGAATACGTCTTGGCATGCCCGCCAAACCAGCAAAATGCATCGGAAAGAAAGTCAAGTTCACGCCAACGATTGAAAACCAGAAATGCCACTGAGCCAGTCGTTCATTGGGGTAGTGGCCGGTCCATTTAGGCAGCCAATAATAAACCCCCGCCATGATGGCAAAAACTGCACCAGGTACTAATACATAGTGAAAATGAGCCACCACAAAATAGGTATCATGATATTGAAAATCAGCAGGCGCGATTGCCAGCATCAATCCTGAAAACCCACCAATGGTAAACAACACTACAAAGGCAAGAGAAAATAACATCGGTGATTCAAAGCTAATCGAACCACGGAACAATGTAGTCACCCAGTTGAATACTTTCACGCCTGTAGGCACCGCTATCAGCATGGTGGAGTACATGAAAAAAAGCTCTGCAACCAAGGGTAACCCCACCACGAACATATGGTGAGCCCAAACTAAAAACGATAGCAGTGCAATGGATGCTGTAGCGTAAACCATTGAGGCGTAACCAAACAAAGGCTTACGGGCAAAAGTAGGTATGATTGCCGAGACAATACCAAAGGCAGGCAAAATCATAATATATACTTCAGGATGACCGAAGAACCAAAAGAGATGCTGGAACAGTACTGGGTCTCCACCGCCCGCCGCATTAAAGAAATTGGTACCAAAATTAATATCCATTAGCATCATGGTGATCACACCGGCTAACACCGGCATCACGGCAATTAGCAGGAACGCTGTAATAAGCCATGTCCACACAAATAGCGGCATATCCATCAACCGCATGCCAGGTGCACGCATATTGAGAATCGTCGCAATAATATTAATTGCACCTAAAATAGAACTTATACCAGCGATATGTATAGCTAAGATAAAAAAAGTTGTCGAGGGAGGGGCATAAGTGGTAGATAGTGGCGCATAAAATGTCCAGCCAAAGTTTGGACCACCTCCCGGCATCAGTAAGGTAGAAAGCAACAGGGTAAACGCCACAGGAAGCAGCCAAAAACTAAAATTATTGAGTCTTGGTAACGCCATATCTGGCGCACCAATTTGCAATGGGATCATCCAGTTAGCCAAGCCAGTAAAAGCTGGCATCACCGCAGCAAACACCATGATCAAACCATGCATGGTCGTCATTTGGTTAAAGAATTCTGGATTAACCAACTGCAAACCCGGTTGAAAAAGCTCAGCACGCACCACCAGTGCAAATATGCCGCCAATGAAAAACATTGTCAGCGAAAAAATTAAATAGAGTGAGCCGATTTCTTTATGATTAGTGGTTAGCAACCATCGCAATATGCCACGGGGCTGCGCAGGGTGGCCATGATGAACTTGGCTATCTGCTGTAATCGTCGAGCTATGCTGCAAGTTATGTTGGGGAGGTAGTTTGAGCGCCATTCGACTCTCCAAAGATGTTATTGTTATTAACAATTAATTGGTTGATCACTGGGCGATAAGTTCTTGAACTGTTAGTGGCTGTACGACATCACCCGCATCATTCCCCCATGCGTTACGCGTGTAAGTAACTACAGCAGCAAGCTCAACGGGATTTAGCGTATTTCGGAAAGCAGGCATGGCAGCTCCCGAGACACCATTAAGCACTCTATCTAAATGCCACGCTTGATCAGCAATAAGTTGTTCATTTCCTGCTAGCGCTGGGAATGCGGGCGGCGATCCACCACCATCAGGCTGATGACATGAAGCACAAATCGCCTCGTAAGTTGCTTGTCCACGCTCCATGAGTTCTGCAAGCTTCCAGTCTCGGTCAATGCCACTGATTTCTTTTTCAGCAGCCGCTTTACGTTCAGCAAACCACTTGTCAAACGCCTCTTGCTCCATCGCATGAACCACTACCGGCATAAACCCATGATCCATCCCACAGAGCTCAGCGCACTGCCCCCGATAAATACCGGGTTCGTTGATACGTACCCAGTTTTCATTAATAAAACCAGGCACCGCATCTTGCTTTACTGCCAATTCCGGCACCCACCAAGAATGAATCACGTCGTCCGATGTCATCAAAAAACGTACCTTACGATTAACGGGGAGAACTAATGGGTTATCAACATCGAGTAGATATGTCTCGCCTCGTGCTTCCTCCCCGTTAATTTGTACTTGCGGTGTACTTAAGCTTGAAATGAAGGCCACATTTTCGCCCATATACTCATAACGCCAACGCCACTGCTGACCAGTAATCATGACATCTAAATCTGCATCAGAGGGATTATACATCTGTTTCAATGTCGCCGTGGCAGGCACTGCCATTGCGATCAGAATCAGTACCGGAATAGCTGTCCAAAGCACCTCTACCAGTGTGTTTTCGTGAAAGTGAGCCGCTTTCGCGCCCTTTGCATGCCGATAGCGAAAAAGAGAGTAAAACATCGCACCGAACACCAAGAGACCAATCGCGACGCAGATCCAAAATATGGTCATATGTAAACGGTAAATGTCGCCGCTTACATCGGTAACCCCAACCGGCATATTCCACGCATAGGAAGCCGTTGGTACTAGGAAAGATACAACCGACCAATGCTTCAATGATCGCATAGGTCCCTCCACGGTTATTATTGTTTAGCGTTTTACGTCAGGATAAACGAAGGTATATGCAGTATAGGTAAGAATGACGCTACGTCACGGAGAACCGCCATTAAATTTGTATCAGACTTTTGCAGCGAGTAGAGCTACGCCGATTAGCAACAAAACGAAAAGGAGTGCTACGAAGATCGCAGCTATCACAAAAGCGAGTGGCTTGTCACTACTAAAATCTTCTTCTCGCTGCTGGTTTTTCTGCACCCCGATTAACGCTGCTAGGACAGATTTAATGACCCGCCACATACTCTCTCCTGATGGTCGATGCTTGATCCCTTGACTTGCGACAAAGGTTGACGCCACCGTTCACCCCATATTTGACTATACTGATTATGGAATGTCCTTCCGTGATCGGATTCAACGCAAACACATTTGGAGGTCACCATGGCCACACTGTCTCGTACCTCTTCATTCAAGCCTTTACCCTCAGACTCACTCCCCCCCTGGCTCTCCATTAGCCAGCCTTTATTACAGTGGTGGATGGAACAAAGCGTGAAGGGGGTACAGCCGTTAATGAATGTGCAGCTAGCCTGGTTGGAAAGTGTATCGAGTGCAATGCAGATGGAAATGGAGTTCTGTCAAGCTATCGCAGAAAGCCACGAAAAAATCTCACATTGCTTACTGATTCATCAGAAATCGCCAAAATCAACCGAAAAAATCACAGACTGCTACCAACAAGCAATGCAAGATTTGTCAAATGCTCACTTAAACAGGCTTAAAAAGGTAACAGAACTGAGTCATGATTTTCGCAGTGCGATATGGGAAGAAATTTGACGCATATAAGCTTTTAAAATTATTAATTTTTTAGCAATTTCTGAGGATCAAATTTGGCTAAATTTAATGTGAAAGCTTCATTAACCATTGCGGCCATAGGGTTATTTCTTACCCTCATTGGATGTACAACGTATACGTGGCCTGATGGAACGCAACAAACCGTGCTTGGCGTTCCTGCGCAAGCAGAAAATAAAAGTCACGAGGAACGTCAGGCCGAACCGATCATATACCGGATCCCAGGACAAGTTTTTCCAGGTTCTCGGCAGTCAGAAGATGAATAATTCATGCTTCGACTAATGACGCTGGTAAATTTTATCGTTTACGGGCATTCAATGGCTAGGCCAACCATTATGCCCATTTGTCTTTACTTATACCGTAGCGACCTGGTCAATTTTCACCGCTGAAATGGTCGGCAACATAACCAACATACTCTTCAGCAAAGCAAGGATTGTCTCAAGACACCTGTGCCACCTTACAGACAGGTTAACCTCTTGGCGTTATGCTCCCTTCCCTTGCACTCTAATGCTGCGGTGCAGCATGATAATGTTCTAAAATGATTATACGTTCATCACAGGGAGTTCAAGGATGGAAAATCGCCACCCCCTCACCGGGTCTCACCCAACTTGGCATAGCATCACTGGTGAAGAAGCCCTTGAGCAGCAAGAATCTACTCTCGAGGGGTTATCGACGCAAGAGTCTCAGGAGCGTCTACAAAAGCATGGGCCAAATCGTATTCAACAGGGACAAGGGCGACCTTGGTACCGCCGCTTGCTGGATCAATTCAATAATATTTTGATGATGATTTTACTTGTGGCAGCCTTAGCGAGTTTCTTGCTCGGTCACGCTATTGATGCTGCCGCCATTGTCAGTGTAGTCGTAATCATTACCTTAATAGGTTTCATTCAGGAGGGCAAGGCCGAGCAAGCGTTAGAAAGTATCCGCAATATGCTATCGCCGCAGGCTAATGTCCTCCGTGATGGCAAGCGTACTACTATTGCTGCCGAAGAAGTAGTGCCCGGTGATATTGTTCTCATTGAGAGCGGTGATCGCGTACCTGCCGACCTACGTCTTATTGAAGCACACCGCTTCCGTACCGAAGAAGCGGCGTTAACCGGTGAGTCGGTGCCAGTTGAGAAGCACATTGACGCGGTAGAAAGCAGTGCTGACCTAGCAGAACGACACAGTATGGCGTTCGCGAGCACCATAGTAGTGCAAGGCAATGCGCACGGCTTAGTCGTCGAAACTGGGCAACATACTGAGATCGGAAAAATTTCTGAGCTGCTACGCAGGGTCGAACCCATCAAAACACCTCTGGTAAAGCAGCTAGACCGTGCTGGTCGTGTGCTCGCGATTTTTATTTTGGGGGCAGCCGCGTTTACGGCATTATTCGGCGTCATCATTCACGGACGCCCTCCTTCTGAAATGTTTATGGCTGCGGTGGGGCTTGCTGTTGCCGCTATCCCAGAAGGCCTGCCGGCAATTGTTACTATCGGTTTAGCTCTTGGTGTGCAGAGTATGGCACGGCATAATGCTATTGTGCGTCGCCTACCTGCGGTAGAAACTTTAGGCTCCATATCGACCATCTTTTCTGATAAGACCGGCACACTAACTCGAAACGAAATGACTGCTCAGGCGCTCTGGCTTGGTAATAAACAGTACCGAGTTGAAGGTATCGACTTCGTTCCCGATGGCGACTTCCACCCTATGCAAAGAGACGGTAAACGAGACACTCATAGTATTGATATCGAAAAAGATCAAATACTACGCGATTTTCTTGAGGTTGGTGTTCTTTGCAATGATTCAGAGCTCACCAAAGAGGAAGGACATTACTATATCCAAGGCGATCCAACCGAAGGAGCTTTGGTAGTGGCAGCAGCCAAAGGGGGAATCGACGCTCGCGAACTGCGAAAACACTACAAACGCCTAGATGCCATCCCGTTTGAGTCTGAACACAAATACATGGCCACGCTACACCCAAGTGGTGACCAGCATCGCATACTGGTCAAGGGTGCGCCGGATCGTCTGTTGGAAATGTGCGCGACGGAGAGCACTTTGGATGGCGATGTGGAAATAGATTATAACCAGTGGGAGGAACGCATTCACGACTTGTCATCGCAAGGGCTGCGTGTACTAGCTATTGCCGACAAGCTCACCAGCAACGTTGACAAATTAGAGCATCACCATGTTGAGAGTGGTTTGCGCTTTCTGGGTATTATTGGCCTCTTAGACCCACCACGAGATGAAGCCATCAAAGCCGTGAAACTTTGCCAACAAGCTGGCATTCGCCCAGTCATGATTACTGGCGACCACGCCTCCACCGCCCTTGCCATCGCCAAACAGCTCGGTTTTTCCCAGACCGAAAAAGCATTCACCGGACGAGAACTTGAGAGCATGTCGGACAAAGAACTTGAGGGTATTATTCTCGATACCGATGTCTTTGCGCGTGTCTCTCCTGAGCACAAACTGCGCCTCGTGCAGGCCGTGCAGGCCTGTGGTGGCGTTTGTGCAATGACCGGTGACGGTGTCAACGACGGTCCTGCACTCAAGCGTGCCGATGTCGGCGTCGCCATGGGCATTCAGGGAACAGAAGCTGCTAAGGACGCCTCTGAGATGGTGCTAGCAGACGACAACTTTGCCACTATCGTCCGCGCTGTCGAAGAGGGTCGCAAGGTATATGACAATATCCGCAAGACGATCACCTTTATCCTCCCGACTAACGGGGCACAGGGCCTCGCGATTATGCTCGCTGTGCTATCGGGCTCTATTCTACCCATCACACCGTTGCAAGCATTGTGGGTTAACATGGTCGTTGCTATTACCTTAGGCCTAGCACTGGCGTTTGAAGAGGGTGAAAATGACTTAATGCAACGTAGCCCAAGAAACCCTAAGGCACCGCTACTCGATCTGTTTTTGCTTTGGCGTGTTGTGTTCGTGTCACTATTACTGCTGGCGGGCGTATTTAGTATTTTCACTTGGTTACTTAACCAAGGTGGAAGCGAGGAGCTAGCTCGAGCTGGTGCTGTCAATATGCTAGTTACCGGCAGTGCTGCCTACTTGATCAATAGCCGCTTTTTGATAAATAGCACATTATCCATCTCGGGTATATTCGGCAGTCGACCCGTTTGGATTTCTATTGCATTGATCATGCTGCTACAGTTCGCCTTCACATACTTCCCTTTCATGCAGTTTATTTTTGGCAGCGAAGCGCTATCGTTAACTCATTGGCTAGCGATCTTACTTGGCAGCATTTTTATCTATCTTATTATTGAAGCAGAAAAATTTTTATGGAGTCGGCATGAGTCACACAAAAAATATTAATACTCTTAATCGAATCAGCTAAGAGTCACGTTGTTTTATCTCCACTTTAGAACAAAAAAATCCCCCCGGGCCTGAGCCCGGGGGGATTTTTCGGATAAGTGCCTGACGATGACCTACTCTCGCATGGGGAGGCCCCACACTACTATCGGCGCTGAGCGGTTTCACTACTGAGTTCGGCAAGGGATCAGGTGGTTCCCGCTCGCTATGGTCGTCAGGCGTAACTGGCGATCTATCATGCTGTGTTTTGTGCGTCTCTTTTACGTAGCCGTGG
>NZ_JAMJPJ010000022.1 GCF_023555005.1 Halomonas llamarensis | reverse complement strand
CATGGCTTGGAGGGTAGAATCTGTCATGGCGTATCCATTTGTGTTGGTTGAAATCTTGGTCGTGATCAATCAACAGGATACGCCACCCTTCCTTCTGTCCTCCATACACAACATCCGACTATATCTCAAAGCGTTTTGGCAGATGCGCGTTGGCTTTTCGGGTTTTCCAGCGGGCGATAGCAATCACTCGCCTATCGCCTGATTAATGCTGCCGATCTTCAAGCTTGAGTAAGTTCAGCGCGGTCATTGACGCGTTGAAATGGAAGTGCAGCGCCTTTTCCTTGCGTGCCTGACAGTCGTTCAACCCCAGAAACTGCTTGGCATCGCGAAACAGAAACCAATCTGGAAACGCGCCTTGTCGTACGTCACTAATGTCATGGCGTCCAGCGACGTATCCGTCGAAAACACCAAGTCGGTTTCCACCTTGCTGCCACAACGCTTGACTAAATACACCACCCGCAGATCGCGTTTGAAATGCGCGCTGTTCACAATAGCGGTATACACCTGCGTCTCGTTCATGTTGCCTGCTAGCGTGAATCGACTTACGTCACCAAAGCCCACCTGTTAGTGGCCAAGTAAACTGACCCTGTAATGGCCAACGCTGTTGGCCCACCCCGAGGTAGCACTGCTGCCACCATCCACCTACCGTGTCGACTCAGCCAAGAGTCGGGACGGAGACGTGAAGGACTGGGGAATGATTCACAAGATCAAAGCACTACATGACGACGGACAGGGGCTGTCCATCCGTGTCATCGGCCATGCGCTGGGCATCTCCCGCAACACCATGCATAAGTATCTGCGCCAGGACATGGCGGCGATAGAGGCGGCCCAGTCGAACCGGGAGCGGGAGAAGAAACTTGATGCTCACCGTGACTACATCGCCTATCTGCTGCGCACCTTCCCGCGCCTGAGCAGCGTCAAGGTCGCCCGCAAGTTGCGTGAGAAGGTCGGGGAACTGTACGTGTCCGAGCGCTCCCTGCGCCGCTACGCCCACCCCCATCGTCAGTCGTCAGTCGTCAGTCGTCAGCGCCGCTATTACGAACCGGTACTCGACATGATGCCCGGCCTGCAGTGTCAGGTGGATCCCGGTGAACTGCGTGAGGTTCAGATCGGTGGCGAGCCGCGCACGGTCTACTTCGTGGTGTTCGTGCTTTCCTACTCGCGCCTTTCCTACGTCGGCGTCAGCTCTGCGCTCGCCTGCGCGACGCCATGCCGCGCCATTACAAGGAGCAGCTGCAGGGGGAGGGGGCGAGGAAGTTACTGGAAGGCGAACAAAGCGGCGCTTGACCTGGCGCTGATCGGCGACTGGGTCACCCGCGAGTGCCTCACCGCCAGTGGTCTGAAAACACGCCTGGAAGCGGCCCGACTGGCCAAGGCGCCAGGCCAGCTTACCCAGCGACAAGCGGTTGGAAGGCTTCGACTATCGGCACCAGACCACCATCACCAAGCGTCAGGTTAACGCCCTGCTCGACTTCGCCTTCCTCGACAACCGCGAGAACCTGGTGTTCATCGGGCCACCGGGCGTGGGCAAGACCCACCTAGCCATCGGGATCGGCCAGAAGGCTATCGAGGCGTGTTACCGAGTACTATTCCGCAATGCGCTGGATCTGGTCGAGGAACTGGAAATCGCCGAGATGAAGGGCGAGCTGAAGAAGGCGCTCCACAGGCTCGCCAAGGTAGACACCCTGGTAATCGACGAGCTGGGGTACTTGCCAATGGGCCGTCAGGCGCGCTACGCGTTGTTCCAGTTGATCAACCGGTTCTACGAGCACCGGTCGCTGATCATCACCACCAACAAGGACTTCACCAGCTGGGGGGAGTTCTTCCACGATGACAACGTGGCGGTGCCGATCGTCGATCGGATCATCCACCACTCGCCTCTCTACCTGCTCGGCGGGGAAAGCTACCGGCTGAAGCAGAAGACGCTCAGCTGACGATCACGGGTGGGTCAAAATTAATGACCGCTAGGTGGTTAATTCTGATGGCTATTGATACCACCCATCGGCGCCACTCATGACAGCACAGATGCACAGCAGTAGAATCTCTTCCAAGGGGTATGGCTTGTTTTTGTCGGCGCAAGAGTCCTTGATGAGCGATAGATGGGGAATCAGATCCGAAGACATATCACACCTCATCTTGTTGAAGATGAGGTAGGTTACGTAACTACCTGTCTATACGAAACCGATTATTCGGGAGCCCTGCTTTTTTGAGACTGGACATCTGCTACAAGACCGTGTTGACTACTTCCGTGAAAGCCTGTGCTCGGGTCGTGGTGTTGTCAGAGACCCTATTATCTGAGCATCAGGCTTTCTTTAAAACTGTCCGAACCATTGATCCCTGACGTCTTTCAGCAAGGTCACTTTCCGAAAAACGTAGAGTGACCAGTGTGATCTCTGTTTACCCTGGGCTTATCAAAGGATGTTTCACGTGAAACATATATAATTGATTGACGTTATCTGACTGTCCGAGACCCTCAATGTCTTTACTTCCCGAACGCTTAATCATTCTCGACCGTGACGGCGTCATCAATCAAGACTCTGATGCTTATATCAAATCACTCGCAGAATGGATCCCCTATCCTAGTGCTATTGACGCTATGGCTCGGTTATATAAAGCAGGCTACACCCTTGCCGTGGCAACTAACCAATCGGGCATTGCACGCGGCTATTACGATGAAAAGACGCTTGGGACGATGCATAAGCGCTTACAAAAGCTTGTCAGCAACGCAGGCGGTGAGATTGCTCATATTGCTTACTGTCCCCATGGTCCCGATGATATCTGTCACTGCCGTAAGCCACTGCCAGGGTTACTTGAGGACATCCAGAAAAAACTTGGACGCAAAACACTAGAAGGAAGCTGGATGGTTGGCGATAGCTTACGCGATTTGCAAGCGGGTGAAGCGGTGGGCTGCCACTCGATATTGGTCAGAACGGGGAAAGGCCAAAAAACCGAAGCGAAGGGAATAGGTTTAGAAAAAGCGCAGGTATTTGATGATCTAAGCGCTTTTGCAGACTGGCTAATTAACGAAAATCCTGTGTCCTAAATTGAACGGGTACAAGGCTGTAAGCCTTGTACCCGTTGTTTCAATGACAAATGTTTCACGTGAAACACTTAAGCTGTCATTTAAATATCGAGGTTCGCAACCAGCGCATTAGATTCAATAAAGTCTCGGCGCGGCTCTACCTCATCGCCCATTAAGGTATTGAACATCATATCAGCGGCAACGGCGTCTTCGATATTGACGCGCAGCATACGCCGCGTCTCTGGGTCCATGGTGGTATCCCAGAGCTGATCAGGATTCATCTCACCCAACCCTTTGTAACGCTGCACGGAAAGGCCTCGCTGGCCCTCTTGCATCAACCACTGCAGCACATCGGCAAACGTGGATACCGACTTCTGGCGCTCACCTCGAGCAATGTGGGCGCCCTCTTCTAGCAAGCCGTCTAGGGTCTCACCTAACGCCACCATTGCGGGATAATCTAAGCTCTCGAAGAAATCCAGTCCCCACGTATAATCCGTGGTCACCCCGTGAGCAATAAGTGATACGGCAGGAAGTAGCAAACCACGCTCGTAATCTTCTTTGAGGTGGAAGTGATAGCGCGGGCCACCTTCATAAGCGACCTGATCATCCATGGCTTTTTGCAGCTCATCGATCCAGTTTTGCATGGTCACGCGATCTTTCAGGCTAACTTCACCGTCTAGACGCGACGCGTGCACTACCTGCTTAAGCACTTCGATAGGATAAACGCGCGATAACCGGTCAATGCGCTTCATGACGTTGCGGTATTGATTCACCAACGCTTCCAGCTGCGAACCGGAAATACCCGGCGCATCGGCATTCACATAGAGACGCGCACCATCAAGCGCGGTGGTGGTCAAGTAATCCACCATCGCCTGCTCATCTTTAAGATAGAGCTCCTGCTTGCCGCGCTTAATCTTATAAAGCGGTGGCTGGGCAATGAACACGTGACCCCGCTCAATCAGCTCCGGCATCTGACGGAAGAAAAACGTCAGCAGCAACGTGCGGATGTGCGAACCGTCAACGTCCGCATCGGTCATGATGATGATCGAGTGATAGCGCAGCTTATCCGGGTTGAACTCTTCACGACCAATACCGCAACCTAGCGCGGTGATTAACGTACCCACCTCCGCAGAAGAGAGCATTTTATCAAAGCGGGCTTTCTCAACGTTCAAGATTTTACCCTTGAGCGGTAAGATCGCCTGAGTGCGACGGTCGCGCCCCTGCTTCGCACTGCCGCCAGCTGAATCACCCTCCACTAAATAAATTTCTGAAAGGCTTGGATCTTTCTCCTGGCAGTCGGCAAGCTTACCCGGCAGCCCGGCGATGTCTAGTGCGCCTTTGCGTCGCGTCATATCGCGCGCTTTACGCGCCGCTTCACGTGCGCGTGCCGCATCCAGCATTTTGTTGACGATCGCTTTGGCCTCATTCGGCTTCTCGATCAAGTAATCCGAAAACAGACGCCCCATTTCCTGTTCAACAGCGGTTTTTACCTCGCTGGAGACAAGCTTGTCTTTGGTCTGCGAAGAAAATTTCGGATCAGGTACTTTGACGGAGATAATCGCCGTCAAGCCTTCCCGCGCGTCATCACCCGCCGTACTCACCTTAGCTTTTTTCAGCAGCCCTTCCGCTTCGATATAGTGGTTAAGGGTGCGGGTCAGCGACGCACGAAAGCCCGCTAAGTGAGCACCGCCGTCACGCTGAGGAATGTTGTTGGTATAACAGAAGATGTTTTCAGTGAAGGCATCGCTCCACTGCATCGCCACCTCAACTTCAACCCCATCTTCACGTATGGCGTTGAAATGAAATACCGGATTCAATACGGTTTTGTTCTTATTGAGGTGATTAACAAAAGCTTTAAGGCCACCCTCGTAATGAAAAAGCTCCTCTCTTCCGCTGCGTTCATCTGTTAGGCGAATCGCAACGCCCGAATTTAAAAACGACAGTTCCCGCAGGCGCTTAGCCAAAATGTCGTAGTGAAACTCGATATTGGCAAAGGTTTCAGTCGATGGGCGAAAGTGCACCTTGGTACCGCTTTGCTCGGTTTGCCCTACAACGGAAAGAGGCGCTTGTGGTACGCCATGGCGATACACCTGCTCAAACACGTCGCCTTGGCGCCAAATCGTTAGGCGCAGCTCTTCTGAAAGTGCGTTAACCACGGAAACGCCCACCCCGTGCAAGCCGCCGGAGACTTTATACGAGTTATCATCAAACTTACCGCCTGCGTGCAGCACGGTCATAATCACTTCAGCTGCGGAAACGCCTTCTTCTTCGTGCAGCTCGGTCGGAACACCGCGACCGTTATCAGTCACCGTGACTGTTTCATCTGGGTGAATAATCACGCGAATTTCACTGCACTGACCTGCCAGCGCTTCATCGATGGAGTTATCCACCAGCTCAAACACCATGTGGTGTAGCCCGGTGCCGTCGTCGGTATCACCGATATACATGCCAGGACGCTTACGCACTGCGTCCAGCCCTTTGAGCACCTTAATGCTTGATGAATCGTAAGCTTGCTCGCTCATTGACTAATCACTCCATCGTGAAGTCTATTTGTCCGTATCGCCTTGTTTATCTGACACCGTTGTCAACACTGAGTCACAATGTGCTATCGCTCACCAGTTGACTTAGCGTCGACAGGCTTTCTCCTGCCAACGCGTTTTCCTGTTCAATATGTTTCACGTGAAACATTTGCACCGTGGTGCCAGAAAGCCATCGGTTATTTAAGGCGGTCGGTTCGACGCTGGTAATAAATGCTTGGCACTGCATCGCTTCAAGAAGTTCGCAAAACCGCTGGCGATGCTTTTCATCAAGCTCAGCGGGCAAATCATCAATTAAATACACGCAGTGCCGATTGACGCTGCTTTCCAAAAATCGCCCTTGAGCAAGCTTCAACGCGCTCACAACAAGTTTCTGTTGACCTCTGGAAAGCACCTCGATTGCCGGTTGCTTGTGGATTTTAATCCGCAAATCCGCGCGCTGCGGCCCTTGCTGGGTAAACCCCATTTGCTGATCGGTTGGGCGGCTTGATGTCAATACGTCGGCCAAAGCGCGCTTTTTATCCCAACCGCGTGCGTAGTGAAGTGTTAACCCTTTCATCGGCAGCAGCGTCGAAAGCGTGTCTTCAAAAACGGGTAAAAATGCGCTAAACCACTCTCGCCGCCGTTGATCCATCAGCTCACCACTATTGGCTAGCTCATGCTCCCAAACGTCCAGCTCATAAGGGGCTATTCTACCACGCCTAAGAAGGGCATTCCGATGTTTCAACGCCCGACGCGCCCGCTTCCACAGCGTTAGGAAGTCATGTTTCACGTGAAACACACCCCAATCGAGAAATTCACGCCGGCCCGCGGGCGAACCTTCAAGCAACCGAAACGCATCAGGGTTAATCAACTGAAGCGGCAATGTTTCTGCAAGCTCGGCCAGGCGGGTATTTTTATTGCCTTTTAAGCGTAGCTCCAGCTCACGCTGGTCGCGCAAGCGGCGCACGCCAAGGGTGCTTGGGGGGTCCCCGGATAAACGCGCAAACAACGTCATCTGTGCCGTGTCCTGCTGAATCGCATGCTTGAGCTGACGCGTTCTAAACGAACGCCCCATCCCCAGAATATGAATACCTTCAAGCAGGCTCGTTTTGCCGCTACCATTGAGACCACTAATCACGTTAATACGTGCGCAAGGTGCCATCGTAACCGGCGCAAGGTTTCGCAGCCCCTGAAAATTTAACAGCTCAATACTCATTGCCGCTGCCAATAAATACACGAAGGCGGCGTCCCTTCTAAAACAAGAGACACCGCCATAACAATATTCGAATCCAGCATCACGTTAATGAGTTGAGTACTTATAACCGCATGGGCATCACAACGTATAGCGCATCCCCTCCACCGGGCTCTTCCATTAGCGCGCTACTGTTGGGGTCGGCGAACGTCATCTGCATACGCTCTTCATCAAGCACCGTTAGCACATCAACGAGATAACCCACGTTAAAACCAATCTCCATCGAGGGTCCGTTATATTCGACGGCAATATTTTCCTCGGCTTCTTCTTGCTCGGGATTATTGGCCATTACCTTTAAGTTGTTAGGCTCTAGATAAAGCCGAACACCCCGGTACTTTTCGTTAGATAGAATCGCCGTACGCGATAGCACTTGACGTAACGCGGCACGCTCTGCCAATAACACTCTGTCGCCGTTGCGCGGTACAACACGCTCGTAATCCGGAAATTTGCCGTCGATTAGCTTAGACGTGAAGGTGAAATCGCCGGTATGCGCACGGATATGCGTAGAACCTAGCGTTAAGCTCACTGGCTCATCGCTATCGTCCAAGAGGCGTGCAAGCTCAAGGATTCCTTTGCGTGGCACAATCAGCTTGTGTGGCTGCTCAACGGTCACCTCGACTGAGCGCGAACACATCGATAAGCGGTGACCATCAGTGGCTACAGCGCGTAACAAATTGCTTTGGATTTCCAACAGCATGCCGTTGAGATAGTAGCGCACATCCTGCTGCGCCATCGCAAAAGACGTCGACTCAATCAGATGTTTCAGCGTACCCCGCGGAACGCTAAGCTCTTGGCTGCCTTCGTTATCTTCAATGTTAGGAAACTCGGCTACCGGCAACGTCGACAGCGTAAAACGTGAGCGACCACTGCGAAGCACCGCACGTCCTTCTTCTACCGCTAGCTGTATTTCGGCCTGCTCCGGCAGCGATTTACAAATATCCATCAGCTTACGTGCCGGTACAGTCGCTGCCCCTTCCTGCTCAACGTGACTGGCCACCGTACGTCCCACCAGCTCAACTTCTAAATCCGTGCCGGTAAGGGCGACTTGATCGCCTTCGATTTCGATCAGCACATTAGAGAGCACGGGAAGCGTTTGTCGGCGCTCGACCACCCCGGCCACCAATGTTAGCGGACGCAGCAGTGCCTCACGGGAAATGGAAAATTTCATCGGCGCTCCAAAAATAGTCGGTGACACGGTTGTCGATAACAGATTAGATCGATAACAGATTTAGTCGGTGATTAGCTAGTCAGTAAGCGCAGCAGGTTCTTGTAGTCTTCACGGATATCCGCGCTTTCTTCTTGCAAGGCTTTTACTTTACGGCAGGCGTGCAATACCGTCGTGTGATCCCGCCCACCGAAAGCATCACCAATTTCCGGCAGGCTATGGTTAGTGAGCTCTTTGGCCAACGCCATCGCCACTTGCCGTGGGCGAGCAACCGAACGCGAACGCCGCTTGGAGAGCAAATCTGCAATTTTAATTTTGTAATACTCAGCCACAGTACGCTGAATATTATCCACACCGACCTGCTTATCTTGCAGCGCGAGCAAATCTTTTAGTGATTCACGGATAAAATCCTGGGTGATTGGCTTGCCCATAAAGTGGGAATCGGCGATTACTTTCTTTAACGCCCCTTCTAACTCGCGCACGTTGGAACGAATCTTTTGGGCGATAAAGAAGGCCGCATCGTGAGGCAAATCCACTTTGGTCTGCTCGGCCTTTTTCATCAAAATGGCCACGCGCGTCTCAAGCTCTGGTGGCTCAATGGCAACGGTCAACCCCCAACCAAAGCGAGATTTTAAGCGCTCTTCGACGCCACTAATCTCTTTGGGGTAGCGGTCAGAGGTCAGGATCATTTGCTGCCCACCCTCTAACAGCGCATTGAACGTATGGAAAAACTCCTCTTGAGAGCGCTCTTTACCGGCGAAAAACTGAATATCATCAATCAGTAACGCATCCACACTGCGATAAAAGCGCTTAAAGTCGTTAATCGCATTTAGCTGGAGGGCTTTCACCATATCGGCAACAAAGCGTTCAGAGTGTAAGTACACCACCTGCGCATTCTCGCGCCGGACGGCCAGCGCATTGCCTACCGCGTGCATTAAGTGAGTTTTACCTAGACCCACGCCACCGTATAAGAAAAGCGGGTTGTAAGCCCCACCGGGGTTTTCTGACACTTGGCGCGAGGCGGCTCTCGCCAGCTGGTTAGATTTACCTTCTACAAACGTGTCGAAGGTGAAATTGGGGTTTAAGCCGCTATTGTGTTTCAGCCCCCCTTCTACCTGAACTTGGCGCTCCTTGGGGCGCCTTGACGCCTGCTCTTCGCGCAGCTGATCAATCTCGCGCTCGTCGGCGATATCGCCGCGCGGCGGTGTGCTCACTGCCGGTGCTGACGGTTGTGTCGGCGATGCGGAAACCGGGTTACCAAGATCACGCGGCTGGGGTTGCGCAGCAGCTACGCGGCGACTACCTACCGTTAAGCTCACTTTTGGCGGTTTGCTCGGCGCAAGCTCTCGTATCAGTTCGCTAATACGCTTGGCATACTTGTCACTCACCCAATCGCGTACAAAGCGATTAGGCGCTAACAAGCGCAGCTCGTTGGACTCCCCCTCCTCTGCTTGAAGGGGACGTATCCAGGTATTGAACTGCTGTGAATTCAGTTCGTCCTGTAGATAGTCCAGACACTGTTGCCATAGCGCGAGAGACACTCAACTCACCTTCGGTTGAAAACGGCCGAACATTGTAGCGCCCCAAAAGCCAGTTATCCACACAGCGCACCGCTAAATATTTTCTGTGGATAACCCTCTTACCAAGTCATAAACACCCCTTGAATAAGCATGGTAGGCTTTTTAATAGCCGCGATTTATCCTTGCTTTTGCACCGCTTTCCCACAGCTACTCCCCTGTTAAATAACCGCTTATCCACACATTTTTAAATCATCTAAATAATTGTTAATAAATGATTAAAACCACTTATCCACAAATCATATCCCCACTATTAATAACAGCTATATTTAAATAATACTATTATAGTAATTACAGTGTCATTTTGATCAGAACGAAGCATAACGGCGCATAACACCATCACGGTGGCTCGACAAAAAAATTGCACCTATCGCGGTAAGGCTCTACAATTTCCGGTCTTGAATTGGATCTCCCTATGCCAGTGCCTGCTGGTTTAGGTCTCTTAAAATCGACATTCTGTCCAAAAACCACGTGGGAATAACGAGTTATGAAACGCACTTTTCAACCCAGCGTTCTTAAGCGCAAGCGCGCGCATGGTTTCCGTGCTCGTATGGCAACCAAAAACGGCCGTGCCGTGATCTCACGCCGTCGTGCCAAAGGCCGCAAGCGTCTGAGCGCCTGATTTCGGATTGCGTGTGCTCAGTCAAGGCTATCCTCGGCGCTTACGACTACTCAGCCCCGAGGATTTCCGTCACGTTTTCGAACACGCTGATCTTAAAGTTCATGGCAAGGGTATGATGGCACTAGCACGCTGGAATACTCTCGGGCATCCCCGACTTGGGCTTGTGGTCAGCAAAAAGAATGTGAAGCTTGCCGTGCAACGCAACCGTTTCAAACGGCTCGTACGGGAATCTATTCGCTTACGCCAACACCAGTTACCTGCGGTTGATATCGTGGTTCTGGCACGACGAGGCGTTGATGATCTCGATAACGAAACGTTACATCGCCAGCTACACGGCATGTGGAAACGTCTGCAGTGCGAAGCGCAACGTGACGCTTGACGGCTACGTTTTACCGCTCGACCTCGGCCTGCCGCTTGGCAGGCTTTTGTGTGTCATAGGTCGAGTAAAATCACACTGCGCCATCAGCATGTTCACCACCCAGCGGGCAGAACCCTCATGGACGTAAAACGACTTATCCTACTGATTCCATTGGCTGTTTTAGCCTACCTCTTGGTTGTTCAATGGAGTCAGGACTATAGTCAGCCGGTTGATACGCCGTCTTCCACCGAAATCGTACAGCGTAACGGCTCGACCCCAGAAGCAACGCAAGAATCAACGCAAGATGATGGCGGCCTTAGCGTGCCCTCTAGCGGCACTCAGCAGGGCGATATCGACGACAGCATGCCGGCTGAAGAAAGTGAAACGGACAGCCGCGACTTTATTGCCGTCACGACCGACGTACTTGATGTGCGTATCGACCCTTTCGGCGGCGATATCCTCTATGCCGCGTTACCGCAGCATAAATTAAGCCTCAATGCTGAGCGCAATTACGTGTTGCTCTCCGACAACCAGCTACGCAGCTATGTCGCACGCTCAGGTATCCAGCTTAATGATGAAGCAAATCGTATTGCCTACTCGCCAGAAAAAACGAAGTACGTGCTACATGACGGTGAAGAAAAGCTAACGGTGGATCTTAGTGCCGATATTAATGGCATTGACATAACCAAACGGCTGACGTTTGAGCGCGGAAGCTACGCGGTTGAGGTCAACTATTACCTCGCTAACAACACTGAAGAACCGGTGAGCGCGCGTTTTATCGGCCAGTTAGCACGCGACAATAGCGCCGATCCATCGAGCGGCGTGGCAATCGGCATGAACTCCTATCTAGGGGCGGCCTATTCGACGCCAGAAGAGCGCTACCAGAAGGTTGATTTCGAAACGATCCAAAACGGCGAGTTTTCTAACCGCGAGGCCGAAGGCGGCTGGGTCGCGATGATTCAGCACTACTTCGTCTCAGCCTGGGCGCCGCCGCAAGATCAGCAGAACCTCTACTATGCAAGCACCGATTCACGTAATCGCAACGTCGCGGCGTTTGCCGGTCCGATTCAGCAGATCTCACCAGAGAGTGAAGCCACGCTTGGCGCGACGCTCTATATGGGGCCTAAGGTTCAAGACCACCTGGAGCAAGTCGCTCCGAATCTTGAGCTCACCGTGGATTACGGCTGGCTGTGGTTCATCGCCAACCCGTTGTTCTGGCTGTTGGATAAAATCCACGATGTGGTGGGCAACTGGGGCTGGTCGATCGTACTGCTAACCGTGTTGGTCAAGCTTGTGCTTTTCCCGCTCTCGGCCAAAGCCTACAAGTCGATGGCGCGGATGCGAAAACTCGGCCCAGAGATGCAGCGCCTCAAAGAGCAGTACGGCGACGACCGTCAGAAAATGTCGCAAGAGATGATGAAGTTCTACCAGAAAGAGAAGATCAATCCGCTCGGCGGCTGTCTCCCCATTCTGGTACAGATGCCGGTCTTTATCGCCCTCTACTGGATGCTGCTGGAATCGGTTGAGCTGCGCCATGCGCCGTTCATGTTCTGGATTCAGGATCTGTCGATAAAAGACCCGTACTTCATTCTGCCGATCCTGATGGGCGCGTCGATGTTCGTGCAACAATTGCTCAACCCGACACCGCCAGACCCGATGCAGGCGAAGATCATGAAGATGCTGCCAATTATCTTTACCTTCTTCTTCCTTTGGTTCCCGGCGGGGCTGGTCATCTACTGGGTAGTGAACAACATTATCTCAGTGGCGCAGCAGTACCTTATTACGCGCCAAATAGAGAATGATCCCAACGTCGGCAAAGGCAAGCGAACCAAGTAGCCAATCGCTTCGCTTACGTTAATCAGACCCCCGCCTTGTGCGGGGGTCTGGCGTTTGCGGGCGAAGGAAATCACAATACAGCGAAAAACATGGAAAACATCATGGCAGAACGACTCTATACCGCTGACACCATTGCCGCGCTTGCCACGCCACCCGGGCGCGGCGGGGTCGGAATTATTCGCCTTTCAGGCCCTGATAGCCGCCAGCTGGCCGAAGAGATTGTCGGCCACTGCCCCAGGCCGCGCTACGCCCACTTTGGGCCGTTTAACGGTGAAAACGACATTATCGACGAGGGAATTGCGCTCTTCTTTGCCGGGCCGAACTCTTTTACCGGCGAAGACATACTCGAGCTACAGGGGCACGGCGGCCCGGTGATCATGGATCTGCTGTTGGAGCGCTGTGTACAGCTTGGCGCGCGCCTAGCGCGGCCCGGCGAGTTCTCCGAGCGCGCCTTTTTAAACGACAAACTCGACCTTGCCCAGGCCGAGGCAATAGCGGATTTGATCGACGCCACCTCGCGCTCCGCGGCAGAAAATGCGGTGCGTTCGTTGCAAGGGGATTTCTCTCAACGGGTTCACGCACTGGTGCAGCGGCTAATTGAGCTGCGCATCTATGTGGAAGCAGCGATCGATTTTCCCGAAGAAGAGATCGATTTTCTTGCCGATGGCAACGTCGCGAACATGCTCAACGGCGTTGAGCAAGAGCTTACTCAAGTGCGCGCCGCCGCAGGTCAGGGTGCGCTCATGCGTGAAGGCATGAGCGTGGTCATCGCGGGTCGCCCCAACGCGGGTAAATCAAGTCTGTTAAACGCGCTTACCGAGCAGGAAACCGCGATTGTGACCGATATTGCTGGCACCACCCGCGACGTGCTGCGTGAACATATTCACATCGACGGAATGCCGCTGCACATCATTGATACCGCAGGGCTGCGCGATACGCCAGATGCGGTGGAGAAAATCGGCGTCGCCCGCGCCTGGGCGGAGATCGAAAAGGCTGACCGTGTGCTGCTGCTCGTTGATGCCACCACCACAGACGCCACCGATCCAATGGCGATTTGGCCGGAATTTGTCGAACGCTTGCCAGACCGCGGGCGCCTAACGCTAGTGCGCAACAAAATCGATACCAGCGAAGAACCCGCAGAAATCGACGTATCCACAGCGCATCCAACGCTGCGGCTTTCGGCAAAAACCGGCGAGGGTGTGGATAAGCTAAAAACACACCTCAAAGAGATCATGGGGTTTTCCGCAACCACCGAAGGACGCTTCTCCGCCCGCCGCCGCCACCTCGATGCCCTCGACCGCGCGCACGCTGCGCTAGAAGCGGGCCGAACGCAGTTAGACGGCTTCGGCGCCGGTGAGCTCCTTGCCGAAGACCTGCGCGACGCGCAACAAGCGTTAGGCGAAATTACCGGTGAATTTAGCGCCGATGATCTCCTCGGTGAGATTTTTGGCAGCTTCTGCATCGGCAAATAATGCCTTTAGCCCCACGCAGCTATTCCCCTACCAACCAGTCGGCGCGGTAGTGGCAGTATGGCCCTAAAAGTGGCGTCATTTCGCGCATAGCCGCCGCAAGGCGCTCATCTAGCCCCCAGGGCGGATTAATCACCAGCATGCCGCTGCCGTACATACCGTGGCGCTGTTCGCCAGGTGAGCGAAGGCAGAGCACGCTATGCCAGATTTTGCGTATACCGCTGGCAGCAAGCCCCTCAAGCAACGCGTGGTGGTGCGCCGCCGGCAGCAGCGGGTACCAAATCATGACGACGGCGTGGCGCGCTTTTTTCATTGCCTGCACCACCGCCTCAACAACCTCTTGATACTCGCCTTTACGTTCGTAACTGGGATCAATCAGCACGCATAGCCGTGGGGTCGCCACGGGCAAGCGCTGCGTCAAACCGGCCAGGCCATCACCATAGGTGCGCGTGGCGTTCTCACTCAGTCTTTGGTCTTCTAGGTAGCGGTGCTCACCGGGATGGAGCTCAAAAAGCTGCAGCGTATCCTGCCCGCGTAAACGCTGATGCAACCACCACGGCGAGCCTGGGTAGTGCGTTATCGCCGCGGATGAGGGTTGAAGGGAAGATAGGGCATCGCACCACTGCCGCAAAAGCGGGTCGTTAAGGGTACGCTTGGCTTGCCAGAGTTTCTCAACGCCTTCGCGATACTCCTGCAAGCGTTGGCTCTCTTTGGATACAAGAGGATAAACACCACGACCGGCGTGCGTATCGATATATGTAATGGATGTTTTTTTACGTAATAAATAATCAACGACGGCAAATAACGTTAAATGCTTATGCACATCGGCAAAATTACCGGCATGGTAGGCGTGCTGATAAGAAAGCATGTGACCCTAAAAAATTAATAAAACCAAAGAAAAGCCCGCCAAAAAGTAGCGGGCTGAAGTTTAAACACTTATTAACAACCGCTTAGTGTAACCGGCTGTGGATCGTTTTATTGCGCTAATACGTGTTACTGAGACTAATCATTACTGAGCCTGATAGTCCTGGGCGCCTTCCGTCGGCGTGAGGGTAATCTCAACACGGCGGTTCTGCGCGCGTCCTTGCTCTGTGTTATTGCTGGCAACAGGCTGGTCCTCGCCGTAACCCATCATGTTTAAGCGTGTGGATGAAACCCCGGTTTGGCTAAGATAGCCACCCACGGCTTGGGCGCGACGCTCGGATAAGCGTTGATTATAATTAGCATTGCCCGTGCTATCGGTGTGACCAGCAACATTGACGCGCGTATCGGTGTATTCACGCAGCACGTTAGATACGTCGTTGAGCGAACTGCGTGCTTGTGAGGTTAGCTCACTGGAATCAAAGCCAAAGGTCACGCTGCTTGGCATGTTGAGCACAATTTCGTCACCACGGCGGTCAATTTCGATACGCGAGCCTTGTAAGCTATCGCGCAGTTGATTCTCTTGGCGATCCATATAAGCACCTACGCCAGCACCGGCTGCCGCGCCAACAGCGGCACCAATAAGCGCACGGTCACGGCGGCTGGTGCTGCCATCACCCGAAAGGGCCCCGGCAACCGCACCAACAGCGGCACCAATGCCGGTACCCGTTGCGGTGCTAGAGCGCTGCGTTTGCCCACCGTAGGGGTCATTGGTGGCGCAACCCGCCACCAATAAAGCGGCCGCAATCGGCGTTAAAAGACGATAAAAACGCATCACTCACTCCTTCATGTGTCACAAAGAATTCATTATTCATCGCTGATCTCGGCCAGCAACTCGTTTAAGAATAGTAGGCCTTGCGGGGATGCCCTAAGACTTTTCGCTGTTTCCTCTAAAAGTCCTTTTTTGTAGGCACTTTGTAAGCGTTTATTTAGCACAGCTTCTGGCTGACCCGTGTACGCCGACCATAGGGCTATCGGCACACCGTCGGTCAAACGCAGCGCGTTCATAGAAAATTCAAGCGGAAGCTCGGCCACGTTGACTTCACGTTTTCCGGCAACAAAACCGCGAAGGTCACCCAAGCGCTGCAGGTAAGCCTCGGGCTGGCGGGTTTTCCAACGTCGCTCAATGACCCATTCGCTGTTATCACGCATATGGCTGAGCTTGCTGTGCGCGCCAGCCCCAATACCCAGATAATCGCCAAACTGCCAATAGTTCATGTTATGACGGCTTTCGCGCCCGGGTTTGCCATAGGCGGAAATTTCGTAACGTGAAAAACCGGCGGTTTCCAGGCGCTCGTGCCCTTGGTCTTGAATCTCCCACAGTGCCTCCTCTTCGGGAAGAACGGGCGGGTGAGAGTGGAAAGCGGTATTGGGCTCAAGAGTGATTTGATACCAGGAAAGGTGCTCAGGCGCGAGCGCGAGTGCTTGATCGATATCGGCAAGCGCACGTTCGGGGGTCTGCCCTGGCAAGCCGTGCATCAAATCGATATTAATGTTGCGAAAACCCGCCGCCCTTGCCTGCTCGACGGCAGCAGCTGCTTCCTCGCCGCTGTGAATACGGCCCAGCGCTTCAAGCTGTTCAGCATGAAAACTCTGTACACCCAGCGAAAGCCGGTTAATGCCCGCCTCGCGATAGCCTGTAAAACGGTGCTGCTCGGTGGTACCGGGGTTAGCTTCTAAGGTGATTTCGATGTCAGGGGCAAACGATAACCGCGCTTGTATTGCCTCAAGCAACACATGATAAAAACGCGGCGACAGAAGACTCGGTGTGCCGCCGCCGATAAAGATCGAGACTAACGGGCGCTCGGCGGCAAGTGGAAGATCCGCATCAAAATCGGCAATCAGTGCGCGCAAGTAGGCCTCTTCAGGCAACTCGCGATGATTGGACTCATGAGAGTTAAAGTCGCAATACGGGCACTTGCGCACGCACCACGGCGTGTGGATATAAAGCGATAGCGGCGGCAATTCAGCCATGCGCCACCTGCGATGTTTCCACCTCTAGCATGTCCACCAGGGCCTTAAGCGCACGGCCGCGGTGGCTAACACGGTTTTTGCTTTCAGCGGGCATTTCAGCGGCGCTCATGGCGTGATCGGGCAGCCAAAAAAGTGGGTCATAACCGAAGCCACCCTCCCCACGTGGGTGGGCGAGAATCTCGCCTTCCCAGCTGCGCTGCACAATGATCGGCACCGGGTCTTCCGGGTGGCGCAAATACACCAATACACACCAATAGCGCCCGCTGCGCTGGCCTTCAACGCCGTCGTGCAAAGCGTCAATCAGTTTGGCGTTGTTGCGCGCATCGCTTTTCGGCTCACCGGCATAGCGCGCCGAATAAATCCCCGGTGCACCGTTTAAGGCATCCACTTCCAGGCCGGAATCGTCGGCCAGCGCCGGCAAACCACTTGCCGCGCTCGCCGCCCGTGCTTTAATCAGCGCATTCTCCACAAACGTCAGCCCAGTTTCGGCAACATCTGCCACGCCAAAATCCGCCTGCGGGCGCACATCCATCCCCAGCGGCGCAAGCAACTGGTTGAACTCACGTAACTTTCCCGCATTACCGCTGGCCAGTACCAACGTTCTGTCTACTGTCATCGGAATCTCCTGACATCGACTTACAGTTACGACGCCATCAGCGCAAAGGCTTTTTCAGCCGCATCCAGAGTGAGCTGAATATCCTCGGCAGTGTGGGCGCTGGACATAAAGCCGGCCTCAAATGCGGAAGGGGCTAAATACACGCCGTGATCCAGCATGGCGCTAAAGAAACGGCGGAACATTTCCGGGTCGCACGCAGTGGCTTGGGCGAAGTTATCCACCCGCGATTGCGCGGTGAAAAATACCCCGAACATACCGCCAGCGGATTGCGTGATCATCGGCACACCGGCGGCATCGGCCCGCTCTTGCAAGCCGAAACGTAAGGTATCGACGCGTTGAGCCAGCGCATCGTGAAAGCCCGGTACCTGAAGCTTATTCAATAGTGTCACTCCCGCCGCCATCGCCAGCGGGTTTCCCGAAAGCGTGCCTGCGTGGTAAATCGGCCCAAGCGGGGAAATCTGTTCCATAATCGCGCGCTTACCACCAAAGGCACCGACGGGCATACCGCCACCGACGATCTTGCCCAAACAGGTTAAATCCGGCGTTACATTGTAGTGCGCCTGGGCACCGCCGAGGGCGACACGAAAGCCGGTCATCACTTCGTCAAAAATCAGCACGCTGCCGTGCTCGTTACACACCCGGCGCAGCGTTTCAAGAAATTCGGGCTGTGGCGGGATGCAGTTCATGTTGCCTGCCACCGGCTCCACAATAATGCACGCGACTTGATCGCCGATCTCGTCAAAGCAGGCTTGCACGCCTTCAGGGTCATTAAACGACAGCGTGACCGTATGCTCGGCAAGAGACGCTGGCACACCCGGTGAACTCGGCTCGCCGTGGGTGAGCGCGCCGGAGCCGGCTTTGACCAGCAATGAATCGGAGTGGCCGTGGTAGTTGCCTTCAAACTTCACGATCTTATCGCGGCCGGTGTAGCCGCGCGCCAAGCGGATCGCCGACATGGTGGCTTCGGTGCCGGAGCTTGTCATGCGGACCATTTCCATCGACGGAATCATCTCGCAAATCAAATCGGCCATGGTGGTTTCGATTTCTGTCGGCGTGCCGAAAGAGAGGCCGTTATCCAGCCGCGCGCGCACCGCGGCGAGCACATCTTGGTCGGCGTGGCCGGTAATCATTGGCCCCCACGAGCCGACATAATCGACATAGCGGTTGCCTTCCACGTCAAACAGATACGCGCCCTGGGCGCGCTCCATAAAAATCGGCGGGCGGTGCAGCCCTTTAAACGCGCGCACGGGGGAGTTAACGCCGCCGGGGATATGGCGACTGGCACGGTCAAACAGTTCGGCTGATGTGGTCATGGCGTCCTCTCGGTGATGAGAAATGGATTATATGTAAACGTTTATATAAAACTTATCGGGTAAAAAAATGGGCGTCAAAAAAGCGATGGGGTAACGCTTGGCCACTGCCTTGATAATAGCCGTGTGACAGACTTTCCCAGGTAAAGTGTTGCGCCTGCTCGCAGGCACTTAGTAAGCGTTCACCGACGGCCAAACGCGCGGCAAGCGATGACGCCAGCGTACAACCCGAGCCGTGAAACTGTTCCGGCAGGCGCGGCCACTGCCATTGACGTGTGGTATCGGGCATATGCAGGGTGTGGGTAATTTGCTGCTGGTCGCAGCCTGGGCGCGGGTTATCAGTGGCAGTCACTAGAATCGCTTGGCAACCGTGTGACATCAACGCCACCGCGCGGGCGGTATCGTCATCGGGTTTCTGGACGTCCGGTGTCAGCTGGGTAAGCTCGTAACGGTTGGGCGTTAAGATATCCACAAGGGGTAACAAGCGCTGTCTGTAGGCTCGGCACAAAGCGGGTGTGGATAACTCAGTTCCACCGCCGGCTTTTATCACCGGGTCCGCCACCACCGGCACACCGGGAAAACGCCGCACGGCCTTTTCCACCGCAAAAAGCGTGGCTTCATCAGCGATCAATCCGAGTTTAATCGCCGCCACCGGCCACTCACCCAGCGCGTCTACCATCGCGAGTATCGAATCCGGGCTGGTAGGGATAACGCGTTGCACATCGTGAAGATTCTGCACCGTGAGGGCTGTGGGCACCGTAACCGCCCAGCCACCGGCGGCGGCAATGGCTTCACTATCGGCGATAATGCCAGCGCCACCGGTGGGGTCATGGCCAGCTAATACCAATACAACAGGGGGTAGCGGCTTTCGCATCAGTACGGCTTAAGCACGGCCAGAATAACGATAATAAGCAGGGCCACTACCGGCAGCTCGTTAAACCAGCGGAAAAAAACGTTGCCTTTTTTGCAGCGATCTTGCGCGAATTGCTTTAAATAGATCAAACAAACGTGGTGATACGCGACCAGCAGCACGACCAGTAAGAGTTTGGTGTGCATCCAGCCTTGGCTGAGCCAAGCGGGGTTGAGAAACAGCATCCAGCCACCGAAGATCAGCACGACAATCATGGAGGGCGTCATAATGCCGCGGTAGAGCTTACGCTCCATGATTTTGAACGTTTCCATGCTGGTCGTCTCGTTTTTATCTCGCGCCATGGCGTGATAAACGTACAAGCGCGGCAGATAAAACAGCGCGGCAAACCAAGTGACCATGGCGATCAAGTGGATCGCTTTTACCCATAAATACATTGTGGCTCCTTGCGCATAGGGGTCGCTTAGCGCTGTCCCCCTTCTCGCTTGCTGTCTGAGGTGTCGTTGGGTGTATCCGCGTTTTTGTCTTGTGCGTGCTGCGAATAGGAGTACTGATAATAACGCTCAATGGCGCCACGGGTGATGATACCCGAAATGCGGCGCTGCTTCGGCCGGTAACCATGCACCACATAAAGAGCGCCAAGGGCGTCATTCTGCAGCGTTATAAACGCTTCGGAAAGGGTGGCTTGCAGGCTGATGGGTGCTATCTCTAGGCGCTTGCCCGGAATTTCCAATAGGTCGATCTTCTCTTGTGCGATTTCTTCCGGCGTTTGAGAAACTTCATGGTCTATCAACCAACGGGCCAGTTCCGCGGCTTTAAGCGCCAGCACCGGTTTCTCGCGCGTCGAACGTTCAATCACGATCCAAACAGGGTTAGTTTGCAATAGTTTGCGCACCTGCGCGTGGGACACCATACGCTCGGTACGCACCACACTGCGCTCCATCACCGCCGGTACCGATACCCGTGAAAGCGCTTGCATCAGCGGCTGCTGAAGCGGATGCAAGCCGTAACGCACCGAGCTGATAAAAAAACCTTCGCAGCCGGTGAGCTGGCGCGAGGTGAGGCACGCTACCACCACCGCCAGCATCCCCGGCAGCATGATATTGGGTGTATGAGTCAGTTCTAACAGTGCCATCAACGCCGCAAGCGGCGCCTGTAGCACAGCCCCCATCATCGCGGCCATTCCCAGCATGGCAAATATCGCCGGGTCAGCCGCTCTATTAGGCCAAATAATCCCACCGAATAGCCCGGTAAGTGACCCAACGGCAGCACCAATCACCAGTACTGGGCCAATAATGCCAATCGGCACACCGCCCGCCACGGTTAACGCGGTGAGAATCAGTTTAAATACCACCAGCGCGAGCAACACGGAAATCGTCAGCTGATTATCCAACACGGCCGCTACGCTATCGTAGCCGATCCCCTGCACCTCGGGGAAAAACCAGGCAACCGCGCTGGTTAACACGCCCGTTGCGCCTAAGCGCAACCACAATGGCTGGTGTCGAATCCACACACTACGAGAAACATGAATAAAAAGCCCCGCCAGGAGACCAATCGCCAGCCCCATGACAACCACCCACGGCAAATTCAGAAACGAATTCAGCGCGACGTCTGGAATACTAAACGCCGGCGCGCTGCCATACGCCAACTGCGCCACCAATGCGCCCATGGTAGATGCCAAAATAACCGGCATGAAGCTCATCAAGGTGTATTCCATCATCACCACTTCCATGGCAAAGATGACCCCGGCAATCGGGGTGTTAAACGAAGCGGAAATACCTGCTGCCGTGCCGCACGCCACCAGCACTCGCAGGCTATTGTGCGGCAGGCGCAGTTGTTGGCCTAAACCGCTCGACGCTGCCGCACCCAGATGAATCGCCGGCCCTTCGCGCCCCGCCGACAGGCCACCGAGGACCGACACCACGCCCACCCACCATTGGTTAAGCCAGTTACACAGTGGAAAGCGCCCTTGGTGATAGGTCAAGCGCTCAATCACATGACTAACGCCAAGATTGCGCGCTTTGGCTTTCTGCCGATAAAGCAGCCCCCCCACGAGCGTAACGGCGATCACAGGTAACAGTGCACGCAACCAGGGAGAAAGCCCCTCAAACGCCTCAGGTTTGCCTTCCGGCATATATAGCGTGGCACCGGCTTCCAGCAGTAGCCGAAAACCCACCATCAATGCCCCCGTAATAACCCCGGACGCCAGCCCCAGCACGCAAAGCTGCGGAAGTGCATCCACATTGGCGAGCTGGCGACGAAAACCCTCAAGGGTAAAATCTGACCGCGAAAAACGTGACACGCACACCATCCTTGTTCTTAATCTTGTGCTCTTTTGTTACCACACTTGTTACGACGCTTCTGACGACTCTATTTCCTATCCCTCTCTTGTGTATCATAGCTAAAAAGCGTGCAACAGGTTGTTTTCAAGCTCAGACTGTTATCAACGAGGCACAAATAGCGCAAACCGTAAGGAGTTGAGTGTGATTAAAGTAGGTATTGTCGGCGGTACCGGTTATACCGGCGTTGAACTTTTACGGCTGCTTTCCCAGCACCCTGAAGTTAGTGTCGAGGCGATCACCTCGCGCTCGGAAACAGGCGTTAAGGTATGCGATATGTACCCCAACTTACGCGGCCACTACAACACGCTCACTTTCAGCGAGCCCGACGCCAAAATGCTTGGCGCGATGGACGCCGTGTTTTTCGCCACGCCCCACGGCGTTGCCCACGCCTTGGCCGGTGAGCTTTTACAAAATGGCACCCGCGTGATCGATTTATCCGCCGACTTTCGTCTACGCGATGTGGATGAGTGGAGTCACTGGTACAACCAGCCTCACGGCGCCCCCGAGCTTCTCAATGAAGCCGTTTACGGCTTGCCTGAGATGCATCGCGAAGCGATCAAACGCGCGCGCTTGATCGCCGTGCCTGGCTGTTACCCCACCGCGGTACAGCTGGGTTACTTGCCGCTGTTAGAAGCCGGCCTAATTGATTCAACGCAGCTTATTGCTGACTGTAAATCTGGCGTTACTGGCGCGGGGCGCGGTGCCAAAGTGCCATCGCTACTCGCCGAAGCGAGCGAATCCATGAAAGCCTACGGCGCCTCTGGCCACCGCCACCTGCCAGAAATCCGCCAGGGGCTAGCCGATATTCAAGGCAGCAGTGTAGGGCTTACCTTTGTGCCGCACTTAACGCCGATGATTCGCGGTATCCACGCTACACTCTATGGCAAGCTCAAGGCCGAGCCGCAAGAACTTCAAGCACAAGAACTTCAAGAACTGTTTGAAGCGCGCTACGCCAATGAGCCGTTTGTCGATGTGATGCCCACCGGCAGCCATCCGGAAACCCGCAGCGTAAAAGGCATTAATACCTGCCGCTTGGCGGTTCATCGCCCCGATAACGGCAATACCGTGGTACTGTCGGTGATTGATAACTTGGTGAAAGGCGCTTCCGGTCAAGCAATTCAAAACCTTAACCTGATGTTCGGGTTAAAAGAGACGCTAGGCCTTGACGCCCCAGCGCTGATGCCCTGAACGGTGGCACGCTAATATCTCGATAAAGTTGACTGTTTTACTAGGAATTACCCATAATTGCGTTTTAAATAGCAATATTCCCTCACGCTCGCGGGAGGTTCCATGAGCAGTGCCGAATCCTTTGTCCCCACGCCGCTGATGCTGTCTGATAGTGCACGCACACGCATCAAGGCGCTTATTGCAGAAGAGAGTAACCCCACGTTGAAGCTGCGCGTCTACGTGACGGGCGGCGGCTGTTCGGGGTTTCAATACGGGTTTGATTTTGCCGACAACGTCGCCGAAGACGACACCTTGATCAAGTTTGGCGAGGCGTCACTCGTGGTTGACCCACTGTCTTACCAATATTTGGTGGGCTCCACGGTCGATTACGAAGAGGGTCTGGCGGGCGCCCGTTTTCGCGTACAAAACCCTAACGCCACCACCACCTGCGGCTGTGGCGCCTCTTTTATGGTGTAAATCCCACAAGCGCGCTTGCGTCTACGCAACGTTTACCACGGCTTCTCCCCGTGACTTGACGCCATGGTGGTTTCTCGCCAAGGTTAAAAAGGTCAATAACAGTCTTACGGCCGTTTTGATAGCGCATTGCATAGCGCTATCGACGTGCCATTCAGGCCAATAACGCACGGGGAATACCATGAAAAAAACCGCAATTTTCCACACTAGCCTGCCAAAAACCGCCCTCGCCGCTGCTGTAGCGCTCGGTTTAGGCACCGCAAGTCTCGCCGTCGCCCAAGATAAGCCCACCGTTAACGTGGCGACCGACCCAAGCTTTGTGCCTTTCGAGATGATGGATCAAGAAACCGGTGAAATGACCGGCTTCGATATGGACATCATCAACGAAATCGCCGAACGCGCTGGTTTTGAGGTCGACCTCACTACCATGGAATTCAACGGCATTATTCCCGCCGTTCAAACCGGCAGCCAGGAAATTGCCATCGCCGGTATCACCATTACCGATGAGCGCGCCGAAATCGTGGATTTCTCCGATCCCTACTATGATTCCGGCCTGCGCATTATCGTCCGTGATGACAACAACGAAGTCACCACCATCGACGACCTCGAAGGCATGTCCATCGCCACTAAAATCGGTTCCACCAGTTATGACTATCTGACCGAAAAGTTTGGCGATGACGCCGATGTCACCCCATATCCCGGCACCTCAGATATGTACATGGCACTTTTAGGCCGTAACGTTGATGCCGCTTTCTACGATGCCCCCAACGTAGGCTACTTCACGCAAACGCGCGGCGAAGGACGTACCAAAGTGGTTGGCCCACTTTACGAAGGTCAACAATACGGTATCGTTTTCAATAAAGGCAGTGACTGGGTAGAACCCTCTAACGAGGCACTCGCTGACATGCATAAAGATGGCACCTACGATGAGATCTACACCAAGTGGTTTGGCGAAACCCCTAGCGATGAGTAATCATCGCTAATTCTCTTATTCGTTAATCGCTAACGACAATACTTCCTTTTTATACGCATCAGGGCCGGGTGGTCTCGCCCCCGGCCTTGTGTCGTTATGTTGTGGCTTTTTTAGGAGAGCACACGTGGACGCTACGTTTGAATTTGATTGGGCCGCCGCGTTCGGCTCAATCCCTCACCTACTGCCAGGGATTCCCTGGACACTATTGATTTCGTTTGGCGGCCTTGCCTTTGGTTTTTTTATCGGCATCTTTTTTGGCTTGCTACGCATTAGCCCGCTACGCTGGCTTCGTTGGCCCGCTATTGTGTATGTCGAAGTTTTTCGCGGTACACCGATCCTGGTCCAAGTACTGTTTATCTTCTACGGGTTACCGCAAATTTTGGGCAGCCCTATCAACGCCCTTACCGCCGGGATCGCCGCCATTGCGATCAATTCAGGCGCGTATATTTCTGAAATTGTACGCGGTGGCGTGCAGTCCATTGAGCGCGGCCAGCGCGAGGCCTCACTCTCACTGGGGCTCTCGCGCACACAAGCGTTTCGCTACATCATCTGGCCCCAGGCTTTTCGCCGTATGGTTCCGCCGCTAGGTAACCAAGCCATTATCAGCATCAAAGATACGTCGCTGTTTTCGGTTATCGGCGTGGGCGAGCTTGTTCGCCAAGGGCAGATCTACATTGCTACGACATTTACCGCGATGGAGGTCTATTTAATGGTCGCTCTGCTTTATTTGGCGATCACCTGGACCCTCTCCATTCTCCTGCGCCAGTTAGAGCGCAGAGGCCTAGCCGGACAATAAGGACGCGGACATGAACGAGACGACACAACCGATCGTGGCCATGCAAGCGCTGAACAAACACTTCGGTAGCCTGCATGTGCTTAAAGATATCGAGCTTGAAATTATGCCCGGCGAAGTGGTGGTCGTTATTGGCGCCAGCGGCTCGGGAAAATCCACGCTGATTCGCTGTATCAACGGGCTTGAGGAGTTTCAGCAAGGTAGCCTGATGGTGGATAGCAAAGCGCTATTACCTCACGGCAAAAGCGGCAAGGCACTGCAAAAAATCCGCACTGAAGTGGGCATGGTATTTCAGCAATTCAACCTTTTTCCCCATCTCAGCGTCATTGACAATATTTCGCTTGCCCCGATGAAGGTGCGCGGTTGGAGCCGTGCAGATGCCCTCGAAACTTCCCAGCGTCTACTTGAGCGCGTGGGTATTTCCGACCAGGCGGATAAGTACCCGGCACAGCTTTCAGGCGGCCAGCAGCAGCGTGTAGCACTTGCCCGCGCCCTGGCCATGGAACCGAGATTAATGCTCTTTGATGAGCCCACGTCAGCACTAGATCCGGAGATGATCGGTGAAGTGCTCGACGCCATGCGCGAGTTGGCAAAAGAGGGCATGACCATGGTGATTGTTACCCATGAAATGGGCTTTGCTCGCGAAGTCGCCGACCGGGTAATTTTCATTCACCACGGGGAAATTACCGAACAAGGCCCACCCGAGAAGCTATTTGATAAACCCCAACACGAACGTACACAGTCGTTTTTGGCACGTGTTTTAAAACACTAATTAGCCATATTAGCGCTAAGAAAAGCGCCAAAAATCGCTCTATTTTATCGCCTGTCCTCGTGACAGGCTTTTTTTTGCCTGTGGATAATATTTTTTTGCGCCTTCATGTATCTGCCTTAAGTGTCCGCATGCCGGTGTTTAATTGCCATTGTGGAGAAAACGCGAGGTTGTTCACAGCCACGGTAACAAGTCAGGTATGCAGCGGTGGAAAAGCCGTCAGTAATTTGACCTGTGGGTAAATCGCCTTTCCATCCACAAGCTTAGCACCGTTTGTACGCGTCTAGTACGCGCTTTATTAACTTATCTACCCACACAGTAAACAATTGATATGTATAACATAAAAACTCTTTTCCACAGATTTTATCCACACCAGTAATTACAATAACAATAAAACTTCTTTTATTTATAAATATATTGTTATTAATAGTGGGTCGAGTGAAGAAATCCGTGTGTAGAAAAACCTGACGGTTACCCACAGGAGGTTTATACTGCCGGGCTTACTGATGCATGCTGAATAAAGTCGCGCTAAAACGCGCAAGACGAGGTGTCATGAACTATCCTGACCGCTTTGACGTGATTGTCATCGGCGGTGGCCATGCGGGGACCGAAGCCGCGCTGGCCTCTGCTCGCATGGGCTGTCAAACCCTGCTGCTCACTCACAACATCGAAACCTTAGGGCAAATGTCGTGTAACCCCGCGATCGGCGGCATCGGCAAAAGCCATTTAGTCAAAGAAATCGATGCACTTGGCGGTGCAATGGGGCTAGCCACGGACCTAGGTGGCATTCAATTTCGTGTGCTTAATGCTCGCAAAGGGCCGGCGGTGCGCGCTACCCGTGCTCAAGCTGACCGGGTGCGTTACAAAGCGGCTATCCGCAGCATGCTGGAAAACCAGCCGAATCTGACGATTTTCCAGCAAGCAGCGGGCGATTTGATCGTGGACAACGACACCGTTCGCGGTGTGGAAACCGAGACCGGCATTCGCTTTCACGGCGAATCTGTCGTGCTTTGCACGGGGACTTTCCTCGGGGGTGTGATTCATATCGGGCTTAATCAAAGTCGCGGTGGACGCGCCGGGGATCCTCCCTCCAACGCCTTAGCCGAACGGCTACGCGCACTGCCGTTTCGTGTTGACCGGCTAAAAACTGGCACGCCGCCACGTCTTGACGCTAAAACCGTGGATTTCTCCCACCTCGAAGAGCAGCCGGGAGATTCGCCTACGCCAGTGATGTCGTATCTCGGCAACCGCGGAATGCATCCACGCCAGATGAGCTGCCATATTGCGCATACTAATACGCAAACGCATGACATCATTCTAAAAAACCTGGATCGCTCGCCGATGTACTCCGGCGTGATCGAGGGCATCGGCCCGCGTTACTGCCCGTCGATTGAGGACAAGGTCCATCGCTTCGCGGATAAATCAAGCCACCAAATTTTCATCGAGCCAGAAGGTTTAGATACTAACGAGCTGTATCCCAACGGGATCTCCACGTCGCTGCCGTTTGATATTCAGCTTCAGGTGGTGCGCTCGATCAAGGGGCTGGAAAACGCGCATATCACGCGGCCAGGCTACGCCATTGAGTACGATTTCTTTGATCCCCGCGATCTGAAACACTCGCTGGAAACCAAATTTATCCACAACCTGTTTTTTGCCGGGCAAATTAACGGTACCACCGGGTATGAAGAAGCCGGTGCACAAGGGCTGCTTGCCGGTTTGAACGCCGCTCGCCGCGCGAAAGCATTGGAGGCCTGGTGGCCGCGCCGCGATGAAGCGTATTTGGGCGTGCTGGTCGATGACCTGATCACCATGGGCACCAAAGAGCCTTACCGGATGTTTACCTCGCGTGCCGAATACCGCCTGTTGCTGCGCGAAGACAACGCCGATTTACGCTTGACTGAAACCGGCCGTGAATTGGGGTTAGTGAACGAGACCCGCTGGGATGCTTTCAGCCAAAAGCGCGACGCCATTGAGCGAGAAAATCAACGGCTCGCCGCCACCTGGGTGCAGCCCAATACCCCAGCGGCCGAACGCCTTGGCGAAAAAACCGGCAAAGCGTTAACACGGGAGTATCGCTTAAGCGATTTGCTCAGGCGCCCCGAGCTTACCTATGCCGATATCGCAACGTTACCGGGTATCGAAGGTGAGGCGGTAGATAACGACGCCGTTACCGAACAGGTGCAAATTCAGGCCAAATATCAGGGTTATATCGACCGTCAGCAGGACGAAATCGACAAGCTCAAGCGCCACGAAGCGACACCGCTCCCCGATAGTTTGGATTACCAACGAGTCGAAGGGCTTTCCAACGAAATCTGCCAAAAACTTATCGAGGCACGCCCGGCAACACTCGCCCAAGCGGCGCGCATTTCTGGGGTAACGCCAGCGGCGGTGTCGGTCTTGCTGATTCACTTGAAAAAGCGCCGATTGGTGGAAAAAAACGAGGTCGCCAACGGATGAGCGCGCTGGCAAAGCTGACCGCATCGTTACCACAGGGTATCGCCGAACGCCTGGGCCAAGGGCTTGAGGCACTAGGCCAAACGACCACAAGTGAGCAGCGAGAGCGCCTGCTGGGTCTTTTGGCCCTATTGCACAAGTGGAACCGGGCTTATAACCTCACCGCAGTGCGTGACGTGAATGACATGGTTGCGCGCCATCTTCTTGATAGCGCCGCGGTGGCACCGTTTGTGCACGGACCGCGCGTATTGGACGTAGGAGCCGGGCCGGGGCTTCCCGGCTTGGTGCTCGCGATTCTTAACCCGGCGCTTAACGTTACGCTGCTCGACAGCAACGGCAAAAAAGTGCGCTTTCAGCGTCAAGCCATCATGGAGCTTGGACTTGAAAACGTCACTCCCGTACAAACTCGCGTTGAGCAGTTTGACGCCGCTACGTTTGATCAGGTGATTTCGCGCGCCTTTGCCAGTATCAAGGATTTTGTCACGCTGACATGTCAACTGCCCGCTGCCCACGGCGAGTGGCTAGCAATGAAAGGCCCCGGCGCTGACGACGAGCTACAAGGGTTGCCCGCTGATATCGAAATTAAAGCGCGGCATTCGCTTAAAGTACCGTTTGAAGCCGCCACGCGGCAGCTACTGATCTTGTCCTCGCGGTTTTAGTACCGCCCTGGTAAATCCACAAGGAGTTGCGTAAGTGAGCCAGATCATCGCCCTGACCAACCAAAAAGGCGGCGTGGGCAAAACCACTTCCGCCGTCAATCTGGCGGCGAGTCTTGCGCAGCTTGGCCGCTGCGTACTACTGGTGGATCTTGACCCACAAGGCCATGCCAGCATGGGCAGCGGCATCGATAAACACGAATTAGACGTTAGCGTGCTCGATGTGCTGTTAGGTGACGCCAAGGCAAGCGATGTGATCGCGCAGAACCTTCCAGTGGGGTTTGATGTATTGCCGGGAAACGGTGATTTAACCGCCGCCGAAGTTGAGCTGCTGGATAGCGAAGCACGAAAAAGCCGTTTATCGTCAGCGCTGAATGAGGTGAGCGCTAACTATGATGTGGTGCTAATTGACTGCCCACCATCGCTTAATATGCTCACGGTGAATGCGCTGACCGCCGCCAATGGTGTTCTTATCCCGTTACAATGCGAGTTTTATGCACTTGAAGGGCTTTCTGCGTTATTGGATACGGTTGAGCAGATCAAAGAAAACATCAACCCAGCGCTTAGCGTGTCCGGTATTTTGCGCACCATGTACGACAAACGCACCAGCTTGACGCGCGAAGTGGATAAGCAGCTGCGCGACTTTTTTGGCGATGCGCTGCTAAAAACCACCATTCCGCGCAATATCAAAGTCGCAGAAGCGCCCAGCCACGGCCTGCCGGTTACGCACTATGCACGCTTTTCGCGGGGCAGTCAGGCGTACCGCGTGTTGGCTAAAGAGTTGATTCGTCGATTAACGCTTTAAACAGACGCTGTTGGCAAACGTCGTTTCATGAGGGAAAACAATGACGCGTAAACGTGCGCTCGGACGCGGCCTCGACGCCCTAATCGGCGCCGGTGCCCGCCGCCGAGACAGTTTAGACATCACCATCGGCGATCCCGTACCGGTCGATTCCGAGCCATCGGTTTCCACACCGGCAAGGGCGGAAGCGTCCACAAGTGAGCCGGATCGGCTTGTGCGCTTGCCGCTGGGCCAACTGGTTCGCGGGAAGTATCAGCCACGGCGCGATATTCAGCCTGAAGCGCTGGAAGAACTTGCCGATTCCATTCGCGCACAGGGGGTTATGCAACCCATTGTGGTGCGTCCGGTGGCGGAAAACCGCTATGAGATTATCGCCGGTGAGCGGCGTTGGCGAGCCGCCCAGCTGGCTGAGCTAGACGTTATTCCCGCGGTTATTCGCGAGGCCAGCGATGAAGTCGCCCTGGCCTTGGCGTTGATTGAAAACATTCAACGCGAAAACCTGAACGTGGTAGAAGAAGCCATCGCGCTCAAGCGCTTAGGCGAAGAGTTCGAGCTAACCCAACAACAAATCGCCGATGCGGTGGGTAAATCGCGTACGCAAGTAGCAAATTTACTCCGCTTACTCGCGCTTGACCCAGAAGTACAAACGCTGCTTGAGCGCGGGGATTTGGATATGGGCCATGCTCGCGCGTTACTTTCGCTTAATAGCGCCGAACAACGTCAAGTGGCCCACGATGTCGTCAATCACGACCTTACCGTTCGGGCAACAGAAACCCTGGTGAAAAAACGTCAAACCCAAGGCGAGCCTGCGCGCGCTAAAAGTCGCCAAACGCCGTCGCCAGATGTCGCCCGGTTAGAAACGCGCTTAAGCGAGCAGCTCGGTGCACCCGTATCGATTCAACACGGACAAAAAGGCAAAGGTAAGCTCACCATCCGCTACACCAGCCTAGAAGAGCTCGATGGCATACTCGGTCATATTCAGTAACGAGAAAAATAGGCTCGAAGGGTGAAATGTGAATATTCTTTCCCCCTTTGGTCGCAAGTCGCCAATCTTACGGGCAAAAAGCGAATGACTTTGGTTGAAGGGGCGATAGCGCTTCCCTATAATCGCGCAAGATTTGTGCAAGCTGTAAACATAGGCTTGCTGACGTAAGGCGCGGTTCATGACGAATCACAATCACCGTGCAAGAGTAGCGACGAAAATGCGGCAACGGCGAGAAGTCACGCGACGGCAGGTGTATATACGTCGACTGGTTACGATACAAGCAAGCGTTGCGTTAACCAGCGTGCTACTTGGATTTGCCGTATCGGGAAGCACGGGCGCATTATCGTCTTTACTGGGTATAGCTCTGGCGGTAATACCTAACGGGCTGTTTATCGCCCGCTCTGGTGTACTCAACCATCAGGTTCGCGCCTCGCAAAGTGCAAAGCGTCTTTTTCGTGCTGAAATGGGTAAGTTCGGTTTGACGGTGGTGCTGTTTATTACGGTGTTCCTCACAGTGCCCCCCTCAAACCCCGCTTTCTTTTTTTGTGCTTACGTAGCGGTTGTCCTGACACATTGGCTGGCACCTTGGCTAATGCCCAAACACCGCCCAACTGATTGAGGTAATAGTTCCATGGCAGCAGGAAACGAAGTCTCGCCGGCTTACTATATCCAGCACCACTTGCAGAACTTAACGTTTGGCAAGCACCCGGAAAACGGCTGGTCGCTGGCCCACTCTGCAGAAGAAGCGCGCGAAATGGGCTTCTGGGCGATTCACCTTGATACCATGGGGTGGTCGATTGCTATGGGCCTGCTGTTCATCTGGGTTTTCCGTAAAGCGGGTAAAGTGGCCACCACCGGCGTTCCGGGAACGTTGCAAAATATCGTCGAAATGGTGTTCGAATTTGTCGAAAACATGACGCGAGCGACCTTTCACGGTAAGAACTCGAAGATTGCACCTCTTGCTCTGACGCTTTTTGTTTGGATCTTGTTCATGAACACGCTCAAGATCCTTCCGGTTGACTACTTCCCGGAACTGTTCAAACGATTGGGTGTGGATTACATGAAGATTGTTCCCACTACCGATCCGAACGCTACCTTGGGCATGGCCTTTGGCGTTTTCTGTTTGATCATTTACTACAGCATCAAGATCAAAGGGGTGGGTGGTTTTGCTAAAGAATTATCGTTTACCCCGTTTAACCACTGGGCTCTAATTCCTTTCAATCTTCTCCTTGAAGTTGTTGCGCTACTGGTAAAGCCTTTCAGTCTCGCTATGCGACTTTTCGGTAATATGTTTGCCGGGGAAGTTATCTTCATCCTGATTGCCCTGTTGCCGTTCTGGGCCATCTGGCTGTTGGATGTGCCGTGGGCGATCTTCCATATCCTTATTATCGTTCTGCAGGCATTTATCTTTACCGTGCTGTCCGTTGTGTATCTAAGTTCTGCACACGAACATCACTAATTGAGCAACGCCTTAACCCCAAACCTTCAACCTCAACTTGAAAAACTAGGAGTACTACCATGGAACTCATCTACATTGCCGCTTCTATCATGATCGGCCTTGGTGCCCTGGGTACTGGCATTGGCTTCGCTATCTTGGGCGGCAAGCTTATCGAATCTACCGCTCGTCAGCCGGAAATGAGCGATCAGCTGCAAACCAAAACCTTCCTCATGGCCGGTCTGCTTGACGCCGTTCCGATGATCGGTGTTGGTATTGCGATGTACCTGATCTTCGTTGTTGCCGGTTAATAACAGCACTGCCGGGCGGCTTTCCGCTCGGTTTTGCCACACTCCGGTCGCCACGAATACAGTCAGAGGTACATCCCTGTGAATATCAACATGACGCTTATCGGGCAAACGATCGCCTTCGCGATCTTTGTCTGGTTTTGCATAAAGTACGTGTGGCCACCCATCAGCACTGCGCTCCACGAGCGTCAGAAGAAAATTGCTGACGGTTTGGACGCGGCAAGCCGTGCTTCCCGTGACCTTGAGCTCGCTCAAGAGCAGGCGTCACAGACGCTGCAAGAGAGCAAAGAGCAAGCTTCTCAAATTCTGGAACAGGCGAATAAGCGCTCTGCCCAGATCGTTGAAGAAGCACGGGAGCAAGCACGTGCTGAAGGCGAACGTTTGCTAGTCGGTGCACGTGCCGAGATTGATCAAGAAATGCAGCGTGCGAAAGAAGATTTGCGCGCACAAGTGTCTCATCTAGCGGTTATCGGTGCTGAGCGAATACTTGAAGGCTCCGTTGACGAAAAAGCGCACCGCAAGTTGCTTGATGAGCTTGCTGCTGAACTGTAAGGAGGTGAACCATGGCGGAACTACTCACCGTCGCTCGTCCTTACGCTAAGGCGGCGTTCGAATATGCGCGTGATCACAATGCGCTAGATGCCTGGTCTTATGCTCTTGGCTTTTTGGGTTATGCTGTAGCGGATGGCAACGTACGTTATCTGCTGGGTAGCCCAAAGCTTGAAAACGAAAAGAAAGTATCGATCTTGACGGGTATGTTGCCCGAAAAGCAGGACGATGCCCTTGAGCGTTTTCTGACAAATCTAGCGCATCAATATCGTCTCGTAGCGTTGAAGGCGATTGCCGAGCAGTTCGAGCAACTTCGCGCGGAACACGAACAGCGTATCGACGTAACCGTGACGTCAGCCTTTAAGCTCGACAGTAAGCAGCAAACCAAGCTGACTAACGCGCTTAAAAAACGTCTGAATCGCGAAATCTCCATTACCACTCAGGTGGACAAGACGCTAATTGGTGGTGTCATCCTGCGTGCCGGCGATACCGTCATTGACGGTTCGGTGCGCGGTCGATTAAACCGCCTTTCTGACGCGCTGACCACTTGAGTTTGAGGGACATGGCATGCAGCAACTGAATCCTTCCGAGATCAGCGACATCATCAAGCAGCGAATTGAAAAGCTTGACGTCGCATCTGAAGCCCGTAATCAGGGCACCATCGTCAGCGTATCCGACGGTATCGTGAAAGTTCACGGCCTCGAAGACGCGATGTTCGGTGAAATGATTGAATTCCCCGGCAGTATTTTCGGCATGGTACTTAACCTGGAGCGTGACTCCGTGGGTGCCGTGGTGCTGGGTGACTACTTGCAGCTCGAAGAAGGTATGACCGCTCAATGTACCGGTCGTATCCTCGAAGTGCCGGTAGGCCCGGAACTGATCGGCCGTGTGGTCGATGCGCTGGGTAATCCGATTGACGCTAAAGGCGATATTAACGCCAAGATGACCGACGCCGTCGAAAAAGTGGCGCCCGGTGTTATCACCCGTCAATCCGTCGATGAGCCGATCCAAACGGGTCTCAAATCGATTGACTCAATGGTACCGATCGGTCGTGGTCAGCGTGAGCTGATCATCGGTGACCGCCAGATCGGTAAGTCCGCCATTGCCATTGATGCCATCATCAACCAGAAAGGCAAGGGCGTTACCTGTGTTTACGTTGCCATTGGTCAAAAGCAATCGACCATTGCCAACGTAGTGCGCAAACTCGAAGAACATGGTGCGATGGAGCATACCATCGTTGTCGCAGCGGGCGCCGCTGACCCGGCACCGATGCAGTTCCTTGCTGCGTATGCTGGCTGCACGATGGGCGAATATTTCCGCGACCGCGGCGAAGATGCCATGATTGTGTATGACGACCTGTCTAAGCAGGCAGTCGCCTATCGTCAGGTATCGCTGCTGTTGCGCCGTCCGCCGGGACGTGAAGCGTATCCAGGGGATGTTTTCTATCTCCACTCGCGTCTGCTCGAGCGCGCGGCGCGCGTCAACGTCGACTACGTTGAGAAGTTCACCAATGGCGAAGTGAAAGGCAAAACCGGTTCATTGACCGCGCTGCCGATCATCGAAACCCAAGGCGGTGACGTTTCCGCGTTCGTTCCGACTAACGTGATCTCGATCACCGACGGTCAGATATTTCTTGAGACGAACCTGTTTAACTCGGGTATCCGTCCGGCGATCAACGCGGGTCTTTCGGTGTCGCGTGTCGGCGGTTCGGCACAAACCAAGATCATCAAGAAGTTGGGCGGCAGTGTGCGTTTGGCATTGGCTCAGTATCGTGAGCTGGCGGCGTTTTCGCAGTTCGCCTCAGATCTTGACGAAGCCACGCGTAAGCAGCTCGAACACGGTGAGCGTGTGACTGAGCTGATGAAACAGAGTCAGTACTCGCCGATGTCGGTGGCGGAAATGGCCTTGACGCTGTACGCCGCTAACGAAGGCTATCTGGATGATGTTGATGTGAAAAAGGTGCTGGACTTCGAAAGTGCGTTGCATGATTACATGAAGTCTGAACACAGCGACATGCTCGACAAGATCAACCAGACTGGCGACTACAACGATGAGATTCAAAGCGGCTTGAAGTCGGGTCTCGAACAGTTCAAGGCGACTCAGACTTGGTAATGCCTATGGCCTGCTCTCGGGCGGGCCTGGATGCTTTTCTGAGAGCCACGAACGAAAGGTAGATCGCTATGGCAGCTGCAAAAGAGATACGCACCCAGATCGGGAGCATTAAAAATACGCAGAAGATTACCAGTGCCATGGAAATGGTGGCTGCATCGAAAATGCGTAAAGCGCAAGATCTGATGAAGGCCAGTCAGCCTTACGCCAAGCAGATCCGCAACGTGGTTGCCCACATTGCCGATGCCAACCCCGAGTATAAGCACGACTATATGGTCGAGCGTACCGAGGTGAAGCGCGTTGGTTATATTGTGGTTTCCACGGATCGCGGCCTCTGTGGCGGCTTGAACCATAACTTGTTCAAGACCGTGTTAAAGGATGCCGCCGCTTGGCGTGACCAGGGGGCAGAGCTTGAATTCTGTGCGCTGGGCAGTAAAGCGAGCAGCTTCTTTAATAAGTATGGCGGTAAGCTGGTGGCGGCAAAAAGTGGCCTGGGCGAATCGCCCACGGTCGAAGATCTAATTGGTAGCGTAAAGGTCATGCTCGAAGCGTATGACGAAGGACGTTTGGACCGCTTAATTGTGGTACATAACGAATTCGTTAATACCATGACGCAACAGCCGGTGCTGCGTCAGCTTCTTCCGCTGTCGCCCAATATGGGTGCCGACGAGCAAGACGATGAAAACGCCCGTCCCAGAAGCTGGGACTACCTGTATGAACCGGATGCAAAGGCGTTACTTGATAACTTGTTGGTCCGCTTCGTTGAATCACAGGTTTATCAGGCAGTTGTGGAGAACGGCGCCTGTGAGCAGGCGGCACGCATGATTGCGATGAAGAGCGCCACCGACAACGCTGGCGACCTGATCGACGATCTGGAAATGGTCTACAACAAGGCCCGTCAGGCCGCCATTACCCAGGAAATTTCTGAAATCGTCGGCGGCGCCGCTGCCGTATAACGCCTAGGGAGTGCGCTCTTGCAAGGGCGCTCCCAGCAGACAGGTTTCATTTGCAGGTTTTTGAGAGGAACCAAGATGAGCGGACGTATCGTACAAATCATCGGCGCGGTGATTGACGTAGAGTTTCCGCGGGACTCAGTGCCCAAGGTCTACGACGCGCTGAATATTTCGGGAGCCGAGACGGTTCTGGAAGTCCAGCAACAGCTGGGCGATGGCGTGGTGCGCACTATCGCCATGGGCTCCACCGAGGGGCTCAAACGCGGCATGGATGTGACCAGTACCGGGGCGGCGATTTCAGTCCCCGTGGGTAAAGCCACGCTGGGACGTATCATGAACGTGCTCGGCCAGCCAATCGATGAAGCCGGTGATATCGGTGAAGATGAGCGGATGCCGATTCACCGTAAAGCGCCGAGCTATGCGGAACAATCAGCATCTGAAGAGCTGCTGGAAACCGGTATCAAGGTGATCGACTTGGTTTGCCCCTTCGCCAAAGGCGGTAAAGTCGGCCTGTTCGGCGGCGCTGGGGTGGGTAAAACCGTTAACATGATGGAGCTTATCCGCAACATTGCGACTGAGCACAGTGGTTATTCGGTATTCGCCGGTGTCGGTGAGCGTACCCGTGAAGGTAACGACTTCTATCATGAAATGACCGATTCCAACGTTATCGATAAGGTATCGTTGGTGTATGGTCAGATGAATGAGCCTCCGGGTAACCGTTTGCGCGTGGCGCTAACCGGTCTGACCATCGCCGAGAAATTTCGTGATGAAGGCCGCGACGTTCTGCTGTTCGTCGATAACATCTACCGCTATACCCTAGCAGGTACCGAAGTGTCGGCCCTGTTGGGTCGTATGCCATCGGCGGTAGGTTATCAGCCAACACTCGCTGAAGAGATGGGCGTGCTGCAGGAGCGTATTACCTCGACGAAAACCGGCTCAATCACCTCCGTACAAGCGGTTTATGTACCGGCAGATGACTTGACCGATCCATCACCGGCGACCACCTTTTCGCACCTGGACGCCACCGTGGTACTGGCGCGTTCCATCGCCGAGCTAGGTATCTACCCAGCGATTGATCCGTTGGACTCTACCTCGCGCCAGCTAGATCCGCTGGTGGTGGGTGATGAGCACTACAACGTGGCTCGCGGTGTGCAAGGCGTTCTACAGCGTTACAAAGAGCTCAAGGATATTATCGCGATTCTGGGTATGGACGAGCTGTCGGATGAAGACAAGCTGGCCGTTTCCCGGGCGCGTAAAATCCAGCGCTTCTTGTCGCAGCCTTTCTTCGTCGCCGAGGTGTTTACCGGTGCGCCAGGTAAATATGTGCCGCTGAAAGATACGATCAGCAGCTTCCAGGGCATTCTCGCTGGCGAATACGACGACATGCCGGAACAGGCCTTCTACATGGTCGGCACCATCGACGAAGCCGTCGAGAAAGCCAACCAGATGAAGAAGTAATCCCGTCTACCAGGGGGATTCGCTATGGCGAATAGCTTCACTTGCAATATCGTCAGCGCAGAAGCATCCATCTTTTCAGGCTCAGTAGAGCAGGTGATTGCTTCTGGCGTGATGGGCGACCTCGGCGTATTGCCGGGGCACGCTCCGTTGCTGACTGAGCTTCAGCCGGGCCCGATCCGTGTTATTTATGACGGTGGCAAAGAGGATAATTTCTTTGTCTCCGGTGGTTTCATGGAAGTGCAGCCGGATGTCGTGACCATTTTGGCCGATGCTGCCTCACGTGCTGCTGATCTCGATGAGGCAGCGGCTCAGGAAGCGCGTCAGCAGGCACTGCGTGCCTTCAACGATAAGTCGTCTGAATTGGATTACACACGTGCCGCTGCTGAGCTGGCTGAAGCGGTTGCCCAATTGCGTACGATTCAGCAACTGCGTAAGAAGGCAGGTAAAGGCTAAATCCACGCGTTTGGCGTAACGCACGCCCCTTAAACCTTGCATTGGGTTTAAGGGGCGTTTTTTTTGTCTGGTATTATGGCGTATGAAGGCGATAACGACGTCCATCACCACGCGTGTGGGCACGTGTAACGGCGACACAAAGGGGGAACCACTATGTCGCTAAATGATGAGACCCTAGAGGCATTAAAAGCCGATCTGCTTGAAGCATTTTCCGACGAAGGACCGAACAAAGAGGCGTTTGTCGAGCGGTTGAGCGAAATTCGCTCAGCGGATATCGGTGAGATCCTCGAAGCGTTGATCGAAGAGGATGATGCGCTTAGCACGACGATTGGCGTCTTGGATCTGCTTTCCGATGAGCGCGCGGCTAACGTTTTGGGTTATTTACCTGGGGATAACCAACTCGACGTGGTGGGCAAACTTCCCGACGGCCAGGTGCTCACGTTACTTGAAGAGATGAGCTCAGATGAACGTGCTGACCTGTTTAATTTGCTGGGGGATGATCGGCGCGAGGCGCTTCTGCGGCGGATGGCGCACCGAGAGCGCGAAGACTTAAAGCGTCTTGCCAGTTATGAAGAAGGTACGGCTGGCGCTATCATGACCTCTGACTATGTGGCCATAGCCAGTGGCATGACGGTGTCCCAAGCATTGATGCGCGTGCGCCAAACCGCGCCAGACGCAGAAACGGTCTACCAGCTTTATATTCTCGCCGGCGACGGGCAGCTGATCGGCACGATGTCGCTGCGTCAACTGATGGTGGCGCGACCAGGGGCGCTCGTTGATGACATTATGATCAAAGACGTCATCAGTACGGCAGTGGATCAAGTGCAGGAAGACGTGGCCCGTATTGTGGCGCGCTACGATTTAATCGCCCTGCCGGTGATTGACAGCGACAATCGCATGGTAGGTATTGTCACCCATGATGACGCCATGGACGTGGCAGAGTCCGAAGCGACCGAAGATATCCACAAAGGGATGTCCATTGGCGCGCTTGAAAGTGGCATTAGCCGTGTACCGCTATGGAGCCTCTACCGTAAGCGGGTGCTGTGGCTGGTGCTTTTGGTATTTGCCAACCTGTTTTCGGGGGCGGGGATCGCTTATTTTGAAGACACCATTGCCTTGGAAGTCGCGCTGGTGTTTTTCCTTCCGCTGTTGATTGGCTCAGGCGGTAACGCTGGCGCACAGGCGGCTACCCTGATGGTGCGCGGGATGGCAACCGGTGACGTGGGAGTAAAAGATTGGGGCAGAATGCTTGGACGCGAGCTGTTAGTGGCGGGTGCGCTGGGTATCACAATGGCAGTGGCCGTGACGCCGATAGGTATTATGCGCGGCGGCGAAGCGGTGGCGATGATCGTGGCATTGAGCATGGTGACCATCGTGCTGTTCGGTAGCCTTATTGGTATGTGCCTGCCGTTTGTGTTGGAACGTTTTAAAGTCGACCCGGCGACCGCCTCGGCACCACTGGTCACCACGCTAATCGATGCCTCAGGTGTCGTGATTTATTTCAGCATCGCCTCAGCGATTTTGGCAGGCGCCTAGCCCGCTAGCGCGACGACATATTACTGGTCGCGCGAGTGATAAACATCACCTCAACGTTGCCGAGCCATTCGATATCACTGGCCAACGCTTTTAGCTGACTGGCGAGGCACTGCGGGGGCTGGTGAATGGCATCGCCGACAATTAATGAGACGGAAATTTTGCCATCTAAATAATGTAGCTGAAGATCGGATAGCGTGCGCCATACCGGGTGCTTGTACCAGCGTTCATTTAGCATGGCTTCCACTTCCGGGCGCAGTGGCAAACCGGGCAGGCGGCTGGGGTCACCTTCACCCGCATCATCTTCGGGATCAATGTGGAAAATTACATCGGTCAGCGCGGGAAAGGCGCGCCGTAGGCGACGGCTGACTTCGTTACCGATTTCATGCGCTTCGGAAACGCTGACTTTCGGCCCCACCACCACGTGTAAATCCACCATGACCCACCCTGCGGATTGGCGTGTGCGCAAGTCGTGAATGCTATCCACGCCCGGCACGCTTTCGGCCACGGCTTGCATTTGCTGTTGTGCGTCTTCCGGTAGGGCGGTGTCCACGAGTTCTCGGGCGGAATCCCACAGAAGATCCCAGCCGACTTTGCCAACGAGCAGGCCCACAATGACGGCCGCGACCGCATCCAACCAGCCGAGACCAAATTGTGCCCCGATCAAGGCCACCAGCACCACGGCGGTAGAAAGCGCATCGCTGCGCGAGTGCCAGGCGTTGGCCTCAAGCAGTTTAGATCCGACGCGTCTGGCGACTTGCATGGTGTAGCGGTAGATCCACTCTTTACTAAGTAATGCAATGACCGTCACCACAATGGCGAACACACCTGGCGCGCTAACATCAGCGCCACTGAACAAACGATCCAGGCTTGACCAGGCAATACCGCCCGCGACAAAGATCAGTACACTTCCTAGCAGGAGAGTGGTGAGGGTTTCGATCCGGCCGTGACCGTACTGGTGATCCTCGTCAGGCCCTTGATGACCGTAATGAATCGCCGCGAAAACAAAACCGTCGGTGATCAAATCAGACAGCGAGTGAATGCCATCAGCGATCAGCGCGGCAGAACCAACCAACGAGCCCACGACCACTTTGACTGCGCTCAAGATACCGTCTAGCCATGCACCGATCGTGGTGACGCGCTTCGCCTCACGGCTGTTTTCTGCGTGAGTCGGCTCTTGAGGTGTTTGGGCATTGGGTGTCATGGGCTACCTTGCGAGCACGCTTGCAATGAGGTGCCATTGTAGCGCATTGCAGCAAATTGCCCCATAGCCCAAGCCCTTAGGGTGCGGACAAGTGAGAAAGCGGCGTGTATCCTTGAACGCCATTGAAGGGTCGCATTTCCATTATGACGGTTATCCAACCTACGTGTTAATACAACGGAACTTTAGATGGATTGGTTACAGGTTATTGTGCTGGCGGTGGTGCAAGGGCTAACAGAGTTTTTGCCGATTTCAAGCTCAGCCCATTTGATTTTGGTACCGGTACTCACCGATTGGCAAGATCAAGGGCTTGCCTTTGATGTCGCGCTGCATATCGGTAGTTTGGCGGCGGTGGTGGTCTACTTTCGCCACGAAGTGTGGGGCATGGTGGCCAGCAGCTTAGCGGCCCTGTGTGGGCACGGGGTGAACCGTGAAGCGATGCTTGCGCTATGGGTCGTATTAGCCACGTTGCCGGTATGTGCCGTGGGCTTTGTGCTCCATGATGTGATCGAAGGGTATATGCGCTCGACGCTGGTTATTGGCTTGAGCTTGATAGGATTCGGCGTGCTTCTGGGGTATGCCGACTGGAATCAGCGCGGCACTCGTAGCGAGTATCATCTTTGTCTACGCGATGTTTTGGTGATTGGCGCAGCGCAGGTGCTGGCGCTGATTCCCGGCACCTCGCGCTCGGGTATTACCATCACCGCTGCGCTTTTGGTCGGCATGAGCCGTGAAGGCGCGGCGCGATTTTCGTTTCTGCTCTCCATTCCGGTGATTGTACTGGCAGGTAGTCTTGAAACCGTCGGGCTAATCCAGCAGCCGCAAGCGATCAATTGGTCCGTGTTAATCTTTGGGGCGCTACTGTCCGGGATAAGCGCCTATGGGTGTATTCACGTGTTTTTGCGCTTAATAAAACGCTTGGGGATGCAGCCCTTTGTGCTTTATCGCGTGATTTTTGGGGCCTGGCTGCTATGGTTTTTTCATTCTTAAACCCAATAAACGGGAACAACAACGTGCGAACAAGCCCTCTCAACTCCGTGTTTGGCCTGCTGGTTATCAGCGCCTTCGCCTTAGTAGGCTGCTCGTCTGAAAGCGAACGCCCGCTGGCGTCACCGATAACATTAGACGGTCCCGTCTTTGGCAGTTTTTATCAAGTCACCATCGCCGATGCGCTCACTCAAGGTGAAGCGAAAACGCTGGAAGAGGGCATAAAAGCGCAGCTCGACCAGGTTGATCAGTCGATGTCGACCTACCGCGATGATGCCGAGCTGATGGCGTTCAACCAGGCACCGCTGAGGGAGTGGCAGCCGCTTTCCAACGCGCTCATCGAGGTGATGGCGATTAGCCAGTCGGTCGCTGAGGCCAGTAACGGCGCGTTTGATGTCACCATTGGCGATCTGGTCAACCTGTGGAGCTTTGGCCCCGAGGCACGCCCCGAGGAAGTGCCGTCTGACACCGTGCTAAACGAGCGCCTTGAGCAGGTGGGGTTTGATGCGCTCGACGTTGATACGCAATCCATGCAGGCGCAGCGCACGCGCGATGTGTTTGTCGATCTTTCCGCCGTGGCCAAAGGCCACGCAACTGACCGCGTGGCCGCGTATCTTGACCAGCAAGGTATCGAGCACTACTTGGTGAATCTGGGCGGTGATCTGATTGCGCGCGGCTATCGCGACCCCGATGAAGAAACGTTGTGGCGCGTGGGTATCGAAGTACCCACCGATGGCCCACAAACCGCACAGCATGTTATCCCGCTGGAAAACTTGTCGGTGGCGACCTCGGGCGATTATCGCAACTACTTCGAGATAGAAGGAAAGCGCTACTCGCACACCCTCGATCCGCGCAGCGGCAAACCGATCACTCATGGACTGGCCTCGGTGTCGATATTTCACCCATCTAACGCTTGGGCGGATGCGTGGGCAACGGCGCTGCTCGTGGTGGGAGAAACGTCGGGTATGGCGCTGGCGCGCGAACACGATCTTAGCGTTTTAATGTTGATTCGCGATGGTGAAACGTGGCGTAGCCTCGCGAGCCCAGCGTTTGCCCGATTCTTCGGTCAAACGCTGTTGGAAGAACTTGAAATTGACGTTGCCACGGATGCTGAAAAAGGATAACGCGATGCACGCCGAACTCGATATTGTCATTCTGGCCGCCGGTAAAGGCACACGTATGCGCTCGCCACTGCCTAAAGTGCTGCACACGTTAGCGGGCAAACCGATGGTGCGTCATGTGCTAGATACTGCCGCAACGCTAAACCCAGTGCGTACCCACGTGGTGATTGGCCACGGCGCCGACATGCTGCGCGATGCTTTGAGTGATCGATACATTGATACGCCGGTACGGTTTGCCCTACAGGCCGAGCAAAAAGGTACCGGCCACGCCGTGGCACAAACGCTTCCTCAGCTTGGCAATGGCAAGGTGCTGATTCTTTATGGCGATGTGCCACTGATTCGACGCGAAACGTTAATTGCCCTGTTGGAGCGTGTCGATAAACAGCACCTGGGGCTTTTGACCGTCACGCTGGATGACCCGGCTGGCTATGGGCGCATCGTGCGCAACGACGCCGGGGAGGCGGTGGCGATTGTCGAGCAAAAAGATGCCAACGACGACGAACTTGCCATCCGTGAATGCAATACCGGTATCATGGCGCTTACCGGCGCCCAGCTTAAGCGCTGGCTGCCTAAACTCTCGGATGACAACGCCCAGGGCGAGTACTACTTAACCGATGTGATCGCGATGGCGGCCGAAGAAGGCGTCAGCGTTGCCACCGCGCAACCCGCCACGCCGGTTGAAGTGGAAGGCGTCAATAATCGTGCGCAAATGGCGCGGTTAGAGCGTGCGTATCAAACCCAACTGGCTGAGAAACTGATGGCGCAAGGCGTCGCTTTGGCCGACCCGGCACGGTTGGATGTTCGCGGCACGCTGACGTGCGGCCACGATGTGTTTATTGATGTCGGCTGCGTGTTTGAGGGCGATGTTGAGCTAGGCGAGGGCGTGAAAATCGGCCCCTACTGTGTGATTAAAAGCGCCACTATTGGCGCTGAAAGCGTAATCGACTCTCACAGCGTACTGGAACAGTGCGTGGCGGCCGGGCGCAACCAGATTGGCCCCTTCGCCCGCTTGCGACCTGGCACTCGCCTGGCAGTAAAGGCCAAAGTGGGTAATTTCGTTGAGACTAAAAATGCCGATGTGGGTGAGGGCAGTAAAATCAATCACCTAAGCTACGTCGGCGATGCGCGCTTAGGTCGAGAGGTTAACGTGGGGGCGGGCACGATTACCTGCAACTACGATGGCGTTAACAAACACCGCACCGAGATCGGCGATGGTGCTTTTATCGGCTCCAATAGCGCCCTGGTCGCGCCGGTATCGGTTGGCCTTGGCGCTACCGTGGGCGCCGGTTCCACCATTGGTAAAGATGTGCCCGACCACGCTTTGGCGGTCACCCTCGGCCGCCAGATCGAAAAAGCCGACTGGCCGCGGCCGCAAAAACGTAGCGATTTGTGACGGTAAAAGCAGGGCTTAAGTAAAAAGCACCTAGGCAGTCAGGGCCAAGGCGAAAAGAGGAGAGAAGCTATGTGTGGCATTGTCGGCGCTGTTGCCCAGCGCAACGTGCAAGGGATTTTGCTCGAAGGCTTAAAGCGCCTGGAGTATCGCGGCTATGATTCAGCCGGCATGACCGTGATGCACCAAGGGGCGCTCACCCGCCATCGTGCGACGGGTAAGGTGGCCGCCCTTGAAACCTGCGTTGCCAAAACGCCGCTACCGGGCCTTATCGGCATTGCCCACACTCGTTGGGCTACCCATGGCAAACCCTCTGAGGCTAATGCGCACCCGCACCACAGTGGCGACCGCGTCGCCGTAGTGCATAACGGCATTATCGAAAACCACGAACGCACCAAAGCATGCTTACAAGCCACCGGCCATGTTTTTACCTCGGAAACCGACACCGAAGTCATCGCTCACTTACTCAACGATGCGTTGGGTGACGCCTCCGACGAGCGCGGCGGATTGTTTGCCGCTGTGCAACGCATCGTGCACGACCTGGGCGGTGCTTATGCGCTGGCCGTGATGAGCGTCAACGAATCTGACGTAGTCATCGGCGCCCGCCAAGGTAGCCCGCTGGTCGTGGGCGTGGGGATCGATGAAGCCTTTCTTGCCTCCGACCCGCTGGCTCTTTTGCCGGTTACTGACCGCTTTATCTACCTCGAAGAAGGCGATGTGGTCGAGCTACGAGACGGCGGCCATATTCGCATCGTCGACCGCGACGGCCAGCCGGTTGAGCGCCCGATTCATGTGTTTGAGCACGGTGACGGGGCGGCGAGTAAAGGTGAATACCGTCACTTTATGCTCAAAGAAATCTATGAGCAGCCGACGGTGATCAACGCAGCGCTAGAAGGGCGGTTAAGCGAGACCGAGGTGTTGGTGGAAAGCTTTGGCCCTGAGGCGGCAGAATTGTTTGCTCGTACCCAGCACATTCATATTATCGCGTGTGGCACCAGTTACCATGCGGGCTTAGTGGCGCGCTATTGGCTAGAGCGCTACGCTGGCGTGCCGGTGCAGGTCGAGGTGGCGTCTGAGTACCGTTACCGCTACCCGGTGGTGCCGGAGGGCACACTGTTTGTCACGCTTTCACAGTCGGGTGAAACCGCCGATACACTGGCCGCGCTGCGCTACGCCAAAACGCTTGGCTATATCGGGGCGCTGGGTATCTGCAACGTGCCGGGAAGCTCCTTGGTACGCGAATCCGATTTGACCCTGATGACCCGCGCCGGGCCCGAGATTGGGGTTGCCTCAACCAAAGCCTTCACCACCCAGCTTATCGCTTTGATGCTATTTACCCTGTCGCTGGCTAAAAGCCGTTGTGATGCGCCGTTAGAGGCGGGCGAGCAGGGGAAAATCGTTCAGGCGCTTAAGGCGTTGGCACCGATTTGCCAGCAAGTACTGGCGCTTGATGACGAAATTGAAGCGCTCTCCCAGGCCTTTGCCGAAAAGCATCACGCGCTGTTTCTCGGCCGCGGCGCCCATTTTCCCGTCGCGCTGGAAGGCGCGCTCAAGCTTAAAGAAATTTCCTATATCCACGCCGAAGCCTACCCGGCGGGTGAGCTTAAGCATGGGCCGCTGGCGCTGGTGGATAGTGAAATGCCGGTGATTTCGGTCGCCCCCAACGACGACTTGCTGGAAAAGCTGAAATCCAACCTGCAGGAAGTCCGCGCCCGCGGCGGTCAACTGTTTGTCTTTGCGGACAAAAACGTCGGCATTCACGCTCACGATGATACGCAAGTGCTGCACCTGCCGCACATTCACGAAGCGCTTGCACCGCTGCTTTATACGCTGCCGCTACAGCTTTTGAGCTACCATGTTGCGGTACTCAAAGGTACCGACGTCGACCAACCGAGGAACCTAGCCAAGAGCGTGACAGTCGAGTAGCGCAGAAAATAGCGGATAAGCGTTTGTGGGAGGATGATAAAGTTGGTAACAAAATAAAAAAGTTGGTGATCGGCCAACAATGTGGCAGCGACGGGCGGTTTCTTGCCAGTCGACTCTGGTCTTCTCACTGACGGCTCGGAAGCTGTCTCACTAAATAAGAAAGTCATCGAAATTTTGTATATGATGTAATTTTGGCTTACAGTTGCTTACATTAATTATTATGATGTGGCTTATGAGCTGTAGGCAAAAAATAGGCAAAAAGTCATCAAAGTGCTTAAGCTTTTTTGATGAGTGATGCTGCAACGCAAGCCCTAGAGCCAAGCACCACCAAGGTAAGGAAGCCGGGAATGGATGCGCCACCTGAACATCGTAAGTGTTAGGTGAGTCCCGCGATGAAAAATAACGTATCAATTGCTATCGGTGATTGCGGTGGTTTTGCTGCAGTCGCTGTCTCATATTCCATGAGGGGACCACAGATGAAAAAAATCAGTTGCACCAACACGTTTTACCAACGATTTGGTTTGACGCGTATCATTCAGGCAGCCGCTATCAGCACCAGCCTGACACTTCTTCCACTCAGCCAGGCGATGGCGCAGTCACTGCCCTCCGGTATGTCCATACCGGGGTCAGCCAATCTGCAAGAGACTGTCCAACAGGCGATCACCCAGAATCCTGAAGTTAATGCGGCGTTCCGCGCCTTTAATGCGGCGGGTTACGATAGAGACGAAGCTTGGGGCGGTTATCTGCCGAGCGTGGATGCCACCGCTGGTGTAGAGCGAGAGTCCGTCGAAGGAGATGGCCGCGGCAGCAACGACACTGATTTTGTGCAGCTCGAATTGACCCAAATGGTCTACGACGGTTTTGCGACTGCCAGTCGAGTAGAGCAGTTAGACCGGGCAGAATTAGTACGTTACTACGAACTATTAGGTGCCAGTGAAACCGTTGCCCTGGAAGCGACTAGGGCTTACGCGGATGTGCTGCGCTATCGCGAGCTGGTAAGGCTGGCACAGGATAACTACCGTGAACACATGCGCGTGTACGACCAAATTGAAGAACGCGCACTTTCCGGCGCAGGCCGCGGCGTTGATTTGGAACAAATCACCGGCCGTGTCGCGCTTGCTGAATCTAATTTAATGACAGAGGCGTCAAATTTGCATGACGTCTCTGCCCGCTACAATCGCATCGTTGGCGACCTGCCGGTTGAAAACCTCGAAGCGACGCCAGAATTGTCAGATGAATTGCCCAGCTCGGTTCAAGAAGCGGTCAATCTTGCCTTTGAAGGTAATCCTGACTTTCATGCCGCGATTGAAGATATTGCCGCATCTCGTGCGGAGCAAAATATTACGCAATCAGGTTTTCATCCGCGGGTGGATATCGTTGGACGCACCGGTAGTAACAACGATGATTCGTCAGCCATCGGTCGTCGTGATCAAAGCAGCATTGAACTGGTTGCCAGCATGAATCTATACCGGGGCGGTTCAGATCTGGCCTCATTCCGTGCCGCGAGCGAACGCATCGAGGAAGCCGTCGACAATCGTGAGTTGGCTTGTCGCAACGTTCGTCAAACGACCCAGATCGCCTATGGCGATACCCAGCGGCTACGTGAGCAGATGCAGTACCTGAATCAGCATCGCCAATCCATTGACCGGGTACGCGGCGCTTATCAGCAGCAGTTCGACATCGGCGAGCGTACCTTGCTCGACGTGCTGGATAGTGAAAACGAATTCTTTGAAGCCAGCCGGGCTTACGTTAATGCTCAGTATGACGTCGCGATAGCCGACGCCGAGACGCTAGCTTCAATGGGGCATTTGATGCGCACCCTGGACGTATCTCGCGCTGATATGCCAAGTCTGTCAGATCTGGGTAGCGATGGCGTTGAGTTGAATGCCGAGGCTATCTGCCCGACTCAAGCGCCTGCTAACTATACGTTGGAAGACTTGGTCGGCCAGCAAACGTTAACGTCAGTGGCACCGCCAGCGCGGGCACCCGATGTAACGCTTTCGGCTGATGCTATTTTTGCTATTAACAGTGCTGAACTCAGTGCCGGTGCGCGTCAAGAGCTTATGTCACTGGCTGACAGCATTCGTGGTCGTGCCAACGTGGCCCGTGTTTATATTGCTGGGCATGCTGATAATACTGGTTCAGATGCGATCAACGATCCGTTGTCGCGTCGTCGTGCTGAAAGCGTCGGGGCATTTCTTACCCAACAAGGCGTTGATGGAGGCTTGATCCAGACAGAAGGGTTTGGTTCAAACGAGCCAATAGCGAGCAATGCAACAGTAAATGGTCGCCGACAAAATCGTCGTGTCGAAGTGACAATCGAAACACGCCAAGAAACAGCCAACAATCCATCTTTTAGTGAGCGTCAAACGTCTTTAATGCCGCAATCGCCCCAAGATGAGACGTTCTTTCAGGTAGCAGCCTTAAGCGATCCAGCGTCTGCCGCTGACTTGCAAGTAACGCTTGAGCAATCTTTAAGTATGCCGATTCGCATCGTTGACGGTGGGGGATTTTACCGCGTTCAGGTAGGCACCACCGCTGATGCCGTGCCAAGCCTTCGTCGCCAGTTGAGTGATATGGGGTTTGATGAAGCGTTTCCCGTCAACAGCTAAGTAAGAGGGTGGCGCTGTAGGTTGTTTCGCGTTCTTTCTGTTTTCTTTATAAGGATAAGAGCGCGAGACAACATCGCTAGGCGCACTAATCTGGGCAGGCCGCATTTATGAATTGGGGTATGTGTGTCTAACGAAAAAGACGTAGCATCAGACGAACTATCTAATCGAACTGATACCGACGAGCTTCTAGAGTGTTTAATCGCCGTGGCATCTATTCATCATCACGATGCCACACGAGAAGCGCTTATTGCCGGTCTCCCGCTTGAGGAAGGCAGGCTGACGCCCGGTGTATTGGGACGTGCGGCAGCGCGTGCTGATCTAACGACTCGGCTCGTCAAATCACGCCTTTCACAGCTAAACCCTGCCTTGTTTCCGGCGATTTTGCTACTGGAGTCGGGGCGCGCCTGTGTGCTGCTTAATCTAGACCTTAAAAATGGCCAGGCGGACGTCATTTTCCCCGAGCTTGGCGAAGCGAGCTCTATTGTAAGCCTGGCTGGCTTGCAAGACGCTTACAGCGGCCAAGCGGCCTATGTCAGGCCCAAGTTCCGCTTTGATGCGCGTGGCCCCGAGGTTAAAAAGCAGCGCTCGCGGCACTGGTTTTGGGGCGTTATCCGCGAGAACCGCAAACTATACCGTGATGTGTTGATCGGCTCGGCGGTCATTAACCTGTTTGCCGTTGCCATGCCCCTGTTTGTGATGAACGTTTACGACAGGGTAGTCCCCAACGCGGCCACCGAAACGCTCTGGGTGCTCGCCGTCGGTATCTTTATCGTGCTGTGTTTTGATCTGGCGCTGCGCTTGATGCGCAACGCCTTTGTGGACTTGGCCGCCAGCCGTGCCGACGTGAAGCTGACCTCCAGCATCATGTCACGCGTGCTCGGTATGCGTATGGAGGCCAAGCCAGCGTCTACCGGCTCGTTTACCGCCACGCTGCAATCTTTCGAGTCTGTGCGGGCGTTTATTGGCTCTGCCACCATTGTCGCGCTTGTGGATCTGCCTTTTGTCATCATGTTTGCCGCGATTATCGCGCTGATCGGTGTGCCGCTGGTAATTCCCATTGTGGTCGGCGCGGTGTTTGTTTTGCTTTATGCACTGGCCGCGCAGAGCAAGCTGCACGAACTCTCTGAAACCACCTGGCGCATCGGCGCTCAGCGAAATGCCACGTTGGTAGAAGCTGTCGGCAATCTGGAAACCGTCAAGACGCTGCGCAGTGAAAGCCGCTTGCAGGGCATGTGGGAGCGAGCGTCGGCGTTTCTGTCGCGCACGGCGGCGCAATTACGCCTAGTCAGTTCGTCCGTCACCAGTGTGGCGCTGTGGACACAGCATACGGTGGCGGTGGCGATCATCATCATCGGTGTCTACATGATCATCGAAGGTGACTTGACCCAAGGGGGCTTGATCGCTGCTTACCTGTTATCTTCTCGGGCGATGGCGCCGATCAGCCAGGCGGCAGGGCTGATGGCCCAATACCACCAGTCATCCACGGCGCTTGAATCGCTCAATGAGGTAATGGACAAGCCCACTGAGCGCGTTGAAGGCAAAGCCTATATCAACCGCCCCGTGGTACACGGCGATATCAAATTCGACGGCGTCAGCCTGAGCTACCCAGAGGCAGAGCGCAGTGCGCTTAACGACGTCAGCTTTCGGCTTAAACCGGGTGAAAAGGTCGCATTGATTGGCCGTATCGGTTCGGGTAAATCAACCCTCAGCAAACTGCTGCTAGCGCTTTACCAGCCCACCGGCGGTGCCATCTTCCTGGACGACGTCGATATACGTCAGTTTGACCCCATGCAATTGCGGCGACATATTGGCTACGTGCCGCAAGATATTGCGCTGTTTTTTGGCACGCTGCGCGAAAACATCGTCGCCGGCGGTGGCAGCGAGGGCGTTGATGACGACGCGCTGCTTGAGGCAGTCAAATTGAGCGGCCTTGAGTCACTGGTGAAATCACACCCTCATGGTCTCGATCTGCCGGTGGGTGAGGGTGGCAACATGCTCTCCGGCGGTCAGCGTCAATCGGTCGCCATCGCGCGCGCGCTGGTCAATAACCCGAGCGTGCTGCTGCTCGACGAACCCACCAGCGCGATGGACCACGCCAGCGAAGAGGTGATTAAGAAAAACCTGACGCGTTTCAGTCAAGAAAAAACCATGGTGATCGTTACCCACCGTACGTCGCTGCTCTCGCTTGTCGACCGCATTATCGTGATGGACGCGGGCAAAGTTGTTGCCGATGGCCCGCGCGAGCAAGTCGTCGAAGCCTTGCGGAAAGGCCAGGTCGGGAGGGCGAGCTAATGGCGAAAAAGCGTAAATCTGCCGAACAGCAAGGCTTTGAAGCGCTGGGACGGTTCAGCGAAAAAGGCGGTAAACCCTTTCGCCCGTTTATGGATCGCTTGTTTTCCAAGCGCGTCACGTCGGCCCATATCAACCGCGACTGGGCCAGTGACGCTGATTGGGCGCGCATGCAGCAGGACCCGCTTCGTGCACGCGGATTTCTTTATGGCATCGTACTGGCCATCATCGCGCTGATCGTTTGGGCTTCTTTTGCGGAAATTGACGAAGTCACCCGTGGCCAGGGGCGCGTCATCCCCTCACAACAGCTGCAGCGCGTTCAGTCATTTGACGGCGGCGTGGTTCAAGAAGTCCTCGTTCAGGAAGGTCAGATGGTCGAGGCGGGCGAAATTGTCATGCGTATCGACCCAACGCGCTTTGTGTCCGATTTTCGTGAAAATCGGGTCCAGGCCCAGGCACTACGCGCAAGAGCTGAACGTCTTCGTGCCCTGGTAACCGATACGCCTTTTTCGCCCGACGACGATCTGCTGGCTGAGGCGCCGTTGGCCGTTTCCCAGGAGCGCGAGGTCTACGCGAGCCGACTCAACGAGCTGCGCGAGCAGGAAACCGTCATTCGCGACCGCATCCGTCAGCGTGAAGCCGAACTGCTTGAAGCACGGCTGCGTCGAGATACGGCCAGCCGCGAGCTACAAATGGCCAATGAAGAGCTTCAGCTAACGCGGCCCTTGTTAGCCTCTGGAGCGGTATCGGAAGTCGAAGTGCTGCGTCTGGAACGCGAAGTGTCCCGCAATCGGGGTGAGCGGGATCAAGCCAATGCGGCCATTGAGCGGCTGGAAGCGGCCGTTGAAGAAAGCCGATCACAGTTGCGCGAGTTAGGCGCCGAACGGCGTAGCCAATGGCGCAACGACCTGGCCGATACGCTAAGTGAAATATCGGCGCTCAATGAAGGCAGTTCGGGCTTAAAGAATCGCGTCCAGCTCGCCGATATTCGCTCGCCGGTAAAAGGGATCGTGCAAACCCTGCATATCACAACCATTGGAGGCGTTGCTCAAGCCGGTCAGGAAGTCGTCGATATTATTCCTACTGACGACCGGCTACTGGTCGAGGCGCGCATCGCCCCCCAGGACATTGCGTTCCTGAAACCAGGGCAGGAGGCAACCGTCAAACTGACGGCCTACGACTATTCCCAGTATGGCGGTTTAAAAGCCGAGCTGGAAAACATCAGTGCCGACACGATTACCGACGACGATGACAACACCTTCTATCGCGTAAAGGTACGTACCGAACAGGGTGAGATCAATAACGAAGACATGGACATCATTCCCGGCATGACGGCCCAGGTCGATATCATGACCGGCAAGCGCACAGTGATGGAGTTTCTCCTGAAACCCGTCCTGCGCGCGTGGAATAATTCATTAGGGGAACGCTGATGGACCACCTTTTTATCACGCAAGACCAGGCATTAATGCCCCGCTGGCAGGCCGCCTTCGCTGAGGCGAAATGCGTTACTGCCGAACAAGCTGAGGCGCAGGCGGATGCTGACACTCTAGTATGGGTGCTAAAAGAAGAACATGCCGTTGACGGCTCTTCTCTTATTCGCCGTCTGGCGCAGCGCGGCACTGTCGTTGTCCTCTCAATGATGCCCAATAACTCAGCGGCAATGGACGCGCTGCAACAAGGGGCAAGAGGCTACGCCCACGCGCTAAGCCCCGCTGATACGTTGAAGCAAATCGCCACTGTGGTAATGCATCAGGGTATTTGGGTGCCACCTGATCTGATGGCGCACGTCATGGGCAGTACCTGGCGGTTACTCAATGGTGACCAGCAGGTTCAAACATCGGTGCTGGAAGCGCTGACCCAACGCGAGCGCGAAGTGGCGTTGGCGGTTGCCAAGGGTGCCAGCAATAAAGTCGTGGCACGAGAGCTCGATATCACCGAAAGAACTGTAAAAGCCCACTTGACCGCTATCTTCGCCAAGCTCGATATCCATGACCGGTTACAGCTGATCATCAAGCTGACCGGAAAAGGTCCCGCAGCAAAGGTGACTGACACCCCCATCTTCTCTTCTTCCAAGTAGTCAGTACCAAGCGGCGATGTCACCATTTTGGGATAGCAATGTGTCAGCTTCGCCGCTCAGCTATTCGCGTTTTCTCTGCCGCCGGGCATGCACTCGCCATCAGCCCGGCATGTATGAAGTGCCTACCGAAATAGTCCCCCTCCTGTACCACGGTCCAATATTAAGCTTGCCAATCCTTGTCTAATCTAACTATCAATATAAAACCTTATTTCTGTTGTTAGAGGATGACTCCTATGAGTATTGCAACCGTCGTTACCATTACTGGTCAGGCCTGGGCACGCGATGCTGACGGCAACTTGCGCGAACTGGCCGTCGGCGACGCTCTACAGGAAGGCGAAACGCTCGTCACCTCTACCAACGGCAATGTACAGCTTGATTTTGACGACGGCTTGCCGCCCACCTCAATTGGTGCCGACGCAGCAGTCGCTATCACCAATGACGTGGATGCCGAAAACGCCCCTACCGAAGAAGAAACCGTCGCTCAGGACGCAGAGGTAGAAGCGCTCCTCTCTGCACTGGAAGAAGAAGACGGTGACCTGCTCGAGCTCTTAGAAGCGACTGCCGCAGGCGGTGGTGCTGCCGGTGGCGGCGGCGGAGGTTCCGACTTCGTCCAGCTCGCGCGCATCGATGAATCCGTTCAAGGCCTGCAGTTTGATTTTGCGGGCGGTGTAGATGGTGGTCCTGATACAGTTGAGTTTGCAGCGCTAGACGATGCCGTCGCCGACGACCCAGAAACCGAGCCCACCCCTGAGCCTGAACCGACTCCGGTACCCGAGCCCGAGCCGACTCCTGAGCCCGAGCCGACTCCTGAGCCTGAACCCACTCCAGAACCTGAGCCTGAACCCACTCCAGAACCTGAGCCGACTCCGGAACCCGAGCCGACTCCGGAACCCGAGCCGACTCCAGAGCCCGAACCGACTCCTGAGCCTGAGCCAATAAATATCCTCACGGACGAAGGCGAGTTAATTACCACTGACGAAGACACGGCCGCCACCGGTAACGTCCTCGATAATACTCAGAACCCGGACGGCCCGAATGCCGCCGCGGTGGTCGATTTCACTTGGTACGAACAAACCGCAGCGGCTGGTGAGACACTCACCGAAGAAGGCGTGGGCACCCTCACTATTGCCGAGACTGGTGAGTTTAATTTCACACCTGCGGAGAACTACGGCGGCGAAGTAGCGTCTGCCATCTATCAAGTTACCGACGGTGAGGATACTGTTGAGTCGACTCTTGAGGTTGACGTCACGCCGGTCAACGACACCCCGACACCGGAAGACGACAACGCCACCGATGCCAGCGACGACGCGCTGACCACCGAAGAAGACACCGCGCTGACCATCCAGCCCGACACGCTGCTGGCCAACGACACGGATCCCGACGGTGACACGCTGACCATCACCAGCGTGGGCAATGCCACCAACGGCACGGTAGCCCTGAACGGCGACGGCACGATCACCTTCACGCCCGCCGCCGACTTCAACGGTGACGCCCAGTTCGACTACACCGTTGACGACGGCAATGGCGGCACGGCCAGCGCCACGGTCACGGTTGACGTCACGCCGGTCAACGACACCCCGACACCGGAAGACGACAACGCCACCGATGCCAGCGACGACGCGCTGACCACCGAAGAAGACACCGCGCTGACCATCCAGCCCGACACGCTGCTGGCC
>NZ_JAMJPJ010000021.1 GCF_023555005.1 Halomonas llamarensis | reverse complement strand
GCATAGTCGGGCGACAGGGTAATATCACGCAGATTATTCAGTCCCGAAAACAGGCTGACCTTACTGAATTTGGACACGCCGGTCAGCAGCACAAAGTGCAAGTGGGGGTCGGCGTCCTTAATAACGCTGTAAAGGTTCTTTAAACCCTCGCGCAGTTCCCGGGCACGCTCGGGCACCAGGATATTATCCAGAATCGGTTTGTCGTACTCATCGATCAGCACAACCACCCGCTGGCCGCTCTGCTGGTGGGCGGCGCGGATCAGGGCGGAAAATTCACCCGGTATATCGGTTTTATGGTGCTGAGTAATGCCGAGCTGCTCGCGTTGAACCCTTAACTGCTCACGAATACGCTCGTCCAGCCCTTCACGGCTCTGCATCACGCCATCGGCAAAGCTAATACGAATCACTGGGTAGCGCTGCTGCCAGTCCCACCTATCATGAATATAGAGCCCTTCAAACAGCGCTTGGCGACCTTCAAACAGGCAGCGCAGGGTGTCCAGCAACAGGCTTTTGCCGAAGCGGCGTGGCCGCGAGAGGAAGTAGTATTTGTTCTGGTTAATCAGGCGTTCAATATGCGGGGTTTTATCGACGTAGTAATAGTCGCCCTCGCGGATATCTGAGAACGTCTGAATCCCGATGGGGAGCTTACGGCGGTGGGTATCCGGCACGGCTGGCCTCCAGAACAAAAACAGCGATACGAACAGCAGTCTAGCATGCCCACCGATAGGCGTTGTGCTGAAAAGGCTGCTTCTAAGCCAGGGTCTCCACCTCAAACGCGACAATCTGGCGCTGGGCTCATTCCTTATCAGTGTAGGCGCCTTCGTCTATTAACTTCTAGGCCTTCACCGGCCACTTCCTCCCACCATCCGCGCCAACACCTTGTCCTTGATCCAAAAGCGGTGAATCAGCGCCATTGCTATATGGCCGATGACTAACCCACATAGCAGCCACGAGAGTGGGCCGTGAAGAAGATCGGCGGGTGCGATCATCCAGGTGATGTTGCGGTCTGCTTCGGGCAGTAGCTCCATACCATAAAAGCGCAGCGCGCCGCCGCGGCCATACTGGCGTAAAATAGCAAAAGCAGGTAGCCACAACAGCAGCGCATAAAAAGTGATATGCACCAGGCGCGCCATGTGGCCAAGCTGCGGAGGACGCTGCTTGCGGTTGACACATGCCCAACCAAGGCGCGCCAGGGTCATTATCAGGAGCATAAAGCCCAATGACCCATGAGGCCCGATGCCCGCCAAAAACAGCGTGATAGCGTTTTCGCCCATTCCTCCCCAAGCCAGCAACACAGTAAACTGCAGTGTGACCAGCGCGGCGGTCAGCCAGTGCAGCGCGCGACTTATGCGTCCGTAGTGGCTGGGGCTGTCTCGCCAGCCAATAGGCGTTTGAGCTGGCGTGCTGGTGTGATCGCTGTTTAAGGCCGTGCTGTTTGCCGCTCCTTTAACCATTGGCCTTGCCCAGACGCCAGTAGCCCATGCTGGTGACGTACTGCTTGGGTAGCCCGCACTCGTTGATTAAGTAGCGCCGCAGCTTCATGGCGACCTTGGTTTCAGCGGCGATCCAGGCGTAGAAGGGTGCACTGTCGTCCAGGGTGGCGGGCTCCCAGAGCGGGCCATTTTCATCCCGGTTTAGTTCATCTTGGCGGCTTCTATCCTCGCCGACATTGGTTGCGCTCGGAGGAGTGCCTCCGAGCGCGACAATTTCTTGTTGCAAATCGGTATCGCGCAGTGCTCTCAACAGCAGCTCACCGTGTTGGCAGCCGGGTTCGGCATCGCGGGCCAGCCAGCGCAGCTTGGCGGCCTGGGGCAGCGGCTGAACATCGTCGCTGCGGGGCACTTCAAACAGTGCTTCGACCCTGGGCTTGAGAGGCAGATTATCGAGGGTCTCCAGAATACCGGCGGCGGCGGGGAGGGCGGTTTCATCGGCGATGATCAGGATCCGGCGCACGTTCTGGGGTGGCTTCCATTCATAGCCCAGTTTTGGGCCTTCCGCATTGGCGACGGGGGCTGTCATAGCGAGGCGGTCGCCGGGGCAGGCGTGCATTGCCCAGCGCGAGGCGGGGCCGTTGTCGCCGTGGAGTACAAATTCAACGTCCACCTCAGACTGCTCCGGGCGTAAGGCGCGGATGGTGTAGGTACGCGCAGAGGGGCGCTTGGCATCCGGCAGGGCACGATAGGCACTCGACCAGTTGTGCGCTTCCAGCTTGGCGATCTCGAACAGCGGGTCGAGACTGCCACCGCCTTCGGGAAAGAACAGCTTGACGCGCTGATCCGGGGCGTAGGTCGCCATTTGGCCGACGTCTGGGCCGGTAAAGGTGAACCTGACGAGTGAGGCGCTGACCTGGGTGCGCCTCGCCAGGGTGATATCGAACAGTTGGTAGCTCGGTTTGGCTGCCATGGAGGTATCTCCTTTAACTTATGTATCTATCGAAGAGTCAATTGTAGTGTTAATTATTATCATTTAGAATCGTTGTCAATAATTTAATCATTAACCTCCAGAACTATTAAGGCTTAGACAATGATGCTGCTGCCTATTACATCTCTTTTGGCGAACTGTTCGGTCATCACAAAAGGGTGCCCACTATGCTAGGCGCTACGCAATTTACCCAACGAATTGGGGGGATGTCGCCCGCCAAAGCCTGCCTTTTGCTGAGCCTGCCGATGGTGGTGCTGTTTTGGCTGGGCCTGCAGGGACAGGGCGGTTTTGCGCTGGGCCTGAAGGCGTTAGTGACACCTTCCTTTGAGAACGTTGACGAGTTGCTGCTGCACTATGCTTGGTGGCCGCGTCTCTCGATCGCGCTGCTGGCCGGGGGCGGCTTGGGGCTGGCAGGCGTGCTGATGCAGCAGGTGCTGCGCAACCCCTTGGCGTCGCCCACCACCCTGGGAGTGGCATCGGGCGCTAATTTGGCGTTGATGATCGCCACCTTGTTTGCGCCGGGGCTGCTTGTCGCCGGACGCGAGTGGGTCGCCTTGGTGGGGGGGGCGCTGGCAGTTGGCTTAGTGTTTTTGCTCTCCTGGCGGCGCGGTTTGGCGCCTATTGTGGTGGTGCTGTCAGGCCTGGTCGTCAATTTGTACCTGGGAGCGCTCTCCACCGCGCTGCTGTTGTTTAACCATGAGGCGCTCTCGGGACTGTTGATTTGGGGCGCTGGTTCGCTAGCGCAAAATGGTTGGGATGGCGTCGCGATCCTATGGCCACGGCTGGTGATTAGCTGTGTTGCTGCCTGGTTCCTGCTGCGCCCTCTGGCAGTGCTGGAGCTGGATGACGCCAGCGCCAAGAGCCTGGGCGTATCGCTTGCCTATTTACGTTTTGCGGGCATGGGGTTGGCGGTGTTTATTACCGGTAGCATCGTCAGCGTGGTGGGCATTATCGGCTTTATCGGCTTGGCCGCGCCCAACATTGTGCGCATGGCCGGTGCGCGCCGCTTAGGTCCACGGTTGCTTTGGTCGGCGCTGCTCGGAGCCGTGCTGCTGACCACCACGGATCTGCTGTTGCAGCATTTCGGTGGCATGGTGGCGGCCTTTATACCGACCGGGGCGATTACCGGTGCCCTGGGGGCGCCGCTGTTAATGTGGCTGATTCCGCGCCTGAAACTCCAGGGCGACCAGCCGCCTAAAGGGGCGGGTGTTTTTTCTCATCGCCATCCGGCGCCTTCGCGTTTGGCGACGGGTTTAATTCTCGCGCTATTGGGCACCACATTGCTTGGCTTGCTAGTGGGGCAGGGTGTTGATGGCTGGTACTTGCTATCGCCGGATAATTGGAACGTGATGCAATGGCGCATGCCGCGAGTGATGGCGGCCGCTGCCAGTGGGTTGATGCTGGCGATTGCCGGGACGATTCTCCAGCGCCTTTCCGCCAACCCCATGGCCAGCCCCGAAGTGTTGGGCATCAGCGGTGGTTGTGCCATTGCGCTGATTTTGGGTATTTTCCTGTTGCCAGCACCCACCAATATGATGCTGATTGGCGTCGGTACCCTAGGGGCTTTCGCGACACTGGTGGTGTTGGTGGGTATCAACCGCAAGAGCGGTTATCTCCCCGAGCGTTTGCTACTCACCGGGGTGGCCGTCAGTGCGCTGTTTGATGCGGTGCGCAGCGTGATGCTGGCAGGCGGTGACCCGCGCGGCCAGCAGGTGATCGCCTGGCTGGCGGGTTCTACCTACTACGTGGATATTACCAATGCCGTCGTGGTCGGGGGTATCGCCGCCGTGCTGGCGCTGGTCACGCTGCCGTTTACCCGCTGGCTGGATATCTTGCCGTTAGGCGCGCCGACGGCCAAAGCACTTGGAGTAACCCTCAATCGTGCCCGTTTGGCGCTGCTATTGTTGGTGGCGCTGCTTACCGCCTGCGCCACACTAGTCGTCGGGCCGCTGTCATTTATCGGCTTGTTAGCGCCGCATATGGCGCGCTTGGTCGGCTTCTCCCGGGCAGGTCAGCATCTGCTGGGCGCGGCGTTGATCGGCATGCTGCTGATGGTGCTGGCGGATTGGGTCGGCCGACAGATTATTTTCCCTTATGAGATACCGGCCGGCTTGGTCGCCTCCCTGATTGGCGGCGCTTACTTTATGTGGGGGCTGCGGCGGCTATGAGTCATGTGGCGATCAAACCGAGTGAGCTTTCAGCAATGCTGGATCCTGCGGAGTCGCTGTTGGCGCTGTACCGCCAGCCGCCGCTGGATAACCTGAAAGCCCCAGCGTTTGGTCAGCCTGATGAACCAACGCTGGCAGCCGCTGCGTTGCTGGATCGAGGCTTCTTAAGTGAGCAACTGGCGCGCTACGGCCTCAGCCACGGTGACAATGCGGATCTCAAAGCCGTTGCCTCTATATGGTCGAAATTTCATTTCAGCAGTGTCTCGATCCCGACACTGGTGGCCAACCTGCTCCTCGGTTACGCGTTGCCGGTGGGCATAAAGGAACTTCGGCTGGCGCTGGGCGATAAAGGTCAGACCGGGCGTATCTGGTTGCCACATGGTGGTGTACCGCTGTCCTCTCAAGCACCTCAGGCACGCTTTAGCATGCTGTTTGACGACCACTGTGCGCCACTTATTGAGGCGCTTTCAGCGGTCTCTGGGCTTTCTACCAAAGTGTTTTGGAGCAACCTTGGCGCCTATGTGGAGTTCGTGGGGAAGACCTGCTCGCGGCACCCGGAATTCAGCGGCGCGGGTGACCCGCTGCTGGATTATCTCGATACCAAGACGCTCCCCGATGGTCGCCGCAATCCGCTTTATCAGCCGGTGCGCTATCTGGAGTTAGGTGGGGAAACACCCGCACGGGTGCGGCGGCTGTGCTGTATTAAATACCGACTGCCCGGTGAGCCACTGTGTGGCGGTTGCCCGCTGAAACCTGAAAATAAACCGGCCAAGCGTCGGCGCTAACCTTCGAACCGCCAAGGAGCCTTGTTCATGGAGCTGTTGAAAATCGTCTGGCGTGATTATCGCTGGTCTTTTATCGCAGTGGTGCTGCTTAGTCTGACAAGCGCTGGCTTGGGTATCGGTGTTATCGCCTTTATCAATCAGCGGCTGCTGGGCACCTTTACCGACCCGTGGCGCATCCTGCCAGAATTCTTGGGGCTAGTGGCGCTACTATTGATCATTACGTTGGCATCACAGCTGGCGCTGACCACGCTGGGGCACCATTTCGTCTACCGGCTGCGCGGGCAGTTGATCAAGCGCATTCTGGATACCAATATCGAGCGTATTGAGCAGATCGGCAGCGCGCGCTTGTTGGCCAGCTTATCCAGCGATGTGCGTTATATCACCGTGGCTTTTGTGCGCTTGCCCGAGCTGGTGCAGGGCGGGGTGTTGACGGTGGGCGTTACCCTTTATTTGGCTTGGCTCGCGCCTGCCATGCTGGCCGTGACCGCACTCTGGGTGATATTCACGATCATGGTGGGGATGCGCCTGGTGGCGAAAGTTTATCGGCACATGGCCAAACTGCGCGATTCTGAAGACCGTCTTTACGCGGATTACCAGTCGGTGATCGAGGGGCGCAAAGAACTGGCGCTTAATCGCGACCGTGCCGAGTGGCTATATCGCGACGTTTACACCCCTAACGCTGAAGTGTATCGACACCATATCATTCGTGGCGACACCTACCACCTTAGTGCGGTGAACTGGTTCAATATCATGATGTTGGGCGCCATCGGCGTGGTGTTCTTCCTGGCCAACGGCCTGGGTTGGGCATCGCCTCAGGTGGCGACTACCTTCTCGCTCACGCTGCTATTTCTACGCGCGCCGCTGATTCAGGCTATTGGCGCTTTTCCGCCCTTGATCAATGCCCAGGTGGCATTCGAAAAAATCAGCGCGCTCGATCTGGCCGAACACCAAGAATCGTTTGGGCATTCCTCCTATCGCCATGAATGGCAAACGCTGGTGCTGGATCAGGTTACCTATCGATACCCTGCGGAAGAGGCGCGGCCGGGCTTTGCCATCGGCCCTATTGATCTGACGTTAAACCAAGGCGAGGTCGTATTTCTGATCGGGGGTAACGGTAGCGGCAAATCGACCCTGGCGAGACTTTTGACCGGGCTTTACCAGCCCCAAAGCGGCTGTGTGCGGGTCGATGGCAGGCCATTACAGGAAGAGGACTGGACACGCTATCGCCAACACGTCTCGGCCATTTACACCGACCTGCACCTGTTTGATCGTTTGATGGGCCCCGCGGGCGAGTCACCGGATCCCGCGTTGATGGAGGAGTGGCTGGCCGCACTGGGTATGCACAGTAAGCTCGATTTCGACGGCGATCGCATCACCAACGCCAACCTCTCTCAGGGCCAGCGCAAGCGCCTGGCGATGCTGCTGGCGGTGGCTGAACAGCGCGACCTACTGCTGCTTGATGAGTGGGCCGCCGACCAGGACCCCCAGTTCCGCCGGGTCTTTTACCGTGAGCTATTGCCACAGCTTAGGGCATTGGGTAAGACACTGGTGGTCATCAGTCACGACGACCATTATTTCGACCAGGCCGACCGCCTGTTGGAAATGCGCCAAGGGCAGTTGGTCGAGCTCACCGGCGAACAGCGTGAAGCCGCCAGCCGCGACGCGGTGGCCCGGGTGAGTACGACATAAGGTGACCCGATCACCCAAGCAGCGTACTTTTCAGTGTCAGTTGGGTGGCGATTACGGCTATCATGATGCTGATCGCATCGTCGATTCAGTCATCTCCGGTCCACTGACTGGCACAGTGATAGTAAAGCAGCTTCCCTCACCTTCGGTGCTGCTGACATCAATACGACCACCCAGAACGCCAGTCACCAAGTTGAAGGTAATATGCAAGCCAAGCCCGGAACCTCCCTGGCCCAGCCGAGTGGTATAAAATGGATCGAAGATCCGCTTGCGCGACTCAACCGGTATGCCACAACCGTTATCACTCACACTCAACGACACCCAGCCCTGTGATTTTTCTTTGGCAACAATGCGAATGCAGCCTTCTTCGCGCCCGGCGAACGCATGAACAACGGCATTGTTGATTAAATTTATCAGCACCTGAGACAGCTTCCCAGGATAGCTGTCGAGGTACAGCGTTTGCGGCACATCGACTTCCAGACGGTACGGGCTCCGCTGCAACGTTGGCCGCATGGAAAGGTTGACCTCTTTTACCAGCTCATAAAGATTGAATTCGCGCCTGTGAGAGCTTGCTTGATCAACCGCCAGTTGTTTAAACGCACCAATCAACTCGGCGGCGCGCGTCATGTTTCGCTCAACAATCTGAGCGCCCTCGTCGACATCCGCAATAAAGTCATCTAGCTCACGGCGCGTTACTTGTTGAGCCAGCTTCTCAGCAAAAGCACGGTTAGCATCCCGGATTGCTGTCGACGACATCAGCGCATTGCCGATAGGCGTGTTTAACTCATGGGCCACGCCAGAGACCAACGCCCCCAGCGAGGCCAGTTTTTCACTTTGCACCAGCTCATCTTTTACGTCTTCCAGGTGCCTGAGCAGGGATTTCAGTTTATCGCCATAAGCGTTGACCGCTCGGCGCAGTGCGCCAATCTCGTTCATGGCACCGGTCTCAAGTGCCTGAGCCGTCCCCCCGTCGGTTAATTCTTGGATCTGCTGGGTGGTCTGCTGAATCTTGTGCAGCAAGTTGCGGAAGAGAATCGCGGCCACAATACCCACCACCATCAGCAAAACACCAACGGCTAGCATCAAAAAAAGCCCCATGCTTTCCGCGGCAGCCGTCATGCGGCCCTTGGGCACCACTAGCCCGATTGTCCAGCCGGTTTGGACGTGTTTAATCAAATCAACGTAGGCGGCTTCACCCAAAATAGCGTCTTCCGGCAGCTCAATCATTGCCGTTCCTTGCAAGTTGATGGCTCTGGTCAACGCGTCGCTAAGCCAGGGCAATTTCTGGCCAAGTGCCTCTGCGGAAATAAGAGAATGGTCTGCTTTCTCAAGCTGAACAGCCGATTCAGGGAAACTGATCATTTGCCCGGTTGAATCCATGGCGAAGGCATAGCCGCCATTTTCTGAGCCGTGCTGCGCCAATATGTCGGTAATACCACCAAGCCACATGTCGACCGTTGCAACCCCAGCAAAGCGGTCGTTTTCATGGAAAGGAATGGTGCACGTGACCATGGGCGTGTCTGTGAAAGGATCAATATAGGCTTCTGACCAGCTGCAGCGATCGGTCGGCGCGTCGCGCCCCAACTGATACCACGGTTCATTGTGATAACCGGAACCACTGGAAAGGTTATAGTCATCAACATACGACACCTCACCGTTTGAGCGGCCCCAGAAAAAACTCCGTCGTTGTACCCCTTCGGTGAAAACACCCGGCTCGGGCCAAATACCGCCACCGGCTATTGCGGGGTCGCCGTGATTATCGATAATTGACGGAAACAGCTGTTTGAACAGTGCCTCATCTTTTGGCAACTTTGTGGTCGCAAGCGCCAATGTGCTGGCAAGGAGTTCTATTTGACCAAGGTTGGCACTGAGTAGGTCCGAAAACCCATCTTGATTTAAGGCGACCTGTCGCTGTTGTTGTTCAATCAGGTCGGGTTTCACCTTGAATTCAACCACGACAATAATGACCAAAAGTGCCATTATCAGAACACAAGCAAATCCAAGATTGATTTGCTGACGAATCATCAATATTGGTTTCGTCATACTTAGTAACCCTGTTGCTGCTTCCATGAGAAGCCTCCGCTCGATTGAACGCAGGACGAACTGCAGGCGCTTGCTTGAAAAAAACCGTTCCTATTTTATTCTTAGGTAGCGCCGCTGCTGGTGCCAGTATCGTTGAAGGTTTTTTTTGCTTTTTCGAGGAATGAACACGATGATGCACCTTAACCCATACATTATTTCGACTCAGCGACGCTTACAATATGTTTGAAAGGGGCATGGAGTATGGTAAATGGCAGCGATGACCCGATGGTGTTTGCTGACGACGTTGAGAAAACAGCAAGCTCTGCATCCGTGCCATGGAAGATACTGATTGTTGATGATGATCCCGACGTTCATTCGACAACCAAGCTTGCACTCAAAGGATTGTCGGTAGATGGCTGCCCTCTTGCCTTCGCGGATGCTTATTCTGCCGCAGAAGGGTTAGACCTACTAAAACAAGACAAAGATTTTTCCGTTGCCCTGGTTGACGTGGTGATGGAAAGTGACAATTCAGGTTTAGACCTCGTACAAGACATACGAGACAAATTGAACAACCACCGTATTCGCTTGATCTTACGCACCGGACAGCCCGGGTACGCCCCGGAAAGTGACACCATCCGCCTGTATGACATTAACGACTACAAGACCAAATCTGAATTGACCCGCGTTCGGTTACTCACCAGTATCGCCATTGCCATTCGCTCGTATTCGCAAATCAAGCAACTCGAGGCTAACCGCAACGGCTTAGAGGAAGTTCTGGCGGCAACGTCCGAGTTGGGTAGGTTTTCCGACCTCAAAGCATTCGCTTCGGGGATTGCCTCGCACTTATGCGCTTTATTGAAAGTTGATAGAGATTGCCTAATTTGTGCCGACCTTAAACCGCTCGGTAACGCAGCTTACATTTTGGCCGCTGAAGGGTATTATTCTCATTGGATCGGAATGCCATTAGCAGCCGTACCCGAAACACAGGTACGCCAGCAACTAACCAGCGTGCTGAACAATAAGCAGCATGCATTGCATGACGGTTTATGCTTGTATTTTCCTGGCACCGACAACCAAGCACTTGCTGCTTTTATTAAGTGGCCACGTGCGATCACTGCCTCAGATAGGCGCCTGCTGGAAGTGTTCTGTAGCAATATTTCGGTCGCCTTTGAGAACCTTCAGCTGTACCGCTCCATTGAACAGCTTGCTTACCAAGACCCCTTAGTTGGCTTGCCCAACCGAAATGGCTTTCTTGCTGAAATTGAGCACCAAATCAGCCAACCAGCCCAAACGGCAAAAGCGGTTGCGTTGGTGGATTTAGACAATTTCTCCTACATGAACAGCGTGCTCGATGACGCATTTGGCGATGAAATTCTACAGGCGGTTGCCCAACGCTTGACATCGCAACTGAGTGACAACTGCTTTGTGGCTCGTGTGAGTGGGGATGTATTTGGTGTGTTGAGCCATGTTGACGATTTGACTCCCGAGCGCATTGAAGCAGTGTTCGCCGAACCCTTTGCATTGCATCGAAACGAACCGTTACGCATCTCTGCCACCAGCGGTTTGATCATTCTGGATCAGAAACCGCTAGGGGCCACCGACATATTGAAAAATGTCGGCGTGGCGTTAAAGCAAGCCAAGCACTTTCATCGCGGTAAAACCGTTTTTTTTGCCCCAGAGCTGGCCGATGCCGCGCGTGACCGCATGCAGCTGTTAAGTCGTTTAAGAACCGCATTCTCCGATGAGCATTTAAAGCTGCACTTTCAGCCGTTCATTCGTTTGCACGATGGCGTCACCACCGGGGCAGAGTGCTTGTTACGCTGGCAAACGAGCGACGGTCAATTCATTCCGCCTGATCAATTTATCCCACTCGCTGAGCAATCCGGCATGATGGTGGCGCTAGGTCACTGGATAACCCGCACGGCCCTACGGTGGCGTTCAGGCTTAGTGGGTCGGGTGGACGACGCCTTTCGCGTGGCTATCAACGTCTCACTCGTACAGCTAAAAGAAGACGATTTTGTAGAATCCATGATGCGCAACATTCAGGAGCAAGGGTTGCAGGGACATCATGTCGAACTTGAACTAACAGAATCAGTGGCGGCAGACGATGTTATAGACGTTAGCCAAAAGCTGAAACAATTGGGAAAGCATGGCGTTAGTATTGCGCTGGATGATTTTGGCACTGGCTACTCATCACTCAGCATTTTAAGCAATTTGCCGATTGACCGGCTTAAAATTGATCGTAGCTTTGTGAGTGGCAATGCAGCCGACCAACCCCGCTTCAGCATGGCGCAAACCATTATGGAACTGGCCGGTAATTTTCAGATGCGAACCATTGCGGAAGGCATCGAAACCGAAGAACAACGAGTGGCCTTGCAAGAAGCAGGTTGCCAAGAAGGACAAGGCTATTTCTTTTCTCGGCCACTCGATGAGCAGCGATTTGATGAATGGCTGGGGCCCTAATCGGTAGAAGACTCGCTTTTTTTACTGGGTTAATGGTACTAAACTGTATTGCTGCTCGGGAAGATGCTTTTGTGCATTCTCTTCTTTCTCTTGGCCGAGCTTAAAACGACTTACGACATCGGTGAGGCGTTCTGCTTCATGCTGTAGCTGGATGGCAGCGGTACTGGCTTGCTCCACCATGGCAGCATTCTGCTGTGTCGTTTGCTCCATTTCGTTGACGGCTGTATTGATTTCATTGATGCCGCTACGCTGTTCCTGGGTTGCTACGGCGATTTCTTCCATTAAGGTGGTCACCCGCTTCACCGAAGCCATGATTTCTGACATGGTTTCACCAGCCAAATCTGCTTGTTGCGTTCCCGCTTCAACTTGTTCCACTGAGGTGGCGATTAACTGTCGAATGTCGGTGGCGGCGTCGGCACTTCGCGTGGCGAGCTGACGCACTTCACTAGCGACCACGGCAAATCCTCGACCATGTTCGCCAGCACGGGCCGCTTCTACCGATGCATTGAGTGCCAGGATATTGGTTTGGAAAGCGATGGAGTCAATCAAGCCGATAATGTCGGTGATCTTTTGTGAGCTTTGGCGAATTTCGTGCATGCGGCTGACCACATTGGTGACGACATCTCCACCTTGTTGGGCACTGTGAGCGGTTTCACGGGCGACCTGGCTCGCTTGATCGGCGTTTTCGCTATTACGCTCCATCGTCGAGGTCATTTCCTTGATGCTTGAAGCGGTTTCGGTCAGAGAGGCTGACTGGCGTTCAGTACGAGCGGCGAGGTCCTGGTTTCCTTTGGCAATTTCACGAGCGCTGGCAAAGACTTCTCCGCTGCTATCGCGTACCGTTGAAACGGTACCCAACAGGCCTTGCTGCATATTACGTAGCGAGGCGAAGAGAATTCCTATTTCGTTGCGGCCCCGAGTTTCCACTTCTCTGGAAAGATCGCCTTTGGCCATGCTCTGAAAGTGTTCGGTAATCCGATGCATTGGACGTATCAAATTAGCCCCCACCCCCCAATAAACGATCAGAGTGACCACGATCGCAATAATAAAAACCGCAATGATGGTAATAGTGGCCATGCTGACCACTGAAGCAAAATCGTCCAGCCGGTCATTGCCTTCATCTTCGACTGTGTGGAAAAAGCCAATGGCATTCTGATAAAACTCGGTATAAGAGCGGTGAGCATCATTGCGCTGGCTGCGATAGGCCGTGGCATTACCTTGGGCAAGGGCGTCGACCTTGAGGCACAAGGTTGGCATCCAGCATGCTGTTGAAGCTTTTCTCTATGGGCTCAATGATAGCCTGGTGCGTAGGATCTGCCGGAAGGGCGAGAAACGTGTTGAACGCACGACGGGCATTTTCCAGAGAGTCTCGCAATTCGGCGGCGCGCTGCTGCCTTTCTGCATCGGTCAGCGATGATTGAGGCTCAATCAACTCTTCATACAGACGTGCCATACCAAGGCGTGCACCCTGTAACGTAGAGTTCGTTCGATTGAGCGTCGATTGCTGGTTGACGTTGACGTTGGTGAACTGCTCGATACTTTGCTGGCTGTGGTTTACCGCATAAAGCCCCGTGCCACTGAGCAAGAGCAGTAAGGTTAAAAAAGAGAGCAGAACCAGCGTCCAGCTCATTCTCATCGTTAGGTTATCTAGTAGGCGCATCAGGTATTCCTCAATCTTGGTCACTATAAACATCTGCCAGAAATGGAAAATAGAACTGCCAGCAAATGCAGCAGTTCTATTTCATGATGGTTCGTGCAGTAATAGGTGTTAACTCAAGGTTCATGGCAAATGGCTCAATCAGAAGTGCCATTACCTTGGGGCTGTACCTGGTTGAGTTTATCGCTTTCCGCCTTGGCCGCTTCCTCATCTGCTTTGGCAATGGCTTCGCGCTCTTTAGCCTCGTCTGAAAGTGACTTATTCGGTAGTACGATATTAAGTGTGAATGCCGTTATGGCAGCTACCACAATAGGGGCGCCGCCGATCAGGTTTCTCAGTATGTCGGGGAATTGTTCTATGGCGGCGGGTACCGACGCGATGCCAAGGCTTAGCGCCAAGGCAAGGCCAACGATGGTCATATTGCGTGCGGACATCTCATCTTTAACCAGTAACTGGATACCGGTCATGGTGATCATACCGAATACGGTAATCGTTGCCCCGCCTAATACTGGGTAAGGAATGGTTGTCATGATAGCCCCGAACTTTGGACTAAGGCCGGCTAGTATCATGAAGATGCCAGCCAGCGCCAACACGTAACGGCTGATAACTTTGGTCATTGCCACAATGCCAACATTTTGACTGAATGTTGATGTTGGCAATGCACCGAAGAATGAGCTCACGGTGGTGGTTAAGCCGTTACCTAACAAGCCACCCGTTAACTCTTTCGTTTTAAGCTCACGGTTCATGCCGCCTACTGTTGTGGCTGACAAATCGCCAATGGTTTGTACCGAGTTGATGATGCAAATGACGATCATCGATGCAATAGCCGCAGGATGAAACTCCATTTCGAAAGGCATTACCTCGGGTACGGCAATCCAGGTGGCATTGGTCACATTTTCGAAGCTGACCATTCCCAGGGCGAGCGAAAGCAGGTAGCCCACGACGATGCCGACAATAATCGCGGAAAGTTTGATGACCCCTTTACCGAACTGCGCTGCGACCAACACGGTGAGTAGCGTGATAATGGCAACAATCCAGTTGAGAGGGTCGCCAAAATTGGGTGCGTCCACGTTGCCGCTACCCGCCATGTAGCGAATAGCAATATCGTAAAGTGACAAACCGATGACCAAGACGACGGTTCCGGCAACAACGGGCGGAAAAAGATGACGGATGTACTGGATGAAGTAGCCCACTACCACCATTGCCATTCCGCCAATAAGTTGTGCGCCAAGTATTCCTTCAATACCGTACTGAGCGCCCACTGCGACTAAAGTCGGGACATAAGCAAAACCAACACCAAAGATCGCAGGCAGGCGCGCACCAAATTTCCAGACCCCATAAAGGTGGAAAACCGTGCAGACCCCTGATGCGAGCACCGCAATCTGAATGAGCAAAAGCTTTTCTTCTATGCTCGCGCCTACCACACCAGCAACGATAATCGGGGGGGTGATAACGCCAGCGATCATTGCTAGCAAGTGTTGAAGAGAGAGGGGAAGAACCTTTAGGAATCGTGGTTTCCCATAGAAATCAAAGAGGGAGGTATTCTTTTCACGTGTTCGCTTTCGTGGGTCGGAAGCGTATGAGGTTTTGCTCATGGATGTTTCTCCTTGTTTTTGTATTCAATAAGTGTGTTTTTTTGTTGATGTTGTAAATCCGTACTGTACACAAAACGGTAGTAGAAAATAAATGATTTTGCAGTATTTCTTTGGCTTTTTTCTGCCTGGAAAATCATCCCCTTGTATGAAGGGTCATGAGATATTCCTCTTTTGAAATAACCACCTGAGACGCTATAGCAGGTTATTTTTACGTTGTAACAGTTAGTGGTGTGGGTTATGACGAGCTTTTTCGTAGGTGCGAATCACATGGATTTGACTTTCGTCGTATAGGCATTATGAGTGGGAGAGTGGTATACAAAGATTGCTTTATAAATTTGTATACAAAAAAACTTTGAAATGTGTCGATTAAATATATAAAACTGTTGTCAGTACGTAAAGGAGGGGTGCTACATGGCATACCCAACTTTTCGTCATCAATGATGCGCCGCCGATGGTGGCTTGGTTAGATAACTCAGGAGAAAATGATGGGACACCTTACCACCCATGTGCTGGATACCGCTCAGGGCCGCCCTGGAGAAGGCATTAAAATCGAGGTTTATCGTTTGGATGCTGAACGACGCCAACTTCTTAAGACGGTCGAGACCAATGATGACGGTCGTTGCGATGCCCCGATACTGGAAGGTGACGATCTGGTCGTCGGTGAATACGAGCTGGTATTTCATGCGGGCGATTACTTGACGCGCCAAGGAGTAAAAGCAGAGGAGCCGCGCTTCCTAAGTGTTATCCCGCTACGTTTCGGCGTCAATGATGCGTCGCAGCACTACCATGTACCGCTATTGTTGTCGCCTTACGCTTACTCGACGTATCGCGGTAGCTGAAGACCGACCGACTAGCGAAAGAGACAACGCACGTAACACTGCCGTCTAACAACAATCACCCGAGGCGAGGTTTCCTCATGCAGGCCTATTTCATTGAATTTGGCAACTTCATGCTGCGCTGGCTGCACGTTATCGCGGCAATCGCCTGGATTGGCGAGTCAATCTATTTTGTTATGTTGGATAACGGCTTAAAAACGCCCAAGGCCGCTGAAGACCGTGAAAAAGGCGTCTTCGGCGAGATGTGGGCGGTTCACGGTGGGGGGTTTTATCACAATCAAAAGTATGCCACCGCGCCTGACAAGCTGCCTAACGATCTGCACTGGTCGTTCTGGAAGGCTTATACCACTTGGTTATCCGGTTTCGCGCTGTTCATTATCCTGTACATGGTCAATCCAGGCTTCTATCTGGTGAACCCCAATAGCGACTGGGAATGGGCTGCCAATATGACGGGGTGGCAAGCCAATATTCTTGCGCTGGTGTTCCTGCTGTTGGGATGGGTCGTTTACAACGAGATGTGCAAGCGTATCAGCCCCAACATGGAACGTGATGGCCTCTTAAGTATCGGTGTGGCGATCATGATGGTGGTAGTGGCCTATCTGAGCACTCAACTGTTCTCCGGCCGCGCTGCCTTCTTGTTGACCGGCGCCGTGATGGCGACCGCCATGTCGGCTAACGTATTTTTCTGGATCATTCCGGGCCAGCGTCGCATGGTAAAAGCCATGAAGGCGGGGGAAACGCCTAATCCGCTTGACGGCAAGCGGGGCAAGCAGCGCTCGGTGCATAATACCTACTTCACCCTGCCGGTCGTGTTGCTGATGATCAGCAACCATTACTCTTTCGCTTATTCCCACGAACATGCCTGGGTACTGATGACGCTGTTCATCTTCGCTGGCGCCTTGATTCGTCAGTACTTCGTCTTGATGCACCAGGGAAAGATACGGCCTGCCTATCCGGTCGTCGGTGTGGCGTTAATTCTCATCGCGTTCTGGGTGGGGATGCCGTCCAGCAGCTCGGCGCCCACAGGCGAACAGACAGCGGGAAATGGGCCGAAAATCACTGAAATAAAGACATTGATGAATAAGCACTGTGTTGCATGCCACTCACAGACACCCACACAACCCGGTTTTTCGGCGCCACCGGCTGGCTTGGCCTACGATAATATTGATCAGATTCTCCTTCAGAAGGACAAAATCCAACGAGTCGTCAAGAGTGGTTACATGCCGCTTGGTAATATGACGAATATGACAGAGAGAGAGCGTGCAGTGATTCAAGCTTGGAAGGAATAGCCATGTGAAACGTTGATGTCATCTGAGTCCGTTGCCTCGTACAGCCCGCTTTTTTGGCGGGCTGTACGTGTTTCTAAGGTGATTTTTTTCTTTATATGATGCGCAATGAAAGCGGCACAAAAATCCGTATACAATAGGAGGTATATAAAGCGTACAAGGAGATCTGTCATGGAGCAAAAAATGAGCCTCGAAGAAAAGGCAACAGCTAGCGCACGCCCTAAGCGTTTGGGCAAAAATGGTGATGGTTCAGAGCGTCACGAAGTGATTTATCGCGCTATCAGCGATGCCATCATTAAGCAGCAATTACACCCGGGGTCTAGGTTGCGAGAGGATGCGCTGACCGAAGTGTTTCATATTAGCCGGACGGGGATACGTAAGATTCTTCAGCGTTTGGCGCTGGAGCAGCTGGTCACGATTACCCCTCGACGCGGTGCCAGTGTCACACGTCCTACGGCTAAAGAAGCTCGTGATGTTTTCGCTGCTCGTCAAATGGTGGAATGCGGCCTGATGCCGGAGGTGGCACGGCATATCACCGATCAGGACGTGGATGAATTGCGTGAGATGGCCAAGCGCGAGCGTGAGGCGCTCAAAACCGGTGAGCAAAGCACGGCGATCAAACTGTCCGCAGCATTCCATGAGCGGCTGGCGCAACTCTCCGGTAATGCGACGTTGGCCGCGTTCGTCGGTCAGCTTTGTTCGCGTTCTTCACTGATTCTTGCGGTTTATGGAAGCGCCGGACATCTGGGCTGTGAATCGCATGATCATGACGACTTGATCGACTATCTCGCTGAAGGCGACGGCGAAAAAGCCAAAGCGTTTATGAATCATCATCTTCAGGAGATCGAGGCTTCGCTTTCTATTGTTGAAGAAGAAGCGGCAGCGCCCGATCTTCACCAGATATTCGGCATGACATCCTGATGAAAAAGCACTTAGTGTTATTGAATGGCAATACCAACCTGGCCATGACGGATGCCATGGCGCATCGCACTCGGCAGTTCATGGGGAGCGCCGTTAACGTATCGACAATGACGGCAACCGAGAGCGTCGCTTATATCGGCTCCGAGCGAGACTGTGCAACCGCGGCCGCTGCAGTGCTCGGCATGGCCGAACATTGCCTACAGCGCTCTTCTACGTCGCCGGATGCGATTCTGCTGGCTTGCTTTGGGGAACCGGGGATGGCGGCCGTGCGTGAGTTCAGTCCGGTCCCGGTGGTCGGTATGTTAGAAGCTTCCTTGCTCACGGCGATACAGCTGGGGCAGCGCTTTTCTATCATTACCCTGGGCAAGCGTTGGCCACGAATGATCGAAGACGTTCTCAATAGGCTGGGGGTGGGCCGATACTGCATCGGAATAGATGCGATGGTGATAGACGATTTACTCCTGCCCGAGCAGCGAGCGCAGGCAAGAGAAAGGCTCCAGAAAGTCGTCGATGCACAATGTGAACGATTAGCGCCGGACGCCATCATTATCGGAGGTGCGGCCTTGACCGGGCTACGTGAAGAGGTGTCGTATCCATCATCTGTTAAGCTTCTTGACTCTCTTGATGCGGCGTTGGCCCAGGCGAGTGCATTGATATCGCTGCCACGTTAACGATCTTTTCAGGTTAACTTGCGCATCTGCCGAGTACAGTTTATCTTCTTGTTGTATACAAAATATTCGGTAAATAGCATCAGTCCCACATCGGTATGCTGTTTCACAACAAGGACCTTACATCATGCATTCGCCCGATTACCCTCGTGATCTGGTTGGTTATGGCCATACTCCCCCTCATGCCAACTGGCCTGGCAAGGCCAAAATCGCCGTGCAATTCGTGTTGAATTACGAAGAGGGCGGAGAGAACTCAGTGCTGCACGGCGATAGCGGTTCCGAGCAGTTCCTTTCCGAAATAGTGGGGGCGCCCGCTTTCCCTGACCGCCACCTGAGTATGGAATCCATCTATGAGTATGGCTCCCGGGCCGGGGTGTGGCGTGTGTTGCGCGAGTTCGAACGGCGCGGCTTGCCGCTGACTATTTTTGGCGTTGCCATGGCTCTGGAGCGTAACCCTGAAGTGGCTCATGCCTTTAAAGCGCTGGGTCACGAGGTCGCTTGTCACGGCTATCGCTGGATCAACTACCAGGAAGTGCCGGAAGCCGTAGAGCGCCAGCACATGCAGCGTGCCATCGAGGTGTTCCAGAACCTTTATGGCGAGAAGCCGCTGGGCTGGTATACCGGCCGCGATAGCCCCAATACGCGTCGCCTGGTGCTCGACCAAGGCGGCTTTCTATATGACAGCGATTATTACGGTGATGACCTGCCGTTCTGGACGCGGGACCAGGACAGTCAGGGTCAAACGCACTCCCATCTGGTAGTGCCTTATACGCTGGATACCAACGACATGCGCTTTGCCTCGCCGCAGGGGTTTAATACCGCCGATCATTTCTTTAGTTATCTGCGCGACGCTTTCGACGTCTTGTACGCAGAAGGGGAAGAAACCCCAAAAATCCTTTCTATCGGCTTGCATTGCCGATTGATCGGCCGCCCAGGTCGCTTCCGTGCGCTTCAGCGTTTTCTCGATTACATCGAAGCGCATGAGCGTGTTTGGGTGACGCGACGTGTCGACATCGCGCGTCACTGGGTCGAACACCATCCTGCTCTCTGAGGTAATGCGTTTCTAGTGCGGTCTTTGTCTTTTTCTGTTCGCCCCGAGAGCGAAAGCCATGAAGCGAGTGAACGAGCCATGAGTGACAAGGGTGAAAAAAAACATCTAATCCCCGCACTTGAGCGAGGGCTGATGATCTTAATGGAACTAAACCGTCATCACCGTGAGATGAGTTTTGGGGAAATCGTCAAGCGAGTTGGCTTTCCCCAGTCTACCTCTTATCGGGCGGTCCAGACCTTGGAGCATATGGGGTTTCTCCGTCATCATCCCGTGACGGGGTTGTATTCGCTGGGCGTCAATGTGTTGCGGCTAGGCTTTGAATATGTCGCCTCTTTGGATGTGGTTCAGGTGGGGCAGCCGGTGATCGAGTCATTGTGCGAGCAAACCGGCTGCTCAAGCCATATCGCGATTCGCGATGGCCGTGACGCGGTCTATGTCGCGCGGGTAGGAGCGACGAATGCCACCATTCGCCGCGTTAGCGTGGGCACCCGGTTGCCGTTGCACCGAACGTCGTTGGGGCGAATGTTGCTTACCGACCTGTCTCGCGAAGAATTCGAGACGCTCTACCCCGCAGGCGAACTTCTGGATAAAGAACCGGGCACGCCCGCCAACCGTGAAATTCTCTGGGAACTCGTGCAGGAAGACCGCTGCCGTGGCTATGTCATTGCGGATTCCTATTTCCATTTCGGTATCTCGTCGATCGTCTACCCCCTCTATAACTACGACGGTGCCATGGAAGGCGTCGTCAGTATCATGGTGCCCGTGCACGAGGTTCCCCCAGCGGCACACAATCGGTTGCAGTGCCATGTGGCTGAAGCGGCGGCGAGTATCTCGGCCATGTTGGGTCATGGGTAAGCCCTTGGAGCAACGGCATTAACCGCGAGATTGAGTGATACCTATCAATAAAATGACAACTATCTAACCATGACAACTATCTAACCATGACAACTATCAACTCATTCCAATCATGAAAGGAAAGATGATGGCCAAGCGCAACTATTACGCCCCTCAAGGCGGTCATCCGCCCCAGACACAGCTGCTGTCGGATCGCGCCGTGTTTACCGAGGCCTATGCCGTGATACCCAAGGGGGTCATGCGTGACATCGTGACCAGCAACTTGCCGTTCTGGGACAAGACCCGCTTGTGGGTGCTGTCTCGTCCACTGTCCGGGTTTGCCGAAACGTTTTCGCAGTACATCATGGAAGTTTCCCCCGAGGGTGGTAGTGACAAACCTGAACCCGACCCGATGGCGGAAGGCGTACTGTTCATCGTTGAAGGCGAACTGACCCTCACCCTGGCAGGGGAAACCCACCTCATGCAGCCCGGCGGTTATGCCTTTCTTCCCCCGGGAACCAGCTGGCAGGCGCATAACCGGTCTGAAGCGCCAGTACGTTTTCACTGGGTGCGCAAGGCTTATGAGCGGGTCGAAGGCATAGAGGTACCTGCGGCATTCGTCACCAATGAAAACGACATTGAACCGACCGCCATGCCGGATACTGACGAAAAATGGATGACCACACGCTTCGTCGACCCGGAGGACGTCCGCCACGATATGCACGTCAATATCGTTACCTTCCAACCTGGGGCGGTCATCCCTTTTGATGAAACCCATGTCATGGAGCACGGGCTTTACGTGCTCGAAGGCAAGGCCGTCTATCACCTGAATCAGGACTGGGTGGAGGTCGAGGCTGGCGACTTCATGTGGCTGCGCGCTTTCTGCCCGCAAGCCTGCTATGCCGGGGGGCCAGGGCCGTTTCGCTATCTGCTTTATAAGGACGTTAACCGTCACATGAAATTGGGCGGCGTTGGCCCGCGGTAGGGTGTTAAATAACAAGGCGGTTGATACAACCTTTAGGAGCCAGCAATGCTGGAGTTAAAAGCACAGCCTCTAACACCAGAGGCCTTTGCGCCCTTTGGTGATGTGATTGATACGCGCACGGCAGACTATTTCCCGATTAATGCTGGGCGTACGCGTCGCTATCACGACTTAGCGCAGGTGGAAACCCTGGGTGAAAATGCCCGGGCGCTGATTAATATTTTTGTCAGTCAGCCGGTTGAAATGCCCCTGGCGCTCGACTTTCTCGAATGCCATCCGCTCGGCAGCCAGGCCTTCATGCCGCTGCACGAGGAGCGTTTTGTTGTGGTAGTGGCGCCGAAGGGCGAAACGATCGAACCAAAACAGGTGCGTGCTTTTGTGACCGATGGTCGACAAGGGGTGAACTATGCTGCTGGCACGTGGCATGCCATCCAGTCGGTTCTAGAACGAGAAGGGCGCTTTCTAATAGTGGATCGTGGCGGTGAAGGCAACAACTGCATCGAATACCCATTAGCGATCAACGTGTCTCTCAACTAACCAGCGCGTTGCGCAACAAAAAGTGCTTTTATAGTGGACTGGTAGCCCAGCTGCCGGTCCTTTTTTGCTGCCTGAAATATACCTCCCTTTAAGTCGTCACGACTCCTTCTTTGGTTTCTTATTTAATCATTTAACCATCTGATTTTATGGGTGAATGTTCCTGCTCAAAATATTCTATGGAAAATATTTCCACAGAATATTGACAGTGCCGCGTTGGTCGCATACTTTTGAACACAAGAACAAATACTAAAATGAATACAAAATTGTATTCAATTGTAGAGGAGAAGTTGAAATGGCTAAGATGACAGCTGCACAAGCCGCCATTCACGTCTTGAAAAAAGAAGGTGTCGATGTCGCCTTTGGTTTGCCGGGTGCTGCGATCAACCCCTTTTACGCTGCGATGCGTAGCGTGGGCGGTGTTGATCACGTGCTAGCACGCCATGTCGAAGGGGCTTCACACATGGCCGAGGGTTATACCAGAACAAAAGCGGGTAACATCGGGGTATGTATCGGTACGTCCGGCCCCGCTGGTACCGACATGATCACCGGTCTTTATTCCGCCAGCGCTGATTCCATTCCGATTTTGTGCATCACCGGTCAAGCGCCGCGTGCCAAATTGCACAAGGAAGATTTCCAGGCAGTCGATATTCAGGCCATTGCCGGGCCGGTCACAAAATGGGCGATTACGGTGATGGAACCGGCCCAGGTGCCGCGGGCTTTTCAAAAAGCCTTTCAACTGATGCGCTCCAGCCGCCCCGGACCGGTATTGATCGACTTACCGATTGACGTCCAGATGAGCGAAATCGAATTCGATCCCGACACCTACGAATCACTTCCGGCCTACAAGCCCACGGCGTCGCGTGCTCAAATCGAAAAAGCCCTGACCATGCTCAATGCATCGGACAAGCCGCTACTCGTTGCTGGCGGTGGCGTTATCAATGCTGATGCCGCCGATCAGTTGGTTGAGTTTGCCGAGCTGACCGGCGTGCCAGTTATTCCGACACTAATGGGGTGGGGCACCATTCCTGACGATCATCCGTTAATGGCAGGCATGGTGGGGCTTCAGACATCGCATCGTTACGGCAATGCCACCATGCTGGCCGCCGATTTCGTCATGGGTATTGGTAACCGCTGGGCCAATCGCCATACCGGCAACGTTGAAACGTATACTAAAGATAGAAAATTTGTACACATCGATATCGAGCCAACGCAGATCGGGCGTATCTTCGGCCCTGATTACGGCATTGTGTCTGATGCCAAGGTAGCGCTGGCGTTGCTGATTGACGTGGCTCGGGAAATGAAAGCAGACGGCAAGCTCAAGGACCGCAGTACCTGGGTCGGTGAGTGCCAGGAACGAAAGCGCACCCTGCTGCGTAAGACTCACTTCGATAACGTGCCGGTCAAGCCGCAGCGTGTTTACGAAGAAATGAACAAGGTGTTCGGCAAGAACGCCCGCTATGTCAGCACCATCGGCCTGTCGCAGATTGCCGGTGCCCAGTTCCTGCACGTTTACAAGCCGCGCCACTGGATCAACTGTGGCCAGGCGGGCCCGCTGGGCTGGACCATCCCGGCGGCATTGGGCGTATGCCGTGCCGACCCTGACGCCGAAGTGGTGGCGCTCTCCGGCGACTACGATTTCCAGTTCATGGTCGAAGAGCTGGCGGTCGGGGCGCAATTCAATCTGCCCTATATTCACGTGTTGGTGAACAACTCCTATCTCGGGTTGATTCGTCAGGCCCAGCGTGGTTTCGACATGGATTACTGCGTGCAGCTGTCGTTCAAGAACATCAACTATACCGACGAAGAAGCGGCGCTTGCCGAGTACGGTGTGGATCATGTGTCGGTCGCCGAAGGTCTGGGCTGCAAGGCGCTGCGCGTGATCAAACCCGAGGATATCGCCCCGGCGCTTGAGAAAGCCCGCGAACTGATGCGTGAACACCGCGTGCCGGTCGTTGTGGAGATCATCCTGGAGCGTGTGACCAATATTTCGATGGGCACGGATCTGGACGGGGTCAATGAGTTTGAAGCGTTGGCCGAAAATGTCACGGATGCCCCCAGCTCTATTGCTAGCTTGACCTGAACACTGCCCTGGCGCCGTGCTAGGTAAGCCAGGGTCATTGATGCCTTATTAAGTGCTTAAAACTCAGGGCTTAAAACTCAGTACCAAACATTAAGAAACAAGGAGACCTGCATGGCTAAATTCGCCGCAAATCTCAGCATGCTGTTTACAGAAGTGGACTTCCTCGACCGTTTCAAAGCTGCCGCTGATGCAGGGTTTAAAGGGGTTGAGTACCTTTTTCCGTATGATTTCACCGCCGTGGAAATAAAAGAGCGTCTAGATGACAACGGCCTTACCCAGGTATTGCACAATCTGCCGGCAGGCGATTGGGGTGCCGGTGAACGCGGTATCGCTTGCGATCCTGATCGGGTAGAGGAATTTCGTGAGGGCGTTGATCGCGCTATCGACTATGCCACGACGTTAGGGTGCAAGCAGGTGAATTGCTTGGCGGGCATAAAGCCGGACAGTGTCAGCGCTGAAGAAGCACACCGTACCTTGGTTGAAAACCTCCGCTACGCTGCCGAAAAGCTTAAGGCCGCTGACATTCTGTTGTTGGCGGAGCCGATTAATACGCGCGATATCCCCGGGTTTTTTCTCAACCGTACCGAGCAGGCGTTGGCACTGTTCGATGAGGTGGGCAATGACAATCTCAAGCTGCAATACGACATCTACCACATGCAGATTATGGAAGGGGATTTGGCGCCTACGATGGAAAAACATCTGGCCCGTATTGCCCATGTCCAGCTTGCGGATAACCCAGGGCGACACGAGCCAGGTACTGGCGAAATCAATTATCCCTTCTTGTTTAGCCATCTTGAACGTTTGGGTTACGACGGCTGGATCGGCTGTGAATACAAGCCCAAGACGACAACCTCTGAGGGTCTCGGGTGGTTGGATGATGCTCGCTGAGCATGGCGAAAAGGCGTAACGAATCGTTGCGCCAAGATGAATTGTGTCAGTTTGGAGGAGAAAACAATGAGTAAGATTGGTTTTATCGGATTAGGCATCATGGGTCGCCCCATGGCGGGCCATCTGCTCGACGCGGGCCACTCCCTGGTGACCGTCAAGCGCGGCACCCTGGACGCGACGCTTGCCGAGAAAGGTATGCAGGAAGCACCAACCCCCAAAGCGGTGGCTGAAGCCTCTGACATCATCATCACGATGGTGCCGGATACGCCCGACGTGGAAAGCGTACTCTTCGGTGAAGATGGTGTGATCGAAGGCCTCAAGCCCGGCACGCTAGTCATCGACATGAGCTCTATTGCACCAATGCAGACCCAGGACTTCGCCAAGCGTATTACCGATGCTGGCGGTGAGTTTGTCGATGCGCCGGTATCGGGTGGTGAAGGTGGTGCCATTAATGCCGCGTTGACCATTATGGTAGGCGCAACCGATAAAGGCTTTGAAAGCGCCAAGCCGCTGCTTGACGTCGTCGGCAAGACCATTACGCACATTGGCGGTCACGGGGATGGCCAGACCTGCAAGGTCGCCAACCAGATCGTTGTCGCCCTGACCATTGTAGCCGTAGCCGAAGGGCTGTTATTCGCCTCCAAGGCCGGTGCCGATGTCGCTAAGGTACGCGAATCACTGCTGGGTGGTCTCGCCCAGTCAAAAATCCTCGAGGTGCATGGCGAACGCATGATCAATCGCACCTTTGATCCGGGCTTCCGTGTCCGCTTGCACCAGAAGGACCTGAACCTGGCACTTGAAGGTGCGCGCAGCCTGAACCTTTCGTTGCCGGGTACCGCTAATGCTCAACAGCTTTTTCAAGCATGTGTTGCTAATGGTGGTTCCGATTGGGATCATGCTGGCATCCTACGCGCCTTGGAAAAACTGGCGAATCATGAGGTTGGCCAATAAACTTTTCTCTAATGTTTCTTGATAGAAGGAGGCGCTTTCTTATTTAACGGCGGGTATTGATGCATGATCCGCCACGGTTGTTGCACGTGACTCTTTACCTTTTTCCGGTGGCAGGTACCCCCTGTTTAGCCATTCGTCTGTCACCGGATTTTTTTCCCTCCTTTTCCTTTTTTGCCCCTGACCCTTGCCTTAGGAGTCTGCCGATGAATGCTCTTATTCGCTCAGCGCCTTTCAATAGTGAAGAGGACTCACGCCGGTGGCTGGTGCGCCTAGCCGAAACGGCTATTGCTGCGGTACATCCTGAAAATTTGCTACCAAACCAACTGCCTGAATCGCCTCCTGGACGAACGGTGGTTGTCGGTGCTGGAAAAGCGGCTGCTGCCATGGCTCGAACATTAGAGATGGCGATAGAAGCACGAGCACGTTCCGTTGGCGCGTCTGTCAACTTGGAAGGACTCGTGGTGACTCGTTATCAGCACGGCGCTTCTTGTCAATATATTGAGGTACTGGAAGCCTCTCATCCGATGCCTGATGCACTGGGTGAGAAAGCCGCGAAACGTATGCTTGAAGCGGTAGAAGGGTTGGGCAAAGACGATCAGGTGATTGCGCTTATCTCGGGTGGTGGTTCAGCGCTGATGACATTGCCCGCCGCTGGAATCACGCTGAAAGACAAGCAAACGCTTAACAAAGCGCTGCTCCGCTGTGGCGCACCGATCCGTGAAATCAACACGGTGCGGCGTCATTTGTCAGCGATTAAAGGGGGCCGTTTGGCTGCCTGTGCTCACCCGGCCCAGGTGGTGACGTACCTAATTTCTGATGTGCCGGGGGATGTCCCTTCCCTGATCGCCTCAGGCCCCACGCTGCCCGATAACTCCACGCCCCGTGATGTGTTGGCGATTCTCGAGCGTCACGGCATTGACATCCCCGATAATGTCCATCGTCACCTCATGGCCGATGCCAGTGCGCCGCAAACAGGTAGCCCTAGCTTTGCGCGTGATAGCTCCCTCATCCTTGCGCGCGCACGTGATGCACTGACTGCCGCTCAGCACAGTGCGGCCCAAGTCGGCAATATTGATGTCAGAGTGCTTGGTGACGACTTAGAAGGTGAAGCACGTGATTTAGGTATTGCCCAGGCGCGAATGGTGCGCAAATTGCAAAGTGAAATCACGCGCCCGCTGGTGGTGCTGTCTGGCGGTGAGACTAGCGTTACTGTACGGGGGGATGGGCGTGGTGGGCGCAATGTTGAATACCTTTTGGGACTCTTCGCTACCCTCGAAGGCGCTGAGGGCATTTACGCCCTGGCGATCGATACCGATGGCATTGATGGCTCCGAGGATAACGCCGGTGCATTGGTGGGTCCTGAATGTTGGAAACGCGCCGACGCCTTACAGCTTTCAGCACAGGATTATCTGGATCGTAATGATGCTTATAGCTTTTTTGCCGCGCTTGACGATCTGATCGTGACGGGGCCTACCCGTACCAATGTTAATGACTTTCGAGCCATTCTTGTTCTTCCGAGGCACGCATGAAACCTAACGCTTATACTCCGATTCGCCGTACAAAAGTGGTTGCCACCTTAGGGCCTGCTAGTGATCGAGACGGTGTACTTGAAGGCATGCTGCGAGCAGGGGTGGATGTCGTTAGACTGAATTTTTCCCATGGTTCGGCTGACGACCATCGCCGGCGGCTGGGCGAAGTGCGTGACATTGCGCAGCGTCTGGACAGAAGTGTCGCTGCCCTGGCCGATCTGCAAGGCCCCAAGATTCGTATTGCCCGCTTCAAGGATGGAGCTGTCGTGCTTGAAGAAGGCCGGCCCTTCGTCCTCGATATGGTAATGGATGGCGATGCTGGCGACGCAACCCGCGTCGGCTGTGACTACAAGACGTTGGCGGAGGATGTCAGCGTTGGAGACCGCCTGCTGCTTGACGATGGTCGTTTGGTGCTCGAAGTCAGTGCCATTCAGGGCAAGGAAGTTCATACGCAGGTTATCGTCGGTGGCAAGCTCTCCAACAACAAAGGCATCAACAAGCAGGGCGGCGGCTTATCCGCGCCAGCGCTTACCGACAAGGATAAACAAGACCTCAAGACCGCCATCGAGATCGGTGTCGACTACCTTGCCGTGTCGTTCCCGCGCAGTGCCGCGGACATGCAGGAAGCGCGTGAACTGCTGGGTGAAGCCGGCAAGGAAATCGGTCTGATCGCCAAGGTCGAGCGTGCCGAGGCGGTAGCCGACGATGAAACCCTGGACGGCATCATCAGGGCCTCCGAGGCCGTCATGGTGGCACGGGGGGATCTGGGCGTGGAAATTGGTGACGCCCAGTTAATCGGCGTGCAAAAGCGCATGATCAAGCATGCGCGCAGTCTCAACCGTGCGGTGATCACCGCCACCCAGATGATGGAGTCGATGATCAATTCGCCACTACCCACGCGTGCCGAGGTGTTCGATGTCGCCAACGCCGTGCTCGATGGCACCGATGCCGTGATGCTTTCTGCTGAGACGGCAGCGGGTGACTTTCCAGTGGAAACCGTCGAGGCGATGGATCGTCTGTGTCTGGGTGCCGAGCGCGAACGCAGTGCGCAAGAGTCCGGGCACCGCATTCATGAGGGCTTTTCGAAAGTCGATGAAACCGTCGCGCTTTCCGCCATGTATGCCGCCAACCATCTGGAAGGCGTCGCCGCTATCGCCTGCATGACGTCTAGCGGCTCCACGGCGCTGATCGCCTCGCGTATTCATTCTGGGCTACCTATAGTCGGCTTGGCGCACAGTACGATTGCCCAACGACGCATGGCGCTGTATCGCGGCGTGGTCTCGCTGGCGTTCGATACCACCGAGATGAAAGCTGAAGAACTCAATGACCGGGCATTGGAGTTGCTGGTCACTCATGGGGTCGCCGCTGTGAATGATCACATCATTCTTACCCGAGGCGATCACATGAATGCCCATGGCGGTACCAACACCATGAAAATACTGGATGTGAAACCCGACCATCAGCGCAGCTAAAGCACGGTTGGAAAGCACGGTTCGGATGTGGTCAGTCGGGGATAAACATGCGAGAGTTCGATGAGGATCATCTGGAGAGCAGTACCATGAACCTTGGCTGGCACAACAAACCTCTGAGCAAACTCAACGAGAATGGGCGTGTCAGCGATCAAGATATCGTTGAGCATATTCGATCAGCGGTATTGATGCAGCGTTTGCCGCCGAACACCAAACTACCCGAAATCACCCTGGGAGAGGTGTTCGGTGTCAGCCGGTCTGTCGTGCGCAAGGCGCTAACACGGCTTGCTGCAGAGCATGTCATCGATCAGCGTCCCAATCAGGTCGCTCGCGTTCGGGCACCCACGATTGAAGAAACCCGCGAGACATTTTCGGCGCGCAGGTTGATCGAGGGGGAAATTGCCGCACTGCAGGCCGGTAAGCTCGACGCCACCACCATGGCGGCGTTGGAGCGTCACGTCACAGGTGAAAGGCAGGCCTATGACAGAAGAGACGAGCCCGTGCGTATCGAGCACTCCCTGAGTATTCATCACTTGCTTGCCGAGCATGCTTCCAATCGTATTCTGGGCACCATGCTTACCGACCTGGTTTTGCGCACCTCTATCGTTATCGCTCTGTACAAGCGTCCCAGCCTGGCTTCCTGTTATCTGGAAGGTGACCATGCCCAGCTGTTGATGCATCTGGCTAGCGGCGATGCCGAAGCGGCTCGACGTTGCGTACATCACCATCTTGATAGCCTGGAAGCCCTGCTTGACCTTTCGCCTAGGTCTGCTGATACCGATCTGATGGCCATTTTGGGCGGTCAATCAGCCCGGGCTTGATCCCCGACATAACAATGAAGAGAGCATGTAATGCCTAAAATCGTTGACGTAACAGCACTCGAAGTACTGGATTCTCGCGGTAACCCTACAGTGATGGCCAAGGTTCGCCTGGAAAATGGGGCGGTGGGTGAAGCATTCGCCCCCAGCGGTGCCTCCACCGGCTCGCGCGAAGCGTTGGAACTGCGCGACGGCGACAAGACGCGCTACCTGGGCAAGGGTGTGCTCAAAGCGAAAAATGCCATCAACGGCCCAATCGCCGAGCGATTGTTGGGGCTGAATGCTCAGGACCAGCGCGGTCTCGATGAAGCCATGCTGGCGCTGGACGGCACCGACAACAAGGCCAACCTGGGGGCCAATGCAATCCTGGCGGTCTCGCTTGCCGCCGCCAAGGCCGCGGCCAATGCTAAGGATTTGCCTCTCTACGCGCATATCGCTGAGCTTTACGGTCAGCCGGGGCCGTTTCTGATGCCGGTGCCGATGATGAACATCCTCAATGGCGGCGAGCATGCCGACAACAACGTGGATATTCAGGAATTCATGGTGCAGCCGGTCGGCGCTGAGAGTTTCCGCGAAGGCCTGCGTATGGGGGCGGAAATTTTTCATGCCCTGAAAAAGGTGCTGTCCGCCCGCGGCCTGTCGACCTCCGTGGGTGACGAAGGCGGTTTTGCTCCCAACCTGGCGTCCAATGCCGAGGCCCTGGCGGTGATCAAGCAAGCGGTGGCGGATGCCGGTTATACCTTGGGCACCGATGTGACCCTGGCGCTGGACTGCGCTTCCAGCGAGTTCTATCAGGACGGCCATTACGTGCTGGCGGGGGAAGGTAAGCGCTATGACGCCGAAGGCTTCACCAACTACCTAGCGGGTCTGTGCGATGACTACCCCATCGTCTCGATTGAGGACGGCATGGACGAGTCCGACTGGGACGGCTGGAAAGCGCTGACCGACAAGCTGGGCGATCATGTACAGCTGGTCGGCGACGATTTGTTTGTCACCAACACCAAGATTCTCAAACGCGGCATCGACGAGCAGATTGGTAACTCGATTCTGATCAAGTTCAACCAAATCGGCTCGCTTTCTGAGACCTTGGATGCGATCAAAATGGCGCAGGATGCCGGCTTCACCGCGGTGATCTCGCATCGCTCAGGTGAAACCGAAGATACCACCATTGCCGATCTGGCCGTGGGCACCTGCGCGGGCCAGATCAAGACCGGCTCGCTGTGCCGCTCAGACCGAGTGGCCAAGTACAACCGCCTGCTGGTGATTGAAGCCGAGCTTGACGACCAAGCCGGTTACCCTGGCGTAACAGCGATCAAGGGTCAGTAACTGGAAGCCATTTTGCTTACACACAAACGGCGCCTGCGGGCGCCGTTTGTGTTTGGGTGCGTCACATTGTTGTGGCATCCGTTACAGCAACAACCGCCGAATGTCCGTTAGCGCATCTGCCAGGAAAGCCGTAAAGCGTGCCGCATCCGCACCGTTAATGGCCCGGTGATCGTAGGAAAGCGACAGCGGCATCATCAGCCGAGGCTGGAAGGTGGCGCCATCCCATACCGGTTTTATTTGCGCTTTAGACACACCTAAGATCGCCACTTCTGGCGCGTTGACGATCGGGGTGAACGCCGTGCCGCCGATCGAGCCCAAACTTGAGATGGTGAAGCAACCGCCGGTCATTTCCTCACGCTTAAGCTTCTTGGTCTGGGCCTTTTGGCCCAGCTCTGCCATGTCCTGGGCGATCTCGATCAACGACTTCTTGTCGGCATCGCGCACCACCGGCACCATCAGGCCATCCGGTGTATCCATGGCTACGCCGATGTGGACATAGTGCTTCCACACCAGCGTCTCGCCGTCGCCTTTGAGGCTGACGTTGAACTGCGGGAACTGGCGCAAGGCAAAGGCACAAGCCTTGACCATGAACGGCAGCGGGGTGAGCTTGGCACCCTGGGCTTCCGCTTCGGCCTTCATCGCCTTGCGGAAGGCTTCAAGCTCAGTGATATCGGCGTCGTCGAACTGGGTCACGTGGGGTACGTTCAGCCAGCTGCGATGCAGGTTGGTGGCGCCCATCTTGAGCAGCCGCCCCATGGGCTTTTCTTCGATTTCGCCGAACTGGCTGAAATCCACTTCCGGAATCGGCGGAATACCGCCGCTACTTACCGCTGCCGCAGGAGCCGCCGCTTGTGCGCTGCTGTTGTTGGCCAGCGCCTGCTTGATGTAGTTCTGCACGTCCTCTTTGAGCACGCGCTCCTTTGGGCCACTGGGCTTGACCAGGGCAAGATCGACGCCTAGTTCACGGGCCAACATGCGCACCGCGGGACCGGCGTGTACCTGCTTGCCATCGCGGGGCTTATGGGACGCCATTTGCGCTTCAGGGCTCGGAGTGCCTTCAGAAGAAGGTGCTTGTTTTGCTGGTTTTTCAACGACTGGCGCTTCATCGGCCGCCGGTTCTTGCGGTTTGTCTTCTTTGGCTGGCGCGTCGTCTTCACCGGCATCGCCGCCCCCTTCGATTTCCAGCTCGACGGTGTCGTCGCCTTCCGAGACGCTGTCGCCTTCTTTCACCAGCACCTTGAGCACCTTGCCGCCTTTCGGGGCCGGTACATCCATGCTGGCTTTGTCGGATTCCAGGGTGATTAGGGTGTCTTCCGCTTCAATGACGTCGCCTTCTGACACCGCAATCTCGATGATTTCGACATCGGTATCACCACCGATGTCGGGCACTTTGATGATTTCGCTACTCAAGGTCGCGCTCCTTCCAAATCGTGTCGAGTCGGCGGGCTTGGCCCGCCGGGCACCGGGTCAGCTGGTTAGCGGGTTGGGCTTGTCGGGGTCGATGCCGTACTGCTTGATCGCTTCCCCAACCTGCTTGCGTTCGATCGTGCCGCGATCCGCCAGGGCCTTGAGCGCGGCGACGACCACGAAGTGGCGGTCCACTTCAAAGAAGTAGCGCAGTTTTTCGCGGCTGTCGGAGCGCCCATAACCGTCGGTTCCCAGCACGGTATAGTCGCTGGGTACCCAAGCGCGGACCTGGTCGGCGTAGAGCTTCATGTAGTCGGTCGAGGCGATCACCGGCCCCTCGCGCCCGCTCAGGCACTGGGTGACGTGCGGCGTGGCCGGGTCGTCGTTGGGATGCAAAAAGGCCTGGCGGTCGACGGTCAGGGCGTCACGGCGCAGCTCGTTAAAGCTGGTGACGCTCCAGATATCGGCGCCGATGCTCCAATCCTGGGCCAACAGCTCAGCGGCCGCTTCGACTTCACGCAAAATGGTGCCGGAGCCGAGCAGCTGGACGCGGCCCTTGTCGCCTTGCGTTTCGCGCAGCAGGTACATGCCCTTGATGATGTCCTCGGCGGGGATGGTCTCAAGCGCAGGCTGCTCGTAGTTCTCGTTCATCACCGTCAGGTAGTAGAAGCAGTTTTCCTTATCCTGGAACATCCGCTTCAGACCATCCTGCAGGATAACCGCCACTTCGTGGGCGTAGGTCGGGTCGTAGCTGCGGCAGTTGGGGATGGTGGAAGCTTGAATCAAGCTGTGACCATCCTGGTGCTGCAGGCCTTCGCCGTTGAGCGTGGTGCGCCCGGCGGTGCCGCCGACCATAAAGCCGCGCGCCTGCAGATCCCCGGCGGCCCAGGCCAAATCACCAATCCGCTGGAAGCCGAACATGGAGTAGTAGACGTAGAACGGCAGCAGGGTGATGTTGTTGTTCGAGTAGGAGGTGGCGGCGGCGATCCAGGCGGACATGGCGCCGGCCTCGGAAATGCCTTCCTCGAGGATCTGGCCTTGCTTGTCCTCGCGGTAGAACATGATCTGGCCTTTATCCACCGGCTCGTACTGCTGGCCTTCTGAGGTGTAGATGCCCAGCTGGCGGAACATGCCTTCCATGCCAAAGGTGCGCGCTTCATCGGGGATGATGGGTACCACGCGTTTGCCCAGGGATTTGTCCTTGACCAAGCCGTTGAGCACCCGCACGAAGGCCATGGTAGTAGAAACCTCGCGGCCTTTGGAGCCGCCGGTCTGGGAGGCGAAGATCTTGTGGTCGAGCCCAGGAATCTCCAGCGCTTCAACGTCGCTGCGCCGGTTGGGCAGGTAGCCGCCGAGGCGTTCGCGCTGCAGGTGCATGTACTTGAGCTCGGGGGAGTCGTCCTCGGGCTTGTAGTAGGGGACGTCTTTGAGTTGGTCGTCGGACAGCGGAATACCGAAGCGGTCGCGGAAGGTCTTCAGCGCCTCAAGTTCCATGCTCTTGACTTGGTGCGCTTCGTTGGCCGCTTCGCCATCACCGCTCCCCATGCCGTAGCCCTTGATGGTGTGCGCCAAGATCACGGTGGGTTTGCCGCCAGCGTTCTGGGTGGCTTCGTGGTAGGCCGCATACACCTTGAACGGATCGTGGCCGCCGCGGTTGAGCTTCCAGATGTCTTCGTCGGACATGTCCTTGACCATCTCGGCGGTTTCTGGGTACTTGCCGAAAAAGTGTTCGCGGGTGTAGGCGCCGCCGTTGGCCTTGTAATTTTGATACTCGCCGTCGACCGCTTCGTCCATGCGCTTTTGCAGCACACCTTTTTTATCTTGCTCGAACAGCGGGTCCCAGTGGCGGCCCCAGACCACTTTAAGCACGTTCCAGCCCGCGCCGCGGAACACCCCTTCCAGCTCATCCATGATACGGCCGTTGCCGCGTACGGGGCCGTCCAGGCGCTGGAGGTTGCAGTTGACCACGAAGATTAGGTTGTCGAGGTTCTCGCGCCCGGCCAGCGAAATCGCGCCGAGGGACTCCGGCTCATCGCATTCGCCATCGCCCATGAAGCACCAGATCTTGCGATCATGCATGTCCTTCATTTCACGCGAATGCAGGTACTTCATCACGTGGGCTTGGTAGATCGCCATGATCGGCCCCAGGCCCATCGACACCGTGGGGAACTGCCAGTAATCCGGCATCAGCCACGGGTGCGGATAAGACGAGAGACCACCGCCATCCACTTCCTGACGGAATTTGTCCATCTGCGCTTCGTTTAGACGGCCTTCCAAGAACGAGCGCGCATAAATACCGGGCGCAACGTGCCCCTGAATGTAAACCAGGTCACCGCCAAAATCGCCGTTAGGCGCGCGGAAGAAGTGGTTAAAGCCGACATCGTAAAGCGTCGCAGAGGACATAAAGCTGGCAATGTGGCCGCCCAAACCGGGTTTGGCGCGGTTATTACGAATGACCTGCGCGATGGCGTTGTAGCGAATTAAGGAGCGAATGCGGCGCTCCATAAACAAATCGCCCGGCATCGGCGCTTCACGGTGAACGGGAAGCGTATTGCGGTGCGGGGTTGTCACCGAGAAGGGCACCTTCATCCCGTCTCGGCGCAGCCGGTCCGCCAGGCGGGTCATCAGGTAGCGGGCACGATCCTCACCCTCGCGATCCAATACCGACTCCAGGGAATCCATCCATTCCGTGGTTTCGGTCAAATCGAGGTCTTCTGTTGTCTCCAGACGCATAGAGGTCTCTCCGAATGACGATAAAGGGTAAGCCTCACAACCTGAAGGGCCGAGCTCAGTTCAGGCTGAAAGGACAATACAAGCGCTAAGCGCGCGAGGATTTACGCTGACTCGGTGGCACGTGCATGTAGGCGAAAGCGTGCAATCTTGATGATTTGTTCGATTGCCGTGCGGCGCTCGGTGGCCAAGTCGTTTTCGAGACGTTTTTCGAAAGCATCCAAAATGTTGTAGCGGTCAAGCCCCTTTACCGCGATCACGAACGGAAAACCGAATTTGTCCTGATAGGCCTGATTCAAGTTCTGGAAGTGTTCAAACTCAACGGGGCTGCATTGGTCGAGTCCCGCACCGGCTTGTTCGCGTGTGGAATCTTGGGTCAGCTCACCTGCCAGCGCGGCTTTTCCGGCCAAATCGGGGTGGGCACGAATCACCGCGATCTGCTGATCGATATCGGCCTGCTGCAGTATTTCTCCCATCGTGTCCGCTAAGACATCCGGGTCGTTATCTTGTGCTGTAAGCCCTTGTTTCCATGCGCCTTCAGCCACCCAGGGAGAATGTTCGAAAATATCCCCGTACTGAGTCAGGAAGTCGCCTAAATCAAGGTCGCTAGGACGAGGGGAGAGTAATGTGGTAGACATTTTGCTTTCCTTTTGTATGTGTTGATGGTATTTATTGTATACAAGAGTATGGAGTGACGGTACTCTATAAAACAATGCTTTGGCAAAAAAACTTCATGGCAGACCTGGCTCCTTACCGGATTATGTCAGCTGAAAATGAGACTTAGCCAGGCTGAAATTAGATCAGAAACTGCGAGTCACTGCTGTTTTGCGCGAAGCCCATGTTTGCGAAAACGTTTGCGAGAAACGTCTGTGAGAAAAGTTTGCGCGGAGAGGCTGCGAGCCTGAGCCGTGAATGGTCAGCTGCATGAAAAAGGGCTGTATGAGCTGCCTGTCAGTTCCGAAAAATACGCAATAACTGCAAGCGGCGCGATTGAACCGACGGCGAAAATAGTGGCGTCGGATACGATTCTTACAATAAAACAAAAGGGTTTTTTCATGTCGAAAAGCAACCACTCAGTGGCCAAATGGATAAGCGGGGCGGCGCTGCTGGCCTGTATACCAGCGGCGACTCAAGCGGCTACCTGGAGTGATACCTTTATGGGTTATCGCTATGGCACCCAGTTCACGGAGCCTAATAACCCTGAAAAAATCGAAAAAAATGTGTTGCAGCTTACCCATGTCAGTGGTTATTCCCTGGGTCAAAATTTCTTCAACCTGGATATTCTTCAGTCCGGTGATGAAGATCCGGCCAATAACAGTGATGCGGGCGCGATGGAAGCCTACCTGGTGTATCGTCACCAATTGCACGCGGGCAAGGTTTTCGATGAGCCGATAGCATTCGGCCCGGTGCGTGACATGGCACTGACGTTGGGCTTCGATCTGAATACCAAGAATACGGGATTTGCCCCACGCAAACGTCAGCTGTTGGTCGGGCCGACATTCAAGTTTGATGTGCCCAAGGGATTTCTGGATCTTAGCCTGCTGTATAGCCGTGAGTGGAATCACTGCGGACTGCCGCCATGCGGGTTGCCACAGAATCAAAACAGCATTTCCTTCGACCCCTATTACCAGATCAATTTGGCGTGGGGCTTGCCCTTTGAGGTGGCTGATTTGCCTCTCAAGTTTCAGGGGTTCTACAACTATAATGGCAAAAAGGGGGATGATTACTTCGGGACTTCCACCAAGCCGGAGCAGTTGATGCGCACCGCCCTGATGCTGGACGTGGGGAAAATGGCGTGGGGCACAGAGAACTCACTGTGGGCGGGCGTAGGCTACGAATATTGGCGCAACAAATTCGGTAATCACGACAAGCCCGGTGTCGATACCGATGCCATGACGCTTAATCTTGAATGGCATTTTTGATGGAATAACGGATGAATCGTTAACCGCCTCTGAGCTCAGGCCTCTCACGCTTTGAAAGCTGAAAATGTCGCTGCGGCTCACGAGGCGTTGGTGCTGATCTTTTAGGAGTAGAATATGCGTCTGTTTAGTACGGGCTCACGGTTTGGCTATGCGCCATGCCGGGGCGGCCGTACCAATAACCGTCGCAGGTTTCAGCTTCGACCAAGGTTAGCGGGTCGGGGGGAGGGAGTTCGCCGCGTCGAGCGGCATCGAAGGCGGCAACCACATCGGACATGCCCTCGGCACGAGGGCTTAGGCGTGCCACGCCGCCCCCTATATTGGCCATGTCACCAATCTCATGACGCAGATCCTGGCAGGCGCTGGAAAGGGTCTGGATACCGTTTAGCGTGAAGATATCTTGTGACTCCTTAGAGCGCAATGTCATGCCTTCTGGGTGCTTCTGGCACACAAACTGGCAGCGGTCCTTGGGTTTCTGATAGCGCCGCGCGGTAAAGCAACGTGACGACCAGGCCAGCGGCAGGTGCCCATAGGCGAACAGCTCGCAAGGCTGATCAAGTCCCTCGGCATGACAGTCGTCAAGCAGTCGGGCGAGATCGTTGCGCGACATCTCGACCGGCGCATTCCAACGCTGCATCCCGTTCCGGGCCAAAACGCTTATAGCGGCAGGATTGTAGAGGTTGAGTGCGCCACCGGCGACGAATGGCAGGCCAGCGGCAGTGAGACGCTGCAGGGCGCTCTGGTCGTTGGCTTCTACCATGAGCTCGCCATTGTCACAAAGCTTACGTAAGTCTCGCAGGTCGGCTTCGGACTCAATCAGTGTCTGGCTCGACAGCACTACCTGCTTACCGCTCTCTTTCAGTTCGCGGCCGATTCCGAGCCAGTCATCGAGCTTCATATCGCGCCTGCGAGAGCAGACCGACTCGCCCAAATAGACGATCTCGACGGGCCAGTCGGCGGCATCGCGATAAAAATCGGCGTAGCGCTCGCGGGTCCAGTAGAAAAGTACTGGGCCAAGCGACAGCTTGAACGTTGGGTTAATAGACATGGACTTTCTCCTATTTCCAGCGGCGCTCGTAGGCACCTAGCGTGGTGGTGCTGCCTTCGGAAAGCTCACCAAGGCCTGACAACCAAGCAGGTTCGATATGAAAATGACCAGGGGCTTGCTCCAGTTGATCCAAGGCCTGACGCCAGATATCGGCAACCTTCGACACGTAGGCGGGACTGCGTTGGCGACCTTCGATCTTCACTGCGCTGATTCCTAGCTCCCTGAGGTCGGGCAAAAGCTCCAGGGTATTAAGGCTGGTAGGCTCTTCAATGGCATGGTAGGACTCGCCACTCACTCCAAAGCGCCCTTTGCATAACGTCGGGTAGCCCGCTCGTTCGCCCTTTTCATAGCGATCAATCAGTACGCCATTTAAACGGGATTCGAGCCCCTCGGGCGTCTCTTCCCAGCGTACATATCCTGCTGGGGAGCAGACGCCGCGAGTGTTGGGTGATTCACCCGTCAGGTAGGAGGAGAGGTAACAGCGCCCCTCAGCCATGATGCATAGGCTGCCGAAGGCGAAGACCTCAAGCTCAACGGGGCTCTGCTTCGCTAGGTCACGCACTTGGGTCATCGAGAGAACCCGCGGCAGCACGGCGCGCTTGATACCGAAGTGGTCGTGGTAGAAACGCAGCGCCTCGTGACTGGTAGCCGACCCCTGCACCGAGAGGTGGCGGGCCATGTCAGGGTGCCGCCGCGCGGCATAGTCGAGCAGCCCCATGTCGGCCATGATCAGAGCGTCGACGCCAAGATCTGCTGCTTGATCCACGGCGCGTGTCCATATATCCCAGCCATCGGGTTGCGGGTAGGTGTTGATGGCGCAGAAGACTCGTTTGCCACGCGCATGGGCGTAGTCGATTCCTTCGCGGGCACGCTTGTCGGTGAAGTTTAGACCGGCAAACTGGCGAGCGTTGGTGGCGTTTTGGAAACCGAAGTAGACAGCATCGGCACCTTCATCCACGGCGCGCTTTAGGGCAGGCAGATTACCAGCAGGACATACAAGTTCCATGACAGAGACCCTTCACGATTAAAAACCTGAGCATTTTAGTCGTCTATTAGTTGCTGGCTTTTGACTCGGGTCATGCTGGTAAGGTTTTGGTGCCTAAAAGCGGCTCGGCTCGTGGTTGGCGATGCCAGACCCCGCTTTCTTTCTGTCAATAAGTGAACCGCTAAAATGTTTACTTGAGATTTCCGATCCGAGATTTGCTTATTATTTTTAATAGGCAATTCCGGCAAGTTCTTAATAGTGGATAAAGCATCACGGTACGTTTTTGGCTAGCAAACAAGCGATACATCAGGCGATTGAATACGCCGCTGCGTGTGCCGAGTAGGGCCAGGTGGTGCAGCGCTTCACCGCCGTGGTACCAGCGCTCGCCGACCTGTAGGGCGAAGCCCTCATCCAAGTCAATGCCTTGAGCGGTCAGTTCCTGGCGTGCTTCGCTATCCTGCCTTGCGTCTATCAGCTCGAGTTCGCCGACCTCTTTGCGAATGCGCTGCCAGCGCACGTAGCGCCGACAGATTGGACACTCACCGTCATAGACCAAGAGAAGTTGAGGCTGAGCGTCTTTTCTTTGGCTCACGTCTATCGATTCCTTTTTTAAGCGCTTTGATGCGGGATAGCTTTAGACGAAAACGGCCAGCCCGATGGCCGGTTGGTCTTTCTGGCGATGGCGCTAAGCATTTTGACGTTGTTTATTTATTCTTCAGACAAGCGCAAGCGGTATCAACTAATCGTCAGAAGTCTAAGCAGTTGGGGACGCTGTGCATCGGTCAACAGATCAGCCAATGTGTAGCCGTCCAATACCCGGAAAAACGCTTCTAACGCTTCGGCAAACATGGGCTTGAGGCGACAAGCGCCGGTAATGACGCATTTGTTCTGTGTACCCAGGCATTCCACCAAAGCCAGGTCTTGCTCGGTATCACGTACCAGGGCGCCGATATTGATGTCTTCGGGGGCGCGTCCTAGGAGTAGTCCGCCTTGCTTGCCGCGTATCGCTTCCAGATAGCCCTTATGGTTCAGCTCTTGCACGACTTTCATCAAGTGGTTGCGAGAAATATCATAGCTCTCGGATATCTCACGGATGGTCGAGCGTTCCTCGCCTTTCAGCGCTACGAAGAGCAGTACACGTAAGGAGTAATCGGTATAGCGGGTGATGTGCATAATCTGAGTAACCTGGCAAGCGAGATGAAAGGGGCATTAAGAAAGTTGAGCCGTTGGCCGTGTTAGCACAAAGATGACCACGACAGTAAAAAGGATACCAGTAAATACCAGGATAGGCAGGGATGAACCCGCCATCATCAGCGTGGCCCAGCTGATCGCCAGCAAAGTGCAAGCGGTATTTTTCGCGCGCCTGGGCACAGCTCGCTGATCGCGCCAGGCATGCAAGGTGGGGCCTAGCCGGGGGTGCATCCAGAGCCAATTGGCCAACCTGGGGGAACCTTTAGGCGCTGCCCAGGCGGCCACCAGCAAAAACGGCGTCGTGGGAAGCAGCGGTAAAACGATACCTATGGCTCCCAAACCGATGCATACAAGAGCAAGGCCCTGATAAAGCCGAGAGCATAGGGAGGGGGGTAGTAACATAATGAAAGCCTCCCTGATTATTATAAGATGTATGTTAAATAAATATAATAGGCGAATGCTGCTTTCACAAGCTACCTGAAGATAATTCGCTAACGTTATGACCTGCCAAAAGAAGGTCATCATGGCTGTTTGCCACAATGCCAACCTTTTCCAGGAGGGTGACAGTGGCGCCGGGCTAGTGGTTGTTTAATTCCCCTCGTCCTAGATGCCCTAGCAATTCCAGATCGATATCGTCATAGGCGATAATCTTGCCGCCATAGGAGTTACGGAACGCTTCGGCGGCGGCATGCTCAGCAAAGGACGCCAAGGTGTGCCCCATGCTGCCGCGACGTTCGTGCCCGACCACGTACCAGGCCTCGCTTGCCAAGATGAAGGCGTCATCCTCTGGTGATGTCCAGGACGTCGCGCCAATATCATGGACATAGGCATGAGAAAGGCGGGCCACGTTCTCTGGCTGTTGTAGAAATACGAAAAGCGCCACGGTGGAGCAGAATTTGAGCGGTGCTTGTTGGTTTTGGACGAAGGCTTCGCCTTTGGGTCCGGGGTGCTCGCTGATCAACATGCCGCACACATGACAGCTATCGCCCGATTCGATGGGAACAGGCTCGGCTAAGGTTTCGGGTTTCGGCTCGCTACAGCCGGAAAGCAGCAACAAGGCGAGCAGGGAGATTAGCAATAGCGAAAAATTTCGAGTCATGGCGATATTCCAGGTTGGGTGGGGTTGGGTCGGCTCAGGCCGGTCGATGACGAAAATGCAGGATGGCCAGGCCCAAGGGCACCAGTATCCAGGCTAGAAGAATCGGTATCAGTGCCGCTGGGCGAAAAGCGCCTCCCTGGGCAATAGAGGTAACGCCACTGACGCTGCCAGCTGCTTCGAAACCGACCAGATTGATCAGACGAAAGCACTCGGTGGGGTTGAGCAACAATAGCCAGGGAAGCCAGTCGCCGCCTTGCTTGACGCTAACCAGTAAGGCGAGCAAGCCAAGATCGAACACCAGAACGAAAAGGAACCAGACGACTAGCGCCAAGCCAGCGGCCCGGGCCTTTTCAGTAACCCAGACGCTGATCAGGTAGGCAAAGGCAATAAACACCCAGCCCAGCAAAACGCTGCTGAGAATCAGCAGCCCCATACCGCTGGCTAGCTCGGTTTTGTCGACTCCCTCGGCACCCAGGGCCACCACGACCCCGGCGATACCGAAGCCGAGTATGGTGGCCACGCCTAGAATCAAGCCATGCCCTAGAAACTTGCCCAGCAAGAAGGAGGTGCGGCTCAACGGGTAGGTGAGCAACAGCAATAGGGTGCCGGCCTCCTGCTCGCCGACCACGGCATCATACGCCAGTAAAAGAGCGATCAATGGAATCAGAAAGACCGCCAGGGTCGAAAGGCTGGTTAGGGTGGTGGCAAGCGATGTGAACCCCAGACCGCCGCTGGCGGCGGCACCGAACCAGGCAATACCCACCGCGAGCGCTGCTAGCACCAGCGCAATGGCCAGCACCCAGCGGTTACGCAGGCCGTCGCGAAATTCCTTGGCGGCGATGGTCATAACAGCGTTCATGAGAAAGCTCCTGATTGGTCGGGAGAGCGCTGGGCGGAGAAATGCGTGTAAAGATGCTCAAGGGTCGGCGGCAGTAGCTCGATATCCTCGACCCTGGGGTCGGCGGTGAGGTGGCGTAATGCCGCCAGTTTGGCGTCGACAGGAACCAAGAAGGTAGCCCCATGCGCCTGGTGGGCGGAAACCTGGACACGCGGGTCGTCCCACCCTTGGCGCCAGGCATCCTCTTCCAGGCGGCCTCGAGCGTGGATAGTGAGCGGCAGGTGCGCTTCGGTGCGCAGCTCCGCCATGCTGCCCATGGCCAGCCGACGCCCCCCGCCTAGGATCAGGGCGCGGTCGATATAGGGTTCCACGCCGGGCAACACATGTGAGGACAGCAGTACGGTGCAGCCCCGGTCGCGTAAGTCCCTCACTGTTTCGTAGAAATCACGCGTCGCTGCCGGGTCGAGGCCGGTAGTCGGCTCATCAAGCAGCAATAATTGCGGTTCGCCGAGCAGTGCTTGAGCCAGCCCGAGGCGCTGACGCATGCCTTTGGAGTACGTCTTGACGCGTCGGTCAGCGGCGCTCGATAGTCCTACCCGCTCGAGTAGTTCGTCGACTTGGGCGCGTGCCACGCGCTTGAGCCGGGCGAAATAGGTCAGAACTTCTCGTCCGCTGAGCTGCTCGTAAAAGCTGACATTTTCCGGCAAATAGCCCAGGCGTCGACGCAGCGTCTCGGCATGAGGACCGGCAGGTGCGCCGCCGAGCACCGAGACGTGCCCCTTGTCTGGGGCGATCAAGCCGAGAATCAGGTGCATGGTGGTGGTTTTGCCCGCGCCATTGTGGCCGAGCAAGGCCAATACCTCGCCCGGATTGACCGCAAGATCCAGTGCATCAATACGGGTCAGATTACCGTGATGTTTGGTCACGCGTTGGAAGTCGATCACAGGAATCATGTGTCGGCGTCTCCGAAGTTAGGGGCTGTCATCAAGGGGGCGCTGTCGCGCACGCCTTGGGGGCGAAATACCGGGAATTGCCGTTGTACCCAGCGCAAGGCCAGTACGGCAGGGCTGTCCATCAGCAGCCGGGCAGCGGGATAGCGCCATAGCAGGCGGTCCATGGCATCGTTGGGTTCGAAAGGCGTATCGCCAATGCCGTCCTCGCCAAGGTCCCACCCCAGGTAATTGCTCCAGTAGTTGCCGCGACCGTCCTCCGACCACTCTTGTAGGCGAGTCGCCACGTACATCACTTGTTGTCGGTTGTTGATAAAGGCGTTGCCTGTGACAACGTTGTCTTCCGAACCGGCGGTCAAATGAATGCCGATATCACTGTGGGCGAAACGGTTGCCCTCGAAGCGATTGTATTGGGCGTTGTAGACGAACAACGCTTTGCCTTCGCCGCCACTGACCAGCCCTTGGTCGTTGGAGTTGCGGCGTTGTTGTATGCCTTCGACTTGGTTGTCGCGTAGCAGCGAGTGGGTAATGTTGTTCATCAGAATGCCGTAGTGACGGTCGTCTTCCGAACGGTTACCAACCACCGTCAAGCGTTTCGACTGCATCAAGGCATAGCCGGTGCGGGTGTCGTGGGTCAGGTTGTTTTCCAGGTGGTTGTCATGGGCGTACATGTAGTGAACGCCATAACGGAGATCCTGCATGTGGTTGTCGCGCAGTATGCTGTCGCGGCTGGTATCGATGTAGATACCGTCACGCACTCGACGGATATCATTGCCTTCCACCAGCGCCTCACTGACGTTGAATATATGAATGCCATTGCCTCGGTCTTGAGAACGCAGTGACGCATCGCCTCGAATGACATTATTGATTACCCGGACATTCGCGACGGCATCAAGGCGAATGCCGAAGCCCGGCCCGGAAAGGTGATTGCCCTGAATGAGGCTGCCGGTGGCCTCTTCTTGAACCAGAATACCAGCGTCCATCTGGGTCAGGTCCCGGCCCCATTTTTCAATGGTCAAGCCTTCCAGCACGCTGTTTGGGGCCGAGAGGATGACGGCGTGGCCTTCGCCAAGTCCATCGATCACCGCCTTTCCTTCTGTTGTCACCGTCAGGGGGCGGTCAATCACTATCGAATCGGGATAACGGCCTTCGGGTAAATGGATGTGGTCGCCATCGGCGGCTTGCTCGATCAGCGGCTGGAGTGGCTCGCCGGGAACGGCACGCCACTGCGCCGCCTGGGCGGGCAAACTTATTAAGAAGACCGCCACCACGAGGGTGGTGGCGGTAAGAATGACGCTGCGAAGCATGAAAACTCCTTTGTAGACCGGGGCCTGATGAGCGACCCCGGATATCATCAGGCTTTCTCGACTAGCATACGGCCCGTCATTTCCATGTGCATGGCGTGGCAGAACCAGTTGCAGTAGTACCAGTGCACCCCAGGGTTGTCGGCGGTGAAGGTAACGCTGGAAGTCTGTTGCGGGGAGATTTCCATCTGGACGCCGTGGTTGACCATGCAAAAACCGTGGGTCAAATCTTCGACCTGATCAAGGTTGGTGACTACGACCGTGACTTCATCGCCCTGCTTGACCTTAAATTCGGTTAGGCCGAACTGCGGGGCAATGGAGGTCATGTACACCCGTACTTTGTTACCGTCCCGTATGACCTTGTTGTCGCCTTCCAGGTTAACGCCGTCGGCTTTGGCCATGGCGACCGTTTCGGCAAAGAAGGGGTCATCGCGTGTCCAGACTCGGCTCGGGTTTAGCTGGTCGGCGCGCAGCAGGATGCAGTCGTGGGGCTCGGCGTAGGTGGGGCCGTCGTGCACCAGTTTCATCTCTTCACCTGAGATGTCGATCAACTGATCGTTTTCCGGATGTAACGGTCCCACCGGCAGGAAGCGGTCCTTGGAGAACTTGCTGAGTACCACAAGCCATTTACCGTCGGCGTCCCGAGACTCGGTAAGGCTGGCATGGTTGTGCCCCGGCTGGTAGTGCACGTCGAGCTTCTGACGCAGGTAGTTGACGCCTTCGCCGTTGTAATGGCGAATGGCATCCTCGATGTTCCACTTGGCGACTTGGCTGTCGATGAACAGCGTGGTGTAGGCGTTGCCACGGCCGTCGTAAGTGGTATGAAGCGGCCCCAAGCCAAGCTCCGGTTCACCGACAACGGTGTCGCGCGGCTCGATGTTGCCGTCAAACAGCGCTGGCAACTTATCGATGGCGATGATTGAACAGGTCGGCGATAGTTTGCCGTTGGCGATAAAGTACTTGCCATCCGGCGAGGTATTCACGCCGTGGGGGTTCTTGGGAATGGGAATGTAGCGAGTCAGCTTCGAGCCTTTGCGGCCGTCGAGTACCGGGACGTCTACATCCCCCAGCGTTTTGTAGTTACCGGCCGCGACGGCGGCTTCGATCGCCTCGACATCGAATACCACCACCCAGTCACGCTCGGCGCGCATGGTTTCGGTCAGGGTCATGCCCTTTTCTGAGTTATAGCAGGTGGAGGCGACGAAACGACCGGTGTAGTCGGCATCGGTGTTGTCGAGGTTGCCATCGACGATCACCTGCCAGGCGACGTTCATGCTTTCGGCATCAATACCATTGAACATGGTGAAGTAGTTTTCGGGAGTCTCCAGGTCGCGGCCGTCATTGATCTGGGGGATCGGCAGTTCGGCATTGGCGAAAACGTACTTGGTATAAGGCACCTTCTGCAGACGTAGCCCGTGGATCGCCTGAACATTGGGAATGGTGGTGATCTTGTCCGTCTTCATAACGTCGAGACGGATGCGCGCAACGCGGGTATTGGCCTTGTCGTTGATGAACAGGTACTTACCGTCGTAGCTGCCGTCGGTCATGGAAATATGGGGGTGATGGCAGTCGCCGTTGAGGAAACGGCTCGATTCGCCCAGTACCCGCTTTGACTCGTTGCTAATGCCCCAGCCGGTGGCGCTATCCACGTTGAATACCGGGATGCGCATCAGTTCGCGCATCGAGGGCACACCGAGCACCCGTACCTCGCCCTGGTGTCCGCCGCTCCAGAATCCATAATAGTCATCGAGTTCGCCGGGGGCGACCTCGACCCCATTTTTACCCGCCGCTTGGGCTTGCTGGCTGTTAAGCAGGGCCCCAGCACCGAAACCACTGGCCAAACCCGCGCCGGCGACACCGGTAACGGCACTGTTGCGTAGAAAGTGGCGGCGGCCAATGTCCTTGATGGTTTTTTTGTCGCTCATGATTTACTCCTCTTGATGCGTCGGGATTCGCTGCAGTTTGCGGTTTCCGGCGTTGCCAGGGTCGAACGTCTCGCTACCATCTGGGTTGCCAGCCAGGCGTGACGCCTTTTCATAACGCTTGCGGCGTTTGATCATTGGCGGACAGCGTTGGTCGTCGTGATAGGTCACTTGGCAGTCGAGACAGTAATGGCACTCGTTGGCATTGATGCGGCCGTCCGGGTGGATGGCGGCCACTTCGCACTCATTGGCACAGATCTGGCACGGGGTGCCGCAGCTACCGCGGTGGCGCTTGAGCCAGTCGAACAAGCGCAGGCGGGAGGGGATCGCCAACCCGGCACCTAGTGGGCATAGGTAGCGGCAATAGAACTTGTGGTTGAAGGCAGAGATGGCAATCAGCGCCAGGGCATAGAGCAAGAAGGCCCAGTCGCGCTGGAAGCGCAGTGTGATTGCGGTTTTAAACGGCTCCACCTCGGCGTAGTGTTCGGCGGTGCTGAGCGAATGCAGCGAGACAGCGAATAGCGCCAGCAGGATGATGTACTTGATCGCCCATAGCCGTTCGTGTAGCCCGAAGGGCACCTCGATCTGTTTGACCTTCAGTTTGCGCGCGAGCTGGTTAACCAAGTCCTGCAAGGCGCCGAATGGGCACAGCCAGCCACAGAATACCCCGCGCCCCCACAGCAGCAGGCTCACCGCCACGAATGACCAGAGGATGAATAGCATCGGGTCGATCAGAAAAGAGGACCAGCTGAAGCCACTGATCAGCGAATTGGTGAAGGTAAGGATATTGACCACCGACAACTGGGCCAGTGAGTACCAGCCGATGAAGACCAAGGTGTAGATCTTGAAACCTTGGCGCAGCGGGTTCAGAACTCGGGGGTGGCGGGCTAGCACTTCCTGGAACAGCATGATGCCGGTAAGTATCAATAATCCGGCGCCAAGCACACTAATAATGCACCGAGTAACTGCCCGACGTCAGTATATCGAATGCAGAGATTCGCATCGGGCCAGCCAGCTACGGCTGATTTATTTCCAACCGATGTACCTTGGTTGGCAGTTATTGGATTAAGTAGTACTTTATATCCATGTTATGTTTTGCGCAATATTGCGTCGTCTGTGTCGTCAAGAATGTCGCCACGAATATTGTCATCAATACGCGCGTTGCCATTGCTTGGCCTTGTGAATAACCGTCAGCTAGCAAATAGTCAGGCGGCCAACACCGATCAAGCCCATGGAACGGAGTTATCTGCGATACCATATGGCATTGCGTAATTTCAGCCCCACTTCATTTACATGCCCCCATCCTAGAGGCTGGTGATAATCATGAAAGACGATGTGCTCTTCGACCGCCCCCTGGTGGAAAAATACGACCGACCGGGACCGCGCTATACTTCTTATCCCACGGCACCCCAGTTTCACGCGGCTTTCGCTGAAGACGACTACCGTGCCGCTGCCGAGCGGAGTAATCGGGTGGCCTCGCCCAAGCCGTTGTCGGCGTATATTCACATCCCGTTTTGCCAGAGCCTTTGCTACTACTGTGCCTGCAACAAGATCATTACGCATAACACCGAGCGCGCCGCTGAATATCTGGATTGGTTGAAGCACGAAATAACTATCCAGGGAAAACTGTTCGACAATTCACGCCGCATGACCCAGCTGCACCTGGGTGGCGGGACACCCACCTACCTTAGCAATGCGCAATTAGCCGATTTGATGGCGGCGTTGGATGCAGCCTTTCATTTCGCCTCGCCCGAGGCACGCGAGTTTTCGCTGGAGGTGGACCCGCGCACCGTGACGCCCGAACAGATTCATGAGCTGTATGCGCTGGGTTTCAACCGCTTGAGTTTTGGCGTTCAGGACTTCGACCTCGATGTTCAGGAGGCGGTCAACCGCGTGCAGAGCGAAGCCCAGGTGGTGGAACTGGTTGAGGCCGCCCGCGATGCCGGTTTTCAATCGATCAGTGTCGACTTGATCTATGGGCTACCGCTGCAGACGGTGGCGAGCTTTGACACCACGCTTGCCAAGATCATCGCCCTGCGGCCAGACCGTATCGCCACCTACAGCTATGCCCACTTGCCGGAGCTGTTCAAGGCGCAGCGGCTCATCCGCCCTGAAGACATGCCGCCGCCGGAGCGTAAGCTGGAGCTGCTGGAATTGACCATTCAGCGGCTCACCGATGCTGGTTATGTCTACATCGGCATGGACCACTTCGCACTACCCGAAGACGAGCTCAGTCTGGCGCGCGAGAATCGTACCCTGCAGCGCAATTTCCAGGGGTATTCCACGCATGCCGACTGCGACCTCATTGGCTTGGGTATTACCGCCATCGGCAAGGTAGGTGATACCTACAGCCAGAACGTCAAGGAGACTGCTCAGTATCAACATCGTCTGGAAAGCGGACGCTTGCCGGTGATGCGGGGATATCGCCTCAACGATGACGATCGCCTGCGTCGCGACGTGATCAACGCGCTGATGTGCCATGGTCGGGTTGAGTTTGGCGATATTGAGGTGCGTCACGGGGTGGTGTTTCGCGAAATCTTCGCGGATGCTTTGGCACATCTGGAAGAAATGCAACGCGATGAACTGCTGGCCATCCATGCCGACGCCATCGAAGTGCTGCCTGCCGGACGCCTGATGATGCGTAACGTGGCAATGGCCTTCGATGCCTATCTCAAGCCTCAGGAAGGGCGGTTTTCACGCACGTTATGAAGCCAGCACTTAGCGACCAATCGACAGGCTTTCAGAGATGGCGAACGAGGTCCGAAGTGCTGTGACAAACATCCATGCGCAATAGCGGTGTTTCGCGCTCATGGATTGATGCATGTCAGTGCGAAGTGTTGCGTTGGCGCCTAGGATGAGCCGCTTGGAGTTTTCCATTGATGTGTTTGCCCCGGAGTATTTGTCATGTCATTGCTGCCTTTTTCTATACCTGCGGCGTCTTCCTCACTGCCGCTTCCTCCGACACCTAGTCGTTTGATTGGCCTTCTCGATTCTCGGGCTCCCTTCGCTATTAAGCAGCGTCTAGTCGAACCTTTGCTCAACCGTACCTTTGCGGCACCTCTTGAGGAGGGCGAATTCGATGTGCTGGAGGGGCGTCGTATCACCCTGGCAATCGACGATGTAGGGGTGTCGCTAAGTCTAACGCTCAAGGCTCAACGCCTGGTGCTGTGTCGCGAGGTTGGTGAGGCGGCCATCCGGGGAGGCTGGCGAGAGTTCTTGTGCCTTGCCACTCGGCGTGAAGACCCTGACAGCCTGTTTTTTCAGCGTCGCTTGCTGATTGAGGGAGACACCGAGCTGGGGTTGATGCTCAAGAATTTACTGGATGGCTGCGAGGAAGGCCTCGCTCAAGGGCGCCTGGGCGAGGTGTTAATGGGGCTGGAGCGTCTGGCGCGCAGAGATTGAGGCGATCGTAAAGGTCCTCTCTTGGAAATGGGATATTTCACTGTCTCAGCTCGATACGTTCGAAATACGGGGTGAGACGTTTGACTAGGGCCGCTAGCATCGAAATGGGAGGAGCGTTGGGAATCGCTTGGCAATAAGTCGGGGAAATACACTGGTCGGTGCGAGCCACTTGAAGTGCATAGCGGCGTACACCGCAGTCGGCCAGTGTCAGCGCCAAGCGTTCCACCTCGGCAAGCGTGAAATCCTTCCAGTGCACCGTGGTGCGACATTCGAAGTCGATATCGCTGTCGAGTAGGGCTGCCAAACTGTGGCTATGACGTTGCCAGATGCCTGGGCGTCCACATATCCGGTCAAAATCCTGTCCGCGCCCCTTCACATCAAGGCCAACCCAGTCTAGCTGTGGCAATAGCCGAGCCAAGTGTTCCGGGTAGGGGCCGGCGGTGTGCAGGCCGACCTTGAAGCCCATCGCTTTTACCTCGTGAATTGCATCGACCAGACTGTTATGCAGTGTCGGTTCTCCTCCACTAAACACGACGGCTTCGATTAGGCCGCGGCGGCTAGCCAAAAATTGCTTCACGTCCTGCCATTCCTGTGGTTTGCCGCGCCTGGGCTTTATCATCTGTGGATTATGACAGTAGCCACAACGTAGCGGGCATCCTTGCAGAAATACCACACAAGCCAAGTGGTTGGGGTAGTCCAATGTGGTTATGGGCGTCAGACCGGCGATAGGCAGGCGAATCGTGCCGGGTAAGGTGCTGGAATCGGAGAGCGTTGCAATAATGGACATGACAATAACCCATGTCGGGTGCCTGCATCAGGCACCCGACTCTTGAGTGAATAACGGAACGTGACGTTAGATGTCAACGGTGTCTTCATTGAAATGTCGACGTTCCCGATGTTCGCCACGTTTGCCGATATTGAATTGGCTCACCGGTCGGTGATAGCCCATGACGCGCGTCCAGACTTTGCAGCGTTGACGTTGTTCGGTAGGTAGGGTGTCGTAATGTGCTTGGTGCATAAGATGCTCCTTGCTAACGATGGGTTGAAGGGACGTTGCTTTATTGCACGCCGTTAAGGCGCACTCTTTGACGGTACTTGCTCTTGGTCGTTACGCATTTTTGCCAACAGGGTTTCGTCGCATGTTGGGCAAAACTCATGCTCACCGGCCAAGTAGCCATGTACCGGACAAATCGAGAAGGTGGGTGTCACGGTGATATAAGGTAGACGAAAGCGAGAGAGCGCCGTTTTTACCAGCTTGCGGCAGGCAAGGGCTGAGCTAAGCCGCTCGCGCATGTAAAGATGCAGTACGGTGCCTCCCGTGTAGCGAGTCTGTAATGGGTCCTGGTGGATCAATGCTTCAAAAGGATCATCGGTATGCCCGACCGGCAGTTGGCTGGAATTGGTGTAGTAGGGGGCTTCGGGTGTGCCAGCCTGGATAATATCGGGATAGCGAGCTAAATCCTCACGGGCAAAACGGTGCGTGGTACCTTCTGCGGGTGTGGCCTCCAGGTTATACATATGCCCGGTCTGCTCCTGAAATTCACGCATCCTTTCACGCACATGGTCGAGCGTCTCTAGTGCCAGTTGCAGCCCTTCCGGATCGGTGATGTCGTGGCGGTCATCGCTGAAGTTGCGCACCATTTCATTGAGCCCGTTAACTCCCAGTGTCGAGAAGTGGTTACGCAGGGTCCCAAGGTAGCGTTGGGTAAAAGGGTAGAGGCCTTGGTCCATCCATTGCTGGAGGCATTCGCGCTTGAGTTCCAGGCTATCGCGACCCAAGGAGAGCAACCGGTCCAGCTCGTTGATCAGTCCGGCGTGATCACCGGCGAAGTGATAGCCCAGTCGCGCGCAATTGATGGTCACCACCCCCAATGAACCGGTTTGCTCGGCACTGCCGAATAGACCATTGCCACGCTTGAGCAGCTCGCTTAAGTCGAGCTGCAGTCGACAGCACATGGAACGTACCATGTGAGGTTCCAGGTCTGAGTTGAGAAAGTTCTGGAAATAGGGCAGCCCGTATTTGGCGGTCAACGCAAAGAGGCGCTCGGCGCTGTCGCTTTCCCAGTCAAAGTCATGCGTGATGTTGTAGGTAGGGATCGGGAAGGTGAATACCCGCCCTTGGCGGTCACCGGCTTCCATGATTTCCAGGTAGGCACGGTTTATCAGGTCCATCTCTTCCTGGAGCTCCCCGTAGCTGAATGGCTGCGCTTCACCACCGATGACGGGAATCTGCTGGCGCAAGTCATCGGGGCAGACCCAGTCGAAGGTCAGATTGGTGAAAGGGGTCTGGCTACCCCAGCGCGAAGGAACGTTGAGGTTGTAGATGAACTCCTGAATTGCCTGTTTGATGTGTTCGTATGCCAACCTATCCTTGCGCACGTAAGGCGCTAGATACGTATCGAAGGAGCTAAAGGCTTGCGCACCCGCCCACTCATTCTGCAATGTGCCGAGAAAATTAACCATCTGGCTCAGGGCGCTCGAAAGATGCCGTGGCGGATGGCTTTCGGCACGTCCCGGCACACCGTTGAATCCCTCGTGAAGCAAATTACGCAGCGACCAACCGGCGCAATAGCCACACAGCATATCCAGGTCGTGAATGTGCAGGTCTCCTTCCCGGTGCGCTTCTCCCACCGCCGCCGGGTAGATCTCATCGAGCCAATAGTTGGCGATCAGCTTGCCGGAAACATTGAGAATTAGTCCGCCCAGGGAATATCCCTGATTGGCATTTGCCTGAACGCGCCAGTCGGCACGTTGAAGATACTCGTTGACCGTTGAAGCGACATCGATGTGGCGCTTGTCAGTTTGAATATTGGGGGGTATTATCACCACAATATACTATATATGCTAATTTATTTCTAATAAAACACTATATGTTGATTTATAGGGTGAGCCTTCAGGTCAGCGCGAGAAATGACCGAGGTCAGGAAAATGGCAAAGAGAGTGGATGTGCTTGATCAACTTATCATTGCTGGACCGTGGTAAGTCTGCGATGTAATCCTGATATTACGGTGCTTTATCAGCGGATGATGGCTAGCGGCAAGAGCAACATGGCGGCCTTGGGCGCAGCGATGCGAAAGCTGATCTATATCACTTGCGGGGTGCGCAAGACGCAAACCGAATATCACCCGCAAATCACTCGTTGAATAGTTTGTGGTCGGTTAGGAGAGATGATGTCTAGTTATCTGTGCTGTTGTGTGACAAAATAGAATATAAATAATATTTTATATTCTATTTTAATATATTGGTACAAGAGAGGCTTTTATGTTGGGCAAACGGTTTATCGCTCTGTTTTTCGCAAGCACATTCACCTTAGGCGGCATGGCCCAAGCACAAGATGAAAACGTGCTGCGCGTAGGTATGTCGGGTGGCTACTTTCCCTTTACCTTTGTTGAGCAAGACGTTCTTCAAGGTTTCGAAGTCGATGTTATGGAAGCCGTAGGCAACGAGTTGGATGTCGATGTCGAGTTTATTACCGCTAACTTCTCCGGGTTGTTTGGTATGCTCGAATCCGGCCGCATCGATACTATCGCCAATCAGATCACCATTACCGAAGAGCGCCAAGAAAAATATGCCTTCACTGAACCCTATGTTTACGATGGCGCCCAAGTGGTCGTAAAAGCAGGTAATGAAGAGATAAAGAGCGTTGAAGATCTGCGTGGAAAGCGCGTAGCAGTCAACTTAGGCTCCAACTACGAAGAGCTGCTGCATGAGTTGCCTTACAAAGATGAGATTGATATACGCACTTATGAAAGTAATATTGAACAAGACACCGCTTTAGGCCGTGTGGATGCGTTCGTGATGGATCGAGTAAGTGCTAGCCAAGTCATTCAAGATAAACCCTTACCCTTGCAGCTGGCTGGGCCGCCATTCTCAGATATTCGTAATGCTTTGCCTTTCCGCGATACCGAGAGTGGTCGGGCCTTGCGTGACCAGGTGGGTAATGCGCTAATAACACTGCGGAAAAAAGGGGTGCTTAACAAGATTTCAGAGCGTTGGTTCGGTTCTGACATTACCCGCCGTTAAAGCAGTAAGCTAGCCGTATGAATATTCTTAACATCGATTATATGGTGGGTCTTGTGCCCATCCTTCTTCGCTATTTACCCCTTACGTTGGCTATGGCGTTTGCTGGCATGGTATTGGCGCTTGCCTTGGCTAGTGCACTTGCTGTTATTCGAGTGCTGCGGATACCGGGGTTAAACGGCGCGACACTGCTCTTTATTTCTTTTTTTCGCGGAACGCCGCTTCTCGTACAGCTTTTCTTGTTTTATTACGGGCTACCACAAGTACTGGCTTTTCTCACACAAATTAACGGCGTTACTGCGACTATCATGGGGTTGACGTTGCACTTTGCTGCTTACATGGCTGAATCCATACGTGCCGCCATAATCGGCGTGGACCGAAGCCAAACCGAAGCAGCACTTTCCATCGGGATGACAAACGGGCAATTGATGCGCCGTATTGTGCTGCCTCAAGCGACACGAGTAGCAGTGCCCACGCTGATGAACTACTTCATCGACATGATCAAAGCAACATCGCTAGCATTCACGTTAGGTGTCACCGAGCTCATGGGAGCCACCCAGAAAGAAGCGGCAGGTAGCTTCTTGTATTTTGAAGCATTTGTCACTGTTGCCTTGATCTACTGGATGATTGTAGAGGGGCTAGCATGGCTACAACGCCGATTGGAAACCCGATTGAATGAGGCATACAGGCGATGATCAACGTTCGTCACCTGATCAAACGGTTTGATGGTAACGCTGTGCTTGATGGTATTGACCTATCGATTGAGCAGGGTGAAATTATCGTTGTCATTGGGCCATCAGGTACCGGTAAGTCGACCCTGCTGCGCTGCTTGAATTTTCTCGAAAAGCCGGATGAAGGTCACATTACAATCGGTGACTTAAGTGTCGACGCCGCTCATGCTCGTCGTGATGAGATTCTTGCATTGCGGCGGCGGACTGCATTTGTTTTCCAGAATTACGCATTGTTCGCTAACAAAACAGCGCTTGAAAACATTGCAGAAGGCCTAATCGTGGTCAACCGTTGGCCAAAGAAAATAGCACATTCTCGTGCCCATGAGATTCTTACAAGCATCGGCCTCGCTGATAAGGCCGATGCTTACCCTGCTTCGCTTTCTGGCGGACAACAGCAGCGTGTGGGTATTGGCCGTGCGATGGCCGCTCAGGCCGATGTTATCCTCTTTGATGAGCCAACCTCCTCGCTTGATCCTGAATGGGTCGAAGAAGTGCTTGCTTTGATGAAGCAGTTGGCTACCGAACGTCAAACCATGCTGGTAGTCACGCATGAGATGAGCTTTGCACAGGACGTAGCTGACCGAGTGATTTTTATGGAAGGTGGGCGTATTGTTGAACAAGGCCCGCCATCGCAGCTTTTCCAAGCACCTGAAGATCCTCGGACACGCGATTTTTTACGCAAAGTGCTTGTTAATCAGCCTATAAATCCACTGGGTTAGTTTTTGCTGTCAAGATCTTGGATCAATGGTTCGGACAGTTTCATGACGCGATAGCACCGTAGTGGCACATCTCGTCAAAGTCGGGTCGGGATTTTATGCAATTGAAGTCCAGACCCAAGTAGAAAGAAAAGCGCTCCAGCAGATGCGCGT
>NZ_JAMJPJ010000020.1 GCF_023555005.1 Halomonas llamarensis | reverse complement strand
TTGCAGGCCAGTCCCGTCTGCCATTGTGCCGCTCCTTGGATCATGACGAGTAAATGAGAAGCGATTAGAATAGCGAGCGGGGGCCAAAGAGCAAGGCCTGAAGGGCAAGTGACAGAGATGTCTTACATACTTGTAAGAGATCTCTTACAAATCAGGCAAAAATTCGCCCGCGCTATCGTGATCAATGGTTCGGACAGTTTTAAAGAAAGCCTGATGCTCAGATAATGAGGTTTCTCACAACACCACGACCCGAACGCAGGCTTTCATGGAAATAGTCAATACGGTCTTGCAGCAGATATCCAGTCTCAAAAAGCCTCAGCGGCGATTTATGCTTCCCTTGCTGAGGAGATGTGCCACTACTGCGCTATCGCGTCATAAAACTGTCCGAACCATTGGATGTAGAACGGTGCCTGCAAATGCAATTATCGGACAAGTAGCGCTAGATATTAAATTTCATTGCCCTCTTCAGAACTCATTGGGCCACTACCATCGATCCACTCTCTGGACAGAGCGTCGCTGTACCTGCTTTGCGTCGCTTACTTGACCGCTGAATTTATCATGATAAATTGAATATAAGGTGCCAATGAGCACCACGCTGCGACACACAATAAGCAAGGGGTCTCCCATGACAGAACACAACACGGCGGCGGCAGCTCATCCTCGCAAAAAATGGTACCAAACGGTCCCGGACCCAATGGTGCTGATCTTCATGATTTTGGTCGCGACCTATCTGCTGACCTTTATTATTCCTCCCGGTGAGTTTGAGCGAACGACACAGGACGGGCGTACCGTCGTCATCGCCGACTCGTTCAGGTATTTAAACGACGTGGCCGCCATGTCGCCCTTCAATATTTTCGTGGCGATTCCGGAAGGCCTGATTTCTGCCTCGCAATATCTCTTTATCGTATTTATCGCTGGCGGCCTGTTCCACATCCTGCAAAAAACCGGTGCGCTCGAAAACGCCATTGGCGTCGCGGTTCACCGCGTCGGGATCGAACGCCGCAACATGATCATTACCGTTGGCACGTTCATTTACGGTTTTTTTGGTGTTGCAGTGGGGTTTGAAAACAATATCGCGCTCGTCCCCATTGCCGTGCTCATTGCCAGCGCCATTGGGTGCTCAAGTTTGGTAGGCACCACAATGGCGGTGGGTGGTATTGGTATCGGCTTCGCGCTGTCGCCGATCAATCCGTACACCGTTGGTGTGGCGCAAGGGATTGCCGAGTTACCCACTTTTTCGGGCGCCTGGCTGCGTACCCTCATGGTGATTACATCGCTCGCCTTGCTGTCGCTGTATATTTGCAAACGCGTCGTCAAGATGGACTTTGAAGAGCCGGACAACGCCGAGTCGTTAAGCAAACCGCTAAGCGAATACCGACTGACCAAGCGGAATATTTTAACGATGGTCGTTTTTGTTGGTGGTTTGGCCGGGATGCTGATCGGCGTTTTTACCCGCGGCTGGTATATCAATGAGATTGCCGCCACCTTTCTGTTGTTGGCGATCATCATCGGCGCACTCAACGGCCTCTCGGCCAACGGTATTGTCAAACAGATGATGGAGGGCGCGTCGGGTGTCACCGCAGGCGCGCTGGTGATCGGGGTCGCGGCGTCGATTCAGGTCATTCTGGAGCAAGCCGTGATTATCGACACCATTGTCAACTCCTTGAGCACCATGATCGACAACATTCCCCCGCTGTTCTCAGCCATCGGGGCCAGTGTCGTCCAAGGCGTTATCAACCTGTTCGTGCCCTCGGGCTCCGGGCAGGCGTTGGTCACCATGCCAATCCTGATTCCTGTCGCCGACTTGGTCGGCATGAGCCGCCAGTTAATGATCACGGCCTTTCAGGTCGGCGACGGCTTGACCAACCTGATTGTACCTACCTCAGGCGGCACCCTTGCGATGCTGGCCCTTGGCCGCGTTTCCTATGCGCAATGGTTAAAAGCCATTCTGCCCTTTATGGTTGTGGTCTATTTGCTAGCCTGGGTGGGGTTGATCATCGGCCATTACACGGGCTATTGATCAGCAATCTTATGACGCTTTCACTTGTTCACGTTCACCCTGAAACAGGCTCCGTGGCCACGCTTACCGCAACCGGTGGCGTGGCGGTGGGTGGCTACGTTCATCATTGCTGGCGGGGCAAAGGCGCGTGCGTTACCCAAGGCCGCTACACCAACCCCTGGTATCCCGTACTGATCTACGACGCACTGAGCCAAGGCGCATCCGCGACTGAGGCACTGCAAGTAGCAGTCTCTCGCGATGACCATCCCGAGCATCGCCAATGCCTCGTCATGGATAGTCATGGGCAAGCCAGTGCGCATAACGGATACGCTAACCTACCCAGTGTCGCCACCAGCCTATACCCAAGCGTTGCAACGGCGGGCAATATGCTAGGTAGCCCCGAGGTAGTGGCGTCTTTGGCCGAGCGTTTTATCCAACTCAGCTCGCTCAACAGTGCAGCCGTCCTGCAAGATAGCGCACTCCCCGAGTTTGCTCCCAATCACGACCCGCAACTGCTCAACCATTTACTCTCCGCGCTGGAGGCCGCTCTTGTCGCGGGTGGTGATGTCCGAGGTACACGCTCGGCCGCGCTACGCATCGAATCTTTTTCTCAACCGCCCATTGACCTCCGGGTCGATTGGGCAGAAGACGTTATTGAAGCGCTGCGAAAGCTTGAAACACGCTTTAGAGCGGCCGATTTTAAAGCATTTTGGCAACAGCTACCGCTGCGCTGATGACGTTCTGATGGAGTTTTTTATGCCTCAACACACCCCGCACGCTCCGTTCGCTGAAGGTCAGATAGGGCACGATTTATTAACCCGTCTAGACGAAGCAGCGCGTTACTCTCAGCCCGGCCCTGGGGTAACACGACTGTTCTGCTCGCCCGAACACCGCCAAGTGCTCCCCCTGATTGAACAGTGGATGGAACTCGCAGGCCTGACCCCCGAACTAGATGCTGCAGGCAGTCTGGTCGGTCGCTGCCCCAATGCTCAAGCTGGCAAGCCTACACTGACATTGGGATCACACCAGGACTCGGTCGTTGAAGGCGGCAAGTACGACGGCATGCTCGGTATAGCCGTCCCACTGATCGCGTTAGAAGCCCTGCGCCGTGAAGGCATTACGCTACCTTACGGAGTAGAAGTCGTCGCCTTTGGTGATGAGGAAGGCGTGCGTTTTCCGACGACACTTGTTGGCAGCCGTGCGCTCGCCGGCACCACTGACCCACAGCAACTCAAGGCACGCGATAAACAAGGGATTTCTTTAAAAGAGGCGCTGCGCAGCTTCGGCGTAGAACCAGATGGCATTCCTGCCCTGGCCCGTGACCCTGCCAATACGCTGGGTTTTGTGGAAGTGCATATCGAACAAGGACCTCGATTGGAACAGCATGATCATGCCGTCGGTGTTGTTACGTCTCTCACCGGTATTGAACGTCATCAAGTGACGGTGAGCGGCAAGGCGGGGCATGCGGGAACGACCCCAATGCCGGGCCGCCACGACGCCCTGGTCGGGGCATCCGAAATGGTGCTGGCCGTGGACAGGGTACTGCAAACCACGGAGGGCCTGGTCGGCGTCGTCGGGCAGTTGGATGTCCACCCCAATGCGGTGAATGTGATTCCCGCCTCGGTCACCTTTACGGTCGAACTTCGTTCCCCGCAGTCAGAAACAAGGCAACGAGGTCATGAGACGATTCAGGCCGCCCTGGACGAAGTGGCTGAACGCCGGGAACTGACTCTTTCAATGGACAACACCTATCGAGCCGATGGCGCTCACTGCGCCGAATGGATCATGCATGGCCTAGAGCAAGCCTGCGCGACCGTGGAACAACCCACCGACCGGATGTTTAGCGGCGCAGGGCATGATGGCTTGGCCATGCAGGATGTCACTGATATCGGCATGCTTTTCGTGCGTTGTAAAGAGGGCTTGAGCCACCATCCCGACGAAAGCATTTCAGCCGAAGATGGCGAAGCGGCGGTACGAGTTATCATGGCATTTTTGCAGCAACTTGATGCCTTTAGATGCCGCTAGGCCAAAAGTTCAGGCAAGAAAGCACGCCTGACTTGGGCTTCCTGGTGGTTCATGACACGCTGGGCGTCCAGCATGTGCTCGCGCATTATTTGAAAGGCAGTGTCAGCGTCCCCAAGCTCAATGGCATCCAAAATTTCGGCGTGATACCGACAGCCCGTCTGACCCAGATCATGGGTAACGGGCTCATAGAGGCGGTGATACATCGTCAAGTCTGAAAGTATTTGAATCGTAAAGCGAATAATAAAAGTGAGCAGTTGATTCCCACCTGCCAGTTCCGCGAGCATCAAATGAAAGTTCAGCGAGTCGAAATGCTGCCGCCGCTCGGTTTCGATATCTTCACACGGCGTGTCATAGCTGTGCAGACTCTCACGCAAGCGCGCCATGTCTTGCTGGCTGACCTTACCGGCTAACGAAGCGGCTAATTCAGGCTCCAGTGCCAAGCGAATCTGATAAATATCCTGGACGGAAATATCTTTAAAGAACAAATAATTACTTAATAAAGACACCGCTTTTTCATCGCTCACTGCTTTCACAAAAGCACCACCACCTGGACCGGTGCGCGTCTCTACTAGCCCCTGGGCTTCCAATACCCGCGTACTTTCGCGCACCGTCCCTTTCGATACGTTTAGTATTTCAATGAGTTCTGCTTCGCTGGGAAGTCGATCTCCAGGTTTCAGATGGCGATCCACAATCCAACATTTAATGGTTTCGGCCACTTGGTAGGGACGCCGTGGTGATGCTTTTTTTACCATGCTATCGATCACTGCCTGTCTATGAAGAGGTTTAGGGTAACAGAGCCAGAGCCGACGTTTCGCTAGCGTTTAAACCGTCCCGGGATCTGCTGGCGGCTGACAAGGGCTATAACAGCGAACATATTCGTTAACAGGTCGAAGCAAAGGGCATGGTGGCCTTGGCCTGCGGCTTTTTATGGCTACCCATGTGAAAGATCCACCGGCCTTAGAAAACTCCACTTTTATTATCAATGGTCAGCTAAACATCATTCCCATGGTTTCATTATGTATGATAAACATTAACTTCCACTTAATAGTTAATTTATGTCAACCCCATTATTTTCGCGAGTTTACGACTTACGCTTTTTAGCGTGCCAATTTATGCCCGACTTGAGCGGCGATAATCCAGCCACTGACACTCATCAGTACATAAAGCACCGCCAACGACGCTTGCCCACGCTGCCAAAGCAGTAGCGCTTCTAAGCTGAAAAGAGAGAAGGTGGTAAAACCGCCGCAGAAACCGGCAAACCAAAAGCGATGCCAGCGGGAAACGTGGCCCTGCGGGTGCATCAGCGCATGGGCTGCCAGCCAGGCAATGAGCCCCGAGCCAATCATATTGACGGCGAGCGTTCCCCAGGGAAATAAAGGCCCCAGCGTTTGCAGGGCACCTATCGCGATCACATAGCGCAACCCGGCGCCGAGCGCTCCGCCAAAGCCAACGGCGGCATAGGTTTTGAGTGAATTGTTATCACCTGGATGACGGGCTGTCATAGTGTTACCCCAACACCTGCATAAACACATCGCCCGTCGCAGAGCCCGTAACATAGCCCACAGCGGCCAAGGCAATGCCGCCCGCCACACTGGTTAGCAGATAGTTCGCTGCCGCTTGTCGGCGCGTTTGCTGCCACAGCGTGAGCGTTTGCAGGCTCAGCGACGACACCGTGGAGTAGCCGCCTAAAAGCCCCACGGCGGCGATCCCCCAGCCTAAACCATCGAGCGACACCTCAAGCACTTGCCAAGCGCCAAATACAGCGCCGAGCAAGAGCGCCGCCGACAAATTCACCGTCAGCGTGCCCCAAGGAAAGCGCTCACCCAAGCGGCGCGAAACCGCGTTACCTAACCACAGGCGCAGCAAGGCGCCTAATGCACCGCCGAACATCACGCCCATCAGGCCTGTCACTGTTAACATGCCATTTCTCCAACATTAGATTCTACGCCATGACACCACCGCTCTACTTAGGCCTGCCGATGTGGGCAAACCTTGATTGGCAAGGTAGCCTCTACCCGCCCCATGCCAGAACCGAGTTGCTTCGTGACTATGCCGCCGTTTTTACTAGCGTGGAAGGCAACACCACGTTTTACAGCGGTACCCCGAACGCCGCGACGGTCAGCGCTTGGGCACGTCAAACGCCCGAAGCGTTTCGTTTCTGCTTTAAACTGCCGGCCTATGTGACTCACGAGCAACGCTTAAACCGCTTAGACGCGGCATGGGCTTTTTTAGACGCGCTCACCCCGTTACATTCCCGACTCGGCCCGACCATGGTGCAACTGCCACGCGATTTTGGCCCTCGCGAGCTACCCAAATTAGAAACGTTGCTCGCTGCCTGGCCCGCCCATTTGCCCTGCGCGGTGGAAGTCCGCCACCCAGAATTTTTCCACAAAGGAAGTGCCGAGCGCGACCTTAACCAATTGTTGATAACTTTTCATGCTAACCGTGTGATGCTGGATGTACGCCCGCTCTTTTCCACGCCATCCCAAGGCTACCCAGGCCTTGCACATGCCCAGCAAGAAAAGCCGAAACTCCCGTTACACGTGCTTTCCACGGCAGAAAATCCGGTGATTCGTTACATTGGCCATCTTGACAAACGCATTAACAGTGACTATTTCGAGCCGTGGAAAAAGCAGCTCAGTCTGTGGATAAATCAGGGGAAAACCCCTTTCTTATTTGTGCATACTGCGGATAATCGACACTCACCGGCGCTAGCTCACCACCTATATCAACAGCTGGCTGAGCATACCCCCTTACCCAAGCTCCCTGCATTTGCGGCGGCAAAGCAAGCCCCGCTGTTTTAACGCCTTTTCAGCTAACCCGACTGGCATGCACGCGCTTGATCAGATAAATTGCCCTTACTTTCGGAAAACGCTGGCAATTCGACATACGATTGCAGCTATCTTTAGCTGTTTTCGCACGTCACATTCCGAAACGGTGCGTTAATGCATCAACAAAACAAAGTACTACAACGCAATCCAATAACAGGTGATGTATGGCAAAACTTGCACATGCGCAATGGTCATCGAAAATGGCATTTGTGCTCGCCGCTGCGGGTTCCGCGGTCGGCTTAGGGAATATTTGGCGCTTTTCTTACCTTGTCGGTGAGAGCGGCGGTGCAGCGTTCGTACTCGTTTATCTCGCCTGCGTGGCATTAGTGGGCGTGCCGATTTTGATATCCGAGTGGATGATTGGCCGACGCGGGCAGAAAAACCCCATCGATAGCATGGCGGAACTCGCCGAAAAGAGCGGCAAAACCAGAGCTTGGGCCCTGGTGGGTTTCAGCGGCATGCTGGCTGGGTTCTTAATCCTGTCGTTTTACAGTGTCATTGGCGGCTGGTCGCTTAACTACACCTTAAGCGCAGTGATGGGTACCTTTAACGGCCAGGATGCGGACAGTATCGGGGCGATCTTCACCGGTATGCTGGCAAGCCCCGGTACGCTGCTCTTATGGCATTCGGCCTTTATGCTGCTGGTCATTGGCATTGTTGCCCGCGGCGTTACCAAGGGCCTTGAAAGCGCGGTGCGCGCCTTGATGCCAGCACTTGTGGTCCTGATGCTGATTTTGGTCGGCTACGGCATGACCACCGGCCACTTCGGCGAAGCACTTGCCTTCATGTTCAGCCCTGACTGGGGCGCGCTAGATGGCGGCGTGGTATTAGCGGCGATGGGACAGGCGTTCTTCACGCTCTCGCTGGGCATGGGCATCATGATGGCCTACGGCTCTTACCTGGGCGAAGACGTCAAGCTACTCAGCACAGCGCGTACGGTGATTATTCTTGATACGGTGATTGCGTTACTCGCCGGTCTTGCGATTTTCCCTATCGTATTTGCCAACGGCTTAGATGCCGGAGAAGGCCCAGGGCTGATCTTTATCACGCTACCCAACGCCTTTGGCAACATGGCCGCCGGTGTCATTCTCGGCCTGATGTTCTTCTTGTTGTTGACCTTTGCCGCGCTCACCTCGGCCATTTCGTTGCTGGAACCAACGGTCGAGATGCTAGAAGAACGCACGTCATTACCGCGTGTTACGGCCACGATCGTCAGCGGTATTGCCGTGTGGCTACTGGGTATCGCGGCGCTGCTGTCGTTTAACGTTTGGTCTGAGTTTTTGATCTTCGGACTCAATATCTTCGATCTTTTGGATACCTTCACCGCGAAGATCCTGCTGCCATTGACTGGCTTGGGCGCCGTTGTCTTTGTTGCGTGGCGCTTGGATCGTAAGAGTGTGGAAACAGAGCTTGAACTCTCTGCTACCGGCCTTAGCGTGTGGAATATCGTGGCACGTGTCATCGCGCCCATTGGGGTTATTGCGGTATTTGTCACCGGCTTTATGTAAAAAACCGGCGCTACCACGATAACCCCAACGCCCTGCCGCCACGGCAGGGCGTTTTTATTGTGCGCCAGGCATGGCGCGTAGCGCCTTGACAGGTGCTGTTCCTGGGGGTGGTGCCTCAGGATGACTTGGGGGTGAAAGTCCCCTACGGACCCTGATAGCGGGAACCGTTAGCTGAACAGCAAGGGTGTCTGCCGCAAGGCAGAATCTGAAGGAAGCTGAAGGCAAACTCCCGGCCCGACGAACAGAAATCGCATACGAGGCTATCGCACCTGGGCGAGAGTGCAATGATCCTCAAAGCCCCATCGCTATCCGGAAGGGGCGATAGTAAATGCGGCGGGTAGGTAGGAGGAAGGTCGCGCGTCTTACCCTGGGAGGTCTGGTGGTCTGCCACGGTGCTACCGGCGTCGAGAGGCGACGGGATGGACCACCAGACGTCAGCCGAAGCCATAGTAAGTGCCGGTTCACCCCGGCACCAAGGGCCGAACATGAAGAACCGCGAGTAGGCGATAACGTCTCGAGGATCGATCATGAAGACAGAAACCGACGCTAATACCGTCACTCACCCAGAAGGGCAGGCGCAGTACGCCGCGCCCCAGCCGGTGAGCGTCGAGACGAGCCCGGCGTCATTATCGTGGACGAAAGCGGAGTCAACCTCGCTCATGGAACGGGTCGTTGACCCGGAAAACATGGAGCGAGCTTACCGTCGGGTGGTCACCAACAAAGGCGCCCCGGGTGTCGATGGCATGACGGTGCACCAACTGGGTGATCACCTAAAGCAGTACTGGCCAACGCTGCGCGAGCGGCTATTGGCCGATGAGTATCACCCCAGCCCGATCCGAGCCGCCACGATCCCCAAACCCAAGGGTGGGACGCGGCAGCTTGGTATTCCTACGGTTACCGACCGCTTAATCCAGCAAGCGCTATCCCAGGTGCTCATGCCGATCTTCGACCCAGCGTTCTCCGCGTCGAGTTACGGCTACCGCCCCAAGCGGAGTGCCAAGCAGGCCGCCTTGGCCATGAAGGCCCACGTCACCGCCGGTCACCGCTGGGTGGTCGATCTTGACCTGGAAGCCTTCTTCGACCGCGTGAATCACGACCTGCTGATGGCCCGGGTGGCGCGGCGCGTTGACGACAAGCGCGTGCTGCGTCTGATCCGCCGCTACCTGGAGGCGGGCATGTTCCAGCACGGCTTGCCCACGCCAAGGCGGCAGGGCGCGCCCCAAGGCGGGCCACTCAGCCCGCTGCTGGCGAACATCCTGCTGGACGACATGGACAAGGAGCTGGAACGCCGAGGCCACCGCTTCTGCCGCTACGCTGATGACGTGCAGGTGTATGTCAAAAGTCAGCGAGCAGGCGAGCGTGTCATGGAGAGCTTGAGTGAGTATCTCGAGAGCTCACTTCGGCTGACGGTCAACCGTACGAAAAGTGCGGTGGATCGGCCATGGAAACGCGGCTACCTGGGCTACAGTCTTACTCGGCACAAGCAGTCGAAACTGACGCTCGCCAAGACCAGTCTGAAGCGTATGATGCAGCGTGTCCGTGAGATCCTGAAGCGTGGCAGGGGGCGTCACATCCAGCGAGTGATCAAGGAGTTGGCACCCACCCTGCGGGGTTGGGCCAACTACTTTGACCTCGTTGATGTAAAGCGCCCGCTGGAAGCGCTGGATCAATGGATACGCCGCCGCTTACGCGGTCTGATCTGGCGGCAATGGAAACGCCCAGCAACTCGGCGGCGTAAGCTGCGAGGGCTGGGTCTGGACGCATACCGGGCTTGGAAATCGGCGGGCAATGGGCGAGGGCCCTGGTGGAATGCAGGAGCCTCGCACATGAATCATGCCCTGCCGAGGAGATGGTTCAACAACCAAGGGCTGATCTCAATACTCGATACGGTAAGATGGCTTAACCGTTGTTCATGAACCGCCGTGGTACGGAACCGTACGCCCGGTGGTGTGAGAGGACAGGGGAGGCGACTCCCCTTCCTACTCGATTTGGCGACCCGCACAGGCTTAGCGCTAGGTTTAGTGCAGTTCGTGCTCGATGGGTTCTTCGTCGTGCTCGGGCAAATCCGCAATCTCTTGCGAGAGCTTCTGGAACTCGCGGTGCAGCTCAATGCCACGGCGGGCGCGTAAGTTGCGTTGCGCGCACGCGCGCTTACGCTGGGTGTGTTTATCGACTTCCATGCTCATAAAAATATCGAGCAGTTCGCTTTTAACCGAGGTGACTCGTTCGACATTACGCATAATCGACGCTCCTTCGGGGGCTGTTTTCAACAGCTGACCTTATCCACAGTGACGTTTCCCGCCTGCCTACATCCCGTTTTTCCGTGATGATGCAGTGCGGCACTGCTCGTTTTACTATAACGCAGTTGACAAAATGATGAAGGCCACAGCAAAAAAACGTCCACGCCTTTTAAACGCGCCGTCCGACACAACCGCGATGCTGCCCATTTTGCTCATGACTCAGGCATACTGTTGGCTTAAACGCTACTTGCACCGCACACATCAATAACGAAGGAGCTGACCGTGAGCCGCGCCCTGTTCGATGAAATGAGACGCCGCATGGAGCACTTTCGCCGCTCCGAGCAAAAAGTGGCGCGCTTTGTGCTGCGAAACCCGGAAGAAGTGATCCACATGCGAATCGTGGACTTGGCCACTGAAGCCAAGGTAAGCGAGCCTACCGTGGTGCGGTTTTGTCGTGCGCTAGGCTGCAACGGTTTTCAGGATTTCAAGCTCCAGCTGGCGCAAATGCTCGCGACCGGCACCCAGTTTGCACAGTTCTCGATGAACGATAGCGACTCGGTCGCCGAGTTCTCCCACAGCATTTTCGATTCCACCGTGGGCACGCTTCTCTCGGTGCGCGACCGCCTAGACAACAACGCCCTAGGCCGCGCGGTCAATGCGCTGGCGATGGCCAACCGGGTAGAGTTTTATGGGTTCGGCGCCTCCGGCGCGGTGGCGTTTGATGCCCAGCACAAGTTTTTCCGCCTACAGATTTCCACCTCGGCCTACGCCGATCCGCACATGCAGAATATGTCGGCGGTGACGCTCAAAGAAGGCGACGTCGTGGTGGCGATCTCGCAAACCGGGCGCACCAAGGCGCTGATCGCCAGCGTTCGACTTGCCCGCGAAGCCGGGGCCACCGTCATCGGCCTATGCCCCAGCGACTCACCGCTGTCGAAAGAGGTGAGCTTGCCGCTTTATATTGATGTCCACGAAGACACCGAAATCTACACCCCGATGAGCTCGCGGATTGCCCATCTAGTGTTGGTAGACGTGCTCGCGGTGGGCGTTGCCAAAACCCGCGGTCCCAAGCTTGCCGAGCAACTCAAAGCGGTGAAAAAGAGCCTCAACCCGCTGCGCTTTCCCGAAGAGGGCCAGTAGGAGAACAGGCGACGTCTATGGTTAACCTCTCTGTGGTAGACTGAGCGATCATTTTTCGACCCCGGCAGCGGCTTTTATGGATGACGTCACGGCGATTCTCGATCAGCTCAACGGCGATCAGCGTGAGGCGGTAAGCGCCCCGCAAGGCAACCTACTGGTGCTGGCGGGCGCCGGCTCCGGCAAGACCCGCGTACTGGTCCACCGCATCGCTTGGCTGATGCAGGCGGAAGGGCTTTCGCCTTATGCGCTATTAGCGGTGACGTTTACCAACAAGGCCGCGCGCGAAATGCGCACCCGTTTAGAGACGCTACTGGGTATTTCGCTGCGCCACGTCTGGGTCGGCACCTTTCACTCGATCGCCCACCGGCTTCTGCGCACCCACTGGCAGGACGCCCGGCTGCCGCAGCACTTTCAGATCATCGATAGTGATGACCAGCTACGCCTGGTCAAGCGCCTGCTGAAAGACTTCTCCATCGACGATGAACGCTTCCCGCCACGCCAGGTGCAGGGATTCATTTCCGGCTGCAAAGAAGAAGGCCTGCGCCCACATCAGGTCGACGTTGCCGGCGATGCCTACATAGGGCAGATGGTCGAGCTTTATGAGCGTTATCAGCTAACCTGCGATCGTGGCGGGTTGGTGGATTTCGGCGAGCTGCTACTCAGAAGCCTGGAGCTGCTGCGCGATAACCCGGCACTGCTCGCCCACTACCGTGCGCGCTTTGGCCACGTGCTGGTGGACGAGTTTCAGGACACCAACACTTTGCAGTACGCCTGGCTGAAGCTGATCACCGGCATGGAAATTCCCATGACCGTAGTCGGCGACGATGACCAATCGATCTACGGCTGGCGCGGCGCCAAAGTGGAAAATATCCGCCGCTTCGAGCAGGAGTTTCCCCAGGTCAAAACCGTACGCCTGGAGCAGAACTACCGCTCCACTAGCGCGATTTTGGAAGCCGCCAACACGCTGATCAGCCACAATAGCGAACGGATGGGAAAAAACCTGTGGACCGAAGGCGCTGAGGGCGCGCCGATTTCGGTTTACGCCGGGTTTAACGATCTCGAAGAAGCACGCTTTATCGTCGATACCATCAAGGAGAAAGTCGACGAAGGCTTGAACCGTCACGATATGGCGATTCTCTACCGCTCCAACGCCCAATCGCGGCTACTCGAAGAGTCGCTGATTCGCCAAGGCATGCCTTACCGCATCTATGGCGGTCACCGCTTCTATGAGCGCTTGGAGATCAAAAACGCCCTGGCCTACCTGCGCCTTTTGCTCAACCGCGACGACGACGCCTCACTGGAGCGGGTGATTAACGTGCCCACTCGCGGCATCGGCACGCGCACGGTGGAAATTATCCGTCGGCACGCCCGCGAGCACAGCGTCTCACTATGGCAGGCGCTTCACGACACTGCACAAGACAGCACGCTCAAAGGCCGAGCGGCCAATGCCGTACAAGCGTTTGCCAACCGGATCGAGCAGCTCGATAACGACGCCGCCGGACTTTCGCTACACGAGATCATCAATCGCGCCATCACCCGCACCGGCTTGATTGAGCACCACCAAAGCGAAAAGGGCGAGAAAGGCCAGGCTCGGGTGGAAAACTTAGAAGAACTGGTCAACGCCGCTCGCGCCTTTACCCAGGGCGATGTATTTGACGCCCCGGAGGCTGGCGAGGGCATGGCCGCGCTGGAGGCGTTTTTATCCGAGGCTGCCCTCAACGCGGGCGACCACGAAGCCGAAGCGTTCGAGGACAGCGTACAGCTGATGACGCTGCACTCGGCCAAAGGGCTAGAATTCCCGGTGGTGTTTATCGCCGGCGTCGAAGAAGGGCTGTTCCCGCACAAGATGTCGCTTGAAGAGCCCGGGCGCTTGGAGGAAGAGCGTCGCCTTTGCTACGTCGGCGTCACCCGCGCGATGCAAAAACTCTACCTCACCCACGCCGAAACCCGGCGCCTGCACGGCAAGGAAATTTTCCCCCGCCCCTCGCGCTTTTTGCGCGAGTTACCACCGCACCTGTTAGAAGAAGTACGCCTACGCGGCCAAGTCTCGCGCCCGGTCACCGCGCAGCGCTCAAGCTTCGCCCAGCAAAGCGTGGAAGGCGACGGCGATTTACCCAGCCTGCACGTCGGCCAAATGGTGGAACACCCGGTGTTCGGTGAGGGGATCATTCTCAACGCTGAGGGCGAAGGCGCCCGTGCCCGCGTGCAGGTAAGCTTTGAAGGCGAAGGGGTTAAATGGCTGGTGTTAGGGTTTGCCAAGCTGACGCCACTGTAGACATGACGCCTGTGTGCTTCAGGGCTTACAGCATCTATACGCCGTAAAGAGGGCCTTATGAAACAACGCTTAAAACGCCTATTCCCTGAAGTGTGCAACGGCTGGTCCGAACTGAGCGGCTACCACCGTTTTGAACGCTTGGTCTCGCTGGTACTGACCGTTGCCATTGCCGGTGCCGTGCTGGTCGCTATGTACTATCTGGTGATTCATGTGGTGCAGCTTTTGTTCATTGAAAGCCGCGACCCGTTCGACTACCGCGTGTTCCAAGCCCTGTTCGATATGATTCTCACCGTGCTTATTGCGATGGAATTCAACAACTCCATTATCCGCACGATGACCAGCGGAAAAGGCTTTATTCACGTCGAAATCGTGGTTCTGATTGCTATTATGGCATTGGTGCGCAAGTTCATGGTGCTGGATATGGAAGTCATTGACCCTTGGCAAATTGGCGCACTCGCCGGGGCGGTGTTGGCTTTGGGAGGCTGCTATTGGCTGGTGCGTCATGCCAATCGCATGAAAGACGCCTCCGATGAGTAATCAGAAAGCTTGCGGGCAAAAATCGCTTTAACGCATACTGGCTTGCGGACACTGCGCCTTGCGCGCTTACATAAAAACCATACCTGTTCGGAGTCTTGCTCATTATGCAACGCCGTCACTTTCTCAAAAACACCCTAACAACCGCCGGCCTGGGTGCCGCCGGTGTCGCTGCCGCGCCGTTTATTTCCACCGCCAAGGCGCAAGAGACCGTCACCTGGAACATGGTCACCTCGTGGCCGAAAAACTTTCCTGCGCTGGGGACTGGCGCCAACGAATTTGCTCAGCGCATTGAAAGCCTTTCCGGCGGGCGCATGCGCGTGCGCGTTCATGGCGCGGGCGAGCTGGTCCCGGCGCTCGAAGTTTTCGATGCCGTCTCCGCAGGCACGGCGGAAATGGGCCATTCGGCCTCTTATTATTGGCGCGGCAAGGTCGCGGCGTCGCAGTTTTTTACTGCCGTGCCTTTCGGTATGACGGCCCAAGAAACCAACGCCTGGCTGTATTACGGCGGCGGTCAAGAACTCTGGGATGAAGTGTACGCCAAGCATAACCTCAAACCTTTCCCGGTGGGCAACACCACGACGCAACCCGGTGGTTGGTTTAAAAAAGAGATTAACTCGCTGGATGACCTACAGGGCGTAAAACTGCGCCTGCCGGGGCTGGCGGGCGAGGCGATGAACCGCATCGGGGTAACCACCGTTAACATGCCCGGCAGCGAAATTTTCACCGCCATGCAAACCGGCTCACTGGACGCGGCCGACTGGGTAAGCCCTTATAACGATTTGGCTTTCGGTCTGCACCAAGTGGCGGATTACTACTATACCTCGGCGTGGAACGAACCAAGTGCCATCCTCGAAGGCACCGTCAACCTAGACGCCTGGAATGCCCTGCCCGACGACTTGAAAGCCGTGGTCACCGAAGCCGCTCGCGCCTCGAATCTTTCCATGATCAGCGAGTTCACCTTCCGCAACGCACAGGCGCTGGAGACGCTGGTTAACGAGCACGACGTCAAGCTTCGCGCCTTCCCGGAAGACGTGATGCAAGCACTTTATGAGGCCTCAAACGAGGTGATCCGCGAGCAAACCGAAAACGATGCCGACTCCAAGAAAGTGTACGATTCCTATCGCGCTTTCCAGGACACGGTACGTCCTTCAACGGACAGCGGCTTATTCACCTACCTGAAAGCCCGCGCAAACGTCGGCGCCTAACGGCGCGATTGCCGCGCCACCGGGGTACGGCTAAACGCCCCGGTGGCGTGCTAGGCTCAAGGCCTATTAACCATCGCTGCCATGCACGGCGCGAATGCGCCCGTTGTCATCGAGCGCCACCATCACAAAGTGCGCTTCGGTGACCTTTTGTCGTTCATGTAGGCTCTGGCCATGAGGCGGACGTACCCAGACTTCGACATCAATCTTAATTGAGCTATGACCAATCTCACGCACATGCGTGTAAACACTCACCATCGACCCTACACGCACCGGGCTGAGAAAATCCATTGCCTCAACCGCCACCGTCGCGTTACGGCCGCCCGCTTCACGCCCGGCCGCTAGTTCCGCTGCTTGATCCATCTGATTGATCAGCCAGCCACCGGAAATATCACCATAAAGGTTGGTATCCTGGCGTGAAGCCAATAGCTTAAGCGTTAGCTGGCCCGCGGGGGCAGGTATGTCATCCACTTCGTTATGCAAAAGAGCCTCGTTATTTGAAAACGTCATAATCGCGTCGCTTATTGTGTTTATTGTGGTGAAATAGGAAAGCTGAGTTTTAGCGCTTTATCCACAGCAACATTTATTGCTGCGTCGCAATAATTGGTTGCAGTTAACCATAAGAGGATGCGCGTTTGAATAGTCGCGTTTTATCTTTATGCCGTAGAGCCGCGCCCATTTGGCTTACCCTGCTACTGGGGTTGGCGTTTCCACGCGCCGATACGCAGGCGTCGCCGGTGGGCGGCACTTTAGGGGCGGTCGGCTCTGACACCATGGCGGGCTTAGTGTTGCGCTGGGGTGAGGCGCTAAAGCAGCGCTATCCTGAAGTGAGAATTCAATTCCAAGCCGCCGGCTCGGCCAACGCGCCGCCAGCGCTAATCGCCGGCACCACCCGGTTGGGCCCGATGTCACGCCAGATGACACCTGACGAGAAGCAGGCGTTTACGACGCGCTATGGTTACCCGCCGCTGGAGCTAAAAGTCGCCCGCGACGCGCTGGCGGTGATTGTTCACCGCCATAACCCGCTCAACACACTATCACAACGCCAAGTGGATGCCATTTTTTCGACCTCGCGTGAGTGCGGTGCAAGCGCCCCTATCACCCGCTGGGAAACACTGCTGGGCCCGTCCGAGTGGCCGTTTCGTCATATTGCCCTGCATGGGCGTAACACCGCCTCGGGCACCCACGAGCTCTTTCAACAACGCGCGCTTTGCGGCGGTGAATTTCGCCACAATGTCAGCGAGCACCCGGGCACCTCGCCAGTGGTCGCTGCAGTAGGCGAATCCCCCGGTGCCATGGGCTACGTGGGCTATTCACATTTAAACGCACTGGTGAAAGCCGTGGGTCTTTACGACGGTGACGGCAACGCCATCGCGCCCAGCGAAGAGGCCATTCAAACCGGGGCCTACCCGCTGTCGCGCTATTTATACCTCTACGTTAACGCACCGCCCGATGAACCATTGCCGCCCGCTGAGCATGCCCTGCTGGCGCTGATATTTTCACCCGAAGGGCAGAAAATTGCCCGTACCGCTGGCTTTGTGCCACTGTCAGAGACGGTACGCCAGCAGCAAGCCCGCCGGTAGTCGTTGTCACGGAAATGTCACAAACATGTCTTACGCTAAGCGACTCTCAGGAGATAGCGCCATGCGCGACGTTCACACTCCCTACAGCTGTATTCCACTGCCATGACCCCGCCATCTCGGCCCACACATTCAGCGCTGACGCGCTCTACGGACCCGAGGCGCCAACGACTCGACCGTCTCGCAACGGCATCCATTACGGTGGGTGCGTTTGCCGTTTTGGCCGCCATTTTGGCCATCGGCATTTTTTTACTCTGGGAAAGCTTTCTTCTGCTCTCCATGGCGGGGACGTTTACCTTGGACACGCTCTCACCGTTGGCCTGGGGCACCTTAAAGGCTGCCCTGGCGGCGATGTTATTGGCCTTACCCATCGCCCTAGGCGCGGCGATTTATACCGCGCTCTACATGCCACTGCGGCTGCGCAGCCGTGTAAAGCCCGCACTAGAAATGATGGAAGCGATCCCCGGCGTTGTGGTGGGTTTTATCGCCGGGCTGGTTTTAGCGCCATGGGTCGAGCGTCATTTAGCTATCACGCTAGTGTTGCTGGTGTGGTTGCCTCTCAGCACGCTACTGGCCGGGGTGTTATGGCATCGCGCACGACAGTCTTTGCGCAAGCGCCTACCCTTCAGCTGGGCCGGGCTATGGCTAATACCCTGGCTCATCGCCATGACGTTCATCGCGCTCTGGGCAACGCCTGGCGTTGAGCAAGCGCTGATCGGCGGCGACCTTCGCCAGTGGCTGGATCAACAGCTCGGGATTAATTACGCCACGCGCAACGCCATGATTGTCGGCATGGCCATGGGGTTTGCCGTGATTCCTAGCATTTATGCGTTGGCGGAAGACGCCCTTGCCGATGTGCCCCCCTCGCTGCTTGAAGGCGCACAGGCGCTCGGCGCAACCCGCTGGCAGGCGTTGTGGAAAGTCGCCCTGCCAGCAGCTGGGCCTGGGATTTTTTCGGCGGTGATGATCGGCGCTGGCCGCGCCGTCGGTGAAACCATGATTGTGCTGATGGCCAGCGGCAATACCGCCCTTTTCAGCGCCAGCCCGTTTGAAGGCATGCGCTCCATCGCGGCCGCCATTGCCATTGAACTCCCGGAAGCCGCCCCCGGCAGTAGCACCTACCATGTGCTGATTTTTGCCGCGCTGGTGCTATTTTTGTTTACCTTTTTGGTCAATACCCTGGCCGAAGTGGTGCGGCTACGGCTGCGAACTCGCCTAAGCGACATGGGAGGTAGAGGATGAGCCGCCTATGGCCCTGGCTATGCGCCGCAAGCGTTGCCCTTTCACTTTTGATGCTCGCCGCGCTGCTGACACTGCTGCTGACCCGTGGTCTGGGCCACTTTTGGCCGGCGACGCTGGAAAGCGTCACACTGGATTCGGGCGAAATCATCGCCGGCGAGGCGGTGCGTGAAGCGCCGCTGCCGCATCGCGATGGCGAAGAGCGCCTCTACTTCACCGGCAACCGCGACTTGGATAGCCACCGTTGGCGCTGGGTAGCGATTGATCGTATCGCCGAGCGCAGTACGCCACGCGCGCTCGTGCGTTTGGAGCGCAGCCCCTGGGGTGACTTTATCGGCTACCTTTCGGCTTTTGAGTCAGGGAGCGATCATCTAGAAGGCGATGCTGCTTGGCACGCATTAACGACAGCACTTGCCCATACCACCTTTGAGCGCTCAAACGCGACGCTTGTGCTGCAAAGCGCCACCGGAGAGACGCTACGCCAACCACTCAATGAGATTTATCGCGCCCATCGCCCTAACGCCATGGCGTGGTGGGAAAAAATACGTTATTGGTTCCAAGGCGTATGGCAGTTCTTGAGTGAAGGGCCGCGTGCCGCAAATACCGGCGGCGGCGTCTGGCCGGCGATTTTTGGCACGGTACTGATGGTGATGGTGATGTCGGTGATCGTCATGCCATTTGGCGTGCTGGCGGCGATTTACTTAAATGAAATTGCCCATCAGGGGCGTCTTACGCGGCTCGTGCGCATAGGTGTGCGCAACCTGGCGGGTGTGCCATCGATTGTATACGGCGTGTTCGGCTTAGGCGTCTTTGTCTACGGCATCGGCAGCTCTCTGGACGCGTGGTTTTTTAGCGATTCGTTGCCTTCGCCCACCTTCGGCACCGGCGGCCTTTTATGGGCGTCGTTAACGCTGGCGCTTTTGACTCTGCCGGTGGTGATTGTCGCTACCGAAGAAGGGCTTGCGCGTATCCCCGATGCCCAGCGCGAAGGCGCCGTCGCCCTTGGCGCAACCCGTCTTGAAATGCTAACGCGTGTTGTGCTGCCCATGGCCGCCCCGGCGATGCTCACCGCGATGATTCTGGCGGTCGCCCGCGCGGCGGGCGAAGTCGCACCGCTGATGCTCGTGGGTGTCGCAAAACTGGCACCACAAATGCCGGTGGATGGCGAGTTCCCTTATTTGCACGTCGAACGCAAGTTTATGCACCTGGGCTATCACCTCTTTGACACCGCCTATCACGGCGAAGATATGCAGGCCGCTTTGCCGCTGGTCTACGCTACCGCCTTGCTGTTGGTGGTCATTGTGCTGGTGCTTAATCTTACTGCCATATTGTTGCGTCATTATTTACGCCATCAACGGGGGCAGTCATGTTAGCGTCGCCACACGTTTCGAATGCAGCTTATCTGACGCACTTTAGCGCTGAACAAAGCTGCCTGAATATTGAACGCTTTAGCCTCGCTTACGCAGGGAAAATCGCGTTGCGTGAGTTAACGCTTAGCGTGCCGCGCCACCGAGTCACAGCGTTTATCGGCCCATCAGGGTGTGGTAAGTCGACACTGTTACGCGCGATCAACCGATTGCACGATTTAAACGAAAACGCCACACACAGCGGCCGAATCACCATTGAGGGTGAAGATATTTATGCCGATAACATGCAGGTATCGGAACTGCGCCGACGTATTGGCATGGTGTTTCAAACGCCGAACCCGTTTCCGATGTCAATTTATGAAAACGTTGCTTTCGGGCTGCGTTTGCAAAAACGCATGTCTAAGCGCAAACGCGACGACATCATTGAGTGGGCGCTTACCTCGGCGGCGCTCTGGGATGAGGTCAAAGATCGCTTACATAAATCCGCGTGGCAGCTTTCTGGCGGTCAGCAGCAGCGCTTGGTGATTGCCCGCACGCTCGCCGTCCAACCCGATATCTTGCTGCTAGATGAACCGGCATCGGCGCTTGACCCTATTTCAACGCTAAAAGTCGAGGAGCTGATTCGTAACTTAAAATCTCAGCTAACCTTAATACTGGTTACCCACAATATGCAGCAGGCCGCACGCGTATCGGATTACACCGCGTTTTTACACGGCGGCGAGCTTATTGAGTACGGCCCGACGGATCAAGTTTTCACCAACCCGCACTTACAGCGGACGGAAGACTATATTACCGGTCGCATGACATGACGCCGTTGCAGCCAACAACCCGATACCCCCGAACACCACGATAAGGAGCACTCCATGGATATCACTAGCGACAGCCATAGCCAGCATATCTCTCGCCAGTTCAACCAAGAACTGGAAGAGCTCAAAACCCACCTTATGGCCATGGGCGGCCTGGTGGAAAAGCAGGTGCACGATGCCGTTACCTCCCTCCTTGAAGGCGACACCAAGCTTGCCACCAGGGTGCGCGACAGCGATCGCGAGGTTAACGATCTGCAGCTGCAAATCGACGACGAATGTACCCGCGTGCTGGCACGCCGACAGCCCGCCGCCTCCGACTTGCGACTAGTGGTGGCCGTGATCCGCGCCTCGTCTGACCTTGAGCGTATCGGCGATGAGGCGAGCAAAATCGCACGCAACGCCATTACCCTAAGCGAGAGTGGCGCGGCCGTACGCGGCTTGGTGGAAGTGCGCCACATCAGCGAGCACGTGCGCAAGATGCTACGTGATGCGCTGACCTCGTTTGCGCGCTTTGATACCGACTTGGCGCTAGAAGTCGTGCGAGAGGACGAACTGGTGGATGATGAGTACGGCAGCGCGATGCGCTCGTTAATCACGTTCATGGCCGAAGATGCCCGCTCCATCTCGGCGGTACTCAGCGTGATGTGGGTGTTGCGGGCATTAGAGCGGGTAGGCGATCACGCCGACAACCTCGCTGAGCATGTGGTGTATTTGGTCAAAGGGCTTGATATTCGTCACAGCAACCCGGAAACGCTCGAGCAGCAAATGCAGCAGGGCAGATAACCCGAAAAAGCGAAGAGAAACATCGCGGACGCGTTACGCTATTGCCATTAGCGTCATATCCCGTATCTTATGGGCCGCTTTGCGGCCTGTTTTTTTGCTAGGAACACACGCTCTATGCTGAACGCCCTTACTGCCATTGCTCAGGGCATCCGCTGGGTCTACCGGCCCGGCATGCGGCGCTATATTTTTTTACCCATTGTGATCAACTTTTTGGTCTACGCGACGCTATTGCGCGTGGTTTGGCAGCACTTTGCAGGGTGGCTTGGCTACTGGATGGGCCTGGTGCCCAACTGGCTGGATTGGCTTGCCTGGTTGATTTGGCCGTTATTTTTCTTAAGCCTGGTTGCCGTGGTGTTTTTTACCTTCACCGTCGTCACACACTTGATTGCCGCACCGTTTTACGGCTTTCTTGCTGCTAAGGTAGAAGTCACCGCCACTGGGCGCGAGCCCCTCGACGACCGCGGTCTAGCAAAAACGACGATAGATGCCTTGGGTCGCGAAATGGTGAAGCTCGGGTATATATTGCCGCGGGCTATTTTGCTTTTTGTCATCAGCTGGATTCCCGGCCTAAACCTTTTTGCCCCGCTTTTATGGGCGTTCTTTTCCGCCTGGGTCGTCGCTATTACCTACTTAGACTACCCCATGGATAACAACAAGGTGAGCTTTGCCGATATGCGTCGGCGCCTCTCTGGCCGCTGGTGGCATAGCTTAAGCTATGGTGGGCTGGTCACGTTGATTACCTGGCTACCGCTGGCAAACCTGTTTCTACTCCCTGGGGCGGTGGCTGGCGCCGTGTTGATGTGGGACACCCACTACCGCACAGAACCCGCGCCAACGCTCACCTGACCGTCACATTGATGCCGCCAACCATCCCGACCAGGCGGCAAACTCGGCGGCAGGCATGGGCTTGGCGTAGTAAAAACCCTGCGCGTAGCGATAGTTGCAGTCGCGCAAAAAAGCCTCGTGGGCGGCCGTCTCAACACCTTCGCCAAGCGCGTCGATGGAGAGGTGGCTACTCAATTGCGACAAGCTCGACACGACGGCGGCGCCTCTCCCGTCCGGCAGCTGCGAGACGAAACACTTATCGGCTTTGAGTATGCTGAAAGGTATTTCAATCAGCCGCCGCAGCGATGAGTGGCCTGTGCCGAAGTCGTCCAGAGCCAGTGGGAAGCCCGCAGTTATGAGCTTATCAATCACTTCGATCACCTCCTCAAGGCCGTGTTCTAGCGCACTTTCCGTGATTTCGAGCTTCATGCTCTCCGGCGATACGCCGATTGATTGCGTGATCGCGGCAAAGCGTTCGGCCAGGCGCGGATCACGGAGTTGAGCCGGGGCGACATTAACTGACACCCAGAATGCCGCATTGCCCGCACCTTCTTGCCAACACTTCAGCTGCTGGCAGGCGTCCTCAAAAACCTGCATGCCGAGCTGATCGATTAGCCCGAGCGCTTCGGCCAAGGGGATAAAGCGATCGGGACCGATAGTAGAATGGCCCTCAGGCTGCGGCCAGCGTGCCAATGCCTCTGCTCCAATGACCTCGTTACGATCCAGATCCATAATCGGCTGATAAAACACCACGATTTCTCGCTGGGTAATGGCCCGCAGCAGCTTATCCTCCAACCTGATCTGTTCAAGCTGTGTTGCCGCCGTGGCGTGATCCGCCCAGCAGACGAGATTCGCGTCTGCTCTGGTCGCGCGTTGGGCCGCTTCATCGGCGAGGGTCGTTAGCTTCTGGCAATCGCGGCCATCAACCGGTGAGCGGGCGATCCCTGCGCCCACATCGATATGGAGCACTTCGCCGCTGATATCGATGGATTCGTCCGCGATCGCGGCAATCAACGTCTGGGCCCTCGCCATCAGGTAACGGTTCACCTCGACCATGGCACCCACACCCACCGGGATGAGGACCGTGAAGGAGTGCTCATGGGAACGCGCGAGGGTTTCTTTTACCTTGAGCTGAGAACGCAGGCGTTCGGCAACCACTCTCAAAAGCTGGTTGACCGCGTCGATGCCGAATACCTGATCCACGCGGTTTATCCCCGCAAGTTTAAGGACCACAACCCCGACCGCGGGATGCGAGGTTGCCGCATCATCAATGAGTTCCTGAAGCCGCAATAGCATGCCGCGATGGTTGTGGGCGCCAGTGATTGCATCGGTGTTGGCTCCAGTCGATTGCAGGAGGGCGTTCAATCGACCGGTTTCGCTCTTCAGCTTCTCGTAACTCTGGTGCTGCGCCGTCACGTCTCGCTGGACTGACACGAAGTAGTCGACCCCTTCGCCTTCCACGCACAATGGCGTGACCGTCCACTCAACCTGGTACGGCTTTCCATCTTTTGTGTAGTTCCAAGTACAGCCCTCAAAGGAGTCGCCTTTGCGTAAGGCCGCCTTCATTCGGGCCAGGACATCAGGCTCAGTCGCTGGGCCCTGTAAAATGCGAGGTGAGGAGTGGAAGACTTCCTCGCTTGCATAGCCCGTCTTGCGCGTGAACGCGGCGTTGACATACACGATCAGCGGTCCCGGCGGCGCCAGATCGCCGGTCGTGATAACGATCGAGTACTCAGTGTTTTCGACGGCAGATTGTAAGATGCTGGAAAATTTCTCACTTAACACAGACACCACCACGGTCCTTCGTTGACAGTTTTAGTTTTGATTTAGCATATGTCTTTGTTAATTGCCAATTTTACCCTGTTTACGAATAACCGGCTTGGGGCGTTGTTGTTGCTGTCCGTGGGCAATAAACCGCCGTTTAGGGATTAGCGGGCAAGCCGCTCTTTGGGAAACACACAGCGAAACCGGGCGCCTTCCCCGGGGTGGGAGTCAATCGTGAGCTGCGCATCGTGGCGTAGCAGCACGTGCTTGACGATCGCAAGCCCAAGCCCCGTGCCGCCGGTCGCGGTACTACGCCCTTTATCCACGCGGTAAAAGCGCTCGGTGAGGCGCGGAAGATGCACCGGATCAATGCCTTCGCCATCATCTTCCACTTCAATGCAGGCGCCGGGCTCGCCCGCTTGCCACCACAGCGTAATATGACTATCGGAAGGCGTGTAGCGCACGGCGTTGAACACAAGGTTGGAGACTGCGCTACGCAGCTCTTGCTCACTGCCAATAAGCTTGGCATCGCTTGCTATATCGATATCAATCGTTTGTTGGCCTTTTGACAGCGCCAGAGCGTCTTCACGCACGCCTTCCAATAACGCTGCTACGTCGATTGGCTGGTGATCCTCACCGCCCTGATCGATCTCAAGGCGCGAGAGGAGCAACAGGTCGTTGACCAAATTCTGCATCCGCGTGGTCTGCGCCTGCATCTGCTCGATGCCGCGACCCAACCGCGGTGGCAGCTGTTCCGCTACGTCGCTATAGGTTTCTAAGTAGCCAGAAAGTACCGTCAGCGGCGTGCGCAGCTCATGCGAGACATTGGCCACGAAGTCGCGGCGCATCTGCTCTAAGCGATGCAAACGGGTAATATCGCGGGCCATCACCAAGCGCTCGTCGTCGCCGTATAAGGTAATTTGATACTGCAGAATGCGCCGCTCATCGATAGGTGAGGGGAGCGTTAGCGGCTCGCTGTAATCGCGGGAATTGAAGTAGCGGATAAAGCGCGGGTCGCGTAGAAAATTGGTAATGTGCTGGCCGCGGTCAAGTTCGATTTTCAGCCCCAACATCTTAGCCGCGGCGCTGTTCCACCACTCCAAATCCCCATGCCGGTCGAGCATCACCACGCTATCGCGCATGGCTTCTGAGGATTCTTGAATCCTGGCGAGCGTCGCACGCAGGCGGTTTTGTGTGAGGCGTTGGCTTTTTTGGTAGCGGTAGAGGCGGTCAAAAAGTTCGCCCCAAATTCCGGGAGCGGCCGGCGGCTCATCGTGGGGGGAGCTCGTCAGCCAACGGTAAAGCGCGCGCAGGTGATAAAGGTGATACCCGAGGCAACTACCCAGGCCAACGGCCAACCCCAAACCCGGCACGCCTAACATCGCCCCCAGCGCTGCTCCCACGACCGAGAGCCACACTAAACGCCAAATTTCACGACTCCACAGGCGCACGGTTACCCTCGCGCGGAGAAGCGGTAGCCTGTGCCGCGTACCGTTTGAATGAGCCGGTTATGCTCACCCAGCGCTTTACGCAGCCGACGAATATGCACGTCCACGGTACGTTCTTCGACATAGACATTGCCGCCCCAGACTTGGTCAAGTAGCTGGCCACGCGTGTAGGCGCGTTCTTGGTGGGTCATAAAAAACTGCAATAACCGGTACTCGGTCGGCCCCATATCGACCGATTTACCGTAGGAACTAACACGGTGGCTAGCCGGATCAAGCAGTAGCCCTTCAATTTCAATGGGGTCTTCCACACCGCGGGGTGTGGTTCGGCGCAGCACCGCTTTAAGCCGTGCGACCAGCTCACGAGGGGAAAACGGCTTGGTAATATAATCATCGGCGCCGGCTTCCAAGCCCTGGATTTTATTGTCCTCTTCGCCTTTGGCGGTGAGCATAATAATCGGCAGCTCAGCGGTGGTTTCTTCGCGCTTTAGGCGCCTGGCCAGCTCAATGCCGCTAGTGCCCGGCATCATCCAATCAAGCAGCAAAAGGTCGGGCTGGTGATCTACCACCATCGCGTGAGCATCCTGGGCGTTATCCGCTTCGAGTACACGATAGTCAGCCATTTCCAGGGCTACCGCGATCATTTCACGAATCGGCGCCTCATCATCGACGATCAAAACGGTCTTGGCGGTCATTGAAAGCCTCACGGTGCTTAAGACGAAAAAGTTTAACAAGACATTTCTATGACGATCACACCATGACTTGATGACAATTACGTGACACCCCGGGTTTTACCCTGCACTGGGCCATAAACTCAAGGCAATCCCGGCGAAGACAACCAACCCTGACCAGTGATTATTCAAAAAGGCCTGGAAACAACGCTGCCGCTCGCGGTGGCGAATCAGCGCTTGTTGGTGAACAAACGTTGCCGCCATAGCAGCCAGCCCCAGCCAGAAAAAGCCCCCCAGCGCCAAGTGCCAGCCCACGGCGGCGAGCAACAAAAGGGTAGCGAGTTGCAGCAAGCCGATGATCAAACGATCTGCGCGACCCAACAGCACGGCGGTGGATTTGATCCCGATTTTAAGATCATCATCGCGGTCCACCATGGCGTATTGCGTGTCGTAAGCGACCGTCCATAGCACGTTGGCGAAAAACAGCATCCAGCCTTCCAGCGGCACGTACCCCAGCACCGCGCCGCACGCCATGGGGATCGCCCAGGAGAACGCCGCCCCCAAAAACACCTGAGGGAAATGGGTATAGCGCTTCATAAACGGGTAGATAAACGCCAATATCACGCCGCCCAGCGAGAGCATAATGGTGAATAGGTTGGTGAACAGCACCAGCACAAATGCGATAGCCACCAGTCCCACAAACAACAGTTGCGCTTCACGCTCACTAATGCGCCCATTGGCTAGTGGGCGGTCTTTCGTGCGTTTGACATGCCCGTCGAAGTGACGATCAGCGTAATCATTGACCACGCAGCCCGCCGCGCGCATGGCGTAAACCCCGGCAACGAAAATCACCAGCACATCGCGCCCCGGCAAACCTTGGGCCGCGATCCACAACGCCCAGAATGTCGGCCACATCAAAAGACAGGTACCAATCGGCCGGTCTAACCGTGTCAGGTGAAGAAAATCCGGCACGCGGGCCCAGCCTATTGGCCGCAGTAGAGAACGATCCATGCTTACCCCATATAAAGACAAACGCTAATCCGGCTAGCCTAGCGCGAAGGCAGCGCCAACGCATCCGCCATGGCAGGTAAAAAATACTCCTGCACCAGCAGGGACAAGCCAGCGTGCTGAAACCGCGACCGCCGCCCCCAAAGACTCTCGACGGGGATAAAGCGCGGCGACTGGGTGCTCACTTCCAGCGGGCCGCGCACTAAACCTGGCTGTTGAAACAGCCAGCTACCCAGAGAACGCTCGCCCAACATGTCCAAACGCTGACCACGTAGCTGAGTCAATGGTGCCACCGAGCGCGCCACCACCCAGGGCGTACCGTCCAGGCACAGCGCCACCTCGCGGCGCCACGCATAGCGGCGGCGCCCAATCCCAAGCGCCATCGCTTCATCGGCAAACACATCGCCCACGCTCTGGCGTAGCAAGCACACCTGGAATTGACGCCCTTTGCCAGCTGCTATCAGCCGAGCGGTCAGCGAGTCGGTAGACGCTACCCAGCGCCACCAAGGGAGCGACATGGCCGGACGTGCCGCCGCCACCGGCGTCCAGCGTGCAATGGGGCAGCCGAGCCAGTGAGTATGCGTTAAGCTAATATGCTGCAAAACCCGCGTCTCCCTAGACAACAATAAACGCAGCCAATCATGATGATTGCCCCCAATCACGAAAAAGTCCGCTAGTGTACCATGCCGGTATGACTGGCTTTTTCTACCTTTTTTTAGCTGGATAGGTAACTTATGTCGATACCCCACGCCGATTTAGTCATTATTGGCACTGGCATGGCTGGCGTCGGGCTAGCACGCGCGCTGCGCCGTGAGGGCGATACACGCCGTCTCACCCTGATCAGCGCCGACAGCGGCGACGACTACAGCAAGCCGCTGCTCTCCACCGGGTTTGCCAAACAGCTGGCCCCGGATAAACTCGCTCAGCGCGATGCTAGCGCCCTCGCCGAAGCGCTTAATGCCACACTGCTCCCCCACACACCCGTTACCGCCATCGACCCAGAGGCGCGGCAGCTAACGCTAGACGACGGCAGCGCCTATGCCTATACCCAGCTCGTGCTCGCCACAGGGGCTGCCCCGCGCGCGCCGTTTGCCATTCCCAGTGAGTGCGAAGCGCACTGCTTCAGCGTTAACGACCTTGATGACTACCGCCGCTTTCACCGAGCCCTCGGCCAAGGCCCCGCGCGCGTGGCGATTGTCGGCGCCGGGCTAGTCGGTTGCGAGTTTGCCAACGACCTACACGCAGGCGGCCATCACGTCAGCCTTATTGCCCCCGAGAGCGCTCCACTACCACGCCTACTGCCTGAACCGCTCGGCCGCGCGCTAGGGGACGCCTTTGCCGACGCTGGCATGCAGTTAGCACTGGGGCGTACGCTTGAGCGTATCGCTTCTGGCGCCTCTTTGAACGTCGCGCTGACGTTAGATAATCATGAGACCATCGAGGCGGATCTTGTCCTGCTGTCCACCGGCCTTGCACCACGCACCGCACTTGCCGCCACGGCTGGGCTTGAGGTCTCCGCCAGCGGCATTACAGTTGATCGCACCCTGCAAACCTCTCACCCGGGTATTTTTGCCCTCGGTGACGCGGCTTGCGTGGCCGGCGTGAACGCCATGTACGTGCAGCCGCTGCAAGCCAGCGCCAACGCCCTTTCCAAAACGCTTGCTGGCACGCCCACCCCCGTCCACTTCGGGGCCTGGCCGGTGATAGTGAAAACGCCGCTATTACCGGTGGTGGCCTACCCGCCCCTGGTCACGCCGGAGCGCTGGCGCATTGAGGCAGACGGCGCGAATATGACCGCGCTCGCCGAAGATATAGACGGACGTTTGATCGGTTTTGCGTTGACAGGCGGCTGCGTGAGAAGGAAAGTGGAGCTTTCCAGAGCCGCACCTGCGCTGCTAGGCTGATTTTCACTGCCTTACGCGCTACGATATGGCGCTGACTTGCAGACGATTTTTGACTGCTGCTGTATTGAGCAATGTATACAATAGCGTTTAATAACGCCTTAACACCTGAGCGAAAAACACCGGAGATACCTAATGCGCAAACCTGAACTCGCCGCTGCCATTGCCGAAAGCGCCGATCTGTCCAAAGACAAAGCTGGCCAAGTGCTGAACGTGATCCTTGATGAAATCACCAATAGCGTCGCCAAAGGTGACGACGTTTCCCTAATTGGTTTTGGCACCTTCACCGTGCGCGAACGCGCCGCCCGTACCGGCAAAAACCCGCAGACGGGCGAGCCCTTGCAAATCCCTGCGAGCAAAAACGTGGCGTTTAAACCAGGTAAAGCGCTGAAGGATGCGGTTTCCTAATGAAGCTTTCGCTGACGCTGTGGCTACTCGGCTTTTTGCTTAAGCGTGCGCTGCGACGCAAGCCTCGCTTTCGCGAGCAGCTTGAGCGCATGCACGGTCTGGATTGGGGGATTGCCACCGAAGATTTACAGGTCGCCCGCTACTACCGGATGACACCAAAAGGTGTCACAACGGGTAAAGGATTGCCGGTGGACCTAGACCTTGAGCTACGCTTTCAGGATCAAGATAGCGCGCTACGCATACTTAAGAAGCCAACCCAGCAGGCGTTTCTCGATGGCATGGTGGCGGGTGATGTCCGCCTTGTCGGCGACTCAGCCGATATGAACAAGCTGCAAAAACTGCTGAAGTATTTGTAAGGCTTATCCTCTCCGCCGCTTTTAGCCTATCACTCGTCCCGCCGCCTAACCGCGGCGGGGCGTTTCTTTTATAAGCCACCGCCATAGCCACTTGCCTCATCAGGATTTATACTAAAGTCTAAAATAATTCATTGATAAGAGCTTTTATGCCTATCGCCTTGCCCCTGCGGCGCCTTTGGACCCTGGATAAATTCGCCTACAGTCTGCGCGTTTTTCTCGCCTTTAGCGGTGCGTTGGCCCTTGCCACCCTGTGGGGAAACGTTAGCTTTGTCATTCCGCTATTTCTTGGCATTATCGCCAGCGCGCTCTCCGAGACCGACGATAGCTGGCAGGGGCGGCTACAGGCGCTAATCGTAACGCTTGGCTGCTTTGCGCTTGTCTCACTCATTGTGCAGCAGCTCTTTCCCTGGCCGTGGTTACTTGCCCTGTGGCTTGCGGGCGCCACCTTTGGCCTGATTATGCTCGGCGCCATCGGTCAGCGCTACGCCACCATTGCCTCTGGCACGCTAATTCTTTCTCTCTACGTCATGATCAATATCGAACAGCACGGCGGTGTGGACGAGGATGTCGCCTTTCGCCAGCTGTTGCTGCTGATTGGCGCGGCTTGGTACGGGCTTATTTCAGTCGCGTGGTGCGCGCTGTTTTCGCGCCAGCCGGTCAAGCAGAGCATGGCGCGACTGTATAAAGCGCTCGGCCGATATTTGGTGTTGAAATCAGCGCTGTTTGAACCGGTACGCGGAGTCGATATCCATGCCCGACGCGTGGCACTCGCGCGCCAAAACGGCCAAGTCGTGGCGGCGCTCAATCACGCCAAAGAGATACTTCTGCGCCGCATGGAAGGTCAACGCGGGAATCGCAAGCTTAATCGCTATTTGCAGATCTACTTCATCGCCCAAGACATTCACGAACGCGCCAGCTCTACCCACTACCCCTACAGCGCGCTGACCGAGGCGTTTTTTCATCACGATGTGCTGTTTCGCTGCCAACGGCTTCTCGATCAACAGGGTCGTGCCTGCCGTCAATTAGCCAAGTCGCTGCTGCTCAACCGCCCGTTCAGCCACGAACAGAGCGAACAGGCGCTGGCAGATTTGCGCGCCTCCATCGCTAACCTGCGCGCCCGCGATAAGCCCGAGTGGCGCCCACTGATGCAACCACTCAATGCGCTCGCCGATAACCTCACCACCCTCGAGGCGCAGATTACCCGCGCCCACAACCCCGATGCCAGCGAGCCACGCCGCGATACCGCCCTGCTTGATCGCTCGCCGGGAAGTCTTGTCGAGGCGTGGAGACGCGTGCGGATCAATTTAACCCTAGGCTCGCCCACCTTTCGCCACGCAGTGCGCCTTTCAGTGGCGCTGCTGGCGGGGTATTTGCTACTGCAGTGGCTCGACCCTGAGCAGGGCTTTTGGATTTTGCTCACCACGCTGTTCGTCTGCCGCCCCAACTATGCCACCACGCGCCGCTTTCTCGTCAAGCGAGTCCTTGGCACCGTGCTGGGGCTTTTTGTGGGCTGGGCGTCGATTAGCCTTTTCCCGCAACCCAATGTGCAGAGTTTGATCGCTATCGCGGCCGGGGTGACATTTTTCGCCACCCGAGAGAAGCACTACATGATCGCCACCGCTTCGATTACGCTGCTGGTGCTGTGCAGCTTCAACCAGGTGGGTGACGGCTTCGATCTGATCTGGCCGCGGCTATTTGATACCTTGATCGGTGCGTTGATTGCGGGGCTCGCGGTGTTTTTTATTCTGCCCGACTGGCAGAGCCGCAAGCTTTACCGCGAGGCAGCGAAGGTACTCGATGGCCAGCGGCGTTACCTCGACGAGGTAATTCACCAGTATGAAACCGGCAAGCAGGACGACCTCGCCTATCGGCTAGCGCGACGCAATGCCCACAACAGCGACGCCGCTTTCTCGACCCAGATGAACAATATGCTTCACGAGCCTGCGTACTACCGCAAACAGGAGACGGAACACGGCCTGCGTTTTCTGGTGCTCTCTAACACCCTCCTCAGCCACCTTTCAGCCCTTGGCGCCCACCGCCACCGCCTGACTGACGACGAAGACGACGTCACGCTGGTGCCAGTGGCCAAGCACGTCAGCGCGCTTCTCGGTGAGCTTGCCGAGCGGCTGCGAACGCGCCAACCTACGGATGACCTTACCGAGCAGGTGGCAACGTTAATGCGCCAGCTGGAAACGCCGACAACGCGGGAAGAACAAGCGGTGACGCTCTACCGCCCCATGCAGAGCCAGCTGCGCCTGATCGCCGAACAGCTAACGCCCCTGGCCAACGCCGCCAACCGGCTGATCGCGATCGAAACGCCATCGCCAAGCTCGTCTCCAACGTCATCACGGCCTTCTTCACCGCCAGGGTAATACCCTACACTTGCCCGTAACGCCCCGCGGCATCGCCGAGCCAGCGGCGTACCAACACGGTCGTCACATCTGGGCTGCCTTGTAGCGTTTGCGCCAGCGCCGTGACTCGCTCTAGCAGGTCGGCATCGCGCTCCAAATCGGCGATTTTCATCTGGGCCAGGCCCGTCTGACGAGTGCCGAGCACTTCACCTGGGCCGCGCAGCTCCAGGTCTTTTTCGGCGATGCGAAAACCGTCGGTGGTTTCGCGCATGACACTTAAGCGCTCGCGGGCGCTTTTCGACAGCGGTGGGTGATACAGCAGCACACAGAAGCTTTCCGTGCTGCCCCGGCCCACGCGGCCACGTAGCTGGTGAAGCTGAGAAAGCCCCAAGCGCTCAGGGTTTTCGATGATCATCAAGCTGGCATTGGGCACGTCCACGCCTACCTCGATCACCGTAGTGGCGACGAGCAAGTCGAGCTCCCCGGCTTTGAACGCGTCCATTACCTCGGCTTTTTCGGCGGCTTTCATGCGCCCGTGGACCAGACCAATCGCCACCTCGGGCAACGCCTCGGTTAGCTCGTCGCGGGTTACCTCCGCCGCCTGGCACTGCAACGCCTCGGATTCCTCAATCAGCGTGCACACCCAGTAGGCTTGGCGACCGTCACCGCAGGCGCGGCGAATACGCTCGACCACTTCGGGACGGCGCTCGTCAGTCACCACCACGGTTTTCACTGGCGTGCGCCCCGGCGGCAATTCGTCAATCACCGAGACATCCAGGTCAGCGTAAGCGCTCATGGCCAAGGTACGCGGGATGGGCGTCGCGGTCATGATCAGCTGATGCGGCGTTAGCCCGCCCGCTTCGCCTTTCTCACGTAGCGCCAAGCGCTGGTGTACGCCAAAACGATGCTGCTCGTCGATGATCGCCAGCCCCAAGCACTGGAAATGCACATCATCCTGAAACAGCGCGTGAGTGCCCACCACCATGCGCGCGCGGCCATCGGCAATCGCCGCTTTGGCGTCCAGCCGTGCTTTGCCTTTGAGCTTACCCGCCAACCACGCGACTTCGACCCCTAGCGGTTCGAACCACGCTTTAAAGGCGCGGTAGTGTTGTTCTGCGAGAATTTCGGTGGGCGCCATGATCGCCGCTTGGCAGTTGCCCGCCAGCGCCGAAAGCGCCGCCATGGCGGCAACCACGGTTTTACCCGACCCCACATCGCCCTGCACTAAACGCAGCATCGGGGCAGCGCGAGCAAGATCGAGGCCGATCTCCTCCAGCACGCGGCGCTGGGCGCCGGTCAGCGCGAAAGGCAGCTGGGCAAGAAAACGCGCTTGCAGGCTACGTCCGGAAGGCAACTCAGGGGCGCCGTCGGATTGAATGCGCAGCCGCACCTCGCGCAGGCTGAGCTGATGCGCCAACAGCTCTTCCAGCGCCAGCCGCCGCGTGACTGGGTGCTGGCCGTGGGTCAGCTGCGCAATATTGACATCGGGCGGGGGCTGGTGCAGTAGATGCAGGCTTACGTGCAAACCGGGTAGGCGATAGCGCGCCAGTAGCGCCTCGGGAATCACATCCGGCAGCGCCTGGGGGTCGCTATCAAGAAGGCCGAGCGCTTGTTCTGCCAACGCGCGCAGACGCGTTTGGTTCAAGCCCTCGGTGGTCGGGTACACCGGCGTGAAATATTCCTCCACCGGCGCGGCACCTGGGGTCGTCAAGCGGTATTCCGGGTGGTAAAGCTCCAAGCCCGTCGCCCCCGCGCGGGCCTCGCCAAAGGCGCGCACGGTAACGCCGGGGCGAAGCTGCTGTTGCTGAGCGGGCGAGAAGTAAAAAAAGCGCAGGCTGATAATGCCACTGGCGTCGCGCAGACGCACAAGTAGGCTACGGCGGCGTCCTTTGACCACCTCAGAGGCGGTGACCTCGCCTTCGACCACCGCCTCTTGCCCGGCGCGCAGCGTGCCCATCGGCGTGAGATGGGTGCGATCTTGGTAGCGCAGCGGCAAGTGAAAGAGAATGTCGCTGACCTGCTCAATCCCCAGGCGCGAAAGCTTTAACGCCAGCGCTTCACCGACGCCTTTTAGCGCCGTGATCGGGGCGTTAAGCGTGCTCATGAGACGTCGCTTTCCTCATCGATGGGCTGACCATGCACCGGCTGGCGGCATTGAGAAATCGCCTGAATCAGCGCCTCAATGGCTTTGGGCCGCGGAAAGCTCGCCCGCCAGGCAATCGCCACGGTGCGTGATGGCGCCGGCCCCGCGAAGGGGCGGCTGACCAGCATGGCGTTTTCATACGCATCGGTACCTAGCGCCGACTGGGGTAGCACGGTAATCCCCAGTTTGGAGGCCACCATATGGCGAATGGTCTCTAACGAGCCGCCTTCAGCAATCAGCGTGTTGTGCGGGCTATTAAGCTTTTGCGTGATCGCCGGGCAGGCTTCAAGAATCTGGTCACGGAAGCAGTGGCCTTCCCCGAGCAGCAGCAAGCGCTCTTCGAGCAAATCTTCTTTATGAATGGCGTCGCGCCCCACCCACCGATGGCTGGCGGGCATTAACACTTCAAAGTGCTCCTCGTAAATCGACTTGGTTACCACGTCGGTCTCGGTGAATGGCAACGCCACGATAACCACATCCAGCTCACCGCTACGTAGCTTGCCGCGCAGGTTTGCGGTCATTCCTTCTTCAATATATAGCGGCATTTGCGGTGCCGCGTTGGCAAGCGCCGGGATCAAATCCGGAAACAGATACGGCCCGATGGTGTAGATCGCGCCAATGCGCAGTGGGTTCGCGAGCTGGTCTTTGCCTTCGCTTGCCGTGGCATAAATCTGGCTGCTCTGCTCTAGCACGCGCTGCGCCTGGGCGACGATTTTCTCTCCCAGCGGCGTGACCTGGACGGTCGATTTTGAGCGCTCAAACAGCGCGGTTTCTAGCTCTTCTTCGAGTTTTTTCACCGCCACCGAAAGCGTAGGCTGAGAAACATGGCATCGCTCTGCGGCGCGGCCAAAGTGGCGCTCTTGAGCAAGGGTTACGATATAGCGCAGTTCTGTTAAAGTCATAGCGGCGCCGTAGCATCCTCTGTTAGTCACCGGTGTATCGTTGTCACCCAGACGACTGGGTTTGGCTGGCCCAACGCCTGCCGACGCTTCAACCTTTTTGTGCATTTTAAAGGAGGGAGGCGGCCGCTAATAGGGATTATTTATTGCGAGGAGAGCAACATGGCATTAACCGTACTGATTATCGGCTGTGGCGATATCGGCATTACCTTAGGGCGCGAGCTGCTAGACCAAGGCCACCGCGTGATTGGCGTGCGCCGCCACGTTGAAGCGCTAGAAGGCACCGGCATTGCGCCATTGGCGTTGGATCTCGACACGCTTGATGGCGCTGACGCCAACACACTCCCCCAGGCGGACTACGTGATTTACACCGTTAGCGCCGACCACTTTGAAGAAAGCGCCTACCGCAGCGCCTACCCCGCCGGGCTCAAAAACGTCCTTAAGGTGCTTGAACAGCACAAAACCGCGCCTAAGCGCGTGTTTTTTGTCTCGTCTACCAGCGTTTACGGCCAACAAGAGGGCGAACTCGTCAACGAAGAGAGCCCGACGAAATCTACCAGTTTCTCCGGGGTATTGATGCGCGAGGCGGAACAAGCGCTGGTTGACCACCCCATTCCCGGTACGGTGGTGCGCTTTTCAGGGATTTACGGGCCGGGCCGCGACCGGTTGATCCACCAAGTGGTGGAAGGTCGGGTAGCCGCCATTACACCGACGGTTTACTCCAACCGGATTCATCGCGACGACTGTGTGGGCATTTTGACTTACTTTATCAATTGCCAAGAGCACAACCAGCCGCTGGAGGCGCTTTACCTTGCCAGCGACTGCGAACCGGCCGCGTTGCATAACGTCATGATGTGGCTTGCTTCACAGCTCAAGGTCGAGGCCACTCAGACCATGCAGTCACCGCTGCGCCGCCGCACCAGCAAGCGCTGCGATAACACACGCTTGCTGGGCACCGGTTACACCTTTCGCTACCCCAGCTACCGCGAAGGGTATGCACAGGTGCTTAAAGTCGGCGGCTTTTTAACCGCACAAAAGGCGTAATACGGGTGTTTATTATCCCAATGTAACCAGGACGCTTAGTCACCCAGCACCATGACGGCTTCGGCTTCGACCTGAGCGCCTTTGGGCAACGCTTTCACGCCGACGGCGGCGCGGGCAGGATAAGGCGAGGCGAAGAACGCCTCCATCACGCGGTTCACGATGGCGAAGTTATCCAGATCCACCAGGTAGAGGTTAAGCTTAACGACATCACCAAGCGACCCCGCCGCTTCTTCGCACACCGCCTGCAGATTGGTAAACACCTGGCGCGCCTGCGTTTCAAAGTCGTCCGAAACGAGTTCCATGGTGGCCGGGTCGAGCGGAATCTGACCTGACATATACACGGTATTACCCGCTTTCACCGCCTGGGAATACGGGCCGATGGCAGCCGGGGCTTTCTCGGTATTAATAACAGCCTTGTTACTCATAGTGAGCACTCCTTATGGATAAAAGATAAGAGGGTGTAAAAGAGATCACTTACCCAAGCGGGTGATTTTGCCCACGTTGGGGAGGTTGCGAAGTCGCTTGATAATGCGCGCGAGGTGGACGCGGCCTTTCACCGCCAAGGTGACATTGACCGTCGAGAGACGAGCGTCGCGCTCCTCAATACCAATACGCTCAATATTGGCATCGGCATCGGTCACCAAACCAGCAAGCTCTGCCACCAGACCACGACGACTTTCAATTTCGATGCGCAGCGCAACAGGGAAGTCAGCGTCGGTATCGTCTGACCATTCCAACGCGAAAAGCTTTTCCGCGTCGGTTTTACCCACCACGTTGTTGCACTCTGCGCGGTGAACCACTAGCCCTTTACCGACTGAGAGATGCCCCACCACGGCATCGCCGGGCAGCGGATGGCAGCAGCGGGCAAAGCTTGTCACCATGCCTTCACTACCGCTGATAACCATTGGCTGACTGCTATCCGATTGCGCTGGCGCGGCATGACCATCGGATAAGTCGACCATCCGTCTTGCCACTGCGTGCGCGACCCGCGTGCCAAGGCCAATCGATTCCAATAGAGCCTCTTGGTCTCTTACATCAAGCTCTTTTAACGCGCGCTCAATAACCGCAGCACCCAGCTCTTCCAGGCTGGTTTCAAAAACCGACAGTGATTTATTCAAAAGCCGACGGCCCAGCTGAATTGCCTCGGCCTCCTGTTGGTGTTTAAGCGCGTGACGAATCGCCGAACGCGCTTTCGCTGTGGTGACAAAATTGAGCCAAGCAACATTGGGGCGCGCCGCCGGTGCGGTGATGATTTCCAGCGTCTGCCCGCTTTCCAGCCGGGTAGAGAGCGGTGCCAGCTGACGGTCAATCCGGCAGGCGATGCAGTTGTTGCCAATATCGGTGTGCACGGTATAGGCAAAATCAATCACGGTTGCGCCCTGGGGAAGCTCCATGATGTCGCCTTTAGGCGTGAACACGTAGATATCGTCGGGAAAAAGATCGTTTTTAACGTGTTCGATAAATTCCAGCGAGTCGCCAGCGTGGCGCTGCATTTCCAAAAGGCCTTTCACCCAAGCGCGGGCACGGGCGCGACTGCCCTCGGCAATGGGATGCTCGGTTTGACCCGCCTTATACAGCCAGTGGGCGGCAATGCCGTTGTTGGCCATCGCCTCCATTTCGCGGGTGCGTATCTGCACTTCAATGGGCATCCCGCGAAAACCAAAAAGCGTTGTGTGCAAGCTTTGATAGCCGTTGGCCTTAGGGATCGCGATATAGTCCTTAAAACGCCCAGGCACGGGCTTATAAAGGTTATGCACCACGCCTAACATGCGGTAACAACTGGCGACGTCTTCGGTGACGATACGAAAGCCAAAAACGTCCATGATCTCGGCGAAGGGCTTACGCTGATCGCGCATTTTGCGGTAAATCGACAACAGGTGCTTTTGGCGCCCCATCACCGTACCGTTGAGCCCTTCGTCATCCAGGCTCTGCTGCAGCGACGCTTGAATCTCGCGCATAGCGCTACGCCGGTTGCCGCGCGCACTAGTCACCGCCCGCTTGATGCGCTCGGCGCGCATGGGGTAAATGGCCTGAAACGATAGGTCTTCAAGCTCGACGCGAATGGTATTAATGCCTAAACGCCCGGCAATACGCGCATAAATTTCCAGGGTTTCGCGGGCAATCCGGCGTTTTTTATCCGGCCGAAGGGCGCCTAACGTGCGCATGTTGTGCAGGCGATCCGCCAGTTTGACGATAATCACGCGGATATCCTGCGACATCGCCAGCACCATTTTCTGGAAGTTTTCCGCTTGGGCGACGGCTTTATCTTCGAAGGTGATCTGGGTGAGCTTAGAGACGCCATCGACAAGCTCGGCGACAGGCTTGCCAAACTGCGTTTCCAGCGCGGGTTTCGCCACGCTGGTATCTTCAATCACATCGTGCAGCATCGCTGCCATCAGGCTCTGATGGTCCATGTGCATATTGGCCAAGATATTGGCCACCGCCAACGGGTGGGTCACATAGGGCTCACCGGAACGGCGGCGCTGTCCATCGTGGGCTTGCTCAGCGTAATAGAAAGCGCGTTTAACCTGCTGAATCTCATCCGGAGGAAGATAGCCGCCAAGTCGATCCGCTAGGTCATCAATGGTAAACATTTACGCGCCTCTATCGCTGTAAGGTTCGCTTATCAGTCGTCTACCGGGAGGCTTGCGGCTACCGGGCGCACGCGTACCGGCGCTTCCACTGGCTCATCCAGCACGGTGTGGTCGACCAGGCCAGCGGCGATTTCGCGCAGCGCCATGACGGTGGGCTTATCGTTTTCCCAAGGCAGCAGGGCATCACGCGAACCACGCGCAAGCTGGCGCGAACGGTGAGTGGATATCATCACGAGCTTGAAACGGTTTTCAACGTGGTCTAGGCAATCTTCGATGGTAACGCGAGCCATGGGGGCCTTCCTATAATGACGGCATCGGGCCGACGCCGTCGAGATTCGCTAACGGCGCCGACCCGGCAAAAAAGAGAATTTCCAGAACCTGATAGATTACTCGACGCTAGGCGCCTGTGACAAGAGCGCATCCAGTAGCGGCGCGTGGTGTTCACGCATGGAAGCCAGCGTAATACGGCGGCTAATGACCAGCGATTTAAGCTCTTCGAGGGCCGTGGTGAAATCGTCGTTGATCACGAGATAGCCGTACTCGTCATAGTGCGACATTTCACTGACCGCATCGTGCATGCGCCGCGCAATGACCGCGTGTTCATCGGTGCCTCGACTTGCTAAGCGACGTTCTAGTTCACTGCGTGAGGGTGGCAGGATAAAAACCGACACCGCGTCGGGCATCTGCTCGCGCACCTGGCGGGCACCCTGCCAGTCGATTTCCAGGATCACGTCTTGCCCCACGTCGAGTAGCGTCTGCACGGCCTTACGCGAGGTGCCATAATAGTTATCGAACACCTTGGCATGCTCAAAAAACTCACCCCGTGCGATCATCGCCTCAAAGTCAGCCGCATCGGTAAAGTGGTAGTTGACGCCATCGACCTCACCGTCGCGCTTAGCACGGGTGGTGTGCGATACCGAGACCTGAATGCCATCCAGGCTCTCGATTAGCTCCCGAACCAAGCTGGTTTTACCTGCCCCAGACGGCGCAGAAACAACAAAAAGTGTACCTTGGGACATACGCGCTTCCCTTGTTGGCGAAGTAAACTGGTGCGATCAAAACAGTGTATGGAAAAGCCGCAGTATCGCACACCCACTGCCCCGACTGTAGCGTTTCGCCTTACCGGGAGACAACGAGGCGCCGTATAGTGAGAAACCTGGACACTGTTTGAGCTTTAACGACGTGTCTGCGCACAATACGGCTCAATTAAGCACCACGAGGTCGCCATGACGTCCGATACCATCGAACAGGCCATGCAGGCACTGACCAACGCTGACCCGGATATCGCCCGCGCTTACCCACTAGTGGGCGCGCCTTCGCCTCGCAAGCGGAATAAAGGCTTTGCGACGTTTTTCTCCACCATCGTCAGCCAGCAACTTTCCACCGAGGCCGCCCGCGCGATCATGGGCCGCGTCAATGCATTGCTGCCCGAATTGCATGCCAAAGCAGTGATAGACATCGAAGGCCAAGCGCTGCGCGATGCAGGGCTTTCCTGGCGCAAGATCGAGTACGCCAAGGGGCTTGCCGACGCAGAACTCGCTGGCACCTTTAGTGCTAATGAACTTGAACAGCTAAGCGATAACGAAGCCATCGCGGCGATTACTCAGCTACGTGGCTTTGGCCGATGGAGTGCCGAAATCTACCTGATGTTTTCGCTGCAACGCGCGGACATTTTTCCCGCCGACGACCTTGCCTTGCGGGTTGCGCTGGGCCGCCTAAAAGGCATGGACGACAAACCCACGCCTAAGCAGGCCCGTCAGTTGGTCGAACACTGGGCACCCTGGCGCAGCGTGGGTTCGCTGTTTCTTTGGCACTACTATCGCGGCGAGCCGGTTTAACTCGTTCCCATCCAGAAACTAACAACTGACTGATTTTCTGCAAATAATTCTGATAATAGATAAAAAACCTATTGGGTTTGGTATGTTTCAAGAAAAAAAAGTGGCGACCTCTATTGTTCACCACCTTCAGTTTGCTTTCGTCGATTGCCATCACTAAATCGCTTTGAAAATTCTAGACATACGCGCCAGACCAATAGAAGACCGCCCCCGCTCCCGGCGGGTAACTTTCTTCTTGATCTGGTGCCCAGGCAGCTACGACAGTATTAGCCCCGTGTTTCCCCAACACCTACAGCCCGCCTTTTAAGCCACCACTTGGTCACACAAAGTCTGCTTTAGGTCTTGCAAAGTGCAACATCCTGGCACATGCTGGAAATATCCTGACCAATCGGTCAGCCAACTGCAGCCAATGCTCCTTTAACAAGATCAACAAGAGACACGGCGATGATCGACTTCCTGCTCAACGGGCAGCCCCGCCATTGCGAGGCGAATCCCGAAACCAGTGTGCTCGAACTACTGCGCGAAACCCTTGGCAACACAGGTACCAAGGAGGGTTGCGCCTCCGGCGACTGTGGCGCTTGCACCGTGGCTATTGGCGAGACGGCCCCCGACGGCGAGCTTCACTACCATAGTGCCAATGCCTGTATTACCCCAGCCCATCAGTTGCATGGACGCCACTTAGTGACCGTGGATGGCCTCGCCGATGGCAACGATTTACACCCCGCCCAGGCTGCCATGGTCGAATGCCATGGCAGCCAGTGCGGCTTTTGCACCCCGGGCATCGTCATGTCGCTGTTCACCCTTCACGAACAGCAACGTAAGGAGCAAGACAAAACCCTGGTACCGCTGACGCCGCAGCACCTTGAGGCCGCCTTGGGGGGAAACCTCTGCCGCTGTACCGGCTACCGCCCGATCCGCGACGCTGCGCTGAGCATGAACGAGCACCCCGAGCATCGCCCGCTGTGGATGGATGCCGCCGCTCCTGTGCCGAGAACCGGGCCGACCGCGGGTGAAAGCCTTTTTGCCCAGCCGACTACGCTCGCCGAATTGGTCGAGTGCCTGGAACGCCACCCCGAGGCGCGGCTGGTTGCCGGGGCCACCGACCTTTGGCTGGAAAGCACTCAGCGGCTGGTGCGCTTCGAGCGACTGATTGATGTCACGCGCGTCGCCGAGTTGAACGTCATCGAGGAAACCACTCTCGAAGACGGCCGCAGCGGCTGGTGGATCGGCGCGGCCGTAACGTATAGCCAGATAGAGCCGCTGCTCGAAGAACATTTTGACGCCTTCGCGCATCTGCTGCACCGGCTGGGTTCCTCCCAGATTCGCAACCGGGGCACCCTGGGCGGCAACGTGGCCAATGCCTCGCCCATCGGCGACACCCCGCCGGTACTGCTGGCGCTGGGTTCGCGTTTGCGCTTGGTTGGCCCTAAAGGTGAACGCGAACTACCGCTAAGCGAGTTCTTCCTCGACTACAAACGTACCGCCCTGCAACAAGGTGAAGCGATTCGCGCTGTGTTTCTGCCCCACCCCGTCGAGGGAGAAACACTCAAGGTATGGAAGCTGTCCAAACGACGTGAGGACGATATTTCCGCCGTGCTCGGGGCCTTCGCCTGGCGCCTGGAGGATGGAATCCTACGCGACGTGCGCCTGGCCTTTGGCGGCATGGCTGGCATTCCCAAGCGTGCAGCCCAGGCCGAAGCGGCGCTTGAGGGTAAAACGCCCTCATCGGCTGCCTTCCAGACCGCACGGCTGGCGTTGTCTCAGGATTTCCAGCCGATGTCGGATGTGCGCGGCAGCGCCCATTATCGCCAGATTTCCGCCGCCAACTTGCTCGAACGCCTGCGCCTGGTGCTGATGATTGAAAGTCAGGCCCAGGACGCCACAGACAGCCCTCGGGAGGTGATGCTCCATGCGTACGCTCACTAAGCTTTCTAAGGCGCCGCTTTCCAAGGCGCCCGATGCCACGCCTGAAACCGCGCCAGCATCCAACCAAGAAGCCACCGCCGACGTAAGCGCCGAGTCGACGACGGCCCGTCACGAACTCGATGGTCGCATCAAGGGCGACGGCCCCTTGGCGCGCGACACGCTTCCTTATACTCCTACTCACCCGCACTCCCAGGCTCATGAGAGCGCGGTCAAGCATGTCACCGGCCGGGCCGCCTACATCGACGACCTGAGCGCCCCGGCTAACACGCTGCACGTGGCCCTGGGCCTCTCTCCCGTCGCCCATGGCCGCCTGACTCGCCTCGACCTGGACAAAGTCCGCACCATGCCCGGAGTCGTGGATGTCATCGCCGTGGGCGATGTGCCCGGCCATACCGATATCGGCCCGGTCTTTCCCGGCGACCCCATCTTCGTCGAAGAAGAGATCAGCTACGTCGGTCAGGTTATCTTCGCCGTGGCTGCCGAGAATCATCGCGCCGCGCGGGAAGCCGTACAGGCGGCAGTCGTGGAGATCGACGAGCAGCCTGCATGCCTTGATCCAGTCGCCGCCGCCGAGCGGGAAGAGTTCGTGCGCCCCAGCCATGTTCAGCAGAGCGGTGACTGGGAGCAAGCGCTGAAGGACGCCTCGTTTGTCGTGGAAGACGAGCAGTTCGTCGGCGGCCAGGAGCATTTCTACCTGGAAGGCCAGGCCTGCCTGGTGCAGCCCACGGAAGACGAGGGCGTGGTGGTCTTTACCTCCAATCAGCACCCCAGCGAAACCCAGAAACTGGTAGCCGAGGTACTGGGCATCCCATTTCATGCGGTGACCGTAGAAGTGCGCCGCATGGGCGGCGGCTTCGGCGGCAAGGAAACCCAGGCTTCGCCCTGGGCCTGCATCGCCGCACTTTTCGCCCGGCGCACCGGCCGCGCCACCCGCGTGCGTCTGCCGCGTGGCGACGACATGCGTGCCACCGGCAAGCGCCACCCCTTCCATAACCGCTACCGGCTGGGTGTCGACGAACAGGGCGTGATTCAGGGCGGCGAGATCACCGTGATCGGCGACTGCGGCTACTCGCCGGATCTCTCGGACGCCATCGTCGACCGCGCCATGTTCCACAGCGACAACGCCTATTCGCTGGGCGATGCCCGGGTGACCGGCCACCGGGCTCGCACCCATACCGCATCGAACACCGCCTTTCGCGGCTTCGGCGGCCCCCAGGGCATGATGGTGATTGAGGCAGCCATGGACGACATCGCCCGGCGCATCGGCGAGGACCCGCTGACGGTACGCAAGCGCAACTTCTACCGCACCGACCACCAAACGACCCGCCGTGATATCACTCACTATGGCCAGCAGGTGGACCAGATCGGCCTGTTGCATGATCTGGTCGAACAACTTGAGACCAGCAGCGATTACTGGGAGCGGCGCCGTGCGATCACCGAATTCAACGCCGAGAGTCCCATCATCAAGAGAGGCCTGGCGCTGACGCCGGTGAAGTTCGGTATTTCCTTTACCGCCAAGCACCTCAATCAGGCCGGCGCGCTGTTGCATGTCTATACCGACGGCAGCGTGATGATCAACCACGGCGGCACCGAGATGGGCCAGGGCCTGCACACCAAGATCTGTCAGGTGGCCGCCCGTGAGCTGGGCCTGGATACCGAAGAAGTCCGCATTACCGCCACGCGCACCGACAAGGTGCCCAACACCTCGCCCACCGCGGCTTCCAGTGGCGCCGACCTCAATGGCCAGGCAGCACGTGACGCCTGCATGAAGCTTAAGCAGCGGCTGTTCGATTTTGCCCATGAGCATCTCTATCAGGATCAAGGGCTCGACCGTGAAGACATGCGCCTGGAGGCTGGGCACCTGGTGGCAGGGTACGGCGAGAGCGAGCGCCGCATCCCCTGGGGCGAGCTGATCCAGGCTGCCTACCTGAATCGCACCTCACTTTCGGAGAAGGGCTTCTACGCCACGCCGCTGATCCACTACGATCGCAACGTCGGTCAGGGCCGCCCCTTCTATTACTTTGCCTACGGCGCCGCCGTGGCGGAAGTCAGCGTCGACACGCTCAGCGGTGAGTATCAGGTCGACCGTGTGGACATACTTCACGATGTCGGCGACTCGCTGAATCCGGCCATCGACATTGGCCAAGTGGAGGGCGGCTTCATCCAGGGGATGGGCTGGCTAACCAGCGAAGAGCTAAAGTGGAACGATGCCGGGCGGCTGATCTCCGACGGCCCGGCTACCTACAAGATTCCCACCTACGGCGACCTGCCACCGGTGTTCAACGTCAAGCTGCTGGAGGGCCACCCCAACTCCATGGCCAGCATCTATCGCTCCAAGGCCGTGGGCGAACCTCCTTTCATGCTCGGCATGGCGGTGTGGTCCGCGCTGCGCGACGCCCTGGCGAGTCTTGCCGACTACGCCGAGGCACCGCGACTCGATACACCGGCTACCCCGGAACGCGTGCTAATGGCAGCTGAGGCCCTACGTGCCCAATACGGTTCCCAGCACGATGCCTGGCACGATACGCGTCCGCTGGAAAAAGGTGGCGAGTGATGAAAACTCAGCGCCCCGAAAGCTGGCATGAAGCCCTGCACCGCTTGCAGCGGGACGGCTTGCCCCATGCGCTGGCGACCGTGGTGACCAGTGCTGGCTCCACGCCCCGAGAGCCAGGCGCTCGCATGGTGATCACGGCGGACGCCGTCTGCGACACCCTGGGCGGCGGCACCTTCGAATTCCAGGTCATCGACGCGGCCCGGGAGCGACTAGCGAGCGGAGAGCTTGGCATGAGTCTCGAAGCCTTTGCCCTGGGCGGGCGCAGCGGGCAATGCTGCGGCGGCTTCGTCAACGTATTGCTAGAGATCTTCCCCGGCAGTGCGGCGACGTTAGCCCTCTTCGGCGCCGGCCACGTGGGTAGCGAGATCGTCCGTCTGGCCGCCCCATTGCCCTGGCAGGTGCTATGGCACGACAGCCGCCAAGGCGTATTTCCCGACTGGGCTGAGGCGCAGCCGCGCCTAACCTGTCGCCACACAGCTGGCCTTAGAGCCGCCGTGGCCGCCCTGCCTGCGAATAGCCACGCGCTGGTGCTGACTCACGACCACGCCGAAGACCGCGAACTGGTGGATGCCCTGCTGCACCGTAACGACATGGCCTCAATCGGCCTGATCGGATCACACAGCAAATGGGCCAGCTTTCGTTCGCGACTGAGCGATGCCGGGCATGACGAAGCGGCGCTAACCAGGGTGCGCTGCCCCATCGGCATGGCCAGCGGAGGCACAGGCGGCGACAAGACGCCCTATGCCATAGCGCTTGCCGCCATGGCCGAGCTGCTGCCGCTTATGGGAAGCGCCGAGCGCGCCGACCGGCGCGGCCTCGATCCAGGCGAACTCCGTGCCCTATTTGGCCAGCACCCTTCATAAGCATACGCCGTAGCCCTTTATAAACATGCGTCGTACTACTGAAAAAGAAGAGCCCTATCATGACGACTAACGACTCGCGCGTGATTCGCGCCGAACTGCTGAGCTTCGATGCCGACCCCGGCGAGGGCGATAGCCCAGCAGAGGGCAGTGTTCGCCATATTAAAGACGCTGCCCTGTGGATCGAAGATGGCCGCATCCGCGCCATCGATGACTATGCGCGACTCGAACCCAGCCTGCCCACGGGCATCAATGTCATCGACCACCGTGGCAAGCTGCTGATGCCCGGCTTCATCGACAGCCACGTGCATTACGTCCAGCTCGAGATCATGGCCTCCTACGGGCGCCAGTTGCTCGACTGGCTCAACGACTACACCTTTCCTGAAGAGTGTCGTTTCGCCCAGTACGAGCATGCCCTGGCACTCTCTGATGCTTTTCTCGATGAGATGCTGCGGGTCGGCACCACCACGGCCCAGGTGTTCTGCTCCAGCCACCCCGCTTCCGTGGATGCCTTCTTCACCGCCAGCCGCAAGCGCGATTTACGCATGCTGGCTGGAAAGGTTCACATGAATCGCCACGCCCCCGAGGCGCTCTGCGATGACACCCAGGGCGGCATCCGCGACGCCGAGCGGCTGATCAGCGACTGGCACGGCACGCGCCGGCTCGGCTACAGCCTGACGCCGCGCTTCGCCCCCACCTCGACCCGAGAGCAGCTCGACGCGACGGGCGGACTGTTGCGCAATGACCCGAGTTTGTGGCTGCAGACCCACCTGTCTGAAAACACCGGCGAGCTGGACTGGGTGGCCGCGCTATTCCCCGAGAGCCGCGACTACCTGGAAGTCTACGAGCAGTCCGGGCTAGTGGGGCCACGCAGCACCTTTGCCCACGGCATTCATCTTGACCAGGGGATGCGCCGCCGACTGGCTGAGCGGGGCGCCAACCTGGCCTTCTGTCCCAGCTCCAACCTGTTCCTCGGCAGCGGCCTGTTCGACCGCCACGCCGCACGCGACGTCGGTCTCAACGTGACCTATGCCAGCGACATCGGCGGTGGCACCGACCTTTCGGGGCTGGCGACCCTCAAGGCCGCCTACCAAGTTGGGCAACTGCGTGGTCAGCCGCTGACGGCTTGGCAAGGGTTTTACGGCCTGACACTCGGCAATGCGCGTGCCTTGTCGCTGGATAGCGAGATCGGCCGCCTGGCGCCCGGTATGGAGGCCGACTTCGTGGTACTCGACCCTGATGCCACACCGCTGCTGTCACGACGTCATGCACGCTGCCGCACCCTTGGCGAGCGTCTGTTCGCGCTGATGATGCTCGGCGATGACCGCAGCGTCCTCGAAACTTGGGCGGGTGGCAGACGTCAGCACACCCGGGACTGACCACTTGGCCAACTAGGCGGCCAACCACGATTCTCTACAACGATCTCCAACAACGATCTCCAACAACAATAGGATCATCGATATGGAACCGAACTCCTCCTCCCTTGCCGACAAGAGCACCGCACGGCCTGATGAACAGGCCGCCCCGCCCGCCAACTGGCTGGACCACTATTTCGGCGTAACGCGGCGCGGCTCGTCGCTGCGCATTGAAATCCTCGCCGGGATCGCCACCTTCCTGGCCTCCATGTACATCATCGTGGTCAACCCGGCGATTCTCAGCGATGCTGGCATTCCCTTCTCCGCCGCCCTATCGGCCACGGTGCTGATCAGTTTCATGAGCAGCCTGGCCATGGGGCTCTATGCCCGTAACCCGATCCTGGTCGCCCCGGGCATGGGCATGAACGCCCTGTTCACCTATACCCTGGTACAGGGCGCGGGGCTCTCTTGGGAAGTGGCGCTAGGCTGCGTGTTCTGGTCCGGGGTGCTGTTCGCCATCCTGGCTATGTTCAACGTCCGCAAGGCAATCATCGAGGCCATTCCCCCCTCGCTGCGCTATGCGATCACCTGCGGCATTGGCCTGTTCATCACCTTCATCGGCTTCAAGAATGCCGGCTTCATCATCGGCAGCGACGCCACCCTGGTCACGCTGGGCAATATGGATGCCAGCATGGTGACCTTCTTCATCGGCATGATGGCAACGGCAATCATGGTCATCCTGCGCTTCAACGGGGCACTGATCCTGGGTATCGCCCTGACCACCCTGCTGGCAACGCCCATGGGGCGGCTATGGGGTGGTGACGTAGTCGTGGAATGGAGCGGCCTGGCGGCCTGGCCGGACTTCAGCGCGGTGATGCAGGTAGACATCTGGGGAGCGCTGACGGTCGCCTATCTGCCGTTCATCTTCGTGATGCTGTTCACCAACTTCTTCGATGCCTTGTCGTGCTTCATGGCGCTCTCCGAGTCGGCCGACCTCAAGGACAAGGACGGCAACCCCCGCAACCTCAAGCGCTCAATGACCGTCGATGCCTTTGCCTCGATGATCGCGGCGCCATTGGGTACCAGTGCGGCCCAGACCTTTATCGAATCCGGCGCCGGCGTTGCCCAGGGCGGGCGGACCGGCTTGGTGGCGGTGACCATCGCCCTGCTGTTTCTACCCTTCCTATTCCTGTCGCCGCTGCTCTCGCTGGTGCCGGGTATCGCCACCGCACCGGCGCTGGTGCTGGTGGGACTGTTCATGCTGGCGCCGATCAGCAAGATCGAGTGGACGAAATTCGACCAAGCCTTCCCGGCTTTTCTGGCCATCATCCTGATGCCGCTGACCTACTCGATCACCCTGGGTATCGCCTTTGGTTTCCTCAGCTTCGTGCTGATTAAGCTCTTCACCGGCAACATCCAGGAGATCAAGCCGGCCATGTGGGTCTCGGCGGCTCTCAGCGTGGTGATGCTGGTCACCACGCACTAAAGGCAAGGTTACGGTCAGGCAGCCCAGGCTCCCTTGCCCCCAGGATTGAGCTCGTTGACAAAACTACGGTCTATATTGAGCGACTAGGGAGGCAGATACTGAAAGCGACTGAGGGACGAGAAGCCCGTACCGAAGTCATCAATAGCGATCTGGAAGTTTTGCTCGTGGAGTCTTTTCAACAGTGTTTCCATCTCGATCGGGTCTGTCATTAAAACGCTTTCCGTAATCTCCAGGGTTACCCAGGCTGGGTCCATATAGGGCCGAACCAGGGTGGAAACCTGTTCGGGTAAAGCTGGTGAAGGCTGACATTGAAGGCCATGTGAGGCTATGGTCGGCATCTGTCGAAAGCTCACGACCTGGACTAGAGTGAGTTGGTGAGCCAACTTGATTACAAGAACGAATGGGCAAGACGGCAATTCGTCCAGATCGACCTGGTACCCCAGCTCGAAACGCTGTCATGGCTGCGGCTTTGTGGTCGAACCCTTGCCACTAGATGTTCGCACCTGAGATTGCCCGGACTGCTGCACCCGATGCATTGACCGGGATGTGAACGCCGCTCGCAACATTTTACAAGCCGGTACCGCGCTGTTGGTCGGTGCCGAGAGTTGAGGTAATACTGAGGGGCTCTTCTTTACAGCAAAATGTATGCCTGGGATGTTTGTGTAAGACTGGCGACGCCAAGGCATTGAGGCTACGGACAACGAAGCAGGAACCTGGGAGGCGACAACCTGGAAATCCCCCTCTACAAGCACGTTAGTGTTGAAGGTGGAAGAGGATGTCAAAGAAGACGTTCAGCGTTGCTTCCATTTCTAGGGTCGAGCTAAACTGACTGGATGCGTGCTTCTGGACTTAGCATCAATTAGCCCAGCTCGACAGTCCGGTTTCCAACAGGTCTGTATTTTTTGTTGGTTAGCGTAAATAGGAGGGGGTGATAATTTGTGCTGGTTCACGGCGGCAGATCACTCGCCCATAGCGAATGGAAAGTAGTACATCACCCTGACGGCGTAGTACCTCATAGTCATCCTCCCCATCCAGGAGAATACAATTGGCTGGTTTCCCAACAGCTATGCCGTAATCATTCTCAATACCCAGGGTGCGGGCAGAATGATCAGTGAGAAAGTCCAAGGATCGACTAAAATCGGCATACCCCATCATCTGACATATATGTAAGCCGAAATCTAAAGTTCTCAAGAGTCTTCCATTTCCCAAGGAGTACCAAGGATCGTTGACCGAGTCTTCAGCGAAACAAACATTGATGCCCGCAGCGTCCAACTCTTTAACTCGAGTGAGACCGCGTCGCTTAGGGTAGGTATCGAAACGCCCTTGTAGGTGGATACTTTCCGTAGGACAGGAAATGAAATTGATATCAGAAGCTTTCAAAAGCCGAAATAGTTTTGAGCAATAAGCGTTGTCGTATGAGTGCATTGCTGTGGTATGGCTGGCGGTCACTCGACTTCCCATGTCCGCGAAAAGTGCTTCTGCAGCCAGCACCTCCAGAAAGCGCGAATTAGGGTCGTCGATTTCATCGCAGTGAACATCCACTAAGCGATCATGTGTTCTTGCTAGGTGGATCACTTTCTTGAGAGAGGAATCCCCCATTTCACGGGTATACTCGAAGTGAGGAATTGCTCCTATTACATCTGCTCCTACCTCAATTGCCTCTTCCATTAACGCCAATCCATTGGGATATGAAAGAATGCCCTCCTGAGGGAAAGCTACTACCTGAATCTGTAATTTGTCGCTCAGCTCGTCTCGTAGCTCGCACAGAGTCTTAAGACCAATTAAGCTGGGGTCGCTGACGTCAGCATGGGTACGTACATGCTGCACTCCGTTGCTGACAAGTAACTCCAACGTTGCTAATGCTCGACCTTTAATATCTTCTTGGTTAAGCATGGACTTGCGTTCAGCCCAGCACTCAATCCCTTCGAACAAAGTACCGCTCTCGTTCCAGCGCGGCTCCCCTGCAGTCATGGCGGCATCGAGATGGATATGCGGTTCTATGAAGGGGGTGCACAGAAGGTGACCCTCCGCATCAATCTCATCATCTCCAACCATCTCGCGACCAGCCTGAATATTAATATCAACAAAAAATTCATTTTTGATATGCACTGAATGGAGGCCTGGCTGATTACGCAGCCTAGCGTTTACAATTTTCATAAAGACTTCTCACTACTTGGTACATAGGTGGAAAAATAACTCACCAGCGTGTGGCTTGCGATTTAATCAGCTTTATTTACTTCCGCCACTTCAATGACAGTACTGCGAAAACATGCGATCAAGAGAGCGTAGCTTAGCACCGCGACACCGATGCCAACTAACGGGGGCAAGACTGGCGACAGATAAGCTGCGACCGAACCCAAAAAATAAGCTGTCAAACCCAACCAGTTAAAGTTTGGCAACCGTACATTAGCCATAGCTGGATATTTGCCTCGGTGGAAAATCCAAAAGTCTGCCATTATTACGCCGCCGAAAGGTGGAATGAAGGTGCCAAGCAATACTAAAAAGGGAATTAGCATGTTATACATACCAAAGACTGCTAGAAAAGTACCGATGGCAGCACCGATAAGAGTTACCAAACGCCGCCGACGAGTTCTGACTAAGTTGCAGCCGGCTACCGCGAAGTTATATATGGTATTATCTTGAGTGGTCCAGATATTGAGAAATAGCATCAACACTGCCAACACCACGAACCCTTGGGCTAGCATGATATCTACGATGTCAGCCTGTTGATATATTAGAGCCCCTAAGGCTCCAGTAATTACCATCAAACCGTTGCCTACAAAGAAAGCTAGCATGGTAGCGATAACAGCGACACGAGGAGAGTGTGCGAAACGACTCCAATTGGTGGCTTGTGTCCCACCGCTTACAAAGGTACCAATAATTACGGTGACCGCTGCAGCAAAGGTCATCTCCTCAGTGGGAGACTGGCCTATCAAACCAGACAAACCACCAACATCAGATAGACCAGTAAAAAGACTTATTAGGATAAATAACAACATAGCAGGTACAGCGAAACGTGAGAGCCAATCGAGACCTCGATACCCCACCATGGCAGTAAGACAAAAAGCAATCCCAAAGAACACCATCAGAGGGGTCTCTGACCAAGCAGGCAGGCCAGTTGTCTTGACAAGCACAATTGCAATAGTAGCAGTACCCCATGCGTACCAGCCAATCTGGGTGAAGCCCAACAACATGTCTGAAAGTTTGCTGCCAACCTCTCCAAAACAAAAGCGACCCATGAGCACAGAGTTAAGGCCACTCTTACAGGCAATATAAGCCAAGGCTGAAGCATAGCTACCTAATAGAATATTGCCGACCAAGATTATCCATAATAAATCTTGCAATTCAAAGGCAATACCAAGGCTGCCACCTGCCCACATAGTGGCCGTAAAAAATGTGAAACCTAAGAGAACAACTGATGTTGACAGTAACCCTTTACGCGAATCCCAAGGAACTTCGCTAAGAGGATAGTCTGTAGTTTTCATAAATTTTCCTTATTGTTTATGTTATATGGATGAGTACTTCTTAAACTTAAAAGGATAATTAATTATTTTAATTATTAAAATAACACCCAGTCCAACTTCTTTAATTTTTCAACTTATGTTAAAAATCTTAATAAATAAATATAAAATATATTAACCCTACGTAAGTAATTAGTTAACCAAAACCCTCAAGCTAGCGGAACCTGTCAACCTGATTCGGATAGATCTTTAAAAATTAATGTCGATTTAGTGGCGGTATCGCTTGCCCCCGACAGCGTTGGGAAATTCACCACGCTGTCGGGGGCCGGGTCGTCGTCATCAGGCTGTACCGGATTGATCGAGACACTGTCCCCGGTGGCATCGCCACCACGGGGCGGCCGCGCATGACCCCCTCAGGGTGCGCCTCGAAGCTGTTATCAAGCGCTTATTGGCGGAGCTCCGCAAGCTCGCGATAACGGCCGGTAAAGCCCTGCTCCGGCGTGAAGCCAGCCAGCCCGCTTTTATGGCGCTGCCGGTTGTACCAGTCAACATAGGCGTTGTACCACTGCCAGGCATGGGTAATGATCTCAAAGCGCTTAGGGTAATCAGGCTGGTACTTGATGGTCTTGAACTGGCTTTCGCTGAAGGGGTTGTCATTACTGACCCGCGGCCGCCTATGAATGTGTTGATGCCCCATGTCCAAGCTTCATCGGCGGTCGTTGCCGTGGTACGTGGCACCGCATGGTGTTGAGGCGCACGCTGAGGGCGACGGTCACCGCTTTCCTTGGCGTCTCGCAGCTGCCGATACCAGGTGCTGAGCGAACCGAGATAGATCCCTTGCTGCAACAGGTCGTGGTAGATCTCATAAACCGGCTGATCCCGATAGGGCTCGCTGTGCGCTCATGGCGCCGCTGTCGCCAGGCATATACCGTGCTACGGTTGATAACCCAGGGCGCGGCAAGCCTGGGTCAACGGAAGGCGCGCCAGTAAGGGCTGAATGTCTTGCGAGACGCAGGGTTCGACAGCAATACCGCAGCAAGCCGCCGTTTAATAGCACGAGTAGCCCTACCAGGTAAGACTAGTTACCGGTAGGGCAAGGCACCTACTTTAGGGTGGGAATTACTTTAATAAGCTAGTCGGGTTAACGCTTTCCAGGCTAAAAGCATCAGCTACAGCTTGATAGGCAATCTGACCATCATGGACGTTGAGTCCAGGCAAGAAGTGATGGTCATCGGCTAATGCTTTCTGCCATCCTTTGTCGGCCAGTGCAATAATGTATGGAAGAGTTGCGTTAGTCAGCGCTTGAGTAGAAGTGCGTGCCACTGCGCCAGGCATATTAGCCACGCAGTAGTGAACGACTTCATCGACTATGTAAGTTGGGGAAGCATGGGTAGTCGGCTTGCTAGTCTCGAAACAACCACCTTGGTCAATAGCCACATCGACTAGTACGCTGCCCGGCTTCATGTCAGCAAGCATCCGACGAGTGATAAGCTTAGGTGCAGCAGCACCAGGAATAAGAACAGCACCTACGATGAGGTCAGATTCACGCACTGCATCATCAATTGCATCAGCAGTCGAGTAAACCGTTTTCATCCTTCCCTGATAACGGTCATCAAGCACTTCCAATCGTGAAATAGACCTATCTAGTACAGTCACCTCAGCGCCCAAACCAAGCGCCATGCGAGCAGCATTTTCGCCCACTACACCACCGCCAATCACAGCAACTTTTGCTGGAGCAACACCTGGAACTCCTGGTAACAGTACACCGGAACCGCCTTGAGCCTTCTCCAGGCTGTGTGCACCTGCTTGAATGGCCATTCGCCCAGCAACAGTACTCATTGGTGCTAAAAGCGGTAAACCACCCTGGCGATCGGTGATCGTTTCATAAGCAATACAGGTGGCACCACTATTTATAAGACCTTGAGTCAGAGTCTCCTCAGCCGCTAAGTGGAGGTAAGTAAAAATGGTTTGGCCTGATTTAAGGCGATCAACCTCTTCGGGTTGCGGCTCTTTAACTTTAAGGATTAATTCAGCCGTATCCCATAATTTAGCCACGTCCGCCTCAATACGAGCACCGGAGGCTTCATACGCGGCGTCAACAAAACCAGCTCCCTCCCCAGCGCCAGCTTGCACATTGACCGTATGACCACGGCTAACCAGCTCGCGAGCACCGGTAGGTGTTAGGGCAACACGATACTCGTGGTTCTTGATTTCCTTAGGAATAGCAATCTGCATGACATTGTCTCTTGTTAGGGTATTCAGTGCATGACACAAAGGTCATGCACTTTTATTGATGGTCTCGGGATGTCTAGGACGGGAAAGAGAATTGTGCCCCTTCACGTACCCCCGCAGACGGCCAACGCTGAGTAATCGTCTTGCGCCGCGTATAAAAACGCACCGCATCAGGACCATAAGCGGATAGATCGCCAAACAGCGAGCGCTTCCAGCCACCAAAACTATGGTAGGAAACCGGCACCGGAAGCGGTACGTTAATGCCTACCATCCCCACTTGGATACGGTCGCTGAAATAACGCGCCGCTTCCCCGTCACGTGTATAGATGCAGGTGCCGTTGCCGTATTCGTGATCGTCGATCAACTTCATAGCCTCATCCATGGAGCCTGCGCGTACGACTAATAGCACCGGGCCAAAGATCTCTTCTTGGTAACAGGTCATCTCAGGGGTTACTTGGTCGATCAGGGTACCGCCCACATAGAAACCATTATCATGTCCGGGCACTTGAATACCGCGCCCATCGACCACGATCTGGGCGCCCTGCTGTTCGGCACTGTCGATATAGCCGCAGACCTTCTCCTGGTGTGCCTTGGTGATCACCGGGCCGAAGTCATTATTCTTATCGGAGAAGGGACCGACCTTGAGCGACTTCATCTGTTCCTGCATTTTGGCGATCAAAGTGTCGGCGGCCTCGTCACCCACGGCCACTGCCACGGAGAGTGCCATACAGCGTTCACCCGACGAGCCGAAAGCCGCCCCATTCAGGGAGTTGACTACATTGTCCATATCGGCATCCGGCATGACGATGGCGTGATTCTTGGCGCCGCCCAGAGCCTGGCAGCGCTTGCCATTAGCACTTGCCCGGGAATAAATGTATTCGGCGATCGGGGTAGAGCCGACGAAGCTGACGGCCTGCACGCACGGGTCGTCGAGTAGAGTGTCAACGGCTTCCTTGTCACCATTGACCACATTGAGCACACCGGCGGGTAGACCGGCTTCCTGGGCCAGTTCAGCGATGTAGAGGGCGGAGGTGGGGTCACGCTCGGAGGGTTTGAGAACAAAAGTGTTGCCGCAGACGATGGCCATGGGATACATCCACAGCGGCACCATAGCGGGGAAATTGAACGGCGTGATGCCTGCCACTACGCCTAGGGACTGGAACTCGCTCCAGGAGTCGATGCTGGGGCCAGTATTCTTGCTGTGCTCGCCCTTAAGCAGTTCCGGGGCGTAGCAGGCATACTCCACGTTCTCGATACCACGGGCTAGCTCGCCCCGTGCATCATGCACGATCTTACCGTGTTCCTGGCCGATCAACCGGGCAATCTCGTCGGCATGATCCTCCAGCAGCTGTTTGAAGCGGAACATGATCCGGGCGCGCTTGGCGGGCGGCGTATCACGCCAGGCCGGATAGGCGGCCTGAGCGGCGGCAACGGCTTCCTCGACGGTGGCTTTACTAGCCAAGCTCACTTGACCGGCAGCTTCGCCTACAGACGGGTTAAAGATTTCTTGAGTACGCTCTGCGCGGTCAACACGCATACCGTTAATAAGATGACCAAGTGTTTTCATTAGTTACCTCTCGTTTTATTTTTTGGGGTAATTGTTTTTAGTTCATTTCACTGATGGCATCGCCAATCACATTGATGACGCTATCAATTTCCTCGCGCTCAACAATGAAAGGCAAACCAAGCTGGATAGTGTCGCCGCCATAGCGTACGTAGAAGCCTTTCTCCCAGCATTTCATGGCGACCTCGTAGGGCCTGCGGGCCGGTTCACCGGGATAGGGTTCAATCTGTAGGGCACCGGCAAGTCCATAGTTGCGTATATCGTTGATATAGCGAGTGCCTTTTAAGCTATGAAGTGCTTCTTCGAAAATTGGGCTCATATCACGCACTCGATCGATGAGGCGCTCCTGCTCAAGTATGTCCAAGGTGGCCAAAGCTGCAACACAAGCGACCGGGTGCCCTGAATAGGTATAACCATGAGGCAACTCAAGCATGTAGTCCGCTCCCCCCTGCTCCATGAAGGTGTGATAGATCTCGTTTTTAACAATCACTCCCCCCATAGGTACTGCACCATTTGTCAGTTGCTTGGCGAAATTCATAATATCTGGGGTAACGCCAAATTCTTCGGCTCCGGTCATGGATCCCATGCGCCCAAAAGCAGTGATGACCTCATCAAAGATCAATAGGATATCGTGTTGATCGCAGATCTCGCGCAGCCGCTTTAAATAGCCTTTGGGCGGTGGAATAACACCTGCAGAACCGGCCAGTGGCTCAACAATCACAGCAGCGATATTAGAAGCGTCATGTAAGGCGATCAGTTCTAGCAGCTCATTCGCACGTTCGGCGCCATTCTCCGGCATGCCCTTAGTAAAGGCATTCTCTGGGATAAGCGTATGTGGAAGATGATCAGCGTCGACACCTTGCCCATATAAAGCTCGGTTGGCACCGATACCGCCTACGCTGAAGCCACCGAAATTAACACCGTGATAGCCTTTGGCACGACCGATCAGCTTGGTCTTGGAGGGCTTGCCCTTTTTTCGCCAGTAGGCACGAGCAATTTTCAAAGAGGTATCGGCACTTTCGGAACCGGAACCAGTGAAGAAGGTGTAATCCAGGCCTTCCGGTGTAAGCTCACGCAAGCGGTGAGCAAGCTCGAATGCCTTGGGGTGCCCGAACTGAAAAGCAGGTGCGTAATCGAGTTCGCGCAGCTGCCTGCTAACTGCATCGGCTATCTCGGGTCGGGAGTGCCCTGCCCCACAGGTCCAAAGCCCTGAGAGACCATCAAAAATTTGCCGACCTTCAGAATCAGTCAAATAGCTGCCCTTAGCCCCAACGATAATCCGAGGATCTCTTTTAAACTGGCGATTGCCGGTGTAAGGCATCCAGTATGCATCAAGCTGCTCAGAACTGAGCCCGGCAGCATAGGGAAATTCTTGAGCTGACATTGGGTTACTCCTTATTGTTCTTACCATTGATAAAGGCTTCTAGTTCAAGGTTAGATCTGACTTTCAATCAGTTAAATAAAAAGTTGTTTAATTTCATGTAAGCATTTGGTTAACTTTAACCTGCAAACAGAATCTGGCAGAAATACGAAATCTAAAGGGAAAATAGTGGAGATACCCATGACATACCGTAAAGCCACACCAATGGGTCAGCCCGGCGACTCCGACCTCCGTTTATTGAGAATCTATCGTAAAGTTGTGGAGTGTGGTGGCTTCTCAGCGGCCGAGGTAGAATTAGGAATAAGCCGAGCAGCTATAAGCATGGCGATGAGCGATCTAGAAACACGCCTTGGTCTTCGCCTCTGTCAGCGAGGACGAAGTGGTTTTGCACTGACCAGCGAGGGTGCCGAGGTATATGAATTGGCGTTACAGTTGCTGGCTGCAACGGAGGGTTTCCGTACGCAAGTCAATGGGTTACACGCACAACTTAAAGGTGAGCTCAATATTGGCATTACTGACAATCTAGTAACTATGCCCGAGATGCACATTACGCATGCTCTCAGTGCGCTCAAAGAACGCGGACCTGATGTACGCATCAATATCCGCATGATTCCACCCAGTGATATTGAGCTGGCAGTACTCGATGGACGCCTTCACACCGGAGTGACACCCGATCTCAAAACCCTGCCCGGACTCGATTACCTCGCGCTTTATGAGGAAGCATCGCAGCTCTATTGCGCAGCCAATCATCCGCTATTGGAAGTAAAAAATATCACCAGAGTCATACTAGCTAGCTATGACGCGGTTGTTCCTGCCTATGCCCAAACTCCGGAAATCAAAGCAGTACACGAGCCACTTAAAGCCTCCGCCTCAGCCACTGATCGTGAGGGAGTCGCTTTTTTAATTCTCTCTGGCCGTTATATCGGCTACCTCCCTACCCATTACGCTGAGAGGTGGGTTCGTAATGGCCAAATAAAAGCGGTTGCCCCCCAAAAATGGCACTATTTAACACGATATAGTGCCATTACACGCAAGGGTGGGCTACCCAACTTGGTGCTAGAAAGCTATCTGGCAGAACTTAATCAGTTAATTAAGAAAAATCAAAAATAATATTTAACACCCTTCAAAGACTTAACTAAGTCCCTTAAAAAAACCCTATAGCAATAATTTTCATACCTCCGCCCCCATCTCTTTCAGTAATAAATACAGCATTTTATCGATTTTATAACCGCACTTTGATGGTGCATATAGAAAGGTCGCGTTCCATTAAAGGGCAGTAGTAATACCCCTGAAAAATAGCAAAAAACTCCTTGACCATCCGCGTAGTTGCTTTTACCTTTACCAAAAGGTAAAAAAAATAATTACAACATCGAACAACCTAGGGGTGAAAAAAACACATGGAATTCAAATATTTAATGGCTTGACGGGATTGGTCTATCTATCGGTACCGCTGCATTCGGTCTGAGATGAGTGACCTTCCCTAGGATCAAAATTTTTTATGCCTCATTAGGCAATGATGCTTGGCAAATATAATTGTTAAGCAAACAGGCACCTTTGTGCCTAAATAAAGGCGAAAATCTTCGCTATATTTCAGGAAATTCAAAAACACAATAAAGAGGTCGCGATATGTCGAAAGAAATGAACAATAAAGTGAAGTGTGGGTTGATTCAGATGTCGCTGAAGGGTGACACCTCAATGAGCACGGATGAGATCCGCGACAAAATGATCGAAGCACATTTGCCGATGATCGATGAGGCAGCAGAACAGGGTGTTCAATTACTTTGCTTCCAAGAAGTATTCACTCAACCATATTTTTGTCCAAGCCAAGATAAAAAATGGTATGACTCAGCGGAAAAAATCCCTGAACCCGCCTCATTCATCGCGGCGGTGGTAGCGCCATTATTGAGCGCTTTACGTCTGCATGGTGGATGCGTTGAGGCTATTTAACGTCTTACCGACGCGATAGTTATGCGAGATAGGCCTTTAGTGTCCCGTTTCTATCGCGTTTTTGCATAGGTAGCCGCCATTTGCCCACGGTGTGCTCTCAGCCCTTGGCCGATGATGATGTTTACGCCGTTGAAGCCGCCGATGTCAGTCGGGAAGTGGTTGTAGTCGTCGGATGCCTGGGAGTAATCGAGGCCACCACTTGTTGGCCGCACCACTCAAGCGCATGCGGATTTGGCGGGCTTTTACTGTGAACGTGGCCGCCACTTTCAACACTTGTTCACGCAGCTTGA